>CAWAOU010000018.1:0-567125 GCA_963783675.1 uncultured Gammaproteobacteria bacterium
TACCAATGTATTGCTGTATCGGGGTGGTCTGCCCATCGTCGAGCATGCTCACGGCAATCTCATCCACCTTGTCCGAATCCAGGGTTTTCATGCGTTTGACCGGCACCCGGATTTTTGCAATTTCAAGGGTCTGCATCTTCAGCATGTGTATCCCCGACGGCTAAGGAGCCTCTGATTTATTCTGGACGAAGCAGATTGGAGGCTAAAATGCACAGATTCAAGGCGCAAATCGCAGGTGATAGTTGTTCTATTGCCAAGATTTGCAACGATGAAGCTGTGTATTTGAGACCCAAGACGCACGTTCACGAATCGATCAGAGGCTCCTTAGCTGCTCAGCTTGATTCAGGTTCGGCCTTATGGCGCACGTCCGTTCCACTGCGGAGAGCACGAAGGTCCTGATCAAGTTTCTGAATCCGCTCAAGCAGATCCAAGGCCAATGCTGCGCCTGCCAGGTTGACCCCAAGATCACGCTGCAAGTGAAGGGTGACCCGCGTCCGTCGCAGGCTGCTCGAGGGAAACTCCCAGTGTCGCCCCCGCCGCCCGCTGGGCTCAAGAATACCCTGTTCCACCAGAGACTCGATCAACTCGGCCTCGACCGCACAGGCACGGCACAGGTCGGCCAGAGTGAACGTTGTCTGCTCGTCGATCAGTTCGGCGACAAACACCGACTGCACCTTGTCTACCATGCTCAGGAGCCCCCCAGTGTCGCGCGCGGATTGAAGTCAAGCTGCTCCGCCATTTGCCGATATAGCGCCTTGGCCGCCTCACTATCAGCCGGGGGCAGACTCAATTGCAGCACCACATACAAATCGCCCGCGGCTTTGCCCGGCAGTCCACGGCCCTTGAGACGCAGCGTTCGTCCCTGGTTTGAATTGGGCGGAATCTTGAGGTCCACCAACCCGGCGGGGGTCGGCACTTTGACACTCGCGCCCAAGACTGCCTCCCAGGGTGTGACCGGCAAATCCAGATAGAGATCACTGCCGTCGATGCGGTACAGGGCGTGGTCGCGAAATTCCACCTCAAGGTACAGATCACCCGACTCGCCGCCGCCAACGCCGGGCCCACCCTGCCCTGCCAGACGAATCTGTTGTCCCGCTCGAATACCATTGGGAATCTTTACGTTCAGCGTACGGTCACGGGTGGCCAAATGTCCGTCCGGGGTCAACTCTGGCATCCGCAAGGAAATGGACCGGGTACCACCGCTGAAACTGTCCTCCAGATCGATCAGCACCTTGGCATGATGATCCTCCCCACGCAGGCGGAAACCATGCCGAGCGCCGGGTGTCGGCCCAGCACCTGCGAAGCCGCGTCCAAACAACTCTTCGAAGAAATCACTGTGTCCGTCCGCACCGCCGGCCGTGTAGCCCCCGCCCCGAAACTCGAAACCCGCATCCCAATCGGGCGGCGGACGAAAATCCTGCCCCGCCTGCCATTGGGCACCGAGCTGGTCATAGGCCGCGCGCTTCTCCGGGTCCTTCAGTACCTCGTTCGCCTCCCCGACCTCCTTGAACCGCTGCTCGGCATCCGGCTCCTTGCTCACGTCGGGGTGAAACTTGCGCGCCAGCTTGCGATAGGCGCGCTTTATCTCATCCTGACTCGCGTCCCGGGGGACACCCATCACTTCGTAGTAGTCCTTGTATTGCATACGGTGGTTTTCTACCTGGCCAATGAACAGGCTGCACAAGTGTGATCGATCAGTTGCGTTACTTTACAGGTAACCTGCTGACATCTGTACACTTCGTACAAGCATGAATGCGTACCAGAATCGCAGCCGGCACCCGCACGATTCGAAGGTGCGGGCGGCGATTGAGTATATCAAGAGCTTTGCTGACGACGTTCTCTGGCACCGGGTCTCGTTCGATAGCGATCTGTAAATCCGGTGCGCGACCTTCGAGGTCATTTGATAGACTCAGCGACGGCAGCGTCGCAGAGACGCGATCATGTCGAAGCTGTCGGCTGGCAGGGCGGCCAGCTCCCGTGTCGGTGCGCCTCGCTAAGAGCGCCACCGCCCGAAACGCACCCTCGCTTTTCAGCTTGTCCAGGAGTACTGCCCCGCGCTAAGAGATCGCCATTGTCATAGGCCAGACCGAATGGCTGTCTGAGGCCGTCAACAAGCGTCGCGGCCAACTCCCAACCAATGATCCCCTTGCTCCAACTACAGTCTACATCCGCTAGCAGTTAGATCTTAGGTGAACAGCAGCACCAGGCACCCGCCGCTGATCGCCAATCCCGCAGTGGCGGCAGCGGCGCGTATCTGGTACCCGCGCACCAGACTTGACTCAGATGCGGTAGAAAGGAGAAATGGCCGATCGTGGTTCGTCGGGTTCGAAAGGGTATGGATTGTCGGGCCATCAGGCCGGCTCAGTATGTCACGGGACAATTGGCGCTCGGCCACGGCCACGGCCGCACCCCATTCATCAACGTCAAGATTGCCATCCCCATTCCGGTCGAACAGCGCCATACGCTTCTCGTCGCGCTTCCAGCCTTCCAGGAGCTCTGCGAGTTCACGGCGTTGGTCGGGCAGTTCCGCGGCTCCGCCAACGGTGCGAAAGTGTCCGAGGGCATGGAGTGGATCCCCAGGCATGATCCGATACTCGGTATAGCGGTAGCGTTGCGACCCAATGCTGATACTGTTAATAAACTGTCCAACGGCCTGGGCTGACCCCAGAATCCCCCCCGCAGGCTGATTCTGATACATGGGTTCGTCCCCCCGCCAGCTCGTCCGACGGGTTTTCACCACCTTGGCGCCCTTCGGATAGATCAGGCATTCCCCGGTATTGTCCAGTATCAGGAAGGGGTGGTCGCTGACGCCCCTATGGAGCGTCGCCCACTTGCCCTTGCTGCCTTTTTTCTCAACCCCGTAGCGGTACCAGACGCAGGATACCCCGGAGAGTGGCGCGACGGTCAGCCCCTGAGGCCCCGGCTGGGCATAGCCCACAAGTTCGACGTACCCTTGCGGTGCCGAGCGGGTCTTGGCGGTGGGTGTATCGGAGAGGGCGCGGGCGTAGCGGAAATCCCGCCAGGCGAAGTAGACACAGATGCAAAAGCCGCAAAGCGCGGCGAAGGCGAAATAGCCTGCCGAATCGGCAGAAATATTCACGTGCCAAACAGTTTGGTCAGATTGACATCCTGCATCTCACTTTCCTGAAATTTGAGAAATCGTTTGCCACGAAACCCAAACATGTTGGCCACCAGCACGTCGGGAAACTGTTGGATGCGGATGTTGTTGAGGTTGACGCTGGCATTGTAGAACTCACGGCGGTCGGCGATCGCGTTCTCCAAACCGCTCACGCGCCCCTGAAGATGCTGGAAGGTCTCGTTACTGCGCAGCTCCGGATACGCTTCGGCAACCGCGAACAGATTCCCAAGCCCGGAACGCATCATGGTCTCGGCCTTTCCAAGCGCATCGACGTCGCCGGCATGTTGTGCTGTGGCAACCGCCGACCGGGCGCGCATGACCGCATCCAGTGTTTCCTGCTCGAATTTCATGTATTGCTTGCAGGTCTCGACCAGTTTCGGGAGCTCGTCATGGCGCTGCTTAAGCAAAACATCAATGTTCGACCACGATTTGCCCACATTGTGTTTGAGTTCGATCAGGCGGTTGTATATCAGAACGCCATAGACCGCCAAAATAATCGGCACGCCCAGCACCACGTAACCTGTCAGGCTCATTTGCAGCTCTCCTTGTATAGGGAGCCACTGATCCATTCGTGAACGCGCGTTTTGGGTCTCAAATGCACAGCATGATTGTCGCGAATCTTGGCGATAGAACACCAATCATCCCTATCCGCGGCCTACGACTGCGCATTTTGCCTGCCTACCGCTTCATCCAGAGTAAATCAACGGCTCCATGAGCGACCGCGCAGCACCCATTCCGAGCGGTCTACTTCTGCACAGCAATACGTTAACGGTGAAACCGCAGCCGTTTCGATAGGAAATCACTCCCTCATCAACTGAGAAATTCCGGCAATGCAACATGAACGCTCCCCGAGCGCCACGCTGTTGCAGGTGGGTTTTTTCGATGTTTGGCCGCCGGCGTCAGAGGCTCTTTTACCTGGCCCCAGACCAATCGATAGGGCAGATTTCGGCGGATTTACCGCCAAAATCCCAAACGCGGCCATAGTCCCGGACCCGGGATCTGATGCCCACGGCTGCGATGATGTCGGGGCCCATCCAGTATTTTGAATTTGTGACCATGACCGGATGATCGTCATTGGCGCCTTGCAGCATTTCAATCTCACCCTGGATCTGGCGGCCAATCTTGATGACGCGACGATTACCGTCACGTTCGATCATGACTGATGTTCGTTCCGCCCCAATGATTTCGCTGACAAGCATGGTGAACAGACTCGTCGTGCCACCGGCCTGACCGCTGAAGATCTGCAGCAATCCTTCAAAGGCGACATCCGACGCATTTTCATCAATGTAGGCCGCTACTTTCCAATTGCCCTCGCCCATACGCCCCGGGATATCCACCAGCAGACCCACGTTCAGGCCGGACAGGCTCTCGTCTTCATAACGGCCCTCGTCGATCGCAATGCCCATCCAGGCATGGCAGTGTCCCTCGGTCGGGGGATGTGCCCCAAGCGAAACAACACAGGGGCAAAACACATCGCAGGAGCAGTTCAGGAACAGCTCGCCTTTGATGTTCCAGTTGGTCTGTGTGACCTGCGGGCGTTGGTATGCTGACATCTCTCTATCCCTCATAAATGTGGGCGGATGCGAGGAGACCGATCCCCCCGAGAACAAGCGTAACGCCCAGTGGTCTGGTTACCCGATGGCCGATCTGCGGCAGCTTTTCGAGCACCATGAAAATCGTTGCGAGCCCCATCCACAAAAGGCTCATGACACCGCCGACAAACCCCAGCGCCATGAAACCCCAGCAGCATCCGACACAGAAAGCCCCGAGGCCGAGGCCCATTCGAACTCCACCGACGAAGCCCGTTTTCCAACGGCTTAGAAAGTAGCTTATCGGGCTTTGGCAAGCGCCTTGGCAGGTCTCTTTGGTGTGGGTGAACTGAAACGCCCCAACTGCGATCAGCAAACAACCGGAAACCAGTGTCGTGCGTGCGATCCCAAGCATGTCAATCACACCGGTGCGCAACAACACGAGCTGCAGGGTGGTGATCACAGCAGCAAAGGCGAGCCACACCATGCCGTATCCCAGCAACACACCCAGCCATCCAGCTTGCGAGCCATTGGCGCTGCGGATCAGATCCTCATAGCTGCTCAGCGTCGGCACCATTGTCGGCAGCATCATTGCCGCCATCATGATCGCCCACATCCAGAACAAAGGACCGAATTCGGCCATGGGCATGTGCATATCCATGGTTGGGTCCATGTTGCGCATGACCTCTGCCATCGGCCCTGGGCGACCAATAAGATCCAGACCCATGCCGATGCTCATTGAATACATCACTGACCATGCGGCAAGGATGGCAGTAAAAAAGACCAGCCACAAAACACTGCGCATTGATGCCCTCAGCATGACGAGTCTATGGCGCATACGCCGGCACGGTTTGGCACGGGCGTAGCGAAAGACGTTGCGCCGGTGCCGCTTGGCCCTATGGCGTTCATCTTAACGCTATCTTGTAATTCCTACAGGACATGTGCAGTGAACAAGGAGAACGAGCTCGTCGGGTTGGGAATCGGTCGGGAACATGTGTATCAGCTCCCGGGCGGCTTGGTTCCGTACCACATCGTCGTCAAGCCTGCCATGCACCGTCGATTGGCCGGATGGGCAAGGTGAACGGCGTGTCAGGCCGTGCCGCAGTGTGACACGATGCGCCTGATCGGTAAGGAATTCGAAATGAACAAAGCGGTAGACTGTTGCCGGGAGCGACTTGAGAGGGAGTCTTACGCGCCATGCTCACCGCCACCGTCTGGTTGACCTTTGCATTCGGCATGGGCCTGTTGACACGGCTCATCGGCCTGCCCCCTTTGGTCGGTTATCTTGCCGCGGGATTTGTCCTCAGTGCCAACGGCTATGACTCGAATCTGATTCTGGAGGAAGTGGCCCACGCTGGGGTTTTGCTGCTGCTGTTCAGCGTTGGCCTCAAGCTGCGCATGAAGAGTCTGCTGCGCCTCGAGGTGTTGGCAGGCGCATTACTCCACATGGGCATCACGGTAGCACTGCTGCTGGTGTTGTTGATAACCGTCACAGAACTGTCATTCCAGGCGGCTCTGCTGGTCGCCGCAGCCCTGTCGTTCTCCAGCACCGTGGTGGCTGCCAAGATGCTCGAGAGCAAGGGCGAGCTGCGCGCTTTTCACGGCCGCGTGGCCATTGGCATCCTGGTCACACAGGATCTGGTGGCGGTCGCCATTCTCAGCCTGGCAGGGGGATCTGCACCTTCGCCCTGGGCCTTCCTGGTGCTGGGTTTTTTCCTGCTGCGCCCCCTGCTCCACTGGCTGCTGGACCTATCGGGCCACGGAGAACTGACTGTGCTGTACGGACTCATGCTGGCGCTGGTCATTGGCGGCAGCAGCTTCTCACAGTTCGGACTGAGTTCAGAGCTGGGCGCCCTGATGCTGGGCGTGATCCTGGCTGACCACAAGCGTGCCGCGGAACTGGCCAATTCACTCTGGGGTCTGAAAGAAATCCTGCTTGTGGGCTTTTTCCTGCAGATCGGCCTGTCCGGTCATCCCACCCTGTCCATGCTGGAACAAGCGACCTGGCTAAACCTGCTCCTGCCGCTCAAGGCCATGCTGTTCTTTTTCTTGCTGCTGCTGTTTCGACTGCGCGCCCGGAGCTCGTTCCTGGCCAGTGTGGCGCTGGCGTCCTACAGCGAATTCGGTCTGATCGTCGCCGCCCTCGGCGTCAAGAACGGCTGGATAGGCCAAGATTGGTTGGTTCTATTGGCGGTGACGGTGGCGCTGTCCTTCACCCTGTCCGCTCCATTGAGCCGCTACGCCCATCCAATCTACGTGCGAGGCGAACGCTTTCTGCAGCGATTCGAATCCGCAAAGCGACACCCGGACGACGAACCCATTGAGCTGGGCAACTCCCACATGGTGATCATGGGCATGGGACGGGTCGGCACCGGCGCCTACGACGAATTAACCGGGGCGGGGCTCCGCGTGGTGGGCCTGGACTCCGACCCGGGAAAAGTGGAACGACATCAGAAGGAGGGCCGCCGAGTTCTATACGCCGATGCGGAGGACCCAGGATTCTGGTCAAACCTCAACCTGAGCGGCGTTGACGCCGTGCTGTTCGCCCTTCCTGATCAAAACGCAAAACTGATGGGGGCGCAGCAACTGCGGGCAGCCAACTACCACGGCCAAATCAGTGCAACTGTGCTCTATCCCGAAGAGACGGAACCTTTGCGCAAGGCGGGCGCCGACGTGATCCACAACTACTACGACGGTGTAGGCGCCGGGTTTGCCCGTTTGTCACTGAAGGAGCTCGAACCTGCGCCAGCGGGCGAAACGGGCAACTAGTGTCACAGGCACCGGGGATGGTCTGATGGTCACCAACGCCAAGCCAATGTCAGGTGCAAAGGCTCGGGGCATTTGGCATTCTCGACGACGGTCTTCAGCTCGGCGACAACCCTCTGAGATTCCGCATCGCCCCCTGTTGGCATCGGCTGTTCGGTCAGCTCATCGGTTGCGATCTGCTGCACGGCAGCGTTGAGAATCGTAGCGACCTGTTCTGACGTGATCGGCCCCGTAACCTTAGCGGCTGCCACCGTGAGACAGGCGCCCCCCTTTAAGAGCCGGTCGCGATGCCGACGCCAACGCCTCAATCACCGGTGACCACAGCGTCGGGGATGCGATAGCTTTCGGCGCCAATCCAAACCAGGGTGAAATCATCCTGCTGGGCGGCGCTGAAAGCGCCGGGATCCGCCTCATTCACATCGTAGCCGATGGCAGTTCCCCGCTCGAAAAAGATGGACCGCGTGCGACCGTCGGGTTTGGTTATGACTACGATACCGGTCCCGTTCCCTTCGCGCCGCACGCTAAACGGACAGGTCTCATCCGGCAGTCCGCCTCCAGTCGAACATGGGACATCCCCGGTGGCATCGACGTCGGTCCCTGCGATGAGCCCATCGCCAGCCGAAGCTGTCGCATCCGAAGAGCCAAGGTCGTCCGGCGTCGATGCGGCGCAGGCGACCAGCCCGGCGGTCACAAATGCCATAACCGGGATAGGTAATCTGAACATGGGCATGGTCTCCCTCCCATCGCAGGTTCGGAGCAAAAATGCTTTCAGTTTTGACGTGATCAAGCTGTTTCCTAGACCAGCTAACGTGATCGGTTGTCGAGGGCGTGGCCCAGGAACGTAAAATTACACGACCTGCCGCCGCGTGTTCAATGCTCCAATGGGCCATCCAGGGAGCCTCTGATTCGTTCTGGATGCAGCAGATTGGAGGGTGAACTGTTCAGATCGCGGGCGATGGTTGTTCTATGACCAAGATTTGCAACGATGAAGCTGTGCATTTGAGTCTCGAAGATGCACGTTCACGAATAGACCAGAGGCTCGCTACCCGATCGTATTCCGGCCACGCCGACCAACAGCGTGGTACGCGCAGGGCCTGTGGCAAAAACGCGTTCGCTCAGCGCATGGTGTGACTGGTGCCTCAATCGGATTATCGCGTGGCGCCTAAGGAATGATCCCGCTGTGCCGGATCGACGGGCTTGGCCGTGTTGGAGGAAATCTGTCTCCAGGCGTTCAGGTCCCGGTCCAGAATACCCTCCAATACAGCTATGTCCTGATCAAATTCTTCCACCAGCCGTTGTTTGAACTCTGGCGAAAACCGCGGTGCTTCCCCCTTTACCAGATTGAGTCTTGAAAGCTTCTTGTGCAGGCGCTTCAGGCTTAGAGGGCGGACTCCGCGGCGAACCTCGGATCGGGCCGCGGATCGAAGCGCGATCGCCGGCGGTTTATAAAGGATCTGTTGCAGCCATCGCCAGCGGTAGGTCCGGCTCTTATGGCGGTGTGGGAAAGGATTGGTGGCGTCGATCTCAGCGAGTGCTTGCAAGTCATCGTTCACACCGCAGAACCGGAGCATGTCCTGGCAGGTCACCACCGGGTCTGAACGCACGTCATCGTTGACGACGATGTGGCATCGATCCCGTCCCACAGTCTGCACCAACCGCTCCACCTGTGCACCGAGGCTGGCGACTTCCCGATAGCACAGGCGCCGCGGATCGCTGCAACGTTTCGGAATCCTCTGGCCTTGCGCTCTAACCTCTTGCAACGCCCAAGCGGTTTCGAAGTTCGTTTCGTCCTCCTCCAACAGATACAGCATTCGAAAATGAAACGATCTGAGCATATCGATGGGATTGCGAACCGCGACCAGGAATCGGGCATCAGGCTGGATCGCCTTGATCTGCTTCAGCGCCTCGGGATCGTACAGATACGTCACGGAACCTTCGGCGGCCACTCGGTGGCGTTCCGGATCGTAATGCTGAAAATAGCGGTCCAGGTAGTCGTGCTGAATGTTTGCCAGCCCGTCCGTCGATACCTGGCCGAAGTAGTTGAGTTCCTTTGGTCGCGAAAAGCAGATCTCAGGGTGGCGACCCAGTAGTTTGCTGAGCGACGTCGTGCCGCAGCGTGGGGCTCCGATCAGGAAAACGCTTGGAAAGAAGGGAAAATCGGCGGCGCGAATCGCACTTGTCATGGCTGGAACCCTTGTTCATTTGCTGAATGCCAGGTGCCAACACTGACGCCGTGACATCTTCGACAGGTCGTCCCGAATACGAGCAACATCCTCTGCTCGACGTCTTGTGTGGCCAATATCCAGCCAAACGGACCGCGCAGACTTCCTCTGTCTCTTCAACCACCTGACCCGAGATCGGAGTGTAACAACTCGCCCGCCCCGCTGCCCGATCCACGCACCGTCTGGCGACACAGATCGGGGGCGCTTGTCACAGGAACGGGGCGCTCTCCCAACCGGCTACTACGGTGGCGAGAACGGCAGTGCCGGCCCAATAGTCCGATCGTCTGCGTCTGCCGCAGCGCGGAGAGGTTTTTCACACCAAACCGGCCGCACTTCGTGAGGTTGCCAGCAAATGGCGGCACAGCAGTTGCTAAAGAGGGTTAATCAGTTTCCTGAGTCGTACCGCACCGCCTGCTCCATTGTCCTTCGATTCGTTCGAAGTCCAGGAACGGTAGAACGGCTCAAAAAGGCGCTCCCCAATGTCGTGGCGCGACCAGACACCGGAGAAAAGTACGCACATGGGTGCTTACCCAAAAACAATCGCGACCCTCGTGACCGTAGCTGGGCTGCTGGGTGCTTCGGCCCTAGCCGGCTACACGCTGGGTCGCCCGCATCCGCTCAGTACAGAGCAAATGCTGGATTCATCCGTCTCGATCAAGACAATCTCCCATGTCAAAACCGATCGCTACGGCGACTCCGTTTGGGAGCCGGCTTTCGGCTCCGGATTCCTGGTTTCCTCGACCCCGTGCGAGGTGTGGACCAACCACCATGTGATCAAAGACGCGGCGTTGATCCGGGTCACCCGCAGAGGCGCGGAGGTGGGAACAGGTGTTCCCGCCCAGGTCGTATATACGACGCCGCACCCGGACATCGCGGTGCTTCGACTCGAGCGTTGCGAAGGTATCCGCGTAGCCACTCTGGCCGACTCAGACCGCATCAGAGTCGGGATGGAAGCCTACGCGGTGGGTAATCCACTGGGAAACAACCCGGATTCCATCAGCCGGGGCATCGTGTCCCATACCGCCCGCCATGTGGGCACCAACACGTACCTGCAAACGGACGCCAGCATCAACCCCGGCAACTCTGGCGGCGCTTTGTTCGATCGCCGAGGACAGGTCATCGGTATGAACGTGTCGTTGGTATCGAGAAAAAACAGCGGCGGGCATACAGGTATCGGCTACGCCATCCCCGTAAACCGATTGAAAAACGCAGTCGGGCGGCTCCACGCTCGCACACCGGGCTGGGGAACCGCAGGAATCTCCGACATTGCCAGCAACCTGAATGCGGCCGAGGCGGCCCTTTTTAACGTGCCCAATAAGCAGCCGGCGGTCATCCTCACGGCAGCGCCCAAGGCCAAACCCGGTGCCGGCGTGTTGAATGCACGCGACGTGATTTACCGGGTCGATGGACAAGCAATCAAGGACACAGAGCACCTGCGCCGGATATTTGCAGGGCGCGAGCCCGGAACGGCGGTCGCGGTGGATCTGATACGGGACGGCAATCGGCTACGGAGGACGCTTAAGCTCAAAAACGGCTACCAGCAACCGGCATTGCCTGGGCCGCAACCGTACAACGGGCTGCTGGGCATGACCCTGGAGATGTGGAGCGACCGTGAGGGTGAGACCGGACGATTCGGTTCACCCGTTATAACCCAGGTGCACAGCCTCGGCCCTGCCCATCTGGCGGAGATCAGTAGTACGCAACATTCCATGGGCATCAGCGGTGGCAAGCTGGTTGAGTTCCTGCTGGACGTCAAGACCGTGACCGGAGTTGTGCTGGAAGGCACGTACCATCGCACCACCGATATTGCTTCCATAGACGGAATTGCGGCCAAGGCCCATGCCCGCGGCGCGCCATTGCTGTTGGAAATAGAGCACTGGGCGCGTCAGGACCCGCGCAATGCGCGCACTGAACTGGTCCACCGTAAAACGGCCTTTTTCAAGATCGAACCGGCCAGAGGTCTTGCCGATGTATCACCAACAGGCGATGAAACCGATTTGGAAGCGGTCTCCGCGGACTTCCCCCCACCCACGCACCCCATAGACAGCCCAGTCTAAGAAAACTCGATCGACCGATAGCCGCCCAGGGCGCATCAGCGCGATAAACCCAGCAGCGGCGTCAGATCACTCTGCCGACCAGATAATTGCGGCGCTCACCGCCCATGACCTCCACCGCTCACCAGCACGCATTGTAGGTCGGAGGCGCAAGCCGTATTCTATTGCCCCGGATTGAGACGGCCATCGTATCGTTTCATTCTGCGGGGATGCATGCGTATGCGTGCAGATTTTGACCATCAATAGGAGGGAATGTCATGAAGCGATTGTATTCAATGTTGGGCTTTGCGTTTTGTTCACTGCTCGCCGCCGGCACAGCGGTAGCCAGCGACTACGGCACACCGGATGAGGCGCAGGCCATGCTCGAGCGCGCTGCCGGCGCGGTCGAAACCGACCAGGATGCCGCACTGGCGGCCTTTGTGGCCGGCGACCCGGAGTTCAAGGAAAATGACCTCTACGTCTACTGTGGCGGCCCGGACGGCAATTTCAGCGCCCATCCGTCATTGGTCGGCAAGAGCCTCAAGGATCTGAAGGACAAAGCCGGGAACAATCTTGGGGAGGAAATCTATGCCAGCGCAAAACCGGGCGAAATAGCCGAGGTGACCTATATGTGGCCGCGCCCGGGTGAGACCGATCCGGTGGAAAAAGTTGCGTACGTGACCATGATAAACGATCAGATCTGCGCGGTTGGGTACTACAAGCAGTAGTAACAAGCCCCGCAACTCACAATAAGAAAGCAACCCAGATCATTGCAAAGCCCCGCACCCACAAGACGGGGCATTTTCCTTCCACCTTTCGAAACGGTCCCAACGCGTCACGATTCGATCAATCTTCGATCTGACCCGCTCAGCCTCAGCGGGTTACCAGCGTTCCGTTCCCGATAGTCTTGAGGTCTAAGACATCCCGCCGGTTTGCAAAGACCGCAGAATCAGGAGGCGGCCGCCAGCGCGGCAGGCGATTGCTGGCTGTTCAGGTATTCCTCGTAGGTGCCGTCGAAACTCACCAGAGTGCGATCCTTGATCTCGATCACGCGCGTCGCCAGGGACGAAACGAACTCCCGGTCATGGCTGACAAAGATCAGCGTGCCCTCATAGTAGGCCAGAGCGAGATTCAGAGCTTCAATGGCCTCGATGTCCAGATGGTTGGTGGGTTCGTCCATCACAAGCACGTTGGTTTCCATCATCATCAACTTGCCAAACAGCAGCCGGTTCTTTTCCCCGCCGGAACAGACCTTCACCTGCTTGTTGAAGTCCTCGGACGAGAACAGCAGGCGCCCAAGTGTGGCGCGCACGATCTGGTCGTCGTGCCGAGGCTTGCGCCACTGGCTCATCCAGTCGAACAGGTTCAGATCGCCTTGGAACTCGGCGTTGCTGTCCTGGGGGCAGTACCCCAGGGTGGCATTTTCCGCCCACTTGACGGTCCCGCATTCTGCCTGCAGCTCGCCCAGCAGGCAGCGCAGAAACGTGGTCTTGCCCGCCCCGTTCTCGCCAATGACCGCCAGACGTGCGCCCGCTTCCAGGACCAGATCCCCACCCTGGAACAGAGGTTCTCCATCAAAGCCGTGGCCCAGTGCCTCCAGGGTCAGCGCCTGACGGTGCAGTTTCTTGTCCTGTTTGAATCGGATGTAGGGGCTGACCCGGCTGGACGGCTTGATA
This sequence comes from uncultured Gammaproteobacteria bacterium, assembly GCA_963783675.1. Lineage (GTDB taxonomy): Bacteria > Pseudomonadota > Gammaproteobacteria > Competibacterales > JAHEDQ01 > JAHEDQ01. The sequence goes on from CAWAOU010000018.1 coordinate 13,366, forward strand.
TCGTCCAGTTTGATTTTCTCGATTTGACGGGCCCGGGATGTGGCCTGCTTCGCCTTGGACGCATTGGCGGAAAAGCGGCTAACGAACTGCTGCAACTCGGCAATCTGCGCGCTTTTCTTAGCGTTTTGCGAGTGCAAGCGTTCGCGCGCCTGGGTCGACGCAGTCATGAAATCGTCGTAGTTGCCGGGGTAGATCCGCAAGCCCCCGTAGTCTATATCCGCCATATGGGTGCAGACCGCATTCAGGAAATGGCGGTCATGGGAAATGATGACCATGGTGCATTTGCGATCGTTGAGCATGGTTTCCAGCCAACGAATGGTGCCGATATCCAGGTTATTGGTAGGCTCATCCAGCAACAGGATGTCCGGATCCGCAAACAGGGCCTGCGCGAGCAGAACCCGTAGCTTCCAGCCCGGCGCGATGGCGCTCATGGGGCCGTAATGGAGTTCCTGAGCGATTCCCGCGCCCATCAGTATTTCCCCAGCGCGGCTCTCGGCGCTGTAGCCGTCCAATTCGGCAAACTGGGTCTCCAACTCAGCGACCTTCATGCCCTCCTGTTCAGACATTTCGGGCAAGGCGTACAGACGGTCGCGTTCCTGTTTGAGTACCCACAACTGTTCATGGCCCATGATCACGGTGTCGATGGCCGTATAGCGCTCAAACGCAAACTGGTCCTGACGCAGCGTTGCCACCCGCTCATTGGGGCTCACCGACACGTTGCCGGCGGTGGGTGACACACTGCCGTCCAGGATGTTCATAAAGGTCGATTTGCCGCAGCCGTTGGCCCCGATCAGCCCATAGCGATGGCCATCACCGAATTTGACGGAAATGTTCTCGAACAGCGGCTTCGCACCAAACTGCATGGTGATGTTTGCGGTGGAGATCAACAGATTAATCCTGACAGAATGAGTTAGACGGCGGAGCAAGGCTCCTCAGCGAGGCGCGTACTTTAGAGACTTCCCCGGCTGAGGTCGAGTTCGATCGCCTCTACCTCGAAAAAACGCCCAATGAGGGGCTTTCCGGAGACCAGGAGCGGGTGAGCGCCCCTGTCCGATCCGGGGCGGCGCTCAATACAGATGGAGCCAACAGCGATGTTGCGGCGAAGGACGATCCGTTCTGAAGGTCGGGCGCTGCCGCTGAGTCAGGTAATGACGTCTGGGCGGCTTCGACCGGTATTGTCCCTGATGCCGGCCAGTCGGTCAGCGGCGGCGATGAGTGGAGCCAGTGCGGCCTGCGCGGTCTGATCGTGCTGACGGATGTCGGGCTCAAAGCGTTCCATGTAGACCCGCAGGGTAGCGCCCTCGGTACCGGTGCCAGACAAACGGTAGACAATGCGGTCGCCGGACTCAAAGCCGATGCGCAGACCCTGCCCGGTCGCAACGCTGCCGTCCACCGGATCCGTGTAACTGAAATCATCGGCATACTGAACGGTCTGGCCGGCAACCCGTTCACCGGGCAGCGTCGCCAGGCTTTGGCGCAGCCGGTCCAGCATCTGCCGGGCCTGTGCCGAATCCAGGTTTTCGTAATCATGACGGGTGAAAAAATTGCGGCCGAATTGGGCCCAGTGCTGCCTGACAATCGCCTCAGCCGGCTCTCTCCGTACAGCGAGCAGATTAAGCCAGAACAAGACCGCCCAGAGGCCATCCTTTTCCCGTATATGGTTGGATCCGGTCCCGAAGCTTTCCTCACCGCAAAGCGTAATCCGGTTCGCGTCGAGCAGATTGCCAAAGAACTTCCATCCCGTGGGTGTCTCGTAGCTGGGGATCGAAAGATGTTCGGCCACCCGATCGACGGCGGCACTTGTCGGCATTGACCTGGCAACGCCCACCAGGCCTTGAGCGTAACCGGGTACCCGGTGCGCGTTGGCCGCCAGCACAGCAAGACTGTCGCCCGGATTGATGTAAAAACCGGGACCCAGAATCATGTTCCGATCACCGTCGCCATCGGACGCCGCCGCAAAATCCGCCGGCGCGCTGCCGTTCATCATTTCCACCAGCTCATGGGCGTGAATCAGATTCGGATCGGGATGCCCACCACCAAAGTCCGGCAACGGTTGGGCGCGTATGGCGGTTCCGCTGGGCGCGCCCAGGCGACGTTCGAGAATCTCCCTGGCATAGGGGCCGGTCACCGCGCTCATGGCGTCGAACAACATTCGAAACCGACCGGAGGCAAACAAATCCTTAATCCGGTCGAAGTCGAACAGTGTCTCCATGAGATCCGCGTAATCAGCGACCGAATCGATGACTTCAACCTCGAGATCTCCCAAACGGAAGACACCGCTCAGTTCGAGATCGATGTCCGCGTGAACGACACTCAAGTAGCGACGGATTCCTGCACTGTGTCGATGGATATCCTCGGTCAGCTTTTCCGGAGCCGGGCCACCATTCTCAATGTTGTACTTGATGCCAAAGTCCTGATCAGGACCCGCCGGATTGTGGCTGGCGGACAGGACGATGCCGCCAAAGGCGCGATGCTTGCGGATCAGACAGGACACGGCCGGGGTCGATAGCAGACCGCATCGGCCGGTAATGACACGGCCAAATCCATTGGCGGCCGCCATTCTGAGAATCACTTGCAAGGCTTGGTCGTTGTAGTAGCGCCCATCGCCACCCAGCACCAGAGTCTGGTCTGCGATTCCGTTCACAGAATCGAAAATCGATTGAACGAAATTCTCGAGGTAGTGCGGCTGCTGGAAGACGCGTACCTTTTTTCGCAACCCGGACGTGCCAGGCCGTTGGTCGGGAAAGGGCGCTGTATCGACGCGTACAACTTGCATGAGCAGTCAACCTTCTGGGGGGGCGTTGCGATCCAGCATCTCAGCCGTCACCAGGACGATGCCTTTATCGGTAATGCGGAATCGGGCGGCATCCGCCTCCCGGTCCTCGCCGATGACGGTGCCCGCCGGAATACGACAGCCACGATCGATGACGGCCCGTCTGATCCGGCAGTTGCGTCCGATGTCGACTTCGGGCAGGAGAACCGATTCCTCAACCCGGGAGTACGAATGGACCTGCACCTGCGAAAACAGTAGGGAATAACGAATCTCGGCGCCGGATATTACGCACCCGCCCGAGACAATGGAATCCAGCGCTTTACCTTCCCGACCGGCATCCTGGAACACAAACTTTGCCGATGGCAGTTGCCTTTGGTAGGTCTGGATAGGCCATTCCTGGTCGTACAAATTGAGCTCCGGCGTGATCGAAACCAGTTCCATGTTGGCCTCCCAGAACGCATCTATGGTGCCGACATCCCGCCAATAGGGTTGACGCCCGGTTTCATCGTCCCGGAATGGATAAGCGAAGACCCGGTGCCGATCGATGATCGACGGAATGATGTCCTTGCCGAAATCGTGACTGGAAGCTGGATCAGCCGCATCCCGCTCCAACTGTTCGAACAGGAACTCTGAATTGAAGACATAGTTGCCCATCGACGCCAGCGCCTTATCGGGCATACCCGGTTGAGCGCGGGGATGGGTCGGCTTCTCGTCGAATCCGATGACGCGCTGGGCCTCGTCCACACTCATGACACCGAAACCCTTGGCATCTTCTAAAGAGACGTCGACACAGGCGACGCTCATGTCCGCCTCTTTTTCCACGTGATATGCCAGCAGCGTGCCGTAGTCCATCTTGTAGACATGATCCCCGGACAGAACCAGAACAAGCCCGGGCTTCATGGACCGGATGATGTCCAGGTTTTGATAGATCGCATCCGCGGTGCCGGCGTACCAGCCCCCGGTAGTGCGCTGGGACGCGGGCAGCACTTCAACGAACTCACCCAGGTTGGTTTGAAAGGAACCCCAACCGTTGACCAGGTGACGGATCAGCGAATGCGCCTTGTACTGGGTCAGTACGCCAATACGACGGATCCCGGAGTTGACACAGTTGGACAGGGGGAAATCGATGATTCGAAACTTGCCGCCAAAAAACACTGCGGGCTTGGCGCGAATGTTGGTCAATTCGTGCAGCCTCGAACCTCTGCCGCCCGCAAGCACAAGCGCGAGCGTGTCCCGGGTCAGACGGCTGAGGTAGCGGAGTTCGTTGCGTTGCATTGCAGTTCCTCACTCTCACAGTCGGTTCCGCGATGGCAGCGTCACACCGTCGTGAATCCGAAAAAGCTTTCCGATCGAGCCGCATGCGATGGCTGCGGGATCGACCGCGGTCTCTCCTCGCTGCCCCGAGCGCAGGTATCGCGCAGGTATCAAATGGATTCGATACCCGCCACGGGTTCCTGGGCTCTTGTATCGGACATACGCCACACTTGTACGGTCCGTTCTGGCAATACGAAGACGCTTCCGCCGGCCTTTTCCGATGAAGCGGTGTCAGGCCGGAGCCCCTCCGCGGCGGTGTCCAGAAGACACGTCCAACGACTTGATCCGCCTGGATCGGGCAGACGACAGTCAATCGCATCCCCATCGGCGTGGAAGTAAAGCAGCAGTACCTCCGGCACCACGCACCCACCCCCACCGGGATTGGGCGCCTCATCGTCCTCGCACAACATCATGCCGATAAACCTTCTCGAGCCGGCCAGCCATTGGTGATCCTGCATAGAACCACCATCCCGGTCGATCCACTGGATGTCGGCCAACTGGGCCAGACGAGAGCGGTTCTGGCCGTGCACAAAGTGCGATCGGCGCAAAACGGGGTGTTGCTTTCGAATCTGGATCAAGCGCTGCACAAATGCCAACCAATCCTGCTCGCTCTGCAGCCTGGTCCAATCGAGCCAACTGATCTCATTGTCCTGGCAATAAGCATTGTTGTTACCGCCCTGGCTGCGGCCCAGCTCATCCCCGGCCAGAAGCATCGGCGTGCCTTGGGACAAGAGCAGCGTCGCCATCAGGTTCCGTCTGTGGCGCAAGCGGCGGTTGCGGATAGCGGGGTCGTCGGTCGGGCCGTCGACGCCGTGGTTGAGGCTGAAGTTAGCGTGATGCCCGTCTCGGTTGTCTTCACCGTTCAAGGTGTTGTCACGCTGGGCATAACTCACCAGGTCCGTCAGGGTGAAACCGTCGTGGCTGGTGACGAAGTTGATGCTTGCCCAGGGACCGCGTCCGCTGTGCTCAAACAAATCGCTGGACCCGTGCAGCCGCCGCGCCAGGTCGGCCAGCATGCCATCATCGCCCCGCCAGAATCGACGCACAGTGTCCCGATAGCGATCGTTCCATTCGCTCCATCCGGTGGGAAAACCCCCCAGCTGATACCCGCCCGGCCCCACGTCCCAGGGTTCGGCAATCAGCTTCACCGTGGACAGCACCGGATCCTGGCGAACCGCGTCAAAAAAGCCGGAGCCCCGGTCAAATCCGTATGTTTCCCGACCCAGGGTGGTCCCCAGATCGAAACGAAACCCGTCCACATGCATCTCCTGCACCCAGTAACGCAGGCTGTCCATGACCATCTGGAGCACTCGGGGATGAGACAGGTTCAGCGTGTTTCCGCACCCCGTATCGTCGATGTAATAGCGTGCGTCGCGGTTCTGCAATCGATAGTAGGACGCATTGTCGATGCCCCGCCAGGACAAAGTCGGGCCGACATGGCTGCCTTCGAACGTGTGGTTGTAAACCACGTCCAAAATCACTTCCAACCCGGCCGCGTGCAGAGCACGCACCATACTCTTGAATTCGTCGATGGCCGATACGTGGGCATATCGGCGCTCGGGGGCGAAGTAATTGAGCGGACTGTAGCCCCAGTGGTTGCGCAGGCCTTTCTGGCGCAGAAACGCTTCATCGGCAAAGCCCTGCACCGGCATCAATTCCACCGTAGTGATGCCCAGGCGCTGGAGATGCTCGATCACGCTGGGATGAGACAAACCGGCATAGCGACCCCTGGCCACCTCCGGCACCGCTGGATGCAATCGGGTCATGGACCCAATGTGGCACTCGTAGATAACGGTTTCGGACCAGGGTATGGCCGGTGGCCGATCGTCTCTCCAGTCGAAGAGATTGCTCGTGACCACGCATTTTGGGACCGAGTCCGCATTGTCCCTCCGGTCAATTTCGAGGTCCTGACCTGGACTTCCGAGTGGAAATGCCAGATGCGCATCGCCACAAATCAACTCCCTGTCCACCATCCGGGCATAGGGGTCCATCAGCAGCTTGGCAGGATTGAAACGATGACCATGAGCGGGTTCATACGGCCCGTGCACCCGATACCCGTAGCAGGTGCCGGGTTCCAGCCCGGCGACATGGCCGTGCCAAACCTGGTCGGTTTTGTCCTCCAAGCCAATCCGCTCGATTTCGCGGCCACCCTGTGGATCGAACAGGCATAACTCAACCTTCTCGGCGTGGGCCGAAAACAAGGCAAAGTTGACACCCCGGCCGTCCCAATGGGCGCCAAGGGGATAGTGTTGGCCCGAGGCCCTTTGGTTCTCGCCCGGCTTTGTCATTCTTTCAACGGCACGATCGGACATGCTCCCGGTCGCCAAGTCACGAGGCAGCTTGTCCACGCTGACCGGCTCCACGCTGGAGTCTCTATCAACGTCTCAAAGTCCAACGGGGTCATTTTCAACCGGTCCACCTATACCAAACATAAATATGTTCTCAACACGCCGGGAGCCTGCACCGCCGCGAATCGGCTCAGCAGGCGAAGCAAGACTGGCCTCGGGAACAGTATCCCGATGAAAGTTGCACCCTGGGGAGCCACTGTAAGCACCGCGCAAATATCTTGAAAACTTTATCGGTTACATGCTTGTCTGAAAACCCGGCCGCCCCACTTCCAAGTCAACGAGAACACAATGGCCCCTTACTCATCCGAACCCACGCCCATCCACATGATTGTTTTTGGGGGCAACGGGGATCTCGCTCTGCGAAAGCTGCTGCCTGCGCTGTACTACTTGGAAAAAGAACATCGATTGGCCGATCCCAGCCAAATACTGGGAGCATCGCGACACCACTTCAGTCAGGACGAGTATGTGCGGCTGGTGCACGGATCGCTGCAATCATATGTGCCCACCTCCGACTTCGACCAGGAGACCTGGGAGCGATTCGCCCGCCGTTTGAATCACGTCAGCGTCGACGGTACCGACCCGTCCAGCTTCTCGTCACTGAAAACAGTGCTCGATGAGCGGGCTGCGTTGCCTCGGATATTCTATTTCTCCACCCCGCCCTCACTGTTCGCACCCCTGGCTGACAATCTACACCGAAACGGCCTGGTGGAGAGCACCAGCCGGGTCGTACTGGAGAAACCTCTGGGGCATGATCAGGCCACATCCAGGTCCATCAACAAAAGCATTGCCCGGTTTTTCAGTGAAGAGCAAACCTACCGGATCGACCACTACCTGGGGAAGGAAACCGTCCAGAATCTGCTGGTTCTGCGGTTCGCCAATGCCCTGTTCGAGCCCTTGTGGAACCGCAGCTATGTAGACCACGTGCAAATCACCGTCGCCGAAACCATCGGCGTCGAGGGCCGCTGGGGCTATTATGATCACGCCGGGGCCATGCGCGACATGGTGCAAAACCACTTGCTGCAGTTGCTGTGTCTGGTGGCGATGGAGCCCCCTGCGGGTATGGATCAGGACGCGGTCCGAAACGAAAAGGTCAAGGTTTTGACCGCGCTGCGACCCATGGATCGGGAACTGGTACAGGCAAACACCGTTCGGGGGCAATACCGTGACGGGGCGGTGAATGGCGTACTGGCGCCCGGATACCATGAGGAAGAAGGCGCGAATAAGAAAAGCCGTACCGAGACCTTTGTTGCGTTGCGGGCTATGATCGACAACTGGCGCTGGGCCGACGTGCCTTTTTTTCTGCGAACCGGGAAACGGTTGCCCAAGCGCCTTTCCGAGATTGTTGTTCAGTTTCGCGCACTCCCCCACCTGATCTTTCCCGACGCCGAGCAGGTGGTAAAGGCCAATCGTCTCGTGATCCGGATCCAGCCGGACGAGGGCGTCAAGCTGATGATGATGAACAAAACGCCAGGACCGGGGCCCATGGCGGCAAAACTGACCCAGGTGCCGCTGAACTTGAGCTTCGCCGACACCTTTCGTTCCCGTCATCAGGACGCTTACGAGCGGCTGCTGTTCGATGTCACACGAGGCAACCCCACGCTGTTCATGCGCCGTGACGAAGTGGATGCTGCCTGGCAGTGGGTGGATGCGATCATTGAAGGCTGGCGGTCCGACACAAACCCACCCAAGGGCTATGCCGCGGGCACGTGGGGCCCCTCAGCATCGGTGGCGCTGATCGAGCGTGGGGATCGCCATTGGCATGAAGACCTGGATGACGGAGAAATCGGCTGAATGGGCGTGACCGAACACCATTCCATCAGCGTGGACCAGATGGTTGAAACCCTGTCGATGATGATTGCCACCACCGTCGACGACGCCATCGTGCGACGCGGTATCGCCGTTCTGGGCGTGTCCGGCGGGCGCTTCCCGGGACGCTTGTTCCAGGCCCTGGCGACCCTGCCCCTGAGTTGGGATAAGGTTGTGCTGGTGTTGGTGGACGAGCGATGGGTCGATCCGGACGACCCGGACAGCAATGAGCATCTGGTCCGCTCCCGATTACGGGTACACCACGCTGAAGCGGCACAACTGGTGGGGCTCAAGACCCCGGATGCCTCAGCCGAGGCCGGTTTGCCCGCAATCGAGGCGGCTCTGGGCCGCGTTGCGTTTCCTTTCGACCTGGTCATGCTCGGCATGGGCGAGGACGGACACACGGCCAGTCTGTTTCCCAGCGCGCCCCGGAACGAACTGATCGCGGCACTCGACCCCGCTGGGCGGGCAAAAGCCGCCGTGCTTCACCCAACCGTCACCCCGCTGACCCGAATCAGTCTGACGCTGCCGGCCTTGCTGAACAGCCGCAAAATCATTTTGCACATTCCAGGCCCGGAGAAATCCCGGATTTATCGCACCGCTCGACAAGGCAGGGATGTCGAAGCCATGCCGGTGCGCGCGATTCTGCAACAGACGCAGGTGCCGGTTGAGGTACACCTGTGCGACAGAGAGAACCCATGACCACTCATCCAGACGTGGAACGCATCACCCAGCGCATCCAGGACCGCAGCGCGACCACACGGGCGCGATATCTGTACCGCATCGGGGAGCAAAAACGCCGCGGACCGACACGCAAGAGCTTATCCTGCAGCAACCTGGCTCACGGCTTCGCGGCCAGTTCCGCGTCGGACAAAACCGCGCTGTCCGTGGCCGACACCCCCAACATTGGCATCGTCACCGCCTACAACGACATGCTCTCGGCACATCAGCCTTACGCCGCCTATCCAGACCGAATAAAGCAAGCCGCGCGGGCCGCCGGGGCGGTCGCACAGGTGGCCGGTGGCGTGCCAGCCATGTGTGACGGTGTGACCCAGGGCAGACCCGGTATGGAGCTCAGCCTGTTCTCACGGGATGTCATTGCGCAGGCGACTGCGGTGGCGCTGTCGCATAACATGTTCGACGCCGCCTTATGTCTGGGTATATGCGACAAGATTGTGCCTGGCCTGCTGATCGGCGCGCTGGCCTTCGGTCACCTCCCGGTCATGTTCGTACCGGCCGGTCCCATGCCGTCGGGACTGCCCAACCCCGAGAAGGCGCGGGTGAGGCAGCTCCACGCCGAAGGCAAAGTGAGCGCACAGGATCTGTTGAAAGCCGAATCCCAGTCTTACCACGCGCCGGGGACCTGCACGTTCTACGGCACCGCGAACTCAAACCAGATGCTGGTGGAACTGATGGGACTGCAGCTTCCCGGCGCATCGTTCGTCAATCCGGGCACCCCTTTGCGCGAGAAACTGACCGAGGCCGCGGCGGCTCAGGTCCTGAAGATGACGGCGCTCGGGCCTCACTACCGTCCAATCGGCGAGATCATGGATGAGCGCGCGGTGGTCAACGGCATTATCGGCCTACTGGCAACGGGAGGCTCAACCAATCACACCATGCATCTCGTGGCTGCGGCGCAGATCGCAGGCATCCAGATCACCTGGGATGATTTTAACGATCTGTCTCAGATTGTCCCGTTGCTGGCCCGGGTGTATCCAAACGGAAGCGCCGATGTGAACCGCCTGCACCAGATCGGCGGTTTGGGCTTCATCGTTCGGGAACTGCTGAACGCCGGTCTGTTGCACCGGGACGTCATGACCTGCACGGATGGCGGAATCCAGTCCTATACCATGCAGCCCGAGTTGACCGCCGATGGGCAACTGCACTGGACAGAAACGCCGGCCGTCAGCGGTGATCCGGAGGTGGTTCGCCCAGTCAATCGCCCATTCAGCGCCGATGGCGGCCTCAAACTGCTGACCGGCAATCTTGGCCGAGGCGTGATCAAAACCTCAGCGGTGCGGGCGCAGCACCTGTCGGTCCAGGCGCCGGCCCGTGTGTTTCACGACCAGGACTCTGTGCTGCAGGCGTTTCAGGCAGGGGAACTGGAACGCGACGTTGTGTGCGTGGTGCGATTCCAGGGACCGCAGGCCAATGGCATGCCCGAGCTGCATAAACTCACGCCGTCCCTGGCGGTGCTGCAGGATCGGGGTTTTTCAGTGGCCTTGGTCACCGACGGACGCATGTCCGGCGCCTCCGGGAAAGTACCTGCCGCCATCCATCTGACACCGGAAGCGGCGGATCAGGGGTCCATCGCGAAAATCCGGGATGGCGATCTGATCAGACTGGACGCAGTTTCAGGCACGTTGGAGGTGCTGGTGGATACAGCCGAGTGGGCGGCGCGACCCATTGCACAGGGCGAACTGTCGGGCAACGAATACGGAGACGGCCGCGAGTTGTTCCGGGGCTTTCGATCACTGGTCTCCGGCGCCGAGCAGGGTGCAAGCGTGTTCGGACCTCAGCCCCAGCCAGCGACCGCCGGCGAATCCGCATGAGCAGCATGCTGAGCCTCCTGTCCAACTCACCCGTGGTTCCGGTGATTACCATCGAAGACCTGGAGTCGGCCGTGCCCCTGGCCCGTGCCCTGGTTGCCGGCGGCCTCAGTGTTCTGGAAATCACCCTGCGCACGCCATGCGCAATGGCGGCCATCGAGCGCATATGTGATCAGGTGCCGGAGGCGGTGGCGGGTGCGGGCACCGTCACCCGAGCCGAGGACTTCAGTCTGCTCAAAGATCTGGGTGCGCAGTTCGCCATCAGTCCCGGCGCCACGCCGGCTCTGTACGAGGCGGCGGCCGATAGTGGTCTGCCGTTCCTCCCGGGTATTGCCAGCGCATCGGAGCTGATGCAGGGACTTGAACGGGGCTACGATTGCTTCAAATTCTTCCCGGCAAACGCCATCGGGGGCGTGGTGGCATTGCGCGCCCTGTACGGTCCCTTCCCCAACGCCCGGTTTTGCCCCACCGGGGGCATTACCGAGGAAACCCTGAGTGATTACCTCAGCCTGCCCAACGTGGTCGCCGCCGGGGGATCGTGGTTCGCACCGGCCGCCGACGTTGCCGCGGGCAGATGGGAACTGATTACCGAGCGTGCCCGCAGAATCGTCGGGCACGCCAACCCCGGATGATACCGCCGAGGACGGCCGCTGGCGTTTCGCCGATGCCAGACACCGGAAGTGGGCGCGCCAGCTAGGAAGTCTGCGCGGTAGAAAGGGAACGGTCTGCGGCATCGCCATTTCGGCCCGATTCCGCGATCCTCCTCGTCACATAGCGACGGCTATGCTCCTCGAACGATCCCGAAATCGTTCTCGAACTGGACAGCACCTCGCCTCATTCATTTCTACCGCGCAGGCTCCTAGACGCCGAATCAAACTGGGGCTGATCCAGAACAAAGCCCGAAGCGGTCCACCTCAAGACCGTTGAGATCATCCACCCCAGTTGGCTTCGTACAGCCTGCGGGCGTACCCTTAGAAGGATCGGGCGCATCCGGCTGTTCGGGTCGGGATTGATTAAAAAGCGCCACCGGATGCAGAAAGTGCGACGCAGGCTGGGGGGCAGATCATGGCCAGTGGCTGGGCCCGTGACGGGGCGGTACAAGACCAAATCGACGCAAGCGTGGAAGACGCCGTAAAGCGCGCTCGCAGCGAACTGCCCCGCGGGGAGAGCTTACGTCAGTGTGTGGAGTGCGACGCCAACATTCCCGAAGCCCGCCGCCCGGCCGTACCTGGTGTACGCCTGTGTATTCACTGTCAGACCGAACAGGACAATCAGCGCACAGCACACAGTGGCTACAACCGACGAGGGAGCAAAGACAGCCAGCTCAGATAGCCTGATGCCGTCCGACTGGTGGCAATGGGTGGTTGCTTTGGACGATTGCGAACGGACATCTACTATAAAATGGAGACCGGTATGAAGCGCCTCCTGTCCGCGGCACTGTCTGTCCTGATTGGCTGCGGAATACTCGTCAGCAGTGTCAGCGCCGATCCTGAGGGTAGATCACGGCCGTGCGCCGGCACCGTTGATGCGAACGGTTCATGTCAGCCGAACCCGGCGGTACCGAGCCAGCCGGCGGCGCCAGAGCCGCAGGGACCCAGCGAGCTCCACAGGGGCATTCCGCTTCTGCTCAGGGTAACGTAGAGCGACGCCTGGAAAGCACGAGCGGAACGCACACGCTATACGGAACACGGCGCTTCCGGCGGCCAGACTCGAGGCCATAGAACCACACAGTTGAGGGTCATGATGGCGGTTCACCAGTAGGCATTCGTGGCTGCCTGGATCAAATCGTTGGTGGGTCGTAGCCAGAACAGTAGCGGTGCCCACGTCCGCATTGCACTGCTTTACTTCTCGGTTTTCGGCGCCTACGGCGTGTGGCGCATCGCGTTTCCCAACTATGCCATCGAAGTCGTTGGACTGAGCCAGGCGGAGATGGGCTCGCTCATATCGGCCACTGCCATACCCGGGATGCTGGCCGGATTCACCGGCCTTATCAGCTGGAGATCAAGCGCGACATTTGTTCTACTGTCGTCCTGCCTGCTGGTTGGCCTGGGACTGGTCGTGACCGGGCTATCCTCGGGATCCAGCCAGTTATTGCTGGGCGCACTCCTGGTAAGCATCGGCTTCATCGCTTTCTATCCCGCCGCCAACGCAGTCTGTATCGCTCAAAGCCTGGCCGAAGACACAGCCCGTCAACTCGGCCGTCTGAAAAGCCTGGGACCCCTCGCCGGTCTGGCCGCGGCCATTCTGATTCTGCTTGTGTTCGCCAGCGCATGGTACGGCGAGCGGCAGCCCGGCAGCAGCCCATCCGATACCGATGGCTGGATCGCCTCTTTGGCACCCGCACTGGGGGACGCGCCTGGATTCGACCCGGTACGAATGCGTCCCTGGATGATTGGGCTGGGGCTTCTGGTGGCATTGGTTGGTGTGGTGGTTACGCGTCGATCCATCGGACCTGCCGCCTCCGGATTACGCGGCGGGCTGCGCCTGCGCAGGGCGCTGTGGCCATACTACAGCCTCAATTTTCTCGCCGGTTGTCGCAGCGGATTGTTCCAGGCCTACGTGCTCTACGCGATGATTCACGATTATGGATTGCGAATACACGGCACGGCGCTGTTGGTTCTCGCGGGCCACGCAATGGGCTTCGGTGGCTATAGGATCATCGGCCATTTGACCAGCACTCATACACCGGCCGCAGTTCTGGCCGGACTGTACGGGATTGTCGCTGTGGTGTTCGGCGCGTTCGCCTATGTGATCGGCGTCGATCCGTTCGGTCCTGCCCTGACGCTGACCGTGCTTGCGAGCCTGTTTCTGGTGGATTCGGCGGTGTTCGGGGCCTCGGTTGCCACCGACGCCCATTTGAAACGGATCTCTGCGCCAAACCGCTACCTGGGAGACATCGCCGCCGGCCTGAGCATGTTCTATGTAGGCGTGGCGACGGCGCCCCAGGTGACCCGTTCCGCAATCCAGCTGGTTGGGGCTGGGACGACGGGCGATGTGTGGACCAGAATGACCCCGTTTCTGATCGGCTGCCTGTTGGCATTAACCGCCATCGTGCTCAGTCAACACCTGGACGGGCCGGCTGGGTCCGGCAGGACAACCGAATCCCCGGGCACCCATAACCATTCTTAACCGGTCATGGTATGCGCGGCGGGATGCCGGTCACGGCCCGCAGACAGTGCCCGCCAACAGTGCATCGTCCAGATATTCACACGCTTCTTTCTGGGTCAGATCCCGGCCAGCCAACTCGCGCGCCCGATCCCGCCAGTGCCGTTCGCTCACCTGCCATTTGAGAACGCGGCCATCATCGCCTGACGACAGCAACACCGGATCACCGTCTGGAAACAGGACCCGGTTCACATACAGGGGACGGGAGCGGGTTGCGCCATGCTCGGTCAACTCGGCGATGGCGTCGCGCTGATTCATACTCCAAATTACGATGCGACCGTCCCGACCCCCGGTTGCGATCAATTCGCCGTCGGGATGGAATGCCACGGTGTTGATCCTGTTCGTGTGAAACACTTCGGGCCGAAAGGCCGATTGTTCGGGATTGGGTGCCCCCAAATCGGTGACCACCAACTGGTAGTCGTCACCGACGCTGGCCAGTTTTTGACCGTCCGGACTGAATGCGATTCCATAGACTGCACCGGTATGCAGTCCTTCCAGGCGCATGATGGGCTTCCGTCCGGTGCTGTCGTCGGGTTCATCGATATTCTGGACTTTGATCACAAAGGTCTTATCGTCTCGATCCCCGTCCTTTGATTCCGCGGCCGCCCATGCGAGGCGCGTCCCATCCGGGCTGAATGCCAGCGTGTCGCCCCACCCGGTAGCCGCATCGTCCAGGTTCCCATGGCCCACCTGGGTTCTCGCGACTACGTCCCAGAGTTGCACCACCCCATCGGCCCAGGCCGCTGCCAGCAAGGCCCCGTCTGGGCTGAATCGGACCGAGGCCAGACGGGATTCGCCCGCTTTTGTGAAAAATTCGGGCTCTCTGCTGTCATTAGGCTCGGGGTTCCAGAGCCAGATCTCGCCATTGCGAAGCCCTATGGCAAGCTGGCTTCCGTCGGGCGCGAAGTTTAGATCAACCACCCCGCCGGAACCCATGGACAAATCCAGTTGCTTGATCGGCACCGACGGCGCTTGCAGCTCAAACAGGCGCACGATTCCGCGCTCGGTTCCCAGGGCCAGAATCTGTTTCCCGGTGGGCGTTGTGTTGACGGCGATACTCCAGAGCTCGCTGTCGATATCATGCAGGGCGTCGGCCAGGCGTGACCGGCCGGAGAAATCCCAACGCACCACCAGGCCGAGATCCTGGTCGGTCTCGCCCTTGACACCACCGATTGACACGGCCCTGAGCCCGTCTGGGCTGACCGCCACGCTGCGCACCCAATCAGGATGGAGCCCAAACTGCCTTGCTCGAATAAGGTGTTCACCCCGAACCGCCCATTCGGTCAGCTTGGTGTCGGCGCTGCCCGAAAGAATTCGATCGGGTGAGCGAAATGCAACGCTCAGTACCCAGTGATGGGGTTGATCTATGTCCGTGATCTGGGCAACCCGCTCGCGGGTGGACAGATCCCAAACCGAAATGCCGCGGTCGCGCCCACCGGACACAATCTGTTTGCCATCGGGTGAGAAGGCGATGGACTCGATGGTACCGTCATGGGCCTTCATCGAACCACCGACCTTGAGCTCATGGAGAGTGGACAGGTCCGAAGCATCCCAGACATAGATCACGCCGGCATCTCCCGCGGCGGCGAATTTCATCCCGTCTGGGCTTGTTGCCACCGTCTTGATCTGCTGGGTTCTATCCAGCAGGGCCCGGCGCGACCACCCAGCCTGTGGCGACCCGGTCCACAGATCGACCCGACCGTCCTCGGTTCCAGTCAGAAACGCGCCCCTGAGGGAACCGCCAAGGACGAATACGAGACTGAGGACGGAATCCTCATTGGATGGCAATACCTCCGACTCGGAGCTGGCGGCTGCCCCACCGTTGTCGATGTTCCAAAGCAGCACCCGGCGGTCATAGGCGGCCGAGACCAGATACTGTCCGTCCGGGTCGAAGCCGATGGCGGTTACGGCATCGGTGTGTGCTTCGAAAGGTCCAGCGACCAGCCCACCCGTTTCCGCATCCCAAACAAAGATCACACCGTCGCGGTCGCCGGTGGCGAACCGCTGGCCGTCGGGGCTGAAGGCCACGGCGGTGACCCGGGCCTTATGGGAAAATATAAACGATTCGAACTCCCGATATCGATCGAGTAGCGCCACCAGGGTACGGGTCGCCAATGCCTCGCCCGATTCGGTTGCGGCGGCGCCCAGCAATAGGGCTAGATCAAAACGTGGAACGGCCCCGGCCTGTGCGGTGAGGCGCTCTTGGTCAGCCTGGGATTCAGCCAGCTCTGCCTTCGCTCTGGCCTCGGACTCGGCCCACCATCCCCACACCGCAAGGCTGGTCAGGGGCAGCACCACCAGCAGACCGAACAGCAAAGCGAGGTTCCGAGCACGGATCTTCTTATCACGGGCAATCTCCGCCTTCTGATGCTTGACGCTCTCATCCAGAAACCGCATCACCAGATCGAAGTCGCCCCCGTACCGTTCTGCCCAGGCTGCCGTAGGGGCTTGGCGGTCCCGCCAGAGCAGCGCGGTGTCCAGTTCCGGCGTGCGCAACAAATTGGCATTGCCCTGTGCCCATAGCAGAGCAGTCTGACGAAGGCGCTGATATCGGTTCGCCGCCTGGCGCTCGTGCTGAACCCATTCGGCCAGGCGCTTCCATTGACGTATAAGGCTTTCGTGGCTGATATCCAAAAACGAGTCCGCAAGCAGCGCAGGCTGATCCCGTCGAGACGGCATCAGGAAACTCCGATCGGGTCCTCGAAAGGCCTCGGCCACCTGAGCGATCCGCTGATGCGGAACCTGGCATACCTCGGCCACCTCCAGCAGCCGGCAGGGACGACGGATATCACGCCAATCCTCCCGTCGCTCGGTGAGCAACGTAAACATCTGGCGCGCGATTGCTTTGTCCTGGGGATTCTCCAGGGACTCAAACGCCTCGTCTGCGTGGCGCGACAAGGCACCCCGCATGCCCCCCACCAGCCGACAATCGTCCAGGGTGAGTTCAATGGCGGCATCGGAAACGGCATCCCCGGCGGCCACCGAGTCCCCTTGCCTGGCCTGGGCGAGGGTAAACATGCGCTGCAGCAGATGTTGCAGTATCGGCAGCTGATCCTGCCCACCCGTCATGTCGTTGAGCAGACGATTGGTCAACGCCGGCGCCAAATCGGCCCCAAACATGGCGGCCGGTGCCTCGATGACATCTCTCAGTTGCGATCGGGTCAATCGAGGCGTCAGAAAAAGCGCCTTGTTGATCGCCTCGGGCAAGCCTCTGAAGCGTGCGCAGTCGCCCAGGAAATCGGAGCGCATTGTAATGACGACATACACCGGCCAGTCAACGATTCCCGCGCTTTCAAGAATCAGGTTGACGAACCGGTCGGCCTCGTCCCGACTGGCCTCGCGCTGGTATCGAAAGACTTCCTCGAATTGATCCACCAGCAGCAGCAGTCGCGCGCCACCGCTTAGGGGATACCGGTTCAGCGCGTCTTGAATGCCCAATGGCCCGCGCTCGAGCGTGGCCTGCAGATGCGCTGCCCATTCCGCCCTTCCGACGCGATCTTCTTCTGCCGGCGTGTTCTCGCCCAACAGGCCCGCCTCCACAAGGGCGTTGGACAGCGCGCGCATGGGCGACTTTCCCGGTCGCATGGTCGCAATCAACCAGCGATTCGCCCCCTCGGCTAGGAATCCCGCTTCCAGCGCTGGCAGTAATCCGGTCAGCACAAGCGAGGATTTGCCGCATCCCGAGGGGCCCAACACCGCCAGAAACCGCCCCCGGTCCAGCCGTTCCAGCAGCTCGTCGACCTGGGATTCCCGACCAAAGAATATGTCCGTCTCGTCCCGTCGGAACGGCCTCAGACCGGGGTAGGGCCCGTCGCTCATTGGGCTGGCGACTCCTCCAGAAAAGCCCGCAGTCCGGCCTCGTTCAAGCCCCCACGGCAGTCGATCAGCTTCATGTCGGGTAGACGCATGCGCAGCCCCTCGTCCTTTGGAGGCGGACACTCGCATACCGCCAGGTTCTGGCGCCCGCGGCTGCGTTGACGGGCCCGCAGCTTGTGCCAGTGCAGGAGCTGCTCGCGGACCCAGGACTGTGGTGACTGCCCATACAACAGAATGACCTTGTCACTGCTGGACAGGTTTCGCTCCAGGTCTTGCCTGCGCTCGGTGGGCGATGCTTTGAACAGCGGGAGCGAACAACCCCGACCAAGCCCGAGCACCAGTGCTTCGACCTGGTTTCCAAGTGAATCGTCATCGGCGCTGTGGTTAACGAACACCAGATCATCCCCGGCATCGACCTCCGGCTCCGGCACCCGTGTGGCCAGCTCAGTCACATGTTCCTTGAATTCCTCAATGGGCACCGCCATGACGTGGGCGCTATCCAACAAGCAGCGTTGGTCCTCGTCCACGACCTCATCCACATCCAGATCCTGCGACCGCCATTGGGCAATGGCGCTGCCATGCGCCATTGCAATTTCATACTGCAGCGTAGGCAGACCATGCTCCAGCCCTGCCCCCCGCAGACCGGACAGCGGGCTGAGGAGCTGGGCGAAGGCGGTGCAATCGGCCAGATCCGCGACCATGGCTTCGCGAAACTGGTCCGGGTCCAGGGGATAGTAGCGATCGGGTAGCACTCGGATACCCTGTTGCTCCAGGTATCGCTTGGTCTCTTCGCGCCGCTCATGCAAATCATCGGTCACGGTGGCAAGAAACACGCTGACGCTTGGATCGCCCGAATCCTCTGGAGCCGGCGTGTCAACGCTAACCGCGGCCCGCACCCGGTTCAGCTCGGCCGCCATTTCCCGGGCCAGGTCGTCGATCACCCGATAGTAGTCGCGATCGACCCGTGGGTCCGGGCAGGGATACCCCAGGGTCCGCGGCACACCGCTGTCTGGATCGGGGCGCCAGAAACGATAGCCCAGCACATCGGCAAACTCAGCCGGCCAGTTACTGCGATCAACCTCGGTTTTCTCGACAATGAACAAGTGGCCGCCCGCCTGCGCCCGAGCCCGCGCCGCAGCAAGAAAACCGCTGCGCTCATTGCTACACCACTCGGACGCCAGGTAACCCGGTGACATGACCACCAGCAGGACCGAAGAGGACTGGAGTTCATCCATGATCTTCGGTGTCACCCGGTCGCTTCCAGACAGTGCATGATCCATCCACATGGAGAAGCTGTCCGTTCGACCCAGCTGCTCTGCGAGCAAGCGCTTCAACTCGGTGACGAGCATGCTCACCCACCCCCGCTCAACCTCGGCCGGCGCTTGGTCGTCCACGTGGGCATAGCTGACAAAGACGTCGTGTTTGAAGGACATATTATGCCGCAGCCTCCGCTTTCCGTGTCGATGGGCCCATTGCATGAACAAGATACCAAAGACCGAAAACAACGCTGTGAACCGCGTCACAGTCTTCGCCGTCGGTCGCGACAGATCTAGGCTCCGGCACAGCTCGAGTCAACCCGAAGAATCCCTCAGCGCTACGCCACAATTGAGTTGGACACTGCGCCCACACCGTTCACACAGCCGCGTTCTTCGCCGCGCTGCCCACACTCCGACCGACAAAGATCAGCCACCAACCGCTCATGATCAGTTTGATTCCGAACAGCACGCCCACCGCCCATATGCCGGACAGGGGAAACTGTCGCCAGATCAGAATTCCCAGAATGAGTGTGACGATGCCGTTGAACAGCAACCAGCCCCAGCCTTCGGCGGGTTTCACCTGAAACGCCGCAATCAGCTCGAACACGCCGGTAACAATAAAGTATGCGGCCAGGAAGAATGTGATCGCCGCCAAGCCCTCAATCGGCTGACTGATCAAGAAAAAGCCGGCGACCGCGGTCAGGGCGCCCACCAGAAAAATCAGCAGACCTCGCCCGAAGGCACCGGTTTGAAACGCCAGTACGCACTGGGCTACACCGCCGGCAATCAACAGCAGGCCGACCAGAAAAGTGATGGAAATGCCTGCCGCCAGCGGCGCGGCCACCGCCAGCACACCACATACAAGCATTATGATTCCGGCAATGACCGCCATGCGGGAGTTGGCTTTTATGGCGCCTATCAGATTGCCGGCAAGGATATCGGGTTCAGCCATTTCTGGGACTCCTGAGTTTATTGAGTGGATTCTATTTTCTGAGATCGAGGCCACCCGAAAGCGGCACACCGCAAAACGCGGTCGGTGTGGCGCGGGCCACGGCAGCCGACAGCTCGACGGGCGAATCGTCGTCAATGGCGTTCATCACCTCCGGTCGATTCAGGCTGATGCGCGCGATTCGCCCGTCCTTTTCGTACAACACTTTTCCCATACTCATCCCCCAACGGCGGGTGGGTTCACCCCTCTTCCCAGCCACTGACTGATTTCACTTCCATGAAATCCTCAAGACCCCATACGCCGCCCTCTCGCCCGTTCCCTGAGGCCTTCATGCCGCCAAACGGGCTGCCCGCACCCCGGGCCTGTCCGTTCATTTCAACCATGCCGGAGCGCAACATGCCGGCCACCCGATTACGCCGCTCACCATCGGCGCTTTGCACATAGTTGGTCAGGCCATATGGGGTGTCGTTGGCAATGTCGACCGCTTCTTGCTCGGTGTCGAAGGGCAGAATGGATAGCACAGGGCCGAAAATTTCTTCCCGGGCGATGATCATGTCATTGGACACGTCGGCGAAAACGGTAGGGCGGACATAGTACCCTCGCTCACTTCCCTCCGGACGGCCAGTGCCGCCGGCCACCAGTCGTGCGCCCTCGTCGATGCCTTGCTGAATCAGTTTCTGGATCTTGTCGAACTGCGCCTGGCTGACCACCGGGCCCAGATGCCGGCCCGACTCACCGGGCGCACCGACAGAGGTGCCTGCCGCCACCGTCGCCGCCGTGTCCACAGCCTGCTCGTACAGGTCGCGCTGAACCAGCATCCGGGTCGGAGCATTACAGGACTGGCCGGTGTTGTTGAAGCAGTGCAAAACACCCCGCTTCACCGCGTTCTCATCGGCGTCATTGAAAATGATGTTGGCGCCCTTACCCCCCAATTCCAGGTGCACTCGCTTGAGGGTGTCGGCGGCATTCTTGGAAATGGCGATTCCGGCACGGGTAGAGCCGGTGAAGGAAATCATGTTCACGTCCGGATGCCCGGACAGCTGGGTACCGACCCCGACTCCGTCGCCGTTCACCAGGTTGAACACGCCGGCGGGCACCCCCGCCTCATGCATGATTTCGGCAAACAACAGGGCCGAAAGGGGCGCCAGCTCCGAGGGCTTGAGCACCATCGTGCACCCCGCCAGCAGAGCCGGCATCACCTTGAGCGTCACCTGATTCATGGGCCAGTTCCAGGGTGTGATCAAACCACACACACCCACCGGTTCGTACCGAATACGGTTGCCTGGCGCATGGGCGCCCAGGGGACGGTCAAACTCGAACGCCTTAGCCGCACGAATAAAGTTGGTGATGTGTCCGCTACCGGAGGCGCTTTGCTGCGACCGGGCCATATCCCTGGGCGCTCCCATCTCACGGCTGATGGCGTCAGCCATATCGTCGGAATGGGCCCGATAGACTTCGAGAATACGTTCAGCGAGGGCCAGGCGGGTCGCCTTGGATGTAGCGGCCCAGTCTGGGAACGCCGCCTTGGCCGCCGCCACCGCCGCGTTTGTATCGGCCTCACCGCCCAGGGAAATGACCGCGCAGGCCTGCTCGGTGGATGGATCGATCACCTGGAAATCGTGGCCCTCGATCGGCGAGACCCATTGCCCGTCGATATAGAAAGAACGTGTGTCGCGCATCCCGCTGTGCTCCGAATAGGTGTAAAGACCGGATCCGTGTAAGGTCCGACCGGCAATCGAGAAAATCCTGATCTGTCGTCGTGGACCGGGTTTAGATCCACAATGGATTAGATGTCAGGCGCAAGACCCTGGGTCCGCTACACGTCTGCGTCCAAGGCGCGCTGCGCCCGACCGGTAGCAACGGTCGGGCGCACTCTACCCGGGTCCCGACCCAATAACACGCATTGAGCAATAAACGATCGCGCCTGGCGGCGTCAGGTATTTTTGTCCCACATCACGTTGCAGTGGTCATTGGTGGCGGCTTTGAGTAACTCCAACAGGGGAAACGCCCGCTGGTCCAGGCCCACCGGCGGCTCATCGTCGTCATCGGCCGGGCTGGCGTCGAACTGCATCTCCGTCTTATCGCTTGCCAGCGCCGCCTCCAGGCGCGCCAACGCGGGCCCTACGTCGTCCGCGAGCAACGCGCTGGGCACAGTACCGGTGTGTCCCATCAATTTGAGCAAATGCACGGCGACATCGCCGAACATAGTGATATCGGCATAAGCCGGACAGGAAAAAGTCACAAGCATGATCAACCTCTCATCAGCATTACTGAACGCAGCGTGCCAGTGTCGCGTCCCCACGCTGCGAGTGGGACTTCAGGAACCCTGCTTGATCCGCCTGGCCAGCAGGGCCACCAGAGGATTCGCACTCAGGCCATGGGCCAGCACGCTCAGGGTGATGGTGCAGACCACGGTCATGGTTATGGTGTCGCCACCCGGCAGGTGTTCATTGAGAACAATAACCGCGAATACGATGCTGGCCAGACCCCTGGGGCCGAACCACCCGATGAACAGTTTCTCATCGAGCCGCAAACCCATCCCGGTCATGGCGATGAACACCGGCAAAATGCGAATCACCGTCAAACTCAGCGCGGAATACAACACCACATTCCAACCGAAAGATCCCAGCGAATTGGCCACGGCCCCGGCCCCGAACACCACCCAGGTGAGCATCGCCAGCGTATCGCCCGTGCCCTCGGCGGCGAGCAGCAGCGCGTGCTTGCGCTGCGCAGCGCGCCACCCAAACAACATGCCGCCGACAAAACAGGCTATGAATCCGCTTCCCCCCAGGTACTGTGCCGTCGCAAAACAGGCCAGGGCCAGCGCCGGGACGCACACCTGCCGCCAGCTCTCGGTCACCCACCCGCGGGCAGCGCTCTCCTTCAGGGTCCAGGCGCCCGCAAGGGTGAGGACGACGCCCACTGCCACCCCGATGCCAATTTCTTCCGCCACCAGTTTCAGGGCCAGAAGATGGGTACCCTGTTCCCCGACCGTCTGTGTGGCCAGGATCAGAAACAAGAACAGAATCGGAACACAGATCCCGTCGTTCAAACCGCTTTCCACATTCAGTCCCTGGCGAATCCGACTCGGAACCGCTTCGTTTGTCACCACCGCTTTGCCAAGCGCCGCATCGGTGGGTGCCAGCATGGTGGCCAGCACGGCGATCTCGAGCAGACCGAGCTGATCAAACATCAGAAAACCAAGTGCGAAACCCAGCAGGATGGTCAAGGGCAAACCGATCAGCAACAGCCGCCGTGGAATGGCGATATTGCTGCGCAGGACGCTCAGATCAGAATTGGCCGCGTCTGTAAACAGAACCAACGCCAACGTCAGCTCGGCCAGCGTACGCAGGCCCTCCTCGTCCACACTCAGGTTCAACAGCCCCAGACCCAGGGGACCGAAGGCCAAGCCAACGAACACAAACACCAGGGCGCCGTTTATCGGCGTTCGCTCCAAACGAGCGGCAACGCTGCTGTAGAGGAACACGAACGCCCCAAGCACAGCCAGGTTCTGGTACATCAGGCTTTGCGCTCCACGGCTAATACGAAAAACACTTCACTGAAACCTTTTCTAATCCAGCACGCCTTCCCATGCGTGGGTGCGGTCCCGCATCTGATCCTTCATGGCGGCGGGGAGAAAATCCACCGGATCGCGGCCAGCACGGATCTCCCACCCGCCCCCCAGGGCCC
Source organism: uncultured Gammaproteobacteria bacterium (assembly GCA_963783675.1). Taxonomy (GTDB): domain Bacteria; phylum Pseudomonadota; class Gammaproteobacteria; order Competibacterales; family JAHEDQ01; genus JAHEDQ01. The sequence continues at coordinate 37,032 of CAWAOU010000018.1, forward strand.
GATAAACCTGCACCAGGTTGTTGGCCACGCTGCCCCGCGTGGTCGACAGCAGGTCCTGCTGCTGGGTATGCGCCGTAAGGGTAGTGATCACGGTATTGAATGTGATCAAACCATTTCGATATTGGGATCTGGATATGTCCACGGCCCGCTGCGAGGCGGCTTCCGCCTGGGTGTAGGCAATCAGTTGTTCATGAGATTTCAGATACGCCACGATGGCATTTTCGGCGTCGCCCTGGGCTTGCAGCACTGTGCTGCGGTAATCGACCAGCAGTTGCTGAAAGCGTGCGTCCTGCAACCTCACGTTACTCTGAAGCCGCCCATAGTTGAGAATGTTCCACTGAAAGGCGCCAAACAGGTTCCATGTGTTGCTGCTGTAGTCAAACAGATCGCCGGTGTTTCCAGCAGTGGTGCCAATCGACCCACCAATGGCGAAAGCCGGGTACAACTCGGTCACGGCGACGCCGATCTGAGCGCTCTGGGCGGCCAGTTGCCGTTCGGCGACGCGAATGTCGGGGCGTCGCCTGATCAAATCTTGAGGCATCCCAATGGCCACTTCTGCCGGGGGTATTGGGATCCTCCCCTCCTCGTCGAGCAGGTAGGCCAGCTCATGCGGTGGTTGCCCCAGCAGAATTGCGAGGGCGTTTTTCGACTGCTGCAGCGACGTCTCGAGAGCGGGCACGCTGGCCCGGGTATTGTTCAGCAGGGTTTCGGCCTGATCGAAGTCCAACGAGCTGACTTCGCCGGCGTTCAACTTAGCCCGGGTGATGCGAACGCTGCTCTCCTGAAGCCCAATGTTCTCCCGAGCCACCTGAAGTCGATTCTGAAGCGTACGAATCACAACATAGGTCTGAGCCACCTGAGACACGATCGACACCAATGCCCCATCGTAGCTGGCTACGCTGGCATCCAGGGCGGCAGACGCGGATTCGATCTGACGGCGGAATTGACCCCAGAAATCCGCCTCCCAGGTTAGGTTGAAACCCAGACTGTAATTGTTGAAAGTGGCGCCATCGAACCGTTGCCGGTCGGCTGAACCAGTGGCCTGCTGCTGCTGCGGATACTGACTGCCAATCGCGATGGCCAGCTGCTGTTGCGATTGCAGCACACGCAGTCCGGCCGAACGCAGACTCAGATTCTGTTGCAGTGCGATATCAACAAGCCAATCCAGATCCGGGTCCTGAAACGCATCTTTCCACCATTCAGGTTGGACCGGCGGATTGTCGTTCATCAGCGAGTCAGGCACCTCGAGCCAACTGTCCTGCAATGGTGCCGAGGGCTCTGAGTAGTCAGGTCCCAGCATGGTGCAACCGGAGACAAGTGCGAAGATCAGCACGGCCAGGCCGGATTTTGAGCATCCGAGTCCCATGCTACGCCGTCACTGCAGCAGAGACGGAGCAGGCGGAACCGGCCGACCCTCGTCGCCAGAGGCACTGCCGGTCATGACCAGAACCGAGGCCGTCGTCCCCACACGCAGCGCCACGCCCTCCGGCAGCTCGCCGAGATGAATGCGCACCGGCACTCGCTGTGCCAGACGGATCCATTCGAAGGTCGGACTCACATTGGGCAGCATTTCAAAGCCCGGGCTGTCATCCTGCTGAGCAATACCCCAGGCGAGACTGTCAACCGAGCCCTCGATCGGTTTGTCCGGATAGCTCATCAGGGTCACGATCGCCCGATGCCCCTTTTTGATTGGCGCGATGCTGTTTTCCCTGAAAAAGCCATGGACCCAGAAACTATTTATGTCGACAAACGCCAGCGCCGGCTGATTCGCGACGGCCTGACTGCCCATACGTAGGTTCAGATTGGTGACATAACCATCGACTGGTGCAACAACCCGGGTGAACCCCAGGTTCAGCTGCGCCTGTTCCAGGTCTGCCTGCGCGACCCGAATACTGGCGTTATCCTGGCCAGGGGCTCCAAGATTGGCTTTCGCCTCCGCCAGATCGGCCTCCACTCCGATCAACGAAGCACGCGCCTGCAGCAGACCGGCCATGGCGCCGTTACGCTGCTGCACCGACACCTCATAGTTTGCCTTGGCCCGTTCCACCGCTTTCTGGGAGGTGGCTTGCTGGGGCAGCAACTCCTGTTGCCGTTGATACTCGGCCTCGTTTTTCGCGATTTCCGATTCCAGCTGCTTTATGGAACTGTCGGCCTGCAGGACTGATCCCTGAGCCACTTTCACCTGGGCTTCGGCAGCTTCCACCTGCTTTTCCAGTGCGTCGTAGTTGTTCTTGGCCTTCTGGAGCTGGGCTTGAGCCTGGGCAAGGCTGGCCCGAAAGGTACGCGGATCGATCTCGAACAAAACGTCGCCCTTTTTAACCAATTGATTGTCCACGACGGGCAACGAAACGATGGGACCGGATACACGGGGCGTGATCTGTATCACCTCGGCGCGAATCTGACCGTCCCGGGTCCAGGGGTTGACGACGTAGTCCCAGTACTTTTGCAGTACCAGTGCGACCGCGATGGCAACGACAATCCCGGTGAGTAGATACTTGCCGATGGTTTTCAAGCGCTAGGCTCCGAGGATGAACCTGCTGATGAACAGATCAAGGGCCGCCCACGCAAAAGACCGACGGCGGAGGAGAAACATACAGGAACTGTATGGTAGCGATTCACGACGCCGGTATCTACGGGCCCGCCTCGGGTTCGGGCGCAGGGACGGTTCGCGGGATGCCTGCCGGTGCCCAACACCGCTGCCGGTGCCGCCGGCAGGCTGGTGCCGCAGTCCTTGGTATGCGGTCGATGATCCTTACTGCTGGCCCGGGCCGTAAATGTACTCGGGTAACCACAGGGCGATCTGAGGGAACATCAGTATCAGAAGCAGGCCGATGAGCTGGATTACCATGAACTGCATCATGCCGATGTAGATGTCCCGAAGGTCCCATTCTGGGACCACCCCCTTAAGAAAGTACGCCGACAAGGCCACCGGGGGAGAAAGCCAGGCCGTCTGGAGATTCACCGCCACCAGAATTCCGAACCAGGTGAGGTTGACGCCCATCTGATCCAGCAACGGAATCAGAATGGGCACAATGATGAGCACGATGGGCACCCATTCCAAGGGCCAGCCCAGCAGAAAAATCAGGGCCATGATGATCAGCAGCACGGCGGTCTGGGGAAGGTCCATGCCCAGCAGCAGCTCGGTGAGCATGGTGGGTGTGCCCAGCCGGGAAAAAACCGCGCCAAAAAAATTCGACGCCGCCACCAGGAACAGAATCAGAACCGAGATCTCCAGGGTGGTGATCAGCGCATCCTGAAACCGCTTCCAGGTCAGCTTGCGATAGGCCAGGGTCAGCAACAGAGCGCCCACGGCCCCACAGGCCGCGCCTTCGGTCGGGGTGGCGAAACCGAACAGGATGCTGCCCAGGGCAAACATGACCAGGGCGGCCGGCGGCACCAGTCCCATAAAAAACTCGTACCAGAGCTGCCCCATGCTCTCGGCGCGGTCCTCCATGGCCAGTTTTGGGCCCAGAGACGGGTTCAGCCAGCAGCGGCCCAGAGCATAGAGGGTGTACATGCTGGCCAGCATGATGCCGGGCACGATGGCAGCGGCAAACAGGTCGGTCACCGGTACCTCGAGTACCGGACCCATAACCACCAGCATGATCGACGGCGGGATCAAAATCCCCAGGGTACCCCCCGCGGTGATGGTGCCTGCCGCAAGACGGACGTCGTAGTTGGAGCGATTCATGGTCTTGGCGGCCATGATCCCGAGGATGGTCACGGAGGCCCCAACAATGCCGGTGGCCGCGGCGAATATGGTGGACACCAGCAGCACCGCGACGTAGAGCGAGCCGCTGACGTTGGCGAGCATTTTCTGGATGGCCCCGAACAGGCGTTCCATCAACCCCGCCTGCTCCATCATGATGCCCATGAACACAAACAACGGCACCGCGGCCAAGGTCTGCTCCATCATGACGTTGTAGAACTGAAAGGTCATGAGGTAGAAGACCAGTTGGCCAAAGCCCAGAAAGCCAAACACCATGCCCAGAAAGATGAGGGTGAAGGAAATGGGGAAGCCAACGAATATGGCAAACAGCATCACCCCGATCATGATCAGGCCGAGGATTTCCGGGCTCATTACGGCCACCTCCCGCGGGTGGCCGCGTACCAGCACTTAAGGACTTCTGAAATCCCCTGGAGCAGGAGCAGCACGATGCCCACGGGCAACACCGCTTTGATCGGACCCAGGTAAGGCATCCAGGCCGTGTCCATACCCCGCTCGGCCGAACTGAGAGAACCCCAGGCGAAATCGATTGAGGTCCACAAAAACACCAGGAGACCGGGAAAATAAAACAGCAGGTAGAGTGTGAGATCGACCCTGCCCTGCATGCTTACACTGAAATTGCGGTAGAGAAAATCGGCGCGGATATGCACGCCCCGGGACAGGCCGTAGCCCGCGCCCAGCATAAACAGAGCGCCGTAGAACATCCGGCTGATGTCATAGGCCCACATGGTGGGCGCAATAAAGGCGTAGCGCATCACGATCTCGTAGACCATGACGCAAAAAATGGGGATGACAAGAAACGACACCAATCGGCCGACGAAGCGGCTGAAGGTGTCGATGCCCGCAATGGTGCGCGCCATCCAGGGCGGCATGTCCTCCGGCAGATCGCCGGGATCACCCAGTCGCCTGTCGGCGATCAATTCATCCGGCGCGTTGACGACGGGATCCATGTTCGCTGGCTCCTGTTAGCGCGGTTGACCCGATCCCCAGGGATCCGGTCAAAAAAACCCTGGTCGGGGGTGGCGCCCAAAGGACCACCCCCGACCCCAAAGCGGCGAGGAGTCTGCGCGGTAGAAAGGGAACGGTCTGCGGCACAGCCATTTCGGCCCGATTCCGCGATCCTCCTCGTCACATAGCCACGGCTATGCTTCTCGGACGATCCCGGAATCGTTCTCGAACTGGACAGCACCTCGCCTCATTCATTTCTACCACGCAAACTCCTAGGCCCGTCTTCTACTCGGCCAGGCTTTTGGCGTAGGCCATGCCCAAGCTGGCATTGGACATCTGCGCGCCGGCCCAGAACGGCACCGCGACTTCAGCGAAAGCCTTTTGCGAGTCCCAAACCTTGGCAAAGAAAGCGTTGTCGTCCGCGTTGGTCTGCAAGGTCGCCCGGGCTGCATCCATGTACTCCTTGAAGTAGTCCGGCGGTGTGTCGTGCAAAATGACGCCCCAATTCTCGGTCAGATCCTTCAGCGCCTTGCCGTTTTCGTAGATCCGGTAGGCCAGGGATTTCATCAATGACGCGTTGGCCGCCACCTCGATGGCCTTCTGTTGATGGGGTGTCAATTTGGCGTAGACATCACCGTTGATGTACAGGTCGGCGTTGACCACCACTTGATGCAGGCCCTGCAGATAGTAGTGCTTGAGCACTTTCTGGAACCCGAACACGCTGTCCGGCTTGGGGCAGCACCATTCGGCGGCATCGATCACGCCCTTTTCCAAAGCCGGCAGAATATCGCCACCGCCCATGGCGACCGCGGCGACGCCGATGTCATTGTAGGTCTGACCCGGGATGCCCGGCGGTGCACGGAACCGGTACTTACGAAAATCATCCATGGAATTGATCGGTTCCTTGAACCAGCCCAGGGCCTCGGGACCGACCGGCTGGAGCATGAAGCCTTTCACATTGACGCCCATCTCCTGCCAGAGCTCATCGTAGAGTTCCTTGCCGCCGCCGTACATAAACCAGGAGACAAAGGCGATATTGTCGATACCGACACCGGCGCCGGCCACGGGCGATCCGAACAGCATGGCGGCGGGATGCTTACCCGACCAGTAGTGGGTCCAGGCGAACCCCCCTTCGATCAATCCTTTGTCCACCGCATCCAGTGTTTCGGCAACGCCGACCACGGCGCCGGCGGGCAGGACTTCGATCACCACCTCACCATTGGTGAGATCGCTCACGTCCTGGGCGAAATCCTTGAGCATGGTCACTTCATCCGCCTTGGCCGGTATCACGGACTGAACGCGGATCGTTACGGGCGCGGCCTGGGCCGCGGCGCTGCCTATCAGCAAGGCAGCCGATACGGCCAGAGTCAATGCCCCTCTGGCCAGGGGTTTCAAACTACGCATAAATGGCTCCTCCAATGGTATGGGTATGGGATCACAAAGATCCTTTTGTGCCGGATCTCCACTCTGGACGATCCGTTTCTGCTGCAACGGCCAACTCCGCCCGTCGCTGTGCAATCATGACGAGCGCTCACGCATCATGTCTGCCGCTTTTTCCGCGATCATGATGGTCGGTGCATTGGTGTTGCCGGAGACAATGGTCGGCATGATCGAGGCGTCAACCACCATCAGCCGATCGATTCCCCGAACCCGCAATCTCGGGTCCACCACCGCATCTGCGTCCAAGCCCATCTTACAAGTTCCCACGGGATGGTAGATGGTTGTGGCCCTGGCCCGGACCCAGGCCAGGATCTCTTCATCGGACTCCAGCGCCCAACCGGGCTCACGCTCGTCGGTCACCGACTGGCTCAAAGGCGCGGTCCGCGCGATGCGGCGTCCGACTCGCACGCCGGCAACCGCGACCTGGCGATCCACCGAACTGTCCAGATAGTTAGCAAAGATGGTAGGCGACGCCATCGGATCCGGCGATTGAACACGCACGTGCCCGCGACTTTCCGGCCGCAACTGGCATACCGAGGAAGTGAAGGCCGAGAAATGGTCCAGACCGTGCCCGGGATTGTCGGAACTCAGTGGCTGAATGTGAAACTGGATATCCGGGCGCTTCAAATCCGGGTCGGAATGGGTAAACGCGCATACCTGACTGGCACCCATGCTCATGGGACCGGTGCGGGTGAGTATGAACTGAATGCCGATGCCCATGCGACGGAAGAAGTTGTTGACCTCATCGTTGAGGGTGGGGATCGAACAGGTGTAGACCGAGCGGACCTGCAGGTGGTCCTGGAGATTTTCACCCACACCGGGCAGATCGTGCAGAACCTCAATGCCGTGTTCGCGCAAGACGTCGCCGGGCCCGACCCCGGACAACTGCAGCAACTGCGGTGAGCCGATGGCACCCGCCGACAGAACCACCTGAGCTCTGGCCCGGACGCTGCGCTGTTCCCCTCCAACCTGGACACGCACACCCACGGCCGTGTGTCCGTCGAACTCCACCTGGGTGACCCTGGCGCCGGTCAACACGGTCAGATTGGGGCGCTTACGGGCCGGTTTCAGAAACCCGGTGGCCGTGCTGCAGCGCAATCCCCGTCGAAGCGTCAGCTGAAAATAGCCGACGCCGTCCTGATCAAGACCGTTGAAGTCGTCATTTGCCGGTATGCCGAGGGCGACGGCCGATTCGATGAACTGGTCGCAGATACTGCGGCGAATCCGAATGTCCGAGACCCCAAGCGGCCCGCCCGAGCCGTGGTACTGATCTGCGCCGCGCTCCTGATCTTCAGAACGCTTGAAGTAAGGCAGCACATCCTGGTAACTCCAGCCACCGTTGCCCAGCGACTGCCAATGGTCGTAGTCCTCTCGTTGCCCGCGAATATACAGCAGGCCGTTGAGGGCGCTGGAGCCCCCCAGCACCTTCCCGCGGGGCCACTCGATGCTGCGGCCCTCGAGCCCGGGATCCGGGACGGTCCGGTAGCACCAGTCCACCCGCGGGTCGTGCATGGTTTTGAAGTAGCCGACGGGAACATGAATCCACGGATTCCAATCGCGCCCACCGGCCTCCAGCAAGGCCACTGAAATGGCGGGGTCTTCAGACAGGCGGTTGGCCAGAACGCACCCAGCGGAACCGGCACCTACGATGACATAGTCAAATGCCTGATCGATCTCCTCACCCTCCGCTGAGTACCCGCCCCCTGTAATAACTCAGTGTTCGGAGGCTTAGGCACGCAATGCTGTACTGAAATTAAGACCAAAAGTCTCAAAAATGCAAACATATTCGGATTGCCGTACCTTTCCTCCGGTGAAATCGGGCGCGAACATGGCGCAGCAAGCGGGCGATCAGCGATGAGCAAAGAGCGGGATAAGATACCGCCCAATCTAAGAGCACTCAGAATCATGGAGATTCTCGCGGATGCGGGCCGACCCCTGTCCGCCACCGAAATCAACGAGCATCTCGGCCTCCCGAAAGCGACCGTCCATCGCCTCTGCGGCACGCTTGAGGCATCGGGGTTTCTGGCGCGGGACACCCACCGCGGCCGGTTGAGGCCTGCACGGCGGCTTCGGCGAATCGGCGGCGGCGTGCTCGCCACATCTCGCATGCACGTGGCCCGTCACGCGGTGATGGACCGTGTCGCCCGGCACATTGGCGAAACCCTCAACCTGGCGGTCCCGGAGAAACAGGGAATGAGCTATGTGGACCGCGTGGACACCCAATGGCCGCTGCGGTTTCAGTTGCCCGTGGGCAGCCACGTGCCGTTTCACTGCACGGCCAGCGGCAAACTGTTCCTCAGCGCCTATCGGGACCCGGAGCTGGCCGTCATGCTGCGGGCGCTGGAACTGGCACCGGAAGGACCAAACTGCATCACCGAAGCGGACGCGCTGTTACGGGAGATCCAGGCCATCCGTGTCCGGGGTCACAGTTTCGACAACGAGGAGTTCATGGCCGGCATGATCGCGGCTGCGGTTCCGGTGCGCACGCCGAACGGGGCTTTTTTCGGCGCCCTGGCGTTTCATGCGCCGTTGCAGCGTATGACACTGGATCAGGCCGCCGGACACCTGGGGACGCTATCCCGCGGGGCCCGTGATCTGGAGCGGATTCTGTTTATGGATCCGGATTGATGTCCATCTCGACCACACCGACACGCAGTCGATGGCCGATTGCTTGTGCATCGAATCACCCTATGGTTTCATTCCGACCCAGCTCATGATCCCGAAGGAACAACGGTGTATCCACGATACCTCCGCATGCTGGCCGTATTCGCCGCGCTCATCGCGCTGAGCGCGTGCACCACCGAAGAGAGGCGCTTTTGCGGCCGCCAGGCTGGAGCCGGCGATGTGACCTGTGGCCCAGCGGTCAAACCCAATGACTGGCAAAACGCGAACGGCAGGTAACCCGTCCCATAGGTTCGTAGCAACTCAGCTAAGGTCAGAGGCGGGCGCAGGACTGGCCTGTGCTCTTTCAAGCGCTCCCGACACCGCGGATGGGCGCTCATCGCCTTGCCCGTCGGGAGCGCCCCCAGATCCGTGGCCGGTAGCAGGTCATCAATCTCGGCAGACAACGTACTTTTCCACCGTCGGCCCCCAGCGTTCCCCACGCGCCAGCCGATCTGACAGTCCCTCGAGATCCATGACTCGGGCCCCCCCAACACTGTCGCAACCGCGTGCAAACAGAGGCTCGGGAAGACAGCTGGCGGTGGGACCGATGATGGCGACCCGCTCGGCGGCCGCACAGTGCGACAGGATGTCGTCGACAGTATCGTTGAGCAAAGTCGTTCCGGTGCACAGCACCTTGTTGCAATGACGCAGTTCAGCCGGGTCCAGGGTTACGACGAAGCCCGCCTCTCGGGCCACGAGTTCGGGCTTTTTTTCGATGACCGTAAGCTTCACCTGACTCGCCCTGAGGCGCCTGATTAAAGGTGGGAAGTAGCCCACCATGCCAAAATGGTCTCCCTGCTCGACCTGAAGCTCAGCAATCGAATCTCGACTGGTGTCCAGAGCGCGGCCGCTGCGCCTGAAATGACACTGACTTAGCGCATTGACGAGGCCCAAACCCAAGGCCCGGCGCGCCGGGTCGTCCTCCAGGTAAAGATCGGCTAATTCCAGAGCCGGCAGACCAATGAGGCCGGCCATCGGTTGTTGACGTTGGATCTGCTCTTGGGTGTCACCCAGCCAGACATAGAAAAAACCCGCGCTGCCATCGTCCAGGACCACAAGACCGAACTCAGCATCCTTATGCGGATCAGCCTGCCAGGCCGGTAAAACCACACGTGCGAGCCGCGGCACCTTGGTCACGCCAAACGCGTTTCGCAAACCCGCAATCATCTCCAGTCGCAGATTCATCGCGGTACCCGGCGCTCCACGAAGGGCACCGGCGGCCCGATGCCGTAGCCCTGTGCTCCATCCACGCCCAGAACCCCCAAGGCATCCAGCACCGCTTGGTTCTCAACAAACTCGGCGATGGTCTGCTTACCCATCACATGGGCGATCTCGTTAATCGAGCGCACCATCGCGTGGTCGATAGGATCGTCCAAAATGTCCTTAACGAACATGCCGTCAATCTTGACGAAATCCACCGGCAGGGTTTTGAGATAGCCGAATGAAGACAATCCGCTGCCGAAGTCATCCAAGGCGAAACAACATCCCCGGGCCTTCAGGGCGCGGATGAAACGGGCGGCTGCAGCCAGATTGGTGACAGCGGCGGTTTCGGTGATCTCAAAGCAGAGGATCTCCGGACGCACATCCAGCTCGTCCAAGAGGTGATTGACAAAGGGAAAAAAGGATTCGTCGCTCAGAGTAAGGCCGGACAGATTCACCGCGCAATGACGAACCTCCTGAAACTGGTCGCGGAACTCGGTGAGGTGTCGCAGCGTCCGCTCCACCACCCACCGGTCAAGCCGCGGGCTCATACCGTAGCGCTCCGCCGCCGGCAGAAAGGCACCGGGCAGGACTTCGGTCCCGTCGTCATCCACCAGTCGCACCAATACTTCGAACGCGCGCATGGGTTGATCCAGCCCCGCGCCGGTCCGCACAATGGGTTGGCGACAAAGCACAAAGCGATCTTCCTGGAACGCCCGGCTCATTTTCGACACCCATTCCATTTCGCTTCGGCGCTTGGCCGAAACTTGGTCCCCCTCCCGGGACACATGGGTCCGGTTCCGGCCCGAGTCCTTGGCGATGTAACAGGCCGTGTCGGCGGCGCTCATCACCGCATGGATGCTTTGACTGGAGGCGGTAATCGGCACCAAACCGATGCTGGCGGCCGGGTTGAACGCCTTGTCTCCCCATGCGAAGCGATACTCGCCAACGGCCTCCCTGAGGCTCTCAGCAACCGCCTCGGCGTCCTCAAGAGGGCAGTGTTCCATCAACACTGCGAACTCGTCGCCACCCAAGCGCGCCAGGGTGTCACGGCCGCGTATGCGCCTGAGCAGCAGCTCCCCCAGCTGCTTGAGCAGCTCGTCCCCGGCGGGATGGCCACAGGTGTCGTTGACCAGTTTAAACTGGTCCAGATCCACATAGCACAGCGCGTGAACCGCTCCCCGCTCCCAGGCGGAGCTGAGCAGTCGTTCCAGCCGCCGTTCGAATTCCCTCCGGTTGATCAGCCCAGTGAGCGAATCGTGACTGGCCTGATGGGACAGCCGCGTGGACAGATTATGGGCCTCGGTGGTGTCTTCCGACACGCAAAGGACCTCGCGACGCCCTCTGCCATCCACCAGAACACGGGCGGTTTCCCGAACCCACATGCGCCGGCTGCCACCGTGCCACTTCCAGGTTTCCCAACGGCGGACGATGCCCGGGTGCTCCAGACAGTCCTTCACGTTTGCTCTGACCAGCGCTCGACTTTCCACCGGATAGAGATCGTCGACCATGCGACCGATCAGATTCTCTTTGCGATATCCCAACTGAGCCAGGGCGAAGCTGTTGCAGTCGCGAACCACATACCGATCGTCCAGGGTAAAAAACATCGATGGATTGTGTTCATAGAGCGTTCGATAGCGCGCTTCACTCTCGATCAGCGCACTCTCCGCACGCAGGCGCTCAGACACGTCGTTGATCAGGACCAAACGGGCATTACACCCCCTGAACGGAACACTGTGAGCCGTGATCTCTACCTCGATCCGTTGACCGGATTTCTTCAAGTGCCGCCAAAAGCGGCCGTCTTTACGGAACCGGCCACACACTTCGCGTACGTTCGCGAGCAGATCCGGCAGGTCCTCCGGCGGGTGGATGTCAGGTATTGTGCGGGCCAGAAACTCAGCCCGGGTGTAGCCGTACAGCGCTTCAGTGGCCTCGTTGACTTCTAGAATCGCCAGGTTATCCCGGTCATACACCATCAAGGGCATCGGATTGTGCTCAAACATGAGCTGGTAGGGTGCGGGCGCCGTCGAACCCTCGTGTTCGGCCGGGGCACGGGAGAAAATCCGATCAATGATTCGCTCGACCCATGCGTCGAGGCAGACCCAGTCTGCCTTGCGATCCAGTGTCAACGCAGGGTATCCGGCTGCGCGACCATGGCTGATTACCAGGTGCTCGAGCGCGGCCAGGAGGATGGTGCCGAATACCACTGCCTCAGACCGGGAGCCGCTGTCATCGCCACCAAGCAGCCTCGCCATACTCTCCAATCGCTCGCGGCGAAGCCGACCGAACACCTCCACCACCACACCCCTGTCCGCCAGGGTCGCGGTCAACATCCACTGATTCACCGGTCGATTGCGCAACCATTTCAGGTAACCCAGTAGCAATGCCTTGAGCCGGGTCTGTAGAGGAAGGCAAACGAAGTCTTCGGCCGACGCACCGAGCAGATCCGCTTCGGCAGGGAAACACTGGGTCTCGCGTATCCACGCCAGCGCCAACCCCTTGAGCCCGCCAAAATGCCGGTAGATCAGATGCCTGCCGACCTCCGCCTCATCCACCACTGCGCTCAGAGTGGTCCGATGCGGGCCCTCCCGGGCCAGGGTGCGGCCGAATGCATCCAGAATAAGACGTTCGGTGTGATTGGGATCACCGGCCAACACGAGCGGATGCATTCCTGCTGTCTAGGGAAAACGAAAAGCCCAGGTGCGGCAACCCGAAATGGCCGTTGCGATCCATCGCCTGGGCATCTGCTCTGTGTGTGGCACGGTGTGCCACTGGTGTGACCACAGCTGGGCCAGGTATGGCGTTTGGGTTCAATCGCCCCCGTCGCCGTCCGAAGCACTTTCGTGGCCGGAGTAGTCAGGTCTGCGAGCAGAGGCCGAAGCAAGCGTTTTTCGCAACTCCTGCTCGCAGGTTTCGAGCTGTTGCGATGCGGCCACACGGCGACGCTTGCCTTCGTCGGCGATGGTAAGGCTTTCCTGGATGGTTTCGATCAGACTCTGATTGGCCCGTTTAACCACCTCGATATCGAACACGCCGCGCTCGATCTGTTCCCGCACCTGGCGGTTGGCGGTCTTCAGATTGTCCGCGTTGGCCTGCAGCAGCTCGTTGGTCAAATCGGTGGCCTCGCGCAGTGTGTCAGCCGCTTCCCCGGAACGGTAAATGGTCACCGCCTGGGCCAGCTGCTGTCGCCATAATGGTATGGTGTTGGCCATGGTTGAGTTGATTTTGGTCACCAAGCCCTTGTCATTTTCCTGAACCAGGCGAATGCTGGGCAGGGCCTGCATGGTGACTTGCCTGGTGAGGCGAAGATCGTGAACGCGACGCTCAAGATCATCCCTTGCAGAGCGCATATCGCGCAGTTCCTGTGCCTTGAGGGTATCGTCCGTCGCCGTAACCTGCTGTTCCATTTCCGGCAGAGCGACGTCATCCACGCGCCGCAACATCTCATCCCCGGCGGCAATGTAACGCTCCAAGGTGTGAAAATAATCCAGCGTTGCGCTGTAAAGCCGGTCCAATGAGGTGATGTCGGTCAGAAGCTGGGTTTTGTGGCGTTCGAGATTGTTGCTGATGCCGTCAATCTGGCGACGAACTTCTTCATAGCGCTGCAGAAACCGAACCATGGGCTTGCTCTTGCCCATCAGGCGCCCCAGGATTCCCTGTTTGCGATTGGGGTCCAGTTCATCCAGATCAAAGCCGCGAATGACCGCGACCATTTCGTTAAGCGCGCTGCCGGCGGATCCAGCGTCCTTGTTGCGCACGCCCTCCAGCATACGATCCGACACGTCATTCAGCTGGTGCTGGGCCTTGTTGCCGAAAAAGATGACCGAATTCGCGTCTTTCAAATCAATCTCGGCTATCAGCGCCTCAATTTGACTGCGCTCATCTCCGTCGGCGGCGTCAAAAGCCACAAGTTCGTCTCTGAGTTCAGGAAGCATCTCCCGGCTGAGCGTGTCCATCTGCGCATTCAACTCCCGCTGCCCAACGTCACTCATCGTGTATTCCGCCCATTGCCTTGATCAAGCCACACCCTCTCGCTTCAACTGCGTTGACAGCACCTCGATCTGTACATCGAGATCCAACAGGTCATTCTGCAACAGCTTCCGATGCTGCTCTTCGAACACGTCCTCAATGGTGACCAGGACGCGGCGAAAATTATCCTCCAGGACGCCGTCCGGGTCTGAGGTGTGGCTGCGAGCGTAGCCCTCGGTAACCCTTTGCGCTCCTTCCAGATACACCGTAAGGAACTTGCGGGCACGCCGCAGATCGCGCGGCCGCTCCTCGATGGCCCCCAATACCCGATGCGCCAACTGCACTATCCTTTGCAGACGGCCACGCAACTCCCGGTTCCCGATCGACTGGGCCGATGCCTCGATGGCTCGGATCGAGCGCTCGCCGTCGGCTATCGCCTCCACCAATTCCTCGGTGGTCACGCCATATCGCGCCGGCACCGTCTTTGGCTGTCGGGGATCGGGACCGTACAGCAAATGACACCCGAAATAGGCTCCAACTGCGAAACAAACACCCAACGGCCAGGCGTAACCCCCGGCCAAAGTGGCGCTGAGACCGGTCGCCAGCGCGACGAATCCGGCACCGGCGCCCTTCCAGGGAATCGACGGCGGATTGGCAACCCGGCGACGATGATACTCCGCCTCCTCACGCAAACCCTGCCGGTTGAGTAACGCGCCGACCAGAAACATGGAGTAGGTTCCGGCGTTGACCAGCACTCCGCTCAACTGCCCCTGCCCGAGCGCAGCCAGCGCGGCGAACAAGGCGGGTAAGGGCAGGAATAAGAGCAAAAGCCCCCTGCCGGGCCGTGTCTTGCCGTCCGGTCGAACATAACGCCTGACCATCAATCCGCACCCGGACGCCAACCAGAAGCTGAGCCGGCCACCACTGCGAAGGCCGGCGTGCGCTCCAGTGCGGAACGAACGCCCGCGGACTCATCCATCTCGGTTCCATCGAGCCGGTAAGCCTGACAGGTGGACAACCCGACGGTGCCAAACAACAGCAGCACCCCGATAAACTTTCGCAGTCCACCCGGGAGATTGCTCTGCGCACGTTCGGTCATGGCACTGTCTCCGTTATCGGCCACACCACTCGTCTGGCTGCCCGCGGGCGGGCAGCACAGGGCCCCAAAATCAGCCCCGTATCACCATCACCGAGCAGTCAGCGTGGCGCACAACCTTGGCCGCATTGGCGCCGAGCAGATAGTCGGACACTTCGGGTCGGTGCGAGGCCATCACCACCAGATCCGCATCTATGCGCTTGGCAACCTTCAGTATCTCACGGTAAACACTGCCTTCGCCGATGATTGCCTGGCTCCTGATCTCATCAGGGACATGCTCAGCGATGAACTGCTTGAGTTGAACATCGGCATCCGCCCGCAATTTCCGCTCGGTGCCCGGGGGAAAATACTGACTGACCGGCGACAGCCCGTAGTCAGGAACCACGTTCATCAGATGCAGGGTGGACCCAAAGGTCCGGCACAGGGCAAGCGCCGTCGGCAAGGATTTCTTCCAACTGCTTTCGTGATTGAGATCAACGGGAACGAGAACATCTTTGTACATGCCAGATTCTCCGGTCAAGCGGGCTGCGCCACGGGTTGCCTGCGTCGTCTGGAGCGCTGCAGCGAGACAATCACGCCGATCATGGCGAAGGCAGGGAGATACATCCAATATCGTGAAGGTTGTGCTGCCGGCACGTCAACGCCCAGGATGGTCTGGTCGAAATCGAGACCCGCCCGCTCCGCCGGACTGTTGAACTCAACATTGTCGACCATCACCCGGTCGCCGTCGACAACCGTCTCCAATCCGGTGGCCCGCAACCGGTCCCCGGGATCGGGCTCAGCCCCGAGGGGCAACAGCACAACCTTGCGAACCAGCTTGTCATCAAAGTTTATGTACTCAACCCTGAGCCTCAGATCACTCTCCGGCGGCAGATCCGCAACGACGCTCTCAATTTCGGCGCCACTGACCGATTCAAACGGGGCAACCACACGATCCATCCAGAATCCCGGGCGCACCAGGGTGAATGCGATCAATATCAAAACCACAGACTCGTAAATTCGGTTCCGGGTAACGAAGTAGCCTTGGATGCCGGCTGCGAACAGACACATGGCAAGCAAGGTCATTAGAAACACCCAGAGACCGTAGAGGGGATTTGTCACACCGTACAGAATCAGATCGGTGTTAAAGATAAACATGAACGGCAACACCCCGGTTCGGATGGCGTAGACAAACGCCTGTATACCGGTCCGGATCGGATCGGCTCCGGATATGGCCGAGGCAGCAAATGAGGCCAGCCCCACGGGCGGGGTTACGTCAGCCATGATACCGAAGTAGAAAACAAACAAATGGACCGCAATCAGGGGTACCACCAAACCATGCTGTGCGCCCAGGGTGACTACCACCGGGGCCATCAGGGTTGAAACCACAATGTAGTTTGCGGTGGTGGGTAACCCCATGCCAAGAATCAGGCTGATGATGGCGATCAGAATCAGCATGAAAATCAGGCTGCCACCAGACAGCCACTCGACGAATTCCGTCATCACCGGGCCCAGGCCCGTCAGCGTCACAGTGCCCACAACAATGCCGGCCGCTGCGGTGGCGACGCCGATCCCGATCATGTTTCGCGCACCGCTCTCCAGGCCGTCCTTGAGTTCCCAGAAGCCCCGTTTCAACTCCGTCACAAATTGGCCCACGCCGCGAAAAACGGCCAGCAGCGGTCTTTGCGTGACAAGAATGAAAATCATGAGCGCGGTGGCGTAGAACGCCGAAAGGCCGGGGGAAAGGTGCTCAACCATGAGACACCAGATCAACACCACCACGGGCAGCAGGAAATGCAGACCCGCAAGCGCCGTAGGACGCGCCTCTGGGAGTTCGACTACCGGGGAGTTGGGATCGTCGAGCTCGAGTTCGGGCACCCTGGCAGAGACCCACAGCAGAGCCAGATAGACCAGCAAGGCCGTGGCGGCCAAGATCCACGCCGCGCTATCACCTGCCACAATCTTGACCCAGCCGATGCCGTAGTAAACTGCCGCCGCCAGAATGATTACACTGGCCAGATTTATGCCCATGCGCAGCAGGCGAATTTTCCAGGGTGGCGGTGCGATGCGCCGGGGCAAGCCTTCCAGGCCAAGCTTCACCGCTTCCAGATGAATAATGTACAGAAAGGACAGGTAGGACACCACGGCGGGCAGGAACGCGTGTTTGATCACCTCGTTATAGGGGATGCCCACGTACTCCACCATCAGAAAAGCGGCTGCGCCCATGATGGGTGGCATGATCTGACCATCGGATGAGGCCGCCACCTCCACCGCACCGGCTTTTTCGGCGGACAGCCCCATACGCTTCATCAGGGGAATGGTGAAGGTACCTGTGGTGACGGTGTTGGCAATGGAGGAGCCAGAGATCAAACCGGTCATGCCCGACGCCAGAATGGCAGCCTTGGCCGGCCCGCCCTTCATATGTCCGAGCAGAGAAAACGCGACTTTAATAAACCAGTTGCCGGCGCCCGCTTTTTCCAGCAGGGAACCGAACAGAACAAACAGAAACACAAAACTGGTGGAAACACCCAATGCGATTCCGAACACACCTTCAGTTCCCAGCCACTGATGGCTTGCGACTTTGGACAGGGATGCGCCCTGGTGAGAGATCACCTCGGGCATATACGGCCCGGCAAAGGAGTAAGTGAGAAACACCAATGCCACGATCATCAACGGCGGCCCCAACGCCCGTCGCGTGGCCTCGAGCAGCAACACGATACCCACACTGGCCACAACCAGATCCCGAGTGATGGGTGCACCGGGTCGATCCGACAACTGCTCATAGAAGATCAGCAAATAGGCTGCAGCGAAAGCACCTGCGAACGCGAACAGCCAGTCCAGCAAGGGAACACGGTCCCGCGGCGAAGTCCTAAAAGCCGGATAGCAGGTGAAGGCGAGAAACATAGCGAATGCCAGATGAATCGAACGCGCCTCGGTATTGTTGAACACCCCCACGCCGAGCACGAACGGCAGCGGCGACGCCAACCACAGCTGGAAACAAGACCAGGCAATGGCCACGCCGGTCAATAGCTTCCCAATCGAGCCGGGCGCATGGCGGGCGCCGGTGTCGGCTTGAGCGATCATATCGTCCAACTTGCCGCTCGCGGACGCTGTGGCCTGATTCATCGAAGGCGTTCCTAGATCAATACAACCGACCCACGACCCTCGACCATGGGCGGATGCTGCACTGTCCTGGGGCAAACCGCCCGGGCAGTTGGTCGGTGCTGGTTACCGACGATTGACGGTGCTGGGATGAGGTGCGAGTGGACTGATCGATCACGGGCACCGGGCAGGCGGTTCAATTGACGAGTGCCTCAACGGCCAATCCGTATCGTCACGTCGGCCTCCCCTGCAACAAATGATTCCGAAGGGCCTACATCAGTCCCGCTTCCTTGAAGTACTTCGCGGCACCGTCGTGGGTTGGAGCCGTATTTCCATCCCGAACCAGGTCTTCCTTGTTCAAATTGGCGAAGGCCGGATGCAGACGACGGAAATCGTCGAAGTTCACAAACACGGCCTTTACCACCTCGTAGGCAACGTCGTCAGGCAATGCGGTCGAACTGACAAAGGTGGCCTTGACCCCAAATGTCTGCACGTCATCCGGATTGCCTCGGTACATGCCTCCGGGAATAACGGCTGCCGCGTAGTAAGGATTGTCCGCAACCAGCGTATCCACCTCAGGACCGGTGACTGCCACCAGGACTGTGTCACAGGCGGTGGTGGCTTCCTGGATGGACCCGCTGGGATGCCCGACGGTGAACACCATGGCATCGATCTTGTTGTCGCAGAGCGCTTGGGCTTGCTCCGCCGACTTGAGTTCGGTGGCCAAAGCGAAGTCGTCCTTGGTCCAGCCCTTGCTCTCCATCAAAATCTCCATCGTTCCCCGTTGCCCGGAACCCGGATTGCCAATGTTGACCCGTTTGCCCTTCAGGTCATCGAATGTCGAGATGCCCGAATCCTTCCGGGCGACCACAGTAAACGGCTCGCTGTGCACGGAGAACATGGCGCGCAAATCCTTGTTCGGACCGGCATCGGTGAATTTGCTGGTCCCGTTGTAGGCATGATACTGCCAGTCCGACTGAGCAACGCCCATGTCCAGCTCGCCGGCTCGTATGGTATTGAGGTTGTAGACAGAACCGCCGGTACTTTCCACTGAGCAGCGGATTCCATGATCACGCCGGCCTTTGTTGACCAGGCGGCAGATGGCGCCCCCGGTTGGGTAGTAAACCCCGGTTACACCCCCGGTACCGATCGTGATAAAACGTCGCTCGGCCGCATTCGCCGAACTCAGTAAACCGGCGGCCAGCACCGCAGAACCAAAAACCGCTGCGAGGTGTCTTATTCTGATCATTGGTGTCGCCTCCAAAGTGACAGGGCAATATGCCGACCCAGGGCCGGTCAGTGGGATATTCGCGCTTCCCGGGCGAGGATGACCTGGAAAGATATGAAAATAGGGCTCCGAAGCGTCGCTGTCCAGCCCAGCGACGTGGAAACGCCCCGGCAGGGCGATTCCACGAACACATCCCTGTCCCTGGATTCCTAGCGCCCCCGACGCGGCCGCTTTGTGCCGTGAAGTGTCCCGTGCGCTGGTGTCGTATCCAGTCGTCAAGAAGGCGTATAGAGGGCTGCGGTGGCCTATAATCCGGCGCAACCCTAGCGCAACAATCAGGAACTCAACATGGCCCGTGCTGAATCAACCATGCTCGAATTGTCGACCCAGGCGCCCCCCTTTAGCCTGCCCGACACGGTCAGCGGAACAAGCGTCGGTCTCGACGACGCACCGAGGTCAAGCAGGATTGCTGGTCGCCTTTATCTGCAATCATTGCCCGTACGTGGTTCACATACGCGATACATTTGCTGCCGTTGCCCGCGAACTGCAAACACAGGGAATTGGCGTGGTGGCAATCAGTGCGAACGACGCCGCCGGATACCCGGCCGACGGCCCCGATAAAATGGCCCAGGAGGCACGAACAGCAGGCTACAGCTTCCCTTATCTGTTCGATGAATCCCAGACCGTTGCACAGGCCTACACGGCTGCCTGCACGCCAGATTTTTTTCTTTTCGACCGGGAACTCAAACTGGTCTATCGTGGCCAGTTCGATGGGAGCCGACCTGGGAACGGGGAGACGGTGACAGGACAGGATTTGCGTCGTGCCGCTGATAGTCTTCTGGCCGGCACCGGCCCAATTCAGGACCAAAAGCCAAGTGTCGGTTGCAGCATAAAATGGAAAAGCGGCAACGAGCCCAGCTATTTCGGGTAGCAAAAGGTCTCGGCCGAGTGCAAGGCAACACGACGTGGCCCACTGCGGCGGACCGTGCCCTGTCTGGCGACGAAGAGACCAGCCAAGGTAAAGAGCAGACGGGCGAGGAGCGTCTTCATCGGGAGGACGCTACCGATGCCACCGTGCGAGAAAAGAAAAGGTCAACGGTATCTGATCGGCAAGCACCGCAAGTGACTGTTTAATGGAGAAACGCTACGCGCCTGACCTGGCTGCACGGCAGTGGTCTCAGCAGGTCAGGGCGTTGCCGGGAGCAGTTCGGAATCCGATTCCGCGTCGTCCATGCCCGGCGGCGCAAAATCGGTGAAGCCATGGGATCTGAGAACCGCACCGACGCACTCCCGTGTCTGAGGATCCTCGTATTGAAAGCGCAGGGCGGCGCCACCACCGGTGCTGCGCACAAACTGAGCGCGTGCCAGACATTCCGGCCCTTTGAGCAATTCCGGACCCGTCAGGGTGATCAGAATGGTGCGATCCTGTTCCAGCCTGAGATCGCTCGCCTTGACGCGAACGCCGGCCAGGCTGATGTCCAGCACCGCCGCATGATAAAGATCTGCGGTACCAAACTGGAACAGATCCACGTCCATGGGCAAGACAGCCCGCGGGTAAGCTCGGCGGTCGGCTTCTGAAGATTCATTTGTGGTATGCATGACTGATGATCCTGGGGTGCCCAGCTCGGGGCCCTGCTTTCTTGTTATTGACAGGCCATGTTGTCCTTATTGGTATCAAATAACATCAGCGTTGCCAACTGTGCATCCCACATGTGGGTGTAACGGGTGGAACGCGGACACACGTCCGGAATGCTGCTGCGCCGGTCCGTCGGGGGCTGGCTGCTACTGTTGGCCGTATCGACCGCAGGTCTGTCAGCCCTTGTGGGCGCAGTGCCGAAATGGCCGGCGGGCCTTCTAAGTTGGGCCGCCGGGATACTTCTATGGCCGGATTTACACACGGCTTCCCGACGTCCGATAGCGATCCTGGCAGCCATAGGTGGTTTGGGCCTGATCCTCGGCGCCGCCCTGGGCCAGCGACCCGATTGGGCCATGCTGCTGTCGGCAAACACCGCGCTGATCGCGCTGTTGGTGTCGGTGAGTTTTCTGCGCTTGATATCGACACCGGAGCCCACCGGAGAAACAGCTCTGCCATCAGGCCCCCGCGCATTGACAGCCACTCTTTGCGGTGTACATCTGTTCGGCGCCATCATCAATCTAAGTACGATATTTATTGTCGGGGATCGAATGGCAGCCTCGGGACGACTTTCCCGGGTACAAGCCCTGGTGCTGACCCGTGGATTTTCGACCGCCGCCTTCTGGTCGCCGTTTTTTGCCGCAATGGCGGCAGCCCTCACCTATGCCCCTGGCGCGCGGGTCGGCACCCTGTTCATGCTGGGTGCCCCCCTCGCCGTGTTAGCCCTGGTTGTAACCTATCGCGAAGTGATGAGGCTCAGCCCAAATGGCTTTCTGGGCTATCCCATGCGCTACGAGAGTCTATGGCTGCCCTGTCTGCTGGCGATCCTGGTGCTGACCGTACATTCGATATACCCAGCGCTTTCGGTAGTCGGGTTGATCACGCTCATCTCACCGGTGCTGACCGTCCTGGTGCTGGCCCTCAGGGGTGGAACCGAATCCAGGCCGATGCGCAGGCATGTGAGCGCGCGACTCCCCCTGATGGTAGGTGAGGTCAGCCTGTTTCTCGCCGCAGGTGTCATGGCGGCCGGGCTCAAGAGTGTGTTCATGAGTCTCGGGGAATGGTTACCGTTCCACCACTTCGGCGGCATAGAGGCGGCTGCCACATTCCTGATCCTGACCACCCTCTCGGTGATGGGTGTGCACCCGCTGATCGGCATCGCCGCGGCCGGGACGGTGTTGGCGCCAACAGTCACCGACGCCAACCTGCTGGCGCTCGTGTTTCTGGCCAGTTGGGCACTGGGCGCGGTGATCAACCCGATTTCCGGCCTCAACCTGGCGTTTCAGGCACGCTATGACATTGCGGGAACAACCTTGATGCGCTGGCATCTACCCTACGTGATCAAAATGTCAGCGGCGGTGACCGCACTCCTATTGGCATACGGAAGTCTTTGGGCCGTATGAACACCCAACTGGTGCCCCGTCCCATAAGTTCGTTTCAGCATCCAATCTGCTTGGTCCAGAATAAATCAGAGGCTCCCTGAGGCCAGGCTGATATGATCGACTGCTTTGTGGATTCATACACTCAACTCCCATGAACCCAGATCAGATCAACGATCTCGTACAACGCCTGCACGCGCTGCTCGATCGCGTGGAGAACCACCTGCCGCCGCAGCCCGAGGCGATTGATTTCGACCGTTACATCGCGTTCCGGTGGTTCAAGAACGGCGCCAAAGGGGCGCTGGAAGGAATATCGGCACCCCATCGCATTGGCGCGAAAGACCTGCTCGGTCTGGAACGACAACTGACCGAACTGGATCGAAACACCCGCCAGTTCGTGCAGGGACTCCCAGCCAACAATGCGCTCTTGTGGGGGGCCCGAGGCACCGGCAAATCGTCGCTGATCAAGGCCATGTTGGACAGTTACCAGGTTGATGGGCTGCGCTTGGTGGAGGTCGACAAGGATGATCTGGTGGATTTGCCCCATATCGTGGAGCACCTGAAAGATCAGCCCCAGCGCTTCTTGATCTTCTGTGACGATCTCTCCTTCGAAGCAAATGATCCCAGCTATAAGGCGCTCAAGGCGGTGCTGGACGGTTCGGTGAGCATTGCGCCGGACAACATACTGATCTACGCGACCTCCAACCGACGGCATTTGATGCCTGAGTTCATGAGCGAGAATCAGGACAGTCGAATTGTGGACGGGGAACTACACCACGGTGAATCAGTAGAGGAAAAGATTTCCCTGTCCGAGCGGTTCGGACTTTGGCTGTCATTCCACCCGTTCAGTCAGGAACGCTATCTGGAAATCGTCACCCACTGGTTAAACCGGTTGGGCGCACCCACACCGATGGACGCGGATACCCACAGGCTGGCACTGGAATGGGCGCTAACCCGAGGCTCCCGCAGCGGGCGCGTGGCCTGGCAATTCGCCCGGGACCAGGCGGGTCGCCTCGCTTTGGAGGCCGCAACCGTCCAACCGGAAACCCGCTGAATTGTCAGTGATCGGCAAGCAGACAACTCACCAACTCCGGGTGCGCACCGTCCTTTAACCGCTTCCAGTTTTGATGATAGAAATTGATGACAGCACCCCGGATGGATTCCAGGTAAGTGGCGGCCAGCACATCGCCATGCAGCGCCAGAACACCAACTGTGCGGGGCAGGTCCAGAATCTGGTCGATCTGGAAACGCTGATCGTTCAACCCCTCGATCCGATGGAATGCGGCTTCCAGGGTTTGTTCCAAATCCGCCTCTGCCATTTGTTGCCCAGTCAGGAGTTGTCGATAAAGCTCATCGCACACCAGAGGCGGCGCCCCATCTTCGAGACGTTCCAACTGCCTGCACAGCTTCGATCCGGGGTCCAACAACAAGGCATTGACCCGGCTCAGCAGCGGCCCGGGATCGAGACCCGCTTCATTGAGCCATTCGGATGCGAAACTCAGTATAAAGGGCAGTTCTTCCAGGCTGCCCCGGTCATAGCTCAGGAACCCCTGTGCCTGCTCACCCAACTCCCGTGACCGTTGGCGTTTCCAGCGCCAACGCCCATTCACCAGGGTCTGGGCCATTTTGAAAATACTGGCGACGGTGGCCACTTCCCGACCAACACCACCAGCCGAATCGCCATGCAGATCGGCCAGCACGGTGCGCAGCCGGCCCGGGCTGTCCTGGGACTGGATAATGGCCAGCACCGCATCCCGAATCAGGCCAGGCGGAACGCCACCGTGGCGAAGAAAAGCCACCGCCGAGCTGACGTTAATATTGAGCATTCCGACCTGATCGCCGTCGAGATCGCCAGCGCCGTTCGCGTCGGAGGGATTGAGCAACTCCCGCACGACGCGCGTGTCCAACTGACGCCGATCAAGACTGGAAATCCGAGCGAAACGACCCAGTAGCATCGCCTCTTGGCGCTCACCCTCGGCGGTCAATACGCCGCCATACGCATGGTAGGTGCAAAGCTTGTCCAGCATCTGGCTGCCTTGATCGGACAGGGACAGGCTGTCGCCAACCAGGCTGCGTGCAATCGCGCCCACATTGACCAGATGCTCGACCAGACGAGGGTCCTGGATTTGCCTGGTCGCCAGGAGATCAAAGTCCGAATCCGGCAAATGGGGATAGTCGTCGTTTGAGACGGTCAGTCCGAATGAGGTCCGACGTACGTTAACCCGCTGCTCAAGCTTATAGGCGAAAACGAGACCCAACTCAGAATAGGCGTGCGCTTCGGGACTGCGTTCCACGAATGTAGTGGGGTCGGCCTGACGGGCAACCTCACCACCGGTTATGAAGGCTTCATAGCCCTTTGAACCTGAGAACAGACGATACAGGGCGGGCAGGCGGTGCACTTCATCCACCGGCAGCACCACCGCTGTGTTTGTGACGGCATTGTCCACCACCACCAGGTCCTGTACCCCATAGAGGCGAACTGGCAATTCATCGGCGATCACGAGACACCCGGTGCTGCCCAGCAGGCGCACCGCCTTGGGATTGCCGATGCAGGTGTTGCCGTGTCCAAAGTCGTAGTCTGGATTGCCCTCATAGAAGCGCTGGATGTTGCGGCCGGGAACGCCAAAATCCTCGAAACGGGTGCGACTGTCCAATAGCGCAGTGGCGAGCTTCACCGAATCAGGCTGCTGCTGATCCCAGGGCACGGCCTTGGCCAGTAAATCCTCTGCCAGATTGCCCGACTCAGGGTTCGGAGGCACCAGTTTGCGGTACACGCTCTCCTTAAAAATGACGGTCCCGCATTCCCAAGCCAAACCGCCCGGCCAACGGCTGAACTGCTCACGCTGGTCGGCATCGGGTTTTTCCACAAAACGATCGACCTGCTGCGCCCGGTAGCCAGACACCTGCTTCTTATAGAACAGATGCCCAAATCGGCTGTCGACTGCGTCTGTATGATCCGCCGGCTTACCGACGCTAACGATGCAATCGTGCTCATGGGCCGATATCAGCGCCGCACAGACCGCGTTCTGGAAACTCCAGTAGGGTTCGATCACGTTATCGCCCATGCTGATCACAATCAGACGATCATGATCCGGGGCTACCGGCGGCAACCCATCCAGGGCAACGTCCACCGCCGGCACCGTGCCACGAGGCTCAAGCTCGATAACACAGTTGCCCTCAGGCACGCCCTCCTCCAGGGCCTGTTGCGTGGCCAGGGCCATGGCGTTTTCGCTGCACAGAATATGAACATTGTCCGGTGAAATAAATTGTCCAGCAGTGTATCGACGGATGGTCTCCTGCAGCAATGAACGATCTCCCAGCAGAGACATGGAGACCGGTTTTGGGCGGTTTTCGCAGGAAATCGGCCAGAGCCGCGAGCCGATTCCGCCCGCTAACAGAGTCACAGTGGTGCGGCCAGTCAGATACGCGGTGTAGTACTTTACAAAGCCCCGCAAGCAGAACATCTGCGTCCAGTAGCTGCGGGTGTCGGATTCGAACTTGCCGTTGAACTCACGTTCGTAAAAGCCGTAATCGTAATAGCCCCCAGGACCGGTCCGCATGGACAAGACCTTAGTTGCGAGTGCATCCAGGGTTTCGTTGTATTCCGCCCCCAGCGCGCCGATCCGTTGAAGATCCGCGGACAGTGCCAAGACCTGGGCCAGCGAGTCGGTCCTGAATCGTGAGAGCGGCTTGTCGGCCACAAGGTCGAAGCTTTGGGCGATTTCACCATTGCGAAACTGTTTCAGCGCCCAAACAGTTGCGCGACGCGCCACATCAATGAGATCAGCCCGCCCGGCCTGGCGCCCGACATGCAGGAAACCTTCGGTGGCGTAACAGTGAGGATGCAACTCGGCACGACCCGACGAGGTCTCGAACGCCCCGACCTCGGTCTGAAACCGCATCGCAGCCTCGCAGATGGCAATCGCAGAGTCCCGATACCCTTCCTCGCCGGTGCTGCGATGGAGGTCAATCAGCGCCTCGGCCACTTTTGTATGAAAAGCGCTGAAACGGCGCGACCATACCTCAGGGTTTGGTTCGCATGGCGCATCCGCAGTGGCATCAAAGATCGCCGACACTTCCCCATCGATGTTCACCATGCGTTGGCACAGAAAATCCCCCATGCGGCGAGCCGAGTCCAGCAGGTCGGAATCTCCCGAGAAGTCATACAGGTTGATCATGCCGCGCAGACAGATTGCGGTATCAAATGCGTATATTCGGCGGCCCGCGAACGACTTGTCCGACCATGCGGTGTCCGAATCGTGCTCGAAGAAGTAACGGGTCAATACGCCACCACACGGATCCTGCGCCCGGCTGCGTATCCACTTCGCAGCCAATGCCGCCCGTTCGATGTGGCGTTCGTTTCCAGTCAATCCGTACAGCCGCAGATAGTCCAGCAGGGCGTAGCCAGTCACCTCGGTGAACAGAAAACGCGGGGTGCCGTCTTCGCGCCCCGGCTCTTGCACGGCACCCGTATCCGGATCGAAAAAAAGGCTTAACGACTTCTCATATGGCGCAATTATTTCGTCGTATAAGTTATTGATAATCATATTTTTTAAGGCCCGATTGGGTCAATTTGGTACTCTGGGTTCACAGTGGCGGTCTCACTGTTGTCCTTAATCGGTCTGTTACATGCGAGTTACCCTATTGCGGGCCGGCCACAAAATGTTGGATATGATTCTTTCAGCCAAGAACTCGCCTTACCATCGCGCAGGAACGAATCTTGTGACTGGAGACTGACCCGAACGGATTCAGACCCCCCGATTCAAAAAAGCAGTTGTCAGTGCGTCAACTCTCGGAGACGGATTCAGCCTACGCCCAGACCCCGGTTAAGTTCCCGAAGGTTGTCAAGATTCCAGGCGGACGCAGCGGATCCCGCTCGATCGCCCAGTTCGGCGGCCAGTGCGGAATCGGACAGTACCCGGTTCACCGCTTCGGCGAAAGCATCTGGCTGATCAGCAGTCAGGAAGGCAGTACCGGCGCACCGTTCCAGCCCATCGGCACCCGCCACACAACTCACCAACGGACGTGAGTAGGCCATCGCCTCCAGGTTCTTGATACTGAGGCCGGTGTTGAAGCGTACTGGGTTGATCACAACATGGGCCTGGCGGTAGACCTGTGACAAATCGTCGATACGCCCCATCTTGATCACACCAGGGCGGGCAGCAATCTGGTTCGCAATCGTCCCCACCAGCCAAACTTCCAAGCTGGGGTGACCTGCCTGCAACTTAGGAAATATCTCGTCAAGAAACCAGTTAATGCCGTGCAGGTTTATGGGATTGTCAGAGGCGACAAACAGCAGGCTCCCCGGTTTAACCAAAGCCGGGTCCCGATCCTCACAGGCGATAAAATGACCAACGGTGATGACCGGAACCCGTGTCATGGCCGCGAACACGTCTCGCTCCTTATCCGTTATCGCCACCACAGAGTCTGCGCGGTCAAACCCCCGACCCTCCTCCATCGCCGTGGTCGAGTACCATTGGGGTTCCTGGCCCTGATCAAGATAGCGCTGATGTCGGTCGGTAAACATATCATGGGTATCGATCAGCTTCCGAACGCCGCCACCGAACCTGAGCAGGGCACGCGACATAAAGACGTACTCTACGATCACCGCGTCGAAACAGTGACGACGCTGCAGATCATCCAGCACCTGATCCAATGCGGGATCGTACCAGTCATCAATTTTGTAGTTGTGCACACCATCCGAACGCCACAGGCGGCTCAATTTCTTGCGTAGACGCAGGGCTGGGGTCTTTGGTGCGCGATAATCGGCATGCAGATAGCCGTCCCCCCAGGCAGCCTTCATCGCTTCGCGATCCCCGTCCTCGCGTTCCACATGGAGCAGCGTGACCTCGTGGCCCGCCTCGATCAGACTTCGCATCATGGTTTCGATCCGGGCGCGGTTGCCGGCCCCGCGCGGATGAGTGGGGGTTGGCGATACGATCAGGATGCGTTTTCCGTTCATTCCCGCCCCCTATGCAATTGCCAGACCCGAATCGCAGGGAATATGTGAGATGGAAGTGGTTGGCGCCAGGACCCCGGCGCCGTTCTCAGACCAAATCGCCGGAATAGTCCGCAATCCCAGGGTTGCCGGCCACATTGACCAACTTGGGCGTATTCAGGCGATCGACCCGGACGGTTTTTCGGTCCCGCAGATATTCGGCCACGACGTCCCAGATCGGCGCACCGGGCGACTCGGAACCCACCGTCGCCCATCCGGCTACCTTGTAGACCTTGGCGGATTCTATCGGCTTACCATTGTCCAGAGTCATGTCCGTGATGCGCTGGCCGACGTTGGCCTGTGGATCCATAACATAATTAAGGCCACCTACACGCACCATGTCGCCGCCCTGTTGGTAGTAAGGATCGTCATTGAACAGATTGTCGGCCACATCTTCCAGAATCAGCTTTATGTCGCCGCCGCTCATCTCACGGGCATAAGTCTGTGGATACGTTATACAGGTCTGGTCCAGAACGTTTTCCATGGTGATGGGTTGGCCTGGGAGGATTGTCGTTCCCCAGCGAAACCCTGGCGAAAGAGCGATCTCCGCGTCCAATACAGCACGCAGTGCGTCACACACCACCTGGTCGAAGGTCCCGTTGAAGTTTCCCCGGCGGTACAGCAGCGTGTCTGACACCGCAAGTTCCTCCTCCAGGGTCGACAAATGTGGCTGCCGCACCTCGTCCACGTAGGCGCCCATGCTGGCGTCCGGCTCAAGCAAATTGGAAAACACGGGCAACAGACGGTAGCGGTAGTCCCGCATCCTGCCGCCTTTCAGATCCAGATCCAGCACGCCGACGAACTTGCCGTTGGATCCGGCATTGGTGACCAGGGTCTTGCCCCCGGCATTGGCGATGACACTGGGTGCGGGCACACCGTCGTGGGTGTGTCCACCCATAATGGCGTCGATGCCGGTCACCACCGAAGCCATTTTCAGATCCACGTCCATGCCGTTGTGTGACAGCACAATGACGGCGTCGGGACCTTCGGCTTCCCTCACCTGATCAACGATCATCTGCATGGACTCGTCCCGGATGCCGAACGTCCAGTTGGGGATGAACCTGGAGGGATTGGCAATGGGCGTGTACGGGAACGCCTGCCCGATCACTGCCACTCGCGCACCTCCGAGCTCTCGCATGGTGTAGGGCTTGAAAGCGTGACCCGTGTCTTCGTCGAATGCGGGAACCCCTTCAAACAACGCATCTTCCTTCACCATCACATTCTGGGCTACGAACTCACCAGAAAAGGCCTCAATGTTCGCCAGGATTTCTTCTTCCAGATACGTAAACTCCCAATGGCCGGTCATGACATCGACCCCAAGCCGGTTACAAGCGCCCACCATATCCTGGCCACGGGTCCAATAGGCAGTGCCCGATCCCTGCCATGTGTCGCCCCCATCCAGTAGCAGCGAGTTGCCCGGGCCGGCGGCGCCGCGCAGTCGTTTGATCAGGGTCGTCAGATGGGCGAAGCCACCGACCCGCCCGTACCGTTCGGCAGCGTCCGCAAAATCCAGGAAGCTAAAGGCATGGGCCTCAGCGGTGCCGGGTTCAAGGCCAAAATGCGCCAGTAGGCGGTCGCCCACCAGGTGCGGTGGTTTGCCCAGGGCCGGCCCGACGCCAAGGTTGACGTTGGGCTCCCGGAAGTAGATCGGGCGAAGTTGAGCGTGACAGTCGGTGAAATGAAGGACCCGGGCATTGCCGAACACCGGCAAATCATAGGGATCGCCGGCAGCAAGGGCGGAGCGTGATCGCGACAAACCCGGCAATGCCATACCGGCGGCGCTGGCTATGCCCATCAAGCGAATAAACTGGCGGCGTGATAAGTCCATTGTTCCTCCCAAAATGCGCGATAACGGCCAGCATTGAGCGCGATGCAACGCTATGCCATCCCACCCGCCACTCACGCGGCGTTCGACCCAAATCGATCGGACTCAGCATACCATCGAGAGCAGACTTTGGCGCTCTAACGCACTGTCATTATTCATTTTTATCAGTCCATCAGCGCGATTTTCCGGGTTGCTGGCACAACACGGCGCCACTCAACACCGGCCGGCCTCACCTCTGGCTACATTTTCGCCCTGCCATCCGCTAGTGTAATGTCTTCCACACACTTGATGGTTGAGCTTAGGCATCGTGGTTACTGACAAGGCGCGGTGAGGAGGAATAGCCAGCGCTATTGCGACGATCCGCAACGCCGTCAGGGACCGCGAGGGCCAGCGCAGGCGTTTAGTTATTTGGGAGACACTACACTAGCAAGCCGTCTATCCGCCGACCGGCGCGCAGGCCCAGCCCCATGTCAAAACTCCACGTCATCTCTCATAAGGACGAGCTCGATCCAACGCTGCTCGCGGGCAAGGTGGTTGTGGTTCTGGACATACTGTTTGCCACCAGCACCATCGTCACGGCGCTCGACCGGGGCGCCCGATGCGTAGTGCCGGCAGGGGATGCCGAAACGGCTCGCGGACTTGCGGCAGAACAGCCTGCGGGAAGCCATGTTCTGGCAGGGGAACACCGGGCGCAAAGGATCTCAGGTTTCGGCCCGTTTACGCCCATGGCCCTTTCTGCAACCTTGACCAAGGACACATCGCTCATATTTGTCACCACCAACGGCACGGTGGCGCTGAAGCGGGCTGAGACCGCGCCATATGTTTATGCTGGATGCCTGCTCAATGGTGCGGCCATAGCGAACCACATCAACAATCACCATGCAGACGACACAGTGTTGCTGTACTGCGCCGGGTCACGTAACCGCCTTGCGCTCGAGGATCTTGTGGGCGCAGGCCATCTTGTGCAGCGCCTGACCGAATGCCGCACAGATCACTGGCAGCTTACCGATGCCGCTCTGACCGCACACATGGTCTACACCGGCGCGGATGTGCGCCAGAGCCTTTACCGCTCACGAGTTGGACGCATGGTGGCCGAGATGGACCTCGGCGCGGAAGTGGAATACTCGGCTCAGATGGATACGGTGGTGACCATTCCCCGACTGACGGGCGGGATACTGTGGCCGGAATCCGGTGATCCTTGAATGGTTCTGACGAGCCGGGCCGGGAAAGCTGCGCGGTCTTGACTACGCCGCTTCCTCGGCACCGTGCATCAGACGCAGATACAGGGTCTCGGGCATGGGTTGAACCTTCCGTTCCGCGTAGTCATAACAAA
Organism: uncultured Gammaproteobacteria bacterium; assembly: GCA_963783675.1. Taxonomy (GTDB): domain Bacteria; phylum Pseudomonadota; class Gammaproteobacteria; order Competibacterales; family JAHEDQ01; genus JAHEDQ01. Next base: position 68,553 of record CAWAOU010000018.1, read on the forward strand.
CCACACCGGTCTTTGCCCGCGCCACCTCACGGCCGCTTTCCTGATTGAGCACCTGAAAAACGAAATCACAGCCGTAACGGTTGAAATCGTCGGCCCCCACCAGAAACCGCAGGACATCACCCTGGAATGCCTCTGACCGATAAACAATCACGCTGTCTGTCATGATCAAGCCGACTCCACCCACGTCCAATTCCGTGAAACCCAGCCGGTGGAGAAAAAGCACTCTCGCCTCGTGGATCATGGACAACAGCGCATCATTGCCCATGTGGCGCCCATAGTTGAGGTCGGTAATACGAACCTGAATCTCGGTTTCGAAGGGCAGATGCTGGGGCAGCTTGAGTTCGACTCGGGCCATGATCGGATGCAGATTCCGGATAGTTTGGAGGGTCTTTGTCACCTCAATTTGTACCATTTTGTGCATCGCACCACAAGCTGTGAATCGATTCTATGTCGAGCGCACGCCCCGTGGCAGACTGTGCCCCATGCTTACCCTCAAGACTCAAGTGTGCGGAGTGACGTCCACCCATGAGGCGCTCAGTTTCGCGCCCGTGCATACCCCTGACGCAGCCCATTACCCCAGCGCTGAGGCGAAGCGCCGGCCGGGTGGCCGGCTGACGGTGAGTGAAGCGGATGTCTAATACGACAGACATGGTCAGGCTGCGGGATGTCAGCAAGTCGTTCGAAGAGGGGGGGCACCCCAGACCGGTATTGGCGAACCTGGATTTACGTGCCGAAACGGGACAGATTCTGGCCTTGTTGGGGCGCAGCGGTTCCGGGAAATCAACCCTGTTGAATCTGATCTCCGGCATGGATCTGCCCGATCTGGGTGAGGTGGTTGTAAACGGTACACCGGTCCATGCCCTGGACGAGCGCAGCCGCACCCTTTTTCGACGCAGAGAGGTGGGCTTTGTGTTTCAGTTCTTCAATCTCATTCCCACCCTGACGGTGCTTGAGAATCTGCTTCTCCCCATGGAACTGAATCTCCGGACGGATACCGAACGAGCCCACGCCCTGTTGAGCCGAGTGGGATTGGCTGACCGCGCGGGCAGCTTTCCCGACCGTCTGTCCGGCGGGGAGCAGCAGCGCATCGCAATCGCCAGGTCCCTGGCCCACGATCCCCCCCTGCTGCTGGCCGACGAACCCACCGGAAATCTGGATGCGGACACCGGGGAACAAATCGTCGACCTTCTGTTTGGAGCAGTGCGCGAACATGGGAAGACGCTGCTGATGGTGACCCACAGCCATGAACTCGCCCGGCGCGCCGACCGCGCCCTGACCCTGCGCGACGGCGCCCTGGTCGACGCATTTTCATGACACGGTTGCTGACCCTGGCCAGCTTTCGGCATCTGTTGCGACACCCACTGCAACTTTTGCTCGCTGTGCTCGGAATCAGTTTGGGCGTCGCGGTGGTGGTTGCCGTGGATCTGGCGAACGAAAGCGCCCGGCGCAGTTTTTTGGAGTCGTCGGAGTTGGTCAGCGGCACCGCCACGCATACGCTGATCCGTGCGGGCGCGACGTTGCCTGAGGATTTGTATCGGGGGCTGCGTGTAGAACTGGGATTGCGGCGCAGCGCACCCATAGTCGAAGGCTATGTGGCCGCGAGTCTGCGTCCCGAGAGCAGTCTTCGCTTAATCGGCGTGGATCCATTCGCGGAGTTTGAGTTTAGGGACGGCGACCTCGCCAACGCGGTGTGGAGCGCTGATCTGGGCACGCTCATGGCCCAGCCCGGGGCGGTCTTGATCAGCGCCGGGTTGGCCGCAACCCTTGGCGTTGGGATTGGCGATTCGATCGATGTGATCACCGGCAGCGGGGTTCGACCCGTCCACGTCGCCGGTCTGATCGAATCCGAGAATGACACCCCACAGATGGATCAGTTCATCCTGTCCGATATCTCCACGGCTCAGGAACTGCTCGGGCTCATCGGGCAACTCAGCCGAATCGATTTCTGGATTCCGGCTGATCAGGAAACCCGCTGGTCTGAGCGCATGAGCGGACAGTTGCCCAAAGGCGCCGAACTGCAGGCCATCGGCACCCGGAATCAGGCCACCCTTCGCCTGGCTGGATCGTTCCAGCTCAACCTGACCGCGATGAGCCTGCTGGCCCTGGTGGTGGGCATGTTCCTGATCTACAACACCATGACGTTCTCGGTGGTGCAACGTCGCCCACTGTTGGGGAGGTTGCGGGCATTGGGTGTGACCCGGAATCAGCTGATGCGCGTCATCCTGCTGGAAGCGCTATTGCTCGGGGTGGCGGGTACCGCCCTGGGTCTGCTGACCGGAATTGTCCTGGGCCACGCTCTGTTGGGCCTGGTCAGCCGCACCGTTGGCGATCTCTACTACGACTTGAGCGTGGTCGAGTTCAGTGTTCCGGCGGTGTCCATTCTAAAAGCCATCGCGCTCGGTACCCTGGCCACACTTGCGGCCGCATGGATCCCGGCCCGGGAAGCGGCGCGGGCGCCAGCCGGGGCAGTACTGCAGCGATCGGATCTGGAGCAACGAACCCGCCGAATGCTGCCCAGGCTGGCTTTCGCGGGCGCGCTCACGCTGTTGCTGGCCACTCTGGTACTGTTGTTGTCGGGGCGGTCCCTGGTATTGGGATTCAGCGGCCTGTTCATGTTGATTCTGGGCTGCGCGCTGCTCACACCCGCCACCCTCACCCTGATGGCCAGCCCGGTCCAGACGGCGAGTACCCGCAGTTTTGGCTTCCTGGGTCGGATGGCCAGTCGCGACATCACTCGTCATCTCAGCCGCACGGGCGTCGCCACGGCCGCACTGATGGTGGCGGTGGCCACCGGCATCGGGGTTGGGGTCATGGTGGACAGTTTCCGCGGCTCGGTCGCGATCTGGTTGGGTGAGCGGCTGAATGCGGATCTTTACTTGACGCCGGTCCGATTCGACGGTGGCACCCACGACCTGACCCTGGAGCCGGCTATGCTGGACCGGGTTCGGGCCGTAGAGGGTGTGCGCAGTGTCGGCAGCTACCGACGCCTGCCGCTGGATCTGCTCGAATGGCCGACGCAGCTCATCGTGTTGAAACCGACCCCCGAAATCCAAACGGCCTATCGGTTCAAAGCCGCCCGAGCGGAAGATCCCTGGGCAGCGTTCGAATCCGGAACCGGGCTCATGGTCTCCGAGCCACTGGCATACCGACATGGGCTGGAACTGAACGATCTGATGAACCTGCCTACGCCGGCAGGCACGCTGGCGCTGCCGATCACCGGCATTTTCTACGACTATGGTTCGGAACATGGCATGGTACTGATCCATGAATCGATCTACCGCCGGTACTGGCCGGATCCGGCCATGACCAGTCTAGGCATCTACGGCGACACCTCCGATCTGGGTGCTCTGACCCAGCGCATCGAGACAGCGGTCTCGGATCTCCAATCGGTGTCGATCACCCCCAGCAGGGCGATACGCGAGCAATCGATGGCAATTTTCGACCGGACCTTTACCATCACCAACGTGCTGCGGGCGCTGGCAATGCTGGTGGCTTTTGTCGGTGTGCTCAGCGCATTGATGGCGATGCTGCTGGACCGCAGCCGGGAGTTTGCGGTGCTTCGGGCCATCGGGTTGACCCCGAGGGAACTGGGCGGTCTCATGTCCTTGGAAACACTGTACCTGGGGGCCTCGGCCGGCCTGCTGGCCATACCCACCGGGCTGATGCTGGCTTGGGTGTTGATTTTTGTCATCAACCGCCGGGCGTTCGGATGGACCATGCAGTTCCAGGTGGACCCCAGCATCGTTTTTCAGGCAGTTGTGCTGGCGGTGATCGCGGCCCTGCTTGCCGGCCTGTATCCGGCATGGCGGATGGCGCGCACGCCGCCATCGGTGGTACTCAGAAGCGAATGATGATGGACGCCCATCCAACCCGGTCAGTGAGCGCCGGGCGCAGCACCGACGCGCGCCATCTCAAATGACCATGGTGGACTCCTATCTGGAGAGTAGACATGTATCGGGTTCACGGCGTGTTGGCATCAGGCAATTGCTACAAGGTGAGACTCGCCCTTGAGCAATTGGGCTTCCCCTATCAGTGGCGTGAGGTGGATCTGTTGGGTGGCGAAACCCGTGACCGGACATTCCTGGCACTCAATCCCAACGGTAAGGTCCCGGTGATCGAGCTTCCTGACGGCGAGCGTCTGACCGAATCCAACGCCATCCTGTGTTATCTGGCCAAAGACTCGCCCCTGTTGCCGGAGCGCCGCCTGGAATGGGCGCGGGTGATGTCCTGGCTTTTCTTCGAGCAGTACAGCCATGAACCCTACATTGCCACGGCCCGTTTCCGCGTCCGCTTTATGGGCGAGTCCGTGGCTGGCAACGGGGAAGTCGAAAGCAAGCTGGGCCCTGGCAACCGGGCTCTCGCGTTGATGAACGCACACCTGGAACAACACACGTTTCTGGTGGCCGAGCGTTACACCATCGCCGACATCGCCCTGTTTGCCTACACCCACGTGGCGCCCGAGGGCGGTTTCGACCTGACCCCGTATCCGGCACTTTCCGTTTGGCTCGACCGGGTGCGTGCACAGCCCGGCTTCGTGCCCATGTACGGGTGATCTACCCATGACAACCCGACAAACCGGGCCGTCGGTCGCGGACATCGACCCGAAGCACCGGGAAGCACTGGCTGCCCTGGTTCGCCATGCCACCACGATGATTGCGCTGTCGATCGTGATCGCCCTGTTAGGCTACGGCGTCGCGGTCTGGGTGTGGTGGAAAGGTGCTCCCCTGGGCGCGGCGGCGATTGCCACCACCGTATTCATCCTGTTTCGGCTGGTGCGGAAGCACGCTCTGCAACTGAGTTGTAGGCGCCATGCCGGGCAAGCGTCCTTTGCCGAAGCGCGTCGCATCGTGTTCGACAAGATCGGGGCGCTTGGACATGACAATGCACTCAAGGCGCTGAGCACATTCTTGGTCAGCGAAAATCCGATACCGGGTGCGGACAAGCGGCCCTGATGGCCTGGAAACACCCGGCGCCGGCGCATCGGAACCAATGAACCATGCTTCCATCGACCATGGTCGGACCTGGCGACTGGCCGCACCCATCATCCTGTCTAACCTGAGTGTACCCCTGGTCGGCGCAGTGGATACGGCGGTGGTGGGCCATCTGCCCAGCCCCGACTCCATCGCCGCGGTCGCCCTGGGCGCCAGCATCTTCAGTTTTCTGTTCTGGGGATTTGGCTTTCTGCGTATGGGCACCACCGGCTTCGTTGCCCAGGCCTATGGTCGCGGCGACACCCAGCAGATCGCCGCCACCCTGCTGCGCGCCCTGATTTTGGCCACGCTGCTTTCCGCAGTGCTGATCCTCAGTCAGCGGTTGCTGTCCTGGGGTGCGTTCCAGATGCTCGAGGGCAGCGCACAAGTCGAGACCCTCGCACGGGCGTACTTTGACACTCGAATCTGGAGCGCGCCGGCGACCCTGGTCAACTATGCAGTGCTGGGTGTGTTAATCGGCACGCAACGAACAGGCACCGCGCTGGTACTGCAGCTTGTGCTCAATGGCGCCAATGTGGCCCTGGACCTGCTGTTCGTGCTGAGGCTGGATCTGGGTGTCAGCGGTGTCGCCCTGGCGTCGGTGATGAGCGACTACCTGGCCGCCGTCGCCGGACTCTGGATACTGACGGCCCACCACGGCTGGCATCGGCTGCTGCCACGGACTGCATTATGGCTCGAGACCGGACCCATGCTGGCCCTGCTGCGCGTCAACCTGGATATCTTTGTGCGCACCCTGTGCATCATATTCGCGTTCTTCTACTTCACCGTGGAAAGCTCAAGGCTCGGAACGCTGCTTCTGGCTGCCAACGCAGTGCTGATGCATCTGCAGCAGTTTCTGGCCTATGGGCTGGACGGTTTCGCCCATGCGGCTGAAGCACTCGTGGGTGAAGCGTATGGACGGCGCGACCGGGTCGCGTTCGAGAATGCGATCAGGAGCACCACCCTTTGGGCGCTGATCATCGCCGCCGCCTATGTTGCACTCTATCTTCTATTAGGCAACGCCATCCTGGGTCTGTTAACCAGTATCGACACTGTGCGTGAAACGGCCGACCGATATCTTCCCTGGTTGCTGGTCTCACCCCTGCTCTCAGTCTGGAGTTTCCAACTGGACGGCATATTCGTCGGAGCAACCCGATCTGCGGAAATGCGCAACAGCATGATCGGCTCTCTGATCGTCTATCTCGCCGCCATCCTGGTGCTGGTGCCGCTTCTGGGCAACCACGGGCTGTGGCTGGCGTTGATGATCCTGATGGTGGCCCGGGCGGCCACCCTGGGGGCCTATCTGCCCGGGTTGCTCCGAAGGCTCGGTTGATCTTGACCCTGGCAGCTTCAGGAGGGCTGGTGGCGATCGATGAATCGCAGCACCGCATCACCGCTGACCGGCCCGGGGTTATTGGCCACCAACTCCCCTTCAGGCGTAAACAGCAGGAACGTGGGCGTACCCAGCAAACGTTCACCGGTCATGCCCTGATAACCCAGCGCCACCGGCAGAAATTCACCCACGTAGTTGGGGAAGCTCGGGTCGTGACGGTCAAGAAACGCCTTGGCCTCGGCACGTTTTTCATAGCCATCCAGTGACACGCCGATCACTCCAGCGAGATCATCGGAATGTTCGAAGTGAAAATCGGACAATGCCGGCAGCTCACGATTGCAGATCACACAATCTGATGCCCACAGCATCACCAGCAGCCACTTACCCTGTCCGACGTGGTCGGCAAGCTGCGCGTCGCGGCCGTCAAGAGTCTTGAGGCCACCAAGGGCAACCGACTCCTCCGCCGCAAGCGGGGCGCTCAGCATGACCAGGGCAAGCATCAGCATTCGTGTGATCCGCATCGAACTCTCCAAAGGTGTGATTCGCCGCTCCCCGTTGCGCCGGGCTCCGGCTTGGTATGCAGTGTACGGGCAAAAACGATGGCCGGACGCATTGGCGCCGGATAGCCGCGATTGCCCACTCAGCGAGCGACGGTTACCCTCGCATCGACGCGGGCGACTGTCCAAGCCATAGACCACGACACAATCGGAGAATTCCATGCGCATCGGTGTACCACGGGAAATCAAACCGCAGGAAGGCCGGGTGGCTCTGCTCCCTCCCCAGGTGGCCAAATTGTGCACATCCGGTCACCCGGTTATGGTGGAGACCGGGGCAGGCCTCAATGCAGACGCCGACGATCAGGCCTATCGAGATGCGGGGGCTGATATCGAAACCGATGCCAAATCGGTCTTCGAGGCGGCCGAGTTGATCGTCAAGGTCAAGGAATTCCTCCCTCAAGAGTATGGACTGCTGCGCCAGCAACACACGGTGCTGACCAACCTGCACAGCGCGGCCAACCCTGAGCAACTCGATCGACTGCTGGAGGTCGGCCTGGTTGCGATCGCGGCCGAGGACACGCACCGGTTCGGGTCGCCCAATTGCGCTCTCGCCGGCGAGGTGGGCGCGTTCGAAGGTGTGCGTATGGTTATGGCCTGCCACGGTGGAACCGGTCGACACTTCATGGGCCACTTTGGAGCGGCACCGGCCACTGCTCTGGTAATCGGCCTGGGCAGCGTCGGCCGGGCCGCACTGCGCACCCTGCTGGGTTTGGGAATGCGGGTGATTGGCCTCGACATCAGCGCTGGAGCGCGGAAGGAAACGATGCTCCATTGGCACGACCGGGGGTTTCAGGCCGACCCGATCGAAGCCCTGCCCCAGCACCTGCCCGAAGCGGACCTGGTGGTCAACTGCGTGCTGTGGGACAAGCATCGCAGCGACCACTTGCTGAGCCGGGATATGCTGGGGTTGATGAAATCCCGGGCCGCGATTGTCGACATTTCCTGTGACCCGGCCGGGGCGGTAGAGACATGCAGAGCCACAACCTGGCAGGATCCGATCTACCAGGTGGACGGGATTCGCCATTTCTGTGTCGACAATATCCCCGGCGCGGTTCCGATCACGGCGTCCGCAGGCTATGCCGAGGCCCTGTTGCCGAAGGTTGCTTTGATCGCCGAATTCGGTGTGCTGGAGGCCTGTCGAAGGGATTCCTGGTTGGCCAGGGGACTGACCACCGTCGCCGGTACGCTGACCCTGGAGGAAGCGGCGCGGGTTCAGAATCGCCCTTACACGCCGGTCAACGAGGTACTGGCGGCGGGCTAGACCCCTGACCCAGCCGCCGCGGCGGGCATCAGTCTGGCTCGGCCAAAGTCAGATCGCAGAACACGGAACCATCGCGGGTCACGCGATCACCGACGCGGACCTGGATGGGGTGCGCAAACAGCGGGCCCTCGCAGACAAAAGTGTGGAATTCGCCGTTCTCACCGCAGGCGTCAACGCCATCCGGCAAGTCGGCCAGAAAATCCAGATCGTATCTGCGACCGGCGAACTCGGCCGGAAGGTATGAAGAATCAACGCAGGTTACCCGGGCATCCATGCCGGCCTCGATCATGTCCCGGCCAAGCATTTGGGTGTCTTTTCCCCAGAGTGGAAAAACGGGCTGGATACCGGTGCCGGCGAGCAAGCCTTCCCGGTAGACCCGGATATCCTCCAGGTATAGGTCGCCAAACGCCATCCAGCGCACACCCACCTCCACGGCCGCAGCCACGACTGCGTCAACCGCATCCTCGTAGGCCCCGTTGGGGCAGGGATAGGAAATCGGCGCAATCCTCAGGGGCAAATCCAGGGCGCTTGCCTGGGCCTGCAACAGACGCCTGCGCACACCATGGATTGCAATCCTGTCGAACTGCGTATTGACGGTGGTCACCAGCCCAGTCACCTGATAGCGCGGGTCGGTGGCCAGGGCTCCCAGAGTCCAAGCGCTGTCTTTGCCGCTGCTCCACCACAACCAGGTCGGCTGGCTCATCTGATCACCGAGCAGTGCCGGACGCAAAGCACTGCCTCAGTCACGTTCAGCGTACCGTGGCAAGTCATCTTCTATGTCCCACCAATCGGCTTTTGAGGCGACGTGAAAATGCGCCCGCGGCCGGGCCGGCACAGGCGCATCCAACGTCCCGGCCCGCACTCGAACCCAATCCGGAACCCCAGTCCGCCTGCTGATCACTGGCGATCCGCAGTGACGACAAAACAAGCGCTCCTTACCGGGTGAGGATGCATATACCGTGAGTGATTCCGAGCCCTGTACCAGTGTGAACCGCTCGGATCGAATCGGGATATTGCTGGCAAATGGGGTCCCCTGGGCCCGGCGACACTGCGAACAATGACAAATCTCGATCGGTGCCAGGTCACCTTGGATTTGGTATCGAATAGCGCCGCACAGGCAGCCACCGCTAGGCATGTGTTGAATCTCCCGCTCAAGCCCGAAAACCGCCGAAGTAATCCCGACAACAGGCAAGCTCGACCCGTCCAGCGCGCACATGCATTTGAACTGGCCCTGCCCGCGAGGGAATACCTCAGGAGCCTCTGATCTATTCGTGAACGTGCATCTTGGGACTGAAATGCACAGCTTCATCGTTGCAAATCTTGGCAATAGAACAACTATTACCCGCGATCTGCCCCGTGTTCCGCCCCTTGAATCTGCACATTTCACCCTCCAATCTGCTTCGTCCAGAATAAATCAGAGGCTCCCTCAGTTCTCCTGCTTGAGCTGCTAAACCCATTCGCGCACCGACCGACCCGCCACCACGGCGTCATACCGGTAGGGGAACAAATAGATCTTCCATTGCGCTTTGAATCCAAGGGGTTTGGCGAAGCGCGCCAGAGGTGTGATGTACCAGCATTTAAGGCTGATTACCGGGATCTCAGGGGTGAAAAAAGCCATCGTCATACAACGATCTTCCTCACGTTTGCAGACCGACATCCATTCCTCCGTGGCCTCCTGATAAAAAGGTGCAGCAAGAACAGGACACCCATCCATGATGACTCTCCGGGGTCACACCCAATCAACGGATTACGAGCCCAACGCAACAACGGAAAAAGGCGATTTCTTGTTCGACGCGCTGCGCGTGGGGCGCCCCGATCTACGGGCAAGCCCTTCACCAAACAACCTAACCGCGCCGCAAAGTTAGACCTCGATGGGTATAACCACAATCATGTTCCGATCAAGTACTGACTCAAGCCAGGCATGGATCTCAAACAATCAACAGATGGATCACAGATACGGCCGCCGACAGTCGTCGGTTTGGCGCCGCACCTGATGTGGCAGACGCGGGACCCATGCTCAACGGTCACCGTCCACCACATCCACCTGGCCGGTAATCCGGCGCCAGATGTGCGCCCAACAGAGACCAATGGCCAGAAGTCCGGCGACGCATACCAACACGATCCAGGTCACTGCGGAGACGGAGGCCGATTCCAGCCAACCCAGGTCATACAAAAGCCAGACCGCTGCGCCGAACAAAGCCGCACCCAGTATCGCGCCCAGAGTACCCAGTGAGCTGCGGGTGGCGACGATCAGAATTGCCCACCCAATCAGAAGAATGACACCCACCAGAAAGTGTTCGGGTCCTACGGTGCCGGCGGCAATCGCCTGTCGCACCCAGTGAAAGAACGAGTAGTCTGTGGGATTGTAGGTGGCGGCCACCAGACCCAGGGAGCCGACAAAGCGCCAGAGAAAACTCATGAAGGTGAATTCCTTGGGCGCGGGACGCTTGATCGATCGCAGGTCAGCCATGGGGCACGATTCTCTCGGTGTGATCTGGGCCGCACCGGGGTTGGGCGGTCTACCGGCAGGATTTAGGCATATCTGTGTGGATCAGGGCAACCTCTGCTCCGCTGCACCAGGAATCCATGCCGAGACCAAACACGACCCAGGCGCACCTCTCATCGACCCGGGGGGTGGATCTATCGGATACCGCTGAATACAGACAACGCGCTACGCCAGGGCCCTATTGATGGCGTAAACTCTGTTAGCGCAACCCACGGCCTGACAGATCGGAACGTATGCGTCAGCGATGAACACCTCAATCGATCAAAAAACACTGGGCAAACGGATTTTGATTTGGGTGCTGGCATGTGTCGTGGGCCTGCCTTTGCTGATGATCGCGCTGCTGGCCCTTTTGAGCCCGCTGGATCTGAGTGGGCTCAAACCCACGCTGGAGGCCCAGGCTTCGGATGCGCTGGGACGACCGGTCACCTTGGAAAGCCCCATTGAGATCAGTGTTCGCCTGGTGCCGATCGTGACGCTGGGCGGCTTGCGCCTGGCAAGCGTCGAGGGAGATCAGGAGGCACTGTCGCTCACCGGGGTGGAGGCCAGAATCAAACTGCTGCCTCTCATATCCCGCCGTATTCGCGGTGAGCTACAGATTCAACAACTGGCATTAACGCCAAAAAACCAGACCGAGCCGACGCTTGAGGTCGCCGGCCTGGCATTGGCGGCAGAGGGGGCCCACACCACGTTCCAAGCCAGCGGCAATCTGCTGGCGCAGTCTACGGACCTGAACTTGCGCGGCGGACCGATTGAAGCGCTGGCCGATCCACAATCGCCCTGGCCGATCACGGGCGAACTCGAATGGGGCGAACTGACTGCGCAGTTGTCGGGTGATCTAAGTCTTCCCCTGGGTGCGGCGGACCTGCAGGTCAACACGGCGTTTTCGATGCTCGCGGAAAACGCGGCCCAGTTCGGACTTGGCGATGACGTTCTGGACAGCCCGACAGCGCCGTTCCTCGGCCTGGAGGGGCGGCTGCAGTTCGATGGCAGAACAGTCCGTCTCGAGCTGGACGAGAGTCTGATCGGGCATACCCTGGCGCAAGGCTCTATTCTGATCGAGACTGCATCGGAACTACACCGCATCCAGGGCTCACTGAGCGCCGACCAAGTCGATCTGGCCGCCTGGACCCGCGCTCTTCCGCCGCCAACCGAGGCGCGAGCCGCCGATGCCAGCACCCGACCCGTGAATCCCTTGGATCTGTTTCCGCCCCTGAGCGGCCAGATCGATCTGACGCTGGACACGCTCGACGGGTTGCCCATGCCGGTTCGCGAACTCATCCTGCCGCTGGTGTTCGATAGAGATCGCGTTGCGATCGAAAGCGCGCAGGCCAGAGTTGCCAATGCACCGTCCGAGCTTTCGGTGGCGATCGAACGGGTCGAGGACTCGCTGACACTCGACGGTTCGATGGACATCGCCGACATCGTGCTGTCTGACCAGACCCTTACGGTGGACACCCTTGACGGTGTCATCGACGGCATCAGTGGCTCATTGCAAGCAACCGGAACCGACCTGGATTCCTTGTTGAAATCGGTAAAGCTGGATCTGGCACTCGAGGGACTGGATCTGACCTATGAACGGGAGGTCGAGGGCAGCCACGGCATTCCCATTGCCCTCCCCCAGTCTCGATTGAGACTCGATCCGCAGCAGCTGCAATTCAACGGCAGCGGCGTGATCCTCGACACAGAGGTGGTCGCAACGGCGACACTGGATCGACCGGCAGACTGGCGAGCGGCCGATGCGGCCTGGGGTTTTGCCAGCAGCCTGGCGGTGGATAGCGGCACGGTAAAAGTCAACGGCACAGCCCGCGCTGAACAGATTGATTCGCACATCACGGTGGACCTGCCGCAGCCGGCGCTGCTGGATGCGTGGATCGGCGAGAGGGCCCAGTCGTTGCCGCCCATCCGCGCCGAGGCCACGCTCCGATGGCAGCCCGAGGTGGCTGCACTGGAGGACCTCGCGCTTACATTCGGCGAGCAGCATGCCACGGGACAGCTCACGATCTCCGGCGTCGCACCCCAGCGTCGCCTGGAGGGCGAGCTGGTTCTGAACATACTCAATTTGAACGCGTTAATCGCTTTGCTCGAATCCAGTACCAGCGCGGCCGAGGATGGACAAGCCCCCGCCGGCCTGGAGCTGGACATGCCGATACTGCCGGAGCGTCTCGATCTGCCGGATGCTGACCTGACCCTCGCCGCGACAAAAGTGATCTATCCGCGGTTTTCCATGAGCGACTTCCGCTTTCGTCTGCTGCTGGACGACGGCGCGCTGCTGCCGTCGGAGTTTCGCGGCAACGCATTGGGTGCGGCCTGGTCCGGGTCTCTGCAGTTCGACGGTCGCCTGGCCGCACCCACCGCAAAACTGAGCTTGACCGGCCGTGGCATCGAACTCAGCCAGTTGGGCAAACAACTGTCCCTTGGCGAGTTGCCGCCCATCGGTATCGATAGCGTTACGGCAGAGGTGACGGCAGAGGGCAGCGCGCTCGGGGAGTTGCTTAGCAATGGCCGCACCGAACTGGTTCTGGAGGGTGTCCGCTGGGCCGGGCAGGATGTCCTGCTCAGGCAACTGAGGAGCACCGCGTCCCAAGGCGTCCTCCGTCTTACAGGCGACGGAACAGTGGGACCGTTGCCCGCCAGCGTCGATATCGAGCTGCCCGGTATCGCAGCGCTGATCGAGGGCAAAAAGCAACTCCCCATGTCGATGGAGATCCGATTGGCGGACGCCACCCTGGCTATGAAAGGTGGGTTCATGCTGCCGGTATCCGCAGCGAATCTTGATTTTGAGATCCAGTTGCAGGGGCAATCGCTGGCGGCATTTTCGCCCCTCGCCGAGACACCGCTGCCACCCATCGGGCCTTACCAGGCATCGGCCAATGTGGGGCTACGGGGACAGACTTTCGCTCTAAGCGAGTTCAAGGCAGAGGTCGGACAAAGCGATCTAAACGGAAGTTTGCGGCTCGATCCCTCTGGGCCGAGAACCGTAGCCGAGTTGGATCTGCACTCGGAACGCTTTCAAATCGACGATTTCTTCTGGGACACCGGCAGCGACAAAACTGATGCGGAACCGGACCTGAAGAAACCCGACGCGGAGGAAGACATTGGCGCCCAATTGCTGGGCGAGCGCTGGGCTCAGCTTGAGTTTCTGGACCATACGGATTTCGATCTGAAAATCGCGGCTGAGTCGGTCCGCTCCGGCGAAGATGATCTTGGCGGGGGACAATTGCGCATACAGGCAGCCGAAGGGCGCTTGAGTCTGGATCCACTGGTGCTGGACGTGCCTGGCGGCCGGGTGAACATGGCGGTGACGCTGGAGCAGAAGCGGCCCGGCCTGCGCGGCAGCGTCAAGATGGAGGTCCATCAGTTCGATTTCGGCATCCTGGCCCGCCGGATCGACCCCGACAGCCCCGTGTCGGGAGACATCAGCATCGACGCTGACCTGCGCACCGAGGGACCCGATCTGCGGAGACTGCTTGCCGGTGCAGACGGCCTCTTGACCATCGGTGTCTGGCCGGTGAATCTGAGCGCCAACGTATTCGATCTCTGGGCGGTGGGCCTGCTGAACGCCCTGATGCCCAGTCTCGATCCGGAAAGCGGTGGGTCCGTCTTCAACTGCGTGGTGGTGCGCTTGAACGCCGAAGACGGGGTCATGCGCAATGAGGCGCTGCTGCTGGACACCAGCCGCATCACCGCCGGAGGCAATCTGGAGATCGACTTCAAAAATGAGCGCATGCGGCTTGCCATGCAGTCCAAACCCAAGAGACCAGCGCTGTTCAGCGCCCAGCCCCCGATCGAGGTTGCCGGCAGTTTTGACGATTTTCGGGTCGGCTTGGCCTCGGGGGCCGGTTTCGGCACCATGGTTCGGATCTTGACCAGCCCCATCACGTTCCCGTTCGAGTTTCTGTTTGGCAATCGTCTGCCGGCGGACGGAGCGGAAGCCTGCCGCCTGGCCTACCAGAGGGACAAAGCCAGTTGACGGCGCAAGCCCGCGGATCGGCGGACCCGATGGCGCGTACGATCTCCAATGGACCGGAATGCGTTCGAATGTCCAGACACGCTTATAGACCGTCGTGGGCATGACTCAGCGGGCCGTGCTGGCTCTTTTGGTCGGCTCCCTGAGCGCTTGCACCGGCACCTTGCCGCCCCTTTCTGAGTCGGACCGGCCACTGGAGCGGGCCTCCGCACCGGTTGAATCCGGCCTATGGGAAGGGCTGGAGGCGGTTCGAACCGACAACTGGTTCAGACTTCTGAACACCGGACCCGAGGCTTTGGAATGGCGGCTCCGGGTCATTGACAGCGCCACCGACAGCCTGGACTTGCAAACCTTTATCTGGCAGGCGGACGCGGTCGGGTCGCGGATACTGGAGCGGGTGCTGGCGGCGGCGGACCGAGGTGTCCGGGTGCGCGTCCTGCTGGACGACGCAATGCTGGCCGGTGCCGATTCAGCTCTTTTCGTTCTCGACCGCCACCCGAACATCGAGTACCGGATTTTCAACCCGGCGGCCTCGCGGGCCCAGAATGCGATCCTGCGTGAACTTCTCAACACCGCCGACTTCGCCCGAATCGACCACCGCATGCACAACAAAGTGCTGATCGTTGACGATCGTTCGGCCATCGTGGGCGGGCGCAATCTCGCCAACGAGTATTTCGGTTACGATCCCAGCTACAACTTCCGGGACATGGAGGTGCTCGCCGTGGGCCCGGTGGCCTCCGCGCTGAGTACGGTATTCGACCGCTACTGGAACAACCCCTGGGCCTATCCCGTCGCCCTGGTGGCCGCAGCGCCCGACGCCGCCTATACCCTGGAGACCTTGCGCAGGGAGATCGACACGTTGGCCCTGCCCTACACGCCGGAATCTTCTGCCCAGAGACAGGCGGCATGGCAGGGAGCGGCGCGGGTCGGCGTCCCGGGCGAAGTCCACGTGGTCGCTGACGCGCCGGCCAGGGGAGACCCGGACGCATTGGAACAGGCACCGGTCCAGGTTGCCGACAGACTCCGGGGCTTGGTTGAGAACGCCGACACCGAGGTCATCATCATTTCGGCTTATTTCATACCGACACCGGCACTGGATACCTTGATACGGTCCATCGGCGAACAGGGCGTCGAACTGCGGATCCTGACCAATTCACTGGCCGCCAACAACCACGCTGCGGCCCACAGCGCCTACCGCCGGCATCGTCGGACCTTGCTGGAAGCCGGGGCCCTGCTGCACGAAACCCGCGCCCTGTCCAGGGATCGCCAGCGTTACATGGCCGGTCCGGTAGGCGATCGGAAACTGGGGTTGCACGCCAAAGTGATGCTGGTGGATCGAACCACCAGTTTCATCGGCAGCGCGAACTTCGACCCCCGCTCGCTGCGCATCAACACCGAGATGGGCCTGCTGATCGAGAGCGAGGCAATGAACCGTGCCGTTCGCAGCGCTCTGGAGACCGATTTTGAGCGTGCCAATGCCTGGCAGCTGCTGCTGGACGGAGACGATCTGATGTGGATTTCAGACGACAGGGTGCTGCGGAAACAGCCGGCGGGCTCGTTTGTGGAACGCATTGAAGACTGGTTTTTTGGACTGCTGCCCATCGAATCCGAGATGTAGACGCCAGGCAGGCAGCGACTTACCCGATTGGGTTCTCATCCGGCAGTCCCCCACGCCTCAGGCCTTCCACGAAGCGCGCGACGTGTTCGGCTACGCTGCTCGGCACCTTGGCCGCATCGGCTGTCGTGTGTTCTGGCTCAAGCACCAGGTAGGCCCCTACTGCGGTGCGGGCCTCGTCCAACCGGCCTGCCCAGGCCAGCGCCGATGCCAACTGCCGGCGGAAAGTCGGATTCTGGGGCGCCAGCCCGATCGCGCGCTGTGCGGTCGCAATCGCCTCTTCATAGCGGGCCATGGAGAAATAGGCCCAAAACAGCCCCATCAGCCAGAACACCATCATTCCGTCACGGGGACTGAGGCGGATGGCCCGACCGATCTCATCGATTCCTGCCTCGGGTTCACCTTGAAGCGCCAGAATTGCGCCGCGGATGCCGATGGCGGATGCAAAATTGGGACTCAGCACCACTGCCCGATCAATCACCGACAGGGACGCGTCCCACCGGTGGGCGACGATGTTGGCCCAGGCCAGCACTGTCAGCGCCCAGGGATCGTGATCGTCTGCGGCCACGGCCCGCTCGGCCGTCTCGACCATGTAGTCCAATGACCGCTCGGGCGTATCGCTCCATCGATAATAGGCCTCAAGAAAATGGATCAAGGCGAGATCGCCGGCACCGAATTCGCCCCGGGGCGCCAGCTCGACAGCCCTTTGAAACAGGACTTTTGCCTCCGCCGCCTCCTCACGGCTCAGCTTCCACAGGTGGGCACGTCCACGCATTACACATTCCCAGGCATCCAGTTTCGCCGGATCCTTGCGCCGCGCCCGTTTTGCCTCAAAAGACAAGAACTCCGGCGCGATGGTGCCGACAATGGACTGGTTCACCTCGTCCTGGACATCGAAAATGTCGGTCACCTGACGATCATAGCGCTCGGCCCAGACGTGCTGCCCGGTGCTGGCATCGATCAGCTGAGCGGTAATACGCAGTCGCGCCCCAGCGCTACGTACGCTGCCTTCCAAGACGTACTTGACCCCCAATTCCCGCGCGACCCGCTTCACATCCACCGCACGCCCCTTGTAGGAGAAACTGGAATTGCGCGCGATCACGAAAAACCAGGGCATGCGAGACAATTCCGTGATGATGTCCTCGGCCATGCCGTCGGCAAAAAAATCCTGATCCGCGTCCCCCGACAGGTTTTGAAAGGGCAACACCGCGATGGACGGCTTGTCCGGTGGCGCCAGCAGGGTCGGTGACAAAACCCCTTCCACGCTCGCTGCGGCATCGTTGGGCTGCCAGGTCCAGAGCCGGACGGACCGTCGTATGTTCTTCAGCTCATGTTCGCCAAAATCCCGAAAAACAATGTCCAGACGATCTTGCACCTGCTGGTGCACGGCCTCGGACACCACCAGACCACCGGGTTCGGCCAAGGCCTCGAGACGTGCCGCGACGTTGACACCGTCACCGTAAATATCGTGGCCGTCGATGATGATGTCGCCCAGATTGACACCGATGCGAAGCAGCAGACGATGCTCAACGCCCGCGTCCGGTTCACGGCTCGCCATCGCCAACTGAATGCCGTGGGCGCACTCAACCGCCGCCACCACGCTGGTGAATTCCGCCAGCAGGCCATCGCCCATGAGCTTCACCACTCGGCCACCATGGTCCTTGATCCCAGGCGCGACGAGAGTCCGATGCAGAGACTTAAGACGCTCGAGGGTACCCGCTTCATCCATACCCATCAGGCGAGAGTAGCCCACCACATCGGCGGCGAGTATGGCCGCCAATCGGCGCGCCACGTCAGGACTTCCCGCAGTTATTGATCGCCGATGGAGCGGGACGGCAAACCATCGCGCCCGCCTTGGCACGCCCCCAGAGACGAGTCGGAACCGGTCCGGGCAGAAATCGGGTCGGCACCGGCTCAGTCCTTGTCTTTGAGCAGTCCGGCCAGGGCCGCGAAGGGCTTGTGCGTGGCGCCGGCGGTATCGTTCACTTCGTCCCCACCGGACCAGGCCCCATCCAGCTGCCGGCTGTGCTCGTTGTCATGACAGTAAAGGCACAACAACTCCCAGTTGCTGCCGTCGGCCGGATTGTTGTCGTGGTTGTGGTCACGGTGATGCACGGTCAATTCCTGAACATTCGCCCGTGTGAAGGTTCTGGCGCATCGGCCGCAGATCCAGGGATACATGCGCAGTGCGCGCTCCCGATAGCCTTGTTCACGCTCATCCCTGGAGCTGCGTGCGTCGGCTACGATACGGTCGAGTTTGTTGTCCCCTGAGTTCCCATTGCCGGTATTCAAATCGCTACCCCGCCCGTTTCAGTTGCTTGCGAGTCTCTGATTTATTCTGGACGAAGCAGATTGGAGAGGGAAATGTGCAGATTCAAGGCGTAAATCGCGGGTAATAGTTGTTCTATTGCCAAGATTTGCAGCGATGAAGCTGTGCAGTTCAGTCCCAAGATGCACGTTCACGAATAGATCAAAGGCTCCCTTGAGTTTCACCCGTCCGACTCCCGGCGTCGAGTACCACAGCGCGGCCCCAATATGATCATGGAAGCGGGGACCGACAATGGCGGCCCACCGATTTGGAGCCAATCAGAATGGGCTGCGGACCAGGGGGCGGGTCAAGCAGGTCGGGCCGCCGCTCCCCTTCAGGCAAATCTCACTGCCCTCGATTTCGATCACCTCTGCCCCGGCACGCTCCAACGCACGCCGGGTTTCCGGGTTGCCCTCCACCAGGACACACCGCCGCGGTGCGAGGGCCAGCACGTTGCAACCCAGCGAGTCGTACTCCGATTCAGGCACTTCGACCAGGGTCATCCCCAGCTCCAGCAGCCAGTTGCGGAATGGCACTGGCATCAGTGGTGAATAGACGAGCGCCAGATCATGGTCCACCGGGCTGATCATGGACATGAGGTGTAGCACATCGTTTGGGCCACGAAAATGCGGCAACGGCACCTCCCGAACCTCCACCTCGGAACCGACCAGATCCTGGAACTGACGAATGCCCTCTGCGTTCGTGCGGTAGCCGTGGGCAATCAGCACCCGCTTCGAATCGAGCCAGACCAAATCACCGCCTTCCACCTGTCCGGGCGGACTGATCCCTCCGCAAAGCGACCAGTTTATCGTCTTACTCTGCTCTGCAAGCACATCCGTCTCCGGCACCCGCTCGACCTTGCCCATGGCCGCCAGGCATAGGCCCCGGGGGGTCAGGATCGCCGCGTCCCGAACATACAGGGCATCTGGAGTCAGTCGGGGGTGGCCCGCGAGGAAATGGATTTCCATGCCCTGGGACTCGAGCACCCGAACAAAGCCGTCGTACTCCGCACAGGCCCGGACGAAGTCGGGCTCAGCCAGATAATTCAGGGCACGCCATGTCTGATTGAGCAAGGATTGGCTGACAAAGGCGTCCCGAGGGTGGCGCAGCAGGATTTCGCGTATCGGCGAAACCTCGTCCAGACATGGATTCACATCGTGTTTCCTGGCAAACGGATTCCAAAGCCCCATTACAGCAAGCCCGAGATGACCGCGCCAGCACGGCGGCACAGGCCGAATCCACCTGTACCCGCTTTTGTTAAGGTTTGACCCTATCGAACCTGCACTCAAGGGACTAAGTTTATCGGCTGAGCAATGGGAGCCGTCAAACATGAGCTGTGTCGAAATCAAAGCGTCGGTGTGTCCCCTGGACTGCCCCGACACCTGCAGCCTCTCGGTATCCGTCGAGGCGGGCCGGGTGGTGGAAGTGCGGGGATCCGATACCAATCCCTACACCAGCGGGACGGTTTGCAAGAAAGTGACGCGGTACTACCCGCATTTTGTCCACGGCGAGGGTCGCCTCACCCATCCGCTGCTCAGAACCGGCCCCAGGGGCTCGGGCGAGTATCAACGCATCGGCTGGGCGCAGGCTCTGGACCGGGTGCACCGTGGGTTCACCCGAGCCATGGCCGAACACGGACCGCAGACAGTGCTGCCCTTGAACTATGCCGGCCCCCACGGACAACTGGCGATGGCGTCCATGGATCGACGCTTTTTTCACCGCCTGGGCGCCACCCTGCTGGATCGGGGTCCGCTATGCGGAGCGGTGCGCGGCACCGCCTACCGGAGTCTGTTCGGCGACAGCCCGGGACTGCCGCCGGACCAGGTTACGTTGGCGGACCTGGTCATCGTCTGGGGCAACAACGTCACCACCTCGAATCTCCATCTGGCGCGGATGATTAAAGCGGCCCGTGCCCGGGGCGCCAAACTGGTGGTGGTGGACGCCAAGCGCACAAAAATCGCTGACCAGGCGGATCTGTTCGTCCAGCCCCGGCCGGGCACGGACGTGGTACTGGCACTGGCCATGGCCGCCGAATTCGAACAACGGGGTTTGTTGGACCATTCGTTTCTCGAGCAATGGGCCACCGGCCTCGACCCGTACCTTGCTCAGGCACGGCAATACACGCTGGCCCAGGCAGCAGCAGAATGCCGTCTGGGCGCCGACATCATCGAACACTTTATCGCACTCTACGGGTCGGCCCAGCGGGTGGCCATGAGTTTGGGTAACGGACTGGAACGCGGGCGCTGGGGCGGATCGGCGTTGCGGGCGGCCATGGCGCTGCAGGCGCTGACCGGCAATCTCGGACGCCCGGGCGCAGGCGTCACAGCCATGCCCGGCGCCATTTTCCCAAAAACCCCGGAGCGCCTGCAGCGCCCGGATCTGATACCCCACGGCACCCGGATGTTCAACATCGTGGACGTGGCGGGGCACCTGCTGGACCCGGAGCTGGACCCGCCGGTGCAGGTCCTGTTCATCTACAACCACAATCCGCTCTGTACCCATCCCGATCAAAACCGCCTGCGCCGCGCACTGACCAGGGAGGATTTGTTTATTGTCGGCAGCGATGTGGTGATGACCGACAGCATGAGCTATGCGGACATCATCCTCCCGGCTGCGTCCCATTTTGAGCACGGCGACCTGTACGCCGCCTATGGCCAACACTACCTGCAGCGCAGCGAGGCGGTCATTCCGCTTCAGGGAGAGGCCTTGCCCAACACCGAAATCTTCCGCCGCCTTGCAGCCCGCTTCGGATTTACCGAACCCCTGTTCCAGGCCAGTGACTCGGAACTCATGGACGACGCCCTGAATCCTGATGACGCCCGCCTGGGCGGAAAACGACCAAGCCAGCTACCGATCGACACGGCGCTGCCCCTCAACACGGCATCGGGAGAGCCACCGCTGATCTGCGGGACGGTGGCGCCGGCCACGCCCTCGGGACGGGTGGAGCTTTACTCGGACGCGCTGGAGTCCCGCTATGGCTGCGGCGTTCCACGCTATGGCGCCAGCACAGCCACGCACCCGTTCGTGTTGATCAGCCCGTCCTCCTTCGAACGCACCAACAGCACCTTTGGTGGGCATCCGGCCAACCTAGGGCCTTCCACGGTAGAGATGCACCCCACCGACGCGGCCGGGTTGGAGATCGAAACCGGTCACAGGGTGATACTCAAGAACGCCAGGGGTGAGGTGCGGCTGGAGGCCCGGGTGAGTGACGCGGTGCAACCCGGTGTCCTGTATTCCGCCAAGGGCACCTGGCTGGCCACCAGCGACAACGGCCAAACCGTCAATGCGTTGATACCCGCGGACCTCAAAACCGATATCGCCGACGGGGCCTGTTACCACGAGACTTTTGTCGATGTGCAGCGCATCTAACGCAAATTGAACGCCCGAGGCGGGACCTCGACCATCCGCCGGGCCCGTTGGGACGATCTGGCCCTGCTGCTGTTGCTCGCGGCCATATGGAGTTCGTCCTTCATGTTCATCAAAGTGGCGGTCTTGTCCGTGCCGCCGTTGACCCTGGCGGTGATGCGCCTGGCTCTGGCTGCAGCTTTGCTGGGGGCCTACGCCTGGCGAACCGGTGTTCGGATCCCACTGACCCCTCAGGTCTTGTTCACCTTTGCCTTCGTTGGCTGTTTCGGCAATGCCCTGCCGTTCACTCTGATCGGCTGGGGTGAGCAGGCGGTGTCCAGCGGCATGGCGGCCATCCTGATGGGCGCCATGCCGCTGGTGACGCTGATTCTCGCGCACCATTTCACCCAGGACGAGCCGTTTCAAAGAGGCCGCCTGCTGGGCCTGTTGATCGGCATGAGCGGTTTAGCGATCCTGGTGGGCTGGGACGCGTTGTCGGATCTGGGAGGGGCCTGGGTCGCGCAAATGGCCATACTGGGCGGTGCGGTGAGCTACGCGGTGAATACCGTTTTTACCCGCCGCAATCTCCACATACCGGGACCCATTCTGGCCGCGGGCGCCGTTACCGCGGGGACGCTTATGCTGTTGCCCTTGGCCCTGTTGTTGGAGCAGCCGTGGCAAATTCAGCCCACGCCCTCGGCCCTCTGGTCCATTGTCGCCCTGGGCGTGCTGTCCACGGCCCTTGCAACCCTGCTCTACTTCCACCTGGTGCGCGCCATCGGTGCAACGGCGTTTTCGCAGGTCAACCATATGATTCCGATCATGGGTGTGTTGTGGGGCACTCTGTTCCTGGGCGAACGGCCTGGTATCCGGGAACTTCTGGCCCTGATCCTGATCTTGATTGGCGTCTGGCTGGTCAATCATTCCGCACGACGCGTTTGAGTACGATCTGACTGCCATGGCGCACCGCCTTCTCCAAACGCCCCGGTTGTGTCCAACCGAATCCCCCCGATTCCGGTGCAAACCGTTCGCAACTGATTCGGGCGCGATACACCCGACTCAGCAGATGTCGCCCTGAATGGCGGTTTCGCTGCACGAACTCGCGGCATTGTCCGCTGCCGGCTGCTGGGCGCTGGCCAGCCTGGTGGCCCATGGGCCGGCACGGGAGCTGGGGGGCTTTGCCTTCAACCGGGTACGCTCGGTGATCGTTACACTGATGCTGGGCGGCGTTACCCTGGCATCCGGCAGTTGGGCGGAGTTGACCCCGGACTACCTGTGGGCACTGGTTTTGTCCGGTTTGATCGGCATGTTTATTGGCGACACCGCGCTGTTCGCCGGACTTCGCCGCATCGGTCCGCGCCGTATGGGTGTGCTGTTCGCCACCAGCGCACCCATGACGGCGGTGTTGGGCTACCTGTTTCTGGATGAGATTCTGGCCTGGGATGACCTGCTGGGTTGCACCCTGGTCATCATCGGAGTGCTGCTCGCCATTCTCTATGGCGGCGCCCCGCGATCAGGCAATCAGTTCGAGGCAACCGACGGTTCACTGATCGTAGGCATTCTGATCGCGTTGCTGGCGGCCCTTTGCCAGGCCCTGGGCATCATCATCGCAAAACCGGCTATGGAATCGGGTATCGACCCGGTGGCGGCCGCTGCTCTAAGGGTGGGCACCGCCGCCTTGTGCCTGTTGATCGGCGCCCAGTTGCCCATCGCCAGGTTCAAACCGATCATCCCGATCCGGCGTGACCATATATTCAGGATCACCATCAGCGGTTTTCTGGGAATGGCACTTGGGATGACTCTGCTGCTGTACGCACTCGAGGCGGGCGATGCCGCCGTCGTGGTGACCCTGTCCTCCACCGCACCTGTGGTCATTCTGCCCCTGCTCTGGCTCCGCACCGGGGAACGCCCTGCGGCAGGCGCATGGATCGGCGCCGCTCTGGTGACCGCCGGCACCGCCATCGTGATGCGCGCATGATGTCCTAGTGTCCCGTCCCACAAGTTCGTTGCATATCAGCAAGGCGATAAGCGCCCATGCACTTCAGTGAGGCAATCCTGGATGTTACCCGCACCACCCGTGGGCGGATACCCAACCGTCGGCATCAACTCTGGCCTGTCCAAGAACGCTCCAGAGCCGATCGCAATGACCTACAGGAGGAATCATAAATCTTAGCGGTTCTTAGCGTTTTTACAATGGCT
The DNA here is from genome assembly GCA_963783675.1 of uncultured Gammaproteobacteria bacterium. Classification (GTDB taxonomy): domain Bacteria; phylum Pseudomonadota; class Gammaproteobacteria; order Competibacterales; family JAHEDQ01; genus JAHEDQ01. The sequence continues at coordinate 92,614 of CAWAOU010000018.1, forward strand.
TATAAACTATTCCTCATAAAATATATAACATTCTAAGCAGTTCGGGAAACAGGCTTTGACGGGTGCAACGCCGTTGCCAAACCGAAACTGGTATGCGGCTTGCGCAGTGACAGCTGAGGGTTCTGATTAACACCACGCTATGCAGGCGGGCCGGGCCGGGTTTGCCGCAATGCGGCTTGACTTTGCAATGGTTGCAAACTAACGATTCAAGGCTCGCGAACCGATTTGGGATCCTGACCATCGGTTTCGACAGCTACCCCACAAGGGCATGCTGCTGCTCGGCCGAAGCTCGTAAGGTGCAGTTCGGCGACCAACAAAGCAGATATTAATTCAAGCACTTGGAGAGTCTATATGATAAAGCGTAACGCAATTACGTTAAGCGCCGTTGCGGCCGCACTGGCAACAGCGGGAGTCGCCCAAGCCGCTACCTTGGAAGACGTCAAGGCAAAGGGTTTCGTGCAATGTGGCGTGAGCCAGGGCCTGCCGGGGTTTTCGAACTTCGACGACAAGGGCGAGTGGTCCGGGGTGGATGTCGACATTTGCCGCGCCGTCGCCGCCGCTGTTTTTGGCGATGCCACCAAGGTCAAATACACCCCCCTCTCGGCCAAGGAGCGCTTCACCGCGCTGCAATCCGGCGAGATCGATGTGTTGTCCCGGAACACCACCTGGACCGAGACCCGCGACACGGCTCTCGGGCTCAACTTCGCCGGTGTCAACTACTATGACGGCCAGGGTTTCATGGTGCGCAAGGATCTCGGCGTAAAGAGCGCCCTGGAGTTGAGTGGCGCGGCGGTCTGCACCAATACCGGAACGACCACAGAACTGAACCTGGCCGATTATTTCCGCGCCAACAACATGGATTACAAGGTGGTTGCGTTTGAAAAGGCCGATGAGGTGGTTGCCGCCTACGACGCCGGCCGCTGCGACGTCTACACTACGGACCAATCCGGCCTGTACGCACAGCGCATCAAGCTGAAAGAGCCCGACGCCCACGTGGTGTTGCCCGAAGTCATCTCCAAGGAGCCCTTGGGCCCTGCGACACGACATGGCGATGACGAGTGGTTCGATGTGGTCAAATGGACCTTCAACTGCATGCTGAACTCGGAAGAGATGGGTGTCACCAGCGCCAACGTGGGTGACATGGCCGGCTCCGACAATCCGGGAATCAAACGGCTGCTCGGCTCTGAAGGCGATGCCGGCAAAAACCTGGGGTTAGAACCAGGCTGGTGTGAGGCGATTGTCACCCAGGTCGGCAACTACGGTGAGAGTTTCGCCGCCAACCTCGGCCCGGAGACGCCGCTGAAAATCGAGCGCGGTCTCAACGCGCTTTGGTCCCAGGGTGGCATTCAGTACGCACCGCCCATCCGGTAGCAGGCAAACCGTCTGAAAACGTCCTAGAATTGAGGCTGTCTGGAACAAACGCCAGACAGCCTCTTGCTATTCAATAATTCGATCGACGGCTCGCCGGGGCAACCATGTCGACAAATCACGAGATCTCCAGCACGCCTGCCAAACCACCCATCTGGAACGATCCGGTCTACCGTGGAATATTCTTCCAGGTGCTGGTACTGGGTGCCGTGGTTTTGTTCGGGCTCTACATTTTCAACAACACCGCCGAAAATCTGGAACGCCAGGGCATCGCTTCGGGCTTCGGATTCATGAACACCACCGCCGGGTTCGGCATTATCACGCACCTGGTGGAATACACCGAGGAATCGAGCTACGGACGCGCCTTTCTGGTGGGGTTGCTCAACACCCTGCTGGTCTCGGCCGTCGGCGTCGTCCTGGCCACCCTGCTCGGCCTGCTGGTGGGGATCGCACGCTTGTCCAAAAACCTCCTGGTTTCGGGCATCGCCACCGTCTACATCGAGGTGATCCGCAACATTCCGCTGCTGCTGCAGATCTTCTTCTGGTATTTCGCCGTGCTCAGGTCAGTGCCGGCACCCAAGAACAGCGTTGAACTGCTGGACACGTTTTTTCTGAACAACCGCGGACTCTACAGCCCGGCACCCTTACCGCAACCGGGTTTCATGTGGATTGTGATCGCACTGATCGTGGCCATCGTGGCCATCATCATCATGCGCAACTGGGCACGCAAACGGCAGGACCGTACCGGGCAACCGTTCCACACCTTCTACGTGTCCCTGGCCATTTTGATTGGACTGCCGGCGTTGGCCGCCATCGTCACCGGCCTGCCGCTCGCATGGGAATACCCGGTGCTCAAGGGATTCAACTTTCAGGGCGGTCTGGTGATGATTCCGGAATTCGTCGCCCTGCTGCTTGCCCTGAGCATCTACACCGGCGCATTCATCGCAGAGATCGTTCGCGCCGGCATTCTGTCGGTGAGCCATGGCCAGACCGAGGCGGCCTCGGCCGTGGGTCTGCGCAACAGTGTCACGTTGCGGCTGGTGGTCCTGCCACAGGCTTTGAGGGTAATCATTCCGCCCTTGACCAGTCAGTATCTCAACCTGGTGAAAAACTCCTCGCTGGCGGCGGCCATCGCCTACCCGGAACTGGTGTCCATCTTCGCCGGAACGGTGCTCAACCAGACCGGCCAGGCGGTGGAGGTGATTTTGATCACCATGGGGGTCTACCTGACCATCAGCCTCACCATTTCGCTGTTTATGAACTGGTACAACAAAAATATGGCGCTGGTGGAGCGATAACATATGAACCCGGCAACCCAAACCTACGAACCCGGCACACACCCGGATCTGCCGCCCCCGTCTTCAGCGGTCGGCGCCGTGGCCTGGATGCGTCGGCACCTGTTCTCCGGCCCATGGAACACGATTCTCACCCTGCTTGCGGCCTACCTGCTGATCCTGGTCATACCACCGATCATTCGTTGGGTGTTCGTCGACGCGGACCTCAGCGGCGACACCCGCGAAGCCTGCACCAGCGGCGGCGCCTGCTGGGTGTTCATCAAGGTGCGCTTCGCTCAGTTCATGTACGGCTTCTACCCTATCGAGGAGCGCTGGCGGGTCGATCTGACCTTCATTATCTTCTTCGCCGTGCTCATACCGATGATGTTCGAGCGCATGCCCGGACGAAAATGGCTGACCATTTTCCTGCTGTTCATTTTCCCGATCATCGCTTTCTTCCTGCTCTACGGCGGCAGCTTCGGTCTGGCGGTGGTGGAAACACCCAGGTGGGGCGGCCTGATGCTGACCCTGGTCATTGCGGTGATCGGTATTGTGGCGTCTTTGCCCATCGGCGTGGTGCTGGCGCTGGGGCGGCGCTCCAACATGCCTATTGTGCGCACCATCTGCGTCGTCTTCATCGAGTTCTGGCGGGGCGTGCCGCTCATCACCGTGCTGTTCATGGCCTCTGTCATGTTTCCCCTGTTCATGCCGGAGGGGGCCAGTTTTGACAAGCTGCTCCGGGCGCTGATCGGTGTGGCGCTGTTCTCCGCGGCCTATATGGCCGAAGTCATTCGCGGTGGCCTTCAGGCAATCCCGAAAGGTCAGTACGAGGCGGCGGAAGCCATGGGCCTGGGCTACTGGCGGGTCATGGGTCTGGTGATCCTGCCCCAGGCCCTGAAAATGGTGATTCCCGGTATCGTCAACACCTTCATCGGCCTGTTCAAGGACACCACCCTGGTATTGATTATCGGATTGTTCGATTTCCTGGGCATCGTCCAGGCGGCGGCAACCGACCCGAAGTGGCTGGGCTACTCGGTGGAAGGCTATGTATTCTGCGCCTTCGTGTACTGGATTTTCTGTTTCAGCATGTCCCGATACAGCATGTATCTGGAACGCAAACTCGACACCGGGCACGCCCGCTAAGGAGCCTCTGATCTATTCTGGGCGAAACAGATTGGAGGGTGAAATATGCAGATTCAAGGGGCGGAACGCGGGGCAGATCGCGGGTGGCAGTTGTTCTATTGCCAAGATCTGCAGCGATGAAGCTGTGCATTTCAGACCCAAAATGCAGTTTCACGAGCAGATCAGAGTCTCCTGACCGGCGCGGGCCGCTGCTGATGAACTCAAACACGTATTTTGCCAGGAGTATCCAATGACCGAAGATGCGGCCACGCCAAAGCTAGAATTGACCGTGTCGGACGAGATCATGATTCAACTGATCAACGTCCATAAATGGTACGGGGAGTTCCATGTACTCAAGGACATCGACCTGACGGTGCACAAAGGGGAACGCATCGTAATCTGCGGTCCATCCGGATCGGGCAAGTCCACCCTGATTCGCTGCCTCAACCGCCTGGAAGAGCACCAGCGCGGCCAGATCATTGTCGACAGCGTAGAGCTGACCGGCGACCTGAAGCACATCGAAAAAATCCGCCGCGAGGTGGGTATGGTGTTCCAGCACTTCAATCTGTTCCCGCATCTGACCGTGCTCGAGAACTGCACGCTGGCGCCGATCTGGGTGCGCAAAATGCCCAAACGGGAGGCCGAGGAAGTGGCCATGCAGTACCTGGAGCGGGTGAAAATTCCGGAGCAGGCCGGGAAGTTTCCGGGGCAGCTTTCCGGCGGTCAGCAGCAGCGCGTGGCCATCGCACGTTCTCTGTGCATGAGTCCGAAAATCATGCTGTTCGACGAACCCACCTCGGCGCTGGATCCGGAAATGATCAAAGAGGTTCTGGACGTAATGGTCGAGCTTGCCGGGAGCGGCATGACCATGCTCTGCGTGACCCACGAGATGGGTTTCGCCAAGACCGTAGCCAATCGGGTGATATTCATGGACGGCGGTGAAATCATCGAGCAGAACCAGCCGGAAGAATTCTTCAACAATCCCCAGTCGGAACGGACCAAGCTTTTCCTGAGCCAGATCCTGAGCCATTGAACCGGGGTCAAAGACACACAGAAACCAAGACGGGACCAACCCGCTGATGGGGCTGCCACCTCATCCCACGCGGGAAGCCTTCCGGCGCTGGATGTACTCGCAGCCGGAGTACGGCGTCTGGAGCCAGGGCGGCCCACAGGGCGCCAAGGTGGAGCGGGAAATGTGGCAACGTTTCCAGGCGCTGTATAAAGACCCTCCCCCACTCGACGGCGGATCTCGGGATGCATTTGAACGTTGGATGTACTCGCAACCCGAGTACGGGGTCTGGAGCCAGGGTGGTCCGCAGGGTGCCCGGGTAGAACGGGAAATGTGGGTTCGGTTCAGGGCGCTGGCCAAAGGCGAGCACAACCCGCCACTTGGCTCACAAAGCGATTTTGAGCGATGGATGTATTCGCAACCCGAGCACGGCCTGGTCGGGCAGGGCGGGCCCGAGGGGCATCATGTGAAACAGATGCTGTGGGAACGCTATAAATCCCAGCTTCCCGAGGCGGATGACGCGGATTGATATGCACAGTCGGCGACGCGTGCGGAACGCGTTATCCGTGCAAATACAGCAGATTCCGATGGCCATATCCACCGCCGCTAGTGGGCAACTGCGGTGACCACAGGATCCGGAGCGGACGTCACCAGAACAACGAACAGGGTGCCAACGAAGCTCTGTTCCCAATCCATCTGCAGCGCAAGCGCTCGCCTCCCCCAGGCAACCACACGTCTCCAGCCACAAAAATCCAGGCGGCGATCCGGTATCGGTTTGCCGCGCCCAGCGGACTAAGCCCGGGAAAGCGATCCGCGGCGGCACCGGGTGCGCGCCTGCATCGCTCGCACCTCATATTGGAACACGGTGCGGATCGACGCCAGATACAGGAATATGATCACCGCAGATCAAGCCAAGACAAACGCCGAGCCGACACCGGACATTCACGGCGGCCTCACTGCGGTGGGTCCAGAGTGTGGTTTGGGAATACATGCGTGATGAGCGCATCGGCGGTGGGGATGAATCCGCTCCCGCCAGCTCAAGGCCGTATGGAACGGGCACAGATTCCTGGAGATGAAATGACCAGGACCAACCCGAGCGCAGCCGCACGATCCAAACGCTGCGCCGAACGTGGATGGGGCAGCGAGCGTCCAAAGGGAATCTGCCATTTCAGGATCGCAGCGTACAGCCGATGGGCGCGCATTTGTCTGCTGCCGATGGCCGTGTTGCTGATCAGCGCGGGGTGCGAACCGGACGGCATGGCGCCCTCCGCGGGTCCGGATGTTCGGACCACCTTGGGCGGCGAGCAGTCCCAAGGCTATGCAGTGGCATTGAAACCGCGCGCGTTCGACTTCCCGGCCGATCACGGCCCACACCCGGATTTCCGAAACGAGTGGTGGTACTGGACCGGCAATTTGACAAGCACCGCAGGACAGGACTTCGGCTACCAGCTCACCGTGTTCAGAACCGCGGTGTCACCCCATGATGCCGATACCGGATCCGCCTGGCGCACCCGTCAGGTGTACATGGCGCATTTTGCGATAAGCGACATCACGAACAAGCGTCATCGAAGTTTTGAACGCTTTGCCCGTGGCGCCCTGGGGTTGGCGGATGCGCGGGCGTCCCCATTTCGCGTCTGGGTTGAGGACTGGCAAATCGAGGGTGCTGCCGACACCACGTTCCCCTTGCGGCTGCGCGCCACCCAGGAGGCCGTCTCCCTGGACCTGGAGCTGAGCCCGACACACGGTCCGATTCTGCAGGGCAACGCCGGGCTCAGCGCAAAGGGGGACGAGCCCGGCAATGCTTCGTATTACTACAGCTACACTCGAATGGACACCCGGGGCAGCATCACTATCGATGTCGAGAAATATGACGTAACCGGCCTCAGTTGGTTCGACCGGGAATGGAGTACCAGCGCCCTCGGGCCCAACCGAACCGGCTGGGATTGGTTTGCCCTGCAACTGAACGACGGGCGCGATCTTATGTTCTACCGCCTGCGCCTAAGCCAAGGAGGCATGGCGCCGGAGAGCGCCGGTGTGCTGGTGCAGGCGGACGGCAGCTACCGGGCGCTTGCGGAAGGGGACGTGGAGCTCGAACCGATCGCACACTGGATCAGCCCGGAAACGGGCGACCGATACCCGATTGAGTGGCGTCTGCGATTACCTGAGGAAGGGCTCGACTTGACCATCGAATCCAGATTCGACGATCAGGAGATGCGCCTGACCTTCGGCTACTGGGAAGGCGCGGTGAAGGTTTCGGGCAGCGCCACCGGGCTCGGCTATCTGGAGATGACCCGATACACCGATGCAGCACCAGACTGAATCGAATCAGCCATAGTGCGCCATGCGGGTCATCAACCCAAGTAGTGCTGTCCAATCACCCAAGGTACACTTTCACAGGAACATACAGATCGCCGCAACATGGGCATCGGGCACGCACAACAAGGGGTTAGATACGGTGGAACGCGAGAGCATGGAGTACGACGTCGTCATCGTCGGCGGCGGACCATCGGGCTTGGCCACGGCCATCCGCCTGCGCCAACTGGCGATCGAAAACGAATCGGAGCTTTCAGTCTGCGTTATCGAGAAAGGCTCGGAAATCGGCGCCCACATTCTGTCCGGCGCGGTGATCGAGCCCCGCGCCCTGGATGAACTGCTGCCCGACTGGAAACAGCAAGGTGCGCCGCTGAACACAGCCGCCGGGGACGACCGGTTTCTGTTTCTGACCGAACGCAAGTCCTACGGGCTGCCCACTCCGCCGCAGATGCACAACGCTGGCAACTACATCGTTAGCCTGGGCAACCTGTGCCGATGGTTGGCGGAGCAGGCCGAAGCATTGGAGGTGGAAATCTACCCCGGCTTTGCCGCCGCCGAAGTGCTCTATACGGACGACGGGGCGGTGCGGGGCGTAGCCACCGGGGATATGGGTCTGAACAAGGACGGCACACCCGGCCCGAATCACGAGCTGGGTGTGGAGTTGCACGCCCGACAAACGGTGTTTGGCGAAGGCTGCAGGGGTTCGCTGACCAAGTCGCTTTTTGAGCGGTTCAACCTGCGTGACGGCGTGCAGCCCCAGACCTATGGCATTGGCATCAAGGAGCTGTGGGAGGTGGATCCCGCCCAACATCAACCGGGTCGAATCGTTCACACCGTGGGCTGGCCACTGGATCGGCACACCTACGGCGGTTCCTGGTTGTACCATCTGGAGGACAACCAGGTCTCGGTGGGTTTTGTCATCGGGCTCGACTACCAGAATCCGCATCTGTTTCCGTTCGGGGAGATGCAGCGCTTCAAGACCCACCCGGATATCCGCGGTTTGTTCGAAGGCGGCCGGCGCATCTCCTACGGTGCCCGGGCGCTGTCTGAGGGCGGCTTTCAATCAATCCCCAAACTCACCTTTCCCGGTGGGGTGCTGGTGGGCGACACGGCGGGCTTTCTCAACGTGCCCAAGATCAAGGGCACCCACACCGCCATGAAATCCGGCATGACCGCGGCAGAGACGCTGTTTGCGGCGTTTCAGGCCGGTGATCCCTCCGGCGTCGAGGTCGCGAGCTATCCGGAGGCATTGCGACAGACCTGGCTCTGGGACGAGCTCAAAACCGTACGCAACATTCGACCGTCGTTCCGCTGGGGTCTGTGGGGCGGGATCGCCTACTCCGCCCTGGAAACCTATGTGCTCAAAGGCAAGGCGCCGTGGACCCTGGAACACCACGCAGACCACGATACCCTGAAAAAAGCCGACGCCTGCCCGACCATTGAGTATCCGAAACCGGATGGTGTATTGACATTCGATCGTTTGTCATCGGTGTTCGTATCCAACACCAATCACGAAGAGGCACAACCCTGCCATCTGCAACTCAAGGACCCGACGGTTCCCGTCGAGATCAATCTTGCCCTGTATGATGCGCCTGAACAGCGGTACTGCCCGGCCGAGGTTTACGAGATCGTCCGGGATGAGGAGACCCAGAAGCCTACCCTCCAGATCAACGCCCAGAACTGCGTCCACTGCAAGACCTGCGACATCAAGGATCCCGGCCAGAACATCAACTGGGTGGTGCCGGAGGGCGGTGGCGGCCCCAACTATCCCAATATGTAAAAGTGCAACCCGGGGCCGGGCATGGCACCAGGATCGGCCGCTGCTGTCATCGCCCGGACTGGGCCATGTGAACGCTGGCGTGACGGATATCGGTGCCCTGCACGCAGTACACCACGTACTGGGAGACATTGCGGGCGTGATCCGCGATTCGTTCCAGAGCCTTTGCCACCAGGGCGATCTGAATCATGTGACCCACATTGCGGGAATCGTCCATGACATAGGTGACCAGGCGGCGCAACGCGGCCTTGTAGGTTTTTTCCACCCGGTCCTGCATGCCCAGCGTGCTCATCGCCCGATCGACATCCATGGTATCAAATGCCTCCAGGGCGCCGCGCAGCACATGCTGGGCCTCATGACCCATCAACTCCAGATCATCGAGCAATTCGTTGCCGGGCAAAATACTGGCCTCGCGGCCGTATATCTCAATCGTCATGCGGGCAATCTTGATGGCCTCATCGCCAATGCGTTCCAGATCGGTCACTGCTTTGGATACGGCCAGCACCAACCTTAAATCGCGGGCAACGGGCTGGCGACGAGCCAGGATTTTGGCGATGTCCTCATCGGTCCGTAATTCCAGTACGTTGACATCCCGATCGCGCTCAATCACCGCGCGGGCCGCGTCCACGTCCTGGTCATCCAGGGTCTTGAGCGCCCGACTCAATTGGTCGCTGACTAGGCCGCCCATTTCCAGCACACGCCCGTGCAGCTGCATCAGATCGGCATCGAACTGTTTGACGATATGCCCCTCGCCGGACTGACCCATGGCGGGTTCTCCCTGTTCAGATTCCGTGGTCATCGAACACGCTCAACCAAATCGGCCGGTAATGTAGTCTTCGGTCAACTGATGGCGCGGATTGGTAAAGACCTGACTGGTCTCGCCGATCTCGATCAGATCGCCGAGATGAAAATAGGCCGTGCGCTGAGACACCCGCGCCGCCTGCTGCATGGAGTGGGTGACGATGGCGATGGCGTACTGTTCGCGCAACTCGTCGATCAACTCCTCAATCCGGGCGGTGGCAATGGGGTCCAAGGCCGAACAGGGCTCATCCATCAGGATAACCTCCGGATTGACCGCAATGGCCCGGGCGATGCAAAGGCGCTGTTGCTGCCCGCCGGACAGTCCTGTGCCGGGCTCTTCAAGGCGATCTTTGACTTCCCCCAGCAGACCGGCCTTTTCCAGGCTGGTGTGGACGATCCCCTCAAGCTCGCTCTTGTCCTGAGTCAGACCATGAATCCGAGGCCCATAGGCTACGTTCTCGAAAATGGACTTGGGGAACGGGTTGGGCTTCTGAAACACCATCCCGACCTGGGCCCGCAACTGCACCACGTCCATCTTTGTGTCATAGATGCTCTCTCCGTCCAGGCTGATATTGCCGGTGACGCGACAACCGTCAATGGTGTCGTTCATTCGGTTCAGGCAACGCAGAAATGTAGACTTGCCACAACCGGATGGGCCGATCAACGCAATCACCTCGTTGTTGCCCACGTCCATACTGACGTCGTGTATGGCCTGCTTGTCGCCGTAGAACACACTGACATCCCGACAGCGCATTCTCGGGTTCCTGGCGGTAACGTCGCCAACCGTCTCCCGGTTGTCGCGGTCAATCGTAGCCCGCCGGGCCGCCGCCGGTTCCACAGTTCCATCGTCAGCCATGACCACCTCGTTCTCGACGGAAACGGTCCGCATCAGGTCAACTCTCTTTTCATTTCAAGGCAATGCCGGAATCACCAGCGTCGCTCAAAGCGCTTGCGCAGCAACACCGCAAGGGCATTCATCAGGATCAGGAAACCGAGCAAAACCATGATGGCAGCTGACGTGCGTTCCACAAACCCCCGCTCGGGGCTGTCGGCCCACAGATAAATCTGCACCGGCAACACTGTGGACGGATCCGTGAAACTGCCCGGCACGTCAACGATGAAGGCCACCATACCGATCATAAGCAGCGGCGCCGATTCGCCCAGAGCCTGGGCCATGCCAATGATTGCCCCCGTCAGCATCCCTGGCATGGCCAGCGGAAGGACGTGATGGGTCACGGTCTGCACACGGGAGGCGCCGACGCCCAGTGCAGCGTCGCGGATGGACGGCGGTACGGACTTGAGGGATGCGCGGCTGGCGATGATGATGGTGGGCAAGGTCATCAAGGTCAGAACCAATCCACCCACCAGCGGTGCCGACCGGGGCAGGCCGAAGAAGTTGATGAACACCGCCAGCCCGAGCAGACCGAACACAATGGACGGCACCGCCGCCAGATTGTTGATGTTGACCTCGATCAGGTCGGTCCAGCGATTTCGGGGCGCAAACTCTTCCAGATAAACCGCGGTCGCGACGCCAATGGGAAAGGATAAGACCAGGGTCCCGATGAGGGTAAATACCGAACCCATGAGTGCGCCACGTATGCCGGCCAGCTCCGGCTCACGTGAGTCCCCGGCAGTGAAGAACGTCGTGTTGAAGCGCATTTCGATGGCGCCATCCGCCTGCAACTGGTCCAGCCAGACGAGCTGATTGTCCTTCAAGCGCCGGTCGCCCGCATCTGCGGTCCGGTCCATATGGCCCTTGACCAGTTGATCCACATCATCGTCCGCCGGCACCCAGACCGATCGGCGGGTCCCAATGATGGTCGGATCGTCCAGCACTGCATCCCGTAACTGATGCGACGCGCCGGAGCTGATCAGCGCGTTCAGCGCCCGTCGGTCCGATCGTCCCGTCACCTCCGGAAACCGCAGCTTCAGCGCGTCTCGAACCAGAGCTTGGTAATTGGCGCCCGACAGCGCCGCGGTCGAACGTTGGTCACCGATGCCCAGGGATTCTGGATCGAAGTCGATGTCCAGCTTGACATAGGTCTGCTGGAACGCCGGATAGCCGTTGCCGATGATGGTGACAAACAGAATCGTTACGAACAGCAGACCCAGCACGATGGCCGACAAACCATACAGCCGAAACCGACGCTCCGCCCGATACCGCCGGTCCAGACCGGCTCGTACTGCATCGATTGTGCGCCCCGGACTCCCGACCCCGGTGATAATGCCGTTACTCATACTGCTCCCTATATTTGCGCACCACGTGCAGAGCGATGACGTTGAGGGTCAGGGTCACCACGAACAGAACCAACCCAAGTGCGAACGCCGCCAGGGTCTTGGGACTGTCGAATTCCTGATCTCCCACCAGCAGGGTTACGATCTGAACTGTGACTGTGGTTACCGCCTCCAATGGATTGGCCGTGAGGTTGGACGAAAGGCCGGCGGCCATCACCACGATCATGGTTTCACCGATGGCGCGGGACACGGCCAAGAGCACGCCGCCAACAATGCCCGGCAGCGCAGCCGGGAAAATTACCCGGCGAATGGTTTCCGAACGGGTCGCACCCATGGCGTAGGATCCGTCGCGCATCGCCTGCGGTACGGCGTTGATCACGTCGTCGGACAGTGAGGACACAAACGGGATGATCATGATCCCCATCACCAGCCCAGCCGCCAGAGCACTCTCAGAGGATACCGACAGGCCGATCGCCTCACCGATCCCCCGCACCTGCGGCGCCACCACAAGGGCGGCGAAAAAGCCATACACAACGGTGGGCACGCCGGCGAGGATCTCCAACACCGGCTTGGCCGCCGATCGGAAACTGCGGCTGGCGTACTCTGAAAGGTACAGGGCCGACATGAGCCCGATGGGTACCGCCACCAGCATTGCAATGCCGGAAATCAGCAGGGTGCCGGCGAACAGCGGAACTGCGCCAAAGGCCCCGGTGGATCCAACTTGATCCTCGCGAATGGCCATCTGGGGGCTCCATTCCAGCCCAAACAGAAAATCGGTCACCGGCACGATGCGGAAAAAGAGGATCGATTCAAACAACACCGAGAGCACGATACCCAGGGTGGTAAAGATGGCGATGGTGGAACACAGAATCAGAAACACCATGACCACGGTTTCGACCTGATTCCGCGCTCGCAACGCCGGCGAGATCCGATTCCAGCTCAGGGCGATGCCGCCGATCGCCATAGCCATAATCACAACAGTCAAAGCGAAGCGGCTGATGGTCTGAAGCTGCTGGTAGTGATCGGCCGCTGCAATCATTGCGGGATCAGCCGCGCGCGAGGTGATATTGCCCCGTACAAGGTTCTTGATGTCGTTGAGGGCCAAACCCAGCTGACCCGGATCGGCCACCGTCTCGGCGGACAGATCGGCCTTCACCAGATGGGTGATGATGTCGTCCTGAAACACCATCCAGAAACCGAACACGATCACGGCTGGAACACCGCACCAGATGGCGGTCAGGTAGCCGTAGTAGCTCGGAAGGGAGTGCAGCTGAGCGACGCCGGTCGGACCGCTTGCCACCGCGACGGAACGTCGCCGTCCCAGATAAAAACCCAGGACAGTCAATGCCGCGAGCACAAGGATAAGTACAGATGTCTGCATGCGGGTGTCCGTCGGTCAGCAAGGCGTGGGCGGGAATGCGGGACGGACCCTGCGCGCCCGCCGTCCCGCTATTGACCCTGATTAACTGAGGAGCCATGGGCTCCCTAGGCGTCTGCGCGGTAGAAAGGGAACGGTCTGCGGCACCGCCATTTCGCCCCTATTCCGCGATCCTCCTCGTCACATAGCGACGGCTATGCTCCTCGAACGATCCCGAAATCGTTCTCGAACTGGACAGCACCTCGCCTCATTCTCTTCTACCGCGCAGACTCCTAGTTGGCGGCCATGCTGAGGTTCTTCTGCGACGCCACGTTGTCAGCGAACTGCTGTCGCTCCTCGACGGGCATTGGAATCATGCCTTTGTCCGCAAGATAACCCTCGTCACCCCAGGCCTTGTCGCTGGTGAACTCCGCCAGAAACTCTTTCATGCCGGGTATCACGTCGATGTGGGCCTTTTTCACATAGACGTACAGCGGCCGGGAGACCGGGTACTCGCCAGTGGCGATATTCTCGAATGTGGGGGCCACCCCATCCACCGCCGACCCCTGGACCTTGTCGGCGTTCTGATCCAGAAAACTGAAGCCGAAAATACCTAAGGCGACCGGATTGGCCTCCAGTTTCTGAACGATCAGATTGTCATTCTCCCCAGCCTCAATGAAGGCCCCGTCTTCACGCACGCTGTGGCAGCGTGCCTTGTACACATCGGAATCGGATTTCTTGAGCGCCGCGATGCTATCGAAAGTCTTGCATCCCCCTTCCATGGCCAGTTCCACAAAGGCGTCGCGGGTGCCGGAGGTGGGTGGAGGCCCCAACACTTCAATTTTGGTGTTTGGGAGATCCGGGCTGACTTCAGACCAGGTCTCGTACGGGTTCAGGATAAACCCGTCGTCGCCCGACGGGTTGGGCACATCTTTAGCGAGCGCCAGGAAGAGATCGCGGCGCGATAGATCGAACTGCTGGCTGGCTTTGGAGTTGGCCAGGACGATGCCGTCATAACCGATCTTGACTTCGATGATGTCGGTGACGCCGTTGGCGGCGCATCCCTCGACCTCCGAGCTCTTGATACGGCGTGACGAGTTGCTCATGTCCGGGTACTCGACCCCGATCCCGGAGCAGAACAGTTTGAGACCGCCACCGGACCCGGTGGATTCAATTTTTGGGGTTTTGTAACTGCTGGTCTTGCCGAACTGCTCGGCCACCACTGTGGCGAAGGGGTAGACGGTAGACGATCCCACAACGCTGATGTAGTCACGGGACGATTGTGCGTAGGCCAAGCCACTGCTCAACGCCGCGGCAGCCACAGCCAAAGAGATGGATTTGTTAATCATCAAAACCTCCAGAATCCCTATTCGTTGTCATTGGCCGGGTTTCACTTCGTGCGTGAACTGGACTTCTCTGGCGCCCAATTTCTACCGGCCAAACCAAGCTCTAGGGCAAGTTATATCGGCGATTGATGACAGCCGTGTTGCAGCCCGAGTTCGCCATTGATTACCAAACAGACAGGTCCAGCGGACAAAAAAAAGCCCGGCCCGTGAGGGCCAGGCGGATCAGAAGGCTTGTTCGGAAATCCGGGTTCTAGAAATCGGCTTCGGACAAGCTCATCACATCCTCACTGCCGGCGAGTGCGGCACCCAGATAGGCCTGGGCGCGAGGCATGATGTGTCGAGCATAGAAACGGGCAGTGGCCAGCTTAGTCTGGTAAAAACCGTCGCTGTCCTCACCCTGGTCCAGCGCCTGCCGGGCGCGCAGGGCGGTGCGGCCCATTTGCCAGCCACCGGCCACGGTGCCCATCAACATGAGCATGTTGAAGGCCACACTGCCCGGTAGATCTGGGTCGGCCTGAAACTGTCCAAGCAGGTACTTCACCGCCTGCTCATGGGCATCCAGCCCCTGGACCAGGGCCGCATGCACCTCGTCCAGTTCCGGGCCGGCTTCGGTCAGGGCCTCGACGTCGGCACGCATCTCCGCCAGCAGCTCGGCCTGCGCCCGTCCGGTGTCCCGCAGGGTCTTACGCCCCACCAGGTCCAGCGCTTGGATTCCCGTGGTGCCCTCATATATGGTCGTGATCCGCGCATCCCTGAAGTACTGTGCCGCACCGGTTTCCTCGATAAAGCCCATGCCGCCGTGGATTTGTACGCCCAGCGACGTGAGCTCCTGACCCACCTCGGTCAGCCAACCTTTGACCACAGGCGTCAGCAGATCCACCCGTGCCTGATGCCGTTCACGGGCAGCTTCGTCGGTGGACTTCTCCGCCATGTCCAACTCGGCCATGGTGACATAGGCCAGTGCACGCATGGCCTCGATATGGGCTTTCATCACCATCAGCATGCGGCGCACATCGGGATGGTGAATGATGGTCACCCGACCCTCATGTCCCACGGCACTGCCTTGAACGCGCTGGCGCGCATACTCGCGGGCCTGCTGATAGGCCCTTTCGGAAATGGCCAGGCCCTGTAAACCAACAGACAGGCGGGCACGATTCATCATGGTGAACATGTAAATCAGGCCCTTGTTTTCCTCGCCCACCAGATAACCCACGGCACCGCCCTGGTCTCCGTAGCTCATGACGCAGGTGGGACTGGCGTGGATGCCCATCTTGTGCTCCACCGACACCGGGTGGACGTCGTTCCGGGTGCCCGGGCCACCCTCCGCATCGGGTAGAAACTTGGGCACGATAAACAGGGAAATGCCCTTGACGCCCTCGGGTGCATCCGGGGTGCGGGCCAACACCAGATGAACGATGTTCTCGGCCACGTTGTGGTCGCCCCAGGTAATATAGATTTTCTGGCCGGTGATCAGATGGTGGTCGCCCTCCGGTTCCGCACGGGTCCGGACCGCTGCGAGATCCGAACCCGCCTGTGGCTCGGTCAGGTTCATGGTGCCGGTCCACTGCCCGCTGACCATTTTCTCCAGATAGAGGGCCTGTTGCGCATCGCTGCCATGGATTTCGATGGCGTCGATGGCACCCTGGGTGAGCAATGGACAGAGGGCGAAGGACATGTTCGCCGCCTGCCACATCTCGTCCACCGCAGTGGACAACAGCGCGGGCAAGCCCTGACCGCCGAATTCGGGGCTGAATTTGAGGCCCGGCCAACCGCCTTCGACAAACTTCTCATAGGCTTCTTTGAAGCCTTCGGCCACCACCACCCCGTCATTCCCGACTCGACTGCCTTCCAGATCGCCACTCTTGTTGATCGGCGCCAGAACCTCGGTAGCCAGACGCGCCGCTTCCTCGAGTACGGCCTCCACCAGATCCGGGGTAGCCTCCTCGAATCCAGGCAACTGTCGGACCTGTTCGAGTCCGGCCAGTTCGTTGATCACGAACTGCATGTCGCGCGTGGGTGCGGTATAGCTGGTCATAGATTGCGACTCCTGGTTGTATCGGCGTTCACCATCGCGATCGCGTAGAACCCGTCTGTCGGGACCCCGCTGAAATCGCCGCTGATGGCGGATTGTAGGCCAAAACCAAAGCGGAGCGCGCGCCCGTAAGCAGCGCGAGAACCGGAGACGCCGACTGGCGTCTCCGTAAGGGGTGGCGTTTCTAAATCTTGTCCAGCTCGGCCGACAGCTCCGGGATCACCTGAAACAGGTCACCCACAATGCCATAGTCCGCGACCTGAAAAATGGGCGCCTCTTCATCTTTGTTTATGGCCACGATGACCTTGCTGTCCTTCATGCCGGCCAAATGTTGGATCGCGCCGGAAATGCCGACTGCGATATAGAGCTGAGGCGCCACCACCTTGCCGGTCTGACCGACCTGGTAGTTGTTTGGCACAAAGCCCGCGTCGACCGCCGCCCGCGAGGCACCCACCGCGGCCCCCAGCTTGTCGGCCACGTCCTCCAGCAGGGCGAAATTCTCGCCGTTGCCCATGCCCCGACCCCCGGATACCACAATGTCGGCCGAAACCAACTCGGGGCGATCGGACTTTGTCAGATCTTCCCCCACAAAAGTCGAGAAGCCCATGTCACCGGCGCCGGGCAGGGCTTCGATACTAGCCGCCCCCCCCTCGGGGGCCGCCGGTTCGAATGCGGTGGTTCGCACGGTAACCACTTTGATCGGGTCGATGGTCTGGACCGTGGCGATGACATTGCCCGCGTAAATCGGCCGCACAAAGGTGTCGTCCGACTCGATTGCGATCACATCCGATACCTGTGCCACATCCAGCAGGGCGGCAACCCGCGGCATGACATTCTTGCCGGTGGCGTTGGCGGCCGCCAGCAAATGACTGTAGCCGGAAGCCAGGTCCACCATCACAGGGGCCAGATTCTCTGCCAGCTGGTGGGCATAGGCAGGATCGTCGGACAGCCACACCTTGGTAACGCCGGCCACCTTGGATGCCGCGTCGGCTGCCTGGGCGCAGCCGCTGCCCGCCACCAGAACATGGATATCGTCGGATAGCTGCGCGGCTGCGGTCACCGCGTTGAGGGTCGCTTCCCTTAGCTCGGCGTTGTCGTGTTCGGCCAGTACCAGCACGCTCATATCAGATCACCTGCGCTTCGTTCTTGAGCTTATTCACAAGTTCGGCGGCATCGGCCACCTTGATGCCCGCCTTACGCGACGGGGGCTCAACCGCCTTGACCAATTTCAATCGGGGCGTAATGTCGACGCCGAGTTCTTCAGGGGTAAGCTTGTCCAGCGGCTTTTTCTTCGCCTTCATGATGTTGGGCAGCTTGACGTAGCGCGGTTCGTTCAACCGCAGATCGGCGGTCACCACCGTCGGCATCTTCAGGGTCACGGTCTGAATGCCACCATCCACCTCACGGCCCACCTGCAGGGTGCCGTCACCGACCTCCACACGACAGGCGAACGTGCCCTGGGACCAACCCAGCAGTGCGGAAAGCATCTGGCCGGTCTGGTTGGAATCATCATCGATGGCCTGCTTGCCAACGATGATCAAATCCGGTTGTTCACGCTCCGCCACCGCCTTCAGGAGTTTTGCCACAGCAAGCGGCTGCAGCTCCTGATCTGTCTCCACCAATATGGCCCGGTCTGCGCCCATGGCCAGCGCCGTACGCAGCGTATCCTGACATTGGCTGACACCCAGGGAGACCGCGACAATCTCCTGCGCCTTACCCGCTTCCTGCAGGCGCACCGCTTCCTCGATGGCAATCTCATCGAACGGATTCATGGACATTTTCACGTTGGCGGTCTCAACGCCGCTGCCGTCCGCCTTAGGCCGGACCTTGACGTTGTAGTCGACCACCCTTTTAACGGCGACTAGGATCTTCATGGTGAGTTCGTGTTCCCGGTTCAGATGTCTGTGGGTGCGTCTTTAGCCGGCCGCCGCTCAATCAGGATCCGCAGCGGCCAGCGGCATGGCCGGGCACACGGCGGTGCCCGTACCGTGGTGGCGAGAGGGTATCACCCGCTATGGTTCAGTTGAACCCTGTAGAGGCCATTGCCTCCGGCATGCGAGGATGTGGCTTTACAGGGGCGCATGGCCCTCTTTACAGTCGCGGAGCCAGTGTAGCAACCAAACCGCCGGGTTCTTTCCCAGGAACGACGTGAAACCCCCAGAAGGCGCGCCGCTCGGCCAGCGTGCGGGACTGGGCGGGAAAACCATCGGCATCCGCCAAAACAGGAGTACAGACCACCATGAGCGACGACTTGCATGGCTATTACCTCGAAGACCTGAGCGTGGGTATGAGCGCCAGTTACGCCAAAACCATCACCGACGCGGATGTGGTGCTGTTCGCCGGCATTTCGGGAGACGACAATCCGGTGCACACCAACGAGGAGTTCGCCGCCAATACGTTCTTCAAGGGCCGAATCGTGCACGGCATGTTCAGCGCCGGCTTGATCTCCTGCGTGGCCGGCACCCGCTTACCCGGACCGGGTGCGATCTATATCGACCAGCAACTGCGTTTCAAGGCACCGGTCAGGATCGGGGACACCGTCACCGCCACCTGCACCGTCACCGAAGTAAACACCGAACGACGCCGGGTCAAGATGGATACGGTGTGTACCGTCAAGGGCAAGCCGGTGGTCGAGGGAAACGCCACCTTCATGGTCGATGCACGATCGCAACCCTGACCCGAGGGCGCGCTCAACTGCTGCATTTAATGGGTGGACCCGGCGGGCTCAAATGGCGCCAGCCGGGAATCGGCGCTGGCGTAGAAGGCCGGTCACCTTGCACAAGGAGAAATCAATGGCAAGTGAGTATGCACCGCTGAATTCCAAACGCCTGAAACCCAATGCCCGCTTTGCCCGGCCAACGCAGCATGTGCCGCAACGGGTCGGTCTCAACGATCCGGCCATCCAGGCAATGACCGACTTTAGGCAAATCACTGCCGTTACCATGGATCCGGAGGGATCGATCGAACACGCCAATCGGGTGATGATCCGCCGCGGGGTGCGCCTGCTGCTGGTTGTGGACGTTAACAATGCATTATTGGGACTGATTACCTCCACCGACGTACTGGGCGAGAAGCCGATCCAGATCGTGGAGGCTCAAGGCATCACCCGTGGTGAGATACGGGTCCGGGACATCATGACTCCACACCAAGAGCTGGATGTGCTCACCATGGAAGACGTGGAGTCCGCCAAGGTCGGCCAAATCGTAGCCACACTCGAGCATGTTGGACGGCAACACGCGGCCGTGGTCGACCACGACGAGGACGGTAACGAGAGGCTCCGGGGACTGTTCTCCGGGACCCAGATTACGCGCCAACTGGGCCTGGCCCCGGGCTGAATCCGCTTCCTGCCGCAATCGAGCGGGTACGATTAAGCCACGGTGCCACCGCTAATCCAGCAGGGTCCTGATTCTATCCAGGGCTCGACGGATATTTTCTACGCTATTGGCATAGGAGAACCGAATAAAGCCCTCGCCGAATGCGCCAAAACTGGTTCCAGCCACGGTGGCAATCCCGGCCTCCTCCAACAGTCGGTTCTGCAAGGTGCGCGCGTCCATTCCGGTGCCCTCGATGTTCGGAAAAGCGTAGAACGCGCCCACCGGCCGCCGGCAACGAAAGCCCGGCAAGGCATTCAACCCATCCACGATCACACCTCGTCTGCGGTCGAACGCGGCCACCATCTCATCGACCGCGTCCTGTGGCCCTTCCAATGCGGCGATTCCGGCGAACTGGGCGGGGGCGTTGACGCAGGAGTGGCAGTTGACGGCGAGCCGGGTCGCGCTTTCGACCAACGCCTCAGGCCATACCGCATAGCCCATACGCCAGCCTGTCATCGCATAGGTTTTGCTCCAACCGTCCAGCAGGATCACGACGATCCTCCAACTCCGGATAGCTGAGTAACGAGACATGCTGATGCCCGTCGTAGTTCATGCGTGCGTATATTTCATCGCTCAGAATCGCGACCTGGGGGTGCTCGGCAAGCCCGGCTACCAGCCGGTCGAGTTCCGACTTCGAAACGGCCCCACCGGTCGGGTTGGCGGGTGAATTCAGGATCAGCAGCCGTGTCCGGGGAGTAATAAGGCTCAGCACCTGATCAGCGTCGAACGAGAAATCCATGTCCTCCAGCAATGGCGTGGCGACCGCTTTTGCCCCCGAGAACTCGATCATGGACTGGTAGATTGGAAAACCCGGATTGGGGTAGAGGATCTCCACGCCCGGCTCCCCGAACATCAGAATCGCGAAAAACATGGTGACCTTACCGCCCGGAACAACCACGATCCGGTCGGGACTGACCTCCACACCCCGGTGTCTGGCAATGTCCGCGGCTACCGCCTCCCGCAATGCCGGAATACCCGGTGAAGGGGTGTAGCCATGATGGCCATCACGCAAAGCCTTTATGGCCGCCTCCACGATATGCTCAGGCGTCTTGAAATCGGGCTGTCCGATGCCGAGGTTGACGATGTCGCGCCCATCGCGGGCCAAAGCCTCCGCGCGGGCCAGCACCTGGAAGGCGGTTTCGGTGCCGAGACGCCCCATCTTTTCGGATAGTGTGAGCATCGTCTGTGAGTCCTGTGAGTTAACCGAGTGAGGCGGGATGATCGCGCAAAGGCCGCAGCAAGTCCGGGCGACGCCGCCGTTGGCTTGTCAGGAAGCACCATGCCTAACCACAACCGTCAAGCTGAATGAAAGGCACTTACACTAGGGAAGGTCTATGGCGCTGCGCCGGGAGCCTCGCATCTGCGCCCTTGTGGACCGAAACGCGATTCGTATCAATTGTTCAGACCTTCCCTAGGAGTCAGTCGAGCTCCCGCGCCTTTCCCCGGAGTTGATACTTCTGAATCTTTCCGGTGGAGGTCTTGGGCAGCGGTCCAAACACAACCGTCTTGGGCGCTTTGAAATGCGCCATATGCTGACGGCAAAAAGCGATGATATCGGCTTCCGTCGGCTCGCTGCCCTCTTTCAAGGTCACAAAGGCGCAGGGTGTCTCGCCCCATTTTTCGTCGGGTCGCGCCACCACCGCCGCCTCCATGACCTCGGGATGCCGGTACAGCGTGTCTTCCACTTCGATACTGGAGATGTTCTCGCCGCCGGAGATGATGATGTCTTTCGACCGATCCTTGATCTCCACATAACCATCCGCGTGCCACACGGCGAGATCGCCGGTGTGAAACCAACCACCGCTGAATGCATCGTTGGTGGCGCTGGGATTTTTGAGATACCCCTTCATCACGATATTGCCACGCATAAAGATCTCGCCGATGGTCAGGCCGTCCCGCGGCACCGGCTCCATCGTCTCCGGGTCGGCCACCATCACCGCTTCCAACATGGGATAGCGAACGCCCTGGCGTGCTTTTAGCGCGGCTTTCGCCGCCGCGTCGCGTTGATTCCATTCCGATTGCCAGGCACACCCTATCGCCGGCCCGTAGGTTTCCGTCAGACCGTAGACATGGGTGACATCGAAACCCATGCGTTCCATCCCCTCGATAACAGCCGCCGGTGGCGCCGCTCCGGCTGTCATCACCCGAACCTGGTGGGATATACCGTGCTTGAGTTCATCGGCGGCGTTAACCAGAGTATTGAGCACAATCGGTGCACCGCAGAAGTGGGTGATGCCATGCGCGCGTATGGCGTCGAACACGGCGTCGGCGCGAACCTGCCGAAGCGATACGCTGGTGCCCGACATGGCGGCGATGGTCCAGGGAAAGCACCAGCCATTGCAATGAAACATAGGCAGGGTCCAGAGATAGACCGGATGCTGGGGCATGTTCCACACCAAGGCGTTGGACACGGCGTTCAAGTAGGCGCCCCTATGATGATAAACCACACCCTTGGGGTTGCCGGTGGTACCGGAGGTGTAGTTGAGCGAGATGGCGTCCCATTCGTCAGCGGGATTGGACCAGGCGAACTCCGGATCACCCTCCGCTATCAACTGCTCGTAGCTCAGCGCGCCGATCAGCTCACCGCCCTGGAACTGGGTATCGTCGATGTCCACCACCGTCGGCCGGATCGGCATCATGGCCAGCGCACGCCCGATGACCGACGAGAATTCGCGATCGACAAACAGCCACTTGGCCTCCCCGTGCTGGAGCATGAAGGCGATCGACTCGGCATCAAGTCGGGTGTTGATGGTGTTTAGCACGGCGCCGCTCATGGGCACCGCAAAATGCAGCTCGAACATCTCCGGGAGATTGGGAGACACCACGGCCACGGTGTCTCCGGGTCGAACACCACGGGCGCGCAGGGCGCTGGCCAGTCGGCGACAGCGCCGATACGTTTCACCCCAGCTGCGAGCAACCGACCCGTGCAGCGTGGCGGGGCGGTCCGGGTATACGGCGGCGCTGCGCTCAAGAAAGGTGAGCGGCGTCAGCGGTGTGTAGTTGGCTTGGTTGGCATCCAGCCCGTAGGCGTAGGGATTGTCCTGATTCACTCGTCTGGTCTCCTCGCATTACTCAAAGCAGCCCGGCCAGCGGCCCATCGCGACGCCATCGCGATATGCAGCCGGTATCGGCACACCATCGCGGTACGGATCTTGATCGACTATGCCGGCGCGCCATCGGGACTCGATCCCCCTCCGAGGCCGCGGTCGGCTCCCTCCGGCAGGCTGCGCACATGCAGCACACGTTGGGGAAATGGAATCTCCACTCCGTTTTTGGCCAGGGTATCCCAGATACCGAACAACACTTCGGAGCGCAACTGCAGCAGGCTGTAACGGCTGGTGTCGCAAAAATACTGTACTCGGAAGTTCACCGAGCTATCGGCAAACTCATGTAAGAACACCGCTGGCCCCGGGTCATCGAGTATCTGGGAATGATGCTCCACCACCTCCTGAATCAGCCCTTTGACCGTATGCGGGTTGGCGTCGTAGCTGACCCCAAGATACAGCACGGTCCGCAGTACCGAGTTACTCCGGGTCCAGTTGGTGAAGCTGTTGGAGATCACGTCCGCGTTGGGAATGATAATCTCCTGATTGTCCCAGGTCTTGACCGACAGCGAACGCATGCCGATTCGGGAAACTTGCCCTTCGCCTTCCCCGATCTGGACCCAATCCCCGGTGCGCAGGGGACGCTCCACCAGCAACAGGATGCCGCTGACAAAGTTGTTGGCGATGTTTTGCATGCCAAATCCCAGTCCCACACCCAGGGCACCGGCAAAAACCGTAAAGGTGGTCAGATCCAGACCCAGCGAATTCAGCACCACCAACAGGCCGATCACAACGATGGCGTACTGGGTAAACACCGCCAAACTGTTGCGCACCCCGAGGTCGGATACCCGGGAGTACACCCACCGGTAGGTAATGGACTTCACCCAAGCGCTGAAGCGAACAATGAACCACAGACCCACTACACCCGCCACGATGTGCCAGGTGCTGATGCTCGATCCGCCCAGCTTGAAAAGGGGTATGGTCAGGACCTCCGACAGTCGGCCCTCGAACACTCGGAATTCCTCTGGACGATAGATCTCGAACACCGCGTAAACGGCAGTCAGGAGCAGGCCGAACTTTGCGACACTGTGCAGGGGGTTGATGACATCCTGGGTCCAGAGCAGACCGAAGCTCGTGCGGTTTAGCGCAAGGTTCTTGAGCCAGATGACGAAGTCTTCCAGGAGCCCCCGGGCGATCAGCCAAAGAATCATGACCAAAACGAACGACGCCAGTCCCATGCCGATACGCCAACCGATATCCAGATAACCGGCCAGACCGATCAGTGCCAACGCGCCCAGGGTGAGCACAGCAGCCAAACTGACAAAACGGGTAATGGTGAACCAATACCGCTGGCCATAGGCGTCCTCCAGCAGGCTCAGGATCAGTGCCCGCATCCTGAAGGCCGGCCAGACCGACAGCAGCAACACCAGCATCACCAGACGCTCCAGCACGTCCTCGGTGGCCGCCGGCAATCCGGCCAGTCCACCGGTAATGCTCAAGGTCCCGGTCACCCCGAGCAGCCAGAGAAACAGCGCGATCCAGAAGTAAAGCGTTTCGTCCTCGCTGGACGCCGGGGCCTGGGGACTGCGGAGCAACATCCAGGCGAGGTTGCGCACCGTTTCACCGATCAACACCGCCAGCGCAACGGTGATGATGATGCCGCGGCCCGGTTCCTTTACATCCGTGGCATATAGACTTGCCAACACAGCCGCGACGCAGGTTGCCACCGGCACGATACGGTACAGCAGGCTCACGGCCATGAGACTGACTTGATCGCTGAACCGATCACGGCGTTTACGCATCACCCGAAAGCCGCGCTGGGCACGATGGGCAATGCGCCTCAACCAGATGGCGGCAATCAGAAGAATCAGTACAAACAGGGCGAGCTTGAGCCAAAGATCGTAGCCCGCCGAGCGCATCGAACGGCCGGCGAACTGAAGGCTGAGCAAACCTTGATTCATAAGTACACGGGGTGCATTGAGTACGGACAGTCCCAATGCCTGGAGCCCATCCAGCGTATTGGGAAAGGTTCTCCGTTCGAACAAACCCGTGCGCAGCGCATCGTCGTAGCGTTCAATCAGCGCATCTTGCAATGTGGTGGCACGGCTCAGGGTGTCCAGGGCCTGGAGACGGCGGCCCTCCAACTGCTGAATCACCTCGGCAAACAGGCTGAGATCGCGCGCTCTTTGCGCTTCCGATCCCCCATCATCCCCGTCCAGCACGTTCAGGTGTTCTTTGCGACGTTGGAGAAGATCAATGCTGCGATTCAGGATATCTTCACCGGTGGTCAGTTCCGCGGTGAGTGTCTCCAGTTGGTCAAGCGCCCTGCGAATCTCATCTGATTGAGCCTCCTGAGCGTCGATCAATCCGGTGTACCGGGTCAGACTGTCGTTGAACGCGAGCAAACGGGCATCGACCATGCCAATGGTCGCCTGGGCCTGGGCCAGGCGGATTCGAATGTCGAGCTGTATGCGTTCCTCGGAACTCAGATTCGGATCCCGCAAACGCTCGGTGAACCCCTCAACGTCGGTCAGGCGTTGATTGAACTCCGCCTCCAGACGTTCAATCGATTCGGTCTTCCCTTCGCTTCGCCGCCATTCATCACCGGCCAGACTGATTTGCGCGAGCCGGCCAATCCAGGACGTCAGCACCTGCACCCGATCGTCGGTCACGTCGCGGTGTTCAGCCAGAATGGCGGCCTGCTCTCCGAGCCAGTCACGTTCGGCCTGAAGGCTGCTCAGCGATTCGCGAGTCTGCATCAACAACAGTTCCCGGTTCGCACCCGGCGCCACGGGTGTGGCCGGATTCTCCAGCAATTGGCGTCGAGCGGTGAAGTCCTTGATTCTTGCCTCGACCTCCTGAATCTGACGCTCGGTGGTCTCCACGACAAACGCGAGCCCGTCGTAGGAAAGCTTGGCCGACTCGAGCTCGGCCCGAACCAACTCCAGCTCCTCATTTGTCGGCGGCCTGGTCGTAAGTTCCTCGGCGCGAGCCTGCGTGCTTCTGATCAGGGACTCCAACTGCGCCCTCGAGGTTTCCAAGGTTCGCCGTTCCGAGGCCAAGACGGATGCGCGTTGCTGTGGCAGGGTCAAACGGGGTGGAGCCTGGGCCCTCGTATGGTCCGGCGTCTGGGCCCATGCCGACACCGACAGGCAAAGATGTAGCAACACGAACAGCAACCCAAAGACGATTGGGTACATTCGACAGGCGGTTTCAGGGACCTCGCTCGCCGAGGGCGGGATCATGGGTGGAGCATTGCTACGAGGATACATGGAGTCAATCGTGTACCACAGCAGACCCAAACTCTCCAGCCACCCATCCCAGGCGACCGCAGAGCCACGCAACCATGGGTCAGCCTGGCTGCTCGCCATTCCAGGCTCAACCAGACTCCGTTTCGTCCGCCAGTGGTGCCAGGATTCGATCCCCCTGGCTGCGCAGCCAGTTCCTGTGCAAGGCATACTCAGGCATATGCCTCGCCACCCGTGACCAGAATGCCGCACCGTGATTGCGTTCAAATAAATGACACAACTCGTGCAGCGTTACGTAGTCAAGCGCTTCCGGCGGCGCCATGACCAACCGCCAATTCAGATTCAGGTCGTCCCGTATGCCGCAGCTTCCCCAGCGGGTGCGCTGCGCACGCAGACGCACGCTGCGCGGCCACCGACCGAGCTGCGCGGCGTAGCGGGCGACACTGTCCTCGATCGTCTCCCGTGCCCGCGCCCGCAACCATGCTTCCAGCAGACGGGCCGGCGTACGCCGAGTGGAGGCCAGGGGCACGGTGAGTAACGCTTCGCTCAGGGTTGGCGTGCCGCGCTGATCCGGCGCGAGTCGCAAGGTCACCGGGTTACCCCGGTACAGCAGCTGGCTACCGCTACACACCCGTATAACGTCGTCAGCCATGCCGGCCCGCTTGTGCAACTCATCCTGCTTTTGAAAAATCCAGCCAGCGCGACCTGTCAGCCAAGCCCGCGCCCGATCCGGATCGGCGCCTTTCGGCACAACCAGCTCGGTACCGCCGGAACCGACGACGATACTGACACGCCGGGCACGGGCGCTGACCCGAATCCGATACTCGATGGATTTCCCGTCAAATTCCAATGTCGGCATGCGCGGAGCACGGGTTTGAGTTTGAGAGCACTCGGAACAGGCCCTTGGGATCGACCCAGATACGCGCCGCCACAGCGCCTATCCCAACTGGGCGCGCGCATTTCGGAACATGCGCATCCAGGGACTCTCCTCGTCCCAATCGTCCGGGTGCCAGGATAACTGTCGGGTGAGAAACACGCGTTCCGGATGCGGCATCATGGCGGTGACGCGTCCATCCAGCGTGGTGAAACCGGTGGCCCCGTCAGGGGATCCGTTGGGATTGAGGGGATAGCGTTCAGTGGCCTCGCCGTAGTGATCCACGTAGCGCAGGCATACCTGGCCGGTCTGGTGCAGTCGATCCGAATCGCCGGCATGGGCGTAGCTGGCCCGTCCTTCACCATGGGCGACAGCAACCGGTAGACGTGAACCGGCCAGCCCGGCGAGGAACAGGGATGGAGACGGCAACACTTCAACCAGGGTCAAGCGCGCCTCGAACTGCTCCGAACGATTGCGCAGGAAGCGCGGCCAATCCTCCGCGCCGCTGATCAGACTGCCCAATTCGGCCAACATCTGGCAGCCGTTGCATACACCCAAGGTGAAGCTGTCGGGGCGATCGAAGAAGGCCTGGAACTGCTCCCGCGTTCTGGCGTTGAACAGGATGGACTTGGCCCATCCACCCCCAGCACCCAACACGTCGCCGTAAGAGAAACCCCCACAGGCCACCAAGCCCTGATAAGCGGACAGGTCAGCCCGTCCTTGCAGGATATCGCTCATATGCACATCAACCGCGTCGAAACCGGCACGCTCGAAGGCAGCCGCCATCTCGATCTGGCCGTTGACGCCTTGTTCGCGCAGAATCGCGACCCGAGGTCGCACTTGGGAGACGGTCGGCGCTGACGCCATGGGCGCCTGAACGATGGCGTTCAAGCCCGGGTCATGGGCGTCCAGCAAGCCATCATACTCTTCGAGTGCGCATTCGGGGTTGTCGCGCAGAGTCTGCATGCGGTAGCTGGTTTCGCTCCAGATTCGATGCAGCTCCACCCGAGCCGCCTCCAGCAGCGGCACGCCCCCATGGCGAATCTCAATGATCCCACTGGCATCTATGCCCCCCACTGCGTGCGTGCAATCGTGCAGCCCGTGTTCTGCGACAATGCGCAGCACCGCCGGAAGGTCCTCAACCCGGACCTGGATCACGGCGCCCAGTTCCTCGGCGAACAATGTCGCCATCGGGTCCGAACCCAGAGCGGCGAGATCAACCCTCAAGCCGGTGCGGCCGGCGAAACACATCTCGCAAAGCGTCGCAAGCAGCCCCCCGTCCGAACGATCATGGTAAGCGAGCAGCAGCCCGCTTCCATTGAGACGCTGAATGGCGGAGAAAAAGCCCTTGAGGTCATCGGCCGAGTCCACATCGGGTGGGACACCGCCGACCTGCCCGTACACCTGAGCCAGGGCAGAGCCACCGAGACGATTCTGTCCACGACCCAGATCGATGGCCAGCAACAGGCTCTCACCCCGATCGGCTTGAAGCTGGGGGGTCAGGGTGGAGCGCACGTCGATGACCGGTGCGAACGCGGTCACCACCAGAGACAGGGGCGAAACCACGGAGTGCTGGACCGCTCCCTCCCCCCACACGGTCTTCATAGACAGAGAATCCTTGCCCACCGGAATGGCGATCCCAAGGGCCGGGCACAATTCCATCGCCACCGCCTGAACCGTGTCGAACAATCGCGCGTCCTCGCCCACGTGCCCGGCAGCCGCCATCCAGTTGGCCGAGAGGCGCACATCCGCCATGCGACGAATTCGGGCTGCCGCGATATTGGTGATGGCTTCGGCGATGGCCATGCGGCCCGAGGCGGGCGCATCGACCACCGCGATGGGCGCGCGTTCGCCCATGGCCATGGCCTCTCCCGCGTTGCTGTCAAACGAGGCGAACGTCACCGCCAAGTCGGCGCAGGGCACCTGCCAGGGACCCACCATCTGGTCCCTGGCCACCAGACCGGTGATGGTTCGATCCCCGATGGTGATGAGAAAGGTCTTGTCTGCGACCGCTGGCAACCTGAGCACACGCGACGCCGATTCACGTACGTCCAGAGCATGGGTATCGAACGGCTCGATTTCGATCTCCACATGCCGCACGTCCCGCCGCATCTTGGGCGGGTTACCCAGCAGCAGCGCCATCGGCATATCCACCGGATCCCGTTCCGATTCCGCGTCCCTCACCCGCAGTCGCGACGCACCCGTGACCAGGCCGAGGACCGCGTAGGGGGCCCGCTCCCGCTCGCACAATGCCCGGAAGCGTTCCAGACTGCGGGCGCCGATGGCCAGCACATAGCGCTCCTGGGACTCATTGCACCAAATCTCCCGGGGCGACATACCCGGGTCCGCGCAGGGAATCTGCCGAAGATCGAAATTCCCGCCGCGTCCGGCATTCTCGACGATTTCCGGGACGGCATTGGACAGTCCTCCGGCGCCCACGTCGTGGACCGACAGAATCGGGTTGTCAGATCCCATGGCCCAGCACCGGTCAAGCACCTCCTGACAGCGCCGCTCCATTTCCGGGTTGTCTCGCTGAACCGAGGCGAAGTCGAGTCCGGCATCGCTCTCGCCGGAACTGACCGAAGAAGCGGCGCCACCGCCCAAGCCGATCAACATGGCCGGACCGCCCAGCACCACGATCGGTGTACCGGCGGGCAGGTCCAGCTTGTCCACGTGCCCTTCACGGACATTGCCCAGGCCACCGGCAATCATGATGGGTTTGTGATAGCCCCGCAGCTCCTGGCCACGGGGGCCCGGCACCATTTGCTCGAAGGTGCGGAAATATCCAGCGAGATTGGGCCGCCCGAACTCATTGCAGAAACCGGAGGCACCCAACGGGCCTTCCAGCATGATCTCCAGAGCGGACGCAATCCGCAGCGGCTTGCCGTAGTCAATCTCCCAGGGTTGCTCAAACCCGGGGATGCGCAGATTGGACACCGAAAAACCACTCAGACCCGCCTTGGGCTTACCCCCGCGTCCGGTGGCACCCTCGTCGCGGATTTCGCCACCGGACCCGGTCGAGGCCCCCGCATAGGGCGCGATGGCGGTGGGGTGGTTGTGGGTCTCGACTTTCATGAGAATGTGCACCGGCTCCGTTTCGTACCCGTACAACCCCGTGTCGGGATTCGGGAAAAAACGCCCGGCGCTGCTGCCGGTTATGACCGACGCATTGTCCCGGTAGGCGGACAAAACTCCCTCCGGGTTGCTGGCATGCGTATGGCGGATCATATCGAACAGGGATCGACCCTGACCTTGACCATCCAGTGTCCATTCAGCGTTGAAAATCTTGTGGCGACAATGCTCCGAGTTGGCCTGTGCGAACATCATCAGTTCCACATCCGTCGGATTGCGCTCCAACGCCGTGAAGCCGTCGACAAGATAAGCAATCTCGTCCGTGGACAGGGCAAGCCCGAGCGCCCGGTTTGCTTCGAGCAGCGCCTCTGCACCGTCAGCGAGCACATCCACGCTGGCCAGGGGTGCGGGTGGGCGGTGGTCAAACAACTCGGCGGGGTCGTGCTCAGGCCCGAACACGGTCTCGGTCATGCGATCATGGAACAGTTCATGCGCCAGCGCTGATGCCTCGAAACTCAGGCTCTGCCCACCCGAGTCAAGCAGATACCACGCAGTCCCGCGTTCAACCCGCTCGACGTTTCCAAGGCCACAGTTATGGAGGATGTCGGTGGCCTTTGAGGACCACGGCGACACAGTGCCGGGTCGCGGCAGCACCAGAAACGATTCAACGCCATGCTGCGGCGCAGGTCTACCGTCACCGTATTCCAGGACCCGATCCAGGCGCTCCCGCTCATGGCTGTTCAGTGCAGCGCCATTCAGGGCCACAAAATGAGCGAACTCGGCCTGCACCGCGACGGCTACCGGCAACAGGCGGCGCACCGCATCGAGTTTTTTGGCGAGGCGAAAAGGGGATTGGGCAGGGTTGCCGCGCAAACGTAGCATCAGGCCTAGGGCTCCGGAACGGCCGGCGGATTCGGAAACGGCGTCATCATACCGGAAGCCATCGGCCGGTGACACTCACGGTCATGGACTCAATAGACCTCGCGCCAGTCCAGCCCCGATTCCTGGTCGGCCAGGCCTATCCATTGGGGTTCGCAGCTCAGAGCATCCGCCACACAGGCGCGAGCCAACTCGCCGGTATTGTTCTGCTCACTGAGATGGCCGATCACCAAATGCTGCAGACGCGAGCACTCTGCGCGCCGAATCAGGTCCGCGGCCTGTTCGTTGTTCAGGTGCCCGTAATCGCTGCCGACCCGCTGCTTGAGGGCAGCGTGATAAGGCCCGTCCGCCAGCATAGTCCGGTCATGATTGCTTTCCAGAAACAGGGCGTCGCACCCGCTCAACTCGGCTACGACATGGGGGGTGATGTGGCCGGTGTCGGTCAGCATGCCCAGGCGGCGCGCACCGCTGTTGAAATGGAACTGGACCGGTTCCCGAGCGTCGTGGGGCACGGCGAACGCAGTCACCTCCAAATCATGGATGGCAAAACGATCCCCGGGCCGGATATAACGTACCTGGCGACCTTCATCCAGGGGTTGGACCGAACAGGTGCCGTGGGTTGCGTAAACGGGTATCCCACAACGCGCCGCCAAACGGGCCACGCCCGCCACGTGATCGCTGTGTTCATGGGTGACGAGAATGGCAGTCAATGCGTCTGTTTCCACGCCGAGTCGCAACAGCCGTCGCTGGGCCTCGCGCACCGAAAAACCGCAATCGACCATCACAACGGTTCCGCCGGATGCGACCAGGGTTGCGTTTCCACGGCTGCCACTGCCCAGGGAAGCGAATTTGAGGCGACTCATTGGCACTCGCGGCTGTCGCTGCCCCAGCGAATTGCACTTGTTGCCTCTCGCTTGAGGGCAGCCGGCCGGCCGGCACCCATCGGTCCGGCCCAGGCTATTTGAGCTGACCCAGGAGGGCCGTGAGGATGTCGCGGGCGGTCTCGGACTGACTTGCGTCTCCGTCTTCGTCGTAGATCGTCACGCTGGTTTTGAGTCGATCAAGCGCGACCATTCGGACCTCGTAGGGATTGGTGTCCGGACCGCTTCTCCAAAACGCCAGTCCGGCGAACAGGCCATCCGAATTCTGGCTTGCGGCGGGATCTCGATACTGCACCAGGTAGGTGCCCCGGGTAACGTCGCTCTCTTCCACCACATAGTTGGATCCGTCCAGAGCCAGGCCCACCAGGCGCCAGGTGCGCGGCAATGAGTCCTCGACCAGCAGATAGGGATGGCCGTCGACGGCACTGCGTATTTCTGCTCGCTGACCGGCCTCGCCCTGCCGATCCGCCAGCATGGTCTGTGCGCGCTCCTCGGAAATGCCCATAAACACCATCAGGCGGCTCAACATCGCCGCTTCCAGCTCCGGGTCGCGGGGCCGGTCTTCCCAGACCACGTCGTACTCGCCCTGCTGGACCTCATAAACGCCATAGTGGGTCAGATAGACTTCCGTGGAGGGGCTGTCCAGGGACTCCTCGATTCTGATGCGGAACTTGTCTCGGGTGGGGGCGGAATACAGGAAACCCAGAGCACCGCCGATCAGATTCCGAACCGGCCCTGCGGGAATATCCGCCCGATTTTCCGCCCATTCGGTCTCCATTACGCCTATGCGGGGATCATCGACCGCCAGCGCAAAGCCGTTGTCCTCCCAGAACCGCTTGAGCATCTTCCACACCTCGTCGGGTTGCGCATCGACTTCAAGCCAACGGGCCTGGCCATCCCTGCGAATCCGCGCATTGTCCGGTTGCGCCAACAAGCTGTCGCTGTTCTGAATCGATCCTGCGTTGCGCTCCCCGGAGTAGTCGGAAAACGTCGCCGTACCGGCCGGACCGAGTTCTGGCACGACCAAGGTGTCGTCTATGGTGGACGAGGTGAGATCCGGCGGAATCTCGAGTACATTCAGCGGGATGGTCGTCTTATAGTCCGGTTGTGCGCTGGGCAGCGCGTTCTGGAGCGACCCACAGGCCGCCACAGACACGCCCAGCGCAACCATCATCAAACTGCGGACGAGCCCCGCTGTGCGGTTCATAATCATACGTGCCGTGTGCCTCAGAGGACCTGGGCCTGCTTCATCGCGTCAAGGACCTGCGGATGGTACTGCGTATTCAGGGGCACCAACGGGAGCCGGATGGCTTCACCCATCAGCCCAAGGCGTGCCACCGCCCACTTTACCGGTATCGGGTTGGCTTCGATAAACAGGCTTGCGTGCAGACCCTGCAACCGCGCGTCCAACTCACGTGCGCGCCCGTCCTGACCCACCAAAGCCGCGCCGATCATCTCATGCATAAGCGCCGGAGCCACATTGGCCGTTACCGAGATAACGCCTTTGCCCCCCGCCAGTGTCGTTTCGCAGCCCAGAGCGTCGTCTCCGCTCAAAACATCCAGCCGGTCTGCGCAACGCTGAATCAACTCGCGGTTTCGTTCGAGGCTGTTGCTGGCCTCCTTGATCCCGACGATGTTCGGGATATCGGCCAGACGTTCCACCGTTTCCGGCAGCATGTCACATGCCGTCCGACCCGGAACGTTATATAGGATCTGGGGAATCGGGATCGCCTCAGCAATGGTTCGAAAGTGCTGATAGAGCCCTTCCTGAGGCGGCTTATTATAATACGGTGTCACCAGCAGACAGGCGTCGGCCCCCACCGCTTGGGCGGCGCGGGTCAGATCCAGGGCCTCACTGGTTGAGTTGGCGCCCGTGCCGGCAATCACAGGAATTCGGCGGGCGACGCACTCGACGGTTTTGGCCACCACGTCGATGTGCTCTTCCGGCGTCAGTGTTGCGGACTCGCCGGTGGTGCCCACAGACACAATGGCGTCGGTCCCTTGGGTGACATGGAACTCCACCAGCTTGCCGAGCGCACTGTAGTCCACGCTTCCATCCGGCGCCATGGGTGTGACCAATGCCACCATGCTGCCACGAAACATTCGCCGTTCTCCCAGGCCGCCCGCCCCACCCCTCGGGCGTGGCAGGCGTAAACGCCGCACGGCGTACTCGGAGGGGGCCTAAAACTTAGGGATCGCATGGTACGTGGGCCCCGAAGCGAAAACAACCCAGCCGGTTTGCTTGCGCCGGAACTGACGTTACACTGCCCCCAAGACACCGTCCCCACCGACCCCAGAGCGTACACAACGCCAATCAATGAGTAGATTCCTGGTCATCTCCATGACGGGACCCGAGCAATCTGGTCTCATCCTCCATGTCACGCGCGCGGTGATGGACGCCGGATGTCAAGTCGGCGACAGTCGCATGAGCGCGATGGGCGGAACCGTGGCCCTGATGCTGGCCGCCCACGGGGAGTGGAACCAACTGGCCAGACTGGAGACCGGACTCAGTCGACTTGGGGCTGAGCTGGCGCTTCCCATTTCCGTTCATCCAGTGGAAGAATCACCTTCCGACAGCGACCGGCTGCCATACCTGGTGGAGGCCGTGGCGCTGTCCCAGCCGGGAATCGTTCACTATTTAAGCGCCTTTTTCGCCGAGCGCGACATCGAGGTGATCGAACTCATGAGCCACGCCTATGAGGCATCGCAGACCGGCGCGCATATGCTCTCAGTGTCCATGACCGTGGGCATTTCGGCAAAACTGTCACTGGCTGGTCTGAGGGAGGACTTCCTCGACTACTGTGAGCAGCTCAATCTGGACGCCATTCTGGAGCCGGTGAAAATTTGACCGCACCGATGGCGGGCCGAAGCCGTCGTTCCCAGAGGAGGGTCTGATTTGTTCTGGACTAGGGCCTGCTAACACTATGCGGTTGCCCATCGACAGAGCCCCATTTTTTGCAGGACCAGGCGCAGTGAGCGCTGTGTACCTGGCGTACATGAGCGAAACCGCAACGCAGGCCTGTGGGAAATGGGGCCTGTCCCTGCGGGTAATAGTTGCTCTATCGCCAGGATCTGTAACGATGAATCTGTGTATTTCAGTCCCAAGATGCACGTTCATAAATAGATCAGAGGCTCCCTGGCCACCCCGAACAACTTGGTCGCCATTTCCCGGCGCACGAGTGCACTATCCGAAACCCTGCCACCAAACGCACAGGAGACAAACCCATGAGCGCCATCGAGATCGGCCAGCCCGTCCCCAACTTCGAGGCCGCCGCGACCGGCGACAAGACCGTGCGTCTTGCCGACCTGAAAGGCCGTAACGTTGTGATTTACTTTTACCCCAAGGACAGCACTCCGGGCTGCACCACCCAGGGTCAGGATTTCCGTGACAGCATGTCTGAGTTCGACCAGGCTGGAACCACTATCCTGGGTGTATCGCGGGACAGCCTGCGCTCGCACGAGAACTTCCGCAGCAAACAGGGGTTTGAATTCGATCTTATTTCCGATCCGGACGAGAACCTGTGCAAGCTGTTCGATGTCATCAAGCTCAAGAAAATGTACGGACGCGAGACACTGGGTATCGAACGCAGCACCTTCCTGATCGACCGTGGCGGGGTGCTGCGGCAGGCCTGGCGAAAAGTCCGGGTCAAGGGGCACGTCGCTGAAGTCCTGGAAGCGGCCAGAGAACTGGGCTGACTCGCAATACATTCCACCTGGATAGGCCAAGCGGCAGGACCGTGATCGAATGATTCGTAGACTGAACGACCGGCGTTATGTGTTCGTGCTCGATACCAACGTGCTGATGCACGACCCCTCGGCGCTGTTCCGTTTTCAGGAACATGGCATTTATTTGCCCATGGTGGTCCTGGAGGAACTGGACCGTGGAAAAAAGGGCTTGTCGGAGGTTGCGCGTAACGCACGTCAGGCCAGCCGATTCATCGACGATCTGATCAGCGGCGCCAGCCACGAACAGATCGAGAAAGGATTGCCCATTTCGGCCCCCGGTAACGGGGCACTAGCCGATACCGCCTCCCAGGGTCGCCTGACATTTCAGACCCGACCCTCCGAGTCGGTCCTCCCCGAGTCGCTCCCCGGCAGCAATCAGGACAATCAGATCCTGGCCGCAATACTCGCCCTCAAAACCGATCAACCCGACGCGGAAGTGGTGTTGGTGTCCAAGGACATCAACATGCGCATCAAAGCCTCGATACTGGGGATTAAGTCAGAGGACTATCAGAACGATCAGGCCCTGGACGACGTATCCCTTCTGCATACGGGTGTCAGCGAACTTGCCTTGGATTTCTGGACAACCCACAGCAAGGATCTGGAATCGTGGCAATCGGAGGGTCGCACCTTCTATAAAATCCGGGGGCCCGATGTGGCTAAGTGGTACCCCAATCTGTGTTTGAACCTGGGGGGCGATGCGCCTCTGCAGGCCATCGTGCGCAAAGTCACGGAAGATGCCGGCACCGTCGAGTTGGCGACGGATTATCAGCAGGACGGCCGCAAAGTCTGGGGTATAAACGCCCGAAACCGCGAGCAGAGTTTTGCCTTGAATCTGCTGTTGGATCCGGAAGTGGACTTTGTGACCCTGCTGGGCACGGCCGGCACAGGCAAAACTTTGCTGGCCCTGGCGGCGGGCCTGACCCAGACATTGGAGACCGCCCAGTATCGCGAAATCATCATGACCCGGGTGACCATATCCGTGGGTGAGGACATCGGATTCCTGCCGGGCACCGAGGAAGAAAAAATGACTCCCTGGATGGGGGCGCTGATGGACAATCTTGAGGTCCTGACCAGCACGCCAGGGGGAGAAACCGGCAACTGGGCGCGGGCCGCGACCAACGATCTGCTCAGCAACCGGATCAAGATCCGCTCACTCAATTTTATGCGTGGCCGTACTTTTCTCAATCGTTACATCATCATCGACGAGGCGCAGAACCTCACGTCGAAGCAGATGAAGACGCTGATCACGCGGGCAGGGCCCGGCACCAAGGTGGTCTGCCTGGGCAACATCGCCCAGATCGACACCCCCTACCTGTCCGAAACCACCTCGGGATTGACCTACGTGGTGGACCGTTTCAAGGACTGGGACCACTCCGCCCACATTACGCTGCTGCGGGGAGAACGCTCGCGACTGGCG
Source organism: uncultured Gammaproteobacteria bacterium (assembly GCA_963783675.1). GTDB lineage: Bacteria > Pseudomonadota > Gammaproteobacteria > Competibacterales > JAHEDQ01 > JAHEDQ01. The sequence continues at coordinate 129,763 of CAWAOU010000018.1, forward strand.
GAATTCGCCTCCGATTACCTCTGAGCGCCATGAGTCCTCCATCGTGGGCCGGATCAGTGCCGCATAGGAGCTCATCGGGCTCTGGCGCGCGATCGGTGAGCCCAGCAGCGCGTCGAGAGAGGGCGTCAGCGTAGCGAGGAATCCGGTCCGTAGTGACGCTCCACGCGACATACGCGAGTGCGATAGTCGTCATACCACTCTGTGCGCCCGCGGCGCTGGGCGATCAGATGCTCACCGTGTTTTTTCCAACAGCGGATGGCATCCAAACTGGCCCAGTAAGACACGGTGATTCCGAAAGCGCCCTCGCGCACCGATTCCACACCCAGGAAACCGGGCTGATCTGCCGCCAGTTCGAGCATGCGGTCGGAGGTCTCGGCATAACCGTCATCAATGTCAGTTCGCAAGCTGGTGAAGATAACCGCAAAATAAGGGGGGTCGTGGTGGAAACCCACCGGTCGCATTGGATTCACCGGCCAGTCCGCGCTTGGCAGAGTGACGCGACCAGTGAAGCGCCGCGCAACGGATCTTGGGAGTCAGCAGCGATAGAATCAAAGCGCACTAAAACGGACAGCTCCAGCGTCCTGATTTTGGTTTTTCTTATCACCTGAAAAGGGGATACGTCGGTCAGGCCGGTCTGGCCTCATGGGCCAGCACGGACCTGGGCCAGGCCTTGAGTACCGCCTGGACCAGCGTGGCCAAAGGAATGGCAAAGAACACACCCCAAAAGCCCCAGATACCACCGAACACCAGAACGGCAACGATGATGGCCACAGGATGGAGGTCTACGGCCTCTGAGAAAATAAGCGGCACCAGAACATTGCCATCCAGCGCTTGAATGACGGCGTACGCGCCCATCAACCAAAGGAACTCCGCGCTCCAGCCCCATTGGGAAAATGCAATCATACCCACCGGCAAGGTCACTACCGCCGCACCGATGTAAGGAATGATGACCGAGAGCCCCACCATCAAACCGATCAACATGGCGAACTGCAGCCCCAGGAAGGCGAAGGTGGTGAAACTTGCCGCCCAAACAATGAGAATTTCCCAGAACTTACCCCGGACATAGTTGCCGATCTGGCGATCCACCTCCCGCCAGACCTGGGTAGTGAGACTGTAGTCGTTGGGCAGAAAATCGTGGAACCAGCCCAGCATACGATCCTTGTCCTTGAGGAAGAAAAACACCAGCAGAGGAACCAGGATCAGGTACACCACGATGGTGATGAAACCCACCACCGAGGCCAGGGACCAGGACAGGACGTTCTGCCCGATGCGGCCGATCTCGGTCCGGATGGTGGCGATCATATCCACCACCTGCGCCTCGGTGACAAATCGCGGGTACATCTCCGGCAACCGCAGCAACAAATCCTGCCCCCGGGCGAGAATGGCCGGAAACTGCTGCACCAGCTGGGTCATTTGCCTCGAAAGCAAAGGCGCCAGAACAAACAGCACGACCAGAACAAAGGCCGAGAAAACCGCGAACACGATCAACACCGCCGGCAGGCGGGGCATACCCCGCCGGATCAGAATCTGAACCAGACCCTCCAGCAGATAGGCGATGATGACACCGGCGATGACCGGCGCCAGCATCTTGCCCATAACAATGATTGTGGCCGCGCCCACAATCAGCAGAACGGCCAGGACAACCGCCTGGCGGTCGGAGAAGATGCGTTGGAACCAGTCGCTTATGATGTTCATTCAATCTCGGTCTTCAGCCGCCCGATGAAAACCAGCGCCTGGCATCTCGTTGACAAAAAAAATGGGACAACAGACTCCTGAGGAAGGTCTGATCAATTGCTGCAATCGTATCAATTGATCAGACCTTCCTTAAGCCCAATCACGTGGTTCCGCAGGCCATCCGGGTTCAGCCATCCGGGTCGGCAAGCGTGCGATAGTGGCGTTCGAACATACGCTCGAGCTCGTCGATGACCTCCACAACGTCTCGCCCCTGCATCACATGCTGTCCCATCAAGGACGACGTCTCATTGAGTATGCGGCGACGGTCAAGCATGGCATAGACACGGCTCAGGCGCTTGATGGCACCGACCACGGTCTCCGACTCGGGCCGCGGCTCGTGCTGTGGCTCGGGAATCGGAACCGGAGCGTTCTGCTCGTCCTCACCAGCCCGCAGGAATGCAGCAAAACGAACCAACGTGTCCCGCTCGGATTCGCCCAGGCAATCCCAGTGGGCCAGTAACTCGTTGCGCCTGCTCACAGTGGGTTTCGATCCAAACCGGTACGCCTCTCTCTCACTCAACTTTGAGGCTGAACACCGGCGCCTTGCGGCGTTCCGTCATCAGATTCAGAGATTTCACCAGGGCAACAATGAAATCGTCGGTCAGCCCCTGCATATCCGGCCATAGCTCGCGCGCCTCCGCCAACAGTTCCCCGATATTGTCCGGCAAATCGCGATTGGCCTCCATAATCATGTCTTCGATCATCCCCGGCTTGAGTTCCGGGCGAAACAGAAGCCCATAGCTGCCGTTATCCGGACGTATGCCAAGCCAACGTCCATCGTCGGCCAGCAGAATCGGTTCTATGCCTTGGGGCAGTTTCGCATCGCCCTCATACAAGCTCAAAACTCGACGGCCGTGCAATGCCTCTGCCACCGGATCGCCGCGCCCCGCCTCTGTGATATTGGCCGTGGTCCAGCCGGCGGTGTGCCGCGGTTCAGCCAGGAGTTCAGCACCAAACGCAGCCGCCACGATCAACCCGCCGGCACCAAAACCCACCACCGGCCGGGCAGCGCGGCGGAAGATGGAGATCAGATTCAACTCGTGCTCAAACCAGGGCACAGTGGCCTGATCCAACGCTGGGTTTCGACCCGCCAGCAGAAACAGGCCGTCGAATTGCAGCGCCGACCCGGGCAGATCCTGACCGACAAACGGACGAAAATAGTTGAAGCCGATGTCACGCTTCTCGAGATGTTGCTCTATCAGGCCGAGAAACTCCGAGTAGGTGTGCTGAACCACCGCATACTGCTTCATTTTGTCTCGCTCCTAACAGTGGCACGGACCCTCACGCGCCGGACTTCGTTTCGAAATAGCTGCGCGCAAACCCCAACAGTTCGGTCATCACCGGCAATCGGAACTTTTGTTTCTTGCGCACAAAGGAGAAAGGCCGCAGGAGCCGCGGTTGCAGCGGGATGGCCTTGAGTGTTCCAAGTCTGAGTTCCTTGCCGACTATGGCGCGGGATACCACTGACAAACCCATACCCGCTTCAACCGCCCCTTTCACCGCCTCGGGGCTGGCAAGATCGAGGGTGCTGTTCAGAGTATCGATCTCGATACCCTGATCGGCCAGATAAGTATGAAACACACCACGGGTTCCAGAACCTGCCTCACGACTCACGAAAATCCGGTCGACCAACTGCCCGGGACTTACGGCCTGGTTCCCGGCCAGCTCATGGTCCGGCGCAACGATGACCACCAACTCGTCCTGCTGACACACTTCCACGTCCAGATTACCGCTGATCACGGGGGCCTCGACGATGCCAAGATCGATGCTGTTGTCCTCAACCATCGCCACCACAGCATCGGTGTTGCCAACCTTGAGCGATATGGTGACATCTGGAAAATTACGGCTGAATTCTCCCAGCAGAGACGGCAACACATATTCGGCCAGAGTGGTGCTGGCACCCATAACCAGGTGACCGCTGACATCGCCAGTCAGTTCACCCACGGCATGCTCGAGTTCGTCGTACAGCTCGAAGATGCGTTCTGCATAGCCAAACACCACTTGCCCTGCCTCGGTCATACTGATTCGGTTGTGGGTACGGTCGAACAGGCGCGCCTTGAAATGGTCTTCCAGCTGACGCACCTGGAAAGTCACCGCCGGCTGGGTCATGTGCAGCGCCTCCGCCGCCTTGGTGAAGCTGAGCACCTTGCCCACGGCGTAAAACACCTGCAGCCTGCGATCGCTCATCGTGTGTCTACCTCAGCGGCGATGCCGGCATACCGGCCGCGCCCGAAAAATGGTGCCGTTTGCATCCCTTATGGCCCGGGTGCCCGCAGCAGATTGGTGCGACATGGTAACAACATCCGGTTCTGCTCTCGCGGGGTAACGTCAGGCACGCCCGGATGACGTGATTGGGGAATCGCCCTATATTATGGAACCTCTGATCTATTCGTGAACCTGCACCTTGAGTCTCAAATACACAGCTACATCGCCGCAAATCTCGGCAATAGAATAACTATTAGCCGCGATCTGCCCCGCGATCCGCCCCTTGAAGCTGCGCATTTCAGCCTCCAATCTGCTTCGTCCAGAATAAATCAAAGGCTCCTTAGAGGGTGTTTACAAAATCAAACGATCGGCAACGGTATCTCTTTGAAAACTCTCCGTTTTCCTCGAAGCACCCGATCTCCTGCTCAACCCGTATTTTTCTCAATATCAATAGCTTAGATTATTGTGTAAACACCCTCTTAGAGAAGCGTACAATTCAAAGCATCCATCAGGAAGCAAGCACGTGGCCAAGGCATGGCAAAAACTCGACCTTGAAGGCGGTGGCCTGCAGACCGTCAACCTGCATCTGCGTCGAACCCTGCGAAAACGCGGCATCGCCTATGCACTGTGGCCGTTTTTTGCCCTGGGCGCCCACCGGTTTTACCTCAGAGAAACCCGGGGCGCTCTCGTCTACATGGGCCTGAGTAGCGCGGTAATCTTCACTGCCTGGCAGTTCGGCCAACCTTACTTCTGGATCGCACTCGCACCCCTGCTGATCTTTGCTTTGTTCGATCTCTGGTGGATCGATGGGGCAGTCACCCGTACCAACAAAGCCCTGCGTATGGCCACACTGCTGCGCACCGATGCCAAACCGCCCACGGGGTACACCGGTCGCTTCAGCGACCCACCGGACACCTTGAACGACTACGTTAAGCTCAAGGAGCGGGAACGGGCAGGCCACCCATCCCGCGAGAGCCCGCCGGCCGCCAACGATGCCGACGCCGCGCCCGGGTCCCCTCTTTCGCCGAACAAGAGGCATTGCTGAAGGAACTGGCCCGACACCGAGGCAAGTCTCGGGACTGAGCTCAAACCACGAGTGGCGGTTCGTCCATGGCGGCCATCTGCTCCCGCAGTGCCAGGATCTGCTCTTCCCAGTAACGGGCCGAATCAAACCAGGGAAATGCACGGGGGAACGCCGGGTCTTCCCAACGCCGAGCCAGCCAGGCCGAATAGTTGAGCATGCGCAGACTGCGCAAGGCCTCGGTCAGATTCAGTTCCCGTCGATCAAACTCGCGAAACTGCTCATAGCCATCGATCAGCGTACCCAGTTGCCGGGTCTGATTACCCCGGTCCCCGGCCAACAGCATCCAGAGATCCTGCACCGCTGGACCGTTAAAGCTGTCGTCCAGATCGACAAAATGCGGGCCGGACTCAGTCCAGAGAATATTCCCGGGATGGCAGTCACCGTGAGTTCGCAGCGAGTGTAGTCGACCGGCTGCATCGAAGCGCGCCTGAACCCGGAGCATGACATCCCGGGCGACACCTTCGTACACCGGGCCCAGTTCGGGCGGCATCCGGTCCAGCGACAAGAGATGTGAAATGGCGTCTTCTCCCAGCGCAATCGGATCAAAGCTCGGTCGGTGCTGGTAGCGGCTCAAGGCGCCGATGTTGTGGATACGGGCCAGCAGGCGGCCCATGGTCTCAAGCGTGTCATCCAGATCAAGTTCGGGTGCCCGCCCCCCACCCGTGGATAGATGGCGAATCGAAATCCCTGATGACTGCCGAAGGGTATTTCCACGCTCATCGGGTAGTGGCGGCCACCACGGGGATTTCCTCCCCGGCCAGCTCCGTGCTGAAGGCATGTTCCTCCGAAATAGCCGCGTCGGACCAACGCTCCGGCCGGTAGAATTTCGCAACCACCGGTGTCTGATCCTCTACGCCAACCTGGTAAACCCGATTTTCGTAACTGTTTAAGGCCAGTAGCCGTCCGTCACAAGGCAATCCGCTGGCCTCAACGGCATCCAGGACTGTCTCCGGCCCCAGCGCATAGAAATCTCCGGTATCGCCTGTTTTCACCCGTCGGTGCTCGCTAGCTACTCAGAACCAGCCTGGAGTCTAACGGGTTTCCTCCTTGAGCGGACGACTGCTGTGTCGGTTCCCTGCGATCCTCGCCGCCATCCGAGGGAACACAAACCGCAGGGACTCCTGGATCCCTCTTGGCGCTGCCGAGTATCTCAGCCGGACGCGGAGACAATCGAGCGTCTTTTCGCCTCGGTCTGTCCGTCTACGCCGGATGCGCTCAGCGCCCGGCTCTCGGAACATCCCGCTCTGGGCATGCCCTATGGCCTGCCGGCCCTGGGGGAACAGGCCTTCACCACTTTGGAAGCCTGGATTGCCGCCGGCGCGCCAGGCACCAGCGCGGAGCAATTACAGAAGGCGCGGACCGTCTCTGACGCCACAGCCGTGGCTGCATGGGAGGCCTTTTTCAATAGCCCTGACAAGCGCCAACAGCTGGTTGCCCGCTACATATTCGAGCACGTCTTTCTTGCCACCATCACACTCGAGGAAAGTCCCGGTGATCGCTTTCGCCTGGTCCGCTCAACTACCCCGCCGCCGAAACTGGTCACGGGAGAGGACGGGGCTGCAAGCCTGGAAACGGGGCCTATCAAGGTCATCGCCACCGACCTTCCCTATGACGATCCCTACAGCTACGCCGGTGTAGCGCGCTTCTGGTATCGCCTGGAGAAGATCACCGAGCCACCAGTGCAGAAAAATCTGTGGCTCTGGCGGCTGGGGCTCGACGATATCGAGCACCTCGCCGAGTTGTTCTTGTCCCGCGAACGGGCGCCGGACGCCGATCTGGATCCGCAATGTGGCACTCGCCGAAGGCTATGTCATCACCCGAGTTTATCCCAAAGAGGGCAATGAGAGGTTCTGGGAAATGAGCAGGTTCTGGGATTCGACTATCGGACAAACGCGACCCAGTGGCCCACAGTGAGAGAGGCCATCGAGAAAGAGCAGACGCAGGCGGCTGGACCGGTTGACCTGGTTCAGGGTGGGGTGGGCGTAATCACCCGGACACCGATCTACATACCAGACCCCAAACGACCCGGGGAGCGGCTCTACTGGGGCTTGTCCAGTGTCGTGATCGACTTCAACACCATCCTTGACGAGGCGGGTCTGCCGGACGCGGAGTCGAACTACCGCATTGCCATTCGGGGCAGAGATGGCCTGGGGGCCGAGGGCGGAGTGCGCTGGGGCGACCCGGAGTTGTTTCAGGCAAAGCCCGTGACCATGTCCGTAAGTTTTCCCAACGGCAGCTGGCAACTGGCGGCCGCCCCGAAAGGAAGGCTTTATCAACACAACGACGCGAAGTGAATCGCACCGGCGCGACCCCCATCGCCCTGTCGCTGAGCGCGCTTACTCTGGTCATGATCCGGGACAGTCGCAGGCTTCGCCACATGGCACTGCATGACCCGCTAACCGGGCTTCCAAACCGGCTCTTCCTGGAGCGTCAACTGACTCACACCATTGCCCATGCGCGGCGTCATCAACGTCTGTTCGCGCTGGCCGTTCTGGACCTGAACGGTTTCAAACCGGTGAACGATACCTACGGCCATCTGGCGGGCGACTCCGTGCTGATCGAAACCGCCAGAAGGATCCAGAAACGAATTCGTCAGGAAGATACCCTGGCGCGCACCGGGGGCGATGAATTCACCCTGTTGTTGACCGAAATCAACGAACCGACGGATGCGGTCAGCGTCGCCAAGACGCTGGCCTCAGCCATCCGCCAGCCATTTGATTGGGACGGAGCCCAGATCACCCTGGCGGTGAGCGTCGGCATCGCCATCTATCCGAATCACGGGGATGACCTGAACGGACTGTTCCAACACGCCGACCTGGCCATGTATCAGGCAAAAGACACCGCCAACAGCGATTGGACCATCGCCGAGCCCGATCCCGGCAGGATGGATGCCCGACCCCAGTAAAATGCTCGGATCGGGCGTGGGCGGTTGGATGCTCCGCTACTGTGAATCCGGCTCTAGTACTCGACGCCGGGCCGCGTAGTACATCACCGGGATGACCAGCAGGGTCAAAACTGTAGACACCAGGATGCCGAATATCAGCGATACCGCGAGGCCACTGAAGATGGGGTCGTCGAGGATAAAAAACGCCCCCAGCATGGCCGCCAGCCCGGTGAGTACGATGGGCTTGGCGCGAACCGCGCCGGAACGTATCACCGCCTCCTGAAACGGTATGCCCTCGGCGACCTGTTGATTGATGAAATCCACCAGCAGTATCGAGTTCCGCACGATGATGCCGGCCAGGGCGATCATTCCGATCATGGAGGTGGCGGTGAACTGGGCTCCGGTGAGTGCATGCCCCGGCATCACACCGATGATGGTCATGGGGATCGGCGCCATGATGATCAAAGGCACCAGGTAGGATTTGAACTGCGCGACCACCAGCAGGTAGATCAGCACCAGACCCACCGAGTAGGCGATGCCCATGTCGCGGAATGTGTCATAGGTAATCTGCCACTCGCCGTCCCACTTCATGCTGTAGGTGTAGGGATTGTCGGGTTGACTGATCAAGTACTGATCGATCGGGCCATCTCCTTCCATATCGATCTCATGGAGGGCGCCCGCAATCTCATACATGCCGTACAACGGGCTGTCCAGGTCTCCGGCCATATCTGCGATGACGAACACAACCGGGAGCAGATCCTTGTGATATATGGCGTTTTCGCGGGGTTTGAACTCGGCCTCCGCTATTTCGACCAGCGGGATCAGCGCCCCACTGGCACTGGGCAGCTGCAGGGCGTGAAACGCATTGAGATCGGCTTTGTCGGCGGCTGAAAACTCAAGCCGAATCGGAATCGGGTACTTGACGTTCGCCCCGTGCAGATAGCCCACGTCGTCGCCCCTCAGGGCGGTGGACACCGCCTGAGCGACACTGTGCTGGGACACCCCCAACTCGGATGCCCGTTGGCGGTCTACCTTGACTACGATCCGGCGTGAGGGTGTTTCCACCGAATCATCCACGTCAACGATATCCGCAGTGCCCTCGAAAACAGCGCGAACGGAACGCGCCACCCGGATCTGGCCCTGGTAATCCAGGCCGTAGACCTCCGCCACCAGCGGTGACATGACCGGGGGACCCGGCGGTACCTCCACCACCTTCACGTTTGCGTTCAGCCGCCGGGCGATGGGCTGAAGCGCGTCCCGCACCGCGCGGGCGATTTCGTGACTCTTGCGCTCGCGCAGTTTCTTGTCCACCAGGTTGACCTGTATGTCACCCACATTCGCGCCCTCACGCAAATAATACTGGCGTACCAGGCCGTTGAAGTTGATGGGGGCGGCGGTCCCGGCGTAGACCTGATAATCCGTTACTTCTGGCAGTTCTGCGATGCGGGCGGCCAACTCGCTGAGCACCCGGGCCGTGTGTTCGACGGTTGTGCCCTCGGGCATGTCCACCACCACCTGGAACTCGGACTTATTGTCGAATGGCAGCATCTTCAAGACCACGAACTGGAAATAGACCAGACTCAGGGATCCGACGATCAGCACCAGCACCACCACGCCCAGAGCAAAGCGCATGGGGATGCCTTTTCGACCGCGGAGAAAGGGGCCAATCAGCGCGCCGAAGAACCGCTCAAGCTTGGGATTTGCCGGAGCCGAATTTGCATTATCCCCATGCTTTTCCACCACGTTGCGGATCACCTTGTAAGTCAGCCACGGGGTCAACACAAAGGCCACAATCAACGAAATCAGCATGCCGGCGCTGGCGTTGATGGGTATAGGACTCATGTACGGACCCATCAATCCGCTGACGAAGGCCATGGGCAGCAGCGCGGCGATCACGGTAAACGTAGCCAGAATTGTGGGGCCGCCCACCTCATCCACGGCGATGGGAATGGCCTCGCGCAGGGATTTACCACCCATTTGCACATGCCGGTGGATGTTCTCCACCACCACGATGGCATCGTCGACCAGGATGCCGATGGAGAAAATAAGGGCGAACAGAGACACCCGATTCAGGGTAAAACCCCATGCCCAGGAGGCAAACAGCGTGATGGTGAGGGTAATGACCACGGCGGCGCCGACGATCAGCGACTCGCGCCATCCCAGCGCCAGCCAGACCAGCAACACCACCGAGGCGGTGGCAAAAACAAGCTTCTTGATCAGAGTTTTGGCCTTGTCATCGGCGGTCGCGCCGTAGTCCCGTGTCAGGGTCACCTCAACCCCATCCGGAATGACAATGCCCTTCAGTTGCTCGACCCGCTTGCTGACCTTGCGGGCGATCTGAACCGCGTTTTCACCGGGTTTCTTGGCAACGGCGACGGTCACCGCCGGAAACTCGCCCCGCGCGGAAATCCCTTTGACGCCGGCTTCGGGGCCAGTACCCATCCAGACATATTGCTCGGGTTGATCCGGTCCCTGACGCAGATCGGCCACGTCCTCCAGGTACACGGGCGTGCCGTTGTGCAGACCCACCACAAGCCCACCCACATCTTCGGGGGTCAGCAAGAAAGTCCCGGCCTGGACCGGGATCTCAGTGTTGTCCCGCACCGTGGCGCCGGCGTCAACCGAGGTGTTGGCAGAGCGCAGGGCTGTGCGTAACTCGTTCACCGAAAGCCCGAATCCGGCCATACGCTGAGGGTCCAGCAACACATGGACGACATGATCCGGACCGCCGATGGTGTAGATGTCCCGGGTACCCGGCACCCGTTTCAGCTCCGCCTCGATGGCATGCGCCACCTGGGCCAGCTCAAACGCGCCGCGCTTGGGGTCTTCGGTCCATAGGGTAAGGGTCACGATGGGGACATCGTCGATACCCTTGGGCTTGATAATGGCCTGACCCACACCCAGGTTTGCCGGCAGCCAGTCCTGGTTGGAAAACACCTGGTTGTACAGACGTACGATGGCATCGGTTCGACTCTCGCCCACCTTGTACTGAACCGTGAGCACCGACATACCGGGTCGCGAGACCGAGTAAATGTGATCTATGCCCTCGATCTCCGACAGGACCTGTTCCGCTGGGGTGCTGACCAACTGCTCCACCTCCTCCGCCGTGGCGCCGGCGAAGGGGATGAACACATTGGCGAAGGTGACGTCGATCTGAGGTTCTTCCTCGCGCGGTGTCACCAGAACCGCGAACACGCCCATGAGCAAGCCCACCAGCGCCAGCAAAGGGGTGATTTCCGACACCAGAAAAGTACGCGCGATGGTGCCGGAAACACCCAGTCTGCTTGTACTCACGGCGCCCCCTCCCGCTGCGCTTTGAGCGCGATACCCGCCTGAATCGGGTCAAGCGCAACCCGCTCGCCCGCCTGAAGTCCAGCCAACACCTCAATGGACTCGCTCCCGGTGCGGCCGACCCTCACCTGCCGCAACACGATTCGGCCGGCATCGCCCACCACATACACACCGGTCACCTCGCTGCGCCGGACAACCGCCGCTTTGGGCACCAGCATTCGCTGGTCCTCACCGACCACGAAGCCGATCTTGGCGAACATGCCGGGAAAGACACCCGGCACACCGGCCGGCAGATACGCCCGCACCTTAAACGTGCCGCTTTGCGGGTCGGCATAGGGAAAGATCGTCAACTCAAGTGCCAAGGTACCCCCAGGCTCCGCGGGATCGATCCAGACCCTTGCCTGGTCATGCCGCCGCACCGATTCAATCAGCCGTTGCGGCACATCGGCAAGGATGCGCAGCTCTTCCAGGGACACCCCGCTCAGGAGAGATTGACCGGGCTGCACAGCTTCGCCCAGCTGCACGTGACGTCCCAGGACGATGCCGCTGTAGGGCGCCCTGACCAGGGTGTACGCCAACTGCTGCTCGGTCCGGTCCAGCACGGCTGCTGTCGCTTCCAACCGGGCCTGAGCGGATTTCAGCTCGGCCTGTGCCGAATCCAGGGCCGATTTCGCCACCAGACCCCGATCGAACACCTGTTGAATCCGGCCGAACTCGGCCTGCGCCTGCTCTAGACGTGCCTGAGCCTCGGCCCGATTGGCTTCGGCCTGCTCCATGGCTGCACGCTGTTCACCATCCACCAGGCGAACGATGACCGAGCCCTTCTCCACGTAGTCGTTTACGTCGAACAGGATTTCCTGAACCCGGCCCGCGGTTTGAGCCGAGACCGTACTCTGATTCACCGCCTCCACCACCCCGTCGGCAACGAATTCACGCACCACCGTCTGATAGTCGACGGTAGCCGTTTCCAGCGCCGGCTGCGCCACGGCCCCGTGTGCCACACACAAGAGCAGCGCTGCGCCAACTGACCGCAACTCAAAGCACTTACTTCGCCTCATAGGCCGCTCCAAAGGTTTGTTCGCTTGACTATCGAATATATTAGATAATTCTAATATATGTGCACCGACACCGGCAAACCTGAATCAAGGAATGGCGGGATCCCCGTCGAACCCAGTGTGTTCACGAGCAGAGATCAGTGGCGCCTCTATAGACCAATCCGGGGCGCCTGCCCGGTCAACAGCATGCTGGTTGGCGAACCTGTTGCAGTCGGAGACAGCGCAGCAGCTTGCGACGATTGCCCGTCTCGGCCGGGACCCAGGGCACCTGCCCCGACTGTATGCCGGGTACGGGAATCCAATGTGCGAGACGGGGCCCAGGCATAGACCGGACTGCACCCGGAAACGTCTACTCGGTCCGTTTAAACATTGCCATCAAAGTCTGCCTGGGTAACGGATCCATATTCATGACCTGGATCAGATCGGTCACCTGATCCGGGTCCGAAATCCCCACCAGCGTTGTTCCGATACCGGGGGTGGAACGGTTGAACTGCAGCGCACGCTGGACCGGCGAAAGTGCCGGCAATGCCGCCTCCAGAGTCTCGGCTGACCGTTTGGCCAAGTGGCCTTTGAGCAGCGTGTGACTGGCCAGCAGATACAGCTTGAGCTGATGCGCCGCCTGCACGGTGCTGGCCACATTGCCCTGCCCGGTGGCTTGATTGAAGCGGCTGAAACCTTCCAGCATGACCTGGTTGTAAGGCATCGACACCAACTTGAGATGGTGCCGCGCCTGGGCACGGCCCTCGACCGCCTGGACAGCCTTTTCGGCCAGGCCCAACAGCGAGGCCAAGGATTGAAACAGGAGGTGATCCGTTTCCACCCGGAAACCGTCGAAGGTGCTTATGCCGTAGCAACGCAGACGGCCATCGCGAACAGCACGCTCAAGCAGGATAAAGACCTGCAGCAATTTCCGGTTCAGAGCCTCCTTGCCGATACCTGCGATGTGCACCTCGGGTTGGTCCACCAAAAATGCGTCCAGGGTGTCGATCCCCATCAAAGTTCGGGACAATTCCAACTGATAATTGATGTAGGCCGGGCTGATCAGGTGAGACATACCGGCGAGGTCATCCCGCGTACCCAGCCCCTGGGCGACGATCTCGCGTTCAAACCAAAGCTCCGGATCATCAGGCCGACCGCCGCGCCAGGACAGAAACCCACCCTTGGACACCAGGAACATGGCCGCCCGTGGCACACCCGCTTCCACCGCAGCACGCACCCCCGCCCCCACCGCCGCCAGAGCCCGCCCATAGCGATAGTGCGCCGCGGTATCGACCACATTGATGCCGGACTGCAGCGCTCGAGTCACGGCGCCGGCCACCTGGGCGTCGGCAGCGGGACTGGCCGCGCCCGGAAAGGTCCCGACCCCAATCGAGCTGAGACGGATCCGGGTGCGCAGGAAATCGCTGTAATGACCCGCACCCGCATGGGCGGCATGGATCGCGGCATAAGCCCGGGTAGCCTCAGGCGTCGCACTGCCGGCAAGGCGCCGGTGGCCGCTTTTCAGAGTCAACCCGCGCCTCCAAACAGCGGATGCTGTCGTATGAGCCGCTGCGTCCGATCCAGTACTTCGGGTCTCGCCGGAGCGGCGTTCGGACCGTCCAGCCGACCCGTAAAAAAGCCGGGAAAGTAATCTTCGTCCTCATCCATATCCCAGTCCACGGCACGCAACAGATCGACCCCGGATCGGGGCAGCGCATTGGGCAGTCTGCGTCCGGACAGCACAGCCCAGACTCCGGTCCAGCAGCGCGCCAGAGCCAGTGGATGGTAGCCTCCACCCCCGGTCACCAGCAGCCGGGGCGTACCGTGGGCATCGGTCGGCGCACCTCGCATGATTTCACGCACCAGTTGCAGAAAGAAGCGGGTGGAAAGCTTGAACTTGCCGAGCGGGTCTGGGGCCAGGGCGTCGGTGCCGGCCTGGAGCACCACCACGTCCGGTGCCGCGGCAGCCAGCAGCCGTGGCCAGATGCGCCAGAACAGCGTGTGATACTCACTGTCGTTTACCCCCGGTGGCAGAGGCAGATTGACCGCATTGCCCGATGGCCCGCAGTCCTCGCTCCGACCACCGACAAAGGGATAAGCGTACGCAGGGTCCATATGCACCGAAAAGGTAATCACCGCCGGGTCATCTCTGAACGCATATTCGACTCCGTCACCATGATGGGCGTCTATATCCACATACAGAACCCGCAGGCCGGCCTGACGCAAGCGAAAAATGGCCAGCACCGGGTCGTTGAAAAAGCAAAAGCCCCGGGCCTGATCGGGCATGGCGTGGTGCATCCCGCCGGCCGGATTGAACGCCACCCGTCCTGCGAGCACCGCTTCCGCGCCCTGAATGCTGCCGCCCGCAGCGGTGGCCGGCGTCGTGAAAAAGCCATCGAAATAGGGGTTTTCGAAATTGCCGATATTGTGCCGCTGACGATACCGATGCGTGACCTTGCCCAGGGCCTGACAACGCTGCATTGCGGCTATGTATCCTGGCGTGTGAAACCAGGACAGCTCCGCCACTGTGGCGGCGCGGGCCGGCAGCATTTCGTGGGGCCTCAAAGCGCCATAGGCAACAATCAAATCCTGGGTAAGGGACACCCGTGGAATGGCCAGAGGATGGTTCTCACCATAGCTGTGGCGCCGGTACCCGCCCGCGCCGATGAACACGGCCGGTAGCGTGGGTGCCGGGTCCGACAGGTCCATGGCGGGTACTTCAGCCTCGACCAAGCCTACTCCTCCTGGCCCGTCGGAAAGCGAACCCGGCAAACCGGCGCGAAGGGGCAACCCACCCGTGGGGCCCCGCATCCGGGCGTTGCGACGGCATCAATGAATGACTCCCTGGGAACGTACTGACCATGCAGCGGCTCGCGGCGCAACAGCGGACATAACGATACCCGTGGCTGTCCTGCAGCCCGTATCGCGCAAGTATATAATGTTGCGCTAATATACTGGTTGCGCTCATGTATAGATAGTCGTGCGTCGGTGCCTGTCGCTTTGATCCAACACCCGGATATACTTCCGGACTCCGCCACCATCTGGGGCGCGTACCGATCTGGGGAGTCCACCCTAGTCTGTCGGATTGAACCGTTCGAAGCGAAAATTCATCGGGGGCGAATCAAATCAGTTTATCGGGCGAGGCGAATAGCAGAGCTATTTAACGAGCGCGATAAGGTGAGTTGATCGCCATCCGTGGATTTGCAGCCGAACAGCGTTAAATCCGACAGACTCCTAGTTTCGAATCGAGAACCAAATGACTGAACGACGCTCCCCTGGCCGCCCTCGAACGACGCCTCCCACCCGGACCAGTGCCCAGTCGGGCAGTGGCCAGGTTCAGTCCCTGACCCGTGGCCTGCGTCTGCTGACGGCGCTGGCCGAGGCCGGGGATGGCGCCACGCTGACCGACCTCGCGCTCCAGGTGGGGCTGGCCCCCTCCACCACCCACCGGCTTCTGAATACCTTGGAAAAGGAGGCCTTTGTCCATCAGGACACGGGCCAGGGGCGCTGGTTTGTGAGCGTCAAGGCGTTCCAGGTTGGCAACGCGTTTCTCAATACCCGCGACATCGTGGCACGTGCCCGGCCCCACCTGCAGGAACTGATGGAAGCCTCGGGGGAAACAGTGAACCTGGCGGTGCCCGACCAGGGTGAAGCCGTGATGATGGCCCAGGTGCAATGCCACGAGATGATGCGCATGCTGGTGCCGTTGGGCAGTCGCGCACCGATGCACGCCTCCGGCGTGGGCAAGGCGCTGCTGGCAGCCATGTCCAACAGCGAGGTGAACCGCATCATCGAACAGCGCGGTCTGTCGAGTTACACGGATTCCACGATGGACAGTCCGGAACGACTGATGATCGAGCTCAACGCGGTCCGCGAAGCAGGCTGGGCATACGACAACGAAGAGCATGCTGTGGGATTGCGCTGCGTGGCAGCGCCCATTTACGACGAACACGGGCTGCCGGTGGCGGCCATTTCCGTCTCCGGACCCCGTTCCCGCGTATCCAACGAGCAAGTCGCCGAGCTCGGATCCATGGTGTCCCGTGCCGCGGCGAGCATCACGCGGGCCATCGGCGGTGCAGCCCCGCGCAACACCACCGCGTGAGCACTGAGCAATGCGGTTCCTGGGCGATCCGGTCCCGCGGGCAACACCTGCTCAAGGTCACTGGGCGACTGCTGAGAAATTCAGTATATTAACCTTTTCTTATTCGCCTATTCGGCGCGCGTTTTGGAGTTCACTATGATCAACCTCATCAGGTCGGTCCACATCAACGGGGTGGAATTCAACACCAACCGGGATCCACAGTTCTACCGTCGCAGCGTCAACGAACCGTTCTCCATCCAGCTCTATCTGACCGGCACCGGTCGCGCCGATGCGACTCTGGAGATCGCAGGCGAAGGCGAAGACGCAAAATCGATCGAACTGCCCGGGCGCGTCGCCTGGGAGGCCCGGTTTGAATCCGCCGGTACGCGCGTCGGGCGGGTCACCGTCACCTGCGGTGATCAGAGCGAACACAGAGACTTGCGGTTTGACGTGGAAGCACATGCCTGGGTCGGCTGACGATTCGGATCAATTTCCCCTGGTCCCGGGCATATCGGGCGGAATACTCATCCGCCCCAGGCATACTGCTCGAAGAACATCGGTAACACCCGGCCGACTTCGTTCTTGGCGAAGAATCGATCGGCCCGGGCCAGACGCATCTCGTCCCGGATGTCATCATCACCGCCAAAGCAGAATACGGCCAGGTTGATCTGGTGCTGGTTTCTGATTTCGCGAATCACGTCCATGGGATCAAAGACATCGCATTCGTCGAGATCCAGAACCAGGAAACGAAACAACAACAGTTCATGCCATTCGCCGGCCTGGTCCAGATCATCCACCTTAACCTGATCCCAACCCGGAGGCGTAAGGCTCTGACAGTCCGCCACAAAGCCACCGTCGGTGCTGAGCAGCAGATAGCGTCGCCTTAAGCGCTGCTCGATGGTCGGTTCACTCATGGGATTCCCCGTACGATTTCCCGCGCCTCGTCTACCAGCGGTATCGCGCCTGTCGGCCCAAGACAGCGGCGTGCCGCCCGCTCGAACGCCTTGGATGAGGGCGCCAGGCCCTTTAGCTCGTCCAACGCCCGATCCCGATGCCGAATACGCATTATTCTGCCTTGTTTCAGGATCAGCCGGGTTGACTCGAGTTCAAGCAGAAAGGTCCCGTGGTTCACCTTGATGCCATGACGAACCTGGCGGCGGCCATCGGGGTATGCACTCTGTTCCAGTTCTGCCCTGACCTCGGGCAGTTCGTCCCGTTCAGCCGCGGTCAGTTCGGATCCGGCGAAACGCAGACCCAGGTTATCGCCCAAAGCGGTGCGGAATCGTTGGGCAAGCTCAGACCGTTTCGGGGGAATGCCCTCAGTCATCCAGTCGGTCATCCCGTCACGCAGGGCCCGAGCCAGCCAGTTACGGTACCCAGACGTGGGTGCCGAGACCAGACCGGCGAAGGTTTCGGCATCGAACCGATGCATAAAACTTGAGCCAATCAAATGCGCCTCTCCCACGCTTGCGGCGCCGCTGCCCAGGATCTTGCGTTCAACACACCAAAGATCGCCGATCCCGACGGTTCGCAGGTTCAGCCCAAAAGCACGGTAGGTGCTGCGGGCTGCCGCGAGCACCATGGAAAACAAGGTCACCCTCGCCGCCTTGATCAGATCGCGGTGCACGATCAGATAGAAACTGTCCTGCCCATCGTCCACCAGTACGGTGCCCCCACCCAGGCAGCGGCGGGTTGTCACGACCCCCCGTGACTGGCAGGCACCCAGATCCAGTTCCGCGCCCGGATCCTGACTCGCACCGACGCACATCTGGGTTTGGGCAGAGCGCATCCACACCAAGACCGACGAGTCACCGACCCGCATGCATTCGGCGATGGCCATGGGAACCGCATGCATTTCCCGAGGATCGGTGGCGCCGAGTTCGATCCAGCGACCCACTGTCATAAAGCGAAAGCAGGCATTTGCGTCAGGCAGACAGCAGGGAAAGGCAGTGACAACTCAGGGAGCCTCGGATCTATTGGTGAACGTTCATCCTGGGACAAGAATCTGCTTCGTTCAGAACCAATCAGAGGCGCCTCAGCCAAGCGGGGTAGCCTCACTCACCGTCCGCATCGGCGGCCGGATCGGACCGGTAAAATTGCTTGAAGTAGAAATCCTTCTGGCGAAGCTCCTGATACAGAGCCGCACGCTCCTCCACGCCTTGGCGCAGAATTCGGATCAGAGCCTTGGCCTGCTCCCCGTCCACCAAGTGCATTTGGCCGACCAGATCATGATCCGTTTCCAGAATATGGCCCTCCAGTTCCCCCGGCTGATCCAGATAGAGCAACATGGATGCACATTCCGGATCCTCCGGATCCAGCGGCTGAAACACCACCTTGCCCAGCCAGGCGAGTCTGGCCACCTGATTGAACTGTCCTAGATCGAACTTCTTGCCCTGTTTGTACTTGTTCAACTCATTGCGGATGGCGCCGAGATTGGTGACCTTGATGGATTTCATGCCCTTACCTCGACCGGCTCGCCGGACGGCTCACCACCGACCGGCGGCCGAAACCGGATCAGAATCGCTTGGAGTAATTGAGGGACAGTTCGTACTGCTTCATCTCGAGCTCAACATTCTGCGACGGATCAAAGGCGTTGGGGCCCTTGACCGACTCGGACGGCGCATACATAAAAGAAAAATCGATGCCGCTGTCGTCGCTGAGCGTCCGGGTGAAGCCAAAAGTGAAGTGCTGCTTGACCACCCCTGGGGCCAGAATATTGAACAGCACCTGGCTCTTCGGGATGGGTTGATCGTTGTATGAGTATCCCGCGCGCCAGGTCCATGCGGGGCTGGATTGCCATTGAAAACCCAGTTTATAGACATTTATGTTCTGCCAGCCGAAGCCGGGACCCTTGTTGCCGCCCAGCAGAAGATCGTTGTTTCCGGTCATCGCCCCCTGCATCAGGGAACTGGTATTCAGCTTATTGTGTATGGAATCCTCGTCGCTGTACCAGATGCGCTGCCAATCGAAAAACAGGGTCTTGGAGTCATCCACGTCCCAGGCCAGCCCCAGGCTTAAGGTGGATGGGATGTCGAAACTGCCTTGATTTGCGAACAGGCCCTTGTAGTCATCGAACTTGGTCATCCAGATTTTGCTCTGGTAGGCCAGCCCCAGATGCAAGCCGTCAACCACCTCGCCCTGGAGACCCAGGCGCACGCCCATGCCATAGGAAAAATCATGACCATTGTTGGTCAGTTTGTCCGGGTTGCTGGAGAACCCGAACTGACCGAAACGTCCCAACCCTTTTGCCTCAAACCATTGCATCGCCACAATGGGCGTCACCCCCCAGGAAAACTTCTCATTGATACGGCGCGAATACGTCGGGGAAATAAACAGCTGCATGAGATCAACGCCGGTCTCGCCATCGCAGAAGGTGCCGCCCTGCCCCGGCGGAATACCGGTGCCCGGCGCCCCGGCCAACGCGCACGATGCATTGGAACTGTAGTCAGTGTTCATACCGCCGTTGCCGTATACCGCCACACCCCAGGAGGATTCTTCGTCAATCTCGCTGGCATAGCCGAAACTCGGCAGCAGGAAGTAGTTGGAGTCACTGTCTTCCTTACCCTGTCCCAGGGGGAACGTGCCGGGCTGAAACGAGGGGTTGCCGCTGACGGTATACTTGCGGCGCGGGCTGAACAGGGCCGCCCCCAGATCCCACTGATTGCCGATGTTGACCAGCCCGGCCGGGTTCATGGCCTGGGCCAGTGAGTCCTGAGGCTTGGCCACCCCGGCCCCGGCCAACCCTTTATGGATGGTGCTGTAACCATTGGCGAAGTACCCGGTGGTGGCCTGGGCACCCGTCCCAGCCAGCAGGGCGAGACTCGCCGCACCCGCTGCAAGTAGGTGTGATAACTTCCTCACGATATCTGCTCCGTAATCTCTAACGCATGGTTTGTCGACGCAGACATCCCTGTCGACTCACCACATCCAAGCCACCACCTGGTCGATTCACCAAATGTGCCGTTCCCTGCCGATGGGAACAAAAACCGGAGCTCTATTGCGTGCGCGGCCCCGTGCTTTTCCGGTCGATTTCTCTCTTGTCAATCCAGGTCTTCGTGATCCAGCGTGCCCACGTTCTCACCGGCCATCTGTCGACGGACGAACCCCACGTCGGAGGCGTTTAGCACAAACGGAAAGGACAGAATGTCCGCCGGGCTGGAATCCCCATAGGGTCGATTACAGGCCGACACTTCCTCATCGGATTTGCCTGGGCATCCGGAGGTTTGAAACGGTTTGCCGGATGCAATCAGCGATTCGAGTTCATTGCGATCAAGCCCAAAATCCACCACCCGACCTGCGTCGTCAAAGCGCATGTCATCTATCCGGCCGCCGGCATAATCGATGATGAATCGGGCGAGCTGCACGCGACGCCACTGATCCCGGGATACCGGATTCCAGTCTTCCATCATCGAGCCCTGCTCGGGGAAGAACGCGAACATGTGGTTGTGCCCACCCAGGTCCCGTATGCGTTGGGCGATGTCGAGCATCTCCCGCTCGGTCTCACCCATGCCGCAGATCAGGTGAGCACCGAACTTCTCCGGGCCAAAGATCTCCGCCGCCCACTCGATGGCCTGCCAATACTTGCGCCAGGTGTGGGGGCTGTCCACGGTCTTGCCCCGGGTACGCTCGAAGATCTCCGGTGTGACCGCATCCACCGCAACGGTGAAAATGTCCGCACCTTCGTCCCGCAGCCGCAGGATGTCGTCGCGATTCAGCGTGGTCGGATTGGACAGAATGGAAACCGGTATATGCGCGACCTGATCCACCCACTTACGCAGCAGCACAAAGGTGTCATGGTCCGAGTTGGGATGGGTGATCATGGAGATGCACATGCGCTCGAACTGACCCCGGTCATCCCCGCTTCGGACCCTCGCGATGACGTCGTCGTAGTGAACGGTGGGCCAATCCACGCGAATGAAATTACGGTCCGCATAGTCGCGTGATTCTTCACGATGACGCGCCAGACCGCAGTAGCTGCAGTTGGCCCGGCAACCCTCCGGGTACGTCACCAGAAGGTTCAGACAATGGGTGCAGGCGGTGCGGTGCATGGTCCCCGGCACCAAGCCCAGGGTGATGGCGGCCGCAGTGGACAGCTGCACGTACTCCGGTGACCGCATATCCGGTGTCTGGATGTGATAGTCAGGCCGGTAGAAGGTTACCGGCGCTTCAGTTACCGAATCAGCCCTGACACTCATGGGTGCATACTCCTGATATCCCGTTTCCTGCCGGCGTGACTGGGCCGACCTCAGGCAAAGTACTCGTCGAATGCGATCCAGCCCCGCCGCATTGCTGCGTCAGAACCGGCCATCGATGTCCGCCACACGGCGGCCAACTCAAGGCGCCGCGCCACCGCGCGATCCAGCGCAACCTGAAACTGGTCACGCATGTCTTCTTCGTAATCATCCAGGGCCGCATGGTCACCGCCCAACCAGGCCCGCGCCGCCGCACCGGCAGCCTCACCGGACACCACGGCAGCGTGGATTCCCGCGCCCGTAATGGGATGGGTCAGGCCGGCCGCGTCCCCCACAAACACCGCCGCGCCCCAATGGAGTTGCGAACGCAAACCGCCCACGGGAATCAATCCACCGGTGCGACCCAGAATGCGTCGGCCGACAATGCCGCGCTCCACCATGCTGGCGTGCAGTCGATCCAGGGGGCCTTTCAGATCACGGTCGTAGCGGCGATCAGCGCCCAGTCCGAGATTGGCGACCTCTCCCTTGGGAAACAGCCAGCCATAGCCGCCGGGGTAGTCATCGGACAGGAATACATCGGTGTCGCCGTAGGGCAACCGCAACGGTACCGTATATTGCCGGGTGTTGACCGTCTCCAGGGGTGTCAAACCAAGTTTCTCCGCAACCGATGAACCGGGTCCGTCGGCAGCGATCAACAGCCGATAGGCAATGCTTTCCAGGGCGCCGTTCTGGCGCCTTATCTGGGCCTGATTGCGCGCCGGGTCCAGATTCACCAGGCCGGCGCCGCTCCACAGCTCGGCGCCGGCCTGCCGGGCTCGAGCCGCGATGGCCTGATCAAAGCGGGCCCGGTCTATCATCAGACCGGGAAACTCGGTGGCTACGCGCGCATGGGAGGGCAACTCGGTTTGCATACCGTTGATCCGCTGAACCAGGACCCCGTCCTCACGGGCATATCCCCCCATGGGGTTGGGAATGAACTCCGCGCACTGAACCGGGCTGCCCAACTGCTGCTTGCGATCGATCCCAACAACGCTCAGGCCGGCCGCTGCCGCACTGGCGGCCGCACTGCCGCCACCGGGTCCCAGGCCGACGATCAGCAGGTCCACCTCACGGCGGCGCTGTGCTTCAGCCATGGACCTGCTCCGGTGCCGAGGCAACCGCCGACCGGATCGCGGCAACCAGGTCAGCAGGCTCAAGCATCAACATCTGCACCGGGTACTGATCGAAAAAGCGACTGACATTGCGCTCCAACTCGGCCAGCGCCGTGTTTCGCAATGCGCTTTCCAGATCCACCACCACACGTCTGGGTGCGGCGAAAAAATCCCCGGTGATCCACACCTGGTTCAACCGTTGCCGAGGCTGGTCAAGCACCACCCCACAGCGCAGGGTGCCACCGCTGCACCGGTGGATCGCTTCACGCATCGGCGCCTCGGTGACCGGTCGATCGCGTTGATAGACCCAGTCGTCGCAGTCGATTTCTGCCAGCGCCTCGACATACAGGGCTTGTTCCGCCGAATTGAGTTCCGATGCAACTTCATACCGAGCGCCGAAAGCCTCGCCAAAGGCGTTCGCAAGTGCCTGTCTGACGGTATCCAGCGGTGGCGGAGATCCGAGCAGATCCTGCAGACTCACGACCCGCTCGCGGGCGGAGGCGATGGCCTTATCCGACAGCTTCTCCGCCGGGAATCCTCAGCACGCGCAGCATCCGCTCAACGTCGAACGCCACCAGCACGGTACCCTGATAAAGTATGGAATCGCCGTCGAACGCGCCACCGGTGCCCGATATCTTCCGTCCTTCCACCTCGATGTCGTTACGCGGTCGAAAGCGGGCATCGACCCCCAGGCTGCTCAAACCAGCGGCAGCGGCCTCACAGATGCGTCGGGCGATGGTGGTCATGTCGGCGGTACCCAGCACCGCTTTGTCCAGAAACAGTTCCCAACCCAGATGCTCAGGCGCGAAGTAAATGGCGCCGCCCCCGGTCAGTCGCCGTTGGATCTCGATATCGTGGGCTCGGATGTAGTCGAGATTGAGCTCCTGCTCAACGTTCTGATGAAACCCCAGAAGCGCCGAAGCTTGGAAACGCAGGAAGCGCAGCGTATGCGGTGAAGTGCCGGCCTGATGGGACTCGAGCAACGCCCGGTCGATGGCGAAATTCTCCGCCGCCCGTCTCAAGCCGGTATCCAGCACTCGCCATTGAACCGGGTCTCGTGCCTTCACGGGCAAAAGGCGCCTTTGGAAGGGCTGGACAGCGGATCGTTGACGGCGGCAACCACCGGAATGCCACCCAGGCTTTTGGTCGGAACACGGCCACCTTGCCGGCGCTCGTGCTCCAGAACACGTTCAAGATCCACCAGCACCCCCCCATCATCCTCCAGCGCCATGACCTCCTCTCCCACCGCAATGGAGCAGCAGGCCGGCGTGACCTTGACCTGCCGGTCCAAGCGGGCCGCCAGTTCAACCACCCCGTCGGACGGGTGGGCGATACCGTTCAAGCCCGCCAACACGGCATAGGCGTCGATTTGCATCTTGCTGATGCCCGGCGGCCTGGCACAGCCCAACAGCAGAGGGGTGTCCGGCAAAGCCTCCCGCGCATCCATAAAAAAGCCGCCGACCGCATCGGAGTCAGGCGTGACAAACGGACGGTTTTCGGGCGCATAGAATGGCATCACTACCACCAGTACCACCGCATCGGGCAGGTGACGGCCAAGCATGCTGAGGGCATTCCACTCGCCCAGAAGCTGTCCATAGTGCAGGCCGATGACGATATGGGGCACGACCTTCATGCTGGTTTTGACCAGGGATTCCAGGGTCGCCTCAAAATCGTCCACCGATCGCCGCAGATGATAGACCTGGGTAATGGTGTCCTGGGCCCCGATCACGTCCATCATGGCTGCATCGACACCGGACTGTTCCATGCTGCGGGCCATGTCATCGGTCACCAGGGCGGTGTGCATGGCGATGCGAAAATCGGGGTGGTCATCCTTCACCCGGCGGATGACCGGGTAGTACGCGTCGTACTCCACTTCGTTGCGGTGATTGGAACCGCCGGTGATCAGCATCCCCTGCCCTCCCTGCTCAATCACCTCGTTGACCACCCGCCAGAGCGCCTCCGGTGTCCGCGCCGGCAGCATCGGCTCAAGTATTTTCGCCTTGCAGTGATCACACTGCAGTTTGCAATCACTCCCGGTGATGGACACCGCCGGCCAGGCGCTTTTACCGCAGTCACGCAGTTCCGAACTCTGGAAGCTCTTGAAGGTGGGCGTGTAGAAGTGGATTCTGGTCGAAGCGTCCGCCCCCGATCGGCTCCAGCGCGTCTCCATTTGGCCCACCAGATCCCGATCAAAACTGACGTCTTCCAAGGCCTCTACCCGTCCCAGCGTATCAATCCACTGCCGCATGCCAATCACCATCTGCACCGAGCCACGCGGGCACAGTAAAACCGCACCCACGGGCGGTATCGTTAAAGGATTCTCGCCATCTCACCGGCAACCAGCCAGGTGCGGGCCATACGACTCCGACGGACTCACGACCAGCGGACCCGGGGGATCCGCTGACCCGTCCAGGCTCGTTCAACAGCCTTCGAAACCCTCGGCGTCCATTTTCGCCTCGAACGCAGCCAGGGCGTCGGCTCCGGTCTTGAGCGCCCCCGACTCGCCATCCCAATCCGAGGGCTGCAGCTTCACCAACCAACCCTCGCCATAGGGGTCCTCGTTGATCAAACCGGGATTGCCGGAGACCGCCTCATTGACTGCGGTCACTTCACCGGCAACCGGCACCTTGGCCGGACCAACCCATTTGCCCGACTCGACGGTGGCGCAGGATTTATCCTGCTTGACCGACTTGCCGACTTTTTTCGGTGTGTAGGACACGATCTGCCCCGCCAACGAACAGGCGTATGAGGTCAGACCCACGGTCACGGCACCGTCATCCTCCCTCCGCGCCCACACATTGTTTTCCACGTTGTAGATCAGGTCTTCAGGTACGTCGCAACCCCGTACGTCAGCCATTGACGCGCTCCTCCAGAACTCAAGACAAACTCCCCGCCGGTCGCCCGCAGCCAACCAACGAACCCCCATGCGCCCTTGGCCTGATTTGAAACACCCCTGCCCAAGGCACGCTGCCAGGCGCCTGCGCGGTAGTAAAGGGAACGGTCTGCGGCACCGCCATTTCGGCCCGATTCCGCGATCCTCCTGGTCACATAGCGACGGCTATGCTTCTCGGACCATCCCGAAATCGTTCTCGAACTGGACAGCACCTCGCCTCATTCATTTCTACCGCGCAGACGCTTAGAACGAAACAACCTTATCGCAACTCAAGATCAAGTCTGCCAAAACTCCGGCGCCGGATACGTGATCCACCTCATCAATCAGCGCATCTTCTTCCAGTTCGTAGCCTGGAAGCGCCGGGCGGCACACATGCAGGACGACCCCGGCGCGCTTGGCATCCCGTATAAACCCTATTATCGTCTTGCCACCTTCCATGGCCACCAGCGCTTCGGCGACCCCCACCCGCATGAGATTGACGCCCTCCATGGTGAAGAAAATGTGCACCTCCGCGTCCATGGACGCCAGCAAGGCCCCAAGATAAAAGGGCGTCGCGCAGCGCTGTGGCGTGCTCGGTCCGCTGGTCACGACAAACACGACGGTTTGCTCGTCCTCATCGTCAAGGTAGACATCCGGCTCCATACCCTATTCGGTCCTGCGCTCACACTGGATGTCTTCATTGCGCACGCGCTCGCAATAGCCCACGAACGCTGCGTCACCGGTGAGGAAATCGGCCAGCGCCAAGTCGGCGCCCCCGGTCGGTTCGACCCGGGAGATCCAGGCGCCGTAGGGGTCGGCGTTGAGCAGAGCCGGATCGGCCAGCACCGCCGGGTTACCCTCGACGATGACGCAATCGAAGAAATTGGGGACCGGTCCCGCCCATTTCCCGCTTTCCACTGTGGCAACGGGTTTACCCGCCGGACGTCGGGTGCCGGGACGACGGACCCGAACATGAAGAATCTTGCCGGCCACGGTCTGGGAGATGTCCGTCATGCCAACGGTCAGCGTGCCGCCCTGCTCCCGCCGCACCCAGATCTGGAATTCGGGGTCATAGTGCAGCGTACCGATGAACTCACAGCCATTGCATGCCTGCATGCGGACCCCGGTGGTTGCGCCGATAATGTTCGGACGGTCTGACCTCACCCATCAGATGATGCGCTTTTCCTTCAACAAGCCGATGGAATCGCTGACGTTCTCGTGGATTCCGAGCTTGCGTGGCGATAAACCCATGGCCAAGCCCAGAAGTTGGGTAAAGTAGATAATCTTCGGCGTGGTACGGATACCAAACTCGGTTTCCGCACGCACCTGGTGCATCTCCAGCCCGGAATGACAGGTCGGGCATTCGGTGGCGATCACCTCCGCGCCGCTCTCCTCCGCTGACTGCAACAGGTTCAATACCAACTGGGTGGACGTGTCGGCGTCCGACAGGGTGTGGGCACCGCCGCAACAAGCCGTCTTTAACGCGAAATCCGTATTGACCGCCCCGGCCGATGCCAGCAGATCGTCCATGAAGTGCGGCTTATATGTGGATTCCGAATCGGGGCCCTGGTCTTTCTCCGGAAAAATCTGCCGAGGCCGTGTGTACATACAGCCGTAGTAGTTGGCCACCTTGAGGCCGTTCAATTGTTTGGTCATGCGCTCCCTGATACCCGCCGGACCCAACTCCTCCATCAGCCATTCCAGCACATGCAGGGTGCGCACGTTGCCGGTGTAGACCGGATCATCCGCCTTGCGCGCCAGCTCCTGCACTGTGCTCAAGGCATCGTCAGACGTTGCCAGTTCAAACTCGGCTTTCTTCAGATTGTGGTAGCAGCCATTACACGGTGCCATGACCGTGTCCAAGCCCATCTGTTCGGTCGCGATGGCCAGGTTGCGGGCCGACAGGTAGGTCTGCAGCATGGGGTGAACATTCTTCACTTCCATGGCCCCGCAACAGTTGTAGTCCCGCAGGTTTTCCATCTCCAGATCCAGCGCATTCACCAGGGCGCGGGTGGACTTGTCGTACGGGCCACCGGACCCTTCCAGGGCACAACCCGGATAGTAGGCAACCTTAGCCATGAGCGGCCTCCTTCTGTTCGCGCACGTACTGCTGCAGTACCTCGCCGGTCCGGCCCCAGGATTTGGTCTTGGGCGGAAACAGCATGTTGAGGCCCATCCGCAGCATTTGAGCGATGGGCAGGCCCTTGGTCATGCGTTTGCCGAACTCCACCAACCATCCCTGCATCAGCGGCTGACCGGTCTTCTTGAAAAAATGCATCAACACGTGGCTGTCTTCGATCCGGCCAGTCTTGAAAATCTGATCGGCGAACTCTTCGTCGAAGTGGGTGGAGGGTGATTTATCGGTGATTCCCTGGTCCTCCATCCAGTGTGCCAGCGCCTTCATCACGCCCTCGGGCCGCACATCCTTGGGGCAGATGTTCGTGCACTTATTGCAGGACACGCACTGCCAGATGATGTCTTTGTCCTTGATCAACTCTTCCTTGAGGCCCAACCGCGTCAGGTAAATCCAGTAGCGCGGATTAAACTGGGTATTCTGCGCGTACATGGTGCAGGCGTTGGTGCACGACCCACATTGCCAGCAGCGATGCACGTACTCGCCGCCACCGTAGGCCTGGATCGTCTTCTCGAAATGCTCGTCGTAATCACGCAGCGTGCGCGGTGTGATCATGGTGTTCCAGTGGCCCGAAACATCCACCCCGTCCACGACCAGGTCATCGGACTCCAGCAGACGCTCCGGCTCGATCAACGACTTCTCATGAATCGCCATCAGTGGGTCTCCAAATTTGTCTGTTCTTGCGCCGCATCAGTGGCCCTTCGGGTTGCGTCTGACCCTGGATCGCCCACCGCGCCGGGCGGGCTCGATCCCCAATAGCTTGACCACAAACTCCAGCGGATCTGCCTTGGCGCCGAGTTCCCCGGTCACCATGCCGGCGTTGAACGACATAGCCTGCATGTAGTCCGAGTAAGCCTGGGCCAGCGTCAGGTCTATCAGAAACGGAATCTCACGGTAGTAGCCACGCTCGGCCAGCTGATCCGCGATCCAATCCCTGGCTTGTTCATAGGTGCCGGTGTCTCCACCCAGCGGCACTTCGCGCAATCCATCGGAACCCCGAATCAACTCCCGCAATGCACCCGCTTCGGTGGCCGGGTCCCAGATCCACCGGGTCATCAGCGGACAGCGTTCCGGCGCTCGGAAATGCAGGCACTCCGCCGCAAAATCCCAGGCAGCGCGTTTGATCTTGCGATCACCGCCGGTGGGCGCAGCCTCAGCAAAAGCCCGGATCCGCTCCAAAGAATCGGTGTCCTCATCCAACAGGGCTTTGAGTAAACCCTGCCTTTCTTCCAAAGCCATGCTCATAAACGGACCGGCAAACTTGCGACGGGCCGTAAACATGTGCTCAAACATCGCCATGCATGCGTCCTGATCCAGCCGGGCAGCCTCTGTACCGCCGATCAGATCCTCGAACAACGTCTGCTTGGCCGCCAGCGATTCGATGTAGTGCTCCACACCCAAGCCGGCACCCATGTGTTCGATGAGGTGATCGAACTTGCTGCCCAAGATGGCCGAGTCATAGGGTGGTTGGCGCTTCGGCGGCTCGTTTGCCCCCCCATCGCCCCTATCCTGCTTCGCGAACCAAGGCATATAGATCCGCTACGGCACGCGCGCCCGCCGTGTGTCCCTGGGAAATGGAGTCGTCTATAGTTTCAGGTCCGTACGCCGCGCCGGCGGAATAAATCCCCTGCCGGGTCGTGCCGCAACTGTTGGTGTAGTGCTCGGCTCGGGCAAGGAATCCATGCTTTTCCAGCCCCACTCCGAACACCCGGGAGATGTCCGGATTGTCTTCGTTTGGGTCCATGCCGATGGCGTGAACCACAAGGTCGAAGGGAATGACGATGGGGCGCTTAACCAGCGTGTCCTCACCCTTTACCAGCAAGCGGCCATCACCGGATGCGGTCACCTCAGCGATGCGCGCCTTGACATATTTGGTCTTAAACTCTTCCTGAGATTTCCAGTAAAACTTGTCCTCGTACAATCCGAAGGTCCGGATGTCCATGTAGTAGATGAACACATCGGTTTCGGGCGACAGCTCCTTGATCTCCATCGCCAGGTTGGACGACACGGTACAGCAAATCTTCGAGCACCATTCGCGACCGATTTGACGGTCACGGGAACCGACACAGAGCAGAATCGCAACCCGCTTCGGCACTCGACCATCTGAAGGGCAACGTATCTCGCCGGCGCCCACCATCTGTTCCATCTGCGTGGTGGTGAGCACGTCTTCAAAGGTGCCAAAGCCCCACTCGGGCTTATTGATGGGATCGAAATGGGTGAAGCCGGTACCGAGTACAATCGCGCCGGCGCTGACGGTTTCACCGTTGCTCAACGTGGCGTTGAAATTGCCGGGCTCACCCTCGAGCCGAGTGACCTTGGCAGCGGTGTGGACGCTCACGTTGGCGTCGTCAACGACCCGGGTGACCATGCGCCCGATGGCGTCCTTGGCCCACTCGCCGGAGGGCACCAGCTTGGCGTACCCCGACAGGATGGGCGCCCCACCCAGCACGTCTTCCTTCTCCACCACGACGGCGTTGAATCCCGAAGCACTGACGGTGGCCGCCGCCGACAGGCCGGCTGGACCACCACCCACCACCAGAACGGTGCTCTGCATCACGCGGTTCCTCCGTAAGCGAGTTCCGGGTTGTACAAATGTTCGATGTTCCCGGCTTCAACCTCCTTGAGGTAGGCCTGAAACCGCAGCTTGGACTCATCCCAGGAAATCCCCATCTGCTCCACCAGTTCCTCGCAGGGCGATGCGTGCCACTGGAGTTGGACGATCTTGAACGGATCTGCACCGCAAGCCAGAGCCGCGAACTGGACCTCTGCCATAATCGGCATGGTGAAATTCTGCTCGTGGCTGCGACCAATCCACTGGTTTTTGTCCATGGTGGTAACGCATCCGGTGTCGTTGGCCAACATGACGTCGGCCTTGGCCTCTTCCCGCGCCACGCGAATCTTCCGGTCCATGGTGAAGGAACGCGTGAACTCCCGCTCGGAGATGATGTGGCGAAAACCGAAGCCGCAGCAGTCATACCAGGTGGAGTAGTCGATAACCTGGGCACCCAAAGCCTGAGCAGTAGAGGTGATAATCGCCGTCCGGTTCCCGCCCAGCACGGTGGGATCGTATACCGCGTCCTCATGCACCATTTTGTAATAATGACACGCCACATGGGTGGTGGTGCGGATGTGGGAAACATCTATCGTCTGCAATTCCGAGGCGATGCGATCGCGCATCACATGCACCCATTCCGAGTAGTGGATAATCTCCTCGGGAATGACCAGCTTGCCATCCACCAGTCGCCCCAGTTTGCCCAGGATCTTGGTGACCTTCTCGCGCAGCTCCGCCGACTCGATCAGGTACTTGCGAATCTCTTTGTAATTGCCGAACGAGGTGCCGCAGTGCACCAGCGGGAAGAAATGGCCAGGCTCATAGCCAAAGCGGTTACCGGAGACATAGGCCTGATGGAAATTACGCAGAAACACCGCCGCCAGTGACTCGACATTGCCGATACCGGAACCGTGGTAATTCCAAGCCGTGCAGGAGGTCTGATCGGTCTCGTCCAGATAGTCCTTGCCCGGCTCAAAACCAAACTTGTTCATGAACCACAGCAGCGAAGTGGGGTAGCCCGGAATGTTGCCGCATTGACCGCAGGACTTATGGTGCCAGAGCTGCCGCGTCGGTACTTTCTTGTCCCAACCAAACAGCGTGCTGACCGACTTTGGATCATGGCCGTCGTTGATTCGGTGAACGATGATCTCGCCCTCCTTTTCCAACTGCCACATATGGTCCCGCACATCGTCCATACGATCGCCCAGGTCCACGGTGCGGCGATCCACATGCTTGCGGACCCACTCTGTGGCGGTCACCGCGTCCTCGGCGGACAGGTCAGTGGCCTGGAAAAACGAGCCGTGACCAGCCACACCCTGACCATCGGTATTGTGGAACCCGGGTTTCATGGTGCCGGCACCCGCACCCTCGGGTGATACGTTGTGATGCCCGGGTTTTTGATCCTTGGAACTCATATGGCTTTACTCCGATGAACGTCCGGTCGGTCTGTCTGGTTTGGCTCGGCCGATGCCCTCAATCGTCTTCCTGTTCTTCCAACCAATCGTCGTACTCTTCCTTCTTCTCGTCGATGAAGTCCTCGATCACATCGAACAGGTTCTCATCCATGAGTGCGAGCGAATCCAGCACGCCGGTCATCTCCCAGATGGTGTACATCTCCACCGAGGTCTTGAGCGAGATTTCCCAGGCCGTGTCTGTGGTTTGCAGCGTCTGCATCGGAATCGCTTTGCGGAGCACTTTGAGGTCCCCCTCCACCTTCTGAATGTTGGGGCCCCAATCCGGGAAGTGGTCGGGTTGGATCATGTCGGGTGAAAGCTGGTTGCCTGTGGTGATCAGCTTGAGCATCACCCGTCCGAAAGGCCGGAGCACATCCTTGGCCGATTGCATCTCATGCTTGATCGCTACCTCACGCATGATGGCGACCAGCCCCCCCGGGGAGTTTTTGAACGGGCAGCGAGCGGCGCAGGTCATGCACTGGGCACAGGCCCAGATCTTCTCCTGCATGGCGTCGTAGATTTGCTCCACGTTCTCGGTCCAAAGCAGTTGGACGATTTCCCGGGGGCTATAGTCGTAGAATTGCGCCGACGGACAGGTGGCCGTGCAGATGCCACAATTCAAGCAGCCGTTCAACTCATGGTCGTAGCGGAAATCCCCACGAATATCTTCGAAAATCTGCTGCATTTCGGCATAGCTCGCCATAACCTACCCTCGCGTCAGGAACACTGCCTAGGACTGTGACATGGCGGCACAGTCACCGGTTCACCCTGCTCTCCGTACATGCGCTAAATGTACAGGCAGATGTCGGACTCACCCGCGAACTCGAAGAACGTCGCGGCACCGCCGTACTCAATGCCATCGATGAACTCGTTGGTGGGCATATCAAACAGGTCGACCGTCATTTGACAGGCGATCATCTTTACCTCGGCCTCCATGCACAACTCGCGCAGTTCGTCGACGCTGGCGACCCCTTTCGATTTCATTTTCTTTTTCATCATCGAGGTCATCATGCCCTGCATTCCGGGCAGAGTTTGCATCAAAACCGGCACTGGCATCGGCATGGGCATGGCTGGGTTGCCGACCGAGGTCACCTTGAGATCCAGATCTTTCTTCAGCAGCTGGAGTCCGTAGAAGGTAAAGAAAATCTGGGTCTCATAGCCCAAGGCGGCGGCCGTGGACGCAAGTATGAACGGGGGGTAAGCCCAATCCAGACTGCCCTTGGTCGCGATAATAGCGAGCTTCTTTTCATCCGACATAATGCAACTCCAGTGGCTCTGCCCTGATCAGCAGACGCTGCCTGCCGATTGATCGATCAGGATTTTTTGAGCAGAAAGTAGAACTTGCCGCCCTCTTCCTTGGACTCCAGCAAATCGTTGCCGGTCTGTTTGGCAAAGGCTTCAAAGTCCTTGATGGCGCCCGGGTCGGTGGCAATGATGTGCAGCACCTGGCCGGAGTCAATGCCGGCCAGCGCCTTCTTCGCTTTCAGAATCGGCAGGGGGCAGTTCAGACCAGAGGCGTCGAGCTCGGCGTCAAAGCTTGCCATGATCACATCTCCTATTCGATTGTCCAGAAATAGCCATGAGGCATTTAAGAAATGCCTTATATGCTAACGTAGCATCGCGCTCAAGTTGCACTGCAGCATGTAGCCATATGTTATAGGCATGGTGCGTTTGGCGGCTGTACCCTACCCCCGCAATTATCACCGAAAGTTTATCGCATTAGTGTATCGCGATATACTTCTATACTGTCAAGGTCGGCGCCATCGCGCATTCAAATCATACTCGCTCAAACAACCGAGGTGTCCCATGCTTAAAGAGGATTTCGAAGAGAGCACGCGCTATGCTCTCACCGTACGGCGCAAATCGGGCAAGCTGCAGCCGGCGAACGTCTATGTATACCGTCGGTTCGACGAGTTTATGATTGTGCGCAACACGCAGGATAGTGGGCTGTTGGAAAAGCTGCGCTATGAAGATGTGCAGAAAATTGTGCGGTCGGCGCCGGTCCCACCGGCCAAGCAATTGGCCATGCCAGACGCGTTGCTACAGCCAAAATTCTGGGCGGAGCGTGAGTTCGTGGAGGCCTACTCATCCTCCCCTTCCGTCGGCAAGTAGTGGATGCAAACAGATTGTCCCTACGGCTTGGCGGGAGCTGACGCCGCCAGTTCCGACGATTGAACCCGGGGCACTGCGAGGGGTCATAAAGTTATGATGAGCGACTGATTGGATAACAAATTGATTTCGCGACTACTGGCCCTGTTGATGTTTGCGGTGCCCTTCGGCGCCGGGAGTCAGACGTTTTCGCTGCCTGAAATGGGGGATTCGTCCCGTGAGATCCTGGGCGCTGGTCAGGAGAACCGCCTGGGCCGGGCCATATTCGAGAACTTCCTCAACTCCGGCATCGTGATAGAGGATCCCATTCTCCAGCAGTATATCGAGTCGGTGGGGCATCAGGTGGCCACCAACGCGTTCAGCGACACCGGCGGGTACGTGTTTTTCCTGGTCAACGACCGGTCGATCAACGCCTTCGCGCTTCCGGGTGGGTACATTGGGGTCAATACCGGATTGCTCACCGCGACCCGAACCGAGAGTGAACTGGCCGGCGTACTGGCTCACGAACTCGCGCATGTCACTCAGCGGCACATTGCCCGCGGCATTGAGGACCAGACACGGTTGAAAGTGCCAAAGGCCGCAGCGATGCTGGCCGGCATACTGTTGGCGAGCCAAGGGGGCGCTGACGCGGGTGCCGCTGCTGTAAGCGGCATGATGGCCGCCGACCTGCAGCACCAGATCAATTTCACTCGACGTCACGAGTCCGAGGCGGATCGAGTCGGCGTCGATCTTCTGGTCAAGTCCGGCTATGACCCCGAAGGCTTGCCCGATTTCTTCCAACGACTCTACGAGGCTTCACGCTCTTACGGCACCAACGTGCCCGAGTTTCTGAGAACGCACCCGGTGGAAACCCGTCGAATTTCGGAAACCCGCGACCGCATCGCTCAACTCGGGGCCAGCGGCAAGCGTCGCGCCGACCCGCTCGACTACCATGTGGCGCAAGCCCGGGCGCTGGTTCTGTCGACCCAGTCCCATAGCACTCTGGCCACACGATTCGAGGGCGCAATCAACAGCGGCAGCAACCGGGACTCAGCCGGGCAGCGCTACGGAATGGCACTCAGCCAACTGCGTGCCGGAAACATGGCGGGCGCAAGGGCCGAGACCGACCGGCTGCTGCAAACCCACCCCGAGTACCTCCCGTTCCTGCTTCTGAGCGCGGAAATCGATCTGCAGTCCGGACAGGCAGACCTGGCACTCGAACGCTATCAGGAAGCGGCCAAGCTGTACCCAGGGGATTACACACTCGCCCTGAGTCAGGCCACCGCTTTGATCGAGGTCGGACGCTACAAGAGCGCCATGAATCTGCTTCGAGAGCAGTTGCAACCCAATATATTGAGAACCGGCGCCTATGCTATGTTCGCGCGCGCGGCGCGCGGGGCCGGTTTGATTTCCGAGAGCCATGCCAGCATGGCGGAGTACTACGCCCTGCGCGGCGACGTGCGCCAGGCCATCGAGCAGACCGAACTGGCTCTGAGCGCTGCCGACGCCACGCCTTATCAACGTTCCAGGCTGCAGGCGCAGCTGGAAACCCTGCGCAATCGGGCGGCGGAAGACGAGGCATGAACCTCAGATTAATAATATTTATGGGCTTGAAAGCAGAATTAGGATGCACGCCCGAACGGATGCATTACTCTGGGAAAGTGCGCCTGAGGACCTTGCCAGCTATAAGCAGTCGGGTATTCTGGAGCGCATCGGGCCGTTGGGTATCTTCGCAGCCATTAGTTGCGCGGCCATGAAAACCAAAGCGAGGAAAGAAATATGCGGAATCTGTTCGGCACAGCCGGTGCAGTCGCGCTTGCGGCTACCTTGATCGGCTACGCCATACCCGATCTCGCCAACGCCGATGCCGACCCGGAACTGGTCGCCCAGGGCAAAGACATCGCATTCGATCGGAAAAAGGGGAACTGCCTGGCATGCCACGCCATCGAGGGTGGCGACCTGCCGGGCAACATCGGGCCGCCACTGGTTGCCATGAGCGCACGCTTTCCGGATCCGGAGAGATTACGCGCGCAGATATGGGATCCGACCGCCGCCAATCCAGACACCATGATGCCCCCATTCGGCCTGCACGGGATTCTGTCCGAGGATGAAATCGACAAAATCGTTGTGTTCGTTCAAACCCTGTGAGCCAAAATGATGAATCGAACCTCAACGGAGGATACGCAGCCGTGAAGAGCAAAAGACGCTTGTTTTTGAAAGGAGCCACATCCGCAGGTCTGATCGGTGTGGCAGTTGGGGCCGGGCTGCTCAAGCCCGTGCGCGTGCTCGCAGCCGCTTGGCCGAAGACGGCCTTTGACGCGGACACCACCGCCGCCGCAATGACCGAGATGTTCGGGTCCACCGAAGCGGCCGAAAGTGGCGATATCAAGGTAAAGGCGCCCGACATCGCGGAAAATGGCGCCGTAGTGCCGGTCACCGTCGAAACCGGCCTGAGCTCGGTGGAGAGCATTTCCATCATCACTGAGAACAATCCGGCCCCCTTGTCCGCCAGTTTCAACCTGGCATCGAACGCTGAGGGATATGTCTCAACGCGTCTGAAAATGGGCAAAACCTCAAAAGTCGTCGCCCTGGTCAAGGCGGATGGAAAGCTCTACAGCGCGTCCAAGGAAGTCAAGGTGACCATCGGCGGTTGCGGCGGCTGATCCGAGCCGGTTGAATTTGATACAGAACGTCAGGAGGCAAAACGATGTCGAGCATCAAAGTACGCGCCAAGGCGGACGGCGACGTGGTCACGGTAAAGGCGCTGATGAAACACCCCATGGAAACAGGCCAGCGCAAGGACAAATCGGGCAATCCGATTCCCGCTCACTACATTCAGGAAGTGGTCTGTGAACACAACGGCAATGTGGTGATGACGGCCCTTTGGGGGCCAAGTGTGTCCAAGAACCCATATCTGTCGTTCAAGTTCACAGGCGGCGCAAAAGGTGACGCTCTGAAAATAAGCTGGGCCGATAACGAGGGCAAATCCGACTCCGAAGAAGCCACCATCGGCTGAAAACCGTGCTGCAGCACAATAAGAACGGTGAAGAGTAATGAACAAATTCATGAGCGCAACCATCGCGCTCGCTCTGGCTGTGCCGCTGGGTGTTGTAGCAACACCGCAGGAGGATCTCGACACGTTTCGGGCTTACTTCGAACAGCGCTTCCCGAACACGAGCATGGACGACTACGTCAATGGCATCTACTCCATCGACCCCACTTCCCGCGAGGAGTGGGTGGCGATCGAGGAGTTTGCGCCCTACGAGTTGAACATCGACAACGGTAAGGCCCTATTCGAGACACCGTTCACCAATGGCAAGAGCTTGGCAGACTGTTTTCCGAACGAGGGTATCGGCGTACGACAGAACTACCCCCACTACGACCTGGAGCGTAAGGAGGTCGTGACTCTGGAACTGGCCATCAACGAGTGTCGTGAGGCCAACGGTGAAAAACCGTACAAGTACTCTAAGGGACCAATCGCGGACGTCTCGGCTTACATGGCCTACACGTCAAGGGGCGAGAAAATCGAAGTCGAAATTCCCAACGACGACGCTTTGGCCTGGTATGAGCGGGGACGACGGCATTTCTATGCCAAACGGGGCCAGCTCAATCTGTCCTGCGCCGATTGTCATGTCTACAACGCCGGCATGTACGTGCGTGCAGACAAACTCAGCCCCGCGTTGGGGCATTCCAGCCACTTCCCGGTGTTCAGGTCAAAGTGGGGCGAGCTCGGTACATTGCATCGTCGCTACAAGGGGTGCAACGAGCAGGTCCGGGCAAAACCGTTCAAACCCCAGGGTGAGGAATACCGAGCACTGGAGTACTTCCATACCTACATGTCGAACGGTCTCGAGATAAACGGACCCGGCGCACGAAAGTAACGCAGCGCAGACATCAACGCCCGGTACGGCACCAATGCCGCACCGGGCGTTTTACATTCCACAGCATTACCAGATCCAAGCGCGCTCCGGCCATTGCGCATCAGCTGCGCGGCGCCTCGATCGAGTCAGGCGGGTTCGGGTCTTTTCGTGAACACATCTGTCGAGCAGAGATTCACCAATCTCCTGCGGGAACTGGAAACCCTCGTCGGCCAGGAACTCGCCGACCTGGCTCTGCAAGCCCTTGACGCTGCGGATGCACCCGCCACACAACACGCACCGGTCTTTGAGCTGGGATCGACGGGGCTGCCAGGGTGGCGAATCGCACGCGCCGTCGAGGAACTCGATACGCTTGCGACAAACCTGCACGCTGCCGCGGACGCACGGGATCGGGGCGCATGGTTGAAATACCACGGCCTGCCAAACCCGACCCGACCCGATCCGCTGCTCGCATGGCTTGCAATGATTCCCAGCCTGACATCTGCCTCGCCCAAACTGATCCTGGCGGACGCGACGGATGCATTGAGTGGCATGCTGAGCAACAGCAGCCCGGATAAGGCGTCCGAATGGGCGCCCTTCTCCAATGCGACGATCCACAGGACTGCTCGTTACCTGCGTATCCGTCAGGCGCAAAGAGTCTGGCAGCAGAGCACTTTGGTGACCGCACAAGGGCTGTTTGCCGACGCGCTGAATCGGATGGATGATCCACGCCGCAGTCGATCTGACGATCTTTGTTCGCTGTTCCCGATTTGGTCACGCTGCCAAGCCCTCGCCGTACAGACAACGGCGGTGCCAAACGTAGACGATATTGAATCAGACACGGCCCAGACAGCACATAACAGTGTCCAAGCGCGATCGGATCTGTGCCCGGGGCCCCGTCGAACCGTTTCGCGCAGGGCACGGATCCCAAACCCGCTTCCTGGCGGACGGTCCACTCTTCCCACGCGGTTTCATGACGGCTTGGCCGCGCTGTTAAACGCCATGGCGGCGACTCCAGCGCTTACGCCCATCACGACCCCGCGCCGAGCGCATTGGGCGCAACATGGCGCGACACTGTACCGCTATGAAGCCCTGGCAGGGGCCAACGCGGCGCCGGCCCTACTTCTCGTCAGTGGTTGGCGACATCGCAGCGCGGTGTTGGATCTCGAACCAGACCTGTCGCTGGTAAACGCGCTACGGGGGCATCATATCGATGTGTGGGGACTGGAGTGGGCTGATCCCGAGTTGTCATTACGACCGCGCACTATTGAACACTGTCTGCGTGACGTTCTGTCGCCTGCCATCGAATGCATGGCGCAACTCACAGGCTCGCCATGTGCGCTATTGGGCGTCGGCGAGACCGGCGTTCTTGGCCTCTGCCAGGCGGCACTGCAATCCAAGGCCCTGTCGGGTGTCATTGTAGAGGGTGGCGGCCTAGGGCTCGACCCGACCTGGCCAGCCCTCGTCCGATGGCTTCCCCTGGATAACTGGCCCACGCAGGTTCTCGTATATTCCGAGCACGGTTCTGGGTGCACTGGAGCACAGTCTGTTGGGTTGTGGAGAAGATCTGAGCGCGGTGATGGTAAAACTCATGGCGTCCGAGCGGCCTGACTCAGCTCAGTCGTTTGCACGCATGGTGTACTGGACGCTGGATCGATTAAGCCTGGACCCGCAGCTGCTGTTGGAGTACCGGGACGCATTTATGCCAGCACCTGAGGTCCCGCGCAAGCCGGTGATGGTGGCTGGCACTTCAATCGATCCCTCCGCCTTGCGAACGCCGATTCTCAACCTCATCGGCGCCGGCCCAGCGCACGAGCCTCGGGAACCGCCAGGCTGGAATTTTGAAAGTGAACGATTTACCTATCGTGAGCTGTCAACGCCTGATGGGGGGCTGGAAGCGATCGCCATGTCCACAGCCTCCGTGCGCAGCCAGTTTGCCCGCGACATTGCTGAGTGGCTTTGGGCTCTGGAGTGCCACACCACGGTCACCCGCCCTTAGGGGCCATGCTCAATCATCTGATTCGGGCTCGTCCTGGGCCTTCCTGTTCTGCGCCGCCTGCTTGTAGAACTTATCCTGCATGCTTTTCCACATGGCCAGATTCTGTTCGGCAAAATCGGACATGACGCCCAACGGATTCAGACCCGGACTGACCGGGGTGAAATTTTTCATCTGTTCCCGGAACAGGTGCTGCTGATCGACGAATCCGCGCATACTCTGCTCCAGATATCGCCCCATCATGCCCTGCAGCGTATCTCCGTAGAAGCGAATGATGTGCGCCAGCACCTCGGTGGAGAAAATCGGGTCGCCCTGCTCCTCCTGCTCGCTGATGATCTGCAGCAGGATGGTTCGGGTAATATCCTCTCCGGATCGCGCATCAATCACGTGAAAACCGACCCCATCCAGCACCAGCCGTTTCACATCTTCAAGGGTGATATAGCTGCTGATGGCGGTGTCGTAAAGCCGCCGATTCGGGTACTTCTTTATAATCCGTGAGTCGCTCATTTTCTCCGCACCAGGTTCGTTGACTGCGGTACCGGTCAGCTGACCGGTACCGCCTGGGGTCAGTGCATGTACTGACCGCCGTTCACCGAGAAATCCGCCCCGGTGATAAAGCCCGCATCATCGTCGGCCAGGAATACAACCGTCCGAGCAATCTCTTCGGGCTGTCCCAGACGTCCAACCGGAATCTGGGCCACGATCTTGGCACGGACCTCCTCCGGAACCGCCATAACCATCTCGGTACCAATATAACCGGGTGAAATGGTGTTGACAGTGACACCCTTGCGGGCTCCCTCTTGGGCCGCCGCCATCGTGAACCCGTGCACACCCGCTTTGGCAGCGGAGTAGTTGGACTGCCCAAACTGACCCTTCTGCCCGTTCAGGGACGAGATGTTCACGATACGGCCGAACCCCCGGTCACACATCTTCTCGAACACCTGCTTGGTCATGTTAAACATGCTGTCCAGATTGGTGCGAAGCACCGCGTCCCACTGATGCTTGCCCATTTTCTTGATCACCCCGTCGCGGGTGATGCCGGCGTTGTTAACCAGGATTTCCACAGGTCCGATTTCCTGTTCAACCCGATCAACCAGAGCGGCACAGGAATCGAAATCGCTTACGTCCACCGGCAGAATGGTCACTTCGTAACCCGCATCCCGCATGACAGCCTGCCACTGTTGCGCCTGCTCTTCTTCCGCCGGAAAGTAGGCGCCAACCACTTTCCTACCCTGATCACTCAAAGCCTTGCACATAGCCGTGCCCAATCCGCCGTTGGCGCCCGTTACGATCGCGACTTTGCTCGAATCCGTCATTGTGCTTAGCTCCTTGATTATGTTGTATAAGCTTCAATTCAGGTGAAGCGGCCACAGTCGCTATGTACTGGTTCCGCACCACCGCCATGGGGCCCCCATGCCGCCCCCTGTACACCGCGTTGCCAATCCTTTTCGGGTCGCTTTTTTTGCACTGCCTTCAGCAGCGAGACCAAAATGTGCCAGCTCCGGAGGCTCCGATCTGATATCCCAGGGCAATCGCACCACCGTTTTCGTTGACCTTCGACGTGCCCAACCCATGCTACAGTTGTGCGAGGCGGCTCGAACAGCCGTCCGACCGGCCTTTTCCAGGCATCTCCGGCTCTGCGGGATGACTGCCGTACCCTTGATTCTCGGGTCTACGCCGGATTTTGGCGTATGCACGCACAAGAGTCTCCCGCTGCGGCTGCGCGCAAAGGCTCGGCAGCACAAAGCCGGTCGGTTCTGTTGCGCTACAGCGATGGAACATACTGTTCTGACAGTTTATGATGCGCCGCAATATTGAAGATTCTGGATTGGAGTGTCAACCCGCATCAACGATGCCTGACGACGGCCTCAGCCACCGGTAATGCCTCAGCTTGGCCTCCTTGAGACCACACAAGGAGACACACCTGGGTGACGCACATCGAGCTGTTGAATGACCCGCCTGGGTTGATCCCAGTTGCGCGTTGCCCGCGAATCTACCTGACCACATCCAGGGCTGGGGATTCGAATTGCCACGTGTGGCAAAGTACACGCCGCGAACCTCTGGGCAGGTCTGGGCGCAAGTACACACCGCGACCGCCGTGTAGTGAACCGATCCTCAATATCGACAACTCGCAAAAACGGAACACCCGTGTTCGACCCTGCGACCAAGACCCAACCCTGGCCCGTGTTCGAGTTACCCACATCAACGGCGGCCTGGTCATTGCTGTTCTTCGCCATGATGGTGGTCACACTCGCGTTCCCGATCATCGTCGATCGTTACCAGGCGACGGGCCCCAACTTGGTCGATGCTTCGCAATGGCGGAATCACAATCGCGCCACTGTCCAGTATTTGCCCACCGGTGCTTTGATCGTTCAGAACAACGACCGCAGCACCACCCGCGGTGTGTACCAGAC
This sequence comes from uncultured Gammaproteobacteria bacterium, assembly GCA_963783675.1. GTDB lineage: Bacteria > Pseudomonadota > Gammaproteobacteria > Competibacterales > JAHEDQ01 > JAHEDQ01. The sequence continues at coordinate 171,785 of CAWAOU010000018.1, forward strand.
CGTCCCGGTACCGGGAAAGTGTGAGCTGATTCGGCTGAGCGGGACGCTGAGTTCACAAGACATCGTGGCGGGACCAAGGCCCTGGCACCAGGGACGCATGATGCTGGGATTCGAAACCCAGCAACGCCCCCGACGCGGTCCCCTGTACGTGGCAGCGAGCCTATCCGGAACGCAACCCTGGCAATCCTTCCAATTGATCCGACCTTGCCCTCACGGTAAAACGGATCGAATCAGCGTTCGACTGGAGCTGACCCGTGTTCCAGGCCAGGTTGCGGCCCGCGATGTCCGGCTCGAACGTGTGGAACAACAAAATCGCTTCCTGATCGTCCGCTGGCTGTTGGCGGGTCTTTGGCTGCTCGCACTGTCCGGACTGACCCTCAATCTGTTTAAGGGCCATCGAGGCTGGACACTGGGTTGGCTGCTGGGTATCGGGACCCTGATTTGTATCGGCGTGCTGTTACCGAAACCGATCAGCAACCAAGTGTTGGATGTGATCATCGGCAGCCGCTCCTATGCCCGGACAGAACTTTGGTCGAATGGCTTACCAGCGCATTTCCTGCTGTTCACGGCCCTGGGCTTCGCCATTCGCCGGCACTGGCCCATGACCAGCCCGTGGATCATGAGCGGACTGCTTGTTCAGTTGGCGATCGGCGCGGAGATACTGCAAATCCTGGTTTTGGACCGAGAAACCGGTGTGATGGATGCGGCCGCCAATGTTCTGGGTGTGCTGCTGGGTTCCAGCGTTGCATGGGGTTTCAATCGGCTCGGCCGAGGCCAGCGCCAGTGTGAGAGCAAGCGCACCCCTGAAGACAGCGCCGGTCCATGAGGCCTCACCTTTGGGTCACCCTTTCCGGGCACGGATTTGGGCATTTGGCCCAGACGGCACCGGTGATCAATCAATTGTTCCGGCGCATGCCTGAGTTGCGGGTCACAATCCAAAGCACGTTGCCACAACCCAAGCTGAAGGAACGCATCGAAGCGCCGTTTGAGTACATAGATGAGCTGGACGATCTGGGCATGGCGATGGTCGATCCATTCGAAGTGGATTTGGGTGCAAGCGTCGCCGCCTACACGGTGCAGTTGTCAGAGTGGCCACAACGCCTTGCCAGGCAACGTGCGCTGTTGGCCCGATCCACCCCACAACTGTTGCTCTCCAATGTTTCACATCTGGCCATTGCCGCCGCTGCCGCAAACGGCATTTCCACGGTCGCTCTTTGTTCATTGAATTGGGCCGACATTCTGGAGGGCTGCCTGGCTCACCAGCCTATGCCGGAACTCGTGAAACCTTTACGGGCAGCGTATCGCCAAGCCGAAACCTTCCTGGCACCCACGCCGTGCATGCCCATGACGGGACTGGACCGGCTCGTTTCCATCGGTCCCATTGCGGCTTTGGGGACAAACCGGCGCCGTGAAATCGTTCATGCCCTGGGGCTGCCGGCGCATCAGCGACTGGTCCTGGTCACTCTGGGCGGGATCCATGGCCGGCTACCGATGGAGCGTTGGCCACGGACCCCCGGTATCACTTGGCTGGTGCCCACATCATGGCGAACCAATCACCCGGACGCCTTGGCCTGGGAGTCCCTGGGTCTCGGTTTTCTCGATGGGCTGTCCAGCTGCGATGCGCTGCTGACCAAACCCGGGTACGGCAGCTTCGTAGAGGCGGCTTGCGCGGGCGTCCCGGTGGCCTATGTCGCGCGCCCTCGTTGGCCTGAGGCACCGGCTCTTGTGCAATGGCTGCAAGCGGTGGCAGCTGCGCGCGAGGTCCGAGCAGAATTACTGAATTCTGGCAATCTCTTGCCCACTCTGGACATGCTCTGGAGCAGCACCAAACGACCCGCCGGTTGATCCTTGCGGCGTGGAGCAGGCGGTCGACCACCTCGCGGCCCGATTGGACTGAGCGGTCACAATCCGCGCCCAGCGTGAGGCGTCGGACCATAGCCGCCTCTTCTTTGCCACCACAATCCTTTGTATGATGTCGCGGGGAAAGAGAATACTCGACCACGCACATCGCCGAACATGGAATGGCGGTGGCATGGAAAGCAACACGACGCCAGACGTTGCGTGGAATCGAGGCTTGGGGAAACTGTGATTGGAAGTCTCGTTCCGGGAGCAGGTCTTGGAAGGATCTGTGCCCTGTCGTGCGCCTGTCTGCTGTCTAAGCCAGTGGCGCCCTTGGCCGGCATTCGGCGAATCAGCGTCGACAAAGGCGTGGGTTCGTATCGCGCTTTTACCGGCAATCCGGCAGCCGGAGACCAAAACGGCTTACCCGATGTTTCCGTCCGCAACCACAGTGTTGGGGCGGTACTGACAGCGCATCGCGACCTTCCGGCATGGCGCAGCCGCCTCTATCAAGTCCAGGATGTGGCCCGGACTCCAAGAGCTGAAACCCCAACCCCACAAACCGCCTGCGACGACTCTACAATCCGGCTACGTTCCAAAATTGCCCAGCGCGGGCTTGATCGCACGAACCCACTGAACCATCAGAACCTGGGCACGTGTCATCTGTGCTCGTTCGCCAGGTTGAACGATCCCCACACGCCTGCGTCAATCGACCTATATCCAGGATCTGCCTCTCATTGCGCCCATGGGCCGCACAGCGGATGCGCCGTTCTGCAGGCACAGAAGCGACGCCCGAGGCGTAGCCATGCATCGTGGGAGAATACGATACGCAGACCGGGAGGGCCCGTGCGCCCGGGACAGTGGGCACACCTTCGATTCGATACTGCTCTGCGAACTTTGGCCGGTTTGCGCAGGTCTGTCGATACACCACTCGCAGCCTTGTACTGAGGAGCTAGGGCATGAACTTTCGAAGTCTCGGCCAAAGTGGCCTTCGGGTTTCCCCTCTTTGCCTGGGCACCATGATGTTCGGCGGCCCGACGGATGAGGCCTGTGCCCGCGACATCGTGGCGGCAGCCGCCGCCGCCGGGGTCAATTTTATTGATACTGCTGATGTCTACAATGCGGGCCGTTCCGAACAAATCGTAGGTCGTGCGGTGGCGGGACGTCGGGATCACTGGATACTGGCGACCAAAGTGGCCAACGCCATGGGGGACGGCCCCCATCAGCGGGGACTCTCGCGCCGCTGGATCATGCAGGCGGTCGAAGACAGCCTTGCCCGGCTTGGAACCGACTACATCGACATCTACTACCTGCACAAGGAGGATTACGGCACGCCGCTGGAGGAAACCGTGCGGACCATGGCGGACCTGATACGCCAAGGCAAGATCCGCTATTTCGGCTTGTCCAACTTTCGTGGATGGCGGGTGGCGGCGGTGTGCGCATTGTGCGATCAGCTCGGTATTGCCCGCCCCGTGGTCAGCCAACCCTATTACAACGCTCTGAATCGAATGCCCGAGGTTGAACACCTTCCGGCCTGCCGCCACTTCGGTCTGGGCGTCGTTCCCTACAGTCCGCTTGCCCGCGGCGTGCTTACGGCCAAGTACGATGCCGATCGCCCCCCCGCCAAGGAGACCCGGGCAGGGCGGGCCGATCCCCGCATGATGGAAACCGAGTGGCGCCCGGAATCTCTGGCCATAGCTCGAACTCTGGCGGCCCATGCCGAGCACAAGGGACACAGCCCGATCGGATTTGCGATCGGCTGGCTACTCTACAACCGGATCGTGACCTCAGTCCTGGCAGGACCCAGGACCCTTGCACACTGGGAGGGTTATGTCGCCGCACTGAGCTACCCGTTCGATGCCGATGATGAAACCCTGCTGAATTCCATCGTCCCAGCAGGTCATCCTTCCAGCTCTGGCTACAGCGACCCGGCCTATCCCATAGAGGGTCGTGAGGTCGGCTGATCCACCAGCTTTTCGCGTCAGACAAACCAAGATGCTGCGTCCAGAATAGTTCAGAGGCTCCTAAACCGCACCGATGTACTCTCCCCGGGCTGGATAATCGTTAGCGATGGCGAAATCAAGTGCCCCCACCAACTCGGCGAATACCGGACGGACGAAGGGCATGGTCTGAACCGATCCATAGTAGAGGGATTGATCGGGTTTCATGAGGAACACGCCAGGCTCGGAGAACAGGGCCGGCTCTTCGATACCGATGGATGTTACGCCCCGCGAGGTGGATATGTACAAGCCCCAGTCCCGCGCAACCTCCAACTGTAGATCGTAGCCGAACCGAAGATCCGGCGAGGCAACGTTGTCCGCCATTTGCTGCGCACGCTCGCGCCCGTCAGCGCTTACCGCGAGAACTTTGACACCACGCTCCGAGAATTTCGGCAGAAGCCGGGCCAGGTCCTTCAAGTATTTTGCGCAGACCGGACAATGCAAGCCCCGGTAAAACACGAGCATGGTGAACTGTTCGGCGCCATCAGCGGCGAGGTCAAACTCGCCGTGAGACAGCGTTTGAACGGTCAGACCCGGCGTTTTCTGGCGTGGCATCAGCATTGGATAGTCCCCTGGGAGTCGATGTGGTGTCAGCAGCGTGTCGAAAAAGCCTCACTCGGCACGATACGGCGTTGAAAACGCCCTCACAATGCTCATTTGCTGAGTGTAGACTGTACTTTCTCCGTCGTTTTCGCCTTGCCTCGCACTCGACCGAGACTCTTTCAACGCGCTACTGGGCCAGCCTTCGAGTTCGGCGATTGAGTGCGAATCTACACGGTACGCAAAGATACTATGCGTCCGCATTTGTTGACCTTAAGTCGGATCCATCGACGAAACCCTTGATCAACTGTCGGCACTGATCAAACGGTTCCACACCCATCCACAGGTCCACTTGATGGTATCCGCGGCGGCAACGATGCGGGATACATCCTCTCCACCTGGTGTGTTTCGGTGGCCGAAACTGAACTGGCCCGGGGCATACTGCTATAGACGGTGGCGCTCAGCTCACTGTGCGCAAAGCATCGATCTCCCCCGCCAACGAAGCCGGTATGCTAATCCCGTTTTGGAGCGTCTCGGCACGCACCGCGAAACGACGTTGCGACGGAAGCCGGGTGCCCTCTTGTGCCAGAATTCGCTCAAACAGGGCCTCGGCGTGCTGCAACTGGTTCCCCGCGTCCTCATCGGCAATACAGCGACTGGGATCGATCACGATCATGAACTCCCCACCCGGTGGTACACCGCTTTTATTTGTGTCCAGGGCCTGAGCCTCAAAGCTGAAGACGCTGCCGATCAGCGCGCCCGCCAGCAGTTCAACCATCAGGGCAATGGCCGCTCCTTTGTGCCCACCGAAGGGCAATTGCGCACCCTCAAGGGCCATGGCCGCATCGGTGGTGGGCGTGCCATCGGGCCCGATCGCCCATCCTTCGGGAATCGGCTTGCCGTCCCGCAGGTGAAGCTGGATCTCACCTCGTGCACTGGCGCTTGACGCCTGATCGAACACCATGGGCGGGTGACCGGCCCGAGGCCATCCGAAGGCCATCGGGTTGGTGCCGTAAAGAGGACGGGTTCCTCCAGCCGGCGCCACGAAACTGCTGGCACCCGTAAACGCGAACGCGACCAGACCCCATTCCGCCAACCGCTCGACTTCCGGCCAGAGCGCAGCGATGTGACAGACATTGGTCAGCGCCAATGCGGCAATGCCCTGAGACCGTGCACGTTCCGCGATGGGTTCGGCCCCCAACTTCAGGGCCAACGGCGCAAACCCCAATCCACCGTCGATCTTCAATACGCCCGGGGCCAGATCGGTAAACGTTGGTACCGCGCGCGGCCGGACGATTCCGCCCCGTATGGCGCGTACGTAAAACGGGATTCGGAACAGCCCGTGGGATGCACATCGGTCGCGCTCCGCCGCGGTTATGGTCTCGGCGATGGCTTCGGCTTGCGGCTCCGAACAGCCTTGGACGCACAGCACCTCAAAGGCCGTTGCGTACACTTCTTCCAGCGTCATGGAAACGCCATCGCTCATGATCAAACTCCTGTGGATCAGCGCCACCCGGTCGCGCAGTCGGAAAATGGGACGTTGATGTTCGAACCGGTGCTGGATCGCGCATGGGTCGACACCAGTTCAGCGTCCGTCTGGTTAGCTTAGGCAGTGCCGACCAACCGGGCAAACCAGCCGGAGGGATCTGAACCGCCGAACTCCCCGAAAACCGATTTGCGGCGTCTATACTTCAGTAGGGTAGCGTATAGCGACTCTCTGTCGGAACTCCGGCAAAAGGTTGCATGGGTCCACGATACAGAACTGGGAGTTCAATAATGGGTGACTGGCAGATAAGCGGCACATACGTTGAAGCATGCAATTGCGAGGCGGCCTGTCCCTGCATTTTTTTTTCGCCCCCCACCGAGGGGGAGTGCAAGGTCATTCTGGGCTGGCGAATCGAATCCGGTGACTATCGGGGTGTCGATGTCGCGGGTCTGAACACCGCGATGCTGGCCTATGCGCCTGGCAACATGAAAGACGGTAACTGGAAGGTTGCACTTTACCTGGATCAACGCGCCAGCGAGGCCCAGGCGGAGGGCCTGCAAGGTATATTTTCCGGCGCTGCGGGCGGCCACCTGGCCAGTTTGGGACCTTTGATCGGTGAGGTCATGGGGGCCCGGGCCGCGGACATTCGATTTGAGGGTGGAGGGAAACGCTTCAGTCTGTCGGTGGACGGCGCCGCTTCGGTCGAGATAGAAGCCATCGCGGGACAGGGCGGGGGCGCGGTCGACATCACGGGGCACCCCCTGGCGATTGCGCCCGGCCAGCCGGCTACGGTTGCCCGAAGCACCAGTCTAAGCATCGACGACCACGGTGTGCACTGCGAAATCGACGGCCGCAGCGGACTGTTCGCGCCATTTCAGTACCAGGGCTGAGGCATGGGCGCACTGCCGCTGCAGGCTCAGCGCCCGCTTGGTTTGATTGCCGGGATGCTGATCTGTACCGGGCTCGGCTGGTGGTTTCTGGCCTGGGCCGTGGCCGATATGAGCCGACCGTTTGCCCAGCTCATGATGCCCATGAGCGCGGCTTGGACGAGCGATAACTTGCTCGCCGCATTCATCATGTGGACGGTGATGATGGCGGCCATGATGTTGCCCTCATCCATGCCCATGATTCTGACCTTCGCAAGACTCGATCACCGGAACCGCACGCCAGGACGCAGCATTGTGTTCGCGTGCGCCTACCTGGTGCTCTGGACCTTGTTCAGCGTGGGGGCGGTCTTAACCCAGTGGGCGTTGCAGGCAAAGGGACTGACCTCGCCCATGATGGTCAGCGTAAGCCCTTGGCTGTCGGCAGCCCTGCTGGTGTCAGCCGGCGTGTTTCAGTTCACCCCGTTGAAACATGCATGTCTGCGCCGGTGCCGATCCCCCATGGGGTTTCTCATCACCGAGTGGCGTGAGGGCACAGTGGGTGCATGGCGCATGGGACTCAGGCATGGCAGCTACTGCCTCGGGTGCTGCTGGGCCCTCATGGCTCTGCTGTTTGTCGCCGGTGTGATGAACCTGCTCTGGGTCGGGGCGCTGACCGTTTTCGTGGCAGCGGAAAAGCTGCTGCCCTGGGGTCATCGGCTATCTCATGCAGCAGGCGTTGCGATGGTTGTCGCGGGCTGCTGGGTGGCCCTGCGCGTCGCAGTTTAGCGTGTGCACCGCGGGACCGTATCGCAGTAATCAGCTAAGCGGCGATCCAACCGGGAGGCTGTATCCGCCACCAAGGGCACGGCCAACATGGCGCCATGTGTCCCCTCGATAATCTCTACTTGCAGCCGCGAACCCACCACGCGGCCCCACCCGAATGTGGGATCCTCGGCAGCATCAAGCGTCGCCTGTTGCTGGAACAACAACACCCGCAACCCACTGGGTTCTGGTTCGTGTCCCCAGTAAGACCAGGTCCTGCGCACAAACGCATAGCTTTTGTCCCACAGCTCAGCCAAGGATTTGGTTTTGAGCGACTGCCAACCACGACCCAGTAAATCGAGTATTCGCTGGACGTAGCCTTTATTACCCTCAACGGCTGGATTGATGCTGTCGAACATGACCACCAGCGAGTCCGAATCATCCAGCTGCCGGGCCACCTCGAGGGCGAGTGCGCCACCGCTGGAGAACCCACACACCACATATGGGCCCTGGCCCTGTATCTGGGCGATCACCCGGCTCGCGTCCGCCGCAACTGCGGTGACGCCGTAAACCTTTGCACCGTCGGATTTCGGAAGCACCGCATACACCGGCGCATCGGAGTTCAGGTGTTTCGCCAAGCCGGCAAACTGATCCACATTGCCGCCTAAAGTCTGCATGCAGAACATGGGCGGGCGCCCGGTTCCCTCCTTAAGCACGGCGATGCGGGACTCTATGTCCGCAGACAGTCGTTCGGCGTGGGCGGCAGGTCCGGCAACAAACCAGACGCAGGCTATGAGTATCAAGATCGCCCTGATCAAGCGTCGAGACATTGGGCTTGGATGTTTGGGTCGGGCAACAGCCGCCGCACGGGGAAAGGCCATCCCCATTACCCGGGAGCCGATTCCGAATCCCGCACGGGAGCGTACCGAGCAGTGAATTGCGCCAAATAGCACTGTACGATTTCTGCCGTCTCGGCGACGTCAGGGTCCTGCATCATGGTTTCGTGGTCACCCTGAACCAACTCCAAGTCAATCCCAGCCTGCGCGACTTCCGCCCATCCCAGGCAGGCATCACCGGTGGCGTCGACCGAATGGCTCGATCGGATCAATAGAAAACGACGCTCATATGGTCCGGGCTGATAACCCGAATAGGCCCAGAACCGCCGGAGAAACAAGACACCCCTGGCACGAATCGTTGCCGCCGGATAATCCCAGACCTTATGCAGGACCCGTCGGACCAGCGCAACTGAGCGTTTGGCAACGCCGGGGCTTCGCTGCACGTTTGCGCTATAGCTGTCGATCATGATCAAGGCCGTCTCGGAGTCCGCCAACAGTCGGGCAACCTCCATGGCAATGACACCGCCACTTGACCAACCGCACAAGAGATATGGCCCGGTGGGCTGAACTTTACGTATGGCGTCTGCGGCACGGCGGGCGATGCTGAGTACATCGAAATCGACCTTAGTGTTAGGGACAACGTCGGGCGAACGTATGCCCACGACTCGCTGATTTGGGCCTAGTGCACCAACCAGAGGCATGTAGTGAAAGACGTCACCCCCGAGCGTATGAAGGCAAAACAGGGGACAACCACCGTTGCCCTTCTGCAGATTGACTGCAACGTCAAGTTCATCCCAATCCTGTTGGTTTCGTATATGCTCGGCGATCTGCACAGGACTGCCGCAATCGAGCCAGAGTTGATCCAAAGGCAGGCGCACACCCAGGTGCTGGTGTATTCGGTGCGTCAGCTCTATGGCCAGCAGTGAGTTGCCACCCAGTGCGAAGAAATCTGCTGCCGGATCCAATGCGTCCAGATTTAAAACACCTTGCATGACGTCGACCACGCTGCGCAACACCATATCGGGTTCGCAGGACGGCAGGGTGGTCGCATCCGACGCGGCGGCCGCCAAGCCAGAAAGCGCGTCCCGATTGAGCTTCCCATTTGCGGTTCGGGGGAGTTCATCCAAGAGCACGAAGGTGTCGGGAATCATGTATGCAGGCAGCCGCTCGCGCAGGTGCCTACGCACCGCCGAAAGAACTGACGCACCCTTCCATCGCGGTTTAAAGAACCAGGTAGGCCAATAATCGAGCCGTAGTCTTGCCCCGGTCTTCCAGACTGAGCGCACACGCGGCTACGGCCTCGTGCTCTGCCAGAACCGCCTCGACCTCACCCAGTTCGATCCTGAATCCCCTGAGTTTCACCTGCTGATCGATACGCCCAAGGAACTCGATACGCCCGTCAGGCAGATATCGTGCAAGGTCACCCGTTCGATACAAGCGTGCGTCCGGCACACCCCCGATTGGGTTGGGAACAAAACGCTCCGCCGTCAGATCCGGTCGATTGAGGTATCCGCGCGCCAACCCATCCCCGCCGATGTACAGCTCTCCATACACGCCTATAGGCACGGGTTCTCGGCATGCATCCAGGATGTAGGCGCGAGTGTGAGAAATCGGTCGACCGATCGGAATGGAAATGGAGGTGTCTGTCAAATCGTTCGGAATGGGGTAGCAACAGGAAAATGTGGTGCCTTCGGTCGGCCCGTATCCGTTGATCAATCTGGCTCCAGACAACTCCGACAACGCCCGCCGTACATGGGAGACTGAGAGAGGCTCGCCACCGATCAGTATCTGCGTCGCCTGCGCCAGCACCGCCGGGGCCTCAGCAACGATGACGTTGAAAAATGACGCTGTCAGCCAAAGCGTATTGATCGCTTCGCGCTCAATCAAAGCCTGCAACGAGTCCACGGTGGGCCTGATGTTCGGGTGTAATACACATCGCCCGCCGTTCAGCAAAGCACTCCACAATTCGAAAGTGGATGCGTCAAACGACGCCGGGGCCAGGTGCATCACCACCGTTGACGGTCCAAGCTCAACGTAGTCGGTGGATTGGGTCAGCCGCACCGCCCCCCGATGCGGGATCATGACGCCCTTTGGCTTGCCGGTGGAGCCGGAGGTGTACATGACGTAGACCAGATTGTCGGCACCCACACCACTGTCCAGCGGACCCTCCGGCAGCGGACCAGACCAGTCAAAGCCGTCAAGGTCCAACCGCGTCGCCTTCACCTCACTGAACAAGGCATCGAACCGACCCTGCAGCACCAACACCGGCGCCGACGTGTCCTCCAACATGTACGCTAATCGCCACGGCGGATACTCCGGATCCAGCGGAACGTAAGCACCCCCCGCCTTCAGGATCCCCAATATCCCAACCACCATCTCCAACGACCGCTCAACGCAGAGCCCCACCAATACCTCTGGGCCAACCCCCAATCCCCGAAGTCGATGCGCCAGCAGCGTCGAGCGACGATCCAACTCACCGTAACTCAGAGATTGTTCCTGGTAGATCAGCGCCACCGACTCCGGCGTGCGCCGCGCCTGCGCCGAGAACAAACCATGCACCGTCTGATCTCGCGGATACGCCATCCCGGTGTCGTTCCACTCAACCAACAGCCGATGACGCTCCTCCTCGCCCAGCATCGGCAACTGCCAGATCGGCCGGTCAGCCTCCTCAACCACCGACTCAAGCAAACGCTCGTAGTGACCCCCCATCCGCTCGATCGTCGCCTGGTCAAACAGATCCGCGTCGTACTCAAACCCAAGCGACAGGCCATCGACCGATTCGGTCATCGACAACAGCAGATCAAACTTCGAAGTCTCGGTGGACACCTCGACCCGGCTTACCCCCAAGTCCCCAAGTGTCAGTTCTTCCCCAGAGGCGTTCTGCAGCACCACCATCACCTGGAACACCGGTGAGTACGACGCGTCCCGCGGCGGATTGAGCGCCTCCACCAGACGCTCGAACGGCAGCGCCTGATGGTCGTAGGCATCCAGGGCTATACCCCGCGTGCGATCCAATAACTCGAGAAAACTCGGCGAACCGCTCAAATCACCCCGCAGCACCAGGGTGTTGACAAAAAAACCAATCAGGTCCGCAAACTCCGGACGAGCCCGGCCCGCCGTCGGCGTGCCCACCACAATGTCCTCTCGACCCGTGTAGCGGTACAGCAAGACCTGAAACACCGACAGCAACGTCATGAACAGCGTACAGCGGCGACTGCGACTCAATCCCCGCAGCCCATCCAGCAATCCAGGCGATACACAGCCGCCGCACCTGGCCACCACGGCCACTGCGCACCTTCGGACGGGGTCGATCCGTCGGCAACTCCAACACCGGCGCCACACCCGCAAGCCGATCCAGCCAGTAATCAAGCTCACGCTCCAGCCGATCGCCCGTAAGCCACTCCCTCTGCCACAGCGTATAGTCCGTGTACTGCAACGGCAGCGGCGCCAACATCGCTTCCCGACCCGAGCATTCGGCCTCGTACAAGGCCGACAGATCACGGTACAAAACCCCCAGCGACCAACCGTCCGAGATGATGTGATGCATCACCAGCAGCAGAACGTGCTCGTCCTCGGACAGGGCATATAAAAACACCCGCAACAGCGGACCCGTGGACAGCTCGAACGGCGCCGCCGCGGCCGCCTTCAGCGCCGCCGATCAACTCCGCCCGGTCCCGCACCGGATGCACCACCACCGGCACCGGCATCGACTCATCGATCCGCTGAAACGGCTCACCATCATGAAACTCGAATCGGGTCCGAAAACTCTCGTGACGCGCCACCAGGGCCTCAATGCTTCGCTCAAGGCCGCCAATGTCTGGCGAACCTGTCAGACCATGAGCCGTCGCGATGTGGTACCCGGCATCGGAACCGCGGAAATGATCCAAAAACCACAACCGCCGCTGCGCATAGGACAGCGGTACATCCGCCGGGCGGACCATACCCCCGGACACCGGCATCGAAGCCTGCGTAGCCATCCCGCTCCGATACCACCAGGGCCGCAAGCTCCGACACCGTCGGGCACTCGAACAATCGGATCAGTGGCAGTTCCACACCCAGCACGTCCTGCACCCGGTTCAGAATCTGAATCGCAAGCAGCGAATGCCCGCCCAGATCGAACAGGTTGTCCTCAACACCCACCCGCTCGATACCCAGCACCTCGCGCCAGATCCCGGCCAGCGCCTCCTCAACCGGCGTACGCGGCCCCACATATCCGGCCCCCAACGCCCGGTGCTCGGTTCCCGGATCCGGTAACGCATCCCGGTCCAGCTTGCCGTTGACCGTCAACGGCAATTGCGCCAAACCCACATAGGCCGTGGGCACCATGTGCTCCGGCAAACGACTTCGAAGATGGGCGCGCAGTTCCGCGGGCGAGACACCACAGCCCACATCGGCCACCACATAGGCCACCAACTGATCACCGGCCTGGGGATCCGCCCACAACACCACCGCACACGAAGACACCGCCTCGTGCTGACACAGCACCGACTCGATCTCACCCAGCTCGATGCGAAACCCCCGCAGCTTCACCTGCTGGTCGATCCGACCCAAAAACTCCAGATTACCGTCCGCCCGATAGCGCACCAGATCGCCCGTGCGGTACAAGCGCTGACCCGGCTGATCACCGAACGGGTCCTCGACAAAACGCTCCGCCGTCAACTCCGGAAGGTTCAAATATCCCCGCGCCAATCCAACTCCACCGATGTACAACTCACCGGCTACGCCAATCGGAACCGGGCTACCATGCCGGTCGAAGACGCGCACACCGAGACCGGGAATCGCTCTTCCAATCAGGCTGCGCGCTGATTTAGGCAGAATAGCCGGGTCCAGTTTTTGGAAGGTGACATGCACCGTTGATTCGGTTAGCCCGTACATGTTGGCCAGCTGCGGACCCGCATTGCCGTATCGGTCGAACCAGGATCTGAGGTCACTGGGCTCCAGAGCCTCCCCACCGAAAACAAGCCAACGAAGGGCTGCCAACGGTTGCGGCGTTCCACAACCCTGGCGGGCTGGTTCGACCGCAAGCAGTTGACGGAAAGCCGACGGTGTCTGGTTGAGTACGGTCACACCCTGGCGCACCACCAGTTCGAGGAAGGCCTGAGGCGAGCGGCTGGTCAGATAAGGCACCACCACAAGCCGTCCGCCATGAAGCAGGGCGCCCCACATCTCCCACACCGAGAAGTCGAATGCGTAAGCGTGAAAGAGCGTCCAAACGTCCCGCGTGCCGAATTGGAACCACCGTGCAGTCGCCGCAAACAAATACACGACACTTCGGTGCTCGATCTGTACCCCTTTGGGCCTGCCGGTGGAGCCGGAGGTGTACATGACGTAGACCAGATTGTCGGCACCAACACCACTGTCCAGCGGCCCCTCCGGCAGCGGACCAGACCAGTCAAAGCCGTCAAGGTCCAACCGCGTCACCTTCACCTCACTGAACAAGGCATCGAACCGACCCTGCAGCACCAACACCGGCGCCAACGTGTCCTCCAACATGTACGCTAATCGCGACGGCGGATACGCCGGATCCAGCGGAACGTAAGCACCCCCCGCCTTCAGTATCCCCAGGATCCCAACCACCATCTCCAACGACCGCTCAACGCAGAGCCCCACCAATACCTCGGGGCCAACCCCCAATCCCCGAAGTCGATGCGCCAGCAACGTCGAGCGACGATCCAGCTCACCGTAACTCAGAGATTGCTCCTGGTAGATCAGCGCCACCGACTCCGGCGTGCGCCGCGCCTGCGCCGAGAACAGACCGTGCACCGTCTGCTCCCGCGGATACGCCATCCCGGTGTCGTTCCACTCAACCAACAGCCGATGACGCTCGCCTTCACTGAGCATCGGCAACCGCCAGATCGGCCGGTCAGCCTCCTCAACCACCGACTCAAGCAAACGCTCGTAGTGACCCCCCATCCGCTCGATCGTAGCCTGGTCAAACAGATCCGCGTCGTACTCAAACCCAGGCGACTGGCATCACCGATCTCACTCATCGACAAGGGCAGATCAAACTTCGAAGTCTCGTTGGACACTTCCACCCGGACTTACGCCCAGGTCCCGCAAGTGACAGTGATCTGTCAGCCCGGAGGCGTTCTGCAGCACCACCATCACCTGGAACACCGGTGAGTAGGACGCGAATCCCGCGGCGGATTGAGCGCCTCCACCAGACGCTCGAACGGCAGCGCCTGATGGTCGTAGGCATCCAGGGCCATACCCCGCGTGCGATCCAATAACTCGAGAAAACTCGGCGAACCGCTCAAATCACCCCGCAGCACCAGGGTGTTGACAAAAAAACCAATCAGGCCCTCAAACTCCGGACGAGCTCGACCGCGCCGTCGGCATCCCCACCACAATGTCCTCTCGACCCGTGTAGCGGTACAGCAAGACCTGAAACACCGACAGCAACGTCATGAACAGCGTACAGCGGCGACTGCGACTCAATCCCCGCAGCCCATCCAGCAATCCAGGCGATACCCGCCGCCGCACCTGGCCACCACGGCCACTGCGCACCTTCGGACGGGGTCGATCCGTCGGCAACTCCAACACCGGCGCCACACCCGCAAGCCGATCCAGCCAGTAATCAAGCTCACGCTCCAGCCGATCGCCCGTAAGCCACTCCCTCTGCCACAGCGTATAGTCCGTGTACTGCAACGGCAGCGGCGCCAACACCGCTTCCCGACCCGAGCATTCGGCCTCGTACAAGGCCGACAGATCACGGTACAAAACCCCCATCGACCAACCGTCCGAAATGATGTGATGCATCACCAGCAGCAGAACGTGCTCGTCCTCGGACAGGGCATATAAAAACACCCGCAACAACGGTCCCGTGGACAGATCGAACGGTGCCGCCGCGGCCGCCTTCAGCGCCGCCGACAACTCCGCCCGGTCCGGCACCGGACGCACCACCACCGGCACCCGCATCGACTCATCGATCCGCTGCAACGGCTCACCATCATGAAACTCAAATCGGGTCCGAAAACTCTCGTGACGCGCCACCAGGGCCTCAATGCTTCGCGCCAGCGCATCCGTTGATATCCGGCCTGACAGTCGGAATGCACGGGGCATTATGTATGCGGACTCAGCGCCATGCAGGCGATCCAAAAACCAGAGCCGACGTTGTCCGGCCGAAACCTTGACTAGCATGGGAAATACCGCCCAGCCGGGCCAAAATAGAGACAGTCGCCACTGTTTGAGAGGATAAGTAGGATGCCAGTTCATTACCGCGGCGGCTGGAACAGCCGGACCCAATCCAGCACCTTGATGTCCTGCGCATCGGCATCGATCAATTCGGGGCAATTCAGTCAACGGCAAAAAACGCCCCTGGGCATCGTGAACAACAACGACGTCGGCCGCCAATCCATGCGCTTTTGATTTGACACAGATCCCCGTATGCATGCCACCTATCCTCCGCGCGCTAACGGCCAAGCTCGCCCTTCAGCGCAGCATCCAAGTACCATCGTCCGATGATGTAACACCATCCCAGAGCGGGAAGCAGGATCAGCTCAAAGCATATCGCGCGTAAGGGCTGAAGCGACGATCCTGACCGCCAAAGTACTGCCGTCTGTAAGCTCTCAGCAACATAATCAAACCCGTTGGGGGGTTCTCGGGATCTAGCGGCGTTCGACCCAGAATGCCAACCCGAAAACGATACGCCGCGGAGTCGAGCGATTCGAACAGCAAACCAAATGCATCCTCGATCGGCTGCAGGAGCAGGCATCCCTGAGGCAGACTCGGGACCGAAATCGGTGCTTCGCCCCGGGCCAGTTGTATCGAAATCAGCGGCTCATTTAGACCCAATGCCGTTCGGTACCACAGTGCGCGACCGAGCCGCGGGTTGATCTCCATGAGCTTCGGAATCCCGTCCCGTACATCGATCTTGGTCTGGACCGCCATTCCGCCCCACCATCCGAGGCTCCGAACCAGTGCGCGCAACTCCGCCTCAAGCTGCTCCGGCGCAGCAGACTCGCAGGCCGCCGACATGCCGCTGAACAATCGTCGTGAGTAGCGCAAGACCCGGGGAGACAGCACCGAAATGACTTCGCTATCGCGATCGGCCATAAGGTAGAAATTTCGCTTCTCCCGCCCTGGAATGTATTCCTGTATCAGTGGAGCGCCCCGCTCAGAACGGGTGGCACGTGTTTCACGCAGCAGATCGGATGGTCGCGATACGATCTTCATTCCCTGGCTGCCCATGGTGCAACGGGGCTTTATGACCCAGGGTGCTGGGACCTGCTCGGCAAAGGCCAAGGTGGCATCATCGGAACAACCCAGCACAGTCTTTGGGGTCGGGAAATTGGCCGCTTGGGCGGCGCGCACGGTACGGTATTTGTCCAAGGGTATCTGCAGCGCCCCGAAATCCGGTACGGGGAGCGCTATTCCCAGGGCTTCAAAACGCGCCTTGTTCTTGGATAGCACATACACCCAGGGATCCGCGGAGGGAAACACGACATCAATGGACTCCTGCCGGCAAATCTCCAGGATGCGGTCGATGAATGCCGACTCAGCGGCGGTATTGTCCGCCTGGACCAGGCCGCGGCGCCAATCGGCTTCGGGATCCGGGACACGGTACCGCGCGTCGACCAATCTGGAGAACGCAGCATGGGATCGGAGCGGCCCGACACGGGATGGCTCAACGGTTGCAACAACGCGATCTGCGTATGGACGCAAAGCCCGAATGATGTAGTACGCCTGCGAGTAACGCGTATTGGTAACCAGCAGTCTCATCAGAGCACGCTGTTTCGCAGTCTGTCCGATGGGTGTACCTCCGGCGGGAGACCTGAATCAGACAAGGTTTTTCGGAGTTGGCACAACATGCGCAAGGTATTGGTTCCCAGGATCAATGAACGCACGAGTTGCCGGGGCTGCGCTCAGCGAAGCGTTGTACGGCTTCTAGAACAACCCAGGATCGGCACTCTGCACACAGGTTCAGCAGAAACCCTGCCACGTCAGTTCCGCGGTGGTCCAACCGAGTCAAGCGGTCGGCTGTGCAACGCGCTGCCTCTGCGTTTTGACTCGCCAATCCAGCAACTCTTGCCATTTCTGAAGCAACATGGACAATGCCATGCGTCCTCTGATCCTGATGATTCTGTATGTTTTTTCGACGCTGATTGCAGCAGAAACCCAACCGTCGCCAGCGCCCCCTAAGACCATCACTCTGGTGACCCATTCCAGCCCAGGAGGTGGCAGCGATGTGTTGCTGCGCGAGATGGTCAAGCATCTTGCTCCAATCATGGATGTGGATTTCGTGGTTCTCAACATAAAGGGCGGAAGTGGTGCTCGGGCCATGGCGCATGTCGCCACAGCCGACCCAACGGGCGCAACGCTGTACGCTACCACACCCACTTACATCAATGTCTCGCTCATCAGTAAGCCCAGATTCACATTTGAAGATCTCGAACCCCTGGTGAACATCGTTCTTGACCCGCAGGTTCTATACACCCGATCGGACAGCCCCTATACCAATCTGAAAGAGGTGATTGCAGCCGGCCGATCCGACCCACAGCGGCAACGCTGGGGCATCGGCAACCCGGCTTCGCTCGACCGACAGATTGTCGCCGATCTGGCCCGGCTGACCGAGCTGGACATGATCGTTGCAAGCCATGACGGCGGTGGTGAGCTGCTGCTCAACGTGCTGAATGGTTCGGTCGAGTTTGGAATCGGCGAGTTACAGGAGTTGCTGGGCAATCTGCACGGGGGGAAAATCAAACTGCTGGCCACCTTCAGCAGCGAGCGTCTTCCACAAACGCCCAAGGTGCCAACCGCCCGCGAGCAGGGTTTTGATATCGAAGTTGCCAAGTTTCGTGGTCTGGCAGCACCACACGGACTGCCGGCCGGCATCATCCAGGACTGGAACACGGCAATTCCCGCCCTGCTCGCGGTTCCAGCGTTTCGGGGTTTTCTCGATCGCACCGGGTTGATAGCAGGCTTCATTCCCCATGACGACTACGTCAGTTACATCGGGCGCTTCGCCAACCAGCAAAGAGCACTGATGCTCAACCATTGAAACAATGCCCACATCTGGCCCAACGACCGCCACGCAAGATCTGATACTTGCATTGATTCTTGGGGTACTGGCGGCTGGCTATGGATGGATGACCGCTGGGATACCCAGCAGTGTGTTGGCTGGACCGGTAGACGCCGGAGCACTGCCCACACTTCTGGCCATCGCCTTGGGTGCAATGAGCCTGCTGCTGTTGGTCTCAGCTTGGGTGCGGTGGACTCGACACCGATTGCCATCGTGCCAACGGATCACCCCCACAACCGACGGGCAGTCAATCCGAAGTGGGCTGGGGCTGTTGTTCATTGGACTGGGCTATCTGATGCTGTTGCCGGTGCTTGGGTATGGAATCAGCATGGCTCTGCTGATTACGGCCAGCACCGCAATGCTGGAGCGGCGGTTAAAAATGCAGCATGCGGTGTACGGCCTGCTCGGAGCGGGCACCCTGTACTGCCTGTTCGTGCTCTTGCTCGGGGTCCCGTTTCCCACAGGATCCGTGACGTCCCTGGGCAGTAACAGTGAAAATACCGAGTCACCGTCCGCGACCCACGAAATCGGATCAGCAATGATGGGCCGCGGATAGCGTGGCAGATACCCAGTCCCTCATCTGGCACACGCTAACCGCGACGCCGGCCCTCTTCGCCGCCACCGGCGGCGTCCTCTGGGGTATGTTTGGAGGCGCTCTGCCGGGAATATCGCCTTCCATCGCACTGTCGCTTCTTTTGCCACTAACCTATGGCATGGACCCTGCCACGGCCGTCATCCTGCTGGCCTCGACCTACATCGGCGCGGAGTATGGTGGATCGATCCCGGCCATCCTGATACGTACACCAGGCACCAACGCCGCAGTCGCCACAGTATGGGACGGATACCCGATGCATCGCGCCGGGCTGGGTTCCGAAGCCCTGGGCATCTCCCTGGTATCAGGCGTGTTCGGTGGGCTTGTCGGGCTCATTTTTTTGGTGATCTTCAGTATCCCGGCCAGCCATCTTGCCCTGCTGTTTACCCCGGCCGCCTATTTCGGCCTGGGTGTGCTGGCCTTGAGTGCGGTGGTCGGTTTGTCGGGCAAGAGCCGGCTCAAAGGCGCAATCGCGGTGGTCATAGGACTCATGATCGGGACTGTCGGCACCGATCCACTGTCAGGCGTGCCGAGATTCACTTTGGGCCAAGTCGAACTGCTGGGTGGTATCGACTACGCGCTGATCGTCATCGGACTGTTCGCCGTCAGCGAGTTGATGATGCTGGCAGCAAATCCGGCGCCGGTTGCACCTAAAACGAACGTGCGTTTCCGTCCGCGGCACCTTCGTATTCCGCGCGGTACCAGACGGGCGCAGATCATTGGCACTGGAGTGGGCCTGTTTGAGGGTTGCATGCCTGGCGTAGGGGGATCGGTAGCGGCCGTCATCAGCTACAATCTGGCCAAACGCTGGTCGAAACAAGCTTGGCGATTCGGTAAAGGTTCGCCCGAAGGCGTGGCCGCACCGGAAGCGGCCAACAACGCTGTCGCGTACTCAACATTGGTGCCGACGCTGACGTTCGGCATTCCGGGCTCCAACTCCAGCGCCATTATCCTCGCCGGTCTGTTGATCCACGGAATCCAACCTGGCCCGTTGCTGGTGGAACAGAATCCGGAACTCCTGCTCAGCCTGTACACGGGATTGGCTTTGGCCACACTGGTTCAGATACCGTTGGGACTTCTGGTCATCGGACCTTGCCTGTGGTTGATTGGGCGTCCAAAACCATATCTTCTAACCGGCATGCTCGCACTGATTCTTTCAGGCGCATTTGTGGTGGACAACAGCATAACGGACGCAGGTATCGTTCTGCTTTTCGGGCTCATTGGATATGTCCTCCGACGCACCGGCTTTCCATTGGCGCCCATCATTATTGCCCTACTGCTGACTCATCTGCTCGAATCCAGTTTTCGACGCGCGCTGGTGCTGTCGGACGGCAGCGTCGCCGTATTCTTAAGCGACCCGATTGCCGCCGGATTGCTGCTGGCCGCCATCGTGCTGGCTTTTGTCTCGGCCAGCGGAAAGCGCAGGCCCCAGTGAACATCGAGCGATTCACAGGATCGCAGTCTGCTCACGGGGGTCGTTATCCGTTCATGCGCCGCCAAGGGCACCGGGGGGCTTTCGATAATGCTATCGGCTGGAGTACATGAAGCGAATCGCAATTGTTGGTGCCGGGGTTCGTGGTCTGTCATCGGCAGCCTGCCTCAAACAACGCGGCTACAGTGTTCAGGTGTTCGATCAAGCCCCGCGCATCGGGGGCATCTGGGATCGGGTCTTCCCGTCATCTTCAATCAATACCCCCTATTTCGGCTACACCTTCCATCCAAGCAATATCTGGCCCCGAACCCATCCGACACGTGACGACATCTTGTTCAACCTGGACCGTCTGGTGAAGGCTGAGGGGCTGGAATCGGCTCTGACCTTAAATACACCGGTGCTGTCCGTGCGCCGCTCAGAAAGGCGGCAATGGGCGATCAATGGCGAACCGGCTGATTTTGACGGAGTGCTGGTCTGCACCGGCATCACCCACCGACCCAAAGAGCCGGAGCCCGCCAGGTTAAGAACGTACAAGGGCATCCTGCTAAGTCCCTATGATTTCGATCCGACGGTGGTCCGGGGCAACCGCGTCGTCGTTGTGGGCAGTGGGGCAACGGCGTTGGAAATGCTGAAGCTTTGCCAACGCCAGGGATGCGACAAGGCGACGCTGTTGACGCGGCCGAACACCCTGCTACTGGACCTTGGGTCGACCCAGCCCTTGGCCTATGCGATGACCGGGCATCCATTCGTTTATGAGTTACATCGACGACTCCGGGGCCGGCCTGCACGTGTCGCGGCATGTGAAGGCATCGATCAGGTGTTGGCGCGATCCAACATCCAAGTGCAGTCAGCGGAATTCGATCACGCACAAGGCCGCACAGTATTTCTGGCGGACGGATCGTCCCATGAGGCAGACATGCTTATCTGGTGTACCGGCTGGCACGCACAGCGCCCAGGCTGGGTTCAGGGTCACAGCGGCTATGCATCATTTGTGATCGCCCAATGCAGGGCATGTCTCAACACCGCCGGATTCGGACACGGCACAAGCACCGCGCACGCCAAAGCACTGGACGCGGCGCTTCGATTCGAACTCGCGGAGCCGTTTCGATCGGATTCCCAAGGCTGCAACTGTGAGCAGGACAAGTATCAACACAGCGAACACATCGTAGGAACCCTGCTCCGGTACTTTCTGCGCCAAAAGCGGGGCAAAGAGATATTGGCCCGAAACCTGAGATTTGCCGCGGTAAACCATCGCAGGCGATGGCGAGAATCGGGGGAACACTATTGGGTCAAGTTAAGCTCGCCGATTCAGGCGCCGCTGGGGCTTTAGTCCCAGCCATCAGAGCGGGTACATGGATACGAACCCGATTGCCGTCCGGCTCATGCCCGAGTCAACCCGGGTAAACACAAGATGTGCAATTCGCGCCGAACACAGTCCAATGCCAATGCGCTCTCCAAGGCGATGGACAGGGTCCACGCCAAGGCGGCACCGTTGATTCCCAAAAGTGGAATCAACACAACGCACAGCAATAGGTTAACGGCCACGCTCCAGGCGGAGATGCGTAGCAGTGAACGCTCTCGCCCCGACATCATCAGCAGCACAGTGGCCGACCCCGCCAATGCCTTGGCTCCATAGCCCAGCGCCAGGATGACCAGGGTAGCGGCGCCAATGCGGAACTCCGGACCGAACAGGGACATCAACTGGGCCGGGAACAAAAGCATTAGAGCGATCAAAGGCATACTGCTTAGGGTAACCATCAGGGCGGATAGGCGAGCGATGCGCTCCAGGTCGGCACTGTCTCCCTGCCGATGGGCGCTTGCCATCAGTGGCGCAGCAATGGCGTTCACCGCGAGCACAAGGAAGCTGGCGACGCCGGCAACCCTGGTGGCAGAAGCAAAAACGCCAACCGCATCAGAGGGCTGCCAAACGCCGAGCAGGATGGTCGGCGCCACGGTGGTAACGAGTGTCAGCAGCGCCACGCCCAGAAGAGGCAATCCCGCCTTGATCAATTGTCGGACTTCAGGCCCATCGAGCATGCCTTGAGCGGCCGCGGAACGGGCTGATCTGGCGAGACGTCGCCAACGCCAGAACCCGAACCCAGCCGCAACCCAGGCGCCGGCAACAAACAAACCAGCGACCCCCTCAAGGGTCAATGTCCGATGCAACAGCACTGCACCACAGACAAACACGCTGGGGGCGATGACCCCGCGGGTGAGGGCCGACCCGGCAATGTCTCGAACACCCTGCAAAGCGCTGCTTCCCACGCTGATCAGACATAGGGCCGGAACCGCGAGCAACATGACCAACAGCAGGCGTTCGAGGCCAGGGCTGGTAAACAGAGCCGCCAGCCGGTCGATACCAAACCCATAGGTTCCGACGATCACAACCAGGGCCGCGGACAGCACCAAGATGACGCTGGACCGGAGTACGGCGGCGGATTGGCCGGGTCCATCAACACCATGCGCGCCCCCAACCATACGAACCACCACGTTGCCGAGGCCGAGGGTACTCACTGTCGAGAAGACGAGAACCACCGAAAACGCCAGGTAGTAGAGACCCGCGTCGGCCGGCCCCAGAATACGAGCCAGGAGCAAGGACCACATCAGCCCGAGAAACGCGCTGAACAGGCGACAAATCAGTGAGACCAGCGCTCCCTTAGTGAGTTGCGCCGCAGTTTGCCGCAAGGATAGACGACTCAATCCGTGACCCCGAGTAGCTTTCACCAGCGGACCATATCCGCATAGGCACTTGTTTCCAAAACGACGCCAAGATCCGCAATCAGGCAGTTAACAATCCGGTTCGTTGGATATCGAAACCGCAACGACCTGGGGAGCCAGTGATCCGTTCGTGAACCTGCATCTTGGAGCTGAAATCCGCAGCTTCATCGTTGCAAATCTTGTCAACAGACCCACTATTACCCCCGATCTGCGCTATGAATCTGCGCATTTCACCCACCAATCCGCCTCGTCCGGAGGAAATTCAGAAACTCCTTAGGAATATACAGGCCAAGACTTGGGGTATGCTCCCTTGGATGCTGGTCTATCATCACACATCGACCCTGGCCCTGCCGGTGCTGTTGGCCGAACAGTCGTTACGGCCAATCAGGGTGTTGCAGGGCAGCCGACCTTTGATCGTTTTCACCCTCAATCCGGAACCCGCGGCCGCAGATCCAAAGGCACCGGCCATGCGGATTGGCTGCCCCACCGCTCTGCTGACACGCTGCAGCCTGATCGACGGCGCCAGCCCCGGATTGAGCGCCGGGGATTTCTGTTCAGCGATTCCGCTGCGTCTCAGCTACCTCAAGATCGAAATCCGGACCGTTGGTCGAGGATGGGTGGAACCACCGGCGGAGCAGCTTGCAGTGAAGTCGCTACCGGTCCTGACCCTGCCGGGCACCGGCATCGTCCAGGTCGGTCCCCTGGCGAGGCTTTACCGGTGCGGCCGGCACGTGCTGACATCCGGTCTGGTGCGTGATCAGCGGGGTTGCGAGACCTTGTGTCGGATTGAGGACGGATACGCCTAGACACCCGTCGGTCCTGGGCCCAGTCTCATCACAGCGCCAAACCGCCGCAAAAGCTCATGCCTTAACAAGTCGGACCGCAATGGCCCTCGTTCTTCAGATACTGGAAATCATCGCCCCGGTCTTCATGCTGGCCTTCGTCGGCTGGAGTTGGGTGCGCACCGGCCATCGCTACGAGATCGAGTTCGTCACCCGTCTGGTGATGAACATCAGCGCTCCCTGTCTCGTGTTTACCGCGCTGGTGAAGGTGGAGATCGATCCAACCGCATTTCGCGACCTGGCCCTGGCCGCCGTGTCCGCATATGCCCTGGTTGGCGTACTCATCGCCTCCATCTGTCTCGTCGCCGGACTCTCGTACCGCACCTACCTGGCGCCGCTTACGTTTGGCAACACGGGCAACATGGGCCTGCCTCTGGCGCTATACGCCTTCGGTGAGCTCGGGCTGGCCTATGCGGTGGTGGTTTTCGCGGTCATGGTCCTGCTCTCCTTTACCCTGGGTGTTTGGGTGGTGACCGGCCGATCAAACCCCACGGAAGCCCTCCGCCAACCGCTGTTCTACGCCGCAATTGTCGGTTCCGCCATCGGCCTGCTCGACGTGCCCGTGCCCAAAGTGGTCATAAACGCCATGTCTCTGGCCGGCCAGATGATGATCCCTATGATGTTAATCACACTGGGCGTGAGCATCTCCCGACTGAATGTGAATCATGTCTGGCGGGCATCGATGTTATCGGTGCTGAAGGCCGGCGTCTGCGCCTTGGCTGGATTCGGCGCCGCCCATGTTTTCGGCCTGACCGATGCCGGTCGAGGCGTGCTGGTGCTGCAACTCCTGACGCCGGTTGCCGTTACCTCATACTTGCTGGCGGAACGCTACAACGCCGATGCCGAGGCGGTCTCGGGCCTGGTGGTGGTGTCGACACTGCTGACTCTGGCGGTGGTCCCGGCCGCACTGAGCGTCCTGCTATAAGGCGATCCCAATCTAGTGCCCCGTCCCACAAGTCCGTTATTTCAGCGGGGCGCCGAACGCCAGACATTGACAGCGTCTGTGCAGTAACGGCCGGACTCGGAATAGGTATTGCCATCCCGGGTGCGGGCCTCACGTTGCACGTCGCGGCATCGTATTGTCACTTCCACGTTTTCCAGGACGATGTCGCCACCCATCTTGGTCGCCTGAACAGATTCGACCAAGTTGCCGTAGACAAAGCCAAGTGCCTTGCCATCCCTCGCCACAAGCACCCAGTCCGTGCCTCTGGCCTTGCCCACCGCGTGGAAGACCTCACCCTGTTTCAAACCATCCACTAC
Organism: uncultured Gammaproteobacteria bacterium; assembly: GCA_963783675.1. Lineage (GTDB taxonomy): Bacteria > Pseudomonadota > Gammaproteobacteria > Competibacterales > JAHEDQ01 > JAHEDQ01. The sequence continues at coordinate 196,979 of CAWAOU010000018.1, forward strand.
GGGATACTTGTTGGCCGGCCCGGAGCGTACGTTGGAATTCACCTCAGCTCGATACTGGGCATTGATCAACTCAATCCCGCCAATATCGTCAACCACCGTGGTTCGGACCTCCGATGCAACCGGACCCGCCGTGACCTCGCCCTTGGCACCGGTATCGGCGTTGTTCCAGTCGACGGAGGACTCACCGATATCACCTGTTACTGCAACCGCCGTGGCCTCGGCCTGTTTGATGCGGTCCGACTCGGTGAGCCGTTGACCATAGGTGCTCGGAATAAAGGGCTCGATATCCAGATCGATGACCATCGAATCGTTCTCCGCCGCTGCGGTGTCCTGATCCGATGACCCGCTAGATGCGCAGCCGGACAGTGCCAACACGGCCAGCAACACCCAGATCCATTGTCCTTCGTTCCGACTCATAAACTGTGCGCTCATATCACTCTCCCCCGGCTCAACTGTGTTCATACATTTTCCGTGTTCAAGAACAAGCCAGGTACACGACGCCTTGGCCCGCCCAGCGAACTCACATTATTCCGCGTGCCTGAGCGCCGCACCTGCCACCCAACCAGGATGCTTCACCCGCAACTCGCTTCGAGTAAGCTTAGCCGAAGGGGAACGCATCCGATGGAAAGAAAATGAAACCACCTAACATACTGCACCGCCCGCTCGGCCTTGGCTTGTGCCTGCTGCTTGGATTCTCGACCGCCGCAACAGTCCGGGCGGATCAAGATGCTGTGGAAACCTCGAGCCTGTCCACGGCGCCTGAACCTGCACTCATCGAAACGCTCAGCACCGATGATCTGCCCGGCATGCTCGAGCGGCGGCTGATACGCGTGCTGGTCAGCTTCAATCTGACCGAGTTCTTTGTCGACGACGATCTGCATCCCCGGGGATTCGAGTTCGAGTTGATGCAGAAATACGCCGCCTTCCTCAATGAGGAACTGGGTAAAGGCGAGATAGCCGCCACGCTGGCGTTCATACCGGTCCCGTTCGATCGATTGATCCCGGATCTACTCGCAGGAAAGGGCGATATTGCGGCCGCGTTGCTCACCGTAACCTCTGAGCGCAGTGAGCAGGTGGCGTTCACCGAACCGTACCTGGAGAACATCAGCGAAATCCTGGTTTCCAACGCAGACGCACCCCCAGTTGCACGCCCGGAGGATCTGGCGGGTCGCAGAGTTCATGTGCTTCGTGGCAGCAGCCATGTGCAGCATCTCAATACACTCAACACCGATCTTGTATCAGCCGGGCTGAAACCGGTTCAGGTATCGGAAGTGGACGAGCATCTGAGCACCGAGGATATCCTCAATCTGCTCAACGTCGGCGTGTTCCAACACACCGTCGCGGACGAACCCGTCGCCGCGCTTTGGCAAGGGGTATTTGCCTCGATCCGACTGGACTCATCCGTACCCATCAATCAGGGCGGGAACATCGCCTGGGCCGTGCGCCCGGACAATCCGGAGCTGCTGGAAAGCCTCAATCGTTTTGTCCGCAACGCCAAGGGCGGCACGCTGTTGGGGAACGTCTTGTTCGAACGTTACTTCGAAAACGAGCAGTGGGTCAGCAACCCCCTGGACCCGGACAGGCAGGCTCGCTTGGATGAGGCCAAGCTGCTGCTTCAAGAATACGGTGACCGTTATGGATTCGACTGGGTTGCTCTGCTGGCACAGGCCTATCAGGAGTCACAACTCGATCACAGCAAACGAAGTCCGGCGGGCGCAGTTGGCATCATGCAGATCCGGCCCTCAACCGCGTCGGACAAGAATGTCCAGATCGAGAACATCGACCAGTTGGAAAACAACATACACGCTGGGGTCAAGTATCTTGCGTTTCTCCGCGACCGTTACTTTTCTGAGCCGAGCATCGATCCAAACACCCGGATGGACTTCACTTTTGCCGCATACAATGCGGGCCCCGCCCGGGTACAGAAACTACGCGATCAAGCCAAAGCCGAGGGCCTGGACCCGAATCAATGGTTTGGCCATGTGGAACTGGTCGCCCGAAAACAGGTCGGACGGGAAACCGTGCAATACGTGCGCAACATTCACAAATACTATGTGGCCTATTCATTGATGTTCGAGCAACAGGCCAACAGAACCACCGCGATAGAACAGGTCCAGTAGTATTCATACTGAGGCATCCTGTAAAAGCGGCATGAGAAGGCGAATGATAAAATTGCGAGCCTATGCGGGCGCTGCATTGCTGACGCTGATGTCGTTCGGCTGGTCGGCGGCGGCGGAGAACACCGAGCTGCTGTCCGATGAGCCTCTGATTCAGGCCTTGCGGGCGGGCGGGCTCAATGTGTACTTTCGCCATGCCCGAACCAACTGGTCGCAATCGGATCAGATCGCCCAGCCGGAAGACTGGACCAGCTGCGACCCGTCCCGGGTTCGACAACTCTCGGACGAGGGCAGAGAGCAAGCGCGTCAAATTGGCGAGGCCATCCGTGCGCTCGGCATACCTGTAGGGGAAATCGTCGCCAGCCCGTACTGCCGGACTGTCGAAACAGCCCGTGAGATGGGACTCGGCAAGGTCGAACCCAGCACAGACATCATCAATTTGAGAGTTGCCCGATTCTTCGGCGGCCAAGCGTCGGTGGTGGCCACCGCCCGGGCGAGACTGGCCCAGGCTCCGCCAGAAGGTACCAACAGAATTCTGGTGGCCCACGGGAACGTCGCCAGGGAATCCACTCCGGTGTACCCGTCAGAAGCGGAAGGCGTCATATTCCAGCCAGACGGGCGCGGCGGCTTCAAGGTGCTGGGCAGGCTGACGCCGGACCAATGGACGGAGTTGGCCCAAACCTACGGTCAGGCAAAACCTTAAAGGGAGCGAGATGGAACCCCGCATCAGCGTTGTGACGCTCGCTGTGACCGATATGGGACGGTCGATTCGCTTCTATGCCGAAGGTCTGGGTCTACCCTATCGCGACGACAAGCCACCGGTCGCCTACTTCCAGCTGGTCGGCACCTGGCTTGCGCTGTTTCCTCAGGACGAACTGGCGAACTACGCCGGCCTGTCCGGACAAAATCGCTGTTTCGGTGGGATAACGCTGTCCTGCAACGTTGCCGACCGCGACGCGGTGAATCAAGCCTTGAACCAAGCGGCCGCCGCGGGCGGGCGCATCATCAAGGCGGCGCAAAGCCTGAGCTACGGCGGCTATGCCGGCTGGTTCGCGGACCCCGACGGACATGCCTGGGAGATAACCTGGAACCCGAACCCGTTCATAGCCTGAACTGCCCCGACCACGGACACCCCCATGCATGGATCACTGGGTTGTGATGGGTGCTGGCGCTGGGTTGCCAGCGGTTTGCTGATCACGATAACGATGTAACTCACCGTTCAGCCACTCGGAGGTGAGCTGTTCCTGTCCAGCGCAGTTCACGCGATAGGGCCGGCCACTCAGGTGACTGCGGGTTGCCGTGTACTCGATAAACTGCTCGGTCGTCTCGATGGCATCCTTCGCGTAGTTGTACTTCTTCTGGATATGCTCACGCGCTTCCTGTGCGTCATACTCACGCCCGTTGCGCAGGAAAGTACAGTCTGAGGTCTCGATAAACACCAACAGATGATCCACGTCCTGCTGGACATTAGTTCCGGCATGGGCTCCGATCGACCACAACAACAAACACCCCATCATGACCCTAGTCATAGACCTGCTCCCGCCCGGGGATCGCCCGGGACCTTGAACCTCACCTGCAAGGCATTGTGATCCGAACTGGCCGCCTCCAGCGAAGTCGCTTGCAAGACGTACAGATTGCGATAAAAAACATGATCCACCGCACGACCAAGGTGGCGGCTGCGCACATCCTCGCTCAGTTCCAGCGGCCTCATCCCAAGGCGCCCCGTAATGGATTCGAGAATACGGGTGCGCTCCGCGCTCCAATTGTTGAAATCCCCCGCCAGTATCAAAGGGCCGTCATGTTCGGCAAGGACCGAGGCTACGGATTCCAGTTGCTGGGTGAATTCCACCGTGCCCAGGGTGAAATTGACACCATGCAGATTGGCGAGCAGCAGATTCTCGTGGCTCCCGTCCAGTGAATGCTCCGTAACCAGCACAGACTTCGGTAGCCGTATCCAGGGTTCTCGATGGCGCAGCAAACAGGATTTGGCGGCGGCGGATTTACTGGCGGTAAGCACGCCAACCTCAGCGTTGGCCATATCGAACGCCCGCGCCATCGCCCACTCCAGGCGGGTCTGATCCAAGGCGCCCCGGAATGATGGGGTCAGATGGGCCTCTTGTACCAACACCAGATCCTGATTTTCGGTCAGCGCTGCGAACTCCGCCGGCCAGCGCGCGTCCTGGGCCTTGTGGATATTCCAGCTCACGAGATTGAATCCCGATGAAGCAAGCGCGCCGCTGAGATCCCCGCGTTTGGTCACACCGGGCCAGGCGACGGCGCAATCGGCACCTTCCGTCTTTACACCGGAGGCGGCCTGGTAGGTGATGAGTTCATCCTGCACCGGCGTTTGAGCGCAGCCGGCAATGACCGCCACACACATGCCGGCGATCAGCACATGCCGGATCACCGCCATTACTGAACCGATGTGCTTCGATCGAAGAATCCTGAGCCGGTCGGTCATGCCTGTGCGCGCTTCATGGGTTCGCTGTGGGGTCGAAAAAAGAGCCGGACCGTCCATGGCCCGGCATTCTACAGGGAGTCGGTTCAAAGTTTGACCACTTCGTCTATGTGCCTGTTCCTTCAGTTGTATCCCAAAATGGCCACATGGTCGGTGCCAGCATAGGACTGATGGACCATCCGCTCTGCCAAGGCCTCAAGTTCCCTCGCCGACAGCAACTCGAACGATGCTCTGCTGGGGCGCACACCGTAAAGCCGCTGGTAGGCTATGCGGGTTTGCTCTACGGCCATGGAACGTCGCGGCGAAAGCTGTCTGGTGTTCATGTTCTTGTCTCCTAAGGCCCGCTAGAGGGGCGGTTCGGCAACTCGGGCGGTTCATGTTTGCTTTGATTCCGGCCCGTTGACTGAGCGCAGGATACGAGACATGCGCCTGAACACGGCTATCTGTAGCCGCCAATGACTGGTCCCGTCCAAGTTGCGAGCCATCTGCTATATGGCGCCCCAACGGGATGAATCAACTCGCTGGATCGCCAAACGCCGGCTCAACGCATAAGCTGATTGGAGCGGCCCAATGGTTTTCAATTCAATCGCTGCGGCCCCTCAGTGGCGCCGCCAGCGGACGGGATCAAAAGGAAGGAGCAAGCACAATGAGAATTGCAGTTCGACTTGGCATCGCACTCTTGCCGTTCTCGTGGGTTTGGCAAACCGCCCTGGCCTACGACAGCGCTGACTCCATTCGTTGCAACGGAAGTCTTGTCAATATTGGAGATACGGTGGAGGAACTGGTGCAAGCGTGTGGCGAGCCCTCGCAGCGCAATGGGAACCAATGGGTCTACGAACCAGAGCACGGAAGCTTCGTGCGAACGGTCGGCGTGGGCAACGGGAAAGTGATGTTCATCCGGGTCGAGCAGAAATGACGATGTGCCGCCGCGCGGAGATTGCACCAAGCGTTTTCGACTGCGCGGTGAGGGTTTCTTTAGAAGGGAGGCTGTGACAAGAAACTGACGCGGGCACCGCCGTCCGGATGCCGAAACGCGATGCCCGCGGCATGAAGTTGAAGCCGGTCCGCGGCGGCCGTAGCCTCAGGCGAGCCGTAAAAAGGATCTCCCAGAATGGGATGGCCAATGGCCGCGAGATGCACCCGGATTTGGTGGCTGCGGCCGGTCAAAGGGTGGAGCACCAGCCGGCTGACGTCATTGGCACAGCCCTCAACCCTCCAGTCGGTCAATGCTGGGCGCCCGTCGCGATAGCATACCTTTTGCAACGGTCGATTGGGCCAGTCACAGGTCAACGGCAGATCAATGCGACCCTCAACGTCCTTAACCCCACCCAGTACCCGTGCAACATAGGTCTTACTAACCTCGCGACGTTGGAATTGCCAGTTCAAATGACGCTGCGCAAGACGGGTTCGGGCAAACACCATTACGCCCGAGGTTTCGAAATCGAGCCGATGAACCAGTAACACCTCGGGAAATTCCGCACGCAGGCGGGTTTCCACGCAATCCGGGCTGCGGGGCGGCTTGGCCGGCACGGACAAGAGCCCGGAGGGTTTCTCAACCACCAGCAGATGCCGATCCAGACAACGGATCTCAATCGATCCGTGCTGACGGAACTGCGGTCCTGCATCCTGGGTGTGGTTGATGGCCGGCCTCACAGTACATGTTCACCCGCAGTGTTTACGCCCACTTTGTTACAGACATTATTACAGACATTGGCTTTGGGCACGCGCTGGGGCATGGTCAGGGACGTCCAATGAACACACCCAAGCCCAAGGGCATCCATCCGATGACCGAGACCGAACAGGTTACATTCGTAAGCGGCAGCGGCCAGCTGGATCGCGCTGACCATTTGCGAGACAGATCAGGCGATCTGCTGTTTGACGGTCGGGCGATACTGCTTCCGTTCCAGGGTGAGAAGGTTCTGATCGAACATTCGGTCACTACCACTCGACTGGCATGGCAATCACCGCCACCAAAAGCGTTTCTCCAGCCGGGAGAGCACCCCGTCTTTCTGGGGCTCAAACAGGGGATACCGGCATTCGCGTCGGAGATCGGTTCGCTCGATCCGCACCTGGCGCTCGAGCAGGTCCCCCGACAGGTGAAATTCGTAGATCTAAGGTCGGTTGCCGGCGCATTGGACCCGATCGATGCATCCATAGCAGCAACCGCGAAGGCCTTGCTTGCCTGGCACTCGACCCATGCGTTTTGCGCCCGCTGCGGTGCGCCTACGCAGATTGAGAACGGCGGCTGGCGGCGCGCTTGCCGCGCCTGCGGGGGAACTCACTTTCCTCGCACCGATCCGGTGGTCATTATGCTGATTGTCCGCGCCGACCAGGTTCTATTGGGGCGACAGTCCAGCTGGCCATCGGGCATATACTCGCTCCTGGCGGGCTTTATGGAACCGGGCGAAACCATCGAGGATGCCGTGCGCCGCGAGACCAAGGAGGAATCCGGCATCGAGGTGGGCCGCGTCGGCTACATCGGCTGCCAACCGTGGCCCTACCCCAGCAACCTGATGCTGGGCTGCGTGGGCCTGGCCGAGAGTCGTGACATCACCGTCGATACCGACGAACTGGAAAACGCCCAGTGGATAGACCGCAGCACCATGCAGACAATTCTGGACGGCGGGCACCCGCATATCGCCGCGCCGCGCAGAGACGCCATCGCCCGGGCCATTCTCACGGACTGGGTGAACGGCAGCATTTCGATGCCTTAGGACATCTGAGCCCCTGTCCGGCACCGACATATTCATCATGCCGACACCCCGCTATGATAGCGGTAGGCTTACTATCAGGAATCGAGACCATCCATGACCAACAGCATTGATACCCCTACAGCAGATCCCATCGACATCGACAAGCAGGTCTACGACCTGTACGACGAGTATTGCCACGGCTACATAGATCGGCGCGAGTTCCTCCGCCGTTCAAGTGCCATCACCATCGCCGGGATCTCCGGACTGACGATGGCCCAAGCGCTGTTGCCGCGCTACGCGGAAGCACAGATGGTTTCGTTTACCGACGAGCGCATCAAACCGGAGTACGTGGAGTACGAATCACCGGGCGGCACTTCAGGCAACATGCGGGGTTATCTGGTGACACCGACCACCCCGGGCCCGCACCCTGCGGTATTGGTGATTCACGAGAACCGTGGCCTCAATCCATACATCGAAGATGTGGCGCGGCGATTTGCGACCGAAGGCTTCGTCGCACTCGCGCCCGATGGGCTGTCTCCGGTCGGGGGGTATCCTGGCAATGACGACGACGGACGAACCCTGCAAAAGGAGCTGGATCAATCCAAGCTGAAGCAGGACATGCTGAACAGCGCCCGCTTTCTGCAGTCACACCCAGCGAGTACCGGCAAGTTAGGGGCGGTAGGATTTTGCTGGGGTGGCGGAACGGTGAACTACCTGGCGGTGGAAATGGGTGCAGACCTGAGCGCTGGAGTGCCCTTTTACGGCGCCGCGCCGGCCGCGGCGGACGTTGCCCGCATCAAAGCACCCCTGATGATCCAGTCCGCCGAGGACGACGAGCGGATCAACGCCATGTGGCCGGAATTCCAAGCGGCGCTAGATGCAAACGGCGTGACATATGAGCATTTTGTTTACGAAGGGACACGGCACGGATTTCACAACAACTCGACACCACGCTACAACGAGGCCGCGGCGGACCTGGCCCAGGAGCGGACCGTCGCCTTCTTCCGCGAACAGCTCGCCTGAATCCAAAACGCACCGCCCGGAGGGATGTGAGGCCGCAGTACTCCGCCCGCCGGGCGCTTGTGTCAGACACCTGTGGTCCAGCACCGTGGAAACGGCAATTGTGCAGCGCGTCCGCCGTTGTGCCGGCGGGTTGGCCTCGACTGTCTGAGGCTCTCGCAAATCGAAACCACTGGGGGCGGCTCTTATGTCGACGTTGAGTTCCAGCTGCAGCGGACGGCCCGACAGAAGCACGGGTGCGGGACGCTTAAGCTCCCCCGCCTATGAGGCAAACCACCAGCCGATTCTGGAGGTGGTGCGTTCGGAGATCGCGGACAGACCCGGCAACGTACTTGAAATCGGCAGCGGCCCGGGCCAGCACGTCGCACTTTTCGGACGCACCTTCGCACATCACGTTTTCTGGCCCAGCGACCCGATCGATGCGCATCGCCAGAGCATTGCGGCATGGTGTGCTCATTTCCAGACCAACAACGTCATGCCCCCCATCTACCTGGACGCCGTCGCTGACGACTGGGGACTCGGCAAGCCAAATCACCCTCCAGCGCGGGACCTGAGCGGTATTATCTGCGTCAACGTTTTCCACATCGCCCCATGGTCAGTTGCCCAAGGGGTTTTGCGAGGAGCGGGTAAACATCTCACCGACGATGGCGTACTGCTGGTTTACGGGCCGTTTTCAGTCGACGGCGAGCATATTGCCGAAAGCAATGCGCGATTCGATGGCAGCCTGCGAGCGGAGAACCCGGAATGGGGTGTGCGTGACACCCGCGAAATCGCAACTGAAGCCGAAACGCACGGTCTGGTGTTGACGAAGACAGTCGAAATGCCGGTCAACAATTTTGTGCTGGTCCTGAACCGGAGATGACGCTCCACCGATTACACGTGATGGCGGCATACTTGGGACGAACTGCCCGAGATCCAGCCTTCATTCCGGACCAGTGCGGGCATCTCATTTAAGCCAATGTTTCCATGGCGTCCAATCATGAAGTGTATCGGTTTGCCGCATCGGCTGTGTGTTGGGCGCCTCAACGCACCCAGGATATCTATCCTGAGTAGGCGTTGGGGATCGGCAACCCTCACGCTTATGCTGCTATCTCAACTTGCGTTTGCCCAGCCCTCGGACGGCTGTGGGGCCGCGCCACCGTCCGATCCACCCTCCTCCCTGACCCTGGACGGCCAGGAACGGGCGTTGATTTCGGTGATCCCAGAGGACTATGACCCGGACACCACACACAAGCTGATATTCGCCTTCCACGGCCGCACCAATTCCAACGCCCAGGTCAGAAGCTACTATCGACTGGAACACGGAGATCCATCCGACACGATTTTTATCTACCCCAGCGGGACAAAGGACAACTCGGGGCGATACAGCTGGTGGCAACGGGGTGACACGGCCGACGCGCTGCGGGACTACGCGCTGTTCGACGCCCTGCACGAACGGTTCACCGGCGAATACTGCATCGATCTCGAAAGCGTGTTTGTGGTGGGGCACTCCCTGGGCGCTACGTTTGCCAACAGTCTGGCCTGCGCACGAGGCGACAGCATCCGGGCCGCCGTGACCCTGGGCGGCGGCGTTGTCCGCGGTCAATGCAGGGGACGCGTGGCAGCCATGGTGCTACACAACCCGAAGGACAACCTGGTGAGCATCAAGGAGGGCGAACGGGCCCGAGACAGCTATCTGGCGCAGGACGGGTTGTCGGATACCGCCATCGAGTTCGAGCCACGCGATTTCAACTGTCGGCTGTACGGTCCAACCGACGCCAAGTATCCCGTTCTCTGGTGCCCCCACGGAAAGGACTACAATGGGCGGGGGAAATTCTATCCCCACACCTGGCCTCCCGATGCAGGTCAGGCCGTGATGGCGTTTCTCCGGGGGCTCCCGGAACTCTGATCCCACTCTCGGACAACGATCCCGCCGTATAACCTCCGGCACGCAGTAGTGCCCGGTGCGTAGAGCTTTCGTCCCAGAAAACAGACGACCCCGACGGCTTGGCAGCAACCGCCAGGGCGCCTCCTCAGCCTGATTACGCTATGGACACTCAGTCTCGATTGACTTCCATTACGTACTTTTCACCATCGTTGTGAACATAGACCAAACTACGACTATGAAACGTGCGTAACCTGAAGGTATCCGCCCGAGCCACAAAGCCCTCCATGTCAAACCACAGATCGCGCAGGCGTGGACCTGGAATGTGGAAGAGAAACTCCACAACGCGGCTCCCAAGAGCAGGCAAGGTCACGATTGCAGCACCCTTTGGGCGCATCTCAAACGTGGTGTGGTCATTGGCTGAAAAACCGCTGTTACCCTGTACGATGATCCAAGGCTCGATCGGTATATCCTGGTAGCGATTGCTGACCAAGCGCACCGACACAGTACACTGGCCGCCCTCCGGCGGAATGAAGTCACAGACCTGCAAGTCAGCAAACATCACCGCAGGCGGAACCAGCGCGATATCGCCCATATCCCAGTAACCACCCTCTGCAACCTCGAATGGTTCCGAATAAGCCGACTTGAATCCATTGGCCTCCGCGTAAACAAGGTACGTGCCCGGCTGGATCAACTGCCCCTGGTCATCAACATAGAACGTGAATCGTCCGTTCTGATCAACCTGCGTACTGGCAATCCATTGCTGTTCAGGCGTCGTCAGGTTGACATATGCCCAGTAGGGCGACTCGCCCGAAAGCGCCTGACCGTGGATCCGATCAACTACGCGGCCCGTGATGCCTTCGATCGGTGGTTGGGGCTCAGACAGAGTCAAGACATAGGTCCCACGGGAACCGCCATTGCCCGTAAAATTCGAATCGCAGCAACTGGCCGCAGCCAGCACGATCACGCCGTCCGCCGGCGCTTTAAAGGTCAGCGAAGAATCCAGGCTGCGCGCATCGTCGTTGGAGCCAAGCAGATTGCAGGCGCTATCGAACAATCCAAGATAAGGATCGCTCAACGTGCCATTTCCAGAATCTTGCCCAATCAAATCAACCCTGACGTATTGCCACGGCACGAGACGGAACAAGAAAAAATCCACGCCGATATCGCCATCAGAGTCTGACAACTGCCCGAGCACCGTGCCAGGCAGCGCGGTACCGGGCACTTCCAATGCAGTCAAACAGGTGTTGTTCGGTTCAACTTCTACCGATGGGTCTGCAAAGCTGCTCGTTGCAATCAGCAACGATGTCGACAGTGCCGCCGCTCTCCACAGTAAAGAGTCGCAGTAACGCATGACACCCTCCTTCGTTACCAGAAGTCTGGGCAGGGCCCTCGGCATCAGGCTGACCATGCAGCGCGTGCCGCCGACCTCGCGTGTCAACAACTGCCTTTCTTATTCTTAACTCCTGGCAAAACCCAAAAAAACGAACCATCTCCGCTTCAGCATTCTCCTCCGATCACAGACCGGCAACACGAAAATACGTAAGCCGATTGATCTAGATCACAAACAAGGCAGCCAAAAAGGGCCGGACTGGTACGACGCACCCCGAAACGCTCGAGCCGCGCCGGGGGAGGCCCTACGTCCTCGCATAAAAAGTGGACTCTGATATTCTGACGAGTGAAGGCACGATCAATTGACACGAATCGAGTTTCGGTCCGTATGGCCGCAGATGTGAGGCTCCCGGCGCAGCGCTATGGTCAATACTATGGCCAAACCGGGAAAGGCAGCAGATGTGCCCTTGTGGGCAAAACACCAGAGGGGCCGGACCTTTGCACCATTGTCACTGCGTTGCACCGGCCTTATTGGCGACAAATCGACTTCGCTCGCTGCGCGCTGTACGACAGAGTGCAAAGACGCCGGAGCGATCGACGCGATTGATCAGACCTTCCCAGGAGATTCTGTTAAACCACACTGGTAGCTGCGCATGTTTCCGTTTCTGAGTTCGCTCTTCTCGGCCCCCCAAGAATCGGCCTCTACTCTCGACGAGGCTTTGATCCAGAAGGCAACCGAACGGGTGCTGGAGGGCACCGACAAACGACTGCGAAGCTGCAGTGGATACGAGAAGGCGTTGCGTGGCCCGGTTGTGACGGCGGCCGAACATATAATTGCTTTGGTTGACGGCCTGCCGGCACCGATCGAAATCAACCGGGCGGGATGCACATCCGATCCAAGGCTAAGAGCCTTTTTCGGATCGTTCGTCCGTTTCCAGGAAAAAATCGCAGCCGCGAAAAATGTCCGGGTCTACATCGAGCAAAACGCATTGAGCCCGCCTGATCGGGTATATGGCCTGCTGATGATGGAAAAAAGTGAGGTCCGAAAACCGGGTACTGCTATGCATGGCGAAATAATCCGGCGCGACGTCCTTCAAACCGCGGTCAACTTCTTCAATCATGACTTCCGCGGGCTCGCACGTTCACCCGAAGAGAGCAGCATCGTTCAAAAGCGGGGCGGGTTCGACCACGTGATCGAAAGGGGCCTGGAGGACATCGTTGCGACACGGTCCAAGCGGCTCGATCTGACTGAAAAGCACAAACTCCTGGAACGCAAACTGGCTGCGATGCGGGCAGGAAAATGGGGTCTTGGCGGAGCTTTGGCGAAAGACACTGGTGCCGCAAGCGAGACCCAGAATGACCCGGATGCCCTGACCGCGGAGATCAAGGCAGTGGAAGCCGAAATGTCAGAGTTGGGCGAAAGCCAGGATGTGCTTGGTCGGAATATGGAAATCGTCCAGCATGCTCTCACTCATGCGGCCACCATCCTGTCAGTTCGTCCAGTCACTCTGGTCGTGGACAACATGAACATCAAAGTCGATGCCGGGACGCCCGGAAACGTCAACACCCTCGAACTGTTGGAACTGTTCTCCGACAACGGGCAATCCCGAATCATCCTTCCCTGTTCGTTTCAGGTCAGCGATCTTCCAGCCAAACCCGATTTCTTTACCGAGGCCAACCGCTATCTCTAGCCAGAGGGCCGAGCATCTATGCGGAGTCGACGTCCCGCAGGGGGCACCATACCGCCAGGCAAACCGCCAGCCCTTTCAGTTCGAACGGAGGATATCCGCGAAAGAGTAACGTACCCCCTGGGCGTGGCCAGAATCCGCGACAAGCTGCTCAGACGCCGGATCGATCGCAGCAACTGATCATCAATAAGATTTTCAGGATTGACAGGTTTTATAGGTGCAGGTCGGCATCCCTATGCCGACATCCGTGTTTTCGCTTTTTTTTTATTCTCGTAATGTACCAAAACGCGATCGATGGACCTTACGCGGCCTCACGATGATAGTAATTGAGAAGCCCACCGAGACGTTCACGACGCTTGATCGGTTTGTCCAAGCGAACAGCCCCTCCCGCGGGCCTGATCAACTGGTTATCCAACGATTGGTGGTTCCTCTCCTCATGATAGTGAATCATGAACTGGCGAACGACGGTGCGGAGATGTCGCTCCCCCAGTGGCACCACTCGATTGATGCACTCCTCCTTGATCGACCGAACGAACCGCTCCGCATGAGCATTCAAATTAGGACTCTTGGCCGGTAGGCGCACGGCCGTGGCGCCCCCTGCAGCAAGAGTGTCCCGGAACTGCGCTGTGAACAACGGGTCCCGATCGTGTAAAACGTAGTACCCATCGCGCAGGAAGCCATCGCACACATCGGTCAGGTTCCGCGCGACCTGGTTCATCCACCTGCCGTCAGGCTGCTGAACAATTCCCTGTGCCTACCAGAAACGTCGTACTGACTGATACCGTTGACCTTTTCTCTTCTCGCACGGTACCGTCCTCCCGATGAAGACGCTCCTCGCCCCTCTGTTCTTTACCTTGGCTGGCCTGCTCCGTAGCCGCGCCCTCCTCCATCTGGAGATCCTGTCCCTTCCCCCTCTGTCAGCAACTTGCTATGAACGCCGCGCGGGACCACAAACGGCTCCGAACCCGCCGTCACGAGCGCTTCTTCTGGGTTTGGCTGTACCGGATCTGGCCCGGCTGCCTCGCCACTCTCACCGTCTTCCAGCCGGACACCTTGCTTCGCTGGCACCAGCGCGGCTTCCGCCTCTACTGGAACTGGAAATCTCGACGCCGTCGGCGCACAGGCAGACCCGCAACTCCCCCAGAGATCCGCAGTCTCATTCGCCAGCTCTCTCGCGAGAATCCGCTCTGGGGCGCTCCTCATGTACAGGGTGAGCTGCAGATGCTCGGAATCGTCATCTCGCAGACTACAGTCGCCAAGTACATGCTCCGCCAGCGCAAGTCACCGTCTCAGACCTGGCGAACATTCCTCGACAATCATGTGACGGAGCTCGCCTCCATCGATTTCTTCACCGTGCCGACGGCATCGTTTCGGATCCTCTACGTCTTCCTCGTGCTGCGACACGAGCGACGCGAGGTTGCCCACTTCAACGTCACCGAGCACCCGACTGCCCAGTGGACAGCGCAGCAGATGGTCGAGGCTTTTCCGTGGGACCCGCCTCCCAAGTACGTGGTCCGTGACCGCGATCAAATATACGGTGAGACATTCCGCCGTCGCGTCAAGAGCCTCGGTATGGAGGAGGTGCTCATCGCGCCGCGGTCACCTTGGCAAAATCCCTACGTGGAGCGGCTGATCGGATCGATCCGGCGAGACTGTCTCGACCACCACATCGTTCTCAACGAGCGACATCTGCGTCGCATGCTTCGCGCCTACATGACTTACTACCACACCGCGAGAACTCATCTGTCTCTGGGCAAGCAGTGCCCGCAGCCACGACCCATTCACCCTCCTGACTCGGGCAGCGTTATCGCTTTTGCTCATCTCGGTGGACTCCATCACGAGTACCGCCGCGCGGCCTGAGCACCGACCCCCACCCCGGCTCTTGTTGCGCCGAGGAGCACCACGGGCAACGCTGGACCTCGTCGGTTGATCCCCAGAGCCGATAGTTGCTGTCACGCTCCCGTTATGCGCAGCTATCGCGCCACCTGCAGCCGACAATCTCCCGCTCCTCCCAGTTGATCGCCGGCAACAGCAAGGTCAACACCCGCTACCCGATCCGGATTGGGTTTCTGGTAACCACAGGGCGCTGCGCGTGATTCCTCTTGGACGGGAAACCCACCTGTTCTGTTGGAGCGAACTCGGTGCCAAGCAGCTCGGCATGCTGCAGAGCCTGATGGTCACCTGTCGGCTCCATGACATCAACCCGTACGATTATCTTGTCGATGTGCTGCAGCGAGTATCCCATCATCCGGCGAAGGACGTGGCAGCGCTGACGCCGCGGCTGTGGAAACAGCGCTTTGCTGCCAACCCGCTGCGCTCGGATGTGATGCAGGCCATGCATGACTGACAAGGCCGCCTACGCCAGCTGGGAAGCCAGCGCGCGCGAAGTCGAGCGGATCGCCAAAGATCGCAGCCTGCCCCTGTGGGAGAAAGCGCACCGAGTGGGGAGCGCCTATACCACGGTGGCCTTAGAGGGCCTGCGCTCAAAGCACTGGCACAAGATCTTCCGGCACATCGCCGAGGTCAACGGCATCCTGCAGAAATACATGCCCGAGACCTTCGAGGACTACCAGCGCATGGATGAGGCCGACCTCAAGGCCCTGATCGGCCTTTTCCAGGCGATGCGACCTGGAAACTAACCCCTCACAAGTCAGCACGGCGCGCAAGACGCTATGGTTTGACCGCTTACGAACTCGCAACAACCAAGATGTCTTCCCAAAGGCCAGATCGTCATTCCGCAGGAAATCCGCGCGCAGCTGGGGCTTGAGGCCGGTTCGCAGTTTGTTATTGTCGCCAGCAAGGACGCGGTGATTCTGAAGACAATTTGCCCGCCCTCAATGGAGGAAATTGATGAACTGATAGGGGAGGCTCGGCGACAGGCGCGCAGAGCTGGCATGAAGCGATCGGATATCGAGAAAGCGATCGCCGAGGTACGCTGTCGCCGATGAGGATTATTCTGGATACGAACGTACTGACCCCGGACATCTCTTTCAGTGCTGTTCATGCGTGAATTGATAGTCAAGCGACCACCGCCAATACCAGTTTGACGGTATGCTAAGATTTACACGCTATGGAGCGTGCGTGGCTTCCATGGGCGGTTCCCGAGCAACCGGACAAGAGCATGAGCGAAACTGCAGTCCAGCCGGCCACCTACGAAGATCTGCTGAGGGTACACGAGCATCTTGTCGCTGAGATTGTCAACGGACGCCTGGAGTCACACCCAAGACCTGCCCCCAGACACGCACTGGCGGCATCGTCACTGGAAATCGAGCTGGGGGCTCCGTTTCACAAAGGGCGGGACGGTCCCGGTGGTTGGTGGATCCTCATGGAGCCGGAACTGCATCTCGGGCCCCACGTTCTTGTACCCGATCTCTGCGGTTGGCGACGGGAGAAGATGCCCGGCCTTCCGGAAACCGCCTTGTTCGATACAGAACCCGACTGGATCTGCGAAATTCTGTCACCTGCCACCGCCCGCCTGGACCGCGCGGAGAAAATGCCCATCTATGCGGAACAAGATGTCAGGCACCTTTGGTTGATTGATGTCGACATCCGAACACTGGAAGCCTATGAACTGCGGGATGGAAACTGGGTTCTGCTGAACACGTTTGATGACGAGAAGAGAGTCCGAGCCGCACCATTCGACGCCATCGAATTCCCCCTCAGCGTATTGTGGGCCAGCTGAGCCCGTGCTTGGCGAAATCTAACTTCAGGGCGGACTACAGCAACTTGGTTCTCGTGTGGTCTGTCACGGATCACCCTAATGGAGCCACCGATGTTCGGCTTGATGGCGCCACGTAGAGGTGCGCTTTCAGCGCTTCAGAGGGAGTGATTATTTCGTGGTTTTCGCCCTGTGCCTACCAGAAACGTCGTACTGACTGATACCGTTGACCTTTTCTCTTCTCGCACGGTACCGTCCTCCCGAAGAAGACGCTCGGTGCTTCCGTCGTTAACTGTAGGTTGGCAACACAGTAACGCGCTCGGCGTCAATGAATCAGCTACCGCCCGCTATGCGGGCGGTAGCTGATTTGTTTGAGTTGATGGCGAGCACGACCGCGATCGAACCAGCTGCCCCTGCCGCGCGTACGTGCAACCCTTCGAAATTCAGACCATCACAGCCAGTGACATAAACCGTGACAAAGCGCATGCGCCCAACTTTTCAACCCTTATAACTTATTGATTAAATGGTGGGCCGTGTAGGATTCGAACCTACGACCAACTGATTAAAAGTCAGCTGCTCTACCAACTGAGCTAACGGCCCGCATGGGTTGGAGGGGCGCCATGATAGCGGAAGTGCCGGCAATGGCAAACCCCGGCGGTGAACGCGGCCAGGGCCGACGAAATCAGAGCGCTTCCAGCTTGCGCAGGCCCTTCGGCAACAGGTGCAGATCGACCAGTCCGGTGACCAGTGCGTCGCCGAAGCTCGCCTCTTCGTAGAGCATCCTGTAGTACTCCACTTTCATGGTGGTGGCGCTGCCTATGATGATGGAAAACAGGGTCAGGAACGAGCCCAGCGCCAGGGTCGAGGTGCCGGTCACGCCCTGGCCGATGGTGCAGCCCATTCCAAGCACGCCACCAATGCCCATGAGCACTGCGCCGATGAGATGCCGAACGAAATCGGCTATCGACGCAAACCATTCGACCCGGAAGTTGCCAGTCAGGACGGCATAGATGAACGATCCGACGATGACACCTGAAAGGGCTGCGACGCCGAAGGTGATCAACAATAGATTTCTGGGTTCAGCCAGGTAGGCCAGCGTTTCCCCCATCGGGTTGATAAAGGTGAAGGACTGCACACCGACCCCATCGGGCTTGGCGTCAAGCCACTCGACCTCTTCGATGGCTTCCTGCCCGATGGGCCCGCCGGTGAGATACCACGCAGCAATGACCGCCAGGCCGACCACCAGCCCGCTCAGTATATTGTCGCGGCTGCGCCGAAAGTCCCGGGACTTGAACACGAACACCAGGACCACGACGGAGATAAGCCCCCCCACAATCAGCCTTATGCTGCCGGCGTCCCCTCCGGTGGCGCCGGCAAACAGACTGCCAAGATCCTGGCCACCCAGACCCATGCGGCTCAGATCGATGGAGATGGGGTTGATCCAGGAGTGGAACACAATGCCGTAGAAATCGGTCTTGGTCATCAGGTAGGCGAACACCCCAGCGATGACGACCACGAAAATGGACTTGAGATTGCCGCCGCCGATGCCGCACCAGGTTCTTGTTTCCACAACCGCTGGCCAGGGTCATGCCTACGCCGAACAACGCTCCGCCCAGCAGGTAACGCGCCCAGGCAAAATTGGCGCTGCGATACGGCGGCCGGGTGCCGTCGAAACTCACCCAGGCCATGGACTCCATGGCCAATACGCCGATAAGCGCGACGGTGAGGGCCAGGAACCAGGCCCGTAGGCGCCCCTTGTCGCCGATGTTTACCCAGTCGGATACAGCGCCCATGGTGCAGAAATTGGTCTTGTTGACGACAGCCCCCAGGATTGCCGCAATCAGAAAGGTACCGATGAGAATCTGTGTGTTCAGTGAGAATTCCATCGCAGAGGGCCTCCTTGAGCCTGGCTCGACGGGTTCGCGGTCTATTATTTCAATATTGGCTTATTCTGATCTTCCAGGGACTGCCCACCAATCAAAAAGCGCGATACGCCTATAAGCCGGGCTTCGGACCACAATACAGAACAGCGCCCTGTGTCCCCTTTGGGTTCGCCACTGACAGAGCCTTGGGAACCTCTGATCTATTCGTGAACGTGCACCTTGGGTCTCAAATACACAGCTTCATCGTTGCAAATCTTGGCAATAGAATAACTATTACCCGCAATCTGCGCCTTGAATCTGCGCATTTCAGCCTCCAATCTGCTTCGTCCAGAATAAATCAGAGGCTCCCTAGAGGTCCGAGAGTCGCCGTTCCGCCAGGCGCGCAGCGTTGGTGTCCGGATACTGTGTACGCACCTCCTGCAGAACCCGGCGTGCTTCCTCGGTTTGCTTGAGTTCAGCAAGCGTAAAACCCAGCTTCAGCTTCGCATCCGGCACTTTGGCGCTGCTGGGATACTTATCCAGGACAGCCTGAAACGCCGACTTGGCGTCTTCGAAGTCCCGATTGACATAGTGGGCCTCCCCCAGCCAATACTGAGCATTGCCCGCCAGCGTGTTAGCCGGATAACGCTGTAAGAACACGCTGAACGACACCACCGCGTCGTCGAATGCCCCGTCACGGAGTTGCGCAAAGGCCTGGTCATACTCGCGCTGAGGATCACCGCCACCGGTGCTGGGCGGCGTCACCAGCGGCACCGGCACGCTGGACTGCGAGACGAGCGGGTCGGCCCGCGGGGCCTGGGCGGCGCCAGGCTGTGCGCCGCCTTCCAGGGCCTGGATGCGACGGTCCGTATCCTGATACCGGCGGTTGTCTGCCTGGTTGGCCTCATCCAACTTGTACTGATACACCTCCATGCTGCCGCGCAACTGACGCACCTCCTGCTCGAGCTGCTCCAGGCGGTCCATCAATTCGTACATCAACTGCCGTTCTGAGTTTTGCTGAGCATGACTGGTGGTGCTGATGGCCCACAACAGCAGCGAGCACGCCCAGAACAGCCAGTCTCGGCGCATCATTCGTCACCTGCATAAACGATTTCGACGCGCCTATTCTGCGCCCAGGCGCTGTCGCCGCTTCCGGCGGACACCGGCCGCTCCTCGCCATAGCTGACAATCCGTATCTGCTCCGGCGCCGCACCCTGATACAGCATGATGCGTCGCACCGCATGGGCTCGGCGCTCACCCAGGGCAATATTGTATTCCCGGGTGCCGCGCTCGTCGGCATTACCTTCCAGAACCAACCGAATGCGCGGATTCTCGCTGAGGTAGGTGCCGTGTGCTTCGACCACCGGCCGATACTCCGCCTTGACCGTGGCGGCGTCATAGTCGAAGTAGATGGCACGCTGGGCCAGTGGACTTCCAGGTGGCGCATCGGGCCCGTACTGGCGCCGCGACAGGCTGGATCCACCCACGATGGCCCCGGTCTCGGCGCCGCTCCCGGTCGGGTCGTCGACTTCGACCGGCTCCTGGGTCGGCACGGTTTCAGACGTGCTGGCACAGCCGGCCAGCGCCACAAAGAGCGCCATCAGGGCACACTGGAAAAACGCGTTCTGGTTCATCGAATCCTTCCCGTCAGGTACATGAAACGCTCCTACAGTGGCGATCGCCGCTGGGTCTATAGATGCAGTGGCCGACCTCAGCCCGATACCCAATCACCGCTTGCGCAGCGGAGACCATGCCGGCTCGCGCACCTGCCCCTGATCGAGCTGCAACTGCTGGCGAAAACCCCCGTCCACCGACACGGCTTCCAAAACATCCACCCCACCGCTCTTCGCTGCGTACAGGATCATACTGCCGTTGGGGGCAAAACTCGGCGACTCGTCCAGGCGGCCGCGGGTCAACACAGTCAACAGTCTGGTGTCCCGATCGAGCACGGCAATACGGTAGTCCCCGTTGGTGCGATGGACCATTGCGATCTTTCTGCCGTCGGGTGAGACCGTCGCCCCAGCGTTGTACTCGCCTTCGAAAGTAAGCCGTTCAGCGACACCGCCCCGTACCGACATCTGATACAGCTGTGGGCTACCGCCCCGGTCGGAGGTAAAAACAAGCCCGCTGCCGTCCGGCAACCAGGCCGGTTCGGTATCGATGGCCGAGTTCTGGGTCAGTCGCGTCAGTTGTCGAGTGGACACGTCCACCAGGTAGATCTCAGGATTGCCGTCCTTGGACAGGGTCAACGCCAGACGACGCCCGTCGGGTGACCAGACCGGCGCCCCGTTTATGCCGGGAAAGCTGCTGATGACCTGTCGCTGACCGGCCAGGTCCTGCACATACACTTCGGCACGGTCGGCTTCGAACGTGACATAGGCAAGCCGATTGCCGTCCGGCGACCAGGCCGGCGACATGATCGGCGCATACGAACGCAATGCCCGCTTCGGGCGCTCCCCATCGGAGTCCGCAACCATCAGTGCGTAGCGCGGCCCGTCGGCTTCCCGTTGCTGGGTAATGTAGGCGATCTGGCTGTCGAACAGACCCGGTTCACCGGTGAGCCTCTGGTAGATCAGGTCGCTGTAGTAGTGGGCGACATCCCGCAGCTCATCGGCATCGACCAGGTTGGTGTAGCGTTCCAGACGGGTGCCCTGAAATACATCCAGCAGTTGCACATCCACCTCGTACTGACCGCTGGCAGTGGTTCGCACCTGGCCCAATACAAGGCTGTCGGCACCGGTGGAACGCCACACGGGGTATCGCACTTCGTCAACAGTGCTCGGCGTCTCGGGCCATTCGCTCAACGGTTTAAAGCGTCCGCTGCGTGCCAGATCCGATCGGATGATGGCGGCCACATCTTCAGGCGGCGGCGCCCCCTGCCCCATCCACGCCAGTGGCAACACGGCGATGGGCAGTGCCGCCTCGGTACCCTGTGTGATGCGAATGGTCAGTTCCGCCTGGCCTGGTGAACTGATCACCCAGGCCACGGCAATCAGACTCACGGCACGAATCCAACGCTTCACAGAGATGCCTCCGGTTCGAATACGAAATTGAAACTGCGGAACACACGATCGAACACTTCGCCTTCAGGAACGGGCAAAGGCGATGCCTTACGGATCGCGGCAATGGCGGAGCGGTCGAACGCGGTATCGCCGCTGGATTTGGTGACATGCACATCCAACACGTCCCCGCCCGGACCAAGTCTAATCAAAAGCGTGGTCTTTAGATCCCGGCGGCCACCCGGCGGCAGCAACCAGTTTCGAGTCACATCCTGCTCGATGGCGGTAATGTACTGGTCAACGATCTGCGCCTGTTCCCGGGCGCGGGCCTCGGCTTCCGCGCCTTCCTGAAGCTGACGTATGGCTTCGTCGCGCTTGCGCTTCGCCTCGTCCTTACGGCGCTGCTCAGCTTCTGCCAGCTTGCGCGCCTCCTCCTGCTGACGTTTTACTTCTGCCAGACGCGCCTCTTCTTCCTTACGCTGGCGTTCCGCCACTTCCTGCTGGCGTTTGATCTCGGCCAGACGCGCTTCCTCGGCAGCCTGACGCTTGCTCTCGGCTTCGCGCCGCGCCGCTTCCTCAGCCTTGCGCTTCGCCTCTTGCTGCTTGCGCAGCTCGGCCTGGCGTTCGGCCTCTTGCTCCTGCTGGCGCTTGAGCTCGGCCAATCTGGCTTCCTCGTCCTTGCGTTGCTGCTCGGCCTGCTCCTGCTCACGTTTCAGCTTGGCCAGGGTTTCCTGCTCCAACCGCTGATGCTCGGCCTCGGCCTGCCTGCGGGCCTGTTCCTGAGCCAGGCGTTGTTTCTCCGCCTCGATTCGCACTTGTTCCTGCCGACGCGCCTCTTCCTGCTGTTGTCTCTTGAGCTCGGCAAGCCGCACCTGTTCCTCGGCCCGTTGTTTGGCCAATGCCTCTTGCTCGAGCTTCAGGGCGGCCAGCCGTTCACGCTCCAGCAGCGCGCGCTGCTCGTCCTGCTGGCGACGCAATTCGGCCTCGGCCGCCTGCGACTCAGCCAGATCACGCTTACGCTCCAGTTCAACCTGTCGCGCCTGCTCCGCCGCGAGTTTCTCCTGTTCCGCCTGCTCAAGCCGCTGCATCTCCCGCTCGATCTGCTCCTCGTCCACCACCACTGCGTCGATGATGTCCACCGGCTTGCGCGCGTCGGACTGGAAAAACGGGAGTTTCAGATCGAAGGTCATGATCAACAACGCGGCCGCCACCACATGCACCACGACGGCGAGCACAATGGCGCCGGCGCTTATACCCGGTTGTGGCTTACGCCGCATCAGCGCTCGATCGGCCGGGTCGCCAGGCCGACCTTGGCCGCCCCCGCTTGTTTGAGCAACGACATGCCGACGATCACCGAACCGTAGTCCACCAGGGCGTCGGCCTCCACCACCACCGGCGTCTTCGGATTACGGCGCAGCACGGCGGCTGCGCGGGTCAGCACCATGCCGGCATCCAGGGCACCGGTGTCGCCATCGCCCGCATCCAGGTAGTACAGGCCGCCGCGGTCCACCCGCAGGACCAAGGGTTGCACACTCTCAGCCGGCAAGGGATTGGCCTCGGCCTGCGGCAGATCGATTTCTACCCCCTGGTTGATCAACGGGGCGGTGATCATAAACACCACCAACAGCACCAGCATCACATCGATGTAGGGCACGATGTTGATCTCGGCCATCTGCCGACGACGGCGGCGATGTTGCACCGGCAAGCCCTCCTCTACGGCTGCTGGCGCCGGCCCACGGCCTGACGCTGCAGGATGTTCGAGAACTCCTCCATGAAGATCTCGTAGCGACCGGCCAAGCGCTCGATCTGATCGCTGTAGCGGTTGTAGGCCATGACCGCGGGGATGGCGGCGAACAGACCCATGGCGGTGGCCACCAGGGCTTCGGCAATGCCGGGCGCCACCAGGGACAGGGTGGCGTACTGCACGTCCCCCAGGGCCCGAAACGAGTTCATGATGCCCCACACGGTTCCGAACAGGCCGATGTAGGGGCTGGTGGATCCGGCTGTGGCCAGAAAACTCATGCGGGTGTCCAGGGTGTCCAGCTCGCGGGACAATGCGGCGCGCATGGCCCGGCGGGAGCTGTCCACCACCGCCTCCGGCTCAGCTTGGGAACGGGAGCGAAGAAATTCCCGGAAACCGGCGACGAATATGGCTTTCAGCCCTTCGGCGCTTTCCTCCTTGCCGATGCCCGAGTAAAGCGAGGTCAAATCGGTGCCGGACCAGAATGCGGTCTCGAAGCTGTCGGCCTCACGACGGGCCCGGGCAATACCGCCGCGCTTTTGAAAAATCACGGTCCAGGAGTAGATCGAAATGCCCAGTAAAGCGAGCATGATCAGTTGGACGACCGGACTGGCCTGGACGATCAGATGGAGAAACGAAAGATCAGGGCTCACCGGAAAACTCCGCTCGTATGCGTTCGGGAATGGCGGTGGGTCGAAACGAGTCGGCTGTTACGCAGGCAACCTCAATGCGACCGTCGCACACCAGCTCGGCTTCGGGCGTATCGCGGCACACCCGCTGTCCAAACACGATGCGGACCCGGCCCATCCGGTCGATGCGGCTTTCCACCATCAATAAATCGTTGAATCGCGCGGGCTGACGGTAGCGCACCGCGACGGCATGGACAACAAACAGAACGCCTTCCCGCTCCCGTAACGCATCCTGCTCAAAACCCCGGTCGCGCAACCACTCGGTCCGAGCCCGCTCCATAAACTTCAGGTAATTGGCGTAGTAGACCACCCCACCTGCGTCGGTGTCCTCATAGTAAACGCGAACCGGCCAGCGAAAGGTAGTCAATGGTTGGTCCGGGTCCGTTACAGGTCTAATGCGCCGACACGGGGCTGAAGCCCGAAATGCTGGTACGCCAAGGGGGTCACCGTTCGTCCCCGGGGTGTGCGCATCATCAGTCCCTGTTGAATCAGATACGGTTCCAGCACATCTTCTATGGTGTTGGATTCCTCGCCCAGCGCCGCCCCCAGGGTATCGAGCCCCACCGGTCCACCGCCGAATTTCTCAATGATGGTGAGCAGCAACCTGCGATCGAATTCGTCGAATCCGCGCTCGTCTACATTGAGCATGGCCAGCGCCGCCCGGGCGACATCGGCGCTCAACCGTCCCTGATGACGGACTTCGGCGAAATCACGAACCCGGCGCAGCAGACGGTTGGCGATGCGGGGCGTGCCGCGGGATCTTCGCCCGATTTCACCGGCACCTTCGGCCTCGGCGGCCACGCCGAGAATGCCGGCCGAGCGTTCCACGATCTGGGTCAGCTCCGCGTCGGTGTAGAACTCCAGCCGGTGCACGATGCCGAATCGGTCGCGCAAAGGCGAGGTCAGCAACCCGGCCCGGGTGGTGGCGCCGATCAAGGTGAAGGGTGGCAAGTCCAGACGAATGGTCCGCGCCGCAGGGCCTTCACCGATGATGATGTCGATCTGATAGTCCTCCATGGCCGGATAGAGGACCTCTTCCACCGCCGGGCTGAGGCGGTGGATCTCGTCAATGAACAAAACGTCGTGGGGTTCCAGATTGGTGAGCAGTGCGGCCAGATCCCCCGCCTTCTCGAGCACGGGGCCGGAGGTCTGACGCATGCTGACCTCCATCTCATTGGCGATGATGTGGGCCAAAGTGGTTTTGCCCAATCCCGGCGGGCCAAACAGCAACACGTGATCCAGAGCCTCGGACCGGGCCCGGGCAGCGCTGACAAAAATGTCCATCTGTTCGCGCAAAACCTTCTGGCCCACATAATCAGTAAGTCGCTTGGGCCGAATGGCGCGATCCACCGCCTCGTCGTCGGAACCGCCCACGGCTCGAACCAGCCGATCGGACTCAATCATGCGCGGTGCCCGAGGCGGTTAGAATGGATTCGGAACCCATCATTTTTGCACCGCGGCCTGCAAGGCCAGACGAATGATGTCCTGGCTGGCCAGATCCTCGCTGTCAATGCCTTTGACCATGCGTAGCGCATCCGCGGCCCGGTAGCCCAGCGCCTCAAGCGCACTCACGGCGTCCTTTACCGGGTCGGCCGGGCGCGCCAGGGCGCCGCCGGTGAGCCGGATGCCGGCCGCCGCGTCGTGACTGCCGAGTCGATCCCGCATTTCCATGATCAACCGCTCCGCGGTTTTTTTGCCGATACCGGGCAGCCGGGTAAGGGTGGCGACGTCGGCATCGTGCACACAGACCGTGAAGCTGTCCGCATCCATCCCGGATAGAATCGCCAGACCCAGTTTCGGGCCCACTCCGCTCACTTTGATCAGGCTGCGGAACAAATCCCGGTCCGACTGGCGGACAAAGCCGTATAAAACATGAGCGTCGTCACGTATCGAGAGGTGGGTGTGCAAAAGCACTTCGCCACCGACTTCGGGCAGATCGAAAAAGGTGGACATGGGAGCATCGAGTTCATAGCCAACGCCATTGACGTCCACCAGCAGGCCGGGCGCCTGCTTGAGCAACAGCGTACCCCGCAGTTGGCCGATCACCGACGCCGCCCCATACGGGTGCCCGCCGCCAGACCCATGCGCTGAAGGCTGTGCCCGGTATGACTGTGGCAAAGCGCGATCCCGAGCGCATCCGCGGCGTCGCTCTGAGGTCGAGCATTCAGCCCCAACAACACACACACCATGTGTTGAACCTGTTCCTTGTCGGCGCCGCCGCCGCCCACCACCGCCAACTTGACCTCTCTGGGTGTGTACTCAGACACCGGCAAGCCACGGGTCACTGCCGCGCAGATGGCCGCACCGCGCGCCTGGCCCAGTTTGAGGGCTGAATTCGGGTTGCGGCTCACAAACACCTGTTCGATGGCGACTTCGTCGGGCCGGTGGGTTTTGATGATTTCGGCGATGCCCTCAAAGATCAGGCGAAGCCGCTCGGGGAAGGGCGCCATGGGCAACCGGATGCTGCCGCAGTCCAGGTATCGATTGCGAATGCCGTCTCCGTCGATGACACCGTAACCGGTGATCTGGGAACCCGGATCGATACCGAGGATTCGGGCCAAGACTCAATCTCCCCAGCGGTGCGTTGTGATCGATCGGCAACGGCTGCGCATGGCCTTACTGCTCCAGGGCCTCGTCCGCGATTTCGGCATTGGAATACACGTTCTGGGTATCGTCCAGATCCTCCAGCAGATCCAGAAGTCGCGACATTTTGAGCGCCTCCTCCCCCTCCAGTTCGGTGGTGTTTTCCGCCCGCATAGTCACCTCCGACATGTCCGGCTCGTGCCCGGCCGCAACCATCGCCTGCTTCACCTCGGAGTAGGTATCCGGCGGGGTCAGCACCTCAATGGAGCCATCCTCGTGGGCCAGAACGTCGTCCGCACCGGCCTCCAGCGCGGCTTCCATGATCTGGTCCTCGTCATTCTCCGGGCCGTAGACCAAAGTGCCGGTCTTGGTGAACATGAAGGCGACCGAACCGCTGGTGCCCATGTTACCGCCGCACTTGCTGAACGCATGACGCACATCCGCGACCGTGCGATTGCGGTTGTCGGTCATGCATTCGACCAACACGGCGATGCCCCCCGGACCATAGCCTTCGTAGGTGATCTCTTCGTAGGTACTGCCGTCAAGTTCACCTGCTCCGCGCTTGATGGCCCGCTCCACCGTATCCTTGGGCATGTTTGCGCCGAGCGCATTGTCCACCGCAAGACGCAGCCGCGAGTTCGCATTGAGGTCGCTGCCACCCATGCGTGAGGCAACCGTGATTTCCCGTATCAGGCGGGTGAACAGCTTACCGCGCTTGGCATCCTGCGCCTTTTTCCGGTGCTGGATATTGGCCCATTTACTGTGACCTGCCATCGAAATCCTCTTTAATGTTCAATCGTTAATCGCAAAATGTTATCACTTTGCTGGACCATGCCGAAAGCGCCCCTGGGTGAGAAAAGCAGCGCATTGCTCGGCCACCTCTCGCGAAAACAGCATGCCCGTATGCGTCACTGGCAGGGTTATGTGATCGGACATCCCCCGCATCCAGGTTTCCGCCACCGCTACGGTACCGTCGTTTGGCTCCGGCAAACCGGGCAGCAGCCGTCCAAGACCCAGACTGACATTGCCCGCCAACGACCCCAGTTCGCGACCCTCCGGCCATTCCGGAACCGGGCCCGTCAGGCCGATCTGATTCGCCCCACCCAGCAGTGCGCCCAAGCCGTGTCCGGCCATCCAGCCCGCCACGTGGCTGCCCCGATGGGGTGTGCCCAGGGTCACGACACGTCCGGGGGACAGGCTATGGGCACCGCCGAACAGGTGCCGCAGCACCAGTCCGCCCAGGCTGTGCGCGACGAAGTGTACACGCGCCGGCATGGGATCCGGCAGCCATTTCATCAGCGCATCCGACGCCTGCGCCGGGGTTCCACGCACGCTGGGGTAAGCGTAAACAGACGGACTGAATCCCTGCCGCAGCAGATGCCGGGCGAGAAATCCGAGCCAACGACCGCCGAAGTAGAGACCGTGAACCAGGATCACGCGCTCCGGCACCCTGGGCGCAGAGGTCCTCACAACGGAGTCGGCCGCTATGGGGCTCAAGTCTACCGATCCGCCCGGTGAATTTGACATAGTGTCGTTTGCACACTAACTTGCCCCACACGTATTCGGAACAACCAACGGCTCAATGAACGCGCCTCAAAAGGATGTGTTACCCGTTTCCACCGATGTGGTGGTCTTTACCATGCGGGAGGATTGCCTCAATGTCTTATTGGTGCCGGGGGACAATCGCGTCAACCGTCGGTGGCGGCTTCCAGGTGGTCCGGTACGGCACTGTGAGCATCTGGATCAGGCCGCCGAGCGGAACCTGCAGCGGGATACCGGTCTGTCCGGGGTATTCCTTGAGCAACTCTACACCTTTGGCGCACCCGAAAGAGACCTAGAGCAACGAATCATAACCGTCGCCTACTACGCCTTGGTCTCGGCTCTGAGTCCGTCGGCGACGAAACAGATGAGCACCGGCGCCGCCCGACTGTTCCCGGTGAGCGATCTGCCGACCATGCTGCTGGATCATGATGCCATCGTCGGCCGCGCCCATTGCCGACTGGCCGCGAAGCTGGAGTACTCCACCATCGCGCTGCAGTTCATGCCCAATCGGTTTCCCTTGAGCGGTCTGCAGCGCGTGTATGAAGCCATACTTGGGACTGCATTGGACAAACGAAACTTTCGCAAGCGCATTCTGGCACTGGACTGCCTCGAGGAAACGCCGGACTTCGCGCGCAACGGCCGTCATCGACCGGCCCGTTTGTATCGGATCAAGACCCCGGGTCGGGTTGAGATCTTCAAATAGCACGGCTTCGGCCGTCTCTGGAGACACAGTATGAGTGCCAGTCAGCAAGCGGTGATGCGGAGTCATAGACTGACCCCGGAGCAGGTGCCCGAAACCGTGGTCGAGCAGCTCGCGCCGGTTGAGCGTGAGGCGCTGGTGGCGCGCATAAAGCGCCTGCTGGAACAGGAGAACGCCACACTGGTGGCTCATTACTACACGGATTCGGCGTTGCAGGAGCTGGCGGACGCCACCGGCGGCTACGTTTCGGACTCACTGGACATGGCGCGATTCGGCAGTGAGTGTCCGTCCGACACGCTGGTGGTGGCCGGTGTCCGTTTCATGGGCGAAACCGCCAAGATTCTGAATCCGGAAAAACGCATTCTGATGCCTGATCTGGGCGCCGATTGCAGCCTCGACATCGGCTGTCCGCCTGAGGAGTTCAGCGACTTCTGCGACCAGCACCCAGACCGCACCGTCGTGGTCTATGCCAACACCAGCGCGGCGGTAAAAGCCCGGGCAGACTGGATGGTGACCTCAAGCATCGGGCTGGACGTTGCCCGTCATCTCACCGAGCGGGGCGAGAAGATATTGTGGGCGCCGGACAAACACCTGGGTCGCTACATACAGGAGCAGACCGGCGCCGACATGATTCTCTGGGACGGCGCCTGTGTCGTGCATGAAGCGTTCAAAGCCGAGGGGCTGGCAGTGCTTCTGCAAGAGCATCCGGGTGCGAAGGTGCTGGTTCATCCCGAATCCCCCGCGGCGGTAATCGAAATGGCGGATGTGGTGGGCTCCACCACCCAGTTGATCCAGGCAGTGGCGGAGCTCGACGCGGATACTTTTATTGTTGCCACCGACAACGGCATTTTTCATCGCATGCGCCAGGCTGCGCCGGGTAAAACGCTGTTGGAAGCGCCCACCGCTGGTCGCGGCGCCACCTGCGTGAGTTGCGCCCATTGCCCGTGGATGGCCATGAACGGTTTGCGCAACCTGGCTGCGGTGCTGGAATCCGGAATCAACGAGATCCAGGTGGATCCGGCCATCGCCGAGCGCGCCCGTGTGCCGATTGCGCGCCTGCTGGAGTTCGCCCGCAGCCACAAGCGGGAAGTACTGGGCAACAACGACGCATGAACAGCAGCACGGTGAGCGCCCCTGTCGGGTTTCATGTTTGGGATCGGGTGTAAGTGATGCGCGGAAGGTCGGCCGGGTGTGGAGCCAATCATCCCCGGGCCTTGAGTCCACTGTGCTTGATTCTGCTGTGCAGTTTGATCATCGCCGGATGCGCAAGCACACCGCCCCAAAGCTACTACCGGACGCCTTCCCTGGCGCTGGAGGACCCGGAAACCACGTCGCTGGGACAGGCATTCAAAGCCGAGATCGCCGCCAACCCAGGGGACTCCGGGATCCTTCTGGTGACCAGCGGCGAGTGGGCATTCCGATCCCGCGCCGGCCTGGCCAACCTGGCGGAACGCACCATCGACGTTCAGTACTACATCTGGGACGTGGACACCACCGGCCGTGTTCTGGCCGAGCGCCTGCTCCGGGCGGCGGATCGCGGGGTGCGGGTGCGAATGCTGTTAGACCACATCACCACTAAGGACACGGATTTTCGATTCGCGGGTTTGGCGGCCCACCCGAATATCGAAGTCCGGCTTTTCAATCCGTTCGAAACCCGCGGTTTTCGGAATATCGAACTGCTCACGGACCTGAACCGCCTGAATCACAGAATGCACAACAAGGCGTTCATCGTGGACAACGCGATGGCAGTGGTTGGCGGACGCAACGTGGGCGACAACTATTTCGGCGTGGATGCCGCCGCAAACTTCAGAGACCTGGACCTGGCGGTGGCCGGACCCGTGGTCCAGGAGATTTCGCGCAGCTTCGATCAATTCTGGAACAGCGAGTTCGCAGCCCCCATAGACGCCGTGGTGGACGAGACCCTGACCGAGGCGGAGTTCGAACAAGACAAGCAGCGGCTCTACCAGTGGGTCGACCAGATCGAGGATTTTCCCTACCCCATCGACCTGGACGGCGACGCGGTCCTGGCGCGACTGGAAGCGCTGAGCGACGCATTTGTCTGGGCCCCGGCAAGAGCCCTGTACGACTTACCGGACAAACTGTCCACCAGTGAAGAGGACCTGGCGGACCATCTGATCGACATTGGGAAAAGAAAAGATCACGAGGTGATCATCGAGTCCGCCTATGTGATTCCCGGACCGGCCGGGATCGAGCGCGCCCGGCGGACCCAGGAGCAGAACATTCGGCAACGGCTGCTGACCAACTCCCTGGCTACCAACGACGTGGCCGCGGCCCACGCGGGCTATGCGAAGTACCGATTCGACTTGATCCGAAACGGTGTAGATCTGTACGAATTGCGGCCCGACGCCAGGCTGAATCGCGAGAACTGGTCGCTGCTGGGGGGCAAATCCAAGGCGAGCCTCCATACCAAGGCCTTTGTCGTCGACCGTGAACTGGTTGCCATAGGCTCGTTCAACGTGGACCCCCGTTCCATACAACTCAATACCGAAATCGTGATTCTGGTGGACAGCCGGGAGCTGGCCGACCAGGTGCTGGCGTATATGGACCAGGGTACGCTTCCGGAAAACAGCTATCACGTGGTGTTGGAGTTTGACGAGGATATCGGCGCCGAGCGGCTGGTCTGGATTACAGAGGACGATGGCCAGGAAGTGCGCTACCACTCGGACCCGGAAGTGAGCCCATGGCATCGTTTTGCCGTCTGGATGATGGGACTGTTGCCGATTGAAAAGCATCTTTAAGGAAGATCTGAACAAGTGCTGCGATCGCGCCGGCGTCTTAGCGCTGCATCTGTGGGGGAATTGAGATAAGCGCTTCCCTGGAGACATGTACATGTCAGGATTGAGGTATACCCCGCCGGTTGCGAGCCTGCCCGCCAGCGTGCCTTTTGTGGGCCCGGAGACCCAGGAACGGGCGCGGGGCAAATCCTTCTCAGCACGAATCGGCGCGAACGAGAGCGTATTCGGTCCATCTCCCCGGGCGGTGGCCGCTATAAGGGCGGAAGCGGCCGAGATCTGGCGCTACGGCGACCCCGAGAACCATGAACTCCGGCAGGCGCTCGCCGCGTTTCACGGGATTGATCCCGAGAACATCGTGATCGGTGAGGGCATCGACGGGCTGCTGGGCTATCTGGCACGCCTGTTGGTGGGTGAAGGCACCCCGGTGGTGACATCGCTTGGCGCCTATCCCACATTCAATTTCCACGTCACCGGATACGGCGCTCGTCTGTGCGCCGCGCCGTACAGAGACGATGCGGAGGATCCCGAGGCCCTGCTGGAGCTGGCACGACGGGAGAATGCCCCGCTGATCTATCTGGCCAACCCGGACAACCCCATGGGCAGCTGGCACGACGCGACGGTAATCCAGCACCTGATCGACAGCATTCCCGAAGGCAGCCTGCTGTGTCTGGATGAGGCCTATGTGGAGTTCGCACCGGAGGGCACGGCGCCGCCCATCGACCCATCCAACCCGTCGGTGATTCGATTTCGCACCTTCTCCAAGGCCTACGGCATGGCCGGCGCCCGGATCGGCTACGGAATCGCGGAACAGAACCTGGTGCGTTCCTTCGACAAGGTGCGCAACCATTTCGGCGTCAACCGTCTAGTGTCCCGTCCCATAAGTTCGCAGCGTTTCAGAGCGCCCCAGATACGCCAATGCAAGGCGCAGGTGCGAAGGCATAGCCAGCTCTGTCAAGCAGCTGCAACGCCGCAGTGGCGTATCTGGGGCGCTCCCGACGGGCAAGGCGATAAAGCGCCCATCCGCGGTGTTGGGCGCGCTTGAATGAGCGCAGGCTAGTCCTGCGCCCGCCCGCCTAGCGCCTGGGCGCTTCTCGCCTTGCTGATATGCAACGAACTTATGGGACGGGACACTAGCCCGGGTCGGCGCGTTGGCGGCATTGAACGATCAGGACTATCTGGCAAAGGTCAAAACGCGGGTCGCCGCGGCCCGTGCCCGGATCGCCGGCATTGCCACGGACAACGGTCTTCGGCCACTGCCCAGCGCCACCAATTTCGTTGCCGTCGACTGCGGCTATGATCAGGCGTACGCCCAGGCCGTTCTGAACGGATTGATCGAACGGGATCTGTTCCTGCGCATGCCCTTTGTCAGCCCGCAAAACCGGTGCATACGGGTCTCGGCCGGGACCGATCACGATCTGGATCTGCTGGCCGAGGCATTGCCGTCCGTGCTCGCGACGATCACAAAACCCACCACGCCAAAGCCGTGATGGCCGGCGACACGGCCAGCGGATTCAGTCAGGCGGTCTGTCGCCACCACAGACAAGAAGAATGGCCTCGCGGTTGGTGCTGGACGAGGCGAGCTCAGCAGCTTCCTGCCAGGCCAGCCAGCGAAATTCCAGGTGTTCGGCCGGATTGAGGTTCACGGCGCGGCGTCCAGGCAGGCGCAGTGAGTACCAGTGTTCAAGGTTGTGGCTGTGCTCCGCATCATAGCGGGACCGCCAGGCGCCCTGGATGACAAAGCGTCGGGTCAGCCCGCAATCCTCGATCGGCAGGCCGACCCAACCGCACTCCTCCGCCAGCTCCCGCTCGGCCGCGGCTTGGGCCTGCTCGCCCCATTCGAGGCTGCCAGTCACGGACTGCCAGAAATCCTGCGGACTGCGCCGGCGCAGTAGCAATACCTCGCCTGACTCGGTATGGATCACCACCAGAACCGACTCGGGACGCTTGCAGCGAACATCGGTCACGGGTTTGTCACGCAATCGGCGCGGGCTATGGCGTGCGCCGAAGGCGCAGATTGAGCTCCCGCAACTGCTGATCGTGCACCGGAGCCGGCGCCTCGGTGAGCAGGCACTGGGCGGTCTGGGTCTTGGGGAAAGCCATCACGTCGCGGATGGACGTGGCGCCTGCCATGAGCATGATCAGACGGTCCAGGCCAAAGGCAATGCCGCCATGGGGCGGACAGCCAAAGGTCAGAGCCTGCAGCAGGAATCCGAACTTTTCCTGCGCCTCCTGTTCCCCGATGCCCAGCAGTTCGAAAACCGCTTGCTGGGTGGCGGTGTGATGGATACGCACCGAGCCGCCGCCGATTTCGGTGCCGTTCAACACCATATCGTAGGCGCGGGAGAGCGCGTCTCCGGGGGCTTCACGCAGTTGCACCGGATCATCGATGCTGGGGGCGGTAAACGGATGGTGTAACGCGGTCCAGCGTGCCGCCTTGTCGTCCCACTCGAACATGGGAAAATCCACCACCCAAAGGGGCGCCCAACCCGGCGCCACCATGTCCATGTCGTGACCCACCCGAACCCGCAGCGCCCCGAGGGACTCATTGACCACAGTGGCCTTGTCGGCGCCGAAAAAGATCACATCATTGTTCTCGGCGCCGGTGCGCTCGACAATCGCGGTCAGTGCATCATCCGGCAGGAATTTGACAATGGGTGACTGCAACCCTTCCCGGCCGGCGTCGATGTCGTTGACTTTGATGTAGGCGAGGCCCTTGGCGCCATAGCGACCGACATACTCGGTATAGCCATCGATTTCCTTGCGTGTCAGGCGGCTACCGCTGGGCACCCTCAGCGCAGCCACCCGACCCTTGGGATCGTGCGCCGGGGTCGCGAACACCTTGAATTCCACCGCCTGCATCAGATCCGACACATCCACCAGTTCCAACGGGATGCGCAGATCCGGTTTGTCGGACCCGTAACGGCTCATGGCCTCTGCATAGGCCATGCGCGGGAAAGGATCGGGAAGCTCCACCTCCAACACCTGCCGAAACACGGTCCGGACCATTTCTTCAGTCAAACCGGTGATGTCGGCCTCACCCATGAACGAGGTTTCTATATCCAACTGGGTGAACTCGGGCTGTCGATCGGCGCGCAAATCCTCGTCGCGGAAACACCGTACCACCTGATAGTAGCGGTCCATGCCGCTCATCATCAGCAGTTGCTTGAACAGCTGAGGCGACTGCGGCAGAGCGAAAAACGCACCGGGATGGGTGCGGCTGGGCACCAGGTAGTCCCGCGCACCCTCCGGGGTGGCACGGGTCAGCATGGGCGTTTCGATGTCGAGAAACCCGTTGTCATCGAGAAAACGCCTGAGGTGGCTGATCACCCGGGTGCGCAGGCGCATCCGGGCCTGCATCTCGGGCCGACGCAAATCGATGTACCGATAGCGCAGGCGGATCTCTTCGGACACATTGGCGTCATCGAGCTGGAAGGGCGGAGTATCCGATTCGTTCAGAATCTCCAGCTCACGGGTCAGAACCTCGATCTGACCCGTGGCCATCTCCGGATTCACGGTGCCGTCCGGGCGATGTCGCACCCGTCCGTGAACTCGAAGCACAAATTCGTTGCGCACCCGTTCGGCCGTGGCGAAGGCCGCCTCGGTATCGGGGTCCACCACCACCTGGACGATGCCTTCCCGATCCCGCAAATCGATGAAAATGACCCCGCCATGATCGCGGCGGCGATGAACCCAGCCACACAACGTGACGTGTTCGTCAACCAGGGTTTCGGTGACGTGACCACAGTAGTGGCTCCGCATGGGTTCAGTTCCTCGTCGATGTGATTCGAATCAGGGGGCCGGCATGGTATGGAGTCGATCCCCGCCGGTCAAACCCCCCGCCGGTCCAACCGGTTACCAGCCCAAATGCCGTTTCAGCCCGAGGCCTTGCTATCAGCGCCTGACTTTTTTCCGGCTGAAGCGGTGTCTGTGCTCTTTGTTTCCGTCTTCTTATCGCCCTTGCCGTCGGATTTCTCACCCTTATCGCCTTTCTCGCCCTTGGCCTCCTTGGCGCCCGACTCGGACTGCTCGCCCTTTTCGCCTTTTCCCTTTTCGGGCTTTTTCTTGCCGCTGTCCTTGAAATCGGTCACATACCAGCCCGAGCCCTTGAGCTGAAAGCCCGCAGCGGACACGAGCTTGGTCAGCGCGCTGGCCTCGCAGGCAGGGCAGACGCTCAGCGGTTCATCACTCAGCTTTTGGAGCACCTCGAGCTCATGGCCGCAGGCCCCACACCGGTACTCGTAAATCGGCATCTCGAAACTCCTGAATCAAACGCCCCCTGCTCGCCGCCTGGCGAGCGGGGGCAACAACAAAGCCGCGCGATTATAGCCACTATGCCGCGCTGCAAAAAGCCAATCCTGACCGCAGACCGGCGGCCGGCCCCAGTGGACACGCCCGCCGTGGTAACGTTTCCGCCTGCGGTGCTGCCTGAGCGCGACGATCGGAGTATCAATATGGTGGTTGAGAAACTGGTGATCATGCTGCTGAATGCAGACCCGGACCGACCCGCCACGCTGGGAGCGCCATTCTTTCAGGCCGCCGTTGGCGCGGCCATGGACCTGGATGTGGAGGTACACTTCGCCGGCCCCACCATCCAGCTTCTGCGACCGGGCATGGCCGAGCGCCTCTACCCCGGCTCCGACCACAGTAAGACGGTGTACGGCTTCATGCAGGATGCCCACCAGGCGGGCGCGCGTTTCTTCGGCTGCAGTCAGGCGATGATGGCGTTT
This sequence comes from uncultured Gammaproteobacteria bacterium, assembly GCA_963783675.1. Lineage (GTDB taxonomy): Bacteria > Pseudomonadota > Gammaproteobacteria > Competibacterales > JAHEDQ01 > JAHEDQ01. The sequence goes on from CAWAOU010000018.1 coordinate 233,408, forward strand.
GGCCTGGACCCGGCGGACACCATCCCCGAGTTCGATGGCGCCCTGGGCGGTGCGGCCTTTCTCAGCGCGGCCGGGGACGCAGACACCCTGACCCTTACCTATTAGGGCCTGTCAAGGAAGGTCTGAACAATTGATACGAATCGCGTTTCGGTCCACAAGGGCGCAGATGCGAGGCTCCCGGCGCAGCGCCATGGTCATTCTATGGCCAAGCCGGGAAACGTGGCAGATGTGCCCTTGTGGGCGAAACCCCGGAGGGGCCGGGCCTTTGCGCCCCTCGTACCGCGTTGCACCTCGCTTATTGGCAGCTCACTTATTTTCCTCGCGCCAACTACGCTCGGTGCGCCTTGTACGAGAGCGCGCAAAGACGCCGGCGCGATCGCAGCAATTGTTCAGACCTTCCTTAACACTATGTGGATACCCATCGACAGAGCCCCATTTTTTGCAGGACCAGGCGCAGTGAGCGCTGTGTACCTGGCGTACATGAGCGAAACTGCAACGCAGGCCTCTGGAAAATGGGGCCTGTCCCTCCGGGTTGGCTCTCAAATCAGGCCATGCAACGCTGCATGGCCTGATTTGAGAGCCAACGCTGGGCGTCCGCATAGTGTTAACAGGCCCTAAGCCTCCCCATGACTGAAGCCAATCATTTGCGGCTACGCCGCGTCGGCATCGACACCTACCACGAGAACGTGGCCTACCTGCACCGGGACTGTCCGCTGTATCGGGCCGAGGGCTTTCAGGCCCTGGCCAAGATTGAAATCGAGGATGACGGTAAACGCATTCTTGCGGTCCTGAACGTGGTGGACGATGCACAGATCCTAAGCCCGGACGAACTCGGATTGTCGGAACAGGCCTTCGCCCAGTTCGCTCTGACCGAGGGTCACCAGGTCAAGGTGCGCCAGGCCGAGTTACCCAAATCCATGGATGCGGTGCGCCGAAAGATCGCCGGCGAACGCCTGGCGCTTGACGACTACCGCGCCATTGCCCGGGATATTGCCGACAATCACTACTCGAAAATGGAGATGGCAGCGTTTCTGGTGGCGGCGAGCCAGAACGGATTGGATCGGGACGAAGTTTTGAATCTCACGCGGGCCATGCTGGAGACCGGCGACAAGCTGCAATGGGACGAACCCCTGCTGGCGGACAAACACTGCATCGGCGGCATCCCAGGCAATCGGACCTCCATGCTGGTTGTGCCCATCGTGGCGGCCCATGGGATGATGATCCCGAAGACCTCCAGCCGGGCCATCACCTCCCCCTCCGGTACCGCGGACACCATGGAGGTGCTGGCCCGGGTCGATCTTTCGCCGGCGCACCTGCGGGATATCGTCCGCACCGAACGGGGCTGTGTGGCCTGGGGCGGAACGGCCCACCTGGCGCCGGTGGACGACCGGCTGATCTCGGTAGAACGCCCGCTCAGTCTGGATTCCGCCGGCCAGATGGTGGCCTCCATCCTGTCCAAGAAGCTGGCCGCGGGTTCGACCCATCTGCTGATCGATATTCCGGTTGGACCCACCGCCAAGGTACGCTCCATGCGACAGGCCATGCATCTGCGGCGACTGTTTGAGTACGTGGGCGACCGCACGCACATTCATCTGGAGGCCGTCATCACCGACGGGCGCCAACCGGTCGGGCGCGGTATCGGACCGGTCTTGGAGGCCCGTGATGTCATGGGGGTACTGGAAAACCGCGCAGACGCGCCCTTGGACCTGAGGGAAAAGGCCTTGCGTCTGGCCGGCCGGATCATCGAGTTCGACCCGGATGTGCGCGGGGGATTCGGCTACGCCATCGCCCGGGAAATACTGGAATCCGGCCGGGCCCTGGACAAGATGGATCGCATCATCAACGCCCAGGGCCGCCAGGCCGAGACATTGTCTTCGGCCCCATTGACCCGGGAGATTGTGGCGGACATGGATGGTGCGGTTATCGCAGTGGACAACCTGGGGTTAGCCCGGGTGGCCAGGCTCGCGGGCGCGCCCATGGACAAGGGAGCCGGGGTGGATTTGCTCAAAAAACTGGGGGACCCGGTGGCCAAGGGGGAACCGCTGTATCGCATTCACGCCGCATTCCCGGCAAACTTCGAGTTCGCCTGCCGGCTCGCCCAGGAACATGCGGTGTATCGGATTGGTGCAGCGGACGAACTCACCCATCTGTTCGCCGAGTTTTGAGACCGTGAAACCGTTTGGCATCTTGATGAATTCCACAGCGCACTGAGCGAGGCCCATGCAAGTAGTTGGATTTCACGATTACGCGCCCCAGGGACGACGACTGGCCACCGCGCTGAACACCGAATACACCGAGGTCACGGTGCACTACTTTCCCGACGGCGAAAGCAAAGTGACGTTGCCGCCGTTGACCAGCTCGCATTTGGTGTTTATCAGGACCCTGGACCGACCGAACGACAAACTGATCGAACTGATGCTGGCCGCCCGCACGGCACGCCGGTTGGGCGTCGCGCGGATCAGTCTGGTGGCACCCTATCTCTGCTACATGCGACAGGATTCGGCCTTTGAGGACGGCGAAGCGGTGAGCCAGACCATCGTCGGCGAGTTTCTCGCCGCCTACTTCGACGACATCGTAACGGTGGATCCCCACCTGCACCGCATCGACCGTTTGGACCAGGCCATCCCCGACTGCCACAGCCTCACCCTGACCGCCACCGATCTGCTGGGCGCGTATCTGGAGGCCCGGGAGGACGATCTGTTTCTGCTGGGCCCGGATGCGGAATCCGAACAATGGGTGGAGCGCATGGCGCGCAACCACAAGCTGCCCCATGCCATCGCCCACAAGGATCGTTTCAGCGACCATGAGGTCACGGTGACCCTGCCAGAGCAGAATTGGGCCGAGCGCACCGTGGTGCTGGTTGACGATGTGGCCAGCACCGGCAGAACCCTGGTCCAGGCAGCGGAGGCGGTGCGCGCCCGGGGCGCGGCCCGGGTGGAGGCCGTGGTGGTGCACCCGCTGCTGGCCGGGGACGCGGAGGCTGCGCTCAAACGTGCCGGGGTGTCCGCCCTGTTCAGTTCGGACAGCATCACCCACGGCAGCAATGTCGTCAGACTTGCCGAGATACTGGCTGACGGGGTCCGTGAACTCGGAGCCCCGCCACCGCCCGGTTGATTATCCCGCCGGCACCCAGAGCCGCCTGCGGGACTTGCCCGCGAGGCCTAGACAAAAACAGGAGCCCTCCGGCTCTGCCGGAGAGACACCGGAAGTTTGACGATTCCAGGAGTCCCATGACGAACTCCCCAACGTGAGCCACAACGCTTCACGAATGGGAGTCAGCCATGAGATGGATAAGCGGTCTAAGCCACAGACGTTGAGTGCCAGGTGGTTTCATCACGAAGTATCGAAAGAAGTGGATATTCGGCCAGCTCCGACGGGAGTCGGGTGAGGTTTTGAGAGGGTTGGCGGAGCAGAAGGCGAGTCGGATCGAAGAAAGGCACTTGATGGCGGATCATGCTCATATGATATTGTCGTTTCCGCCGAAGTATGCAGTGTCACAGGTGGCAGGGTACATCGACGGCAAAAGTGCGGTTCATACAGCGCGGATGTACATGGAGCGTAGGCGGAATTTTGTGGGCCAGCACTTCTGGGCCCGGGGTTGTTTTGTATCGACGGTTGTTCGGGATGTGCAGGTGATTCGGGACTGCATTCGCCATCAGGAGCGGGAGTACAGGCGTGCGGCTCAGCTTAGCCTGATGTGAGGACGATGAGTTGGCCCCATTGGGGCCGCAAGGGATCGTTTGCGAGGGATCGAGTACCGTCACGTCTTTGCCGACCTCGTCATTGCCGGCAGACATCGATTGCGAACAACGCGCATTAGTGATGCTTGCCGCGCTCTTTCGGCGATCATCAAACAATCAAACAAAATATTTGTGGCAGTGCCACTAGGAGGAGAACTGATGAATTCAACCGTTTCCAGACTCTTACCCGCCATGCTGCTGGCCGGGCTCGCGTTGCCCGGTCTGGGCAGCGCCTCGGATAAGCCCAACATCCTGGTGGTGTGGGGCGACGACATCGGCCAGTCGAACATCAGCGCCTATACGCATGGACTGGTTGGCTACGAGACCCCTAACATCGACCGCATCGCCAATGAAGGCATGACCTTCACCGACTACTATGCTGAGCAATCCTGCACCGCCGGGCGCGCCTCGTTCATTATGGGACAGAGCGTGTTCCGCACCGGCCTGTCCAAGGTAGGTCTGCCGGGTGCTGACCTTGGCATGCGGGAGGAAGAGCCGACTATCGCCGGCTTGCTGAAAGCACAGGGCTACTCAACTGGCCAGTTCGGCAAGAACCATCTTGGTGACCAGGACAAACACCTGCCCACCAATCATGGCTTCGACGAGTTCTATGGCAATCTTTATCACTTGAACGCCGAGGAAGAGCCTGAAAACGAAGACTACCCTGGCGACCTGAAGCTCGCCGACGGTAAGACTTTCCGGGAGAAATTCGGCCCGCGTGGCGTGATCCACGCCTGGGCGCAGGCAGATGGTACCCAGAAGATCGAAGACACCGGGCCGTTGACCAAGAAGCGCATGGAAACCGTTGACGACGAGACATCGGACCGGGCAGTTGCTTTCATCGAGGAACAAACCAAAGCCGGGAAACCCTGGTTCGTATGGTGGAACGGTAGCCGCATGCACTTCCGCACCCACGTCAAGGCGGAGAACCGCGGCATCTCCGGCCAGGACGAGTACGCCGACGGCATGGTCGAACACGACATGCACATTGGTAAGTTCCTCGACACGCTCGACAGGCTTGGCATTGCGGACAACACCATCGTCTTTTACTCGACCGACAACGGCCCACACATGAATACCTGGCCGGACGCCGGCTGGAACCCGTTCCGCGGTGAGAAGAACACCAACTGGGAAGGCGGCTGGCGCGTACCTGCTACGGTACGTTGGCCGGGCAAGATCGAACCCAACACCTGGTCTAACGAGATCGTCCACCACATGGACTGGCTGCCGACCTTTCTAGCCGCAGCCGGCGAGCCGGAGATCAAGGAGCAGTTGCTCAAGGGTGTGGAAGCCAATGGGCGAAGCTATAAAGTTCATCTGGACGGCTACAATATTCTGCCGATGTTGACTGGCGAGACCGAGGAGAGCCCTCGCAAGGAGATCTTTTATTTCTCTGACGATGGCGATCTGACAGCGTTGCGCTATAACGACTGGAAGATCATTTTTATGGAGCAGAAGGAAGCCGGCACCTTCCGGGTCTGGATGGAACCTTTCGTGCCGATGCGTACCCCGATAATCGAGAATCTGCGTCGTGACCCGTATGAGCGTGGATTGATCACCTCAAACAGCTACTACGACTGGATGCTTGATCATGCATACATGTACGTTCCCGCCCAGGCCTACGTGGCCCAGTTCATGGAGACATTCGCCGAATTCCCGCCGCGCCAGAAGGCGGCCAGCTTCAGTCTCGAGCAGGTGATAGAAAAGCTGTCGCCGCCGGGAGGCTAAGACTGCTGTTCAGCCGGGGACAAGGACGTTCCAGCTTAAGCAGCCGGGCCGCCGATGCGGCCCGGTTTCAATTCTCAAGCATGAATTCCATTTGAGGTTTCTTGGGGTTCTCGGCGCGATAACACCGGGAGAACAAACCAGGGCGACTGGGACAACGCACGCGAGAAAGAAGACACGGCAATGTTCCGGCGTTCGCACGCTGATGATTGTGTTTCTGCTATCACTGCTGCTGGGCGCCTGCAGTTCGCTTCCCAACATCGAGGATGTGGCGAGGGTCCCCAGCAAGGCCCTCAAGGATCCCAGCGGCCCGCGCCTATCCAAACGACCTTAAAGGTTCGCTGGCCCAGCATGCAGGGCAGTCTGGCTTCTATACCCTGCCGCTGGGGGAAGGTTGCCTTCATCGCGCGCATGCGCCTGATTCGCGGTGCCGACAAGACCCTGGTCCTGCACTACCACATTTGGCACGAGGACATTACCGGCACCGATCTGCCGGGCGCGTATCTGGAGGCCCGAAGGGCCGATCTGTTTCTGCTCGGCCCGGATGCGGAATCCGAACAATGGGTGGAGCGCATTGCGCGCAACCACAATCTGCCCCATGCCATCGCCCACAAGGACCGTTTCAGCGGCCGCGAGGTGCGGATTACTGCCGGAGCAGGATTGGGGCAAACGCACCGTAACGTGGTCAGACTGGCGCCGATACTGGCTGACGGGGTCCGTGAACTCGGAGGCCCGCCACGGCCCGGTTGATGATCCCGCCGGCACCCAGAGCCGCCTGCGGGACTTGCCCACTAGCCCGGCGCACCGGCCGTCCGCAAGTCGTCAAGATAGCCTTTTTTCAGCGATTCCCTGAGGGGTTGCGCAGCCTCTTTGCGCAAAGACCAGTCGGGCTGCCGCTCGAGCAGGTCTGCGATCGCCGCGCGGGCCAATTCGATCCTGTCCAGACGCACATAATTGGCCGCCTGTAGAGTCAATTGGGGCCGCGCGAGTTGCGCCAGCGTCACCGCGGCCTGCTCATACTGCCCACCCAGATAATAGGCCCAGGCCAGATGAGACTTGTAGAAGTACGGGCCGGTGGGATCTCGTTCGATGGCCTCCAGGGCCCAGGCAATAGCCTGATCCGTGCGGCCACCCGTCGCGAGCACGTAGGCCAGATCGCCCCGTGATATAGGGTCATAGGGCACCAAGGCGACCGCCGCCTCTGCCTCGGCGGCCGCCGCCTCGAAATCGCCGTTATGCCAAGGATACAGATTGGCCATGCTCCAGTGTCCCAGCCAGGCCTCCAGTCTCGATTTGTCCTGCTGAGCCATGGCCTCCGTGACCAATTGCCAGGCCAGTTCGGTTTCCGCATCCGGATTCTCGCTGAGTCCCCAGGCCAGACGAATCCAGTGATAAAAGGCCAATTTGATGCGCAGGATGGCGGAGTCCGGGTAGCCGGACAGGCCTTCCTCCCATATGGCGGCCGCCCGCGCCCGATTCTCCGGGGTAAAGGTCATGAACAGCTGATGGCCCCGGAGATAGTAGTCATACTCCTCCAGATCCGGCGCCGACTTGCGCCAGGCATGGAGTGACTCGGCGTTTCTGACCTCACCCATGAGTCCGGCGGTGGAGGCATAGATTTTCTCCGCCACGTCCGCCTGTATTGCCAGGATGTCTTCACCTTCCCGGTCGAAGTTGCTGGCCCAGACGTGGTCGCCGCTGGCCGCATCGATCAGCTGCGCGGTCACCCGGATTCCGTCGCCGGATCTGCGGACGCTGCCTTCCAGCACGTATCTGACCCCCAGTTCCTGGCCGATGATCTGAATCTTGGTGGGCGCATCGAAGGCGAAACTGGACATTCTCGAGGTCACGCGCAGCCCTGGAAAGGCGGACAGCATGGTAATGATCTCTTCGGCGACGCCGGCGCCCAGATAGTCCTGGCTTGGGTCGCCGCTCATGTTGGTGAAGGGCAAAACCGCTATGGACTCAGCCGCCACCGGTTTTGCGTCGGGCCAAATCCACCAGGCGCCCGGAACCAGCAGCAGCGCCAACAGACCCCCGAATGCCGCCGCGCCCCACCATGGCCTGGGCGTGATTGGCGGTCGCGTCGGTCTAGGTTGGCCGCCCGAATCGACGCGAAAAACACGAACCGGCTCGCTGATGTTCTTCAGGGTTCGTTCGCCGAGCGGATTCAGGGCGAAGTTGACCTTGCCCTTCAGATGTTCATGGGCGGTGCCGGAAACGAGGATTTCGCCGGGCGCCGCGATTTGTTCCAGTCGGGCCGCCACACGGTAAGCCTGCGCTGGGGTTGGCTGGTCAAAGTCATGTGCTCCGGTCGAAGGCCCCCACGCCCGAATTATAGGGCAATTCGCCCGATATTCCGGGACCGCGTCCCCACGGGTACCCGCGTAGTTCAGGGTTTGCTTGAGTCGGGTTCAGGTTCGTTGATACCGTAGCGCCACCACAACCCGGTGCCGGTCAGGGGGGACAACGATTTTGTCGCCTGGCATCCAAACCTGCCGACGCGCGAGCACCTGTCTACGCCTGGCCGCTGCGGGGACTTTTGCTTGCGTCGCCGACCGGCACCCTGGAAATTCCGTAACGCACCATGAAACCACTGGTTCCCATACGTCTGCTGATCACGCTTGCCGCCACCTTCGCCACGGCGGTGGCCCTGGTGGTGCTGCTGGTCATCACCGACACGGCGCTGTCGGTTTGGCAGCGCATCGAACAGACCCCGGGCTGGTTTATGGTGGTCTGGCCACTGGTGATCGTCTGCGTTGCGGGTTTTGTGGGGTGGCGGGTCTGGTCTCTGTTCAGCAGCCCCGCGGACAAGCGCAAGCCGGCAGTGGAGCAAGGCCCGGTACAGGAGCAGGAACTGCGTGAGGCGGTGACCCGGGCCGAGGCGGACGGTGTCACCACAAACGACGCGAAGCTTGAGTTGCGCGAACTCGACCAGCGGCGCAACGATCCCTCCGTATATGTTGCTTTTTTCGGCGAGATCAGCAGCGGAAAGTCCAGCTTGATCAAAGCGTTGGTTCCAGACGCCGAGATCGAAACCGGTCCCATCGGCGGGACCACCGAGCGTGTGACCCACTATCGATGGGAAGGGGACCAGGGTCTGGTGCTCAAATTCACCGACATGCCCGGGATGAACCAGGCAGACGGCATGCTGGACCCGGTGGCCCGGGCGGAGGTGCGTCGAGCCCATGCCCTGGTGTACGTGTGCGATGGCGATATTTCGCGGAGTGAGCTGGCGGAATTGGAGACGCTCGAAGGTCTGGACAAGCCGTTGATCGTGGTTCTGAACAAGGCCGACCTGTACAGCGAAGACGAACAATTGGCCATCGCCGAGCGCATACGCCAGCGCATCGGCGCCGACGCGGCGTTGCCGGTGATTCCGGTCAGCGCCGGCGGCGAGCGGGAGGTGGTGATCGAGCATGCGGACGGTCGGGTGGAGCATGCCATGCGCCCCCGGCCGCCTCAGGTTGAGGCGCTACGCAGCGAAATTCTGGGCCGCGCAACCGATGACCCTGAGGGCCTCGAGGCCCAGCGTGACCTGGTGTTGCTCGAGACCGCGGCACACGAGCTCGACACGGCCACAATGCGCCAGCGCCGGCAGGCGAGTGAGGGCATTGTGCGACGCTACTCACGACGCGCCATGCTGGGCGCACTGGCGGCAGTGGGCCCCGGCACCGATGTGCTGGTGCAAGGCTACCTGGGCGTGTCCATGCTCAAGGAACTGGCCGCGGTATATGGCGTCTCCACCAAGGAGCTCGACCTGAACCGATTCGTGGAACTCGCCACCCGCCGGGTGGATTATCGCATGAACATTCTGCTGGCCATTTCCGGCAACGTGCTGAAGGCGTTCCCGGGGATCGGCACCGTCACCGGCGGCCTCATGCATTCGGTGGCCTACGGTTTGATATTCGACAGCCTGGGACGCGCCGCCGCCTACTCCCTGGAGGACCGCGGCAATCTCACGCCGGAGTCGACCCTGAAACGTTTTGAGGATGCCCTTGGTGAAAATGTGGAATCGCGCGCGCTCCGCCTTGTCGAGCTGGTTCTCCCGCAGCTCCCCGGAAGCCGATCCGGCCCTGATCGCTAAAGGCAAATCCGCTGATGGCGGTGCAGAGCACCTGGAACTGGCCCGGGAAAGCCTGCGGGACCTGCTGCACGACGACCGGGTTCCGGCCGAAGTGCGGCAGGACCTGGCGGCAGACTACGCCCAAGTGGAGCGTCTTCTGGAACGCCTTGAACACGAGCAGATCCATGTGGCGGTGTTCGGCCGGGTCAGTGTCGGCAAGTCCGCTCTGCTGAACGCGCTGCTGGGGCGCAAACACTATTCCACATCACCACTGCACGGCGAAACCAAGACCGTGGCCAATGCCAGCTGGACCCAATACGATTCCGGCAACGTCCATCTCATCGACACACCGGGTATCGACGAGGTGGGCGGCGAGGTGCGGGAGCGGCTGGCCACCGAGGTGGCGGAGCACAGCGACCTGGTGATGTTCGTGGTGGACGGAGACATTACCGGCACCGAACTGACGGCGCTGCGGCAACTCAAAGCCCACCACGGTCCAGTCATTCTGGTACTCAACAAAAGCGACCGCTACGCCCCCGCCGAACGAACGGCCCTGCTCGACACTCTGAAGCGAAAATGCGAGGGCGTGGTGGCGCCGGACCACGTGGTGGCGGCCAGCGCCGACCCGGCGCCGCGGCTGGTGATCCGGGTGGATGCCGACGGCAACGAAACTGAGACCGAGACCTATCCGGAGCCGGATGTAACCGCGTTGCGCACGCTGCTGTGGGGCGTACTGGAGGCCGAGGGCAAAAGCCTGGCCGCGGTGAATGCCGGATTGTTCGCGGGAAAATTGAATGATCAGGTGGCCAAACGGCTGCTCGAGGTGCGCCGGGGCGTGGCCGAGCGTGTCGTGCGCAGCTACTCACTGGGCAAAGGCCTGGGGGTGGCCCTCAATCCCATCCCGGTGGTCGATCTGCTGGCGCTGGCCGCCGACGGCGCCATGATCGTGCATCTCAGCCGCGTCTACGGCATGTCCATCACCCGTAAGGAAGCGGGCCAGTTGCTCCGAACCATTGCCGGACAGATCACCCTGCTGATGGGCACCGTGTGGGGGGTCTCGCTGGTGTCATCGGCACTCAAGGGCATGAGCCTGGGGCTGTCCACCGTATTGACCGCCGCCGCCCAGGGCGCGGTGGCCTACTACGGCACCTATGTCATCGGCCGGGCGGCTGAACGCTACTTTGCGGAGGGCCAGTCCTGGGGACCGGGTGGGCCGAAAAAGGCGGTCCAGGAGATTCTGGACGGCCTGGACAGCGACAGTCTTCTGGCCATGGCCCGTGACGACATCATGGCGCGGCTCAAGACCGGTCAGTCCACCGGCTGAGGGTCTGATTCGTAACCGAAGGTCCGGGCCACCTGCCCGCTGTGAATCGGCTCCATCGGCATCACGCCAAAATCTGATACAAAGCTCAGCGTTGAGGGCTCTGCCCCGTCGTCCCTGATGCGACCGGCCAAGGCAGCGAGATCCCGATCTTCCAGCAGGCCGGCGCCGTGCTCGGTCAGCAGCAGCACATTGCCCTGCTCATCGGACAGCACCCGAGACAACGCCGTCACCGATCGTCCAGTGTGGGTTTCGAATCCGCCGTCACCATCGCTGCGATAGACCCACGGTGCGTAGGACAGGGACACAAAGACCCGCTGGGGTCCGTTCTGGAAAAACCAACGGCCCAGTGGGTCGGACTGGTAGTTTCGGCCGATAAACGCCACCACGCCGGGATGGGCGATGACCTCACCCTGCAGACACCAGCGTCCGCGGCGGTCCAGGGACAGCCAGCCGAACACATCCGGGACGTTGGGCCATCGAGCCATTGCCTGGCGCACGGCTTCATCCATCAATCAGCGCCCCCAAAGTCCATCAGAGGGCGCGCCAGATCAGCGATGCCATACGCCCGGTTCGCCCATCCCGACGATAGGAAAAAAAACGTTCCGGTTCCGAGTAGGTGCATGCCTTATCGCGAAACACTCGCCCAACCCCCGCCGCCCGTAAGCGCCGCTCCGCCAGACCGGCCAGATCCGCAAGCCAGTGCCCTGGACGGGTGGCCACGAAACACCCGCCGCAATTCCGATCCGCACCCTCAAACGCCAGACGGACCTCGTCTCCCACTTCAAAACGGGACGGGCCGATGCCGGGCCCAATCCAAGCCATGAGATGGGCGACATCCACCTCCATTGACCGAACCGTCGCTTCGAGCACGCCATCCACGAGCCCTCGCCACCCGCCGTGGGCAGCGGCGACCACAGCACCCGCATCGTCGCATAGCAACACGGGCAGACAGTCGGCGGTGAGCACAGCGCAAACCACGTCCGTGTCCCGGGTCCAGCTTGCGTCCGCCTCCGGAGCATCCCGGACCTGGTCGGCCGGCACCACGCAGCGACTGTGAACCTGGGACAGCCAACGCGGCGATTCCGGCAAACGAGCCTCCCGCAGCAAGCACGCGCGATTGGCGTGCACGTCGTCCGGTTGGTCACCCACGTGCGCACCCAGGTTCAAGTCGTTGAATGGTGCGCGGCTGACGCCGCCGAGGCGGGTGGTGGACACGGCCCGCACTCCGGCCGGGGCCGGCCAGTCCGGTTTGATCAAATCAAGCGCCATCGTCAGCCCGCCTGAACTGTTCCAGGTCCCGGTCCAGAGCACTGACCAGACCCTTGAAATCCGCCGGAGGCGCGCGCTCCCAACTCACTGTCTCACCCAGCGCTGGATGCCGCAGAGACAGCCGCGTGGCGTGCAGCGCCTGACGTGCAAAACCTTGCAGCGCCGCCACAGTATCGCCGTCTGCCCCGGCGGGCACCTTGGGACGCCCCCCATACACCCGGTCCCCCACCAACGGGTGCCTGATGTGGGCGAGATGCACCCGGATCTGATGGGTGCGGCCGGTTTCAAGGGAGACACGGACCAGGGTCTGGGTCCGGAACTTTTGCACCACGCGGTAGTGAGACACGGCGGGTCGGCCACCGAGCACCACCGCCATGCGTTTGCGGTCCACAGGATGTCGACCGATCGGCGCCTCTACCGTACCGCCGGAGATCATGACGCCGTTCGCCACCGCCAGGTACTGGCGCGACATGCTGCGGTCCTGCAGCTGATCCACCAGGGATTTGTGCGCCCGAAGGCTGCGTGCGACTACCATCAGGCCACTGGTGTCCTTGTCCAGGCGGTGGACGATTCCGCCCCGTGGCAGAGCCCCGAGCCCGGAATCGTAGTGCAGCAGCGCATTGAGCAGCGTGCCGTCGGGATTGCCAGCGGCCGGGTGCACCACCAGCCCAGCCGGCTTGTCGATGACGATAAGGTCCGCATCCTCGAACACCACATCCAGCGGAATATTCTGAGCAACTACAACAGTCTCATCACGGGTCACCAGCTCGATCTCGACCCGCTCGCCCCCCTGGACCCGATCCCGAGGCCGCCAGATACGTCCATCGATACGCACCTGCCCGTCCCGAATCCATTGCTGAATCCGGCTGCGTGAGTAATCCGCGAACACAGCGGCCAGGGCCTGATCCAGGCGCTGGCCACGCAGCTCGGAATCGAGCACTTCAACCAGCAGATCCTGCGCTTGGGCCACGGCCGCCGCACTCCCCTTCCTGGACACACTTTGAGCATGGCGACGGGGCCGCCCGAATGGGTATACTCTGCGGGCCCGAGTGAACGACCCGAGAGATCATGTTTCCCAGCAGAATCCCAAGTATACGGCGCCTGGCCTCCGTCGTCCTGGTGGTAGTCGCGCTCCAGGCCTGTTCCATGTTCGACACCAAGGACAAGACCGAGGGCTGGTCGGCGAGCCGCCTGTACACCGAGGGCAAGGACGAACTGCGTAGCGGAAACTACGAGACGGCGATCGATTACTTTGAAACCCTGCAGGCACGCTATCCGTTCGGACGGTACTCACAACAGGCCGCGTTGGAACAGGCCTACGCCAACTACAAATACGACGAACCCGACGCGGCTATAGCAACCCTGGACCGATTCATCCGCACCCACCCGCGCCACCCCTATGTGGATTACGCTTATTACCTCAAAGGCTTGATCAACTTTTATCGCACCACCAGTCTGCTGGACAAGCTGCTGCCCAACGACCCCACACGGACCGACAACGCAGCCTCGCGCCAATCGTTCCAGGATTTCCAGGAATTGGTACAACGCTTTCCCGAGAGCCGATACACCAACGATGCCCGCCAGCGCATGAGTTTTCTGCGTAACAACCTGGCGGTGTACGAAGCGCATGTGGCGGATTACTACATGCGCCGTGGCGCTTACGTGGCGGCGGCCAACCGGGCCCGCTACATTCTGGAGACGTTTGCCTATGCGCCGGCCACCGAACAGGCCCTGGCCATCATGGCCCTCGCCTACCTGGAACTGGATTTGCCGGACCTCGCCCGTGACGCCGGGCGCGTACTGCAGATCAACTATCCGCAGTCGGTGGATTTACCGGAGATCGAAAACCGATTGACCGCAGCCGGCGTCGGATTGGACGCCGCGTCATCTTAGGGACTAGTTGAACCATGTGGGACTTCTTCGAAACCCTGCGCCGCCGCCATTCGGTCAGAAAATACCAAAGCGACATGCCGGTAGAAGAAAGCATGCTGCACGGCATCCTCGAAGCGGCCTGTGCCGCGCCCTCTGCCGGCGACCTTCAATCGTATCGCATGGTCGTGGTCACACAACCTGAGCTCAGGAGCGAACTCAGCGCCAGCGCCGAGCACCAGGGGTTTTTAGCCGAGGCACCGGCCTGCATCGTGTTTTGTGCCGACACCCTGCGCGCGGAAGGCAAGTACGGCACCCGCGGCGCGAAACTCTATGCTATCCAGGACGCCACCATCGCCGCCGCTTACGCTCAACTTGCCACCGTAGCCTCAGGGCTCAGCACCACCTGGGTGGGCCGGTTCGACGAAGCGGCGGTGATCGACACCCTGGGTCTGGAACTGGGCCTGCGGCCGGTGGCCATGCTGACCCTGGGTTATGCCGCGGAACTGCCCCAGGACAGCGTCCGGCGCCCAATGAGCGAGATTGTCGACCGCCGCTGAGGGCGAATCAGCACTCCGACCTCGACTGGGCCTCACGGATCTCGCGTACGAACAGTGCAAACCCCTCGGGGTATAAATCGGCCGTGTACTCAACCGGCGACCCGCCCCACAAAACGAGTGCGACCACGAAGCGCCAGCATTCGCCATCGTGATACACCAGAACAGGCCGTGATTCCCCGTCGGTCAGACTCCGGGCACGTTTCCACCAAATGCGTTTTTGTGCCAGCGACAGGTGGCCCCGGTGGCGGGCAACCGGATGCAGAGTGAACCCGGGTAGATGCCCTGCATCGGTCAGGAGATCGCCCAACACGCTCTCCAACAGGCGACCGAGCTCGCGTTCCGCATGGGGAAAGCATTGCTTCGGGTCGTTTTGCGGGTCCATAGGGCTGTTCATGAACTGCGGCCTGCTCAAAGGCTCAGATTGCGCCCCGTCAATAAACCATCCGAATCGAGACGCACCGGTTCAGGGATTCGGCAACGCCATCCCCGGTGGGTTCCGGTAGAACTGATTCCCCCAGGCCGCTGATCTCCACGTACTGGACCGGGATGCCGGTGCGTTGCAGCAGATCCGCCACAGCCGCCGCCCGGCGCTCCGACAAGGTCTGATTGTACTCCTGCGGTCCTACCCACCGTATCCGAGAAACCGATCACCCGGACCTCGCGCGGCGACGCCTCGCGAATCGCCTCGGCCGCCGCCACCACTTTGCGCTGGGCGCCCGGAGTAAGTTCAGTGCTGTTCAGCAGAAAATGAATCTGGTCGATTTTGACTTCGCCGCTGGGTGCCGCCGGCTCCGGCAGCGTGGGTTCCACGGCGGCAAACTCGGTGCCGGGCGGCAACACCGGCGCGCTCACCAACGCGGCGGCCTCACTCGGCGCGGGGCCCGCCTGCAGAAGCGGGGCAGGAGTCGCCGGTTGAACACTGAGCTGGCCATTGGCGATGAGCGATTCAAGCCGCGCAAGAACCTGCTCGGCCACCCGGTCCTCGGACAGAGGTTCGACGCTCTGCTCGCGTTCGCGGGCAATGACCGCGTCGATGTAGTCTTTGATCTCCGACTCAATGGCCGCGAGGGCGCGACTGGTCGATTCCGCTGTCTGGCTCTCGGCTTGGCGGTTGCTCAAACTCTGTTTGAGCTGAAAACCCGATATGCCCGGAAGCGCGAGCATGAGAATGACAACAACCGCCGTCAGCGATACGGATCGCCTGGACAAAGCAAAAAACTCCCTTTCAAACTGCAGCCGCCGGTAGCATGACACCGCCGAGCGTCACGACTTATGTCGAATAGTAGCAGTAAGCCATGGTTTTGCTTGAATTATTTGGCGTGCAATCGGAGCCACCGAGCGTTGGATTGCCTCGACCGCACCGGGAAACGCGCGGGTTGACCGTTCAGGCTTGCCCTGTCGGTCGGTCATTGTCCGGGTTTCGATCAGCCAGAATCTCTGCGCACAACAGGTCGCAGACCTGGTCCGATGCGTTCACAACCGGCGTACTCAAACTTTGCCCATAACTCAGATCCCGGGCCTCGATCCCATAGGCCACCAGGCTGCAGGGCAACCTGCGCAGGGCGCGGCCCAACGCCACCGCATGGGCCAGCCCAAAGGTGTGTGAGGAAGAACGAAACCCGACCGGAATGGGGTCCATCGCCAGCAGGTCCAGTCGCCGCACGGTGCCGGCAGGGGCATCGGACACTGTGGCATCGATCACCATCACCCGCTCCGCGTCGGCCCACAAATCCACCAGGGCGGTGGCCTCGCCGCTGGTTTCGATCACATCGGCCCAGGGAAGGCGCCGCCGCAACGATCGGGCAACATATAGACCCACCCCGTCGTCGCAGCGATAGGCATTGCCCAGGCCGATCACACGGAACGGCCGCCAAGCCCGCATTTCAGGCCCGGTCGACGTTCAGAGTCAGAAAGTGGGTGGAGCAGGAAATGCAGGGGTCGTAGTTTCGAATGGCCTGCTCGCAACGCAGCTTGAGTTCCTCGTCGGGCAAGTGGATATTCGGCTCCACGAAATCGTACAGGTCCTGTTCAATCACCTTCTGGTTGACCGATGTGGGGGCGACGATTTTCGCATCCCGGATGATCCCTGCCTCGTCCAGGCGATAGCGGTGGTAGCAAATCCCGCGGGGCGCCTCAGTGCAGCCCTGGCCCTCGCCGGCCCTTGGGTGGACGGCCACATGAGCGTGCGCCGGTGGACGATAGGCTTCGATGATGCGAATCGCCTCCTCGAAAGCGAAAATCACCTCCACGCCCCGCACCAGGATGGACTTGAACGGGTTCCGGCACACGTCCCCCAAATCCAGACGATCCGCCGCAGCCCGAGCCCGTGGCGTCAACATGGCACCATTGATCGCATAGCGGGCCAACGGGCCCACATGGGCCAGGCGATCGCCGCTCATGACACTGTGCAAGGCGGTGGAATGCGCCACGTGCTGCTCGGTCAGCAGGCTTTCGTAGGCCGAGATGGGCATCGACTCGCCGTCGCTGGATACCAGTTCACCCTCGTTGAACGGATACTCGCCGGGATGGCGCAGGGCCACGAAATGATAATCTTTTTCGAACTCGGGGAACGGCAACGTCGCAAGAAACGCCAGCAGGGTCTCGGCGGCTTCCAGGCCCCAACGCAGATCGGTCAGCAGCCCGTTGAGCTGGTCCTGGGTGGGGACCCGATAGAATCCGCCGACCCGGATGTTCACCGGGTGGATTTCCCGACCACCCACGACCCGCATCAACTGGTTGCCAATCTTCTTGATCCTCAGCGCGCGATCCACCATCGGCCGGTTGTCCGCCGCCAGTTGGATGACGTCTTCGTAACCCAGAAAGTCCGGCAGATGCAGCATGGTCATATGCAGCACGTGACTTTCGATCCACTCACCGCAATAGATCAACCGACGCAATGCCCTCAGCTCACCGTCCACGGTTACACCGCAGATCGCTTCCATGGCGTGGCACGCGCTCATCAGATAGGCCACCGGACAGATGCCGCAGATCCGGGCTGTTATGTCCGGCGCCTCGGTGAAATCTCGACCCCGTAACAGGGCTTCGAAGAATCGGGGCGGTTCGAAGATCCGGAACTTTACCGCCTCGACGCGGCCCTGGCGGATCCGGATATCCAGGGCACCCTCACCCTCTACCCGGGCCAGGGTGTCCACCTGGATGGTCCTGGTCGTGTCCTGTCCCATACTTCAGTTACCTTGAGCGCCGGATTGCACTTCGTTGGCCTCGCTTTCGGTCCGGAAGTCCTCGGCCTGCGCGTTGAAACTCCGATACAGCCGAACCAATTCAGGATTGGACATGCCGAGTTCCCGCAGACGGGCACTCAGTGCGGCCGGCTTGACCCCCTCCGCCGGTCCGAAACAGCCATAGCATCCACGCTTGTATCCCGGGCAAAGCGCACCGCAACCGGCATGGGTCACCGGGCCCAGGCACGGGGTGCCGTGGGCGACCATGACGCATACATGACCCGCGCGCTTGCATGACTGACAAACCGAATGATTCGGGGTGATGGGACGCCGACGATGCAAATGCGCAATCAGAACCTCGAGCAGCTGGCCTTTGTCGATGGGACATCCGCGCAGTTCAAAATCCACCTTGACGTGATCGGCGATTGGAGTGGAAGTCGACAGGGTCTCGATAAACTCGGGCCGGGCGTATACAACTCTAATGTATTCGGCGACATCAGCATGGTTGCGCAACGACTGGATGCCCCCAGCGGTGGCGCAGGCACCCAGGGTAATGAGGACCCGGGACTCGGCTCGCACCCGCAGTATGCGCTGGGCATCTTCGGCAGTGGTGATGGAGCCCTCGACCAGGGAAACATCGTAGGGGCCGGGCTGCATGACGCGTGTCGCCTCGGGGAAGTAGGCAATGTCCACCGCGTCCGCCACCGCCAGGAGTTGGTCCTCGCAATCCAACAGGCTGAGTTGGCAACCATCACAGGAGGCAAATTTCCAGACCGCGAGTTTGGGCCGATCGGACATGTTCAGAACTCCGCCAGCTCGAGAAAGCGACCGATGGCGGCATGGGAGTAAACCGGGCCGTCCTTACACACAAAACCGGGGCCGAACTGACAATGTCCGCAATAACCCACCGCGCATTTCATACTGCGTTCCATGGACAGGAAGATCCGGCCGGCCGGCACACCCCGATCCAGCAACGTCTTGGCCGAGTAGCGCATCATGACCTCCGGGCCACAGATCAGGGCGCACGTTTCCACCGGTTCATAGTCGTCCCGTTCCAGCAGGCGCGTGACAACCCCCACTTTTCCACCCCAGTCGGCCGCGGCGCAATCCACCGTAACCTCCACGGAAACATCGAAACGGGCCCGCCAGCGCTCCAATACGCTTCGAAACAAAATCAGTTCTGGCGAACGGGCACCGAAGGCGACGCAAACGCTTCCAAATCTGCCTCGATTGTCGAACACGTGCTCGATCGCGAGCCGCAGCGGCGCCAACCCCAACCCGCCCGCAGCGAACACCAGATCACGCCCCTCGGCTTCAGCCAGCGGCCACGGAACACCGAAGGGTCCACGAACGCCCACCATCTCTCCAGGCGCCAGCCCGGACATGGCCCGGGTCACCGGGCCGACCACACGCACGGTATGAATCAGGCCGACGCCATCGTCGGTGCGGCCGCTGAGGCTGATGGGCACCTCGCCAACGCCGTAGACATAAAGCATGTTGAACTGGCCCGGGTCACAACGCACCAGCGGTGGATCCACCGGCACCAGCTCCAGGCTGAAGGTGTCCGCCAGCTCCTGATGGCGCCGGGTTACGCGATAGCGATGGGGCAACAAGGGCTCCAGCGCCGCAGCGGCCTCAACCGTTGGGGTGCGCATACACATCCGCCAACTGCAGTCTGCCGGCAAAAAGCCGCTTCGCCATCACCGGGATAAAACGCTTGTACAGCTCATAACCCAGGGTGTGATCCTGCTCACACTTGCCGCGCAAACACACCGCGTCCAGACTCAGCGCCCGCACCAGCGTGCGCGCTCGGGCGTCGATAATCCACTTGTAGGGCGGCACCAGCCATGACCATCCCAGCACGTCACCGGCTTCCAGTGTACCCACCACCACGGCAGGCTGTCCGGGCACTCGCAATTCCAGCGCAACCTGACCATGGCGTATCAGATAGAAGCGATCCGCAGGGTCGCCCTCGCGGAAAATCATCTCGTCCGCGGCAAAACGCTCATTGGCGGCGCAGCCCACCAGTACAGCCCGGCTTGTGGGCGACATGTCCTCAAAAAAAGGATGTGCATCCAGCTTGTTCTGAACATCGGAAATCTCAACCATTGTGTTCCGCCGCCTCCGCCACGCGCAGAGCGGCCGCCTCCTCAGTGATGTCGATGCCCACCGGGCACCAGGTAATACAACGTCCGCAGCCGACGCAGCCCGAGCTGCCGAACTGATCGTGCCAGCTGGACAGTTTGTGGGTCAGCCACTGACGGTAGCGCGAGGCGGTGGACTGGCGGATGCTGCCACCGGCCACGTAGGAAAACTCACCGTCGAAGCACGAGTCCCATCGCCGATCCCGGCGCGCGCCGCCATCCAGCTCGGTGATGTCTTCGACCGTGGAGCAAAAGCAGGTTGGACAGACCAAAGTGCAATTGGCACAGCTCAGACACCGCTGCCCCACCGCCTCCCAATGGTGGATGTCCAGAACGCCTTCCAGCACGGCTTTCAGGCCGTTGGTATCCAGAGATCGTCCCATTTGCGATTCCGCCCGGCTCACCGCAGCAGCCGCGGCGGCGCATTCCGCGTCAGACGCCTCCGGTAAGGCCAATCCGTCGAGCAGCGCTTGGCCGGCATCGGATCCCGCTTCCACGGTGAAGTAGTGCTCACCGGCGCCCAACACCTCGGTGAGTGCCAGGTCATAGCCGCTGTGGGCCTTGGGACCGCTTTCCATGGAGGCGCAAAAGCAGGTTCCGCCGGCTTGACCGCAGTTCACCGCCACAACAAACACCGACGCCCGACGCCTCTGATAGCCCGCATCCACATAAGGGCCATCCAGGAAAACCCGATCCTGCACCCGAATCGCCTCCAGTTCACAGGCGCGCACGCCGATCAGGGCACGTCGAACACCCTCGACCGGTTCCGCTTCCAGGACAAACCCGTCATCGGTACGCCGGGCGCTGAACACGGTCTGGTTTGGCGGGAACAGAAAGCGCTTCCAGCTATGTGGCCCAACCACATAACCAAACAGGGCCTGGTCGTCGCGTCGGTGGACCCGGTACTGCCCGGCCTCCTGCGCGTCAGTCCAGCCCTCGGGCAGATCCTGTGCCCCGACGATGCGCTCGTAAACGATCGCATCGTCGCGCATCACCGGACCGACCAAATCGTAGCCCGCCTCTGTCAAAGCGCTCAGCAGCCGGTCAAACTCCGTACGACCCAGTCGCCTCATCCGTCGCTATCCTTTGGCCCCAGTTACCCGAACTGTAGCCAGCACATCGAACCCAAGCATTGATCCTGGGCACAACTCCGGCGTCCTGAACGGCCCGATCATTACAATGCGTTCAGTCGCCGGGAATCTTTTGCACCCAAGCCGCGTCTCTGACGTTAGGATAGGCGCTGATACGAATACCGACGAAACCTTGGGCCTGTTACCACTATGCGGATACCCATCGCATAGTGGTAACAGGCCCTAGTCCCACGGGAGACTCACATGCGTGGAGTGATGGGAGCCTCGCTGCTCATCCAACTGCTGGCTGCAATCGTGCCCGCCGCGGCCGACGATCCCTGGGTCGGTTCGGCCATCGCGTTACACGGCGAGCCAAGCTACCCGCCCGGATTTACGCACTTCGATTTCGCCAATCCGGACGCGCCCATCGGTGGGAACGTCAAGCTGTCCGCCATCGGCACCTTTGACACGCTCAATCCATACACCCTGAAAGGCGTATCGGCGACAGGCCTGGGTCTGGTGTACGACCAGCTGACATACAATTCGCCGGACGAAGCATTCACCGAGTACGGATTGGTGGCCGAAACCATCGAAATCCCGGACGACCACAGTTGGGTCGCGTTCACCCTGCGCCCTGAAGCGCGATTTCATGACGGCGAGCCGATCAAGGTGGAAGACGTGATTTACACCCTGGAACTGCTGAAGACCCAGGGCCACCCTTTTTACCGAGCGTATTACGCCAATGTAGCGCAGGCCGAGCAGGTCGGTGAGCGCAAAGTGAAGTTCACCTTCTCCGGCGATATCAATCGGGAACTGCCCCTGATCGTGGGCCAGATGCCGGTACTGCCCAAACACTACTGGGAAGGTCGGGAGTTTGACAAGACCACCCTGGAACCACCCTTGGGCAGCGGGCCGTACAAGGTGAAATCGGTAGATCCGGGCCGCTCCATAGTCTATGAACGGGTTGACGATTACTGGGCTCGGGATCTACCGGTACACCGGGGTGAGTACAACTTCGCCAGCCTGCGCTACGACTACTATCGGGATTCGACCGTCGCATTGGAGGCATTCAAGGCCGGCGAGTACGACTTCCGAAGCGAAAACGCGTCCAAGAGCTGGGCCACAGGCTACGACGGCCCGGCGCTGGCCGCGGGGCTGATACAGAAAGTGGAAATCGAGAACCAGCGCCCCACCGGGATGCAGGGTTTCGTGTTCAACACCCGACGCACCATGTTCAAGGATCCCAGGGTTCGCCAGGCGCTGACCTACGCATTTGATTTCGAGTGGACCAACAAAGCCCTGTTCTATGATGCTTACGCCCGTACCAGCAGCTATTTCTCGAACTCGGAACTGGCCTCCCAGGGTCTGCCCTCGGAAGCCGAGCTGGAGGTCCTGGAACCCTATCGCGGCCGCATTCCCGACCAGGTTTTCACATCGGAATATGCCCCACCCAGCACCGATGGCTCCGGCAATATCCGCCGCAACCTTAGAACCGCGCTGCAACTGCTTACAGAAGCCGGCTGGGAGGTCACCGACGGAAAACTGACCGACACCAAGACCGGTCAGGTCATGGCCTTCGAGATGCTGCTGGTGCAACCCACTTTCGAACGGGTGGTGCTGCCCTTCAAGAAAAACCTGCAACGCCTGGGTGTGGACATGAGCGTGCGCACCGTGGACACAGCTCAGTATCAAAAGCGATTGGACGACTTTGACTTCGACATGACGGTGCTGGCCATCGGTCAATCCCTGTCACCGGGCAATGAACAACGCGACTTCTGGACCACCGAGAAAGCCGATCAGCCCGGCAGTCGTAACCTGGCTGGGATACAGGATCCTGTAGTGGACGAGCTGGTGGAACTGGTGATCGCCGCCCCCGACCGCGACAGCCTGATCACCCGCACCCGGGCATTAGACCGGGTGCTGTTATGGGGCCACTACGTCATCCCCAACTGGCACACCCGGGTCTTTCGAGTGGCCTACTGGGACAAGTTCGGCCGACCCGAAGTGACCCCGCGCTACGCACTGGGCTTCAACAACTGGTGGGTGGATCCGGAGAAAGCCGCCGCCCTGGAGGCCCGCCACAAGTCGCGTCGGAACTGAGTACGGATAGGGGCTCACCGGAGTGACCGCCTATATCGTTCGTCGCCTGCTGCTGATCGTGCCGACCCTGTTCGGCATCATGGTGGTCAACTTCTTTGTGGTACAGGCGGCGCCCGGTGGCCCGGTGGAGCAGCTCATCGCCGAGCTGAGCGGCCAGGGTGTTGACGCAACCGCCCGAATCACCGGTACCGATCAGGGCGAGGTGGCCGCCGGCAACCAATCCAGCACCGCCGGCACCGGCGGCGAATCCAGCAGCAAGTATCGCGGCGCCCGGGGCATCGACCCGGATCTGATCAAGGAAATCGAGAAGCTCTATGGGTTCGACAAGCCCGCACACGAGCGCTTTTTCCAGATGATCGGCAACTATCTGGTGTTTGACTTCGGCGACAGTTTTTTCCGCGACCGATCGGTAATCGATCTGGTGTTGGAAAAAATGCCGGTGTCTATATCCCTGGGGCTGTGGACAACCCTGCTGGTTTATGTGATCTCCATTCCCCTGGGAATCGCTAAAGCGGTGCGAGACGGAAGTCGCTTCGATGTGTGGACCAGCGCAGTGGTCATTGTCGGCTACGCCATTCCCGGTTTTCTGTTCGCGGTCCTGTTGGTGGTTTTGTTCGCCGGGGGCAGTTTTTTGGACTGGTTCCCACTGCGCGGACTGGTCTCGGAGAACTGGGACTCATTGGACTGGCCGGCGCGCATCACCGATTACTTCTGGCATATCACCCTGCCGGTAGTGGCCATGACCATCGGCGGTTTTGCCGGCTTGACCATGCTCACCAAGAACTCGTTTCTGGAGGAGATCAACAAACAGTACGTGCTCACCGCCCGTGCCAAAGGCGCGTCTGAGCGACGTGTGCTGTATGGCCATGTTTTTCGCAACGCCATGCTGATCGTCGTGGCCGGATTTCCGAGCGCTTTCGTCAGCATCCTGTTTACCGGCTCACTGCTGATTGAGGTCATCTTCTCCCTGGACGGGCTCGGACTGCTCGGCTTTGAGGCTGCGATCAATCGGGACTACCCGGTGATGTTTGGCACCCTGTATTTTTTCACCCTGCTCGGCCTGCTGCTCAATCTTCTGGGCGATCTGATGTATGTGGTGATAGACCCCCGCATCGATTTCGATACCCGTGAGGTCTAGGCGTGGAAATCACACAACCCCGGGACCGCGCCGCTTGTCGCCACTGAACCTCAGACGCCTGCAGAATTTCAAGGCCAACCGGCGCGGTTACTGGTCTCTTTGGATCTTTTTGCTGCTGTTTGTGATCAGCCTGTTCGCAGAGCTGGTGGCCAATGACAGACCGCTGCTGATCCGCTACGACGGCAGCTTCTACGTGCCCGTGACGACGGTCTACCCGGAAACCACCTTCGGCGGCGAATTCCCTACCGAGGCCGAGTATCGGGATCCCTATGTGCAGGAATTGATTCTGGAGAAGGGCTGGATCCTGTGGCCCCTGGTCCGGTATCGCTACGACACCATCAACTACGAACTCGACGTGCCCGCCCCGTCGCCCCCCAGCGCAGACAACTGGCTGGGAACCGACGACCAGGGACGGGACGTGTTGGCCCGTGTGATTTATGGCTTTCGTGTCTCGGTGCTGTTCGGGCTGACCCTCACCGTGCTGAGTTCCATCGTCGGCGTGGTTGCCGGCGCGGTGCAGGGCTATTACGGCGGCTGGACCGACCTGCTGTTTCAGCGATTCATCGAAATCTGGTCCGGCCTGCCCACCCTGTATCTGCTGATTATTCTGGCCAGCGTGGTGGAACCAAACTTCTGGTGGCTGCTGGGACTGATGTTGTTGTTCAGTTGGATGAGCCTGGTGGGCGTGGTGCGGGCCGAGTTTCTGCGGGCCCGCAACTTTGAGTATGTGCGCGCCGCCCGTGCCCTGGGCGTACGCAACTCCATCATCATGTTTCGTCACCTGCTGCCCAACGCCATGGTGGCCACCCTGACATTTCTACCGTTTATTCTGAACGGATCCATCACCACCCTGACATCGCTGGATTTCCTCGGCTTCGGACTGCCACCCGGGTCGCCCTCCCTGGGGGAACTGCTCGCCCAGGGCAAAAACAACCTGCAGGCACCGTGGCTCGGTATCGCCGCGTTTATGGTGCTGGCGGTGATGCTCAGTCTGCTCATCTTCATCGGCGAAGCGGCACGCGATGCCTTCGATCCGCGCCGGGCCCAGGGCGGTCACGGCGTGCCGGGCAAGGCAAAACACGCTGTCTCCCCGAATCCGACCCTGGCCCAGGTTCCGGCTCAGCCGACGGACCAGATGCTGACCGTTCGCGACCTGGCCGTGGTGTTCGGTTCCGGCGACGAACAGAATGCGGCGGTACGGGACGTGGACCTGGACATCGGGCGCGGTGAAAGCGTGGCTCTGGTGGGCGAGAGCGGCTCGGGCAAATCGGTTACCGCCCTGTCCGTACTGCAACTGCTGCCCTATCCCTATGCCCGTCACCCCAGGGGCAGCATCCAGGTGGACGGCAAGCAGGTGATCGGCGGCTCGCGCCAGGTGCTCCATGAGATACGCGGCGACCGGGTGAGCATGGTGTTCCAGGAGCCCATGACCTCCCTCAACCCGCTGCATACCATCGAGAAGCAGATCGGCGAGTCTCTGCTCATGCACCGTGGCCTGCGGGGTGAGCCGGCGCATCGGCGTACCCTGGAGTTGCTCAACCTGGTGGGTATACAGGAACCGGAGAAGCGTCTCGGTGCCTACCCCCATCAGCTCTCTGGCGGCCAACGCCAGCGGGTTATGATTGCGGTGGCCCTGGCCAACGAACCCGAGTTGTTGATCGCCGATGAGCCCACCACCGCTCTGGACGTGACCATCCAGGCGCAGGTCCTGGCGTTGCTCAAGGATCTGCAGCAACGTCTGGGTATGGCGTTGCTGCTGATCACCCACGACCTGGGGATCGTGCGCAAGATGGCGGACCGGGTCTATGTGATGAAATCCGGCCAAGTTGTGGAAAGCGGTGAGACCGGCACCCTGTTCGAGCGCCCCCAGCATCCCTACACCCAGCAGTTACTGGCCGCCGAGCCCAAAGGCAACCCGCTGGCCGCTCCAGCCGACGCCCCGGTGGTGTTGGAAGGCGAGGACATCAAGGTCTGGTTTCCCATTCGCAAGGGCCTGCTCAGGCGAACGGTGGACAACGTAAAGGCGGTGGACGGCGTCTCCATCCGGGTGCGCAAGGGCCACACCGTGGGTGTGGTGGGCGAAAGCGGATCCGGCAAGACCACGCTCGCGTTGGCGCTGCTGCGACTGGAGCGCAGCACAGGGTTGATCCGCTTCGGCGACCGTGAGATCCAGGGTTTGGGATCTCAGGAAATGCGGCCCCTGCGCCGGGAGATGCAGGTGGTGTTTCAGGATCCCTTTGGCAGTCTGAGCCCGCGTATGTCCGTGATGCAGATCATCGAGGAAGGCTTACGCGTCCACGACATCGGCGGCAACCAGACCGAGCGCGAGGCGCTGATCGTCGACACGCTGGAGGAAGTGGGCGTCGATGCCGACGCCCGTCACCGCTATCCCCACGAGTTTTCAGGCGGCCAACGCCAGCGCATCGCCATTGCGCGGGCCATGGTGCTTAAACCCCGGCTGGTGGTGCTGGACGAACCCACGTCGGCCCTGGATGTGTCGGTGCAGGCCCAGATCGTCGATCTCCTGCGGGACCTTCAGGCACGGCACCAGCTGGCCTATTTATTCATCAGCCATGATCTGCGCGTGGTTCGTGCGTTGAGCGACGAGCTGCTGGTGATGCGCCGCGGTCAAGTGGTGGAACAGGGTAGCGCGGCACAGATCTTCGAGCACCCCAGCGATCCCTACACCCAGACCCTGATCACGGCCGCGTTCGAACTGAATGCGCGCACCCCAGACAGCTGAAACAGCATACCCGCCAGGGGTTCTTCCTTTCCGATCCAGGCAAGCGGCTCGGGCTACGCCCCGAGGCGCTGAATACCGTGACACTCTGAATCACTCCGAGCCCTTGTCCGGGCCGCTTATCACGCCGGGTTTGGCATGGCTGCACCTTAGTGTAATACCACCACACGTCCCTTCTTGACGCGGCGCGGGCTGTGACCGCCTGGCATGACTCCTGCTGTTCCGAAAACCATCGAAAGTTGGATCAACTCGGCACCGGACAGAACCAAGACCGGACGGCCCGGTCCGTTTTAGAAGAGATGCGGTGAGACAATGGAGATCGACTGATGGCACGCATACTCGCCGCGCTATGGGCCCTGGCAATGGTCATGCTGGTTTGGTCGCCATCCAGCAGCGCGGCACCCCCGAATACAGTGCTGGAAGGCATACAGCACCAAGCACTCGAACAAACCACTTACCTACCCAGTGCCGGCGCAATTCGCTGGGTAGAGCCTCTGATACTTTTATTCTGGACGAAGCAGATTGGAGGGTGAAATGTGCAGATTCAAGGGGCGGATCGCGGGTAATAGTTGTTCTATTGCCAAGATCTGCAACGATAAAGCTGTGCATTTCAGTCCCAAGATGCACTTTCACGAATAGATCAGAGGCTCCATAGGTAGGCGGCCAAAGAGCAGGGGTTACGGAGGCCTGTTGAGTTAGACGGGTGCAGCTGCGCCCGATATCCGCCAGATCAACGATCGCTGAACAATACTGAATACCCCGCCACAGTCCTGACGGCTGCCGATAACGGTTTTGCAGCGAATGCTTTGCTCTTACCACAGATCCAGATTCACTCTACCCCATCCCGACAACACACCGACGGTGCCGTGACCGCCTTGTTGCCCTATGATCGCAAGTCACGCGGCTCAGGCGACATGGGGTGAGACCGAATGCCCGCAGTACTCGACGAGACCGACCTGGACGGCCTGTTCCTGGGACGCGTATGGAACGCGGCTGAGACAGGACCCAGTGTGGTAACGCTAAGGGACGGACTGGTGATCGACATCACCTCCCGGGAAGCCCCGATGGTTCGGGATGTTTGCGAACTGGACGATCCGTCCGATTATGTGCGCTCCGCTCCCGGCGCGCCGCTTGGCACTCTGGCGGAGATATCCGACGCGCCGGTGGGTAACCTCAACCATACCCACCTGTTGGCGCCATGCGACCTGCAGGCGATCAAGGCCTGTGGCGTAACCTTCGCCAATTCGATGGTTGAACGCGTTATCGAAGAGCAGGCCGCAGGCGATCCACGCAAGGCCGAAGGGGTCCGGACCCGGGTGGCTGCGGCAATCGGTGAGAGCCTGAAGAACATTCGGCCAGGTTCAGACGAGGCGGCACGGGTAAAACAGGCTTTGATCGCCGAGAATCTCTGGTCTCAATATCTGGAAGTGGGCATCGGGCCGGACGCCGAAGTGTTTTCGAAAGCTCAAGTGCTGTCTTCCGTCGGGCCCGGCGCCGAAGTCGGGCTGCATCCGGTTTCTGAGTGGAACAACCCGGAACCTGAAGTGGTGCTGGCGGTGTCCTCCGGCGGCCGGATCGTGGGTGCGACCCTGGGCAACGACGTCAACCTGCGGGACGTGGAAGGACGCTCCGCCTTGCTGCTGCCCGAGGCCAAGGACAATAACGCATCCTGCAGTATCGGCCCGATGATTCGCCTGTTCGACCAACGATTCACACTGGACGACGTGCGCCGGGCCGAACTGGAATTGCGGGTGGACGGTCCGGACGGGTTTGTTCTGCACGGGTATTCCTCCATGGGGGAAATCAGTCGAGATCCCGAAGACCTGGTTCGCCAGACGGTGGGACCGCATCATCAGTACCCGGATGGTTTCATGCTGTTTCTGGGTACCCTGTTCGCGCCGACCGAGGATCGGGATCGGCCCGGCGAGGGCTTTACCCATAAACTGGGCGACGTGGTCACCATCAACGCGACCGGTCTGGGACGCCTGGTCAACACGGTTCGCCTGTCGACAGAGTGCCCTGAATGGTCTTTCGGTATCAGCCATCTGATGCGTAACCTCTCGGCCAGAAACCTGATCTGACTGAACATACACTTCCACCCACCAATGAATTGCCCCTGAGGAGCGTCGTGACATGATTACCGGAAAGCACCTGGTTGCCGGTGTATGGGTGAACAGCGACACCCGGTTCAGTTCCGATCCGGCCCATGGACCGCGGCACGAGTTCGCTGTCGGTACGCCCCGACTGGTGGATCGGGCTGCGGAAGGCGCCGAGCGGGCGTTCTCGAGTTTCGGGTCCAGTCAGCGAGCAACACGCGCCGCTCTGCTCAATCGGATTGCCGACGAGATCGACACCAGAGGCGAAGCCATCACCGAGATCGGCACCCAGGAAACCGGGCTGCCCGAGGCACGGCTGAACGGTGAACGGGCTCGCACAGTGGGCCAGCTCCGCCTGTTTGCCAACCATATCGGACAATCGGATTATCTGGACTGTCGCCACGACCCGGCTTTGCCCGAGCGCCAGCCCCTGCCCCGCCCTGATCTCAGGGTAATGCAAAGGCCGTTGGGCCCGGTGGCGGTGTTCGGGGCCTCAAATTTTCCACTGGCCTTTTCCGTAGCCGGCGGTGACACCGCCTCGGCCCTGGCCGCCGGTTGCCCTGTGGTGGTCAAAGGCCATTCAGCCCACCCCGGCACCAGCGAGATCGTTGCACAGGCGATTTCGGCTGCGGTTGCCGCGCTTGAAGTCGATCCCGGGGTGTTCTCGCTGATACAGGGCGGCCGCCGCGACGTGGGGCAGGCGTTGGTGCAGCATCCCCTGATCCGGGCTGTGGGCTTCACCGGCTCCCTTGCCGGCGGCCGGACACTGTTCGACCTGTGTGCCGCGCGACCCGAACCGATCCCTTTCTTTGGCGAGCTCGGATCCGTCAACCCCATGTTTCTTCTGCCCGAGGCATTGGCGCAGCGTGGCGAGCAGATTGCCGGTGGCTGGGCGGGCTCGCTGACCCTGGGCGCGGGGCAGTTCTGCACCAACCCCGGTATCGCCGTCATGGTGGACGGCGCGGACGCGGATGCGTTCGCCGCTGCAATGGGCGCTCAATTGGCCTCCGTCGTGGATCAAACCATGCTTACGGACGGCATTGCCGACGCCTACCGTGCCGGTGTGGCCCGCATTCAAAGCTCGGACTCGGTCGGACACATCATCGGCCGCACCTGCACCGAGCGGGCGGCGGCGCCCTTTCTGTTCACTGCGGACGGCGACAGTTGGCTGGCTGATGAAACGCTGGGTGAAGAAGTGTTTGGCCCGTTGGGAATCATCATCCGCGCTCGGGACTTCGAACAGGTGTGTGAGATCGCCCGGCAGCTTCGAGGCCAACTCACCTGCACGCTGCACCTGGAACCTGCTGATCGTGCGCTGGCCCAACGATTGATGCCCCTGCTGGAACGCAAGGCGGGGCGCATTCTTGCGAATGGATTTCCAACCGGCGTGGAAGTGTGCGATGCAATGGTGCACGGCGGACCCTATCCGGCCAGCACCAACTTCGGGGCAACCTCGGTGGGCACCCTGGCGATACGACGCTTCCTGCGGCCGGTCTGCTACCAGGACGTGCCAGCGGCCCTGCTGCCGGACGAACTGAGGACGGATTGACCCGCACCTCCGGCTCATGGCATAGGCGGGCGCCACCCGAAATCGCAAGGTTTCGATATGGCAATGGAACTCGGGCGAGCATAATCCGCCCAACCGGTAACTCAATTGAAGAGGCAGCTTTGAACATGCCACTGAGAAACACGATGCGCGCATCGGCCATCTGGATGATGATGCTGCTGCTCTTGTTGGCAGGCAACTCATGGGCCGCCACCCAGCCAATAAAAAGCCCGAACGATGAGCGGGCCTATCGTTACTTTGAACTGCCCAACGGCCTTCAGGCTCTGGTGATTTCCGACCCGAGCACAGACCAGGCCGCGGCCTCCATGAATGTCTCGGTGGGCAGCGGTAACGATCCATCGGCCTATCCCGGTTTGGCGCACTTTCTCGAACACATGCTGTTTCTGGGAACCGAGGCCTATCCTGATTCGGGTGAGTATCAGGCATTCATCGCACGCCACGGCGGCAGCCACAACGCCTATACCGATTTCGAGGACACCAATTACTACCTGGAGATCGATGCGCCCTACCTGGCACCGGCTCTGGATCGCTTCGCGCAGTTTTTTATCGCACCGTTGTTTACGCCGGACTACGTTGAGCGGGAACGTAACGCTGTGCACTCCGAATACCAGCTCAAGATCAATGACGACGGCTGGCGGGCGATGCGAGCATTAAAAGAGGTCATTAACCCGGCGCATCCCTACGCTAACTTTTCCATCGGCGCGCTGGAAACGCTGCCCGACGAGGGCGACGGCAAGCTGCGGGACGCGCTGGTCGCTTTCTACCAGGATCACTACTCCGCGGATCACATGAGTATCGCCGTACTGGGCCAGGCGTCATTGGACGATCTGGAAAAACTGGTTCGCGAACGATTCTCGGCGGTGCCTCGGCGCGACACGGTGGCGGCCGCAAAGCTGCCTCCCCTGTTCGAGCCAGATCAGCTCCCTCTGCGGCTGGACGTGCTGCCGGTCAAGAATCTCAAGCAACTCAAACTGACCTTCCCGATCCCATCACCACGAGATCTTTACCGGAGCAAGCCGGTTTTCTACCTGGCCGGACTGGTTGGTCACGAGGGTCCGGGCAGTTTGTTATCGGAACTCAAACAACGCGGGTGGGCTGATGGTCTGTCGGCCTCAGGCGGCCGCGATCTGGGTGATCAGTCCACCTTTGAGATCAGGATAAAGCTCACCGGCTCCGGCCTGGATGCTGTGAACGACGTGGTGACGCACGTGTTTGCCTACATCGATCTTCTGCGTGAAAGTGGTACGCAGCGCTGGATGTTCGACGAGCAGCGGCAGTTGATGGACATCGCGTTTCGGTTCGAGGAAAAACGTTCGCCGGTAGGGACGGTTCGGAGCCTGTCCCGGCGCATGTCGCGCGATCCGATTGAGGATCTGCTGCGGGCTCCGTATGCCCTCGAGGAGTATGCGCCGGAACTGATCGGCGAGTACCTGGCCCTGCTTACGCCGGACAACGTCCTGATCACGGTCTCTGCCCCGGGCTTGGAAACGGACCGGACCGAACGCTGGATGGGCGCCGAGTACCGGGTCAGATCGATCGCCCCGGAAACCCTGCGACAGTGGCGCGATCCGGGACAGGTGGCGGCACTGGCTTTGCCAGAACCCAACGGATTCATTCCCCAGGATTTGTCGCTCAAGCGACCCGACGCCGACAACCCTGTTCCACAGCGGGTGGTGGACGAGACCGGACTGCGGGTCTGGTTCAAGCACGACACGCAGTTCAATGTACCCCGGGCCACGGTGCGTATCGCGATGCGCTCGCCCCGGGCCAGCGAGACGCCATTGGATCAGGTGTTGAACAAACTCTACCTGCGCATGGTGGAGGATCAGCTTACCGAGTACACCTATCCGGCGCTGCTTGCCGGCCTGAGTTATGAAATCAGCCCGAGCATCACCGGGCTGGTCATGGATGTGGGCGGCTACAACGACAAATTGGACCGACTGCTTGAACAGGTTTTGCTGGCGCTGAAGACACCGGACTTCGATGCGAAACGATTTGACATCGCCCGCACCGATCTGGCGCGTCAGCTGCAGAATGTGGAACAGGAAGATCCCTATGATCGCAGCCTGGCGGAGGTCCCCAGGCTGCTCATCGTCCCCTACTGGAGTAAGGAAGAGCAGCTGGAAGCGCTGCCCGCAGCCAACCTGGAAGCGCTCAAGGCATTTGTTCCGGATTTTCTGAACAAGCTTGAGATAGAGGTTCTGGCGCACGGCAATCTGGATCGGGCCGACGCCGTCGAGATCGGCGATCGTCTGAAAACAAGACTGTTCGCAGAATCGGAACTGGTGGAACTGGATGATCCGGTGGTTCTGGCGCTGAGCCCGGGGGAGAACGCGGTCCGTGAGTTGCGGGTACCTCATACCGATTCCGCGGTGGCGGTGTACAGCCAGGGACGCCAGAGAGGCTACCAGGAGCGCGCCAGGGTCGGCCTGCTGGCCCAGGTCATATCCTCACCTTTTTACCAGGAACTGCGCACCAACCAACAGCTGGGTTATCTGGTGTTCGC
Source organism: uncultured Gammaproteobacteria bacterium (assembly GCA_963783675.1). Taxonomy (GTDB): domain Bacteria; phylum Pseudomonadota; class Gammaproteobacteria; order Competibacterales; family JAHEDQ01; genus JAHEDQ01. The sequence continues at coordinate 266,504 of CAWAOU010000018.1, forward strand.
CTCCCCGATGCCGTTCCTTGAAGTCCCCGGAATGGCATTTGTGGTCCAGTCGCCGGTCGCCGGCCCACTGCAACTGGAAGATCGTATCGCAACCTTTGTGCAACAGTACCGTGAGGAATTGATGGCCATGTCCGACGAGGAGTTGGAACGCCACAAAAGCGGGTTGATCAGTCGCATCCTGGAGCAATCCCGAACCCTGTCGGATGAGACCGAGCGTCTCTGGACCGATATCCGTTTCAGCCACTACGACTTCGACTCCCCGGACCAGCTCGCGGACGCAGTCCGAGCGATCGATAAGGACCAGCTGGTGGACGCATACGACGCCTTACTGCTGTCCAGGGATCGACGCACGCTGGTGGTTCGGGCAGTGCCGGAGCAGGCGATGGAGCGGATCACGCAGAGCCGCGCCGACGGAGGACTGGAACCGGTGACGGACGCACTGGCTTTCAAGCGCGGGCGAGTGGCAATAACCGACTAGTGTAGTGTCTTCCAGCAACTTGATGGTTGTGGTTAGGCATCGTGGTGACTGACAAGGCGCGGTGAGGAGGAATAGCCGGCGCTATTGCGACGATCCGCAACGCCGTCAGGGGCCGCGAGGGCAAGCGCAGGTGTTGAGTTATTTGTGAGACACTACACTAGCAGCGCGTTGAAAAAGCCTCACTCGGCACGATACGGCGTTGAAAACGCCCTCAAAATGCGCATTTACTGGGTGTAAACTGCGCTTTTCCCGTCGTTTTTGCCTTGCCTCACACTCGACCGAGACTCTTTCAGCACGCTGGAAGTGTCGTGTCCCATGAGTAAGTGGCCGTTAAGCAGCAAATTGCAGGATACGCCACTGCCCCAACCGGGCGAGTCAGAATATTGACATGCCATAGGGGAAATTTCCCACTGCCAGCGGTCCCAATCGACCGCAGACGCAGTCTGCGCCGGAGGGGACAATATAATCCTACGGTCCAGGTGCCGTGCGTCCCCGCCTTGTTATGCGGGTCGTGGCGGCTGGTCCAACGCCTATTCTGTTTGGATCCGGTTCGCGACACCGTGGGGTTTGCAATGAGGCATTTGTTGGCACGTAGTCTTATCGGCCTGATACTCAGCATGGTGTGCCTCAGCGCGCCGGCGAATGAGTTCGGCACGGTCATACCCATGCTGTCTAAGGGTTTGTCCACCTACTACGTCAAGGGGAGTATGGAGGGCGTGGGGGAAATCGACCTGCTGGTGGACACCGGCTCGGGCTACATGACAATCAACGAAGAAGCCCTGCAGATGTTGCTCAGCCAGGACCGCGCGGGTTATGTGAAAGAACTGACCGGCGTTCTGGCGGATGGATCGAAGATGGTGGTGCCGGTATACGCATTGGATTCCATCAGCATCGGCGAAGACTGCACAATCCGCAATGTTGAAGCGGCGGTGTTTCCCGGTAAGACGCGTTTCATACTGGGGCTGAGCGCCCTGCAGAAAGCCGGGCCGTTCATTTTCAACTTTGACCCACCGAGTCTCGCCCTGAGCAATTGTTCCCTTGCGGCCGGTTGAGAAAGCCGACATTCCCGGTAGAGTCCCTACAACAAACGAGGGCCAGACATTACTGTCCGGCCCCGATTGCCACCCGAAGGTGGAGCAGTCTCACACCCCTTAGGATGTGAACCCGCTCGTTACTGGCTTAGTTCGCTTCGAACTGAGCGAACTCAGCCTCATCGACCTGACCGTCCTGGTTGGCATCGATTACGGTCCACTGATCCACCAAGCCGGGTACGGCTTCCGCTTCAGTGGCGCTGATCATACCATCCTGATCCGCATCGGCCATTTTGTAAGCTTCCGCATCAGCGGCCCAGGCCACCGAGCTAAGGCTAAGGGCCAGCGCTGCGAGTGCAATCTTGCTCTTCATGTGTCGTCGCTCCTTACAAGTCTCTATTAATTTTCCATCGGACCGTCACGCATTCAGCGGACGGTTGAGAGATATCTGATCACAGCGCGTGCCAAAAAACAGCAATCCCTTCAACTTCAATGTTTTACGAATGATATATAACTTGTTTTATTAAGATAAATCTATGTAAAACTGTCGCTGAATGGAGACGGGTTTGGTGCTGCCGTGGGTAACTGATTGAATGGCAAGCCAACATACTTGTCTATCAGAGACGACGATGATGCAGATGCAGTGTCGGGTCTATACTCTGGGCTGCTGCGACGGTTTCCAAGGGGGTATTCGTGAAGGGCAAAAATCAGATCTATACGGGCACGGGAATTGAGGTCCACTACGACGCGTCACGATGTATACATGCGGCGGAATGTGTCCACGGCTTACCCGGGGTATTTGACCCCAAGGCCCGGCCCTGGATCAACCCCGACGGCGCAACCCCGGGAGAAATCGCCGAGGTGGTCGATCACTGCCCCACCGGCGCCCTGAGTTGCAGGCGACTGGACGGCGGTTCCGACCCGCACCCAAAGACGGAGAACCAGGTCACAGTAGCCGCCGACGGCCCACTCTACCTGCGTGGGCGTATCTCCGTCATCGACGCAAATGGCAATACCGTTGTGGAGGACACCCGGGTCGCCCTATGCCGTTGCGGTGCATCCAAACGCAAACCCCTCTGCGACGGATCGCACACGGCGGCCGGGTTCGACGACCCCGGCGCCATTGTAAGTCCGTCCAGCGAGGCGTCCGATGAGGCTGGCACTGAGGGCGGCCTGACGGTCAGCTGCAGCGCGGACGGCCCTCTGGGTGTGCAGGGAGCTCATACCCTGGTCGATGGGTTCGCGGAAACCGTCTGTCGCAGCCAGAGCAGTTACCTATGCCGCTGCGGCGCATCCGCCAACAAACCGTTCTGTGACGGCAGCCATAAACGCGTTGGATTCAAATCGGACGACTGAATCCGGCCAGGAGCACGGGCTTCAGCCACGTTTAGGTGACTGGGAACCCTGCTTTTCCAGCCTCGCCCAGCTGTCTCTAAGGGTCACGGTTCGATTGAACACCGTGCGCCCGGTTTCGGCGTCGGGCTGGTCGACGCAAAAATAGCCCTGGCGTTCGAACTGAAAACGATCGCCCGGTCGGGCATCGGCCAGACTGGCCTCAACCCATGCCTCTGACACGATCCGCATCGACTCCGGGTTGAGCAGGTCCTTGAAACTCTGGCTCTTGTTTGCCCCCGGGTCGGGCACCGAGAAGAGTCGATCATACAGATTGACCTGAACGGGATGCGCGTGGCCAGCGGACACCCAGTGGATGGTGCCTTTGACCTTGCGCGCGCTTTGCGCGCCCCCGCTGCGGGTCTCCGGGTCGTAGCTGCAGCGCAACGCGATCACCTCCCCCGATGCCGGATCCTTGACCACATGATCGCAACGAATGATGTAACCGTAGCGCAACCGCACTTCACGCCCCGGCGCGAGTCGGAAGAACTTACGCGGCGGGTCTTCCATGAAATCGTCCCGATCAATAAAGAGCTCACCGGAAAACGGCAGCTTGCGGCTGCCCATTTCCGGTTTCTGCGGGTGATAGGGGGCGTCGATTTCCTCGCTTTGACCCTCCGGATAATTGTCGATGATTACTTTGAGCGGGTTGACTACGGCCTGCACCCGGCGAGTCACGGCATCCAGGTCCTCGCGTACACAGGTCTCCAACAGACCCATGTCGATCACCGCATCCTTCTTGGTGATTCCGATGCGCTCGCAAAAATCGCGGATCGCATCGGGCCTGTAGCCGCGGCGGCGCATCCCGGAAATAGTGGGCATACGGGGATCGTCCCAACCGGTGACATGACCTTCGGTGACCAACTCATTCAACCGCCGCTTGCTCATCACGGTGTAGGTGAGGTTGAGGCGAGCAAACTCGATCTGCCTGGGGTGAGCGGGCACATCCAGTTGCGCCAGAAACCAATCGTACAGCGGGCGGTGGTCCTCGAACTCCAGGGTGCAAAGAGAATGGGTCACACACTCGATGGCATCCGAAAGGCAGTGCGTGAAATCGTACATCGGGTAGATGCACCAGGCATCGCCGGTCATATGGTGGGTGAGTTTGCGAATCCGGTAGACGATCGGATCACGCATGTTCAGGTTGGGTGAAGCCATGTCGATCTTGGCCCGCAACACATGGGCGCCATCATCGAACTCGCCTCGACCCATCCGGGCAAACAGATCAAGACTCTCCTCTACCGGTCGATCCCGATAGGGGCTGGGCCGCCCAGGCTCGGTCAGCGTCCCTCTATAGGCCCGGATCTCGTCTCCGCTGAGACTGTCCACATACGCCTTGTCGAGACGTATCAGATCAACTGCCCAATCGTGCAAGCGCTGAAAATAGTCGGACGCATGCCGTAGCCGATCCCCCCAATCGAAACCCAACCAGTGCACATCCCGCTTGATCGCCTCCATGTACTCGGCGCTTTCCTTGGCCGGATTGGTGTCGTCGAATCGGAGCGTGCAATACGAACCTGGATGCTCCGCCGCCACGCCAAAATTCAGACAAATGGACTTTGCATGGCCGATGTGGAGATAGCCGTTGGGCTCCGGCGGGAACCGGGTTACGACATGGGTATGTTTCCCGGTGGACAGATCCTGCGCGATCAGCGTCCGAATGAAATCCGCCGGGCGCGTCTCTTGGTCCGGGACGGTCGATTCGGCGCGGGGCTCGGAACCGGGCTGCGTCATTTCCAGTAGGTCCTCTGGCGTCGTCTGTTCGGTGAAGGATCAGGCCGCATGACGCGCACGTCGCAACGACCGCGCATCATCTTCCCGGATTCGTTCCGGATTCTCCAGCCCCCAGTTCCGAAGCGCCGCCATTCGACCGGATTGGCGGACCAGGGGGCGGCCCGGGGTAAAGACCCAGAGCGGCCATGTGTGGCCTGCTACTTGCAAAATCGACGGTTCCAAACTGACTCAAAGACGCTCGACCCTCACCGTATCCATGCGGACGGGCCGCAAGGAGACATCCCATGGCACACCCAGACCCGACCGCATGCAGGGCTGAAGATTCACCGCTTTCCGTTGCCGACGAGGTGGAGCGGATTGACCAACTCTGGACCCGCCTCCAGCACGTTTGCTGGGAGCAACAAAGCCTTTCAATATTGGTCAATCTGGCGCGGGACCTTGAACACCACACCGGCCGCTGCGACAACCCAAAACTGCATGCGGCCGCGCACCGCTTTCGAGCCTACCTGGGGGAACATCTGGAACTGGATCGCCCGTTAACGGGTGAGCAGGGTGATCGGGTTGGCGCGCTGATCGATTTGCTGAAGGACGTCGCCAGGCCGACCGGGCATGTCCGTCTGGTCCAATCCCACAACCCCCGTATCCAAACTGAAATCCGGGTGGGATTGATCGCGCATGACCGGGATTTCGCAGCCGCGGTAGGTCAGGAACTGGAACAAGCCGGGTACTGCGTCCAGACCTACACCAGTGTCGATGAGGCCGCCACTGCCATTTCGACGCAAGCACCGGCCGCACTGGTCGCAGAGCTGCCACACCATTCCAACGACCCGCTCAGCATTGCCCGGATGGGCGCCGTGCTGGCGGATGTCGAGGCGACGGTACCGGTGATTTACATCTCAGAGCGAGGTGATCTCTCTGCCCGTCTCGAGGCGGTGCGTAACCGCGGCCAGGCGTTCTTTGTGCGCCCGGTAAACGTGGAACTGATCCTGTCCCAACTGAGGGTGCTCACCGGCCGATCCGAGCGCGCACCCAGGGTCCTTGTGGTCGGCGACCAGGCAAGCCGCATGAAGCGGATTTGCCAAGCCCTGGAAGAGGTCCATATGCAGGCCATTCCCCTGGAACAGCCCCCGTATCTACTCAGCGCGATCCAGCGCACACTGCCCGACAGCGTGGTGCTGGACCTCACCATGACCAACCCCAGGCCTATCCAGGCCATTCGCGTGTTGCGCCAGCATCAAACCGAGATTGGTCAGATCCCGATCCTCTGTATCGGACCCGAAACAGACCGGGCGGGTAGACTTGCCGCCCTCAACGCCGGGGCCGACATGGTGCTGGATGACGATCGGGACCTGGAGGCGCTGCTGGTCACGATCCGCAGCCGGGCAAAGCGAAAGCGAGTACACCGGGCCAACGAGGCGGCGACCTCTGCCACCGCCGGTGTCGAGCACCTGGGCAATCGACAACGCTTTCTTGCAAATGTCGAGCAGGCGCTCCAAGGCGTTGGTATACAGAGTTCAGCGGTTGCCGTGCTGCTGATATCGGTGGACAACTATCGGGCACTGCGCGAGCAGGCCGGGATGTATGGCTGTGACCGAATCATGATGCAGCTTTCCCGACGCATCGGCGGACTGTTAAGGGAGGACGACAAGCTGCTTCGCCACAGTGACTCCAGCTTCGCGGTGCTGGCCTGTGAACTTCAGGGCGCCAAGCTCGAGGGCTTTGCCGCGACGCTGTCCAACTCGGTCGAACGGCAACCGTTTAAGTTGGCCTCGGAACCGTTGAAGGTGTCCGTAAGCCTGGGGGTGGTGGTGACCACCCATGCACACAGCAGTCCGCTGACCCTGGTCGAGAACGCAGATCTGGCCGCCCGCATCGCCCGGGATAAGCTTGCCCGCATACATATCCACAACGCAGTGAGCGACCGCTCGGCGGAAGAAGCGCGGGACCAGGCGGTAGCACGTCAAGTACGGGAGGCACTGGACAAATACCGTCACCGGCTGCTGTTCCAGCCCATCGTCAGCCTCGGCAACGACGAGCACGAACGCTACGAGGCCTTCCTGCGCATGCAGGACGCGGCCGGGAAGGACATCTACCCGGGCACCATCTTTCAGGTCGCCAACCAGAAAGGCTTTGCTTCGCGCATCGATCGGGTGGTGGTCGGTGAGGCGCTCAAACTCATGCATGAGCGCAAGGCAGACGGCCACGTCACCCAGCTTATGGTCAGCATATGCGCCGCCACCATGGGCAATCCGGGATTCCCGAAATGGCTGGGGGAACAGGTTGCTCGCTATCAACTGGCTGCGGGTGAACTGGTGCTCAAAGTAAGCGAAGCATCGGTGCTGGACGACCTCCCGACAGCGACTCAGTTCGCCGATTCGGTGAGAGCCGCAGGCTGCCATACGGCCATCCGCCTGACCCGACTCAACCGCGAGCGTCTGGAACTGCTGAGCCGCCTGGCACCCCAGTTCATACAGCTGGATCATCACCTGATCCCCGGGCTCGCCAACACACTCGAGAGCGATACCGGCTTCCACGCCGTGGTGGAATCCGCCACCAGCCACGAGATCAAGGTGATCGTCAGCCACGTGGAGGATCCAAAGACCTTGTCCGGACTCTGGCGACGGGGCGTGAACTTCGCTCAGGGCAACTTCCTGCAGGAAGCCTTTCCCGAGATGTCCTACGACTTCGACAGCATCTGATCAAGGTCCATATGCACCCTGAGCGCAGGGGTTCACGGTAGATCCACAGCCGATTGGTCCGCTCCGCGCCGGATCATGAACGGCCTGCAGCCGCCTCCCCGACGGCGGGGCGGCAATGTGTTTCCCGCGTCAGCGCCATCAGCACCGTTGCCATCGCCACCCAGAGCAGCATCACCAAGAAGGCGGCCTGATACGCCGCCGCATCGTAAATCCGAACCCCATCATTGAGTTGGCCGGACCAGTTGGCATCCAGAATAACACCCACCACCGGCTGCAGAATGGTGGCGCCCAGCATGACGCCGGCGTTGCAGAACCCGGTGGCGGTGCCTGCCAGGTCCGGCGGCACCGATTCCTTGATGTAGGCAAAGCCGATCACCATGGCGCCGCTGAAAAAGCCGATCAGAACCAGGTCCACAATCAGGATCGACAGGGGCAGACCTGGGCTCAGGACCAGCAGGCCCCAACCCAGGGACACCACCCCGCATCCAATCAAATAGGGTCTGCGACGGCGGCGGCTCCGATCAGACAGCATGCCAAACACCGGGCCGCCGAAGGCCCACGCCACCAGCATCAATGAGCACAAAGCCGCCGCCGACTTCTGCTCCAATCCATACAGGGTAACCAGATAGGGCACGCCCCACAGCCCGGCAAAAGTGGTGATCGCGCCGGCGATACTCCCCGGAACGACAAACAACAGCCAGGGATTGCGCTGACGCAGTATCTCGGCGAGACCAGACAGGATTCCCCGCTTCGGCCGCTGGACCGCAGGGTCTGCCATCGGAGCGTAACTGCGATAACCCAACTCGCCCGGATCGTCGCGCACCCACAGCCAGATGGCGATACCGACCAACACCGTCAGCCCCCCGGACACCGCCATGACCGCCCGCCACCCGAACAGATCGATACCCAGGCGCAGGGGGACACCCGCCAAAATCGCGCCGATCACCCCGAGAAACAAGGCCATGCCTGCGGCCAAGGCGTATTGCCGTGGCGCAAACCAATGAGCAGCCAATTTGAGCAGCCCGACAAACGCAACCGCAACCGCGCCGCCGATAATCAAGCGCGCCAGGCTGGCCAACGCATAGTCATCGACAGCGCTGAACATAAAGGTGCCGGCTCCGGCCAGCAGCGCCGCCGCAGACAACAGGCGTCTGGGCCCATAGCGGTCCACCAGGATTCCGGTCGGAATCTGCATCGCCGCATAACTGTAGAAATAGAGCGCCGACAGATTGCCTAAAGCGGCCCCGCTCAAGCCAAAATCCCGCACCAGCTCCTGGGTCATGACGGCCGGCGCAACGCGCTGGTAAAAGCCCATAACATAGAGCACCGCCGCCAGACTCCAGATGCCCCATGCCAGACGCTGAGGTGGAGAGAGCGTAGAGATGGTCACAGGTGCGACGACTCCGGTCGGGTGTCGATGGGCGCGAGATTGTAGATCATCGACACAGAAACAAACCAATATGCCAGCGTCGGCATTGTTTACACTACGCTGAAAATCCCCGAGACCAGTTTCTTTAAGTAATTGATTTTAATTGTTTTTTTTACATGGCCCGCGGGTTGCAAAATGCCCGTTCATGAGGGACATCTCAGAGGGCGCATTTCAGACAGCGGACATGCGGGTGTGCCGGACCCAGGCGTTCTGTGAATCGGGTAAGCGCGGGCGTGGTGGTGAAATGAAACAGGTGGCTGATTCCAGGGCGGTCAGACGCGCCGAATCCTGGCACCGGCACGTTGGCACCGTCCAAGGTCAGAATGGTTCGAGCCCAGACATCTTCCAATCGCTCGGCGTGGACACTGAACCACAGGGCATGCAGATCGGTGTGCGGTCTAACATAGTCCAGGTGCCAGCGGGGTCGGCGGGCGATGCGCGCATGATGGGCGATGCGAGAACGCAACCCACCGGCGCCCAGCGCGCTGCCCACATATATGTAGGCGCCGGGCAAGAGAACATATTGGCCCAGGGCGCCGATCACGAATTCACGGACAGCTGACAAGCCAAGCAACAAGGCGTAGGTCCCGGGCTCACAGGGCAACCCGGTCGAAATCGATTGAAGCGGCGGAGTAGCGGGCATGAGGGTGCGCGGCCAATATCAACAACAGTTGCAATGCGCACTATACTCAATGCCAAAAAGAGGGAACTGACCATGACGGCAAAGATGCAATTCGACTTCGACGCGTGGACCCGTCTTGCACGGCGGGATCCGGCGGCGTTCGAGGTCCAGCGAACGAGAATGATCGAGCGCATCATCGAATCCGCGGATGACGATCAGCGGCGCCGTCTGCGGGGCCTCCAGTTCCGAATAGACATGGAGCGACGCCGCGCCCGCAACCCCATGGACGCCTGCATGCGGCTCAACAGAATGATGAGTCAGTACTTTGAAGAGCGATTCCATCCTGCCTTATTAGAGCCACTCAAACCGGCAGACCCAAGAGGGGCTGAGCATGCCGACAACGTGGTCGCATTTCGACCCCGCAACTCCGTTTCAGAAGTGGAGTAGCCACTTCCTACGCATTTACGCGCACTCGCCGCTTATCAGGTCGGGCCGCTGTGGATACGGCTGACTTTGTCGGCCTGGGGCAGGCGATAGAACCTGCGCAGCTCTGACTGCATATCGTGGGTGGCGTCCCCCGCGTAACGCTGCGCCAGATGCCGACAGTACTGACTTGCGTACTGATTGGCATAACGGTAGCGATCCAGGGCCTCGTCGGACAGAGCAGGATCGTAGGACACATTCTGGAACAGGGTTCGGGCCAGCTGCTCGGTGGGCACCGCGCCGCCTTGGCGTTTCATCAACAGCGCGCATGCCGCGTACTTATCCACCTCGGCCTGAAGTTCCAGCTCGAACAGAGTGATGGGTTTGCCCTGACCGGCGTTCCACGCCACATACAGAAAGTGACTCACGCCTTCCAGAGCCAACAGAAAAGCCTGCAGGTTGGCCAGGTCCAGGGTGTGCAGAGGATTTCGCCCATCCAGACAATTCAGCACGCTGTTCGCCAGATACAGCGACATCTCGAGGCCGTCCTCGGTTTCCCGCACCAGCAGCTTTTCGTCACTGATGCGGGCACCCTGCCCAGTATCGAGCTGTCCCGCCAGAACCGGGTCGGAGATCAGAAAATCCGCCACGTCATAGCCTGCGGACACCCCATACAGGCGCTCGAGCTCGAATTGGAGACCGGTAACGGGAACACTCACCGGCTAGGGCCTGTTAACACTATGCGGACGCCCAGCGTTGGCCCTCAAATCAGGCCAGGCAAGGCGCGCAGAGCGCAGTTTGGTTATTCCAAATAAGCGATGTGCAACGCTGCATGGCCCGATTTGAGGGCCAACCCGAAGGGACAGGCCCCATTTTCCACAGGCCTGCGTTGCCGTTTCGCTTATGTACGGCAGGTACACAGCGCTCACTGCGCCTGGTCCTGCAAAAAATGGGGCTCTGTCGATGGGTATCCGCATAGCGTTAACAGGCCCTAGTGCCGCGAACGGGATACATTGGCCGCTGCCGGAATCAGGCCCAGTTGTCTGAGCTGCCGTTCGGCCCGGCGGCTGCCGGTTCGGACCCAGACCTCGTACAGACGCAGCATGTCCAACTCGCGATCCGGGCAACTGCGTTCGGTGATCTCCCCGAGCACATCCACGAAATCCTGGAATTTCCCCGCAAGTTCCTCGAACACCCTGCTCAGGCAAGGACCCTGAGCGGTGCCACGCACGGTGTCGGACAGGCACCCATAGGCATTCCCACCCATTGCCACGTAGTAGTCCACATCGACCCGGCGTCGGTTAAGGCTGTCGGAAAACACACCGGCTATGAACAAAGCCACGTCGCCCAAGCGTCTGAGCAATTGATTGCGATGATGTTCGGAGGGCGCTTCGAGCGCCGCGGCATACACCCCGGCGAGCGGACGGAGAGTAGGCCCGGACTCATCGTGTTCGAAGAAGAACTCGGAACGGGAGAATCGGGTCAAGAGTTCGCTCAGGTAGCCCACCGTTGGGTCGGTCGCTTCGACCCCCTGGTTGGCCATGGCGGACACCACCGACCCTTGAAAGTAATCCCGCAAATCGGTGCTCGGGATCACGGAACGCTCAGACGACTCAGTTCTAACCATGGTCACACATCTCCCGGTCGCTTGACCTGCACAAGGCAACGGTCGCGAGCACGGGTGCACCGTTTCGGGCCGGGCACACGAGCCCGCGAGATTCACACCATAAATTCAGACAAATATCACACCAAATCCCTTATTTTTCTTTATTATCATATTCTTATTGCCCTGCTCTGACACCGAACTGTCACAGAAAACGGACTGGGTGGGCACATACATGGGGCAGAGCGCGCCACATTGAACCGTTCTCGACATCACGCCTCGGGCATGGCCAACAGTTCCGACGTGGCTCGGCTCCGAGGCTCGCCATCGGGCAGCTGCATGACGGTCAGGGCCGCTTCCGCCACCCCTGCAACCAAACCAAATACGGCCCCGGTATCGATACAGTAGACATTTTCGATCACCCGAACGCCTCGCCATTGAGGCGTATGTCCGCAGTACACCCGGTAAATGCCGGCCACACCTTTGACGTGCCGACCCAAGGCGCGCCCGCGCCCCCAAAGCGCTGTCTCGCGGGCCATCTCGTTGCCGTCTGTTGCCCCGACGACAAACTCCGACCAGGTCTGCTTTGCCGGTACATCTCCGTGAACAATACCCACCGGTCCCAAATGGGTCTGCACCTGCCTGACGTAGGGCAAGGCTGTGACCGCGCGGCGAATCGCCTGCTGCTCATGGACGGGATGTTCGAAAAACCAATCGCCCCCGTTGGCCCTCCAGACCGCATGCTGTTCCAGGTCTCCCGCTTCGGCGTCGATCAGGTACTGTTCGTGATTTCCCAGAACCGCATGGAACCAGGGCTGAGCCAGATACTCGGTCACGCGATGACTTTCGGGCCCACGGTCCACCAGATCACCCACCGAGAACATGCGATCGCAGGATGGGTCAAAATCCAAATCCTCGAGCAGGCAGTCGAAGGTGGAGAAGCATCCATGGATATCTCCAACCACCCAGTCCCGTCCGACCGAATTCGCATCATGGATGCGAACGGCGCCCTCAGACTCGATTGCCGCACTGCCCTCTCGTCCTGGCTCATGTATCACTGCCGCACCCTTTGCATCTTTGTCTAAATCCTAGTCCACTTACAGGTCATTGGGGCCCAGTTCCATCTCTGCCTTGTGTCGAAGGGCTTATCCGCCGCGCGGCGCGCTTTCAGGATGCGCGCTCAGGCAGCATCGACCGGTGCTTTATGTGCGGTTTCATAAAGGGCGCGCACCGTATCCACGGTATCGGCTTCGGCTGCGGATTTGTCCTCGCGATAGCCTTTGACCCGGGCGAAACGCAGCGCGAAACCACCCGCATAGTGGCTGCTCGCCTGAATATCGTTGAAGACAATCTCAACCACCATTTCGGGGCGTACATGGACCACTCCGTCGATCTCGCTGACTCGCCGCGCCAGCAAGGCATCGGTCTGCCAGGTCAGCAGACGGTCGCTCATACCCTTGAAGGTCTTTCCGAGCATCACAAAGCCCCCACCATTCGGGTCCCGGGCGCCCAAGTGCAGGTTGCTCAGCCAGCCACGCCGGCGTCCGCTGCCCCATTCGGCAGCCAGCACCACAAGGTCCAGCGCATGGGCCGACTTGAGCTTTAGCCAGTCCGCGCCGCGACTGCCTGCCAGATAGCGGGAATCCAAACGCTTGGCCATCAGCCCCTCATGGCCGGCGTCGCAGGCCGCCGCAAAGAAACGGCCTGCGACGCCTGGATCGTCGGTCACCATACGCGGCGTGATGCCCGCGGCAGGGACAACCGCAGACAGAGCCTCGGCCCGGGCCGTTATGGGTTGGTCGATCAAGCAGGTGTCGTCAAGATAGAGGCAATCGAAGTAGATCGCGCTCAGTGGCAGCGTGTCCCGAAGCGCCTCGGCATCGCGACGGCGACCGAATCGACGCATGGTGATCTGAAACGGTTGCGGCCGACCGTCCTCGCGCAACGCCAGGCATTCGCCGTCAAGTATCACGCGACGCAGGGGCAGCGAACGGACCTGATGAACAATCTCCGGCAGCGACCCGGTGACGTCGTTCAGCGCCCGCGAATACACGCGAACCCGATCACCGTCCCGGTGCACCTGCACCCGGGCGCCGTCCAGTTTGTATTCCAGTAATGCGCTGCCCAGGGCTTCAAACGTACCCGCCACGTCATTGGCGGGACTCGCCAACATGGGCCGCAGCGGCGTAAACACCGTCAAGGCAAACGCCGCCAGGCCAGCAACGCCTTGGCTGGCCGCCGCCTCGGCGACGGCGGGCAAATTGCCCGAGACCATGATGGCGCGGAGAACGGCCTCCGTGGGTACGTCATACGCCAGTGCAATGGCCTCCACCATGACACCCTCCAACGCACCCTGACGTATCTCACCCAGCAGCAACCGCCCCAGGAACCGCTGTTCTTCACCCGTGGCCAGGGCAAACAAGCCGCCCAACTCCGATCGCCTGCGGGTGGCGGACCCGGGTCCGGCGATGCGTCCAATCTCATCCAATCGGGCATGGAGCTGGACCAGGGTGAGACTGGCAGTTGCCGCACCCTCGATGTCCGAGATCTCACGGATCAGAGCCGGACCGATACCAAGCTTGCCCTGAGGCAATGATCCGGAAAGATAGCTGACCGCCAGGACCCGCTCCTGGGCCGGCAGCGGTCGAAGATATGACGCCAGGGTCGCGCGCTTCTTGAGCCGCCCCCGCTCGCGTCCGACCGCCGTGGAGGTGGCCACCAACTCGCTCAGCGATGCGCTCATGGCGTCATCTGCGCTTTGCCTAAATCCACGACTCCTTTTGATTGGACGCCGGCATCAAGCAAGCTGGCCGACCGGGCAAGTCACGCCGGTTCCGCCCAGGCCACAGTACCCGTTGGGATTCTTAGCCAAATACTGCTGGTGGTACTCCTCGGCGTAGTACCAGTCCGGCGCCGGCGCGATCTCGGTGGTGATTTCGCCATGACCCGCTTTGGTCAATTCTGTTTGATAAGCCGCCCGCGACGCCTGGGCGGCGTTGAGTTGCTCGTCCCCAAAGGTATAAACGGCGGATCGGTACTGAGTGCCTACGTCGTTGCCCTGCCGCATGCCCTGGGTAGGATTGTGGGATTCCCAAAACACCCGCAGCAAAGCCGAGTAGTCGATCACGGCAGGGTCGAACACCACATGGACGGCCTCGGTGTGACCCGTGCGCCCGGAACAGACCTCGCGATAACCGGGATTGGGTGTCGACCCACCGGCGTAACCAACCGCCGTCACCCACACCCCCTCGGTTTGCCAGAACCGCCTCTCGGCACCCCAGAAACAACCCAGCCCGAAAACGGCCTGTTCCATCTGCTCGGGATAGGGTGGCAGAAGCGAGCGGCCGTTGACGAAATGGGGTCCCGGATCCGGAAGCGCCTCGTCACGCCCGGGCAATGCCTGCGCTGCGTCCGGGACTGCGGTTTTCCTGGTCAATCCAAACATGCTGTGTCTCCTGGTGTCGTGTCCCATAGGTAACTGGCCATAGTCAGCGGGCGGGCTCATCCAATTTGGGCGGCAGTGGCAACACGTTCACATCATCCGAGAACTCAAGCACCTCAAACACCTGCGCGCCCGCGGGCGGTTCGTCGGTCACCTGCCAACGCCCCTGCGCGTCACGCCATTTGTAGGCCCGGGTCACATCGTCGCTTCCGACAAAGGGCAGTTCGCGTCGAACCCGCTTCCAGTCCTCGGGATGGGTGTACAAATACACACCGGCCGCCACACCCATCGCCAGTAAAATCAGAATCAAATTCCGCATAGGCCCGATCCTTCTAACAGTCCCAGCAAAGATGGACTAAGCAGAATGCCGTCACAAGTGTCTAGGGAAGGTCTGAACAATTGCTGCGATCGCGCCGGCGTCTTTGCGTTCCCTCGTACAAGGCGCACCGAGCGAAGTTGGCTTGCTGCCAATGAGCGAGGTGCAACGCGGTACGAGGGGCGCAAAGGCCCGGCCCCTTCGGGGTTTCGCCCACAAGGGCGCATCTGCAGCGTTTCCCGGCTTGGCCATAGAATGACTATGGCGCTGCGCCGGGTGCCTCGCATCTGCGCCCTTGTGGACCGAAACGCGATTCGTATCAATTGTTCAGACCTTCCCTATGGATCCGGGCCCCGCCGGTTTGGGCAAGCAAAGCCGTGCACGGGTTCCCTGCGACTTCGTCAACACATAGCGCCTATTGATCAACCCTTCACAACCAGCCACTCGATCTCTACGAAAATTCTGACACTCAGGGGCACATTCGGACATTCTTGCCCCCCTGCACCGGCCTCAACTGTTTTCAAGAAACATGCAAATCCAGAAATTTCCATATTTTTCATAAAGTAACCAAATATGGCACTAATCGCGCAACTGAATCAGATAATTCGTACATCGCACTGTGGCGTCAGCGGCCATATCGATACTTGACCGGTCTTCAGCACCGGTCGCGGATTGACTCCTAGACACGCTTCAGCCCACCCGTAAAACGGTGGGCATTTTTTTGCAGAGATCGGTCGTTCACTGTGACTGACACGCGGAACACCAGTAGGTTGGGCGCAAATGATGTCCCATTGCCTGACGCCGTATCGGCGCACCACACACAAAACAGGGCTCTCTACGCCGCCCATATACCCACAAGCCTCCTCGCGCGTCGCTGACGAAGCGGGTGACACGTCGCCCGCCCCTCAAGTTGCTCTGCAGTAAGCGGCGGGCGCTCCGGTACAGGTTCACCAGTTCAGCCGCCTCGACCTGGCCACGCGCAGTCATAGGGTGATGGTGATGGAGGAACAGGATTTCGGATTTGTAAACGTTGCCAATGCCGCTGGCGATGCGCTGGTTCAGCAACAGGTCGCACAGGGGGGTGTGCTCCTCACTGAAAGCCCGCAACCGCTGCTCCAGCCGGTCCCACCGGATGTCAGCCCCCAGCAGGTCGGGTCCTATACGCGCCGCAAGGGTGCGCCGCCGGATGCCTTCGGTCGGCATCCACTCGGTTTCCTTGGCGTTGAAACAGACGTAAACCGTTCGGGCTGTCTCGATCACCACCGACGCCTGCCGCGCAGGTTTCTTCCATGCGGTGCCAGCGGAATAACGATGCCAGTCACCGTGCATACCCAGGTGGCAACGCAAAGTCCGTCCGTGACTGAACTCCAGGAACAGATGCTTGCCGTGGGCATACACACGCTCCACTCGAAGCGCCGCGCCCGTTTCGGGCGCCTGACCCCGCAACCGCAGGCACTCGACCATTTGAGTCTCCAGTCCCGGGCGCATGGCCTTAGCCAGGATATGCAGCGTATCGCCCTCGGGCATGATCGCCCTACCCCACTTGACCGTAGTCGGTCTCGATCGCCATCAATCCACGGTAGTCGCGACGGAACCCCGCCGCCAACAATAGGTCCAGCATCGGTGATTCCAACACCGGCAGACCATTCACTTTCTCGATAAGCGGCAGACGCCGCCCGTTCCGGGGTAGACCGCGCAGTGCGGTGAACGCGTCCCCCAAGGCGGAGGAGTCGCCTCGGACGCCGCCCTGGAAGGTGAGCAAATGACGAGCGTTGGCCGCCACATACAGCACCGGCAGCCCGTCTGCCAGAAACACCCAGGCCCCGGGCACCCGCTTTGGCCGAGCTGCCGGGGAATCGGTCTCCGGCCATGCCAGCAGCGCACCATACGGATTGGCCGGATCCACCGCGGCAAGCACCATCAGGGCGGGCGCGTCCCGACCCGGCGCAGCGTCATCCGGGCGACAGGCGCGCAGGCGGTCGATCACACCCACGTGGCCAAACTGCGCGCCGGACAATCCCTCGACGAAGTAACCCCGGCGCACCCGCCCCGTGTCTTCCATCGCCTTCAGAACCTGATACAGACCGCTGAACCCGCCCACCACGGATTCACTGTGAGCCGCCTCACGGCTGACTACACCATAGCGCTCCATCAGACACTCGGCGCGCGCCATGAGGCGTTCCGTGGCGGAAACCGACGGGTCCAACAATTGGCTCAAGAGAAACCAGCGCCCGCCGGCCAGCGCGTTGCCCCCACGAGCGGTGGGGCGCCTGCGATGGGTTGGGGCGGCAAGGCCCCGCAGCGGTTGAAAGGTGTCGTTACTGATCTGGCTCGCCCATACCAGGTCCCAAAGCGCGTCCCTGAACTCGGCGCCGGTGCTGCCCGGATGCACCGCCGAGACCGCCTGCTGCAAATCGCTCAGGAAGGATGCGCCGCGTTGGGTCAGATGCTCGATCAGCGTGTGCTGAATGCTTGCGGTTTCCCATTCCCGCTCCGGTGACTCAACCAGCAAACGCAAACGCTCGCGCCGATAGACTGCGATGCGAGCGTCGCGCGCGCCCAGCGGACCCACCCCCACCCAGACCATCTCACCAGTGGCTGCCAACATGTCCAACATACCCGGCTCGAACCCGCTCACCCGACGGGGCAGCAACACCTGCTGCAGAGCGGACCAGGGCAGCGCCAAACCCTCCAATTGGATCAACGCCTCGCGCAGCCCGTCCATCCCGGCACGGGGTTGATCCAGAGCGTGCCAGCTCGGCAGGAAACACCCGAGGGTGGCGGCCTCAACCGGCGCAACCTGGTTGCGCAGCCGGGCCACGGTCATGCGTTTGAGGCGCCTGAGAACGTCCGTGTCGCACCACTCGGGGTTACAACCGCCGGGACGGATCTCACCCTGGACCAGGATGTCGTCGTGTTCCAGGGTGCTCAGGTGCATTGCAAGCGCATCGCTGGCAAAACCGTATCGGTCGCACAGCGCCTGGGTTTCAAACGGGCCATGGGTGCGTGCAAAACGGCGCAGTACCTGACCCAAGGCATCCGGAACCGGCTCGAGAAATCGGTCGGGCAAACCGGAGGGGGGCATCACCCCGAAAGCATCCCGATACAAACCCGCGTCCTCGGCCGCAACCCAGCGGGTGCCGTTGGCAAAGCGCAACGCCACCGCCCGTCTTCGGTCGGCCAGGGCCACCAGCCAGTCCGGGGCTTGAGAGCCGGAGCGCAGCATCACCTCGGCCTCGCTGAGATCACCCAATCGGCGCAGCAGATCGTGGAGTTCGTCCATATCCCGGGCCTGTCGATCAGGTGCGCGGCACTGGAGTTCATCCTCCAACTCGGCCAATACCTGGGGGTCAATCAGTTCCCTCAGCTGGGCCTGGCCCAGCAACTCACCGAGCAGCGCCCGATCCAGAGTGAGCGCCTGAGCCCGGCGTTCCGCCAGGGGCGCATCCTGCTCATAGATGTAGGCCGCCACATAGGCGAAAACCAGGGAACGGGCGAATGGGGAGGCCGAGGCCGTATCCACCACCTGAACCCGCACCCGGCGGCTGCGAACATCCCCCAGCAGCGCTTTCAGACCCGGCAGGTCGAACACGTCGCTCAGGCACTGCCGATAGGTTTCCAGAACCACCGGAAAGCTGGGGTGTCGCTGAACCGTGGCCAGAAGATTGCGGGCCCGAATGCGTTGGGCCCAGAGAGGGCTGCGCTCGCCCGGGCGCTTTCGGGTGAGAATCAGTGAGCGCACCGCATTCTCGCGAAACAGGCCGGCGAACAGGGCGGTTTGCGCGAGGCGCTCGGTGATCTGTTCCTCGAGATCCTCGGGTTCGGGCAGCAACGCGTCCAGCTCAGGTGGGGTCTCCGCATCGGCAAAGCGGAGCACGATGCCATCGTCGGTGTACATCACCTGAACTTCGAACCCGCTGCGTTGCACCAGCCCTTGTTCGATTGCCATTGCCCAGGGCGCATGGATACGGGCTCCGAACGGGCTCAGAATGCAAACCCGCCAGTCACCGAGTTCGTCCCGGAAGCGCTCCACCGTGATCGCCCGATCAGATGGGACGCAACCGTTGTGCTCGACCTGTTCGGTGACATACGCAAGCAGGTTCTCCGCCGCGAATTGATCCAGCGGCGCGACCCGGCGCAGATAGTCCAGCGCGGTCGAGGGCGGGTGTGCCGCAAGCTCACGCACAAAAGCGCCAATGGCGCGGCCCAATTCGATGGGTCTACCCGGCCCTTCCCCACGCCAGAAGGGCAAGCGGCCCGGCTCGCCGGGCGCCGGCGACACGAGCACCCGGTCCCGGCTGATCTCTTCGACCCGCCAGGTGGAGGCGCCCAGGAGTATGGTCTCGCCGGTTCGCGTCTCGAACACCATCTCCTCGTCCAACTCACCCACCCGCGGCCCATCGGGTCCCAGGTGCACCGGGTAGTTGCCGCGGTCCGGTATGGTGCCGGCATTGACCCGGGTGACCATGGGCGCACCCTTGCGGGGTGTCAGAATGTCGGCGCTGCGGTCCCAGTTGAGCAGAGGCCGCAATTCGGCGAATTCGGCCGAAGGGTAGCGGCCCGACAACATGTCGAGCACCGCATGCAGGGCATCCAGGCTCAAGCCTCTGTAGGGATAGGCCCGACGAACCAGGGCCAACAGCTCCGCCACCGGGCGCGACCGATCGCAGCACATGGCCACCAACTGCTGGCTGAGCACGTCCAGCACGTTACGCGGCGTGTGTATTGCTTCCAGTTCACCGCTTATCATGCGCGCACCGATCACGGTGCTTTCCAGCAGATCCCCCCTGAATTTGGGGTACACCCTGGCCACACTGACTTCACCGACACCGTGGCCCGCGCGCCCCGCCCTCTGAAGACCACGGGCCACCGATCCGGGCGACTCCACCATCACCACCCGATCCACCGCCCCCATGTCTATCCCCAGCTCCAGCGAACTGGTGGCGACAATGCCCCGGATCAGCCCGGCCTTGAGACCCTCCTCGATGGACTGGCGACGCTCGTGGGAAACGCTGCCGTGGTGGGCCAGAACCAGTTCCTCTTCGGCCAGTTCGTTGAGGCGCTGGGCAAGCCGCTCGCACAGACCGCGGTTGTTGACAAAGATCAGGGTTGCCCGATTGTCCTGCACAGTCTGCAACAGGCGTGGATAAATCGCCGGCCAGATGCCCCGCTCGCTGCGCGGCGTGCCGACTTCCCGGGCATAGAGCTCACCGAGTATCGACCCTCCCTCGTCTTCGCTGGCCGGGACCGGAACCGTCCGCTCCATGTCGGGCACCGGCACGGTGACGCTCAGATCCAGTCGCGCAGGTCTGACCGTGTCGATCACGGTGACCTCCCGATCGCCCCCAAGAAAGGCCGACACTTCGTGCACCGGTCGCACCGTTGCGGATAGACCAAGACGCTGCGGGTCGTCCTGGCATCGTTCGGACAGGCGTTCCAGGGTCAGGGCCAGGTGCACACCGCGCTTGGTACCGGCCAGCGCATGGATCTCATCGATGATGACGGTGCGAACCGAACTGAGTGCGGCACCGGCCTTGGAACCCAGGATCAGATACAGGGATTCCGGTGTGGTGACCAGAATCTGGCCCGGTTCACGGGCCTGGCGTCGCCTTTCCTTCTGCGGCGTATCTCCGGTGCGAACGTCCACCGTGGCCTGGGCCCAGGTCTGGCCAAGCCGGGCGGCGGTGCGCTCCACGCCCACAAGGGGCGCGCGCAGGTTCCGTTCCACGTCATAGACCAGCGCCTTGAGCGGTGATACGTACAGAATCTGCACACCACCCGAAACCGACTCCGGCTCGGCCCGCCCCAGGCAATCGATGCTCCAGAAAAAGGCCGCCAGAGTCTTGCCGCTGCCGGTGGGTGCGGTCAGCAGCGCATGGCTGTTCCGGGCGATGGCGGCCCAGCCCAGATCCTGGATCTCCGTGGGTGCCCCAAAGCTTTCTCGAAACCAGGTGGCGGCCGGGTTGGAGAACAGGTTCAACACGTCAGAGCAGGTCGGATCTGCGGGCTGCTTCATGCCGGGACGGCCAACACCGATTCGGACGCTCCCAAACGCTGCGCCAGAAACGACACAAAGGCCCGCGCTTTGGGCGGCAGTCCCGCGGCGCTGGCATACACCACATAAATGCCGATGCGCGCGTCCTCGAACGATTCCAGGATCGTCTCCAAGCGACCCAGGCGCAGATCCTCTTCAAGCATGAAATCGGGCAGCTGCACAATCCCCAATCCGGCCCGGGCTGCGGCCAGCAGGGGCAGTCCGTTGTTGCAGTGAAGGCGACTGCGCACCGGCACCGTTTGCAATTCGCCATCCACTCGAAAGGTCCAGCTCTGGGCACGCTGCCCGGGATGCCGATACAGCATGCAGTGATGTCTTCGCAGATCGTCGGGATACAGCGGCCGGTCATGCTGCGCCAGATAGTCCGGTGAGGCGCAAACCCGGAGTCTGGTTTCGCCGAGCCTGCGGGCGACCAGGCTGGAATCGGCCAGACGTCCCACCCGGATTGCCAGATCAATACCGGCATCCACCAGGTCCACAAACTTGTCGTCGACCAAAATGTCCAGCTCGATGTCCGGATAGCGCTCCAGGAACACCGGGATCAGTGGTCCGACGTAACGCACGCCAAAGGTCATGGGCATGGTGATGCGCAGCAGACCCCGGGGCACTCCGGACAACTCGCCCATACGGGTTTCGGCTTCTTCCACCGTATCGGCCACCCGTCGGCAGTATAGATAGTAGGCCTCGCCCGCCTCGGTCAGGCTCAACTTGCGCGTGGTGCGCTGTAGCAGGCGTGTTCCCAGCCGTTCCTCCATCTGCTTTATGCGCTTGCTCACCAGGGAGCGGGATGAGTCCATGGCATTCGCCACGGCGGTAAAACTGCCGAGCTCAACCACACGGGTAAACAAGAGCATGTCGTCGATGGATTTCATTGACGCTATAGAGGGCCGATTGATGCCCGGGGTTCAACAATCATGTTACGGCAGCCCGGCTTATTTCCACCCATAGGACTGCTACCGTCTACATCGGCAAACGTTTTCGTCGAGTCCATTACCATGTTGCGCAGCACTGCAGATCGCTATGGCACCGTCGCTCGCAGCCTGCACTGGTCGATTGCATTACTGATGGTGGCGCTGTTTGCCCTGGGCTGGTACATGACCGAAATCAACTACTACAACCCGTGGTATACGCGGGCGTTCGACTGGCACAAAGGCGTGGGCATGTTGATGCTTGGACTGGCACTGGCGCGGCTGATCTGGTCACGGCTGGACCGCGGTCCGGCGCTGCCGGAAGGAATGAACGCGCTGGAGCGGGCCGCTGCGCGGAGTGCGCACTTTCTGCTCTACGCCATGACACTCCTGATTCCGATCAGCGGCTACTTCATTTCCACCGCGGACGGCTCCGGAATTGACGTGTTCGGTTGGTTCGAAGTGCCTGCCCTGCTGCCGGCATCCAACGGTCGCGAGGAACTGGCCGGGACACTTCACTACTACCTGGCATTCGGAACCGCGTATCTCGTGGGCCTGCATGCGCTGGCCGCGCTCAAACACCAGTTTCTGAATCGGGATGGGACCTTGAGTCGGATGCTGGGCCGCCCCGACCCGAAACCGTCCCGGGTCACCCCGGGTCAAACCAACCCCAAAGGGCACAGCGCCTGAATCGATGGGAGCATCACTGCATGACCATACCGACCGTATCCAAGCATCTTACTCTACTGGCGGCAGCCGGACTCTTGTCCATGCCCTGGATGGCCAACGCCGAGGTGCAGCGCTACGCGCTGGATCCAGGGCATTCCTTTGTTACTTTCAGCATCTCCCACCTGGGTTTCAGCATGCTGCAGGGCAGTTTCAATGACCTGGAAGGGAGCTTTGAGTACGACACGGAAAACCCCGCTGGTTCAACCATCAAGGTGGTCATCAAAACCGCCAGCGTGGACACCAACCACGCTGAACGTGACAAGCACCTGAGAGGGCCCGATTTCCTTAACGTGGACATGTTTCCCGAGGCCAGCTTCGAGTCCACTTCATTTGTGGAGGACGGAGACACGGGGGTTCTGACAGGAAATCTGACGCTGAACGGTGTGACCAAACCCGTGGATGTGGCTGTGACCTTCGTCGGCGAAGGCAAGGATCCCTGGGGCAATTACCGCCGCGGTTATGTCGGCCGTACCATCCTGCGCCGCAGTGACTTCGATGTCAGCTACGACCTGGGCCCCGCCGCAGAGGAAATGGAACTGGAGTTCAACATCGAGGGCATACGTCAGTAGCCGGAGAGCACGCATCGCCCATACCCTCACACGACGCCCGCATCCTGCGGGCGTTTTTTTGCCTCCAGGATACGGTCGCCCCCCGACTCTGCTATGTTTTGCCCCGGCATTGCAGCCGCCCTTTAACCCAGCTCACGCGGGAGAACCGACCCATGGGACATTGGCGCACGCGGCTGATGGTGGGCCTGACCGGACTGTTGGGTCTGGCAATGCTGACCGTGACCGGTGCCTTCATCTGGCTGCTGTCCCAGGTGCCCGGCAAAGAAGTCCGGACTGTCGCCATAGACGGGTTGGCCGCGCCGGTGGAAATTCTGACCGATTCCAACGCCCTCGCCCATGTGTACGCGGAAACCATGGACGATGCGTACTTCGCATTGGGCATGCTCCATGCGCGACATCGACTTTGGCAGATGGAGGCCCAACGACGCGTGGCCCAGGGCCGCGTATCTGAACTTCTGGGTGCAGCGACTTTGCCCCTGGACCGGCGCATGCGGGCCCTGGGCTTGTATCGCAGCGCCCAGGCCAGTCTCGCTGCCCTGGACCCCGAGGTGATGCGTGCGCTGCGACGCTATGCCGACGGCGTCAATCGGTATCTCAACAAACCCTTGGAAGCCCTCCCCCTCGAGTTTCAGATCCTGGGGCACAAACCGGAGCCCTGGCGCCCGGCCGACTCCATTGCCTGGTTCAAGATCATGGCCTTGCAGTTGAGCACCAACTACGGCGGCGAATTGCTAAGGGCGCTGTTGTATCGCCGGCTTGGAGACGAGGCGATCGAGGATCTGTTCCCCGCCGTAAACGAAAATGACCCGGTGACGTTGGACGACCAGACCTGGTCAACTGTCACGCTTCCATTCAGGGAACGCGATCCGGTCACGGAGCCGACCCGCCGCGGCTGCGGAAAGGCCACCCTGAACCCGGTAGACGAGGTTCTGCCCAACAGTCCACCACAGCCCGTCCGAGCCTCCAATGCCTGGGTGGTGGGCGGCCACCTGACCGATACCGGCGCACCGATCCTGGCCAACGATCCGCACTTGCGTTTGCAGGCGCCAATACTCTGGTACCTGGTCCGTATCTCGACCCCCAAGCTGAGCCTGGCCGGCGCCACCGTGCCCGGTGTACCGTTTCACCTCCTGGGTCACAACGGCGACATCGCCTGGGGCATGACCACCACGGGAACGGATCTGCAGGATCTGTTTTGCGAAGCCGTGGACCCGACCTCGCCAGACCGCTACCAGGGTCCCAACGGATGGCTCAGCTTTGAGACCCGGGCGGAAACCATTCGGATCAGGAATGCAGAGCCGGAGACCTTGACCGTGCGGCATACACGGCATGGACCAGTGCTGTCGGATGTGGATACCGGCGCGCGCCATATCGCCGGCCGCAGACATGTGCTGGCCTTGCGCTTCACTGGACTGGACCCTGCGGATACGACGGCAGCGGCGATTTACCGGCTCAATCGGGCCCGCAACTGGAATCAAACAATCGATGCCCTGAGCGCAGTGGTTGCGCCGCAACAGAATCTGCTTTACGCGGATTTGTCCGGCAACATCGGATTCGCTGCTCTGGCCTGGATCCCTCAGCGGCCGGCCGCATCCGGGCTGGTTCCGGTGGCGGGTGCAGATGGTGAACACGATTGGGCGGGATTCGTTGACCGCGACGAATTACCCCAGGCGTTGAACCCAGATTCCAGCTGGTTCGCCAACGCCAACAATGCCATCGTCAGCAGCCGCTATCCCCATATGCTCAGCGTCGAATGGGACCCGCCATATCGTGCTCAACGCCTCATCGCACTACTCGAAGAGTACACCCGGGATGGGCGGCGCTACTCACTGAAAGACGCCGAGACGATGCAGGCGGATACCCTTTCCGGTGCAGCACTGGCCTTACTCCCGCACCTGCTGTCCACGCAGCCGAATGATGCTCGGGCCCGCCAGGCCCTGAATCTGCTTCGGGGCTGGAATGGACACATGGACAGGGATCGGCCGGAGCCCTTGATTTTCAGCCTTTGGCTGCGCCGCCTCAACCAAGCGCTGTACGCTGACGAACTCGGCGACGCCTTCCCCTGGTATCGGGGACACCGGCCCAGGACGGTGATCCACATGCTGACCCAGGCGCGCGACTGGTGCGACGACGTGTCCTCCCCGACCATCAATGAGCAATGCGAGCACGTGTTGAGCACGTCTCTGAGCCAAGCCCTGTCGGAAGGTGCGGCACTGTTCGGAGATAATCCGGCGCTGTGGCAGTGGGGTCAGGCGCACAGAGCCACCCTGGCCCACCCTCTGATCAGCCGCATCCCCGTTCTGAGCACGCTGCTGGACATCAGTGTCGAAAGCGACGGTGGCAACTTCACTCTGAACCGGGGCGCCAGCTACGGGGGATCGGTTGACGATGCCGACCCGACAGCCCCATTGACCCATACTCATGGCGCCGGGTTTCGAGCGATTTACGACCTGAGCGATCTCGGCAACTCGCGCTACATGATTGCAACCGGACAGTCCGGCAACCCCCTGTCCGGACACTACAGCGATCTGGTCGAGCCCTGGCGCGAGGGTCGTTACGTCACGCTATCGGGCGAGCGCAAGAACCTGCAGGCTACTGCGACCCGCATTCTGCGGTTGCAACCTGCCCCCTCAGACTCGAATCAGAGGTAGGGCCCACCTACCGCGATCGCCACCACCAGGAGGCCCAGCACGAGGTTGATGGCCACCGTCTGCCGAATTCGGCCGAGGGCCACCGCCCCGGAAGCCCAGTCCCCACCCGCAACCGCCCGTCGCAACTGGCGATAGGGTGCGAAAAACAAATGCCCGAAAATCAACATCATGACCAAACCAATGCCATGCATGAGGTGGATGTATAGCCCGGCACCGGCAAACCCACCGAAAAACCCAAACAGTATGGCGTATCCGGTTATCAACAGGGCCGCAATCGAAGCCCACACCCAGGGGAAGAAGTTGCCGAACACCCGGGTCCAGAGCGTCAACCGGTCCGGTGGCTCGAACGCGGCCAGTGCCGGGCGCAGCGCCACATAGGCGAAAAACATTCCGCCCACCCAAACGAGCGATGCGATCAGGTGCACGATCAGCAAAAATGCCATCACAGCGTCTCCCTAGTGGGCCATGCGGGAAGTTCGGTACCCCACAGCCAGTCCACAAGCCGGGTTGGCAAGGCACGCGAGCGCAGGACTGGCCGTCATCAATTCCAGCGAGTGTAACGCGGTCCACGTGGCTTGTGGACTGGCCCAGAGGGAGCGGCGCTCTGTGAATAACCGAACTTCCCACATGGCCCGCTAATATCTACAACGCCCGTATTTTCGTCGTGTCGCACCGGGCGCAGCGCAATACCGTCACCAACCGCCCCTGTTTCACGTCAAAGTCTTTTTCTTTCCAGATCCGCCACTTGTGAAACCCGTTTTTACACAGGGTCTTGCCCTGGGCCTTTTGACCCGGTTTGACTCGGCGAAACTGAACCACGTCACCCATCGACCTGTGCCTCGATACGCATCCAAACCGGGGAATCCGCTCCGGCGGGTGGAATGGCCCCGGGGCGATATCCCGGGCGCACCAGAGCTTCACGAATCTGTCGGATTCCGCGGTGTTCGGCTATGAACCTTCCTCAAGGAAGGACTGATCAATTGCTGCGATCGCGCCGGCGTCTTTGCGCTCTCTGGTACAAGGCGCACCGAGCGAAGTTGGCGCGAGGAAAATAAGTGACCTGCCAATGAGCAAGGTGCAACGCGGCACGAGGGGCGCAAAGGCCCGGCCCCTCCGGGGTTTCGCCCACAAGGGCACATCTGCCGCGTTTCCCGGCTTGGCCATAGAATCACTATGGCGCTGCGCCGGGAGCCTCGCATCTGCGCCCTTGTGGACCGAAACGCGATTCGTATCAATTGTTCAGATCTTCCTTAACATCCAAGTTCCTAACGTGCAAGGCTTTGCGGCGCTTGCCCGGACGGGGGCACGGGTCGCGTTTTCCCGCGACGACTGCTATACCGTCGCTCTCACATCAGCGGTATTGCAATTGAAATCATGAACCAGACGTCTAAACAGGTCGCGGTCGTTGCCGGCGTCGGACCGGGTCTGGGCGCGGCGCTTTGCCGCCGCCTGGCCGCATCCGGCTACGCGGTGGCGGCGGTCGCCCGCAGCGTGACTTTCTGCGAGGAACTGGCCGCTGTGGCCCGCGCCGCCGGCGCCACCCTGAAGTGCTATGCCTGCGATCTGAGATTGCCGGATACGGTGGACGAAACCATGGCCCGTATAGAGCGTGAACTGGGCCAACCAAGGATTCTGATTTACCACGCCGGCGCCTTTCAGATGAGCAGCCTGATCGATACCAAACCCGAGGAGATGCGTGCCCTGTGGGAAGTAAACTGCTTTGGCGCCTATCTCTGCGCACGACGGTTAGCGCCCGGCATGCTCGACAACGGCGGGACAATGGTGTTTACCGGTGCCACTGCAGGGGTCAAGGCGAGCGCAGAATTCAGCGCCTTCGGATCGTCCAAATTTGCCCTTCGCGGGCTGGCCCAGGGCCTGGCGCGGGAATTGGGCCCGCAGGGTGTGCATGTGGCCCACGTGGTGATAGATGGCATCATCAATACCCAACGCTCGCGAACGCGCAGCGGTATGCCGGCTGAGCACTGTCTCGACGCGGATGCCATCGCAGAGTCGTACCTGCACCTGATACAGCAACATCGATCGGCCTGGACCTTCGAGCTGGATCTGCGACCCGACGTCGAACCGTTTTGAGGGTGCCACGGTTTATCGGGAACGGTTGCAGGGCAACTCGGGCCAGTTGATGGCAAAACGGCGGTCGCGTCAGTCATCGGTTCCCAGCAGTCGCCTGAGCCGATTGTTGCGCCTTGGCATGACCGCAGGCGGTCTGGCGGCCGGCGGCGTCGCTGAGGGCGTGCGCCGTGCTGCACGGGGCGAACCGCCAAGCCTGCGGAGTGCGATGTTGAACGCCGACAACGCGCGCCGGTTGGCCCAGCGACTCTCGCACCTGCGGGGGGCCGCCATGAAACTGGGGCAATTGCTCTCCATGGAGGCCGATGACCTGCTGCCTCCGGAATTCACCGCGGCACTGGAGATACTCCGGTCAGACGCGGACGCCATGCCCGCGGCACAGCTGCACCGGGTCCTGGGTCAACAGTATGGCAAGGGTTGGCGAGCCCGATTCGAACGCTTCGATGAAACCCCCATCGCCGCTGCCTCCATCGGTCAGGTGCATCGCGCCAGGGCTCAGGACGGCCGCGAACTGGTACTCAAAATTCAGTATCCCGGCGTGGCCCGCAGCGTGTCCAGCGACGTGGACAACGTGGCCCTGCTGCTGCGCATGTTCAGCCTTCTGCCGGCACAAATCGACATCGATGGCTTGGCCAGCGAGGCCAAGCGCCAGCTCAAGGCAGAGGCAGACTACGAACAGGAGGGCAAATCCATGGCCCGCTACTGGGCCCATGTGGCCGACGACCCGGATTTGCGCATGCCCCAGTACGATCCGGACTTGAGCACCCGCCATATTCTCGCCATGACCTACATGGAAGGGCGGCCTCTGGACCAGGCGGTCGAGGCCGGACTGAGCCAGCCGACCCGGGATCACCTGGGTGGTGTGATCGAAAGACTCCTGTTCCGGGAACTGTTCGATTTCCGGCTTATGCAAACCGACCCCAACCCGGCCAACTACCTCTACGATGGCGAGCGGAACGCGCTGGTGCTGCTGGATTTTGGCGCCACTCAGGCGTTCGATGCCAATATGGTGCGAGGCTACAGGGATATTGCGCAGGCCATCGTGGACGACGATCCGACGGCCATTGAACGTGCGGCCCTGAACCTGGGGTACATCGCGGCCCGGGACGCCGCCGACCAGAAAAGGACGGTGGTTGCCTTGATTCGACTGATCTGCGAACCCCTGCGCCATCCGGGGCCATACGATTTCGGTGAATCCGACCTCCCATCCCGTGCCTGGACAGAGGGGATGGATCTTGCCTTTGAACAGGGCCTGATCAGGTCACCGCCTCCGGAAACCATGTTTCTGCACCGTAAGCTCGTCGGCTCATTCCTGCTGTGCGCCCGCCTGGGTGCGCGGGTCGACGTGCGCGCCTCGATTCTGCCGTTCCTGTCGCCTTGAGGGCTATCTCGCCAAGGCAGTCCCGGAATTCGGCATGATCAGGCTCTTGCAGTTCCACCCCGGCCCTTACAGACTCTTGCCGTCATAATCACCATCAACGGAGGACTCCTTCCATGCGTCCCATCGCCACCGTATTGACCATCCTGCTGTGCAGTCTCGCCGTCGGCGTCGACGCTCAGGCCGAGACCCGGGTGACATACAAATCCGCCAAGTCCACATCCTCCTATTATCAGATGGCGGTGCAGGTGGCCGAGGCGGTCAAAGCCCGCAGCGAGGGTGAGCTGATCCTGACCGTGGAAGAGAGTCAGGGCTCGGTACAAAACGTGAAGGAGGCGCGCAAGCGCGGCGGCAGCTACGTTTTCACCACCCCGCCATCGCTGGTCGCCAAAGCCATGCAGGGCGTCAAGCCGTTCGAAGGCGAGACCGGCTATGACGGCATCCGCAGCCTGTTCGTGATTCCCTCCTTGACCATGCATTTTGTGGTGCGCGCCGATGCCGGGATCAACGGCTTCGACGATCTGGCGGGTAAGGATTTCATCATCGGCAAGGGCAGTTTCGGCGCCCGCAAAGCGGCCTCGACCTTCGAGGCCTTCGGTCTCGAGGGCAAGGTGGAACTGGTCGATGTGGAACTGAACGCCGCTGTTCCGGCATTGAAAAACGGCAAGGTTGACGGGTTCGCCACCGCCGGATCCTACCCGGCGCCCAACGTGGTGGAGGCAGCGGCCGGCACCGACATCGCCCTGCTCAGCATGTCCGACGAGCAGGTTGCACTGGCTCAGGGTGAGCGTTTGGTGATCCCGGCCGGAACCTACCCGGGGATAGACAGCGACGTAACCACCATTTCACTGCCGGTGGGTGCCTACACCACCGCCGAAATGGACGAGGAAACCGCCTACCGGCTGACCCTCGATTTCTGGCAAAGCAAATCCGATATGGGAGCAAGCAATCCCTGGTGGAACGGGGTCGAACCGTCCATGTTGAGCACCCTTGCCGCGCCGCTTCACCCGGGCGCGATCCGGGCCTATGAGACCCTCGGTGTGGAGATTCCAGAATCGCTGCGCTGATCCAAGGGGGCTGAGCCGGTGTTGGATCGGGTCACGCTCGCCCTGGCCGGGACGAGCGTGGCCTTCCATCTATACCTGATATTCTCCGGACTGGTACCCAACCTGGTCAGCCGCCCGGTTCACCTCGCGCTGGCCCTGCCCTGGATTTTTGTTTTCAGCAGCCGGCCCCAGGGCCGGGCTGAGCGATTGTTCGGTTACGGCTTGTGCGCAGCGGGGCTTCTGGCGTGTGCGTATGTTCTCCTGTATCGGGAGCGCCTGGGCGATCAATACGGTGCCCTGGAAGGGCGGTTTCAATACCTGGTCGCTGTCGTGCTGCTGGTGGTGGTGCTGGATCTGGCCCGCAGAGCGATCAAGCTCGCCCTGCCCCTGGTGGCCACACTGGCTTTGGCCTACGGATGCTTCGGCCAATACCTCCCCGGGGAGTTCGGGCATCCCGGTATACCGCTGGACAGTTTTCTCGGCACCCTGACCATTGCCGAGGGCGGTATCTGGGGTCCGCTTACCGGCGTTTCGGTCAACGTGGTGGCTGTTTTTGTCATGCTTGGGGCCTTTGTCGGCGCCGGGGAAGGCGGCGCCGGTTTCATGGCGCTGGCCACGCGTCTGGCCGGTCGCTATCGAGCAGGCGCCGCCAAGGTATCGGTGCTGGCCTCGGCATTGTTCGGGTCGATCTCCGGTTCCGCCTCGGCCAATGTTGCCTCCACCGGCGCCATTACCCTGCCCACCATGAAGCGCCTGGGCTACCCGGCGCCGTTCGCCGCGGCGGTGGAAGCGGTGGCCTCCACCGGCGGCCAGATCATGCCGCCTCTCATGGGCGCCGGCGCATTTGTGATGGTTGAGTTGCTGCGCACCAGTTACAACCAGATCATGGCCGCTGCCATACTGCCGGCCCTGCTGTTCTTCTGGGGTGTCTGGCTGAGCGTCGACCGCTATGCCCGGCAGACCGGCCTGGTCGGCATGCGTCGGGACGAACTGCCCGATACGCGCACGCTCCTGGTTACAGCCCCATTTTTTCTGCTGCCCTTTGGCATTCTGCTCGGAATGTTGTTCCTCACCGGCTATACACCGCAATATGCGGCCGGAGTGGCCATCATCGTCGCCGCGCTGCTGCTGGTCACCGACCGCAGCGCTCGTATCCGGCTTTCCGCCGCACGTGCCCGGTTCGAGAAGGCGCTGATCGACGCGGCCCGGCAGATTGCCGGCATCGCCGCCATTATTGTCTGCGCGGGGATCGTCATCGGCGTGCTGAACATGACCGGCCTTGGCGTCAAGGTCACATCGATGATCGTGGGATTCTCCGGCGGCAATCTGTGGATGGCGCTGCTGTTCACGGCGCTGGCCTGTTTGATCCTGGGCATGGAAGTGCCCACCACGGCGGCCTACATCATCTGCGTGTCGGTGGCGGGCCCGGCCTTGCAGACTCTTGGCCTGCCGCCGCTGCAGGCTCATCTGTTCGTGTTCTGGTTCGCCCTGCTGTCGACCATTACACCGCCGGTGTGCGGCACGGTGTTCATCGCCGCCGGTATGGCGGAGACACCGTGGATCCCCACCGCACTGCACGCAATGCGGCTGGGTCTCGGCTTATACCTGGTGCCGCTGGCGTTTGTTGCCAATCCGGCCTTGATCCAGCCCGACCAGACACCCCTTGCAGCCGCTGCCGCGCTGATCAAGATCGGCCTGGGTCTGTGGCTCCTCGGCCAGGGCGTGGCGACCCGGGGCAGCACCTGGTGGCGGCGCGTGCCGTCCCTGGTCGGCGGACTTGTGGTGATCTTCGCTTTGCCCATCCGCTGAACGCCCATCACCATGACAGCCAAGCCAGCCAATCAGGTCCCAACCGATTTCGCCGCCCGGCTGCAGCGGCACCGTCCCCTGTTCGTTCTCACAGGCGCTGGCGTCAGTACGGCTTCCGGCATCCCGGACTATCGCGATACCGAAGGCCATTGGAAACACCGCCGCCCGGTTCAGTATGCCGATTTCGTTCGCAGCCCGAGTGCGCGCCAACGCTACTGGGCACGCAGCATGTTGGGCTGGCCACGGATCTCCGACAGCCAGCCGAATGCCGCCCATCTGGCCCTGAGTCGGTTGCAGCAGGCCGGGTTTATCAGTCGGCTGGTAACCCAGAACGTGGACGGACTTCATCAGAAGGCCGGCAGCCGCGAGGTGATCGATCTGCACGGACGCCTCGACACCGTAATCTGCCTGGGCTGTGGCGACCGGCAAGCGAGGACGCTTATGCAGGCGCGGCTGCAGACGGCAAATCCGTCCTACATGCATCTGGCCTCCACCGCCGCACCCGACGGCGACGCGGACCTGCAGCCGGCGGAACTGGACCCGTTCCAGGTTCCCGATTGTGAACACTGTAAAGGCCTGTTGAAGCCGGATGTGGTGTTCTTCGGCGAGAATGTGCCACGAGCACGGGTCGAGCAATCCTTGACCGCATTGGCGCGGAGCCATGGGGTGCTGGTGGTGGGTTCTTCACTGATGGTCTACTCCGGCTACCGCTTCTGTGTGGCCGCACACGCTCAGGGCAAACCCGTGTTTTCGGTCAGTCTTGGTCGGACCCGCGCAGACGGAGAATTGGCGGCCAGTTTGAACATGGACTGTGGCGAAGCCCTGACCGGGATCGCCGATCGCATCTGCGACTGATTTCAGCCGGCTTGGCCGACGCGGTCACCCGGCGTACCATTGCCGCCGCATGTTCTGCCGTTCGACGACCGTTCAGGGTCGCGGCACCCATTAGCGCTGATATTCAGGTCTTCATGTCCGAACAAAAGCTCAAAATCCGCATTGTGATCAAGCCACCGCACGATGTCCCTGCGGCGCCCAAGCCGTCGGAGCCAGATTACAAGAACCGTCGCATCGCTGCTGCCATCGTCCTCGGCCTGGCGGCGGTCACGGTGATCGCGTGGCTGGGTTGGCAGTACCTGACACCTGGTGCATCCGACGATTTGGTTGCCAACAAGGATGAATCGCCGACCGTTGCCGAAGTCGAAACGCAAGCCGCCATGGATGTCTCCAGCTCGAGCAAGCCGGCGATCCACGAAACGCCGGAGCCGACACTGGCAAAGCGCGAACAGGCTACCGCGACAGAAACACCCGCCGTGGCAACCGCGTCGATCGATTCTCAAGCTGCCGTGGACGTCACCGACTCGAATGAGCTGACGAGCCAGGAAATGCCCCCGCCAACGCTGGCGGAGCGCGAACAGGCTACCCCGGCAGAAACACCCGCCGCGGGAACCGCGTCGATCCAATATCAACCTGCCGTGGACGCCGCCGCCTCGACTGAACTGACGAGCCAGGAAATGCCCCCGCCAACACTCGCGGAGCGCGAACAGGCTACCCCGGCAAAAACACCCGCCGCGGAAACCATGCCGATCGAATCTCAACCCTTTGCGGACGTTACCGCCTCGAATGAACCGGCGATCCAGGAAACGCCGGAACAAAACTTGGAGGAACTCCAACAGAGTCGCCCGGCCGAAGCACCTGCGAGCGCGCAGAATACCGAACTGGCCGCGACAGCTTTGGCACCCATTGCGGCGGCCGCCGATCAACCGCAGGCGGCGCCCCCCAACGCAACCGGGACGGAGTCGCCAGTCGCCCTGGAATCCGAGCAGCCCAACCGCCCGGATATTGAGCCGACACCGTCGGGACTGGAATCGGAATCCGCCACGAGGATGAACCCACAACCGGCACAGGCGGTGGAGCCGGCCGGCTCCGTGGCGGACATAGCGAGCTCAACCACACCGGCCGGTGCGGCAGAGACGCCAATCGCTTCCGCCGACGACACCGATTCCGCCGACCTCGAAGCGGACGCGAATCCCACCGCTGCGGCCGCAGGCAGATCGGCAGGAGACGACTTGAGCGTCGCCCCAGGATCTTCCCTTCCGGAACCATCCGCTGACCCAGGCGCCGCCCCGGCCGTGCCGGTGACATCTGCGTCACCGGTGGCGGGCGCGCCCGACCAATCGACACCCCCGACGCAATCAGATTCGGAGACGATGCCCACACCGACTGCGTTGGCCGACCCGGACCCTGGCGTCGATGCCGGTTCACCGGCACGGGTGGCCCGCTCGGCCTTGAGCAGCGACGTTCTGGACCGGGAGCCGGTAGATGAACTGTCGGGAACCATCATGCTGGAGTCCGGCGGCGCCCGCAGGCTGTACTATTTCACCGAGGTGCAGGACATGGCCGGCGAAACCGTTCAACATAGGTGGGTCCGTAACGGCGAGACCGTGGCGACGGTCAATTTCCCCATCGGGGGCGTTCGTTGGCGAATCTATTCCAGCAAACTGCTGTCATCCACGATGGACGGTGAGTGGCAGGCGCTGGCCGAATCGGCAAACGGCGAGGTGTTGGATCGAATCGAGTTCAACGCGGCGCGACCCTGACCGGGCGACCATTGAAGACACCGGCGCGCCCAAGCAATCGCACCGATTGGCAAGACAACGGGATTTCACCAGGGGAGGTCTGATCAATTGATACGAATCGCGTTTCGGTCCACAAGGGCACAGATGCGAGGCCCCCGGCGCAATCGCAGCAATTGGTCAGACTTTCCCTCGAGTAGCGGCCTCGCGGCCGGGAACCCGGTCATTCGGTCGCCCCATGATTCACACGCGGTGACGAACGGAGACGAGTACCCGTCTGAGCCGCCTCTCAGGTCGGCATGTAACAGTCAATGCTAGAACGGACAGAATCCTGTGATCTGCCCACACGCTGGGCCAACTTTCGCTTGACCGGATTTATGGAAGGAGCGACGGGCAAGGACCATGTGGCGCTGACCCTGGGCGATGTGGCCGACGGCGATGCCGTATTGGCCCGGGTTCACTCTGAATGCCTGACCGGCGACGCGTTGTTCAGCCAGCGCTGCGATTGCGGACCGCAACTGGAACTGGCCATGCAGCGAATCGCCGATGCCGGTCGCGGCGTCATTCTCTACCTTCGCCAGGAGGGACGGGGCATTGGTCTGCTCAATAAGATCCGGGCCTACCGGCTGCAGGACCAGGGCGCCGACACGGTGGAGGCAAACCTGAAACTGGGGTTCGGTGACGACCAACGGGACTACGCGGCCGCCGCAGAAATGTTTAGGGCGTTGGGGGTGTCGCGGATACGTCTGATGACCAACAATCCGCGCAAAGTGACCGCTTTGCAGGGCAACGGCATTACCGTAGCCGAGCGACTGCCGCATCAAGCCGGCGAAACCGTGCACAACCGCCGCTATCTCGCCACCAAGGCCGACAAGCTGGGCCATCGCTTCGAGTGATCCGAGGCTCCTTGGGTCGGGCAACGACAAGCGGCGTTTGGACCGCATGGGCCCGCGTTCACGCGCTCGGGCCGGGATCTCAAATCGGCTACACTGAGCAATGACGAACAGCCTTGGGATCTTTGCATGGAACTGGAATTCTATGGTGCCGCCGGGCGGGTCACCGGCTCCTGTCACATCCTGCGTGTGGGTGATACCCAGGTCCTGTTGGACTGCGGACTGATCCAGGGCCGAAGAGAGGACGAAGCGCTCAACCACGAACCGTTTCCGTTCAACCCGGCAGAGGTGGATGCGGTGGTCCTCAGCCACGCGCACATCGACCATTCCGGGCGCTTGCCCCTATTGGTGAAACGTGGTTTTCGCGGGCCCATCTATACCCAGAATGCCAGCCGGGATCTCTGCCGTATCCTGCTCCAGGACTCCGCCCGACTGAGCGAACGCGACGCGGAGTATGAAAATAAGCGCCGCCGCCGCAAGGGGAAAGAGCCGATCTCACCCCTGTACACCCCGCAAGATGCGGATGCCTCTTTGAGAACCATGCAGGGTCTGCGCTACAACGCGCGCCAGGAAATCCTGCCCGGGATCGAACTGTGTTTCCGGGACGCGGGGCACATCCTTGGCTCAGCCATCGTGGAGCTCCGTCTGAGTGAGGGCGGGGTCCGACGCACACTGGTGTTCAGCGGCGATCTCGGCCAGTACGATTCACCGATTCTCAACGATCCCGATCAGATCGACGACGCCGATCTGGTGCTGATGGAATGCACCTATGGGGGACGGCTACACCGGGATCGGGCGGAAACCATCCGCGAGATCGGAGAGATCGTTTCCTCCGCGGCGCATGGTAAGGGAAACGTTCTAATTCCGGCCTTCGCAATCGGCCGTACCCAGGAGGTGCTCTATACCTTCGGCATGCACTACGAGGCCTGGGACATGGCCCGGTGGCATATCTTTCTGGACAGTCCCATGGCCATCGCCGCCACCCAGGTCTATCTGGACTATCCCCACCTCTATGACGAAGAAGCAAGCGCGCTCCGGGACCGGCTGAAGGGGATGCCGCTGTTGCCGAATCTCCACCAGACCGAGAGCACCGAGGAATCCATGGTCATCAACCGCGTGGCCAACGGCGCGATCATCATCGCCGGAAGCGGCATGTGCAACGGCGGACGCATCGTGCACCACCTCAAGCACAACATTGCCCGCCGGGGCAATCACGTGATCATTGTCGGCTATCAGGCCTATGGCACCCTGGGTCGCAGACTGGTCGATGGACACGAGACCATCCGCATCCACGGCGAAGAGTACCGGGTGCGGGCCCGGGTCCACACCGTGGGTGGCCTCTCCGCCCATGGCGACCAGGCCGCCCTGCTGCGTTGGGTGGGCGGATTCCGGAAACGAGCGCCCGTGTATCTGGTCCACGGTGAACCGGAAGCCGCCGAGGCCTTCAGTGCTAAGCTGTCCGCACAGCCACGGCAACCCTGTCACCGTCGCCCAACAGGGCCTGAAGCTGGACCTGACCCAGCTCTAGTGTTCCGTCCCATAAGTTCGTAGCGTTTCAGAGCGCCCCAGATCCGCCAATGCAAGGCGCAGGTGCGAAGGCATAGCGAGCTCTGTTAAGCAGCTGCAACGGGGCAGTGGCGGATCTGGGGCGCTCCCGACGGGCAAGGCGATAAGCGCCCATTGGCGGTGTTGGGCGCGCTTGAATGAGCGCAGGCTAGTCCTGCGCCCGCCCGCCTAGCGACTGGGCGCTTCTCGTCTTGCTGATATGCAACGAACTTGTGGGACGGGACACTAGGCGTCTGCGGCACCGCCAGCGCGGCGCATACGCCGGGCGAGCCCCCGGTTGACCGCGCGGGACGCCGCCACCATGCCAAAACTCGCAGTGACAAACGCGGCCGAGCCGTAGCCGAAGCGACAGTCCAGGGACACGCCGTGTATACCCGGTTTCTCCGGACCGACGCTGCCATCTTCCTTGGGGTAAACCGGCTGTTGGGTGGAGAACACGCACTCCACACCGAAACGGCGTTTTGGATTCCGGGTAAAACCGTACTCCCCTCTGAGTCGCTGCCGCACTTTTGCCGCCAGGGCGTCATTCCAGGTTCGGCTGAGATCCCGCACCTGGATGGCAGCGGGGTCGGTCCGCCCGCCGGCGCCGCCAGTGGCGACTATCGGGAATCTTACGCCGCTGGCAGAAGGCGATCATGGCCGCCTTGAACTGAATGCTGTCGATGGCATCGATGACATAGTCATAGCCCCGGTCCAGATAGCTCTCCAGGGTCTTCATGGTGAGAAAATCATCGATCGGATAGCAGCGGCAGCGTGGATTGATCTGCATGACCCGTTCGGCCATGACGCTCACTTTGGATCGCCCCACCGTCTCATTGAGGGCATGGAGCTGGCGATTGACATTGCCCAGACTGACCTCATCGTTGTCGATAAAGGTCAGGGTGCCGACCCCGGTCCGCGCCAGGGCTTCCAAGGCCCAGGAACCGACACCGCCGATGCCAACCACGCATACGTGCAGGTCGCTGATGAGGGTCGTCGCCTGCTCGCCGTAGAGACGCTGCAGCGCGGCGAAACGCTCATCCACGGCCAACCGCTCAGTCCTGACCCGGAACGGACGCGCTGGGTTCGGGTTCCTGCACCAGAACCCAGGGCGCCACCACCACGGCCCAGAGGCGCGCGTCCCGCCGTTGCCAACGACGGGCGTCCGCATCCCGCGCCCGGACCACGCGCCCCTCGGCGGCCCAGGTCTCCATCATGGCGCTGTCGTCTCTGACCACGGCGCAAGCAACCCCCACCAGATCCAGATCCGGCGAAACCCGAACCAGCACACCCCGGGCGAAGTGGCGCTGCAGCTCGCACCAGCCGATTTGTGCGGTCTCGGCATTCAATCGCGCCTTCAGTTCGGATTCGGTCTGTTGCATTGGGCCTTCAAACCACCTTTTGCGCCTCGGCTTCCAGGCGGCTGATCAATTCAGGTGACAAGCCCAGCTGCTTTGCCAATTCATCCAGATATCCGCGCTCCATGTAGTTGTCCACGTTGACCGCCAGCAATGAGGCCAAATAAACCTCCGCCGCGGCCTCGGGGGAGTCAACTTGACTGGCCAGCGCCGACGGGTCGGCCGGTTTCGCAAGCTCGTGTTGTAAGAAGTTCCGGGCATCTGCATCGAGATCCAACTGGTCCATGCCCTGTTGGATACGGCGCCGTTCGTCGTCATCCACATGGCCGTCGGCCTGGGCCGCCGATACCATGGCGCGGAGCAGCAGCCGGCTGCGGCGCTCGGCCTGTTCGGCGGGCAGCCGATCCACCGGCAACCCGGGATCCTCAAGGGCCGCCGGGCCCGCCGCATCCTGCCTCTGCCAATCCTGATACACCTTGTAGGCAACCCCACCCAGTGCTGCCAGGCTGCCGACCTTGAGAGCGGACCCGCCCACTTTGCGGCCCGCCTTGGTGCCAAACAAGAGGCCCAGGGCCCCGGCAGCCAATGCGCCCTTGCCCATCCCGGACAGCATCGCATCACGCTCGGGACCGTCCTGTGGAACTCCGAGCTTTTGTTCGCCCAGATCACGACCCTGGCTGGCCAGCGACCGACCGGCCTGAAGCATCTGCTCAAGTAAACCTCTTGCATCCATCCTGATCCATCTCCTCTGTCAACTCATTCAAAGCCACCCGGGGCCGTCCACCATGCCCCGAGCACGAACTTTTACAAGCATGCCGTCTCCGGGGCAAGAGGGCCCCGCCGCGATCGGTCGCCCGTCCCGGACTCCACCGCGTGCTCAGGTGCCGCCCCGTAGCCGAACCCGGTGACCGGATGGGCGATGGTGTCAGCCCGAGTCGTTACTGGACTGATTCAGGGTATCGGCAAACCCTCGAAGCTCGGCATCTCCCAGATGCATCACCAGAACACGGGCTGCATTCCGCAACAGAGCGATCACCTGTGACCGACCGGGCAGTGACAGAGCGGCCGCGGTTTCGCTCCAACCCTGTTGCTGCAGCACCTTCACCACCAGCACCTGACCGTGGGCGCGGCTCAGGCAGGTCGCAAACCGGGGGGATGACAGAGCCCGCAGGGCCAACACCCGCAACTCCGGGGCGCAGGCCTGGTATGGCCGCAACGCAGACCCGAAACCGGCAACAGCGCGCCATCCGTGCCGATCGATCCGGCCGGCGGATACCGGTCCGAGGTTCAACAATGCCATCACCAGGTCGGGCTCCAGGTCCCGATGCGACTCGGACAGCTGCCGCTGGAAATGCCGGCGAAACCGTCGGCCCGCCGCCACCCGCAGCGCTTTGCCGGTGGTACTGAGGCCTTTGAGCAGGATCACCGAGTGGGCGCCACTGCTGGCGTCCCGCCGATACCCGATCCGCACCGGTTTGAGTCGGTGGCGCGCCCAGAACGCCAACAAACCCAGCTCGGCCCCGAAACTCACGCCAATCAAATCCGCGCCGCTCTCCCCGGCGCGGCGCTCCGCGGCGCGCAACAGGCATGATCCGATCCCGCGGTATCGGACCGTGGGATGCACCGCGATCCGGACGACGCGGCTGCAACGCAGCATCGGGCCCTGCTCAAACCCAAGATGGGTGGCCAGGGACTGGGGGATCAGATGCCCCCGCGGCCGCCGACGGCCAGCCCAGATCGCGGCCGCCAGACCCGGCGACAGGCCGCCCTCGTCCTGAACCTGAACCACACCGGCCACCTGATCTGCCCACCGGGCGATACCGATCGCCACCTGGGGGCCGTCCAGGAGATGACGCAAGTCCAGGGGCGTGGTTTGGTAGTGCGCCTGGATCAGCAGCCCGAAGACCTGTTTCAACAGCGCCTCGTCTGCCGCCAGGACGTCCCGATCCAGCCACTGGACGCTACAGTTGGATCCACTGGCCCCGGTCAGCGCGGATTCGCTGGCCGGCTCGGCTTCCAGCAACAGTGCATCATTTACAAACCGCTCCAGCGGGTCTCCGGCTGCCCACCGGATTGGCTGGGTCAGATGCACCACGCGGTGACTTTGTCCCCGCCGACGCAGCATCTCCATAAACCGCAGCGCAAATCCCCGCCCCGATCCCTCATATCCATGCACAGTGGTCGCAAACACGATCCGGTGATGACGTTCAAGCAGGGTTTCCAGCACGGGACCGGGAATCGCCGCGGCCTCATCCACCAGCAACATATCCATCTGAGGTCGTTCGCGCATCAGAGCATCGGGCGCCATAAACCGCAGCCGTCCCTCTCCAATGTGAAGCTCGCCCGGGGAGACCGGCGCCCGGTCTGAACATCGAGCCGCCCACTCGAATGCGGCCGCGACGGCTGCCGGACGGGGTGCGGTAATGACGATCTCCCGTGCGCGTCCATTGAGTAGCCGTGCCGCAGCCATGCCCAGCGCCGATGTCTTGCCTCGACCCCGGTCTGAAGTGAGCACCACCGGACGATTGCGGTGCCCGGTGGCGGCGGCCTCGATCGCCGAGATTGCCTGTTGCTGATCCGGGCTGGGCGACAGCGCGGGCTGGGCAGACGCAGTGGCGGGCATCACCCCCCCCTGACCGTGCCGGCAGCTCAGGCGGTCTCTCACCCTGACGCCACACCAGCACGCTTGGATCCCCGGTCAGCACGCGCAGGAAACGATGCAACCAGCGGCCACTGCGCGGTCCGTGGAAGCCGGCGGGCACGATGCGCTCAAACTGCGGGTCCGAAAGCGCAGGCCAACTGTGC
The DNA here is from genome assembly GCA_963783675.1 of uncultured Gammaproteobacteria bacterium. GTDB lineage: Bacteria > Pseudomonadota > Gammaproteobacteria > Competibacterales > JAHEDQ01 > JAHEDQ01. The sequence goes on from CAWAOU010000018.1 coordinate 308,080, forward strand.
AGCGACGGTGTAACCAGCACCAAGAGCCCACCCGCTCGCAAAACACCCGACAAGACCCCCAGGGCATCCGGGTCGAATCCGGCGCGGACATCCCAGATCAGCACCTCAGCTTCCTGCCCCAGGAGCGTCCGGGACCGCCCAACGCCGAGCGACCTGATTCCATCCGGCGCGTTTGCGCCTATCCATATGCTGGTGTCGATGCGCTCTGTCAAAAGAGGCTCGATCCGGGCGCGGCTCCAGGTTTCGTCACCGGCCAATACCACGCAGTGGCGGTGGCGTTTGGCGGCTGCCGCGGCGCGGACCCCCTGCCAAAAGCCGCGCGCGCAGTCCGGATCGTTCTCAGTTGGGGATCGAGGTGACATGTTCAGACCGTTTCAGCTCGCAGTCACCCGTCCGGCTATGGTACTGCGCAGGCGACCCGGGCGGAGCGGTCGAGTACAATCCGGCCTTTCCTCAAGCGCAGTGCCCTCGGGGGGCAACAGGTAATCATGAGCAGTTCGGCGCCAAAAGTCGGTTTCATCAGCCTGGGCTGCCCCAAAGCGCTGGTGGACTCAGAACGCATCATTACCCAGCTCCGGGTCGAAGGCTATGGCATCGTGCCCAGTTATGAGGAGGCGGACCTCGTTGTGGTCAACACCTGCGGCTTCATCGACGAGGCCAAGGCCGAGTCCCTGAACGCCATTGGCGAGGCAATCCAGGAAAACGGCAAAGTGGTGGTCACCGGCTGCCTCGGGGTGAAGGCCGATGACATCCGTACCCTTCACCCTCAGGTGCTCAGCATAACCGGGCCACAGGCCTATGAGCAGGTGGTGGCTGCGGTGCGGACGCATCTGCCGCCCGTCGCGGAGCACGATCCCTACACCAGTCTTGTGCCACCCCAGGGTATCAAGCTGACGCCGCGCCACTATGCCTATGTGAAGATTTCTGAGGGGTGCAACCACCGATGCAGTTTCTGCATCATCCCGTCCATGCGCGGTGATCTTGTCAGCCGGCCGGTGGGTGAAGTGATGGACGAGGCCCAGGGCCTGGTTGAATCCGGCGTCAAAGAACTGCTTATAATCTCACAAGATACAAGTGCTTATGGAGTTGATTTAAAGTATAAAATGGATTTCTGGGGCGGCCGGCCCATGAAGACCCGAATGCGCGAACTGTGCAGCGGACTGGGAGAGCTCGGGGTTTGGGTTCGGCTACACTATGTGTATCCGTATCCACATGTGGACCAGGTCATTCCGCTGATGGCCGAGGGCAAGGTCCTGCCCTATCTGGACGTGCCCTTCCAACATGCAAGTCCGCGCATTCTCAAACTCATGAAGCGTCCCGCCGCGGCGGAGAACAACCTGGCTCGCATCCGCGCCTGGCGAGCCATCTGCCCCGAAATCACCCTGCGCAGCACCTTCATCGTCGGTTTCCCCGGGGAAACGGAACAGGACTTCCAAACCCTGCTTGAATTTCTGGAGCAGGCTGAGCTGGACCGCGTTGGCTGCTTCGAGTATTCCCCGGTGCAGGGTGCAGCGGCCAATTCGCTGCCGGATCCCGTGCCCGAGGAACTCAAGCACCAACGCCATCAAGTATTCATGGAAACCCAGGCGCGGATCAGCGCCCAACGACTGCAGGAGAAGATCGGACGGACGATCGAAGTGCTGATCGACCAGGTGGATGACGACGGCGCAGTAGGTCGCAGCCACGCCGATGCCCCTGAAATCGACGGACTGGTTTACCTGAGCGACGATGACGGCATAGCGGCCGGCGATCTGGTGCAGGTGCAGGTCACCGAGGCCGACCAGCACGACCTGTACGGGCATGTGGTGCGCTGAACCCCGTCGACCGACTCGAACGTTCAGCGCATGCCAAGGCCTCAGGAGTGACACCGACTCATATGCTCAATCACGCTAACGCCCGAGGCCTTTGCGGCCTCTGCATGGCTGTCGGGCTGGTGACCTTTCTGACGGCCTGTCAGCAACAAGCCAACGAGTATGTGGCACCCCCACCGCCCCCGGTCACCGTGGCGGTTCCGATCCAACGTGAGGTCACCGACTACCTGGAGTACACCGGCGCGACCCGGGCCGCCCAGACCGTGGAGATCCGCGCACGGGTGTCCGGCTTTCTGCAAAGCATGCATTTCGAACCCGGCGCCACCGTCAGCGAAGGCGACCTGCTGTTTGTCATCGATCCCCGCCCCTACCAGGCCCGTGTAACCGCGGCCGAAGCCGAAGTGGCAAACAGCAAGGCGCTGCTGGCCAAGGCCGAGAGTGACTATCAACGCAAGGCCTTGGCGATCAAGAAAGGGGCGGTGACCGAGGCCGATATGGTGGCATCCCGGGCGGAACGGGACGCGGCGGATGCCGGTGTCCGCGCTGCGGAAGCAAGTCTGTTACAGGCGCAACTGGATCTGGCCTACACCCAGGTCACGGCCCCCATATCGGGACGACTGGGGCGAAACCGGGTGGACGTGGGAAATCTGGTAGGGCAATCGGATCCGACCCTGTTGACCAGCATCACCCAGTACGACCCGATCTATGCGTACTTCAACATGAACGAACGGGATCTGCTGCGAATGCTTGCAATACACAGAGCCCGTGTGGCGCAGGGCGATGTTTCCGTCGATAAGCCGCTGCGTGAGTCGAAAATACCGCTTTACCTGGGCGACGCCAGCGAGCAGGGCTACCCGCACCAGGGCTGGATGGACTTCGCCGAGTCGTCAGTGGATCCCACCACCGGCACCATCGAACTCCGGGCCGTGTTCGACAATGTGGGTCAACCGCCGATGCTGTATCCCGGTCTGTTCGTGCGCCTGAGACTGCCGGTGGCGGATCGCGAGTCCGCCCTGCTTGTGAGCGAACGGGCGGTGGGTGCGGATCCGGCCGGGCGCTACCTTCTGGTGGTGGGGGCGGACGACGTGGTGGAACAGCGTCCAGTGGAACCGGGCCAGTTGCATGATGGCCTGCGGGTTATTCTCAAGGGACTGGATCCCGGCGAGCGGGTGGTTGTGAACGGCCTTCAGCGGGCGCGACCCGGGGCCAAGGTGGCGCCGACAGAGGCGCCGATGCCGGGCAGCGAAGACGTGGCGGCGACCGCGACCGCCGAACAAAGCTGATCGCAACCAGACCAATCATGTTTTCCAGATTCTTTATCGAACGCCCTATTTTCGCGGCCGTCATATCGATCTTTATCGTTCTGGCCGGCCTGATCACATTGGACGGTCTACCGGTCGCCCAGTATCCACAGATCACACCACCCACGGTGCAGGTTGCCGCCAACTATCCCGGCGCCAACGCCCAGGTGGTGAGCGAAACCGTGGCGCCTCCCATCGAGCAGCAGGTGAACGGCGTCGAAAACATGCTGTACATGTCGTCGACCAGCGCCAGCGACGGCTCCTACCGCCTGACCGTGACCTTCAAGGTGGGCACCGACCTGGACATTGCCCAAGTCCAGGTGCAGAACCGGGTATCGCTGGCGCTGCCGGTGTTGCCTGAGGAAGTGACACGACAAGGGGTCAGCACCAAGAAACAATCCACAAACATGATTCTGCTGGTCTCCCTGGTCTCTGACGTGGAGCGCTATGGCGAGCTCTATCTCAGCAATTTCGCGCTGCTGCAGCTCAAGGACCGATTGGCCCGAGTGCCCGGCGTCGGCGACGTGGCGATCTATCCGTCCTCGGACTACAGCCTGCGGGTCTGGCTTGACCCGGATCAGCTCAAAGCCCGCAATCTGACCACCGCCGACGTGGTCGGAGCCATTCGGGAACAGAACATCCAGGTGGCGGCGGGACAGATCGGCCGACCGCCCGCACCCACCGGACAGAGCTTCCAGTACGTCATCAATGTGCTGGGGCGCCTGTCGGACGAAGCTCAGTTCGAGGACATCATCGTCAAGACCGGCGAAGGCGGACGCATCACCCGGCTCAAGGACGTGGCCCGGGTGGAGTTGGGCGGGAAAAGCTATGACATCCGCTCATTCAAATCCGGCGCACCCAGCGCCGCGCTGGGTATATCCCAGCTTCCTGGGGCCAATGCCCTGGATGTTGCCGAAAGCGTGCGTGAAGAAATGGCGCTTGCCGCGCAGAGCTTCCCCAAAGGCATCCGCTATGACATTCCCTACGACACCACGCTGTTCGTCGAGGCCGCCATCGAGGAGGTGTTCACCACCCTGTTCCAAGCGGCGGGACTGGTTTTCCTGGTGCTGTTTCTGTTTCTACAGGACTGGCGCTCGACCCTGATACCCGCGATAACCATCCCGGTTTCGCTGATCGGCACCTTTGCCGTGATGGCGATGTTCGGGTTTTCCATCAACATGCTGACCCTGTTTGGATTGGTTCTGGCCATCGGCATCGTGGTGGACGATTCCATCGTGGTTGTGGAAGCCACCGTCGCGCACATGGAACGCGGCCTCGACCGACGGTCCGCCGCCATCAAGGCCATGAGCGAAATCTCCGGTGCGGTTATCGCAACCACCGTGGTGCTGCTGGCGGTGTTCGTGCCCACTGCCTTTCTGCCGGGCATCACCGGTCAGATGTATCAGCAGTTCGCCCTGACGATTTCAGTGGCGACCGTGTTCAGCAGCATCAATGCGTTGACCCTGAGCCCCGCCCTGGCCGGCCTGCTGCTCAATCCGCCCAGGAAAACCGAACAGAAAAACGCCTTCTCCCGCGGTTTTGACCGCATGTTCGCCTGGGGTGAGCGAGGCTATGCCGCCACCGTCGCGGCACTGTTGCGACGCGCCGGACTGGTGATGGTGCTCTATGCCGCGGTGGTCGGTTTCACGGGCTGGCAGTATGGCCAGGTCCCCACCGGATTTCTGCCCACCGAGGACCAGGGATACCTGATCGCCGCCGTGCAGCTCCCGGATGCCGCCTCTCAGGAACGCACCGTGGAGGTGCTGCGCAAGCTCGACGGCATCCTGGAGGAGATACCCGGTATCGGTGCCTGGTTTTCCATAGCCGGATACTCGCTGCTGGATGGGAGCGTTACCTCCAATGCCGCCACCATATTCATCACCCTGCTGCCCTGGGCCGAACGCACCACACCCGACGTCAGCCAGACGGCCATTCTTAGCGCGGTTCAAGGCCGGCTATGGCAAATCCAGGAAGCGGTGGCCTTTGCGCTCGCACCCCCGGCAATTCCCGGACTGGGCGTGGGCGGTGGGTTTGAGTTCCAGCTCCAGGATCGAGGCGGTGCCGGTCTGAGCAACCTCCAGAATATGCTGGAGCAGTTGATCCAGGACGGCAACGGGCAAACCGGTCTGAGCAACCTGAACACCACGTTCAGCGCCCGCGTGCCGCAGCTGTTTGCGGAAGTCGACCGGGACAAGGCCAAAACCCTGGGCGTGCCGCTGGATGTGGTGTTCAACACCATGAACGCCTACCTGGGATCGGCTTATGTGAACGATTTCAATAAATTCGGCCGCACCTGGCAGGTGAACGTCCAGGCCGATCATCAGTTTCGAGTGGAACCTGAAGACATCCGAAGACTTGACGTGCGCAATGCCGCAGGCGACATGGTGCCCCTCGGCACCCTGATCAAAGTGGAACCCATGTTGGGGCCCCAGATCATCCAGCGCTACAACCTGTACCCATCTGCAAAAATCACCGGCGTACCGGCCCCCGGCTACAGTTCAGGGCAGGCCCTGAGCCTGATGGAGCAACTGGCCGACGCCACCCTGCCCCAGAATATGGGCTATGACTGGACCGGGATATCGTTCCAGGAAAAATCCGTGGGCAACGAGGCCATCATGGTGTTCGTGCTCGCGGTGCTGATGGTATTTCTGGTCCTGGCGGCCCAGTACGAGAGCTGGAGCAACCCGATGGCGGTGATCCTGGTAGTGCCCATGGCACTGTTAGGCACTATTCTGGCGGTGATGACGCGTGCCTTCGACATCAATGTGTACACCCAGATCGGCATCGTGCTGGTGATCGGGTTGGCCACCAAGAACGCCATATTGATCGTGGAGTTTGCCCGCTCCCTCAACAACGACGGGCGCTCGCCCATAGACGCGGCCCGGGAGGCCGCGCAGCTGCGGTTCAGGCCGATTCTGATGACCTCTATTTCCTCCATCATGGGCTTCATGCCCCTGGTGATCGCGTCCGGCGCGGGCGCCGCCAGCCGGCAGTCGGTGGGTACCGCAGTACTGGGTGGCATGGCGGCGGCAACGGTTTTTTCGCTGCTGTTCACGCCGGTGTTCTACCTGGTCATGCAGCGCATGGCACACTGGCGTCGTCCCGCATCATCCGGGGTCAGCCTCGCGCCGCGCGAGACGGGCGCGCAGAACCCGCGCCAGGGGTAAAATCAAGGCCACCCGCAGGGTGTGATGTGCGGCGACAAACACCGGATCCACATTCAGCAACAAAGCGATCAGCGCCATTTCCGCGATGCCGCCGGGGACAAACGCGAGGCTCAGGGCGAGAAATCCGAATCCGGTGAGCCGGGTCAACACCGCGGCAAAGACCAGGGCCAATAGCAACAACATCAGAGTCAGCGCACCGGACCCGAGCACCAGGCGCAGGGTCTCGCCCTTGTTTGCCCCCCTGAACTGCATCCCCACGAGCGCACCGATGAACACCTGCACCATGGCCAGCAACCATCCCGGTGGCCTGGCTTCGGTCAAGCCCGCCAGATGGACCGCAGCGCTCACCAACAGCGCACCCATGAGATATGGGGTGGGGAGACGCAGTGCCTTGCCGAGTAACGCACCGACCCCGGCGGACAGGGCGAGGATCAGCGCGTCCCAGGGCGGCAGTGATGCCGGTCCACCCGTCATGCCACTCAGGGACGCCTGAGTGACCCACTCCAGGGCGAAGGGGACCAACACCAGGATCAGGGAGAGCCGCGTCAAATGGGCCACACCCAGGGCGCGTATGTCGCCGCCGAGCATGCTGCCGCTGAGAATCATTTCGCTCAGGCCCCCGGGAATATTGGCGAATGTGGCGGTCACCGGGTCCAGCTTCATGACCCGCTGACCAAACACGATGGCCACCGGCACGGCAATCACCAGATAAAGCGGAATGGCGCTCAGACTCAGTGCCCAACTCGCGGCTCGAGACAGGAGCTCTGGGGTAAACGCGCTGCCGATCATGACGCCGAGCACGGCGTGGGCGCCGGCTCTGAGACGCAGGTCCACGCCCAATCGAACCGGAAACTGGGCCGCCACCGCAGTCGCGACCAGGGCACCCAGCAGCCATGGCAGCGGTGCTCGCAGCAGCACGAACATCGCCCCACCCAGAGCCGCCACGGCCAGGGTCAGAGCTGTCTGTAGCATGACAACGGATGGCACGGTGGGGGTTTGACGGACGATGATCCGTATCTGGCACAGGCCAGCGTTGGCGATCGTTCATCCCAGTGTCGTGTGCCCAGGAACCCGCCAATACCCGCGCCGCAGGGTGTGCAGGCCCTAATCGCTTCCCGCACTCTCATCCTTGGCTTGGCGGCTCAGGCGCTCGATGCTGTGGACGGTCTGCGCGATTTCGTCATCCGACAGAGGTGGCCGGCAGCGGGTTCGGTTCCAGCTCAGCATCAGTTCCAGGGCAACGTCTGCGTCCACGCCGTGCCAAAGCAGGTGTCCCGTCAACGATGCAACTGTGTTATTGCGTTGGCCCTCGGACACGCCCTCGCGGACGAGATTCCGCCAGTGCGGGAGCGGGTGGCCGGCGCGATGTCCGCTTTGCTCCACCAGTTCGGCGAGCCAGGGGGGCATCGCGGCCAATTTGATCTCGGTGGGACCACGGCCCTCAAGCCAACGATAGTGCGTACCGCAGGGGTGTAGCGACGGCGGCGCAACCACATATCCCCCGTCCCCCCGCAGATCAACCCCTTCCATCAAGCCGACACGGTTGTGGACCGCGCCGCCGGGATGCTGCATGTACAGGTGTCGCCCTCCGCCGCCGGTATCCAGCTGCACTGTGTCCGGTAACGGACCGTGCAGGGCCTCGAGCTTTGCCAGACTCTCGTCACCGCCATGCTGGGGATCAATGTCGAGTACCAGAATCTGGGAGACAACACCGGTCACGATGCCCACATTGGCTCGGGACCAACGCCTGAACCACTCGGCCACCTCGATGGTCGTGGGGCGTCTGCGCTGATACTCATCCCAGCGAATCAAAGGTCGTTTTTCGCCGGGCCGCAGCGGTATGACCGCCCAGCCGCGCGCTGCGTAGTCCAGTGCGGACTGCGCCGTCGTGGGTGCGTGCATACAAGTGTCTCGTCAGGGCTCAGGCTCGGATGGGTAGAGCTTACAACAATACCCCAGGGCTGTGGTCTTGCTAGGCGCAATTTGGCAGCGAATTGATCTCTGAAACCGCGAGCACTGGGGCAAAACTCGGAACCATCGATGAGACAGTCGCCGAATCGACACCAATCCGCACAAGCGGCCAAGGCCGACGTATCGGCGCAGTCCGACTCGTCCAGGCAACTGCAGGGCATCCCGGATGGCCGGAACTGGCCCTTCCGCCTGCAATCACTATCCCAGACGAACTGATATGATAGCGCGCCACGATGCCTCTGGATTTCGCAATCGGGCACATGGTAGGCTACTGTAATCTCCAAAAAAGCGAAATAAGAATACAGGGCTTCAGCAAATGTCGGGTCCCAAACTACTGTTTATCGGATTGGATTCCGCAGATCCCACACTGATCCATCGCTGGGCGACCGCAGGCCATCTGCCGTGCCTTCACAAACTAACCACGGAGGCTGCCTGGGCAAACGTAACGGTGCCGCCCGGATTCTCCAACGGCTGCGTATGGCCATCGCTCTATACCGGCGTCAACCCGGGACGCCATGGACGATATGCCTCCAAAACAGCTCTAAACAGTTCATACGACTACACCGTCGCGTTCGACGAAGACCGGCATCTTCGCGCGGCTCCTTTCTGGATTTCGGCTAGTGATCAGGGCGCTCGCGTGGGCGTGGTAGACATGGTGCGGGCACCTTTCACCCCCAACATCAACGGCTTCCAGATAGCGGATTGGCTTACCCACGATCGACGCCAGGCGAAAATACGCACTTGTCCGGCAACGCTGAGCAGCGACCTTTTGCAAACCTACGGTGCGGATAGTTTGGGACCTACACCAGAGGCATTTCTCGAGCATCATGACCTGATGAGCCTCCGGGACACCTTGTTTGAGCGTATCAATGCCAAGGCTGATCAAACCATCGACTACGCGGCACGTTACCCCTGTGATCTTTACCTGACCGTCTTCGGAGAACCCCATGATGCAGGACATGCATTCTGGCAACTCCATGACCACCTGCACCCTGAGTACGACCCGGAATACGCTGCCCGATTGGGCGAGCCGCTGAAGGATGTCTATGGGGAGTATGGATAGAGCACTGTCTCGAGTGCTAGCTCAAGTCGATTCAGACTACAAGATGGTCTTTGCGGGTCCCGGAATGGGCCCAAACTACTCTGCCAGTAGCGTCCTGCCCGCAATTCTGGACGCCATCGAACAAGACCTGTCGAAGACTAAGGGTAAGTCGAACTCCCGAAGGCGGATGAGCCTCAAATCGGCCACCGAGCTTGCTGTGCCTCAAGCCATACGCCCAACTTTGCGCGCCCTGATGCCACAAGGTGTTCTGCGTAGGCGAGGCGCGGCATTGAAAAGCAGGCGCCCATTTTTCATGATTCCGCACACTGGCTTTTCCGGTGCGATACGGATAAACCTGCGCGGTCGCGAACCACACGGCCAAGTGGAGCCGGGACGGGATTACGAGCGGGTTTGTGCCGAGCTCGAAACACGGCTGATGGACCTAGTCAACGCAGAGACAGGTCGACCCGTCGTCAAAAAGATCGTCAAGGTGCACGAGACCTGCAGTGGCCCGGCACTGGCGCAACTGCCTGATCTGATGGTGGTATGGGAGCGAAGTGCGCCAATTCGTCGCGTACTGTTGCCGGGCCACGGCGAGTTTCAGACCGTAGCGTCGCACAGGCGTGGCGACCACAACACGGATGCGATTATGTTCATCACCGGGCCCGATCTACCCGTCGGTCAAGTGGCAAGCGACATGCGCGTCGAGGACATAGCACCAACGATGATGTCCTTGCTGAAACTGGATCCGACCGGAATGGACGGTGCCCCACTCCCGGAACTGCTACCCAATCGTTAACCGAGCGCACATTTGAAAATCCTCTTCCTCGCGCCGATCGGGACGCAACCGAACATGCTGGCTGCGTACACGTTCCTGGATGACGAAGTACGTTGGCTGGCCGACTTCGGTCTCGAGATATTCGTACTCTCCCAGCCCGAATCACGCCGTGCGGCATCAGCAGAACACCACAACGTTCGCGTGGTACCCCTGCCACCTGCGAGTACCGGCAAAGGTATTCTAGCTGCCGCCAAAGCTGTTGTTATGATCTGGAAACTGAGGCGCCTGCTTCCACCTCGGTGGTGGGCATCTGCGTTTAATTTTTGGCGGGGGGCGCGAATAGAGCAACTGGTGGCAGACACCGTCCGCGAGCAGAAGATTGACCTCATTCATAGCAATTTCGGATGGCCCAGCGGCCTGGGCGGCGTACTCGCCAAGGCCACCACCGGAAAACCGCTGGTGGCAACATTTCGCGGAATGGACTTGCTTGCAGACCAACGCATTGGATACGGCGCGCGCCTGCGTCCGGCCTTCGACGCCGCTGTTCGCGTGCTGCTGAAAAACGCCGACTTGACCAACCACGTGAGTCAATTCATGTGTGAGCGAGCCGTCGAACTGGGCGCGGATCCAAACAGCGCTACAGTGGTGAGAAAAGGTGTGAACTGTCAGATGTTTTCCGGTCGCGCCGCGTCTGATAGTAGAAACGCCCCTTGCCCGACCATCCTTACAGTTGCCAGCCTGATCAAGCGTAAGGGTATCGATACCATCCTACGGGCCCTTGGTCTGTTGACCGATTCACACAATTTTTCGTTGATCATTGTCGGTGTTGGTCCTGAACTTAAGCCCTTGCAGGCCCTTAGCGAATCGCTGTCGATAGCGCATCGAACCAGTTTTGTTGGCCAGGTGACACGGGATCGGATCGCCAGTTTTTTCTCGGCGTGCGACATTTTCGTACTGGGCTCAGTTCTGGAAGCATCGGGCAATGTGCTGTTGGAGGCAATGGCTTCCGAACGGGCGGTCATCTGCACGGAATCGGGCGGGCCGCCGGAGTATGTAGCGGATGGCGAAACGGGCTTCGTCGTGCCCCAAGATAACCCCGCCGCGATGGCAGAGAAGCTCGAGATGCTGCTAGAAAGCCCCGAGCTGCGTAAACATATGGGGAATCAGGGCCGTAAGCGCGCGTTGGAGCACTTCACTCACCACAGGATGGTCAACGAAATTGTGGCGACTTACGAAAGAGCGCTCTCCCAGAATGATGTTCGCCGCAGCGCAACATCAGATGAGGCCTTCGTGAGAGTGTGAGACACCCCAACACACCCTGACGCGTCGGCCATGAATAACGCTGAATGCCGGCGCTTTTAATGATGGCAGCGTCGCTGCATTCGGAAAAAATACGCGGTAAGCGTATCGCGGCCGGCAGACAAGCCTAATCCGGATCAGAAGCGTTTCCGAACAGCGCATCAAGTTCGCGCCGGGCCACCGCATCGGCGTCAGGTTCTGTGTCCAAAACCTGCGGATCCGACGCGGCGCCCCCGAACATGGCAGCCAGCGCCTGCTCGGCGGCTCTTTGTGGCGCAATATCGCGAGGCTGGTAGGCTTCCGGGCGAGGACTGAAATAGTCGCAAAAATTCGATCGGTCCTTGGTCTTGACGAATTCAGCCCGTTCTTCTCGACAGGCTTCGGCAACACGCGGATCGTAGTAGCAACAGAGCCGACACACGTGCAACTCGGCACGGCACTGCCGACATTCCGCCCGTCGCGACAGGGGCATTGGTTCGCCCGCAAGATCGGCCCCACATGACCAACACACCAGATGGTCCACCATCAACCGCCCTCTTGTTCCGAAGTCTCGGTAGACTATCCGATCCACAGTGCGGGATCACACCGAATGCAGGCCACAAGACCCGGCAGGGGGGCGAATCCGGAGAATTCTGCTAACCTTCGCGCCAACATATCCCGCTTCGACACTCCTGGATGGTTTCAAAATGAGCAGCGACCCGCAGATTCCCGAACTGAAACTCGACGCCGACGGACTTTACGAAGAGGTGGTCTTCACTGATCACAAGGTAGGCACCATCCGACGGATGAGTCCAGTGACAGCCGACGGCGCACCCGATTCCGGGAGACCCGTGCTGTTCGTCGGCCAGGCCAGCATCGCAACACCCATGGGTTCGATACCCCTCACGTTTGAGATCGAGGCGACAACACTGCGTGAGGCGCTGGATCAGTTCCCGGAGGCCGCCCAGGTGGCACTGGTGCAGACCGTGGAGGAGATCAACGAGATGCGTCGTGAAGCGGCCTCATCCATAGTCGTCCCCGGTGCGGGTGGCGCGGGGGGCGGTTTCGGTGGGCCGGGTGGCGGGCCGATCCAGATGCCGTAGGATCGTCAGAGCGCACGCACGATCTCGTCGATACGCTGGGCCATTCGTGCGATTTGCGGCCAGTCATAGCGAATAATGTCCTGGGCGTGGGCCAGGTTGTTGCGCAGGGACTCGAACTCCTTGATCACCCGCTTGGCCGCGCCCATGGTCTCGAATCCCAGGGCCAGGCGATCCTCTTCAACGGTGACGATGATGCGCGCCTTATCGGACAACTGCAGGCAATCCAGCAAATCGCAGGGCTGATTGCGTGTAGCGCGTTCCTGATGCAACGCCTGAGCCTTGGCCAATCGGCCGGGGGTCAACAATCCAGACCAACCCCCCTCCGGCCAGCGGGCCCGAATACGGTCGGTCAAATCGATTTCCGTGAAGGTGACAATCCCGAACAGCCACATGCGCACCATCGGCTTCTGGATATCTTGACGGCCGATCACCCCAGCCACGCCACCCAGAACCGTCACGAAACAGTAATCATGGCGGGTCAGTACGTGAATCACATCCGACAGAGAAGAGTCCCCTTCCAGCACCTGGCCCTGCTTGAAGCGATGCGCCACCGAGCCGCAGTTTCCGCTCACCAGGTCGTCCGCACGAATATAGTGTGTCATCACCCCATCCTGCCGGATGCCGGCCACACCCAGACCCAGGTCGCGCATGATCTCGCCCACCTGTTCGGCGCGACGCTCGTGGTCAAATGAGCGCAAAGGCTCAGCCACGTCCTCGGCACTGAAGGTGCGGATGAACAACTGCAGGGCACGCCCGTGCCGGGCGATGCGCTCGGGATCGCCGGGTTGATAGTCGGGTTCCAAATGCACGCCGGGACCCAGATTCGCAATGCCGAGTCTTCGGGCACAGGAATCCAAGGTCTTTGTGGCCTTTGCAAGCAGCGTTGGGTCGCCCTGCTGGAGCACCGCCAGCAAAGCGGCCATCTCCGACAGATAGACCCGTGCGAACCGATCGTCGTGCCGGCAGATATCCCGGCAGTTGTCGATCAAATCAGCAAGTTTGACGGTCTTGGCCCGGTCTGAAGCCTGGGCGCTGTGGGCCAGGTCAATGGCCTTGCGTGTGGCCCGATTGCCGTCCCCCGGTTTGCTGACGTCGGTCAGGTCGGAAACGATATCACTCACCGCCCGGCCGAACTCGGCTTCGATCTCCTCCAGCGTCGCGGAGGTATCCTCCACCGTATCGTGCAGCCAGGCGGCCGCCAGGGATTGAGGATCGTCGGTCACCGATGCCACCAACGAGGCCACAGCCTTGAGATGGACTTCGTACGGTTGATTGGTGTACTTCCGCCGCTGATCGATTCGCCGATGGGCCTCCGTGGCGAACGAGCGCGCCTTTTTCACCAGTTCATGCATCGTTCAACCCCGTCTCGGGCTTGTGCTATTCACATGGCGCCAGTGTTCTCAAACTCGCCCCATCACCGTGCCCATAGTTTTGTGGTGATGGGCACGGGAATCGGTGTCAGGAGCCGGGGCGGGCCCGGGCAGGCCGGCGCCGTGCGTTCTGCCCCTGCCGCCGTCCTCTGCCGGCGTCTTCCGGTCGCCCATGGGCAGGGTAGGCGCGATTGCCGTTGACGTCCCCAGACGGGCGGCTGGGTGCACCGCCGCGAGATCGCGGCTGACTGCGTTGATTGCGTGCGCCACCGGTACGGCCGTTCTGGATCGGTTCAGGTCGAATCGATGGGTCCGGAGCGTAGCCTTCCAGCACCTGTTTGGGAATGGGTCGCCCAAGCACACCCTCGATGTCGCGCAGCAACTTGTGCTCGTCCACGCAGACCAGGGACACGGCATCGCCATCGTTGCCCGCACGCCCGGTGCGGCCGATGCGATGCACATAATCCTCCGGCACATTGGGCAGTTCGAAGTTCACCACGTGAGGCAACTGATCGATATCCAGGCCGCGTGCCGCGATATCGGTGGCGACCAAAACCCGCACGGAACCTTCCTTGAATCCCGCCAGCGCCCGGGTTCTGGCCCCCTGGCTTTTGTTCCCGTGGATCGCGGCGGCACCCAGACCGTCTCGCTCCAGCTGCTGTGCCAGGCGGTTGGCGCCGTGTTTGGTCCGGGTAAAGACCAGCACCTGCCGCCAGTTCTCCGATCCGATCAGATGCGACAGAAGTTCCCGCTTGCGCACCTTGTCCACCGGATGAACCACCTGCGCGACCTGCTCGGCCGCAGTGTTGCGCCGCGCGACCTCCACCGAAGCCGGGGCATCGAGCAAGCGGTCGGCCAGCTGTCGTATCTCCTGGGAGAAGGTGGCGGAAAACAACAGGTTCTGCCGCTGCTTGGGCAGCAATGCGAGCACCTTGCGGATGTCGTGGATAAAACCCATATCGAGCATCCTGTCGGCCTCGTCCAGCACCAGAATCTCTACTTTGGACAGGTTCAACGTGCCCTGCCCAACGTGATCCAGCAGCCGTCCGGGTGTCGCCACGACAATATCAACCCCCCGGCGCAGAGCGGCGATCTGAGGATTGATTTTCACGCCGCCAAAAATCACCGCTGCTCTCAGCGGCATATGCCGGCCATAGGTCTGCACACTCTCAGCAACCTGGGCCGCGAGCTCGCGGGTCGGTGTGAGCACCAATGCGCGCACCGGCCGCGTGCCGGCCCCGGTGAAGGGACGTGCGTTCAGCATCTGCAACATGGGCAAAGTAAAGCCCGCGGTCTTGCCGGTGCCGGTTTGGGCGCCGGCTAGAACGTCGCGGCCGTCCAGGATAAGGGGGATGGCCTGACGTTGCACCGGCGTAGGTTCGCTGTAGCCCTGATCGGCCACAGCACGACATAACTCGGCCTGCAGGCCGAGAGATTCAAATGACATGAGATGTAATGCTCCTGACTCGGCCTAAAACGGGCTTACGCCCTGGAACGGCCTAGGCAGAATGCTGATGTTATGGATCGCGAGGACACGTTGGCGGATCGCGAAAAGGAAACGGGCGCAGGCCGAAGTGCGCCGGAATGGGCGGCATGGTAACAGAACCGTGGGATATAGCGAGCCCTGCAGCTTCAGGGTGGTCTGACGGGTTCAGCGACCCAGCACCTCGGCAACCATGCGTTGGCGCAACTCTCGATCCGGCAGTCGTCCGTATCCAGCGCCCATGTTCTGGTTCATGTGATCGACACGGCTGGTTGCGGGAATGGCACAGGTCACCGCCGGATGGGAAACGATAAACTTCAGGAAGAACTGTGCCCAATTGTCCGCGTCGAACTCCGCCGCCCAGTCCGGCACGGCCTTTCCCGCCACCGTGTTGAACAACCCACCCCGGCGAAAGGGACGGTTTACAATCACCGCCAGCCCGCGTTCCTGGGCGAGCGGGAGCAGGCGTTGTTCGGCCTCCCGGTCGAGTACGTTGTAGGTAAGCTGTACAAAATCGATGGGCTGTTCAGCCATGACGCTGGCCAGTAAACCGTGACGCCGGCCATGGGAGGTGGTGATGCCGATGTATCGTACCCGGCCCTCGGCTTTCCATTGCAGCAAGGTCTCAAGGTGCGCCTCCCAGTCCACCAGGTTATGAATTTGCAACAGATCGAAACGGGCCACACCCCACAACGCTTCAGAGCGCGCCATCTGCTCAACGCCTGCGGCTTGGCCGGGGGTCCACACCTTGGTGGCGGAGAAAACACGTTCCCAAAGATCCGGCCTGCGGCGGCCCAGTTCCCGCAAACAGAAACCGATTACCGCCTCAGAAGACCCGTACATGGGGGAGGAATCGATGAGCCCGCCACCGTGTTGAAAAAAGGCCTCGAGCACCGCCAGACGAGCCGCCCGCCGTTCAGTATCGGCGCCCACATCGAAAGTTTGCCAAGAGCCCATACCGATGACCGGGAGGGCTTCACTGGTGGTGGGAATCGTCCGACGGCGCATGGATTGGGCAACCGCACCGGCGCGAAACGGCGTCAATGCCGCACCAACGCCAAGCGCAGCTAACCGTTTCAGGACGGTCCTTCGGCTTGGGGACGACTTATCCACCGGCATTGAACCGCTCCGTGGCTGGATCAGTCTATTTCGCGCTCGCTTTCATCAAGGCGGCGTTTCACATGGCCCAACTCCGAACGCAGGGCCGCCACCTCGCTTTCCAAAGCGGTCAGACGGGCGCTGACGTCGACGCCCTGAGTATCGGGCGCCGGTACCGGCGCAGGCGCCGGAACACCACCGAGATCCACGCTCTCGCTAACCGATTCCACTTCCCCACTGAACAAGTGCACATAGCGCGCCTCGCGTCTCCCGGGTTCCCGTGCCAGTCTGGCAACAAAAGGGCCATCCTCACGCTGCATGAGCTGACTCAGGGCCGACTCCACCTCATGGGCATTGTCGAAACGACATAGGCGGTGGGTACGGGTGCGCAGTTCTCCCGGGGTCTGGGGTCCACGCAGCAACAACTCACACACGATGCCAAGCTCCTGGTCACTGAACTTGAGTGGTTGGAATTCGGTGTTGCAGAAACGATGCTGGAATTTGGCGACCCGGCTGCCGAACCCGGTGCGTTCCATCACCAACCGCTGCCCGATCAAGCCATCCACCGTTTCCTGGACCTGGCGCTCATCCAGCCGGAGAACCGGCTCACGGTTGCTTTTCTGGTTGCACGCCGCAAGAAGGGCATTCAGTGACAATGGGTATTGGTCAGGCGTCGTGATCTGCTTCTCGATCAGACAGCCGATAACCCGGGCTTCGTTCTGAGAAAAATTGATCCGCACGATACCATCCTACTGATTATGAACAAGATTTTTCCCTGTAGCGCGGCCGCCACCTGGGCGCTGGTTCAGAGCTGGCCCTCGATCGGGAACATGGCCACAAAATCCGCGAGCGTCCGGGTCCACTCGCTGCTGTTGGGTTCGTGGTCCCAGTAGCGCACGCCCTCTTCAGTCTGATCGCGCCAGCGCAAACGCTGCTCATCACCCCAGCAGTCCGCTCGGTAGGAACAGGCCGGAACCAGTTCCAGACGGTATGCCGTCCGATCCACCGCCGAGTCAAACCACTCTATGGTTCCAGTCGCCAGGGTCTCGTTCTCCAGAACGATTCCCATCTCTGTGTTCAGACTCCAGGAGCGAGGATCCAGGTTGAGTGAGCCGATGAACATGCGGTCACGGTCCAGCACAAAAGTCTTGGCATGCAAACTGGCACGACCTGACGACCCGCCAAAACCGGCATTGTCGTCGCTGTCCTGTTGCTCGCGTGGCGCCGCTTTCGTTTCGTACAGTTCGACCCCACCACGCAGCAGCGGCAGGCGGTACTTGGCATAGCCCGAATGAACCACCCAGACATCGTTTGACGCCAGGGAGTTCGTCAGTATCCGGACCCGTATACCCTGGTCCACCAATCCGGTCAGATAAGCGACGCCCTCCCAGCCGGGCACAAAGTATGGCGAAATAATGATCAACTCGGATTGGGTCGAATTGAACAGGCGCATCAAGTCGCCGGTCATATGGGTCGAGGTATCGCTGGGCGGTGTCTGCAGCTTCTCGGGCAGATCGGACAACACCAGGGCCTGCCCCCAGTGAAACACCAGCCGGTGCTCCAACAGCTCGGTCGCCAAAGTGGATTCGCGCACACGCTGACCGTAGGGGGACGCTTTGTAGGCATCCACCTCGGCATCGAGCTCGGCCCGCAGCGCCGTGAGATCGTCTTCGCTATATCTGTGGCGGGTAAGTGACGATGCCGGATAGGCGAGCTCGCTGTTCCAGTAGAGATCGAACTCTTCGCTCACCTCGGCGCTGATAGGACCGATCCCCATGACGTCCAGGTCGCCGAACTCGATATCTGGATCGGCGGAAAAATACTCATTCCCGACGTTACGGCCGCCGACGATGGTTACGATACCGTCTGCGGTAAACGACTTGTTGTGCATGCGTCGGGTGACGCGTCCAAAGCGCACCCCCATCTCCAGCACCCGGCTGGTGCGGTTGGCAAAGGGGTTGAACAGGCGGACTTCCACATTGGGATGAGAATCCACCGCGACGATCCCCGCGTCCCGGCCCGCGGTGGCCATATCGTCCACCAGCAATCGCACACGGACGCCCCGGTCAGCCGCCTTGAGGAACTGCCGGGTCAGCGCCCGACCGCTGTCGTCACCATGGAAAAGGTAGTACTGAACATCAAGGGTATCGGTGGCGATCTCCGCCAGAAACATCCGGGCGGCAAACGCGTCCAGACCATCACCCAGCAACCGGAAATCCGATTGACCCGGGTGCTGAGCGAGTTCCTCTTCGATGGCGGTAAGAAAAGGCGATTGTTCGGTGACACGTGCCTGACTGGGAATGCGTTCCACCGACTCAGGTAAGCTGGCACAACCAACCAGAAGCCAGCTCAGAACCAGCACGCCGATAAGAGCCCCGGCGTGAGAATCGGGCCGTAACATACCCCGCCGGAAATCACAGACCCCGACTTCATTTCAAGAGCTCGAGCATCGCCTCGGCACTGCTGACTTTGAACTCACCGGGTGCCTCGACCTCCAGTGCGGTTACCACGCCATCCTCAACTACCATGACATAGCGTTGCGAACGCAGTCCCATCTGCCGGCTGGACAAATCCAGTTCAAGACCCACGGCCTCGTGTGAACTCAGCACTGCCATCGGCCAGCATCATGACCCGGTCTTCTGCGTTGTGCGCTTTACCCCAAGCATCCATGACGAATGCGTCATTGACCGACAGGCAGGCAATCCGATCCACGCCCTTGGCCAGTATCTCGTCGGAATGCACCACGAAACCCGGCAGGTGGGAGGCCGAGCAGGTCGGAGTGTAGGCGCCGGGGAGCGCGAACAGAACCACTTTCTTTCCGGAAAACAACTCATCGGTGCTGATCGTGGTGGGGCCGTCAGGGCCCATGATGGCCAAGGTCACCGAGGGAATTTTATCGCCTACTTGAATACTCAATGGAGTCACTCCAAAATTCAATTTCGCAGTATGGGGACGATGGCACGGGGTGAGAAAACAAGCGCCGCCTGGAACACAGTCTGCACGCCTGCCGCGCCAGTTCCAAGCCCTCGGCGAACAGCCCCGGTGGCCGGCGCGTTTGTCGCATCTCACCCATTTGGCGCCTGCTTCACTCGCGTTTGACCTCGACCAGGCGTGTCTGCCAAATTCGTCAAGCTCCGCCGCAACCTGGATAGCTGTGCAAGCACTGGCACATTTCCCACCCGAAACCGCCACAGATCTGCGTTTTGTGCTGTGCGATGTGGACGACACCCTGACCCTGCGGGGACGTCTGTACGCCGAGACCTATCAGGCGCTGGAGGCCTTGAGCGGGGCCGGCTTGACTGTCATTCCCATAACCGGCGGTCCGGCCGGCTGGTGCGATCTGATGGCCCGCATCTGGCCGGTAGACGGCGTCATCGGTGAAAACGGCGCACTGCACTTTTACAACGACAGACAAGCCGGCCGCCTGGTCCGGCAGTACTGGGCACCCGCGGCGCAACGCCGGCGAAACCTGGATCGTCTCCGAGACATTGCCCAGGGGATCGTCGAACAGGTGCCGGGGTGCCGGGTCTCCGGAGACCAAGGCTATCGGGAAACGGATCTGGCCATAGACTATGCGCAGGATGTGGTGGCTTTGCCACGAGATGATGTGCAACGCATTGTGGAACTGTTTCGTCAGGCCGGCGCTGAGGCACGGGTCAGCTCCATACACGTCAACGGCTGGTTTGGCGAATACGACAAGCTGAAGATGGCCTTGCGGGTCCTGGAACAACGCTATCAGGTCGATTCCGTTAAGGCCCGCGAGCAAGTTCTGTTCGTGGGTGACGCCCCCAACGACGCGCCCATGTTCGATTTCTTTCGACACACCGTGGGAGTGAACAATATCCGCCCCTTCCTGGACCGGCTGCCAACCCCGCCAAAATGGATTACCTGCGGTGACGGCGGTCTCGGCTTCGCAGAGCTGGCGCGCTTTCTGATCGAGGCGCGGGCGGATGAGCGCTCCACAAACTGATGTCTGAATGGGGGCCAGGCTTGCCGTGACCCATATGGTCAACTAGCTTTTGCAGCAAAGCGGATGCCCGAGCCGCCAATACGGACTTGTTTGCCAATCACCTCACTTTGGAGAACATCATGCTGACTGCAACACGCCATGCCCGTCTCAGGGGCTCCTTCGCGATCCTGGCAGTTGTTTGGTTGCTGCCCGGAATCCTGTTCGCCGCCGACTGCCCCAAGGGTACGCTGGACGCACGCTATTGCGATCGGAACAACGACCTGGTGGCGGATTTACCTCTGGAAGCCGACCAGTGGTCGGACCCGGACACCCTGATCTTCTCATACACACCGGTCGAGGATCCGGCGGTATATGCCAAGGTCTGGGACGGTTTTATTGAGCACATGAGCAAGACCACCGGTAAAAAGGTCGTGTTTTTCCCGGTTCAGTCCTATGCCGCCCAATACGAAGCCATGCGCTCCGGACGGCTGCACGTTGCCGGGGTCAACACCGGGGGTAATCCGGTTGCGGTCAACTGCGCCGGGTTCGTGCCATTCGCCATGATGGCGGCGGAGGACGGTTCCTTCGGCTATGAAATGGAAATTATCGTCCCGGCGGACAGCCCGGTTAAATCCGTGGACGAGCTACGCGGCAAGACCCTGGCCTTCACCTCACCCACCTCCAACTCGGGGTTCAAGGCCCCTTCGGCGATACTCAAAGCCGACTTCGGTCTGGTCGCGGATCAGGATTTCAAGACCACGTTCTCCGGCAAGCACGACAACTCGATCCTGGGCGTGGCCAACAACGACTACGAGGCTGCCGCGGTGGCTAATTCGGTGCTCAATCGGATGATCGACCGGGATGCGGTGGACCCGGCTAAGATCCGGAGCATCTACAAGTCACCCACATTCCCCACTACAGGTTACGGGCATGCCCACAACCTGCATCCCGCCGTGGTGGCCAAGATCAACGAGGCCTTTTTCACGTTTCCCTGGGACGGTTCGGAACTGCAAACGGAGTTCAAGAAAGAGGGCAGATTTGTCGGCATCCATTACAAATCCGACTGGGACGTAATTCGCAAAATAGACGCCGCCAACGGCGTCACCTATGACTGCAAATAGGCCCACCGTTCCAATGCTGCGTCTCGAGCAGGTGGTCAAGGAATACAAAACGGGCGATCGGGCGCTGAATGGAATTGACCTGCAGGTGCCCCAGGGTCAGGTGCTGGCGCTGATCGGACCGTCTGGCGCCGGCAAGAGCACCCTGATTCGCTGCGTCAACCGCCTGGTGGAGCCCACTTCTGGCGCCGTTTATCTGGGCGACCTGGAGATCACCACATTGGGCTCATCCGGACTGCGTCGTGCCCGGCGGCGCATGGGTATGATTTTTCAGGAATACGCCCTGGTGGAACGCCTGACGGTAATGGAGAACGTCTTATCCGGGCGCTTGGGCTACGTGGGGTTCTGGCGCAGCTACTTTCGCCGCTTTCCACGGGAGGATGTGGCGGAGGCGTTCCGGCTGCTGTCCAGAGTCGGCCTGGATCACATGGTGGACAAGCGCGCCGACGAGTTGTCCGGCGGGCAGCGCCAGCGGGTGGGGATCGCCCGGGCCCTGATCCAGAACCCGGAACTGTTGCTGGTGGATGAACCCACGGCCAGCCTCGACCCCAAGACCTCCCGCCAGATCATGCGTCTGATCTGTGAACTTTGCCAGGAACGCACACTTGCCGCGGTGGTGAACATCCACGACGTGCCCCTGGCGCGGATGTACGCGGAGCGGGTCGTCGGTCTGCGTCAGGGTGTCATTGTCTACGACGGCACACCCGAGGGACTGTCAAACCAGGTGCTGACCGAAATCTACGGCGAGGAGGACTGGGACGCCTCCGATACCGGCGAAACCGGGCCATCGAAACCCGACCCAACCCGACCGACGAGCAAACCCGACGTCGAGCATCTGGTGGGGATGTAATGAGCGCCGCTACCGCAACCCGCGCGTGGAAGCGCCCGGCGCTGATCTCGAACCCGAGGTGGCGCTGGGCAATCTGGATCGGCGCCGGTGTCTATCTGGCCTTTGCGTTCGGCACCCTGGAAATCAACTGGGGGCGGCTGCAGGAGGGCCTGCCCCGAGGGCAGCGGTTCCTGGCGTCGTTTTTCCCGCCGGACTTCGGCTCACGTGCCGATTCCATCCTCGACGGGATTCTGGAAAGCCTATGGATGACGGTGACTTCCACCGTCATCGGGGTATTGATCTCGATCCCGGTGGGCCTGGGCGCGGCCCGTAATCTGGCGCCCCGCCCCATCTACCTGCTTTGCCGGGGCGTGGTCGCCATCGCCCGGACCTTCCCCGAGGTGATACTGGCCATCTTCTTCGTCAAGCTGTTCGGGTTTGGACCCTTTGCCGGCTTTCTGGCCCTGTCCGTTGGCACCGTGGGGTTTTACGCCAAACTGCTGGCCGAAGACATCGAGGACATGGACCCGGTCCCTCCGGAAGCGGTGCTGGCCACCGGCGCAAGCTGGTTTCAGTGGCTTAACTATGCGGTTCAACCCCAGGTCATACCCCGCATGATCGGGCTGGCCGTCTATCGCCTGGACATCAATTTCCGCGAGTCTGCAGTGGTGGGCATCGTCGGCGGCGGCGGCATCGGCGCCACCCTGCTCACCGCCTTCGACCGCTACGAGTTCGATTCGGCCGCCGCTATTCTGCTGATCATAATCGCCATCGTCATGGCGGTGGAGTACAGCTCCGGTTTTGTCCGACGCTGGGTACAGTGATGCCGGTCCGTCATGACAAGGGCATACCGATCTGGCGACGGCGCACGACGGCACGTCAATGGGGAGTTTGGGGCCTGTGGCTGCTGGGCACCGCGATATTCGTCTATTGCTGGCAATTGATTTCCGATAAGACCATCTGGATGTTCGTCTGGGATGCGCCCACCCAGGCGGCGGATCTGGCCAACCGTATGTCACCGCCGAAATGGGGCTACATGGCGGAACTGTGGCGTCCCCTGTGGGATACCCTCAATATCGCCACCCTCGGCACCCTGCTCGCCATACTGCTGGCGGTGCCGGTGGCCTTTTGCGCCGCGCGCAACACCACGCCCAGCGCCTTGCTGGTGCGCCCGCTGGCTCTGTTCATCATCGTCGGTTCGCGCTCCATCAATTCGTTGATCTGGGCGCTGATGTTGGTCACCATCCTCGGCCCGGGGGTGTTTGCCGGTGTCATCGCCATCGGCCTGCGCTCAGTGGGATTCGTGGCCAAACTGCTGTACGAAGCGATCGAGGAAATCGACCCCGGCCAGGTGGAGGCCATCACCGCCACCGGCGCCAACGGCCCGCAAAGGGTGGCCTACGGGATCGTGCCCCAGATTCTCCCGGCCTTCGCCGGCATCTCGGTGTTTCGCTGGGACATCAACATCCGCGAATCCACGGTTCTGGGGCTGGTCGGGGCCGGCGGTATCGGCCTGCAGCTGGACGCGTCCATCTCCACCCTGGCCTGGACCCAGGTGTCCCTTATTCTGCTGGTGATCCTGGCTACCGTGGTGGTCAGCGAATGGGTTTCCGCGACGATCCGTCACGCCATGATCTAGGAAAGGTCTGAACGATTGCTGCGATCGCGCCGGCGTCTTTGCGCTCCCTCGTACAAGGCGCACCGGGCGAAGTTGGCCCAAGGTAAATAGGCGATCTGCCAATGAGCGAGGTGCAACGCGGCACGAAGGGCGCAAAGGCCCGGCCCCTCCGGGGTTTCGCCCACAAGGGCACATCTGCCGCGTTTCCCGGCTTGGCCATAGAGTGACTATGGCGCTGCGCCGGGAGACTCGCATCTGCGCCCTTGTGGACCGAAACGCGTTTCGTATCAATTGTTCAGCCCTTCCCAAGCCGCCGCATGAGAAATATTCACCACGCTGAACCTCAGAAAGTTGTAAATCTTTTTGACTGGATAGGTTGGAGAAATGTTGCTTGACACGATCACCGACATTCTGCCCATGGCGGTGGGCATTGCCTTGAGCCCAATCCCTATTGCGGCGGTGGTGTCCATCCTCCTCGCCGCCGATACCAGTAAGGCTTCTGCCTTTCTCCTGGGCTGGACCCACCGGCATCCTGGCCATCGGCCTGCTTGTGCTGTTTATCCCTGGGCTGCGGTTGCTCAATGGAGATCCAACGCCCCTGGCGGGGTGGCTGAGAATTGCTCTGGGAAGTGCACTGCTGGTGGCAGCATGGCGCAAGTGGCAAAAAAGACCTGCGCCGGAAACGCTGGTAGAGGAACCCAAATTTCTGGCGAAGATCGATTCATACAACGGCTGGAAAGCATTAATTCTCGGAGTTACGCTTTCAGTATTCAATCCCAAGAGTTTCGTGCTTGCCTCGGCCAGCGCAATGACCATTTATGAAGCCGCAATCTTCGGCAAAGAAAAAGCTGCAGTGCTTATTGTATTCACAATCATTTCCAGTCTCAGTGTAGCTATCCCGATCACCTTCACCCACATCGTTAACCACATCTCCCCGCGGCTGGACACAGCGCGCCGAAGCTGATTGAATGCGCTTCACGACAGTAGCGGCCGAGCGTGGAGCGAAATGGCGATGGCGGACAGCCTGCGGGTGTGTGGACGGGAGTGGAGCGTAGCGGATCTGGAGCAGGTGCGAGAGGAGATCCAGCGGGCCTCGCCGCCGTTGCGTGCCGAGATCGCACGCCGGGTCTGTACTCGGCTTGCGTGGACCGACACCGTGGGCCGCCCCAAGCTGATGAGCTGCCGGGTGGCATTGCTGCGCCTGCACCGGGCTGGTTGCATCGAGTTGCCCCCGCCACGCAACGGCAATGGTAACGGCAAAGGGTTGCTGCGCCAGCGCATCGAGTGGCCATCGGCCGACGGGATCACGGGCTCGGTGTCGGATCTCGGGGCGGTGGATCTGGTCCCGGTGGAGGATCGTGAGACGTCGGCCTTGTGGAATGGGCTCATCGATCGTTACCACTACCTGGGCTACCAGCCTTTGCCCGGGGCACAGATACGCTATCTGATCCGCTGTTCGGCGGGCGTGCTGGGCGCGATCGGGTTTGGTGCCGCGGCCTGGAAGGTGGCGGCCCGGGATGCGTGGATCGGCTGGGGTCGGGAGGCCCGCGAGCGGCATCTCGCGCAGGTGCTGAACAACGCGCGGTTTCTGATCCTGCCCTGGGTGCGGGTGCGCAATCTGGCCTCACGGGTCCTGTCGCTGGCAAGCCGGCGGATCGGCGTTGACTTCGCGGCCCGCTACGGGATTCGCCCAGTGTTGCTGGAGACCTTTGTGGAGACGGGTCGGTTCCGCGGGACCTGCTACCGGGCCGCCAACTGGGGGTGTCTCGGCCAGACCACCGGGCGCGGCAAATGTGACCGCACCCACAGCGCCCGGCTGCCGCTGAAGGACGTCTACGTCTATCCTCTACAGCGAGACTTCCGCCCGCAGCTCGGGGTGCGGGCATGAGTGCCTTGGCGGCGGAGCTCGAGGCCATCGATCTGGGGGATCTGCGATTGAACCGGCGGGCGCGCAAGGTCCTGGCCAAGCTGGGTGACAAACCCACGGTGAGCATCCCGAGCGCCTGCGGTGGTTGGGACGAAACCCGTGGCGCCTACCGGTTGTTCGATCACGACGAAGTCACGGCCCAGCAGGTGCTCGCGCCCCACTATGACGCCAGTCAGCGGCGCATGGGTGAGTATCCCCGCGTGCTGTGTATTCAGGACACCACCGAACTCGATTACAGCACCAAGGGTGACATCCAGGATTTGGGGCCGTTGAACTATGAGGCCCGCCGAGGACTGTATCTGCACCCCACCGTTGCCCTCACCCCCGAGCGTCTGTGCCTGGGGGTGATCGATGCCTGGAGCTGGACCCGTGAGCCGGGGAGTCTGGGCGCGCCCAAGGACGCTCGCCGAGCCATTGAAGAGAAGGAAAGCCTGCGTTGGCTGGAAGGCTACCGACGGGTGTGTGAGCGACAGGCCGAACTCCCCGACACGCAGCTGATCTATCTCGCCGATCGGGAAGCGGACATCTACGAGATCTATGTCGAACGAGACGCACAGACCCCCGCGGCCGAGTGGCTGATTCGCGCCCAGCACGATCGCAAACTCGCCGATGGCCGCACCCTGCGCCAGGCCCTCGATGAGGCCCCCGAGCTCGATCGGATCGAGTTCGACATGCCCAAGAGCGAGCAGCGCAAGGCCCAGCGCATCGCCCAGAGCCTGCGCGCGGCGCGGGTCACGCTCAAAGCGCCATCCCGCACCGGCCACAAACTACCCGATGTCGAAGTGACCGCGTTGTTGGCTCAGGAGTTGGATCCGCCCGCGGGAGCTGAGCCCATCGCGTGGCTGCTATTGACCAGCTTGCCGGTGGACACGGCCGAGCAGGCCGCCGAACTGCTGCAATACTACCTTTGCCGCTGGCAGGTGGAAGTGTATTTCAGAATCCTGAAATCCGGCTGCAAGGTCGAGGAGCTGCAGCTGGAGAAGCTCCAGCGCCTGGAGCCGGCGCTGGCCTTCTACATGATTATCGCCTGGCGGGTGCTGTATCTGACCATGCTGGGACGGCAATGCCCGGAATTGCCGTGTGATGTGGTCTTCGCCGAGGAGGAATGGCAGGCTGTCTACATCGTCGCCAGACGCAAACCGCCGCCTGAACAACCGCCGTCACTCGACCAGATGGTTCGTATGGTGGCCGGCTTCGGAGGATTTCTGAATCGCAAGGGCGATGGTTTCCCAGGACCCCAAACGATCTGGATCGGGCTGCAGCGTGGCCGAGATTTTGTCCTCGCAATCGAAGCTACACGGGCAACTCATGAACCGGGTTGTGGGTAACGATGTGGCCTATGCCACCCGACGATGATCATGGTGAAGTCCGCCGAGGATCGGGAACATGACGGTTTCTTCGTCAAGGCTGTCAAAGTATTTCGACTACTATCATGAGTGGCGCTCCCATTGGTCATTGCGGATGCACGCTCCGGACGGTCGAGTTGAGCATTCGACGAAGCCCTACAAAGTTGTCGAATTTCCCGCCGTGCACGGCCTGCATCATGACTACCTTCCACGGGCCGCGTGAATATTCGGGACCGACAGAGCTAATGTTCAGGATGACTCGCGCTTCACGCTCGTGCGGCCTATGCGACTGCACTGGATTATTCCGTGTCTATAGCAAGGCGGTGCCGTACTGGGTAGTTTTCGCAAGACTGGCAACATGAGTGAACTGCACCTTTAATTCCTCCGTACCCAAATCGCCAGCAACTCCAGCGGCTTTAGCGCGACATACACAACGTCGGCGACAAATGGCGAGCTGATCCGCCTGGCCAGTGCCGGTCCGATGGCGTCATACCAACGCCGCAAAGACCGGTGTGCCACCGGCCAACGCGATGCCAACCGCTGCTCCAGTGCCCACAGCCGCAGCAGTTGCAGGTTGATCGTCATTCCCGATTGCGGGTCAAACCGGCTGCCGACAAATCGCGGATGGCCCATCGCCGCTGCGCTGACGACAAAACAATCGCCATAGCCGGCGGGCGATTCGGCCGGCAACGCATCGTAAAAGCGTTTTGCCAGCGGAATCCTGGCAAGCAGCGATACGGCCAAAACCGAGAACCACACAAACAGGCCGAGCATGCCGGCACGTTGCAGCCGTGCATGCCGCCAAATGTCAGTCGCGACCAGTCCATAGTTAATCGCGGCCAGCGCGGGAACCACAGCCGTGATGCTCATATCGTTGGAATAGTCATCGCCCATTCCGAGAAACCACGTCGCGAATGCGTACCAGCCACAGATGCCAGTGAGCGTGATCAGTTGGTTTGCGAATCGGTTACGCGACACAGCACACAGACCCTAGGGAAGGTCTGTAAATCGTTACAAACACTTATTAAGTGCCGCGTCAGGGCGGTATGGACTCGCCGTTGGGCCAGGGCTAATCGTTTCTCGGGTAGCGAAGTCCTGGTCAGGATGAAGCCAGGGCAATCGGAAACCCTGGGTGGATAAAACCGGTCATTGCGGAACACGCGGCCGTTATCGCTGTTGCGATATCGATGGTGCCGGCCCTTGCGGTGTTGCATGCCTGCCGGCACCAATGAGCTATTATTGAAGGCAAAGGAAGATGTCAGACCAAACGAACAGGTGAGAGACATGACGACTGACAAGAAAATGCCGTCCCGGGTATCGGCTATAAGGGACTGCGGCTATGCGATCTGGTCCAGCGATGAGGTGGCCGAAGAATTCAAAAGCAAGTTCGACGAGCGTCGCATCCCGGTGAAAGGAATTCGGCAGGTGCGCATATGGGGACTTCAGGTTGATGATGAGCGCGAGTTACCCGGACTGGAACGCACCAATATCCCCGACGAAGAGAACTGGGAGATTAACCTCGTGGCAAAGGACGGCTCGGGCTACGCAGTCGAATCCCGGTTGCTGGTCGCTGCACGGGGCTAGCCCGCATGACTGCATATCAGTATTTCGCAGCGTCGAAACAGGTTCTTCAGAGCGCCTGGCATACTGTTGGAGATATCAGGCAGCATAACAGCAGCAACAATTTCCCAATGGGCAGATACACGGTGCCCTGGAGTTCCGAATCGGGAGGAACTACCCAACCGGCGTCAAGCGGCCTTACAAAAATTGGCGTATGTGCGTACGGCTTTCTTTGCTTGTCTGTTCTACTGCTGGCTACGGCTCGTGCCTTCGAGTTCGAGGATAGCACCAGCGATGCGAGTATCGACTATGTCGGTCAGAGTTGGGGTTCGGCGATCGCCCGGCCATGGAAGGCCGGCCGGGGATTGTAAGGTCACGCACCTCTCGCCATGGACGGCTCCGCCAATCGCTTAGCGAAAACTTTCCCCACCCGCGATCCAGAAGAGGACTTGGTGGAACCAGTGGGCAAGGTGGACGGGTTCTCTCTGTACGCTGGCGTGTCGGGCAGGGCGGATGAGCACAAGAAGCTGAAACGGCTGTACCGCTACATCAGCCGTCCGACGATATCGGAGTAGCGCCTGTCACTGACAGCCAATGGGAACATTCGCTATCAACTGAAGACATCGAGCCCTGCCGGTCCGGCAGTGGGGCGGTGCGGATCATCGCGTGTAGCGAGGTTCCCGGCGCAGTTGAGAAGATGGCCGGCGCAACGGGCAAACGCGTGTCAGCGAAGCCGCGGTTGGGGAAATTCAAGCCTGGAAACGTCGTTCCGGGCCACTTCTCGGGTCAGATCGATGACGGACCGTTAGCGCCGACGGAGGCGAGAACGGACTGCCGCCGGACGAATAGGCGGGTTATGCTGCCTGTTCTCCAGTGTCATTGTTCGGTCCCGATGTAGCGCTCCAGTTCGGCTGCCCACTCTTCGCTGCGGGTGATCTCGAGCAGCTCCAGATTGATTGGTTCGCGCAGAGGGCTGGGCTGCGGCACGGCGATGCCGTAGTTCTGCCGCTGCAGGACATGGGGTAGCACGCGCAGGAAATTTGCGTGATGCCCGGCGATCAGGAAGCCCAGGAATAGTGGTCTCTGCGGCGGCGCTCGGCTAGCCAGATCAGCACTCCGATCAGCGTCAATAGGCCGAGGAGGGCTGCCACACTTTGCAGAAAGCGATCGGAGAGCAGGCGCTGCATGGTCGCCATGAAGCTGTCATCGGGGTGTTGCGCGACGGCGATGCCGAGCCCCGATGTGTAGAACGGTTGTTAGAAGTCCACCTGCTGATCCCGCGCGCTGGTGATGGTTAGCGCGGCGACGACGGCATCCACGTCGCCATCGGCCAGGGCATCGACCATCCCGCTCAGTTCCAGCCCCACCAGCCGGTATTGCAGGCCCAGGGGCTGCAACGCAGATCACCAGTAGCAGGATGGCCAGCAGCGGGTACAGGCTCTGGCGTGCGTTGATAAGATCCGTGGCGTGTGGGTGGTCGCTAGAGCGAAGGCGATAATCGAAAATTCTCATACCAAATTGCGCTGGACTATCTGCGCTGTCTTCAGGAGATCCAACGGGCGCACGGTAGGGCGATACAATGGTTGGCGCAACGCGGAAGGTGGCCTCGTCGAGTCAGGCGCCGTCCGGGGCAGGCACAAAGACCCCCATGCCACTCGGAGGCAACCCCTTGTTCTCTAGATTGAAAAACTTGCTCCTGTTCCGGCTGGAGCAGACCATGGTTCGCGGGCCTGCGGCGCGCTTTGCCCTCATGCTGATGCTGGTCGTACTGGTCGCGACCGTCGCGGGTCTCCTGGCGCGCGCGCTCGCGCCCGGCTTCGACTCCGCCGCGGACGCTATTTGGTGGGCCTTCCTGCGCCTCACCGATCCAGGCTACCTGGGCGATGATCAGGGCGTCGCCAAGGCCACGGTAGCGACGGTGATTACCCTGCTTGGATACGTCCTGTTTACGGGGGCGCTGATCGCCATTCTCGTCCAATGGCTTGGGGAGACCATGGACCGCCTGGAGCAGGGGTTGACACCGGTCGCCCTCGACGCGCATTTCGTCATCCTAGGTTGGACCAGCCGCACGCTGACGATTCTGCACGAGATCCTGGTCTCGCAGGGGCGGGTGGAGCGTTTCCTGCATCAAAGGGGAGCTCGCCGCCTGCGCGTGGCCTTGTTGGCCGAACGCGCGGACGCCAGCCTTGGGCAGCACATCAAGCTCGAGCTCGGCGCCGATTGGAACGACCGGCAGGTCATCTTGCGCAGCGGCACCCCGCTGCGCCTGGACGACCTTGCGCGGGTCGATTTCGCCCATGCCGGCGCCATCCTGATTCCGGCCGCCGACACCACCTCAAACAGCGCGCTCGACGCCGACACGCGCACAGTGAAGACCCTGATGACCATCGGCGCAGCGCTTGAGGAGGCACCACCCGGGGAGCTGCCGCCCGAGGAACTGCCACTGGTCGTGGCCGAACTCCAGGACATGCGCCATGCCGGCACCCTGCGCGCCCTCTATCCCGGTCCGATGGAGATCGTCGCCGGCGACGAGGCGATCAGCCGCCTGATGGTGCAGAACGTCCGCCACCCAGGACTGTCCCATGTCTATGGCGAGTTTCTGTCCGACGTCAGCGGCAGCCAGATCTACGTCCGCGAAGGGCCTCAGCTAGCGGGCGTCTCCTTCCAGCAGTTGGCTTATGCCTTCCCCGAGGCTGTACTGCTCGGCGTCGTGCGCCCCCAGGGAGACGATTTCCGGGCGCTGCTCAATCCACCCGACGACTTCCGGCTGGAGGCGAAAGACCGCATCGCGGTGCTGGCCCCAAGCTATCGGGACGCGGCGGCGCCTACGATGATCGGCGCGGCGCCCGACTTGCCGGCGAGACCTGCGCCCGAGTGGGAGATGCTCCCCCGGCGCCGGGTGCTGGTGCTGGGCTGGAACCATCGGGTTCCGGCCCTGTTGGAGGAATTCGCCGCCTACCCCAACGAAACGTTCGCGATCGACATCGTGTCTCAGGTCTCGGTCGCCAAGCGCGAAAAACGCATCGCCGCCGAGGCGCTCGCCACGGATCACCTCGAAATCCGACAGCTGGAGTTCGACTATACCGTCCCCGCCTTCCTTGAGAGCGTGGACCCAGCCAGTTACGACAACCTGGTCTTGTTATCCAGCGATCGGCTCAAGTCCGACGCTGAGTCGGACGCGCGCACCATCCTGGGCTATCTCCTGCTCCGGGAGGTGATGGAGGATGCCGAGAAAGCGCCGCCGGTGCTGGTCGAGTTGACTGATCCGGCCAACGTTGCCTTGTTCAAGAACCGGCGTGGCGAGGTCATCGTCAGCCCGGTCATCATCAGTCACATGCTGGCCCGCGTCGCTTTGCGACGCGAGCTGCGCGCGGTGTTCGACGAGCTGTTTGGCTCGGGCGGCAGCGAGATCTTCTTCCGCCGCATCGGGGGCTACGAGTTGGCCAAAAACCTCGATACATCCGCCGTCCCTGATGCAGGGGCAACGGAGCGCGTCTACCGCTTTGCCGACCTGCAACGGGGCGCCGGTGCCCGTGGGGAGATTGCCATCGGCATTCGCCGGACAGGGCAGCACGGCAAGCCAGGCGGCGGCGTGCAGCTCAACCCCGGACGCGACGAGCGCCTGCGGTTGAAGGACGACGACGAGATGATCGTGCTTACCACCTACCACGAGTCAGCTTGTGCCTGACTCCTTACACCGGCGACCACCGGCGGATCCGAGTGCCTTCAGTATAAGACGAACAAACGCCCTTTTCCGAAAGGCGATTGAGTATTCCCAAGTCATCAAACACTCGCCAACCCGCGCTTCGGCCTGGTGCCGGCCGTAATCGAGTATTTCAGCCAATTTCTTGACGATTCCCGGCGTCGGGCCGAGCGCTATCAAAGCCGCGAGGCTCAGCGTCACAGTCGGCGGGTTTACGGGGTATCCTGGTCCAGTCGAACAGTCCCGCCTGGGGCGGTGCCCGACACGGCGGCGATCTGATGGTTCGGGGCTCAGCCGCTTTCGCATCCAGGTGGGTGAGAATCTTCTCGATGACCTCTGGATCCTCGATTAGGCGATGATCCGCACCGCCCCACCGCAGGCCCGGCAGGTCTCGATGTCGATTCCGAACACCCGTTTCAGGCGCTGTGCCCGGGTCATCGACGCACGGCGGTCGGCCAGCGTTGGTTCCTCCCCATCCCCCGTCGCAGCACGCTGCCCTCCCCTGCCTCGCTTGGCCGGTGTCACCCGCGCGCGGTACTTGCTGTTGGGCGCAAAAACGCCGTGGAATCGAGTGAGATTGACCCGCGGTTTCGGCACCAGGGCCGCCAGGCGAGCGATGAAATCCTCTTCGGTCATGTGTAAGCTAGCCATCCCTGGCGCGACGCCGTTCTGCGACCAAGCCCCGGTCCGACCTTCCGTGGCCGGGCGTTCGCCGCACTGCGAAGTGACGTTTGCTCACTTCGGCCTCGGCTCACCCATCGCGGTACGGGCTCTTCAGCTGGTAGCGCACGTTCCCGTGATGTTGAGGTTGAGCGCGCTGCCAAAGCGCTGAATCAGGATGACCGCGCCGGTCTGAGCCGTCTTGCGCGAGAACCCAGCCTTCTTGATCTGATGGGTGGCGATACAGCGCTAGACAATGCCCAACACCTGGCCCATGACGGCGGGGCGATTGCTCGCACTCTTGCGTCATTCCTGATGGTTCACACCTGGGCTGACTCTCGGGCCGGTGATCGGCTGGCCTGTGACCAGTACCGTGCACATCAAAACAAGGCGTCTTTCAACAGGCCCATCATCTCCTGCCCCTGGGTGGACTGGACGTAGTCCAGAGTTACGCCGATGAACTTGCTCGTCATCGCGGGATCCAGGCCCAGCTTGGCGAAGGGCTCCGCCAACGCCGCTGCCGCCCCGAGCTCGTTCGTCCCGTTCCCTCCGAGCATCGAGGACGCGCTGCCAAGGGCGGAGGACAATCCGCTGGTGCTGCCTTCGCTGGTCCCTCCGAGGCTCGGGGCCTTGGCCATGAGCCCATCCAGGCCCGGTAGACCGGAGGCCAGTCGGCTGAAGTCATCCCCGCTCATGTTTTGTTTCGCGTAGTTAAACAGGGCGCCGGTGCCACCCTCGGCTTGCTCCTGCGATATCCCGATGTCGCCCGTGAGCGCCCCAACCAAATCTGTCACGCCGGCCTGGGCGTGCCCAGAGCAAAACAGTAATGCGATCGCAATCAGGCCCGGATTCGCTATCCGCAGGATCGTTTGCACAGTGTCTTCTCCGCATGCAGTACATGAGGCCTGGATCATAGCGGTTTGGGCCCAGTGCGTCGCCCAGGGTGTCAAGACCCTGCCCAGTGCAGACGCCAACCAGCGCATGGGCGAACACAATGGAACTGGGCACCATGCCGAGTTTCCGGCAATCAGTGGACCTGATTTGAGGGAAGGGGAAAATTCGTGCCCCGGCCTTCACGGCTGAGGTCTTCCATCGGAGAATTCGCTCGAAGCGCGGGAGACTCCGTTCGACCACCTCCCGATTGCCATTCGGAAAGACCGCCCTCTAAGCTAACGCCAGATTCGGTCCCCAAAACGTCTTCGAGAAGGGCTGGTTGCAGCCTGGCCTCATCGCGTTTTGGATTGATCTCGACCGGGCTTGTGTTTCCGTTTGTGCTCCCGTGCGTTTCGCGTAGGCTTGTCTCAGGAGGCGCCTTCCATGCCCGTCACTCGCAAGCTCGCTGCCATATTCTATGCTGATGTCGCCGGTTACAGTCGGCTGACGACCATGGACGAGGAAGGCACCCATGTCCGGGTCATGGCAATGTTGGACATGGCGACGGCGGCCATCGAGGCGTCGAACGGCTCGGTACTGCGCTATGCCGGCGATGCCATCCTCGCCTCCTTCCCGAGCGTCGTCGAAGCGATGCGCACCTCCGTGCAGATCCAGGGAGCTTTGGCTGCCCGGAACGAGGGCTTGCCGGAGCCGGAGAAACTGTGCATCCGGATAGGCGTCAATCTCGGCGACGTCATCGAGGATCGCGGCGAAGTCTACGGAGACGGTGTCAACATTGCCGCCCGCCTGGAGGCCGCTTCCGTCCCCGGCGGCATTTGTCTGTCCGCCGCGGTGAAGGAGCAGCTTGGCGGTAAAGTCGATTTGCCGCTGCACGACGGCGGCAAGGTCGTGCTAAAGAACATCGAACAACCGGTCCGTCTCTACCACTGGACGCCGGACGGTACCAAGCCTGCGTCGAAAGCTTCCCGACGCGAGCCGGTCAAGAAGCCGGCGATCGCCGTACTTCCCTTCGACGCGATGAGTCCCGACCCGGACCAGGGGTTCTTTGCCGACGGGTTGACGGAGGATCTCATCACCGCGCTGTCAAAAAACCAGTGGTACGAAGTCACCGCACGCAACTCTACTTTTGCCTACAAGGGCACGGCCCACGATATCCGCCGGATCGGCGAAGCGCTTGGAGTGGGGTTTGTGCTCGAGGGCAGCGTCCGCAAGGGTGGGAGCCGGGTCAGGATCACCGTGCAGTTGATCAACGCCGTTTCCGGCACGCACGAATGGGCAGAGAAATTCGATCGGCAGTTGAAGGACGTGTTCGAAGTCCAGGACGAGATAACCACCCGTGTCGTCACCATTCTCTCCGAACGTATCTGGCAGTCGGTTGCCACGGAGATCCGCGACAAAACACCGGGCGAGTACGGCCCCTACGAATGGGTCTACAGCGCTATTGCCCTCGTCCATCAGATCGAGCCGGACAGCATCGAGACCGCGAAACGCTATTGCATCAAGGCTCTGGAATTCGACGCTGACCTGGTGCCGGCTCATCTCGGGCTTGGATTCTCCTACTTCATCGACTGGGTCTTCATGGGCGACATGGACGGCGGCGCCCTGGCGAAGGCAGAGCATCACGCCCGACGACTTCACGAACTGTCGCCAGGCGACGCCCACGCCTATCGGCTGCTGAGCCGTATCTACCTGGCGACAGGTAAACTGGAGGAAGCGAAACGATGCGTGGAAAAGGCCGTGGGATTGAACGCGTTTGACGGCGACATGCTGCTCAACAAAGGCCTGTATGTTCTTTACGCGGAAAGTGCCGAGCAATCAATGGTGTGGTTCGATCGCGTGCTCGAGATGCACGACGAGACGCCGCACACCGTCGATATCGCCCGGATGTGGAAGACGCTTGCCTATTTCGCCATGGCGGACTATGGCGGCGCAGTGACGCAAATGAAGAACATCACCAATCTACCGTATCTGCGAGCGCTGATCGGCGCCGCCTGTTTGGTGCAACTCGGGGAAGAGGATAGTGCCCGCACGGCGGCCAAGGCGGCACTCGGCGCGCGGCCGGGTCTGCGCGTGTCCAACCTCGGTCTGTGCCGCATGTTCCAGGACGCTGAGGTCCGGACACGACTTTCCGCGGCTCTCTCCATGGCGGGTGTGCCGGCTTGAAGTATCCGTGACCCGGGTTCTCCCCGGCCACTCCAGCTTCTTTCGTTCGTCCGCTCTCGCCGCCACCCCTGCGTGCAGGGAAAATCCGGCCACCTTACCGATCCCGTCATCGAATGACTCCTCGCACGCCGGCAGCGTCTGCAGAGTGAACACCTTGCGCACCCGAGGTACGCCTCGAACTGCTGCTCGACATACCCCGGCAAAAACGTGCCCTCTGAAGCCAGGTACGCCTTGAGCGCTGGGTAGTATTGCTCGAATCAGAGCCTGGTTCTTATCCATTGACGAGACAGACGACCTGACTATTCGCGAATACTTGACGAAACGTGCGAACGAACCGAGCGCCTTGGCCTGTTTCCTGGGCAGAGCATCAAAGCTCGCTGAACCCGAAAATCCGCCTCGCGGAATGCTCCAGTGCCTGAACTGTCGACGCTTTCAGCGCACGGATCACCCGCATATTGAGCATTGCGCCAGGGGTGAGTCGGAGGCGCCGGCAGGGATCTGGGATGAGGATCGGCGGCTCTGCCCCGATGGCCCATAGGAAAAGCGATTCTGCGTGTTTCAGATCCCCGGGAAATGCCCCCTTAGTCGCTACGTTGCTGTTTGCTCTGACCAAAATCCGGCATCGCAGGTTCAATCTGTGGCCGCAACTCAGTTGCATCCCCGCGCAGGTTCGCCGGAATACGCAACATGATCTGCTGATGGGGCGGCCAGATTGATGCGCCTCGGTTATAGTTCAACCCGTGAGCCGAGGCCCGTAACCTTCGATTCTGTGGACAAAGCGTCCGGGAACACTTCACTCGTATGAGCCAGGACCCAAACAAGGCACCCCCTCGAAAGGATTTGGATTGGGGGCTTCCATTCGCGGATTTCCCATCCGCAGCACGAGCCGTTCTGGCGTTTCTACATGAGAGACTTGGATTCGATCTGTGGATGGTGACTCGTGCGTCGGGAGACGATTACATCGTGCTGTATGCGGAAGATCATGGCTACGGTGTTAAGAACGGGCAGGTCTTCAACTGGACAGACTCATTTTGCCATCGCATGGCCTCGGGGCAAGGGCCCAGAGTCGCTCCGGATGTGGCTGCGGTGCCGATGTTCGCGAGTGCTCCGGTCACCGAACAAGTCCAGGTTGCTGCCTATGTGGGCGTACCGCTGACCCAGTCAGACGGCACTTTGTTCGGCACCTTGTGCGCCATCGATCCGACACCGAAACCCATGGGGCTTGAACTTGAGCAACCGCTTCTGGAACTCATGGCAGGGATGCTGAGCACAATTCTCGCGGCCGAGCTCAGGGTCGCGGATATCAGCCGGCGAGCCGAGCGTGCCGAGTCGGAAGCCTTGCGCGACGATCTGACGGGCTTGTATAACCGTCGCGGTTGGGAACGGCTCATGGCCGCAGAAGAAGCGCGTTGCCAACGTTACGGACATCCCGCGTGTGTTCTGATCGTCGACCTCGATCAATTGAAAAGAGTAAACGACATGAACGGTCACGCGGCGGGTGACGAATACATCCGCCGCTCAACTCGGGCGATTCGCCAAGCCGTGCGGCAGCAGGACATCGTCGCGCGTGTCGGCGGAGACGAATTTGCCGTCCTGGCTGTCGAATGCGACAGGCCTGCCGGCGAAACACTACGGCACCGGATCGAGGAGTCGTTGGAGCGGGAAGACCTGCCAGCCTCAATTGGACTCGCCGTCCGAGATCCCAGCAAGGGACTTGGACATGCCGTCGACTGCGCGGACAGGGCGATGTATGAGAAAAAACGGTTACGAAAAACCTGATGACCATTACGCGCCGCGGCGAGCGCTTCGATTCACAGCACCGTGTCAGGAACAGAATCTCGTCGTGCGGGCCATGGCTTGGCGTGTTGGCAAGCACAAGCGTAAATATCCGCCATCAACCCGAATCAGACTGTGCTCTGAGCATGTTTAAACAACACCTTTTGCGTCACGATTCAACTTCCCGGAACTTCGTTTCCATGAAGTGGATGAACGCGCGCACGCGCGCCGGGACCATCTCTCCGGGCGGGCGGACAGCCCATAGGCTCCATACCGGTTCGACCGTGTAATCCTCGAGCACCGAGAGCAGTGAACCCTCGGCCAACAGGTGGCGAATATCCCATAGGGACTTGAGGGCGATGCCGGCGCCGGCGAGCGCCGCTTCGGTGATCACCTCACCATAGTTCGTGCTGAAATTCCCGGCCACGCGAACCTCACGCACCCCGCCTGCCCTGTCGCGCAACTTCCAGTTCCTGTTCTCTCCCAGCACGATACAGTTGTGCGTTGCCAGGTCTCCGGGGCGCCGCGGTCGTCCCGCGCGTTCGACATACCCCGGCAAAAATGTGCCCTCTGAAGCCAGGTTCGCCTTGAGCGCTGGGTAGTATTGCTCGACGAGTTGATAAAGAAGGGCCCGCTCCGGGCGGTGGCGTTTCGCAGGCAGACCCACCGGCGCGCAACCTGGCTTCCCTGCCAGCCGGTAACGGCAGCATGATCGCATCCTTGCGAAATCCCGTTGTTCGTCAGCCTAACAGCTTGGCCGATTCCCGACGAGATGTGGATCCGCGCCGCATCGCCCGTCGAGTCGTATCGATAGTGCTTTCTGGGCCTAGGGAAGGTCTGAACAATTGATACGAAACGCGTTTCGGTCACAATATAGGGCGCAAATGCAAGGCTCCCGGCGCGGCGCCATAGTCATTCTATGGCCAAGCCGGGAAACGCGGCAGATGTGCCCTTGTGGGCGAAACCCCGGGGGGGCGCGGGCCTTTGCGCCCCTGGTACCGCTTTGCACCTCGCTCATTGGCAGCAAGCCAACTTCGCTCGGTGATACGAAAAGCGTAGAGTTAGGTCCACATGGGCGCCATGCGAGGCTCACGGCGCCGTGCCATAGCGATTAACGCCAAGTCCGGGCCACGCGGCAGTGTGTTCTTATCGGCGCCTTGTACGAGGGAGCGCAAAGATGCCGGCGCGATCGCAGCAATTGTTCAGACCTTCCCTAGACGCCAGTCAAACTCGGTTGATGGATAGAGCCGTTTCAACTTGATGCGGGCGTCCTCGGTGGTGAATCGCCAGTTGAGGAAGGTCTGATCAATTGCTGCGATCGCGCCGGGGTCTTTGCGCTCCCTCGTACAAGGCGCACCGAGCGAAGTTGGCCCGAGGAAAATAAGTGAGCTGCCAATAAGCGAGGTGCAACGCGGCACGAAGGGCGCAAAGGCCCGGCCCCGCTGGGGTTTCGCCCACAAGGGCACATCTGCCGCGTTCCCCGGCTTAGCCATAGAATGACTATGGCGCTGCGCCGGGAGCCTCGCATCTGCGCCCTTGTGGACCGAAACGCGGTTCGTATCAATTGATCAGACCTTCCTTAACACTATGCGGACGCCCAGCGTTGGCCCTCAACTCTGGGGCTGATCGGACATACGATAGCGCACGATACGATCGTTGTAGGTGTCCGAAAACCACACGTCCCGCCCGCGTATCTCGACGCCTTCGGGCCGGTCGAACAGTCCCGGGCCCTGGCCGGCCTGACCGCTGCCCAGCACCTGCATCAGTTCGCCATCCGGCGCGATGATTTTGATCGTGTGGGTATATTTGTCCGCCACGTAGAGGCGTCCGTCGGCGTCGAAATCCAGATAACGGGGGCCATTGAACCCATAGGCTTCGCCGGAAAGCTCCAGCAGAGGCTGGAAGTCCGGGCTCAGTTTGACCACCCGGTCATTGCCGGCATCCGCCACCCAGAGGTTTCCTTCTGCGTCCACCACCACGTCGTGGGGTGACGAGAAACCGCCCCGCTCCGCCACCACTTTGCCGTCGCGGTAAGCGACCAGGTTGCCCGACGCGGCGCCAGTGGCCAGAATCCGACCGTCGGGATGCACGTCGACGCCTTCGGGCCTGCGTGCACCGCCACTGATGGTTGCCGCCAATGTGCCACCGTCATTGGCGACCGTGTACACGGCAATTCGGCTGTTGCCGGTGTCGGCCACCAGCAGCCGTCCCTGGGCATCGAACACCACGTCATGGGGTGCAGACACCTCGCCTGTGCCAAACACGCCGATCTCCGCCAGGGTCTGTGCGTCCAATATCACGATGCGGTGATTGTTGTTGTCCGCCACATACAGGCGGGCACCGTCAGCGGACAAAACGATGTCGTGGGGCTGGGCCATCCGGC
This sequence comes from uncultured Gammaproteobacteria bacterium, assembly GCA_963783675.1. Taxonomy (GTDB): domain Bacteria; phylum Pseudomonadota; class Gammaproteobacteria; order Competibacterales; family JAHEDQ01; genus JAHEDQ01. The sequence goes on from CAWAOU010000018.1 coordinate 348,408, forward strand.
TGCTGCTGGCGGCCACAAGATCGAAACCGATGGTTTGGGCGGCGCCGGTGGCGGATACCGCCGCCAACAGCAACAGCGCGGAAAGCCGAGCACGGTAGTCAGGGATGGTCATGGCGTTCACTTCCTGAATGTCGTTGCAGCGGAAACCTTAAACCGGCATGACCCTGCACAGATGGGATTTCAAATTGGCCTGCTCCGAGACCGGATCGTACTGGCGTCCGGTCAGCAGGTTCACCGTCTCGGCCGGGTTGAACGGCTGACGGGTATCCCAGCCAATGGGAATGAACACCGCCGTGGGCCGGATTCCGGGCGTCACCCAGGCTCTGGCCTCGATCGCCGCCCCCGGCGTCTCCACCCGAACACGATCTCCGTCCTTGACGCCAATCTGCCGAGCCTTGTCCGGATGCATCTGACAGTACAATTCGGGCCACATCTCCTGAGCCTGCCAGAAATAGTGCGTCCAGGAATGAAAGTGCGGCGCCGGCGGCCGGCCAGTCACCAATTCCATGTCGAAACCCAGTTCGCGCAATTTTCGACCCGGACTGTCCAGGCTGGGTTCCATAACCGCCACAGTTTGAAGCCCGACGGGGGAACCGAAAAACGGCGACAGGGGCTTGCCCTCGGGTCCGTCCGGCTGCGACTGGAGATAGGGCATATCAAGCAGTTGTTCGGGCTCGGAGTAAAACTCCGGCAGCGCCGATAAACCGGCGGCCGCAAACTTTTGCTCCAGCGCCTCGGTCCAGAACTCCAGCTTGCCACTCGGCGTTGGAAACCGTTTACCCTGGGGCTGACCGAAGGCGGTCATACCGGGCAGATACAGCGAACCCGGTTCCGGATCGTCCGCCGCCGCCACCGGCGTGCGCACCCAACGATAGGGCGTGTCTCGCAGCCGTTTCAGGGTCACACCCCTCAGGTCGGGTGTCGCATGGCGGAACACTTGGTCCCAGAACACCGCGGGATTCTTGTAATCTGTCCTTGAGCACGTCGTCAAAACCGAAGCGCTTGCCCAACTCAATCCAGATCCAGTGATCGGACCGGGCCTCGCCGGGTCCGCTGATCAATGCATCGTTCCAGACGATGCGCCGATCCTCGGCCAGGCGGCTGATACCCCCCTTTTCGGCGCCGGTGGTGGCAGGCAGAACGTAATCGGCCATGGCCGAGGTCTCGTTCTGGAACAGTTCCACATGGACCAGCAGGTCAAGGCCGGCCAGCGCGCGCCGCACTTCCGTCTGCCCGGGCCATTGAGCCAGCGGGTTGTTGCCCGTGATCAGGCCACGAATGGGATACGGCTTGTCCTTGAGCATGGCCGGCAGCCAGCCCGCCGGGTTTTTACTTACGGCAGGCCTGATGCCACTGGGCAAACGCTCGGGGGGGATCGGAACCGGCATCCAGTCCGGCTCGGCCGCCACATTGAAAAAACCGCCCCCCTTGCGCCCCCAATTGCCGGTGATGGCGGCCAGGAACATCAGCACCCGATTGGTCTGGGCCGAGTTGGTGTGTTGATTGACGCCGCGGCTGGCGAACAGCATGCACCCATCGGCGCGGGCAATCTCTTCGGCCAGTTCGCGGATGCGATCCGGATCGAGCCCGGTCACCCCGGCCGCCCAATCGGCGGAGTAGCCTTTGGCATGAACGTAATCGCGCCATTGTTCCCATCCCAGCAGCCATGCCTGGCAAAAATCCCTGTCATGCAGACCGGCTGCGAACAGATGGTGGATCAGGCCGAGCGCCAACGCCATATCGGTGCCGGGGCGGATAGGCAGCCACAGGTCCGCCTTGCTGGCGGTGGCGGTCAGTCTGGGATCGACCACGATCATGCGGGCGCCGTTGTTCACCCGCCAGTCGTTGACCATGCCAAAGTTGACCGGGCGGGTTTCCGCCTGGTTGTCACCGAAATAGACATACATCGCGGCGCTGCCGATGTCGTCCTCGGTGTAGATGTTGCCCAGGTTGGTGGAACCCTGGGTCAGTTGCAGCGCCACCACTTTGCCGGCATCGCAGAACGGCTCGGTGGTTGCGGTGTTCGGCGTGCCCCAGAGCCGGGCGAACATGGGCATGAAGCCCAGGATATTGAGTACCCCGGTGCGGGTCCCGGCATGAATGGCCAAGGCTTCGGACCCATGCTGGTCGCGCACGGCCGACATGCGCGCGGCAATCTCGTCCAGCGCCTGGACCCAGCCGATAGGTTGGAACTGCCCGGATCCCCGCTCGCCAACGCGTTTCAGCGGTTGTGTCAGACGCAGAGGGTTGTTGTAGAGCTGCAGGGTCATCTGCGATTTCGGGCAGATCCGACCCTGAAATACCGGATCCTCCTCGTTGCCCAGCACGTTCACCACCTGATCATCCCGCACATGGTATTTCACTGTGCAGGCATTGAAGCAGATGTTGCATCCACCCGGGACAACGCGCGGCGCTTCGCCCGCCACCGGATGCATGCGGTAGGGCGCCACAGCGCTGTCCGGCGTCAGGGCTTCCCGCGGCCCGTGATCGCTCAACAATCGTGGCACCCTGCGGCCCGAAAGCCGATCCACAGGGCCGCTGTCCGCGCTGTCACCCCTGGCCAATCGGTCGAGGTAAACCGTCGCCGGGCCCTGCAGAAACTGATCGTGATCCCGCACGGCACGATTGCCTTTCTCGGCAACCGCCAGCAAATCGGTCCGAGCCCCAAACCGGATCGCGCGGGTCGGGCACACACTGGCGCAGGCCGGGCCCTCGCCCACCGCACGCCGGGGGGCGCACAGGTCGCATTTGACTGCGTGATGATCCACCGGGTCATACCCCATGGCGCCATAGGGGCAGGCCACGACACACTCGCCGCAGCCGGTACAGCGGTCCTCGTCCACCGACACCACCCCGGTTTCGGGATGCTTGAACAGGGCCTTGGGATGAACCGGGCAGGCCCGCACGCAGGCCGGGCGCGCGCACTGCTGACAGGTCACGGTGAGAAAATCCAGGGCCGGCACCACCGGGTCGTTCAGCCACATAACCCGGTTTCTGTACTCGTGGGGGCCAAGCCGGTTGACCTGCTTGCAGGCCGCCTCGCAGCTCTTGCACCCGGTACACCGCTCCAGATCGATCATCAGGGCGAGCTGCGTCATCCCGGTCCTCCCCAGTCGGCAAGATGCCACCAGTAGATGTCGTCTCCGCCGCTCACGAATCCGGCGAACAGTGTCACCAGCGACACATGAAGGATCAGGCCGACCAGAAACACCGTAGCCACCGCCATATGCAGCCGCCGCCAGTACGCCAGCACTGGACCCGCCGACGCCCGGGAACCCACCAACCGGGCCTCGGCGGCAGCCAGACGGCTGTAGGCCAAACTCATCATCGGATGGCGCAGCCAATGCCCAAGATGGGGCGAAAACAGGGCTTCGGACGCATCTGGCGCGAGCCGGGCCAGCAATCGTTGTTTATCGTCAATCAGACCTGCGATGGCCTGCTGACGCTGCGGATCAGGCCTCGCGAAACTGCTCACCTGGGCGGCGAACAGGCGGGATGAATCCAGCGCCAGAAATGCCCGCGCGGACAATCCCTGGAACACCAGAAACAGCAACGCAAGAAACAGCACGCCCGGTGGCGACAGCCACGCGCCTCCCGCCATATGCCAGGTCACCAGAACCGTGCCGGCCGTCGAACCCAGTACATGGGCCACAAACCATGCCGGGGGGCTGGCCGTCAGACCAGCCCGTTTGGCGATGGAAAAAAAGAACGGGGTCAACAGCAACACCCCCCCGATCAGGGCTGCACTCTGGCGCAGGGGCGTACCGGGCAAGCTGCCGCCGCCCAGAAACAACACCAGCAGCACCACCGGCGCCAGCACCCCCAGCAGGGTCAGCAGCGTGCGGCGGCTCAAATCCGGCCGGGAAAAACTCCGCGTTGCCAACTAATCATCTCCGCCACAACCGATAATTCGGGTGTACTAGGGAAGGTCTGAACAATTGATACGAATCGCGTTTCGGTCCACAAGGGCGCAGATGCGAGGCTCCCGGCGCAGCGCCATAGTCATTCTATGGCCAAGCCGGGAAACGCGGCAGATGTGCCCTTGTGGGCGAAACCCCAGCGGGGCCGGGCCTTTGCGCCCCTGGTACCGCGTTGCACCTCGCTCATTGGCAGCTCACTTATTTTCCTCGCGCCAACTTCGCTCGGTGCGCCTTGTACGAGGGAGCGCAAAGACACCGGCGCGATCGCAGCAATTGTTCAGACCTTCCCTAGAGGCATCAGTCTACCCCGGGGATGCGCACGCATATACCTGCTGGCGCAGGCGCGGACATTGAGAACCGGCAGGCCGGGCGCGTCCCTGATCGGTTGACGCCGATCGAATCAGAATGCTAAAACCAAACGCTCGTTTGGTTTCGGTCAACCCGCCATGAACGCCCCCTCCAAAGCAGCATTGAAAACCGTTCGCCAGCACAATCGGCGCGCAGTCGTTCTGGATGCGGCTGCGGCACTGTTCCGGAAACGAGGCTTTCATGCCTGCTCCATGCGAGACATCGCGAAGCAGGTCGGCATGCTGCCCGGATCCTTGTATTACCATTTTCCGTCCAAGGAATCCCTGCTCGTAGCCACCTATGCGGAAGGCGTACGCCGGATTGGTGAGGCGGTGGATTTCGCCGTTGAGCAGAGCGCAGACCCGGAACAGCGATTACGGGCGGCGTGCCGGGCCCATCTGCAGATCCTGCTCGATGCCAGCGACTACGCCCAAGTGGTGATCCGGGTGCAACCCGAGGATGTGCCAGCCGTGGGCCAGGACCTGATCGGCCTGCGGGACCGGTACGAGGACCGATTCCGCGATCTGATCGACGCACTGACATTGCCCCTGGACCTGGATCGGGATCATATGCGAAGGATGCTGCTGGGCGCGCTGAACTGGGCGCGGCATTGGTATCAGCCGGGCGGCGATACGCCGGCAGACATCGCTGACGCCATGCTGGCCTGTCTGCGCCTGCAGCAACCCCAGGAGCCGGCCCGTGCTGACTGACACGCCTGCCCGTGTACTGGTCACAAAAGTGGGGCTGGACGGACATGACCGGGGCAGCCGGATCGTGGCGGCCTACCTGCGCGACGCCGGCATGGAGGTGATCTATACCAGCCCCTGGCAACAGATTCCGGCGGTGGTCAATCTCGCCCTGCAGGAAGACGTGGAGGTGATCGGAATCAGTTCCCTGGCCACCGACCACTTGCTGCTGCCCAAGCTGATGGACGCACTGGGTGCAGCAGGCTTGGATCACATACGGGTTGTGGTCGGCGGCATCATTCCGGATGAAGACGAACGCATGTTGCTGGACGCCGGTGTCAGCCGCGTGTTTCATCCCGGCGCGACCCGGGAGGACATTGTCGAGGCGTTTGCAACCCTGGCCCTGGAGGCGCGATCTGCGGCTGAATAAGCCACCCCGAGAGCCCTTCCGCCCACTGCTGGATACACACCATGAGCAAACCCATGCAACTCCCGTTGCCAGGCTTCGAACAGAGCCGGGCCCGCTGGCGACAGACCTTTGAGACCCAAACCGTCGATGCCGAGCCGCTGCGCAACCGCTCCGGCATCGAACTCAAGCCCCTGTACACGCCGGCGGACTGGGGCAGCGACCGCTATATGGACGATCTGGGCTTCCCCGGCGAGGCCCCCATGACCCGCGGCATCTACGCCAGCATGCACCGGGGCCGACCCTGGAGTCAGCGCCAGCTCATCGGTCTGGGCACGCCCGAGGACTACAACAGACGCCTCAAACGCATCCTGGCGTCCGGCGCTAACGCGGTCAGCCTGATCCCATGCAATTCGGTGTATCGCGGTTTCGACGCGGACCAGGTGGATCCAGTGCTGCTGGGCACCTGCGGTGCGGTGGTCAACACGGTGGACGACATGGAGACCTGTTTTGCCGAGGTGGATCTGGCGGCACTGTCCACCGCCATGAACGATCCCCTGCCTTTCACTCTGCTGGCCTTTGTTCTGGCCGTGGCCGAACGGCGCGGGATTCCGTGGACCCAGATCACCGGCACCTCCAACCAAAGCGACTACATCAGCCACTTTGTGGCCAACCATATGTTTTTCCGCCTGTCGTTGCCGGGCTCCCGAAGGGTGCTGCTGGATCACATCAAGTTCTGCAATGAGCGGGTGCCCAACTGGAACCCCCTGTCGGTGGTGGGACAGCATATGCAACAGGCCGGCGCCACCCCGGCCGAGGCCATGGCGTTCACCTTGTGCAGCGCCATCCAATATGCAGAGGACTGTCTAGAGGCCGGACTGGAGGCGACCCGCTTCCTGCCGCGCTTCACCTTTTTCTTTGACATCTCCATGAGTTTTTTCGAAGAGATCGCGAAATTCAGAGCCGGGCGCCGCATTTGGGGACGGATTGTGCGCGAGCGTTTTGGGATTAGGGATTCACGAGCCATGCGCTTCAAATTTCACGCCCAGACTTCGGGAGTGGACCTGACCCGTCAGCAACCGTTGAACAACATCGCACGGGTGGCCAACCAAGCCACCGCCGGCATCCTGGGCGGACTTCAGTCGCTGCACACGGACGCTTACGACGAGGTGCTGAGCGTACCCACCGAAGCAGCGGCACGCATCGCGGTAAACACTCAGAACATTTTACGTGAGGAGGCCGGTCTGGGTGACGTCATCGACCCTCTGGGCGGGTCCTATTATGTCGAATCCCTGACCTCCCGGATGGAACAGCAGATCGAAGCCCTGATGGACGCTATCGATGCGGCCGGTGGCATGTATCAGGCGGTTTCAAGCGGCATGGTGCAACGCATGATCGGTGACTCCGCGTTCGCGTTTCAGGATCGGGTGGAAAACGGTCACCAGGTGGTAGTGGGCGTCAACAAATATCAGCGTGAAGACGGTCCCGGCGAGCGCTCACCCCTTGAGCGCCCAGACCCTGCCCTGATGCAAAGGCAGTTAGAGAAGCTTCATCGCTTCAAGGCGGAACGGAACGATGCGGCCGTGCGAACGGCGCTGGATGGGCTGGCCGAGACAGCCGCCCATGACCAGGGCAACCTGTTCGAAGCGGTGGTCAACGCCGCCGGCGCTGGCGTAACCCATGGTGAGATCTGCGCCTGCCTGCGGCGGGAACTGGGCGATGGCCAACCTCTGATTCTCCCGTGAAGCACCGTTCAAAAGCCGCCCTTGCGGACCGGTTGCTGTGCGGGCCAGACCGCGGCGCTGGCCCGTGCCATAACCCTGGTGGAACGAGGCACTCCGGAGAGCATCGATCTGCTCAGAACCCTGCACCCGCATTTTGGCCACGCCCTCAGCATCGGCGTCACGGGCCCGCCCGGGGTGGGTAAATCGACCCTGGTCAACGGGCTGATCCACGCCCTGCGCAACGCCGGCCATCGGGTGGGTGTCATCGCGGTGGACCCCTCCAGCCCCCTGTCCGGTGGCGCGATCCTTGGCGACCGGGTGCGCATGGGGGAACACGATCTTGACGCCGACGTATTTATCCGCTCCCTGGCCTCCCGAGGAGAACAAGGTGGCTTGTCCGCGGCGGCGGGCCGGGTTATCGACTTGATGGACGCCGCCGGTTACGGGCGGGTGATCCTGGAAACCGTAGGTGCGGGGCAATCCGAAGTGGATGTGGCCGAACTGGCCGATGCGCGAGTCGTGGTGTGCGCGCCGGGGCTCGGGGACGAGGTACAGGCGGTCAAGGCGGGCATACTCGAGATTGCCGATGTGCTGGTGGTGAACAAGGCCGATCTCCCCCTGGCCGACGCCACCGTACGCCAGCTCGCGGCGGCGGTGCATCTGCGATCCGGTGCCGGTGCGGACGTGCCCATTCTGAAGACCAATGCCACTGGACAGGAGGGAGTGTCGGCGCTGTTGAAGGTGATCGAGCGGTGTTTGTCGCACCTGCCACGCCGCCCCGAGGACCGCGCCCGCCGCAGGTTTCGGCGCCTGATCGCGAAAACCGCCGCGACCGAGGCGGAACACCGGGTGATGAACGCCGAACGAGAACGCCTCGACCCGATCTGCGATGCGGTGCAGCGTGGCGAACTGACGCTGGAACAGGCTGCCCAAGCTTGCTTAGACCCTGACCTTCCTTAACGGATGACCTTGGTGGACAACCCTTGGCGACAACCTTGGTCCGCTATCGGCGTTTCAACCGCTTTGGCCTCGAACCGTGCTCCGCGTCGAGTTGGCGATCAGTACACCAACCAAAATCAAGGCCGCGGTAATCCAGGCTACCGCCGCCCAGTCCACCTCTTTGGGTTTTGGTTCGGATTCCGTTTGCGATTCCTGGTCGATCTGCTCACCCGGGGCGGGCGGTGGGATATCGGTGGACAACACCGGCACGGGCGAACTGGCGCACCCCACGGCAAGGGCGAGGACAAGCGCGATACACATCGCGCGCATGAGACCTTTGACGCACTGTCCGGCCAGGGAGGTACTCACGAAAATTGGTTCATCGTTTGCCTGGAATCATGCTAGTGGGCCGTACGGGAAACACGTTACCCCACAGCCAGTCCACTGGGACGCGATTGATCCGGATCAGTGCTTAACCGGTCGCAGGTGACCATGCAACCGGCTCCGGTCTAGATCGCCGCCTTGGCCGCCTCGGCTCGGGTGAGAAACCGTCCGCCCATCAGAAAACCGGAGATGACGGTGGACTTCACCGCAGTGACCCCGCCGTCACTGCCCCACGTCAGGACAAGCGTATCCGGCAGCCCGTCCAGTGAGTGCACAGGGGCCGGACTGCCGTCCTTGAAACGGGAGCGGTAAATACGCCCCGTGCTCAAATCCATGAATCCAGGGACAAATCCCTGGGCGCGGTTGTTTTTGCTGATACCCGCGGTACCGCGAAACGCCCGGTTCTCGCTACGCAGCGTATCGGGTGAGCAGGCCCGGTCCGGGCGGTTATAGCGCCGCTTTACGGATGCGTTCATTTCGACCTTCCTGTGCGCCCCGCCCTGAGAAGGAATGGAGCGAGGTTCTCTGGTTGCGCCTGCCCCGAAGATCTGCAGCGAACATGCCAATCCGGTTGCTTGTGCGCACGATGATCACGACACAACTGAGCTGCGATTGCAGATCGGGGGCGATCCCGCACAGATCCGCTAGGGAAGGTCTGAACAATTGCTGCAATCGCGCCGGTGTCTTTGCGCTCCCTCGTACAAGGCGCACCGAGCGAAGTTGGCGCGAGGAAAATAAGTGAGCTGCCAATGAGCGAGGAGCAACGCGGTACCAGGGGCGCAAAGGCCCGGCCCCGCTGGGGTTACGCCCACAAGGGCACATCTGCCGCGTTTCCCGGCTTGGCCATAGAATGACTATGGCGCTGCGCCGGGAGCCTCGCATCTGCGCCCTTGTGGACCGAAACGCGATTCGTATCAATTGTTCAGACCTTCCCTGGATGTGCCCGGCCGATGGGCCCAAGAATGAACCCAGCCGCCCCTGCGCTTTATGGGGACAACCCCGGCACAGATCATTGAGTTTTTCGGCGTAGCAACGACAATACGCTGCGGAGAAAATGGCGATCACCCGGGGTGGGATCATGTGGGCGTTGGTGCTGGTGTTGCTTTTTTTGAGCGGTATCGTGATCGTGAGTCTTCCGTACGAACAGCTCGCGAGCCCCGGGCCGGTGGGGTCCTGGGAGGCTTACCTGGCCCTGCTGTACGGGACCGGCGTGCTTGCGATCGGTTTGATGTCCTTTGCGATGTTGCTGGCTCTGCGCCCGCCCTGGTTGGACAAACTTCTGGGGGGCTTGGATAGGTCTTACCGGGTTCACAAATGGCTGGGCATACTCGGTGTGCTCTCGGGCCTGCTCCACTACCTGATCAAACTGGGTTCAAAGCAACTCAGGGCCAGTGAGCTATTGATCAAACCGGAACACTACCCCAGTCGTTCCACCGAACTCTTCGGGTCGTTGCACGACCTGGGCAAGCTGGCCGGGGAATGGGGGCTCTATGCCTTGTTAGCGCTGGTGGTTGTGGCGCTATGGCAGCGCATCGCGTATCGGCGGTTCGTCGGCCTGCACCGCCTCATGGCGGCGCTGTTCCTGGTGGTGGCGTTTCATGCGCTGGTGTTTATTCCCACCGACTACTGGGCCTCAGTGGCCGGTCCGGTTTCGGCACTGCTTATTCTCTTGGGCAGTGTCGCGGCGGTGATGTCGCTGTCCGGCCGGATCGGGTCGAGCAGGCGCGCCGCCGGGGTCATCACCGAAGTCAACAGAATCGGGGCCGACGTGCTGGAGATCCAGGCTAAGATGGATACCAAATGGCATGGACATCGGAGCGGGCAGTTTGCGCTGGTCTCGTTCGACAGCCGAGAAGGCCACCATCCATTCACCATTGCCTCGGCCTGGAAAGGCGACGGCAAGGTCCGCTTCGCAATCAAGTCACTGGGTGACTACACCGCGGGTCTTACAGACAGGCTTGCCGTTGGTGACAGACTGGTTATCGAAGGGCCCTACGGGGGCTTCGACTATGAAGACGACAGCCGACAACAGGTTTGGATCGCAGGTGGTGTGGGGCTGACACCGTTTGTTGCGCGCCTGGAGGAACTCGCCGCCAGGGGTGGTGCCGACTACCCGGTCGATCTGTTCTACAGCACCCGCCAAGCAGACCCGGGCGTGGTGGCGCGACTCAAAGCGACCGCCTCCAAGGCCGGGGTGTCGCTGCACGTGCTCGAGTCACCGGTCGATGGGCCGTTGACGGTGGACCGTCTGGCGGAAACGGTTGGCAACTGGAAAGACACAAGCGTGTGGTTCTGTGGCCCACCAGGCTTTGGTCAGGCGATGCGAGAAGGTCTGGAGAAGAAAGGCCTGACTTCGCGGAATTTCCACCAGGAGTTGTTTCAGTTTCGCTAGTCTCTGTTCTATTGTGGATGAAGCAGATTGGAGGGGGAAATGTGCGGATTCGAGTCGTGGGCATGAGGTGTTCTATTGCCAAGATCCGAAAGGATGAAGCCGTGCATTTCAGTCCCAATATGCGCGCTCACGAATACATCAGGGGCACCTTCAGCCCTCTGAATGACTCGGGTCAGTCCAACCCCCAGTATCCAGTATCGTTGGGACGAACCACCGGGGCGCCTACGAGGCCACCCGGCGGCTCACCCAGCGGCACAGCCGTTCAAGCCTGACCGTCCAGCTGATCTCGAACCGGCACGCGCTATCGCCCGCCGCGCAGCACGCCGTTTCGCAAACCTGTGCGTCCGGTTGGACCAGTACACGGAACAGGCGGCGGAATACCGCCGTGTGCCAGACGCAGCCCGGCGCGTCCCTTGGCTCCCCGGCCAAGGGGTTGCCCGCGATTTCCACGATCAGTGGCCGACCCGGACGGTATGAAAAAACGCCTGATCCCGCGAAGGTCCAGGAATGCGTCGCGATCGATTTAACCAGAAGACGGGCCGCGATCGGAACGGGGAGAACGCTCAGCACGCTGCGCGCAGCCTTTGGAATGCGGTTCGCCAATATGTAGCCGCCGGTCCGGTCACCTGCCTCGGCAGCGATTTCCGCACAACGATCGGCCGGGACCAAACGGGCCAGCGCCCGATGCAGCCGCGCCACGTCAAGCTCGCTGATCATCGCGCCGGGCGGCTGGTCCAGCCATCCGGGACACCCCGCCGCCAGGTAGACCTCTCGCGCCAGCCCGCGCTCGCCGCGCGCCAGCAGCGCCTCGCCCAGTTGGATGACCGCGTTCGGCCCGATCCGAGCGGTCTCCGCGCCGGATGGGAACCGGCCGCTGGACATCTTACATCTGCTCCGTTCCACCGCCGCAGGCCATTACCTTCGCCGCGCGCTCCTCGGCCAGCTGCGCCTTGACGGCCTTCTTGCGCTCGGCGGCAGCAATCTTGCGGTCGTGAACCGCGGTCCAGTCCTCCATCTGGGCTGGCGCAATCTCGCGGCTCTTGTCAAAGTGAAAATTGACCTTCTTCCTGGTCTGCGGGCCCCAATAGCCGACCTTGCCCAGATCATAGAACGTGCGTTGGAACCCGGCACGCAGGAACGCCTTGAGGCAGCCAAGCAGATACCGTCGCCTGAACCCGGTGCCGCGCCACGGATAGTGAAACAGCGCCTTCTTCATGTAGAAGCGCCGGTAGTTGTTCATGACCCGATCCAACAGCTCGCCGCGCTCCATGGCCTCAGGCTTCATGATTGGAGTGACGAAATTGTATTTCGAAAAATCAAACACCTCGACCTTGTCGCCCAGTTCCTGAAACAGCGGTGTGAACGGCCATGGCGTGTACATCGACCAGTTCGCCAGGTCCGGCTGCCAGTCCCAGGCCATCTGATAAGTCTCTTCCAGGGTCTCCGCCGTTTCGTTGTCGAGACCAACGATGAACTGCGCCTCGGTGAAGATGTCGGCCTCGCGCAAAAGGCGGATCGCCTCTTTGTTGTTGCCGACCTTGGTCTCCTTGTTGAACAGATCGAGCTTCATCTGCGCCGCCGCCTCGGTCCCTAGGCTGACGTGCACCAGCCCGGCCTTGCGCCACAGCCCCAGGAGATCCTTGTCGCGCATGATGTCGGTTACGCGCGTATTGATGCCCCATTTGACGCGGTCCGGCAGGCCGCGGGCGATCAGCTCATGACAGAACTCGGTGAACTTCGCCTTGTTGATGGTTGGCTCCTCGTCAGCGAGGATGAAAAAGCCCACCTGATGATCGTTCACCAGCTTCTCGATCTCGTCGACCACCTTCCTGGGGTCGCGCACCCGGTAGTCCCGCCAGAACTTCCACTGCGAGCAAAAGCTGCAGGTGAACGGGCAGCCCCGCGCCATGTTCGGGATCGCCACTCGCACGCCCAGCGGCACATAGATGTATTTCGACCATTCCAGAATGGACCAGTCGGCATCGATCCCGTCGACATCCTTCACGGTGGTCGCGGCCTTCGTGGCCACGATTTCATCGCCGGCGCGGAACGCCAGTCCGTGTATCTGCCGCCGATCCTGCAGATAGCGCCCCTCGTCCACTGCCCGGATCAGGTTGACGAAAATCTCCTCGCCCTCGCCGCGCACGATCACGTCAACCTGCGGCGCCTCGCTCAGAACCTGCTTGTACATGAACGTCGCATGCACCCCGCCCAGCACGCGCAAGGCTTCCGGAACCACCTCACGCGCCACTTCCAGCACCTGCTCAGCCTTATAGATCGACGGCGTGATCGCGGTAACGCCCACAACGTCAGGAGCGAGTTCTATCATCTTCGCGCGAAGCTGGTCGTCGTCAAGATGATTTGTCATGGCGTCCAGGAAGGTCACCCGGTCGTAGCCCGCCGTCTTCAGCGCCCCGGCCAGATACGCCACCCAGGCCGGCGGCCAGTTGCCGGCGATCTCCGCGCCGCCGGAGTGATAGTTTGGATGAATGAGCAGGACATGCATGTGACGGACCTCGCGATGGCTGTTCGAGTCAGCCTACGCCGCAAACTGTCCCTCTAAATTGACATAAGTCAATGTCAGATAATTCTGACGCATAGGCGCGAATTCGAAACACGCCCGAATCGAACGGAACCTCGGCCAGGATGCGTAATTCGTGCAACCTCGCACCGCCAACCACTCAACAGCGCTGCAGCGGGTGCCGAATCTCCCGGTATGCGGAGACATCCATTTCCGCGGTTAATCGAGGACGCACGCTCACAGCATCATCGGTGGCGTTCCGACAGTTGGCGACCTGGACCGACTGGGATGCAAGGCGATAGGCGTCTGATTGCGCCATCGCGTAGACTCCAGCAGCCCGTTCCCGAATCCGTCCATTGCTTTACAGCGCGTGGGGGTTGCCGCGCGTGGCGGATCGCATCGCGAAGGCGCGAGTGTTAGTCACTCAAACAGAGTGCCCAGGAGACCCATTGATGAAACTGACCTGCCTGTTGCTAACACTGCTCGTAGGCGTCTCCGCCGGCGTTCAGGCCAAGGGGGTGCCGTTCTGGGGCGCCAAAGCCCCGATACCCTACGAAACGCCAACCCAGGATCTGAAGCATGGTGAGTTCACCTGGGCGCCGGAACTGGCGCCCGAGGGTCCAATTCTGGTGGTGGTGAGCCTGGACGAGCAACGCGCCTATGTTTACCGCAACGGTGTTGAAATTGCCGCGAGCACAATCAGCAGCGGCAAGAAGGGCCACGAGACGCCGACAGGTGTTTTTCATACCTTCCTGAAGGACAAAGACCACCATTCGAGCCTCTATCACGACGCGGCGATGCCCTACACCCAGAAATTCACTCACGACGGGGTCGCCTTGCACGCTGGCGGCATCCCCGGCTATCCGGAGTCCCACGGCTGCGTACATCTGCCCAGCGAGTTTGCGCGCCTGCTGTTCGGCGTCTCGCCGAAAGGCATGACAGTGGTGATTGCCGACAAGAGTACGGCACCGACCAGCGTCGACCATCCGGCCTTGCTGGACCCGGTTACGTCGGAGGGGGCGCCGACGGATACCCAACCCTTGGCGTCTTCACAAAACTACCGCTGGGAACCGGACAATTCTCCGGAGGGTGCGATTTCGATGATCCTCAGCGGATATGACAAACGCATCCTAGTGTCCCGTCCCACAAGTTCGTTGCATATCAGCAAGGCGAGAAGCGCCCAGGCGCTAGGCGGGCGGGCGCAGGACTAGCCTGCGCTCATTCAAGCGCGCCCAACACCGCGGATGGGCGCTTATCGCCTTGCCCGTCGGGAGCGCCCCAGATACGCCACTGCGGCGTTGCAGCTGCTTGACAGAGCTGGCTATGCCTTCGCACCTGCGCCTTGCATTGGCGTATCTGGGGCGCTCTGAAACGCTACCAACTTATGGGACGGGACACTAGTTTTGCGCAATGGTGTGGAGATCGGTCGGTCTGCGATCACGCTGGTCGATCCTGGCACCCCGCTGGGCACGCATGCCTTTGTCATGAAGCAGGATAAAGCTGGCGCGGCACCGACCTGGGTCGGCGTGACCCTCTCTGGCCAAGTGGACGGCAGTAACCAGCCGACAGACCCGGACGCATTGAAGCGAATCCATGTGCCCGATGCCTTTGCCCGCACCCTCTCTTCGGTGCTGGGTGGCGGCAGCACGCTCATGATCACGGATGAACCGGTACTGGAAAGCACAACCGGCGTGAGTCTGGCGGTACTGAGCTCATCACCGGAAGACACAAGCGCAGCGCCGGAGTAGCGGGCGGCATTCTGATCTTTGCAACGGCCAGGGAGCATCCAATCTGTACCCTACCGAGTAGTCAGAGGCGCCCGAGTGTCGTGCCCAAGAAGCAAGTGGGCTCCAGCAAGACGATAAGCGTGTAGGGGTCAGGCGAGCATGCGCAAGACTAGCCTGCGAGCGAGACCAACGTCAGATTCCCGGTCCCGCACTGCGACAAAGGCGCGGTGCCGGGGCCGTGGGAATAGATGAAGTTGCCGTCTTTCAACGCATCGATCATCGGTTTGGCGACTGCGACACGCACCGCCGGGCAGCCCCAGGATCGGCCAAGGCGTCCCATGCTCGCGGCGGCAGTGGGATTAACGTAGGCCGCACCATGCATGACGATCTTGCGGTCCATGGCGGACTCGTTGAAGCCCTTGCTGAGGCCGTGCAATCGCAGCGAGTAGCCGTTGCCGCCCTGATACGTGGCATCGGTTAGAAAAAGCCCCAGGCTGGTCTGATGACTGCCATTGCGGTCGGAAAACGCCGTCGGTACGTCGTGCCCCGAATTCTGACCGTGCGCGACATGCTCTTTGAACAACAGCTTTCTGCGCCTCGATGTCCACCACCCACATCCGCCGCTCCCGCGAGGGAATCGTATAGTCAATAATGGCCAGGCGGCGGGCGTCGACGCCAACGCCTTGGCTCTGTGCGCATTTCATCGCGCCCACAGCCTCTTTGACAACGTTGGGGTGGATGTTCGGCGCCAGTTGAGCAATCAGCACTGCGTCATCGGCCTTGGCTTGAAACGCAAGCGTCGCCACGACGGCCATCAACAACCATGATTTTCGCACCAAAACAAACGGTCCTCTACTCAATGAACTGGATCCTGGGTCTATTGCTCAGCACCCTGATTGTGCCGGGATGCGCAAGCAAATTCTTGACCCGTTGCGCCAAACACTTGTCTGTAAGGCGCCTCTGATCTATTTATACAAATCGTGTTTCGGTCCGCAAAGGCGCAGATGCGGGGCCCCGGCGCAGCGCCAAAGTCGTTCTATGGCCAAGCCGGGGAACGCCTTCGATTCGCCCTTGCGGGCGAATCCCCAGAGGGGCCAACCCTTTTCGTACTGCTTACCGCGTTGCAACTCGCTCAACGGCCAAAGATTCTGGACCGCGCCACGGTTGACCGTCAATGGCGCGAAGCCCTACTGCAATCCGGCCCGGTGCAGATCGGCCGCCAGACGCTCTCCTTGAGCCCGATTGGTAAACGGGCGCTCGGCCATCAATTGGTCGACTGAGAACCCGGGGTTCAACGAGCGCAGTTCCTCGGCCTCCCACTCAGCTTCCTCCAACTGTCCGGCGGCACTGAGCGCCGCTACGTACATCGCCCGGACCAAGACGTAGGTCGGATTTCGATCAAGACTGCGCCGGTACAATTCCACCGCGCGCTGCGGATCACCCTGCCAGTAATAGGCCTGGCCCAGGATAAAGATGTACTCGGCGGGATAATTGGGGTTCAGCCGCATGCCCTGTTCGATCAGGGGAAAGGCCTCCTCCACCCGATCTGCGTGCAAGTAGATAAATGCCAGCAGCAGGTAGGCATCCGCATAGCTCGGCGCGAGTTCCAGGGCCGTTGTTACAGCCGCGATGGCCTTGTCATGCTCACGGCGAAACACCTCGGCATTGCCCATGACGAAATACGCCTGCGGCAGATCAGGGTCCAGCGCGATGGCAGTGCGAGCATAGTCCACCGCCTGTTGCAGGGCGCGCTCGGGATCCTCCGCCAGATTGTTCAGGACCTGATTGGCGTAGGTGATCGACAAAGCGCTATAGGCGCGGGCGAATCCCGGGTCCAGTTCGATCGCACGGCGAAAATAGGCCCGGGCTTCATCATAGCGATCGGGGCTGAACTGAAGAAATGCGTTCTGGCCTTTGAGGAACGCATCGTAGGCTTCGGGGTTGTCCGTCACCTGCGCTGCCAGTTTTTGATCCTCGTCCGGCGTCAGTTGGATCGACAGCGCGGCAACGATGCGTCGGATCACACGGTCCTGAACCACGAAAACGTCGGTCAACTCTTCATCGAAGCGCTCGGCCCAGAGGTGCGTGCCGCTGTCTGTGGCCACCAGCTGGGCATTGACACGGATACGTCCTGCCACTTTGCGCACGCTGCCTTCCAGCACGTACCGAACGCCAAGCTCGCGCCCGACATCGCGCACATCCACCAACTGGTCTTTGTACACAAACGAGGAATTGCGGGCGATGACCGCCAGACCCCCCAAGATCGACAGGTCAGTGATGATGTCCTCGGTCATTCCATCGACGAAGTACTCCTGATCTGGATCGTCGCTGAGGTTGTCGAAAGGCAGCACCGCAATGGATACATCGTCCGACACAATTGCATCAGTAACAGTCTCCATAACCGGCTTGGGCTGACCCTGCCAGGGCGCCAGCCACACCAGCGTCGCTGTCCCAAGCACCAGAACGGCACCAGCCAGCATCGCCAACATCGGCAGCCGTCGCCGCGACGCCTTTGATTCCGGTTCCGGCGACGGGCCAGGATGGTCATCGCCCAACTGTACGCGCCAGGTGCGAATCGGCCGCTCTATGTTTTTTAAAGAGCGCTCCTGATCAAACCCGATCGGGGTGCTGACCTTTCCTTCCACCTGCCGCGCCACATCCTCCGACAGAAGGATGCCCCCGGGTTCCGCCAGCGCCTCCAGCCGTGCCGCCACGTTGATGCCTTCGCCGTGCAGATCATCGCCATCGACAATGACATCGCCCAGGTTGATGCCGATCCGGAAAACAAAGCGCTCGCGCTCCGGCCGTGCCGCGTTGTGCCTTGCCATGGCCTGTTGAATCTCTATGGCGCACTGAACCGCCGCGACCGCGCTGGGAAACTCCACCAGGGCCCCATCACCCGCGATGTGAAACTGCCGCCCACCGTGGCGCCCCACGGCGGGCGTTACCAGCGCCTGACGATCGGACTTGAGACGGGCCAGGGTGCCGGCCTCATCCTGCTCCATCAGACGGCTATAGCCCACCACATCGGCGGCCATGATCGCAGCCAGTCTCCGTTGGGGGGCATCATTCATAATCAAACCGGTAACCGCTCCTCAGTTTCGCAGTGTAGGCCAAACGCCTCAACGCACGCGACACGCCGCGGGCAGGGATATCCAGACCGCTTGCGGCGAATCTGCCGGCCACCCCGTTTCCTTCATACTAGCGGACGGAGCGCGCCGGCAAATGCGAGGCGTTGCACTAAACTCAAGGCATTGGAGGAATGCTGATGCAGGTTCGATTCTGGGGAACAAGGGGCTCGATCGCCAAGGCCGGCCGTGACACGGTGCGCTATGGTGGCAACACTTCGTGCGTGGAGGTCCGAACCGCGGACGGTACGCTGATCATACTGGACTGTGGAACCGGCGCACACGGCCTGGGCCAGACCCTGGCAGCGTCGAACAAACCGATTCGATCTGGCCACGTATTGATCACCCATACCCATTGGGACCACATCCAGGGCTTCCCCTTTTTCGCCCCCCTACGTAAGCCGGACACGGAGTGGTGGGTATACGGCCCCGGCGGTTCCGGCGCCGGACTGAGAGACACCCTGGCCGGGCAGATGCAGTACACCTATTTTCCGGTCGAACTGGACGATCTGGGAGCCTCGGTGCATTACCGGAATCTGTCGGAAGGCTCGTTCGAAATCGGCGACGCACGCGTCACCACCCAGTATCTCAATCACCCTGCCCTCACCATGGGCTATCGCCTGCAAGCAGACGGCGTGGTGGTGGTGTACGCCACCGACCATGAGCCCCGCTCCCATGAACTCGCCCTGGGCGCGAAGGCCATTGCCCGGGGCGATGATGCGCGGCACGCTGAGTTTCTGTCAGGGGCCGACCTGATCATACACGACGCACAGTACACCGCCGCCGAGTACCCGGCGCGGATCGGCTGGGGCCACAGCACCGTGGAATTCGCCGTGGACCTGGCCCGGGGCGTCGGCGCGCGGCGCCTGGCCCTGTTCCATCACGACCCCAATCGCACGGATGAGGCCATGGACGGCTTGGTCACGCTGGGACAGGACCGGGCCAAGGGGAGTGATCTGGAGGTCGTCGCGGCGGCGGAAGGGGTCACGCTGGATATTCATCCGAACCCGCATCGCAGCAAGACCGCCCACAGCCGGGACGACTCGGCCCTCAGGCCACCGCTGCGCTCGGTGAGCGGACAGAAAATCCTGGCCGGACTGACCGACCCGACCATCGCCGGGGCACTGAAACAGGCCATGAAGGCTGAGGGCGTGACCCTCACCACGGTGAAAACCGGCGAAGCGGCAGTGTCGGCAACCATACGCGATCGGCCCGCGCTGCTGATGCTGGAACGCGGACTGCCCGGAATGAGCGCTGCGGCGGTGTGCCGAATCGTCCGCCGAACCCTGGGCGAGTATGGAAAACAGGTTCCTCTGGTGATCATCGAGGACGCCGAGGACCCGGACACACACCGAGACGATAGCCTGGCCGGCGTCACCGATTGGCTGCAGACCCCGTTCGAAATCACCTACGCCCGCACCCGGGTTCGCGCCTGGCTGCTGCGCACGGCCTGCCGATGGCTGCGGGCACCTCGCCCGGACAATGAGCTGCAGCGCATCCAGGCCCTGCGCAAATTGAACATCCTGGACACCATGCCGGAGGAACGATTCGACCGCTACACACGCATCGCGGCGGCCCTGTTCGACATGCCCATTGCCCTGGTCAGTCTGGTGGACAGCCACCGTCAGTGGTTCAAGTCCTGCTACGGCATGGAGGCGGATGAATCGCCCCGCGACTCGGCATTCTGTTCCCACGCGATTGTCGGGAGCGACGTGCTGCAGGTGTCGGACGCATTGCACGACCCGCGCTTTGCCGACAACCCCATGGTGACCGGCGAACCGCGGGTGCGGTTCTATGCCGGCGCCCCGCTAACCCTCAGCGACGGCAGTCGCGTCGGCACCCTGTGCCTGGTGGACCACCGACCGCGGCAACTGGATGCGGCGCAGGCGCAACTGCTGTTCGACCTGGCCGCACTGGTGGTGGACGAGCTGGAAACGGTGCCCGCGAACTAACCGTTCCTTACCAGAACAACCACCCTTTACACACCGCGTTGCATCACGAGCGGATTCAGGTATGGCATTTGAACGCAGCGCTGCGACTGTTGGGATGAACCAGCCGTTCGCTCTGCTCGATCATTGTTGCGAATACTAAAGAGAGATTATCCGCCACCCGCCTGTTCGGTCAGAAAATCCAACACTGCGTTGCGATCCTCGTGTACCAGTGCGATCACCAGATCACCGGGCTGCGCCCACCGCAGGGCCTCGCGCACCGCCTCCAGTTCGTCCTCCTCATCAACCAGCTTGTCCGGCGCCGTGCCGGCGGCCATGAATGTATCCCGGATCAGCCGCGCGACTTCGCCATCCGGTCGGCCCCGGCTGTAACGGGCCATGCGCTTGATCAGCACACGGTCCGGGTTGGCCCGCGCCGCGACTTCCACTAAAGACCGGATATCGTCATCGCTGCGGTCACCGGCCTGGCCGATGATCAGCAGCCGGCGCTCAGCGCTGAGATTGCGGCCCAATTCCAGAAAAGCCTGCAGCCCATGGGGGTTATGGGCAAAATCCACGATCACCCGGACGCCGCCAATGTTGAACAGGTTGCAGCGTCCGGGATTCTGCTCGGGACGCAGCGCCTTGAGACCGCTTCCCACCGCCTCGATGGACAGGCCCAGCGCCAACGCCAGACCCGTCACCCCCAGTGCATTGTCCACGTTGTGAGTGGCGGCGCCGCCCAGGGTGATGGGAATCGAATCCACCGCGGTAATCGGGTCCCGTCGGTCTCCCTCGAGGTAAACGATGTGCCCGTCTTCGACCGTGCAGGCCCCATGGCCGGCCGCCAGACCGGCCCGGAGCACCGGGTTGTCCGGATCGCGACTGAACCAGGTCAGGCGCCCGGTGTAGGTCTGCGCCCGCTCCACCAGAAGTGGGTCGCCCGCGTTCAGAATCAGACATCCCCGCTCTCCCAGGGCCCGACTGACCACCCACTTCACGTCGGCCAGTGAGGCCAATTCCTCGACCCCGAACTCCCCAAGATGATCCGAGGCCACATTGGTAATCAGAGCGGCGTCGGCCTGTTCCACCGCCAGACCCCGCCGCAACAAGCCGCCCCGGGCCGTTTCCAGCACCGCGATTTCGACCCGGGTGTCTCGCAAAACCTGTCGCGCACCACCCGGTCCGGAGTAGTCGCCAAGATCGATGATGTCGTCGTCCACCGCAATCCAGTCGGTGGAGGACAAGCCCACGGTCAGTCCCTGTGACCTCGCCAGGGCGGTCATCAGGCGTACAGACGTGGTTTTGCCATTGGTGCCGGTGACCAGGCCCAGGGGAATTGTGTGCAGCTCGGTCCAATCGATGTCGGCCGGCGAAGGCAAGGCGTCCACCGGCCAGGTGCGGCTGCCCTTGCCCAAACCGATGGACACAGCGTCGTCGTCGCTCAGCAAAGGCAGCCCGTGCTCCAGCGCCGCGTCCTGCAGGACCGTGAGCGGAGGATTCGACTCTTCGAGTATGGTGCGGCGCAGGGCCTCGGCATCGGGCTCGATCTGGGGTTCCGGCTCGCCGGCCAACACCGCGCAGGCCGCGTCCCAGGCCCAGTCGTTGACATCGGTGGCCGCGTACAGTCCATCCCGAGGCGCCGAGATGGCCAGGCTGGCGCCGGTGGAAAACCGCCGGACACAGGTCTGCTCATCCTGCCAGCCAACCGCATCGAGCATGCGCCGCACCTGCCGCCGCCACGCCTCGATCACGGCATCGCTGCGATCAGCGTCGCAGCGCACGTCCAACACCGCGCCACGACGGTCCCACAGCAGGTTCGGCCCGGTCAGCCGCCTCGAATCAACGCACTCCATTACCGCCGTTCCGATCCGGTTCAATCATCGCCCTCAGGCTCCCGGGCCAGACGGACCCCGCGTTCGTCCCGGATCAGCTCCATGCCCTCGTCCAGCGTAAACTCTGTGGGTGTGGCCGGCCCCAGATCAACCGCCGAGGGCCCGGAGTGCACCGGTGCGGTGGTGGACCCCTCGGGCTTAAAGTAGATGATCTGCTTCCAGGTACGGGCCACCGCATCACACAGGATCAGCACCAGGTCACCGTGGTTGGCCATGGCCAGCGCGGCCTCGTTGGCGGCCTGTTCATCCTCGACGATGACGATCTGGTCATCCCGGACACCGCTGTCCAACAGGGCCTGACGGAGCATCCCGGGCACTTCGTCGTGCCGACGTCCCCGGGTGTTGTCGTCCCGTCGACAGATGTAATGGTCGAAATGGCCGGCGGCCACGCGCCCGGTCTCCATGATGTCCTCGTCACGTCGATCGCCCGGGGCGGCCAGGACGACGATCTTGCGCCCGGTGACCTCGAACCGATCCACCACCTGGCAAATGGTTTCCACCGCCGCCGGATTGTGGGCGTAGTCCATGATCACCTTGAACGGATGCTCGTTGTAAACGTTCATCCGCCCAGGGGCCTGGAAGAAAGTGGAATCAAAGGTCCGCAGCCCATGGCGGATGTTTTCCAGGGTCAGGCCCAGGCTGTGGGCCATGGCCGCGGCAAACATGGCGTTCTGCACATTGTGCAGGGCACGCCCTTCCAGGGTGGCGGGTATCAGATGGGTCCACAGCACCGGAATGTGCTGGCCATTGTCATACAGGGCGATCATATGGCCGTTCATACCCTGTTCCAGCGCCAGGGCCAGCCCACCGGCCCGAATGTGCTCTTTCACCAGGGAATGGTTGTGGTCCATGGTGATGTAGCAGATACGCTCGGCCTGGCTGTGATCGGCCATTTTCAGGCACAGGGGATCATCGGCGTTGAGCACCGCCGTGCCCCGCGCCACCTCGATCACCACCCGTTTCACCTCGGCCAGTTGTTCCAGGGTGTCTATGCCTCTCAACCCCAGATGGTCGGCGGTGACGTTGAGGCAGGCCGATACGTCGGATTCGCGAAATCCCATGCCGCTGCGCAACAGCCCGCCCCGGGCGGTCTCCATCACCGCCGCGTCTACCTCCGGGTCGCGCAGAACCATGCGCGCCGAGGTCGGGCCGGTCATGTCCCCCTGCACGGTCAGGCGCCCATCGATGTAGACCCCGTCGGTGGAAGTCAGGCCCACGGTATGCCCGGCCATTTTCAGGATATGGGCGAGCATCCGTGAGGTTGTGGTCTTGCCGTTGGTGCCGGTGATGGCGGCGATAGGCACGCGGCTGGGGGTGCCGGGGGGAAACAACATATCCAGCACCGGGCCGGCCACGTCCCGGGGCGTGCCCTCGCTGGGGGCGACGTGCATCCGGAACCCGGGCGCCGCGTTGACCTCGCAAATGGCGCCGCCGGTGACCCGGTAGGATTCGGTGATGTCGGTGGTGAGAAAGTCCACACCCCCCACGTCCAGCCCGATGGCCATGACCGCGCGCTCGGCCATCTCCCGGTTATCCGGGTGAATCACGTCGGTCACGTCGATGGCGGTGCCGCCGGTGGAAAGGTTGGCGGTTTTACGCAAAAACACCTCTTCGCCTTTCGCCGGGACGGTCTCACGGGTGTAATCCAGTTCCGCCAGCAGCACTTCGGCCTGATGATCGAACTCGAGCCGGGTCAGCACCTTCTCATGGCCGACGCCACGGCGCGGATCGGAATTGACCTGATCCACCAACCACTCGATGGTGTGCACGCCGTCCCCGACCACGTGTCCCGGCACCCGCTTGGACGCCGCGATCAACTCGCCGTTGACCACCAGCAAGCGGTGGTCCAGACCCTGGATAAAGCTCTCCACCACCGCCGTGCGCCCGTGGGACTCGGCCTGTTTGTAGGCCGCCTCCACCTCTTCCTTATTGGTGAGGTTGACCGAAACCCCGCGGCCGTGGTTTGCGTTCAGCGGTTTGATCACCACCGGATAGCCGATGCGCTCCGCGGCCCGGACGGCGCGGCTGGCGCTGTGTACCAGATACTGGCGGGGCACGGGCAAACCGAGATCGGCCAGAATGCCGTTGGTCTCCTCCTTGTCCGAGGCCAGTTCCACAGCAATATGCCGGGTCTCGCCGGTCACCGTGGCCTGAATCCATTTCTGGAAACGCCCATGGCCAAACTGGATCAGGCTGTACTGATTGAGTCGCAGCCAGGGAATGTCCCGCTCCTCGGCGGCCTTCACCAACGAGGCGGTGCTGGGCCCCAGGGCTCTGCGCTGGGCATAGCGGATGAATTCGTCGCGCTCGTCGGAGAAATCGAAATCCTTATCCGGCTCGCCTTCGGGGCGCAGCTCCGACGGCAGCAGATGGTGCAGCAACGCCAAACCCAGACGCCCGGCTTCCAGCCCCACGTCCTTGTCTTCGTACTGGTACACCATGTCGTACTGATTGGGCTCATTATTGGATCGGGTCTTGCCGAATGTGACATCGGAACCGGCTACGTTCTGCAGCTCCAGCGCCACATGTTCCAGTACATGCCCCAGCCAGGTGCCCTCGTCTTCCCGCATTCGGCGCACAAACCCACCGGCGGTGCCATAGGAACAGCCGTGTTCGTGCAACCCCGGCAGCGCTTCCAGCAGTGCGTCGACAAAACCCGGACCCAGCCGAGCGGTGGGCCATTCCTCCAGCGCCCCCAGGTCCACCACCTGACGGATGACCGGGAACAGCGCATATATGCTCGGGCCGTCGTAGACCGATGTGGACAGTACTTTCAACTCTCAATCCTCCGCGCGGGTCCCGTTTCGGCCCAGTCGGGCGCTGCGGGATTCGATATCGTAGACCCCACCCCTGACCAGGATGTGCAGTCGGATGCCGATCAAACTGACCGGCTCGTGTCGATGGGCCGAGTCCATGGTGGACTCTTTGAGTTCGGATGGGTCCACCAGGGTAATACCGCCGCTGCCGTAGACCTCCAGGGTGTCATCCGGCCCAATGAACGCCGCCGTGTCCTCGTCCAAACCAACACCCACCGCAAATGGATTGTAGGCCAAAGCGGTGAGTAAGCGACCCAGTCGATCGCGCTGGCGGAAATGCTGGTCGATCATAAAACGGTTGGTCAGGCCGAGGCCCGGTGCAAGCTGAACCATGTCGGCACGGGGTGTCGATCCGCTGTCACCACCGGCAATCATGTGCTCCGGCATAAACGCGGCACCGGCTGAAGTGCCCGCCACGTGGATGCCCTCCGCATTGCGGCGACGAATCGCCTGAGCCACCGCGGTGCCGCCCAGGATGGTGGACAGGCGTAGCTGGTTGCCTCCAGTCATGAAAATGCCGTCTGCCTCTTCGATCGCCTCAACCACGTCTGCGGACTCGCAGTGCTCACGTCGCTTTAGATTCAACACACTGACCCGATCGGTGCCCAGTTTGCGAAACAAACGCTCGTAACGCCGCCCCGTGTCTTTCAACTCCGAGGCGGTGGGGATGACCGCGATATGCGCCCGTCGCCCACACAATTCGACAAAACGCTCGAGGATGGTGGCGTCGCGCACTTTTTGCTCAGCGCCGCCTATGGGAATGATATAGCCGCGCTCGCTGTGGTCGCGCTGCGGTGAAGGACTCAAAGCCTGCCCCCTTCGAACTGACTGTGTACACATTGCGTGTAGTCGTAAACATGCCACTGACCCAGGGCCATGACATCCCGTATGACCCCATCCGGGTCTAAAATCACCAGGTCCGCATCGGCGCCAACCTGAATCTGCCCCTTGCCTCGCAACCGCAGCAATTTCGCCACGTTCTGGGTGAATGCCGGGAGCACCCGCTCCAGGGGATGCCCCGCCAACAGCAGCTTGCGCATCGTATCGGACAAAGCGCTGGGGCAACCCACGTCGCTGTGCAGCATGGTGCCCTGCGCGTCGAACACCGGCAGGCAGCCACCGCCGTCCGAGCTCAAGGTAACCCGTTCCGGAGGCGCACCGCTGTCCAGATAGCGCATCAAGGCCTGGTCCGCCGCCCATTCGTCATCACTGTGGGTTTCGGGAAATGCGGTGATGTCCACGGTACACCCCCGTGCGGCCAGCTCCAGGGCTTCATCGAACAACGCTTTGCGCCGATTGATATGGGTGGGATTGAACACGCGGGCCGGGATCTCGCTGATATCCAAGGCATCCCGGATCAGTTGCAAGCCCCGAGGTCCGTCACCCAGGTGCAGATGAAGCACGCCCGCCTTCCCGGTCATCAGGCCGGCCACATGGGCGTCGGCCGCAACCCGCAGCACCTCTTCCATAACGGGTTGGCTGGAACGGTGATCGCTGATCGCCACCTCACCAACGCCAATGATGCGGTCGATGTGGACAATATCGTCCCTGATCGATCCCGTCAGGGTGGTGGGCGGGAGATGATATCCACCGGTGTGACAAAATGCGGTGATCCCCTCCTCGCAGAGCGCCCGCGCCTGGGCCACCAGCGATCCGGTTGTGCGCACGGTGTCGTCGGTACCCAGCAAACCCACCACGGTGGTGACGCCGGCGGAGGTGAACCGGCTCAGCGGAACCGGCGGCACCCGGGAGCTGAATCCCGATTCACCCCCACCGCCGGTGATATGGGCATGCCCGTCGATCAGCCCCGGAATCAACCGACAACCCGCAACATCAGTGACCTGCACGGACAGGGTCGAATCGAGCTGAGGAATCGTCGTGCCGATCCATACGATTTTACCGGCCGCAACCAGCACATTAGCTCGGCCCATAGGCTGAGGTATGTAGACGTCGGCGTTGGTCAATAAGTGCAGGGTCATGACTCCTCGGACTTCCCGCATGACGGCTGGGTGGCGCCACCCAGCCGATGGGCGGGCAAGCGGCGTTGCTGGGGCGCGGCGGACTTTACCGCAACCACCCGCCACCTTCCATATCCGCGGCGCAAAACCCGCCGACAGGTGCTGCCTGTCTGTGTCCCAGTGCCATCAGCCACGACGGCAAGACCCTGCATTCCGACAACGCGGCACCTTCCCACGACACGCAGCCTGAGTATCGATTTCGCGACGTGCGCTTGCGTTGCTCAGCCGAATTCGCGAAGAAGCTGTGGTGAGAAAAATGTTAGCGTGTCCCGGTGCCATCCGTAGTAGGCACGATCACTTGGCGCGAGCGCCTGAGAGCAATCGCTGTAACGGAGACTGTGAAATGACGGCGAATCGATGGATGGGGTCCCTTTTTGGGCGACGACTGGTCGCGGGAACCATGGCGGCAATCCTGTGTTTCTTGACCGGACCGGCACTGAGCGCCGAGGGTATCGATCCGGATGCGGACGATGTTTTGAAATCCATGTCGACCTACCTGGCCAACCTGTCCAGCTTCAGCATGTCAACCGATATCGATAACGAAATCCTCGACTTGGAAGGACAAAAGCTGCAACTCAGCAGCACGGCATCTGTTGCCATCCAACATCCGGGAAATCTCTACATCCACCGGAAGGGCGCGTATGCC
Source organism: uncultured Gammaproteobacteria bacterium (assembly GCA_963783675.1). GTDB lineage: Bacteria > Pseudomonadota > Gammaproteobacteria > Competibacterales > JAHEDQ01 > JAHEDQ01. Next base: position 375,886 of record CAWAOU010000018.1, read on the forward strand.
GATGTAGAGATTCGGTTCGATGGCGAAACCCTGACGGTGTATAGCAAAAGCAAGGGCTTCTATTGGCAGGCGAAAAGCCCTGGGAACATCGATCAGGCCATCCGAGCGATGGAGATCGAGACCGGACTCGACATGCCTGGAGCGGACCTGTTGCTGGAAAATCCCTATGCCAGCCTCATTGAAGGCGCCACCAGTGGCGCCTATCTCGGCACGGCCTATGTGCACGGGATCGAATGTCATTACCTGAGTTTTCGCGCCGACAAAGTGGACTGGCAGCTATGGGTACAGACCGGCGAGACGCCGCTGCCCATGAAGTACGTCATCACCACCAAGTGGGTGACAGCCGCACCTCAATATTCGATACGCTTTCGCGACTGGAATACACAACCGGCACTCCCGGCAGATCAGTTTACGTTTACCGCACCGGACGGCGCACAGGAAATCGAAAGCCTTCCTGGCGTAAATGAAATTGGGGAATTCGTTGAAGGAGCCCAGCAATGAATAACACAGCAAAGCGCTGGATGGTCGCGTCGGCTTGTATGATTGCCGTGACGTTTGCGACCGACGGCTGGAACCCTGTCAGCCTGGTGGTCCGCGACGCTTCGGCACGGGTTGGCCGTCCGGCCACGCCAGCCAGCGTGGCCGGCGTGGCACGTCGCACGACACGGCGCACCGTTCGGCGGACCACCGCGTATGTCGCCACCCTGCCAAGAGGCTGCACCACGGTCATCGTTGAAGGCACGACGCTTCAGCAATGCGGCGGTACCTACTATCAGCCCTACAATAACCAGTACGTCGTTGTGATTGTGGACTGAAGTGCGGGCGCCAAAGCATCCGGCTGACCGTCGGGTGTCGATGATCCTGTTGACACTGATGTTTGTGTGTCTCAGTGGACACGCTCCATGCCGCCGTATCCATCGCTGGCAGAAGTGATGGGACCAGCGCGTGGCGGGCTGGCAGCGTGTTCCCGAATCACGGTTCAGCTTTCTGCACACCCCCATCCAACCAGCCTGCCTCAGGTCCGACGTTCCCCCGCGGTGGGAACGTCGGCGAAAGCGAAACGACTCCGCCAGACCGACGGAATCGGGGGCGCTGAATCCCGACTCACAACCCAGCCCGCAACACCTGAGACCGTCCCCCGGACTCGGCGGCATAGACGCTGGCGTGGATCAGCAACCGCAGGACCAATGGCGACTTCGACACTGCGCTGAGGGAGCCTCTGATCTATTCGTGAACGGGCGTCGGGTGCACTGGTGTTCGGCGGGCACGGTGGATTTCGCCCCCACTTGAAACAAACTGTTGCGCTGCTATTTTCTCGTATTAATCGTCGCATTTCGTGGAACTGCCCCACCGTTCACCCCACCTGTTCACAGGTCCAGCTCGCCCGCCCGCCCGCCGGACTGGATCGCCGTGACGGACCATTCCGAGGCGCTCGGAATCGTGGCAGATATCATCGGCGGCGGGCCGAGCCTGATGACTGACCCGGTGCTGAAGGACTGGAGCACCAAAATGAACCAAGGCGGCGAGGCCGCGATGGAAGTCGTCATGGACATGATCACGCGGCAGGGCACCGGAACGCTGCCGGACGCCGTCACCGACCCGGCCTATCTGGTCGATGCCTGGAGGCGCTACACCGATATTCTCGAAGCGGCCAACGATCCGGGAACGTTCACCTCGTTCATCGCCTTCGAGTGGACCTCAAACTTCGGTGGCGGCAACACCCTGCATCGAAATGTCATTTTTCGAGATGGCAAGAACCTGGCCGATCGCGTAGCCCCGCTCACCACCTTCGAGACGGAAAACCCCGAGGAACTCTGGGCCTGGATGCAAGCATATGAAGACGCAACCGGCGGGCGGATGCTGGCGATCCCGCACAATGGCAATCTCTCGAACGGGCTGATGTTTGCGCTGGAGAAATTCGACGGCGGTCCATTGGACACCGACTGGGCCGAAATGCGCCAGAAGTGGGAGCCGCTGTACGAGATCACCCAGTCCAAGGGCACGTCGGAGCAGCATCCAACGCTGGCGCCCACCGACGAGTTTCTGAACTTCGAGATCTGGGACAAGGGCAACCTGAAGGTCGTGCCGAAGGAACCCGGCATGATCGAGACCGAATACGTACGCGAGGCCCTCAAGAACGGCATGGCACTGGAGGACTCGCTGGGCGTGAACCCGTTCAAATACGGCATCGTCGGCGGCACGGACCATCACACCGGCATGACCGCACCGGAGGAGAACAACTTCTATGGCAAGTTCCCCTCGTCCGAACCGAGCCCGGAACGCCGGACCGAGAACGCGTTCGATTTTGAGGGCCGCACGGTCAAAGGCTGGGAGCTGGGCGCGTCGGGCTGGACCGGCGTCTGGGCGCTGGAGAACACCCGCGCCTCGATCTGGGACGCGCTCAAGCGTCGCGAGGTCTATGGCACCACCGGGCCGCGCATGTTGGTACGCTTCTTTGGCGGCTGGGCGTTCGCGCCCGAAGACGCACAAGGCCGCGAACCCGGACGGATCGGCTACACCAAGGGCGTGCCGATGGGCGCCGATCTGATGCCCAGAGCGGGTGACGGCGCCCCGAGTTTTCTGGTGGCCGCGCTGAAGGATCCGCTGTCGGGCAACCGGGACCGCATCCAGATCGTCAAGGGCTGGATCGACGCCGCTGGGGCGACGCAGGAACGGGTCTACGACGTGATCTGGGCCGGAGACCGAGCGCCGGACGCAGACGGTGAGGTCCCGGCGGTGGGCGACACGGTGGACGTGGCCAATGCGACCTGGACCAACACCATTGGCGCACCAGAGCTGATCACAGTCTGGCAGGATCCCGATTTCGATCCGGCCCAGCGCGCGTTCTACTATGCTCGGGTGCTGGAGATCCCAACGCCGCGATGGACCGCCTATGACGCGGCCTATTTCGGGATCGAGATGGGGGACGAGGTGCCCATGACCCTGCAGGAACGCGCCTACACCTCGCCCATCTGGTACGCCCCTGATCCTGCATGAGACGGAGACTGACATGCGACTGAGCTTCCTGCCCGCCGCCACCGTGCTGATCGCGGCCGTCGCGGTCGCCAACGCACAAGCGGACGACCTCGCCGCCCGCGAAGCGGCGGTGCCGGCGAATCCCCTCAAGGACGCCTACTTCGGCGAGACCCATGTGCATACATCCTACTCGCTGGATGCCTTCATCGGCGGCAATCGGATCACCCCGGATGACGCCTATCGATTCGCCAAGGGCGAGACGGTGATCGTGAATGGAAACGAGCATGACATCGGCAAACCGCTGGATTTCGCCGCCGTGACCGACCACGCCGAGTACATCGGTGAGTTGTATTCCACCCAGGTCGAGGGTGCACCCGGACACGACAATCCCGACCTGGTCGAGCTGCGCGGACTGACCGACTACAAAGAACAGGAGGACTGGTTTCTGCGCATTGTCGTCGGCAACGCGCGTTCCGATGGGGGCGGTGGACATCCCCCGTTCTATGCCGGGCCGGAAACCACCCGAAGCGCGTGGCAACTGATGGTGGACACGGCTGAAAAACACTATGAGCCGGGCCGATTCACCACCCTGGCGGGCTTTGAGTGGACCAGCGCGCCGGGGGGCGGAAACATGCACCGCAACGTGCTGTTCCGCGACCTGAGCGTGCCGGAGCTGCCGTTCACCAGTTTCGATTCGCAGGATGAGGAAAAGCTCTGGGACTGGATGGAAGTCCAGGAGGCAGGGGGCAGCACGCTGCTGGCAATCCCGCACAATTCAAACGCCTCCAAGGGAATGATGTTCAAGCCGGTGGACAATTCGGGCGAGGCCATTGACGCGGAGTACGCCGCCCGACGCAGCTATTTCGAGCCGCTTGTTGAAATGATGCAGATCAAGGGCAACTCCGAGGTTCACCCATCGTTCTGGCCCAATGACGAGTTCGCCGGATTCGAGAACGCCGACAGCGCCCAGACCTACAACGAACGAACCTTCATCAAGGAGAACTTCGTCCGCTACGCCCTGTCCCAGGGCGTGGCCTATCAGGCGGAACTGGGGCAAAACCCGTGGAAACTCGGGTTCGTCGGCGGCACCGACAGCCACAACGGCACGCCCAGCGACGTGGTGGAGGACAACTACATCGGCAGCCACGGCGGTGCCGATGCGACGCCCGAACGTCGCCGGGAGGGCGAGATTCCCGGCTGGGCGGCCGGACCGGACGTAAACCCCGGCGCCATCACCGGTGTCTGGGCGCAAAATAACACCCGGGGCGCAATCTATGACGCCATGCGTGCACGGGAAACCTTTGCAACCTCCGGCACCCGGATCAGGCCACGCTTCTTCGGCGCGGTGGGCTTTTCCGCCGACCCGTCCGATCCCGCCGCAATGGTTGCCGAAGGCTATGCCCAGGGCGTGCCGATGGGTGGCGATCTGACGGGCCTCAGCGGCCCGCCATCGTTCTTTGTACATGCGCTGGCGGACCCGGACGGGGCGTTTCTCGACCGCATCCAGATCGTCAAGGGCACCATCGATGACAAGGGTGAAACGGTTGAGACAGTCCACGACGTCGCCTGGTCGGGAGATCGCAAACCGGATAAGACGGGCAAGCTCCCACCCGTGGGCGACACGGTCAGTCCGGAGGACGCCAGTTTCACCAATGACATCGGCTCGAGCGCGTTGAGCGCGGTCTGGACCGACCCGGAATTCGACGCCTCGAAGCCGGCGGTCTACTACATGCGGGTGCTGGAAATTCCGACCCCGCGCTGGACCACCTATGACGCGGTCAAGAACGGGCTGCCGTTATTGGAGGGCGTCGCGATCACGGTGCAGGAACGCGCCTGGACCTCGCCGATCTGGTACACGCCGAAAAGCTGACAGGGAGATCCACAATGAGCATTCGCCCCTATGCAGTCGGGCTGATTGTCGCGCTCGTGGCCGCGCCTGCGACCGCCCAGGACGCCATCAATCCCGAGGGCCTCGGCGGACCACCGGGGCGGCCGTATTCACCGTATGCCGACCGGGCGTTTCCGACCCACGTCTATTTCGGCGACACCCATGTGCATACCGGTCTTTCGGCTGATGCCGGCGGCGGCGGCACGGTGCTGATGCCGCGAGATGCCTACCGTTTTGCGCGGGGTGAGCAGGTCACATCCAACACCGGCCAGCCGGTGAAACTGTCGCGCCCCTTCGACTTCTACATGATCACCGACCATTCCGACGGCATGGGGGCTGATTACCGACATCAAAAACGGCGCGCCGAACATCCTGGCCGATCCGCTGGGCAAGGACTTTCACGAACGATTCGCGCAGGGTGGCGAGACCGCGCTGCGTGCGGCGCAGGAGCTGACTGACACATTCGCGCAAGGCAAGATCCCGGATGCGCTGAACTACCAGCCCGGCAACCCATCCTACAGGCGGGTCTGGGATGACATCATGGCGGCGGCGGAGGAGTTTAATGACCCCGGCGTCTTTACCACATTCATCGCCTTCGAATGGACTTCGCTGGTTCAGGGCAACAACCTGCACCGCAATGTGATCTTCCGTGACGGTCCGGAGCGAGCCGGGCTGATCGTGCCTTATTCCACCACGCCACCGATCGGGAGCCGCGATCCGAAGGACTTGTGGGTGTGGCTGGAGAACTACGAAGCGACGACCGGCGGGGACGTGACAGCCATCCCGCATAACGGCAATCTGTCCAACGGCATGATGTTCGCGATGCAGGACGATTTCGCTGACGGCGCGCCCTATGACGCCGCCTATGCCGAAGCACGGGCAAAATGGGAACGCCTGTACGAGTCGAAACAGATCAAGGGCGACGGCGAGACCCATCCGTTCCTGTCGCCCGAGGATGAGTTCGCCGATTTCGAGACCTGGGACTATGGCAATCTGGATGCCTCGGTGAAAAGAAACCGAGCGATGCTCGCGGCTGAGTATGTTCGGTCCGGCCTGCTGCGCGGGCTGCAGTTGCAGGATCAGCTTGGAACGAATCCGTTCAAGTTCGGACTGGTCGGCGCGGCGGACACCCACACCGGGTTGTCCACCTCTGGCAGCGACAATTTCTTTGGCAAGTTCACGGTCTATGAGCCGAGCCCCGGGCGCTCAACTCACATCAGCCGCAAGTATGTCGAAGATGGCACACCGGCTTTGTATTCCTGGCAGTACATCCCCTCGGGCGTGACGGCTGTCTGGGCGGAAGGCAACACAAGGGGCGCGATCTTCGACGCAATGGAACGCCGAGAGGTCTACGCCACCACGGGCACACGCATCCGGCTGCGGTTCTTTGGTGGCTACGGCTTCGAGGAAAGCGATGCGCAGCGGCGTGATCTCGCCCTGATCGGGTACTCGAAGGGCGTACCGATGGGGTCCGACCTGCCCGCAGGCGACGGCGCGCCGTCGTTCCTTGTATACGCCTTGCGCGATCCCATGGGGGCGAATCTCGACCGGGTGCAGATCGTCAAGGGTTGGATGGACACAAACGGCGAGCCAATGGAAAAAGTGTATGACATAGCCTGGTCCGACGCCCGCGAACCCGGCCCCAGTGGCAAACTCCCGCCGGTGGGCGACACGGTGGACCTCAGCATCCCGTCCTGGACCAACACGATAGGCGCCTCGGAACTCGGTGCGGTCTGGCAGGACCCGGAATTCGATCCCGAGCTCAAGGCGTTTTACTACGCCCGCGTCATCGAAATCCCAACCCCTCGCTGGACCGCGTACGACGCAGTGAAATTCGATCTCGACCTGCCGGACGATATCCCGATGAAGGCGCAACAACGGGCCTATTCCTCACCGATCTGGTACACGCCTGACCCGACCTGATCCAAGGAGGGCCCATTTGAGACAGCATGGAGACGCGCGCCAATGACCCGCCCATACCCACGGACTGGCCCACAGATCGGATTGCGATTCATCCTTGTTTGCGTGGTGCTCATGGCCGGACCGGCCACCGCCCAGGAATCCGCCGACGGGCAAAGCCTGGACCAGGCCGGCAACGACCCCACAGCATCGCTCATGTCGGTGCAGATGCGAGGCCTCCGGCGCGATCGAAGCAATTGGCCAGAGCTTCCTAAACTGCTCTCTGCCGAACAAGTGGTCGGTAGGCACCTCGGAGATGAACATAACCTACGACTGGCAGCGGAACGACTGGACCACGCTGCCGCTGGGTGTGAAGCTGTCCAAGCTGCACACGTCCGACAAACTGCCCGTGCAGTTCAGCGGCAGCTACGAGTACAATTTTCAGGACGACTATGTGGCGCCGGAGTGGGCGGTCAACTTTACGGTCAAGTTCCTGTTCCCAGTCGGGCGTTCGTGAGCCACTCGCACCCGGTGGGCACTATCCCAGATGCGGAAATGTCCTGGCGCCGCCCATCAATGGCCGGGTATACCCGAAACCGCGATGATCAACTCGGAGGTCGTACAAAATGATTGGATTCAATCCCATTCCCCTGTGTCTTGGCTTGGCAGTGGCTCTGCTCAGCCCGTTGTCGGCCGCAGACCTGCTGAACCCGGATTGCACCGCCGAAAAAGCCGCCAAGAGCACGGCCATGAAAGCCACCGTGGGCGTGGGCGGCCGCTGCAGCCCTGCCGAGGCCGCAACGGATTCCGCCAAACGTGCCGCTGGCGTGGAGGACAAGGGTCCGCTGGAAAAACGCAGCAACAAGAACGATGACGACGGAATCGCCAAAAAGACGGCCAAGAAGGCACTGGACTGAGGTCGGCGGTATCGGTCCGCCATAGCAAGCTGCAAGGCACTTGGCCGATTCCGAACTTCTGATCGCGCCGCACAATAGGGTAGGCTGTGCGACTGAAAGATCGGGTGGCACAGCCGCGCATGGCCAAGGCTTGTGGACCGAAACAAAACATACATATCTGGAGCAACCACAATGAGTCTCAACCATATGCTGATGGCCTGCGGCCTATGGCTGGTTCTGCTGATCGGCAACGTCACCGTTCAGGCTCAGCAAACCGATACAGCCGCTGACGCGCAAAACCAGGACGCGGTTGTGGCCGATGAGATCCCCGAAGGCTTCCCGCCTGAGGAGATCGAGCGTCTTGTGGCACCGGTCGCCCTGTATCCCGACGCGCTGCTCGCCCAGATCTTCATGGCCGCCACCTATCCCCTGGACGTGGTTCAGGCCTCCCGTTGGGCGGGCGAGAACAGCGACCTGGAAGGCGAGGCGCTGCAACTGGCAGCCGAAGAACAGGGCTGGGATCCCAGTGTGCAGTCCTTGGTGTTTTTCCCCGACGTGCTGGATCGAATGAACGGCCACCTGGACTGGACCCAGAGCCTGGGTGAAGCCTATCTGGGCCAGGAGGATGAGACCATCCAGGCCGTGCAGACTCTGCGCACCGAAGCCTACGACATTGGCAATCTGGAAAGCAGCGAACAGCAGACGGTGGTGAAGGAAGGCGACACCATTATTGTTCAGCCCGCGCAGCCGGAAATAGTCTATGTGCCAAGCTACAACGCGGAAACGGTGTACACCGAGCCGGTACCCGTCGCCGCCGCCACCAGCACCACGACCAGTACATCGAGCAGCACGGACAGCCTTATCACCTTTGGCGCCGGGGCTCTGGTGGGGGGTCTACTCACCGCGGCGATCATGTGGGACGACGACGATGACTACTGCTGCGGGGTCTACTACGGCGGGCGGGGCCGTTATGGCGCACCTGGCTACTGGGGGCGACCCGACTATTGGAACGGTGGGTACAGGCGTCCGGTCAACATCGACGGCGATGTCAACATCAACACCGGCAACATCAACAGCGGCAACCGGGCTGGGAAATGGCAACATCAACCGGAACGGAGGGGCAACGTCGGCTATCGCAACAACGCGACCAAAGCCAAGTATAGCGGCGGATCGAATCGGAACGGCATCGACCGCAGTACCGCCCGCGGCTACGATCGCGGCAACCAGGGTAGCGCGAAGCGCAATGTAAAAAAGACGGCGCAACGCCCCAAGCAAACGCCCAGGGCATCGGGCGCAAGGCAGCCCGCAAAGCGGGATGTGGATCTTAAACGGCCCAATACTCAGGCCACCAGGAAACCCGCTCAAGGCGTCAAGAAGCCCGTACAGGCGGCTAAGAAACCGGCGGCCAAGGCGCCGAAGCGGCAGAAGGCGGCCGCTGCGCCCAAGGCGCACAAGGGTTCAGGCGCCTTCAAGCAGTCCAACCGCCAGTTGGACAAGGCCGCGAGCAAGCGCGGCGCCCAGAGCCGGGCCGGCGGGGCCAAAGCGGCCAGAAAAGGCGGTGGCGGCAAGCGCCGGCGGGGCTGATCGGCTGCACCGGGAATCGCGCTGTAGAGTCAACAACACATGTACCGCAACCGTATGCGAACTATCAGGTAGGGAGCTAAACACCATGATGCCAAGCCATCTCCGGGTCTGGGCAAAAGAGATGCTGATCGCTGCTGGATTCAGCCTGGCATTCAGTGCGACCTGTGCCGCGGAACAAATGACCTACCCCACACCAGAAGCCGCCGCGCAAGCGCTGATTGATGCCATGTCAGGAGATGATCCCGAGGAGCTGGCGGCGGTGCTTGGGGATGGCGTGGACCAACTGCAATCCAGTGACCCGGTCGCCGACGAGGCGGACCGGGAGGCATTCGTGGATGCGGCGGTGGAAAAAGCCGGTATCGAGCAGGACTCCGAGGATCGGGCAACGCTCGTCATTGGCGAGGACGACTGGCCTTTTTCGATCCCGCTGGTGCGCGAATCGGGCGCCTGGCGCTTCGATCTCGAGGCTGGACTGGACGAAATCTACGACCGCCGAATCGGGCGCAACGAACTGTATGCGATCGCGGCAATGGGAGAATTTGTCGAGGCACAGGACGAGTACTGGCAGCTCGACCCGCAGGGCAACGGCAATCACTATGCCGACCGGCTCCGCAGCAGCCCCGGGCAACGGGATGGGCTCTTTTGGCCAGCCAAGGATGGCGATCCCCAAAGCCCAATGGGCGAGTACCTGGCCGAAGCCGCCGAAGAGGGATATGACGACGGCACGGCCCAGGGCCGGACACCGTTTCACGGATACTACTATCGCATGCTGACTTCACAGGGTGAGCATGCGCCGAGCGGGGCAATGGACTACATGGTGGATGGTCGCATGGCTCAGGGATTCGGTCTGTTGGCCTGGCCCGCCGACTACGGCAACTCCGGCATCATGACGTTCATCACCAACCAGAACGGCATTATTTTCGAGAAGGACCTGGGGGACGGCACTGCGACCGAAGCGGAGGCGATCACCGTTTACGACCCGGACAGCAGTTGGGAAGTGGTGACGGACTGAGTCGGAACCCTTACTGGCATCACCCTGGCAAAGGGGCGGCGTGCGCTTGCCGGGCATGTCTGCCACTCTGGCTCAGGGGCTCAGACTCCAGACAGCAAACCCATGCGTGCTCCTGATTCCCCTTTTATGCGAATCCTGCGTGAACCGCTGTTCCAGTTCCTGCTGCTGGGCGGAGGCCTGTTCGGACTCTATCTGATGGTCAGTGAGGCGGAACCGGACACAGGGGATCGGGTGACGGTGGACACGGTTGAACTGGAAAGACTGTCCGACCAGTTCAAGCGCACCTGGATGCGGCCGCCGACGGAACAGGAACTGGCCGGTCTGGCTGAAGACTTTGTTAAAGAGGAGATCCTCTATCGAGAGGCCCTGGCCCTGGGCCTGGATCAGAATGACCTGGTGATTCGACGCCGCATGAGGCAGAAAATGGAGTTTCTGAGCTCTGACCTGGTGGATCAACAGACGCCTTCCGACGAGACCCTGGCAGAGTATCTTGACGCAAACCCCGAGTTGTTTCGGCTGCCCTCAAGGCTCAGCTTCCACCAGATCTACATCAATCCCGATCTGCACGGCGATACGCTGCTCCCCTACACCGAATCGCTGCTCAAAGCCCTGAACACGATTCAGCCCGGGGCGGATGCCGGCGCGCCCCTTTCGGATCCAACTCTGCTGCCCGAAAAGATGGAAAATGCGGCAGCTGTGCGGGTGGACAGCGTTTTCGGCAACGATTTTGCCGAACAGCTGGAAACGCTGCCTCCGGGTCATTGGTCCGGGCCGGTGCAATCCACCTATGGATTACATCTGGTTCGGGTGGGCGAGCGGGCCGAAAGCATACTGCCGGCGCTCGAGCAGATCCGCCCCGCGGTATTGCGCGAATGGTCGAACGAACAGCGCCAGGCCGCCAACGAAGGTTTTTACCAGGCCCTGCGTGAACGCTACGTGGTCGAGATAGCGCAGCCCGAGACCGTGGCCGTGCCCAGTCCGGAGACTCAGTGACAGGGGCCACCTGCGTTCGAGCGCTGATCGCGGCAGGCCTTCTTATGGGCCTGATCGGCCCGGTTCAGAGCCATGAAATCCGCCCCGGCTACCTGCAGATCAAAGAGATCGCCCGTGGCACCTTCGACGTGCTCTGGAAAGTGCCAGCCCGGAACGGACGCAAGCTCGGACTGGCGGTGGTTCTGCCCGAGGCCTGCGTCTCCACCGAGCCCACCAGCCGATTGGTGGGCGGTGCCTACGTGGAACGTTGGCGTGCCCGGTGTGACGGCGCTCTGGAAGGCGGGACCGTCCTGATCGCCGGTCTGGTCAAGACACGGACGGACGTACTCGCCCGAATCGAACGTCTCGATGGCGCAATCCAGACCGTTCGCCTTACGCCGGCCAAGCCCGATTTTGACGCCACCGCGGCAGCCGGCTCCTGGGCTGTGATCAAGACTTACTTCGCGTTGGGCGTAGACACATCCTGCTCGGCATCGACCACTTGCTGTTCGTTCTCGCCCTGTTGTTTCTGGTGGGGAGCTGGCCGCGGCTGATCGGCACCATCACCGCATTTACCGCCGCCCATAGCCTGACCCTGGCGGCCGCCACGCTGGGCTGGGTCAAGGTGCCCCAGACACCGGTCGAGGCTCTGATCGCGCTGAGCATCATGTTTGTCGCGGTGGAGGTGTTGCACCGAACCCAGGGGCGTCTTGGCATTGCCGCCCGTCGTCCATGGCTGGTGGCCTTCGCCTTCGGACTGCTGCATGGGTTGGGGTTTGCCGGCGCACTCAACGAGATCGGTCTGCCGCAAAACGCCATTCCCTTAGCCCTGGCCTTCTTCAACATCGGCGTTGAGGTCGGGCAGCTTCTGTTCATCGCCGCGGTGTTCGGTCTATTCTGGGGGGTACGATTTATCGGCGAACGGACCGCGGCCACTCCACTGCTCACCACCTGGGACGTGGCCAGTTCGGTTGCCCGACCCTCGGCCTATGTCATCGGCACGCTGGCTGCATTCTGGTTGTTCCAGCGCACCTATGGTTTCTGGTCCTGACCGAACCAGGGAATTTGACTTGCCGCCTCTCCCCAGCACCCATGCGTTGTTCGTCATAGCCCTGACCGGCGTGACGCTCTACCTGTTTTCGCGGGACCGGATTCCCCTCCAGACCACCGGTCTTGGCGTAATTCTGATTCTGATCCTGTCGTTCGAGCTGTTTCCTTACGGCGACATACGTCCGGCGCATTTTCTGGCCAATTTCGGTAACGAAGCGCTGATCACCGTCTGCGCGTTGATGATCGCCGGCCGCGGTCTGGAAACCACCGGCGCCCTGCAGCCCCTGGCCACGGTGATGGCCAGTCGCTGGAAATCGAACCCACAATCCGCCCTGTTCCTGACCCTGGTGGTGGGCGCCGTCGCCAGTGCCTTTCTCAACAACACGCCTATCGTGGTCATGTCCCTGCCGGTCCTGGTGGCCAGCGCCATGCGCGCGCGGCGGTCTCCGTCCGGCATCCTGCTACCCATGGGCCTGGCCACGCTGATCGGCGGAATGGCCACCACCATCGGCACCTCCACCAACCTTCTGGTGGTGGGGATCGCCGAAGAGATGGGTGCGGGGCATCTGGGCATGTTCGATTTCAGCCTGCCGGTGATCATAGCCGGGAGCGCGGGTTTGCTATTCCTGTGGTTGCTGGCGCCGCGTCTGTTGCCGGAACGAAAACCGGCCATGTCGGACACCTCCCCTCGGCTGTTCTATACGATCCTGCACGTCAACGAAGACAGCTTTGCCAACGGCAAGACCCTGTCGGAAGTGCTGGAGCGCACCGACAACCGGATGAAGGTGGAACGCATCCAACGCAGCGAATCCCTGACGGTGGTAAGACTGCCGTCGGTGACCCTGCAGGCCGGCGACCGGCTCTATGTGCGCGATTCCCCGGAACGCCTCAAGGAGTATGAGAAAGCCTTGGGCGCTACCCTCTACAACACCGGTGACGAGTCCAATCCGATCAGCGAGGCGACGCCCCTGGACGGCGGCGGGCAGCAACTGGCCGAGGTGGTGGTCAGCCGCGGCTCGCCACTGACCCATCGCACCCTGGACGCAGTGCATTTTGCATCGCGATTCCACCTTTGGCCCTTGGCGCTGCACCGTCCCCGATCATCTCAGGAGCTGAGCGGGGATCTGGGCACCGTACGCATGCGCGTGGGAGATGTGATCCTGGTTCAGGGCAGTCAGGAGGCAATCCAGGAACTGCGCACCAGCGGCTCCATGCTGGTTCTGGACGCCACCCTGGACCTGCCCTACACGCAGCGTGCACCTCTGGCGCTGGGCATCATGATCACGGTCGTGGCCCTGGCCGCAACCGGCCTGCTGCCCATTTCGGTGGCGGCCCTGCTCGGTGTCGCCGCCATGGTGCTGAGCGGGTGCATGCAGTGGCGCGACGTGGCCGACGCCCTGAATCTGCCCCTGATCATGATCATCGTGGCCAGTCTGTGTCTGGGCCTGGCCATGCTTGATACAGGCGGGGCTCAATACATTGCGCAGCTGTTTGTCGCCGCTACCCATACGCTGCCCACGGCCATGATCCTCAGCGGTCTGATTTTACTGATCACCCTGTTGACCAACCTGGTGTCGAACAACGCCGCCGCCGCCATCGGAACCCCGGTGGCGGTCAGTATCGCCAACCAACTCGGCGCGCCCATGGAGCCCTTTGTGCTGGCCGTTATCTTTGGTGCGAACATGAGCTTTGCCACCCCCATCGGATACCAGACCAATCTCCTCATCATGAGCGCCGGCGGCTACCGTTTCTCAGATTTTCTTCGGGTGGGGCTGCCGCTGACACTGATCATGTGGCTCGCCTTCAGCGCCCTGCTGCCGCTACTCTACGAGCTGGGATGACCGTACGCATGTGCACCGCAACCATGCAACGCAGGATCTCACCTCACATACCTAGGGAAGGACTGAACAATTGATACGAATCGCGTTTCGGTCCACAGGGGCGCAGATGCGAGGCTCCCGGCGCAGCGCCATAGTCATTCTATGGCCAAGCCGGGAAACGCGGCAGCTGTGCCCTTGTGGGCGAAACCCCGTAGGGGCCGGGCCTTTGCGCCCCTGGTACCGCGTTGCACCTCGCTCATTCGCAGCTCACTTATTTTCTTCGGGCCAACTTCGCTCGGTGCGCCTTGTACAAGGGAGCGCAAAGACGCCGGCGCGATCGCAGCAATTGATCAGACCTTCCCTAAGCCATCGGAAAACACATAATTGATTCCGCACTCGCAGTCCGGAGCCAACCTGCCCAGCCGGTTCGCCACGAGCGCGGCGACGAAACCAACCCAGGTCGTGTGCGCCGCCCTGTCCGCCAAGCTTTATGTTGGATATACCCCATGTCGACCCTGAGTCTGGCCGCCCTGTTCCTGGGTGCGGCCGTCATCGCTGTACCCATTTCAAAGTATCTCGGCCTGGGCTCGGTTCTGGGCTATCTGGCGGCGGGCATCGTTCTCGGACCCTGGGGTCTGAATCTGTTCCATCAGGTGGACGATCTGCTCCACATCGCCGAGTTTGGCGTGGTGCTGTTGCTGTTCATCATCGGTCTGGAACTGCAACCCCGGCGCCTGTGGGCGCTGCGTAAATCGGTCTTCGGACTGGGTGGGGCGCAGCTTCTCATCACCGCCGCCATACTGACGCCACTGGCCTATTGGTTTGGCGGATTGAGCCTGGCGCCGGCGTTGATCGTGGCCCTGGCCCTGGCGCTTTCCTCCACCGCATTCGCACTGCAAACCCTGGCCGAAAAACACCAGCTGTCCAGTAAACACGGCCGGGCCGCGTTTTCCATCCTGCTGTTCCAGGATCTGGCCGTAATCCCATTGCTGGCCCTGGTGCCCCTGCTGGGGGTCAGCGCGGCCGGCCCGGACGATTCCACCGTTCTGGGCCTGATCAAGGTCGTCGTGGTCCTGGCCGCCGTCATTCTGGGCGGTCACTATCTGCTGCGTCATGTGCTGAAAATCGTGGCCCGCACCGGTGTCCATGAGATTTTCACCGCCATGGCCCTGCTGACGGTGGTGGGCACCGCCCTGCTGATGGAGGCGGTGGGCCTGTCCATGGCCCTGGGTGCCTTTCTGGCCGGCGTGCTGTTGGCGGACTCGGACTATCGGCACGAACTGGAGGCCGATATAGAGCCCTTCAAGAGCCTGTTGCTGGGCTTATTCTTCATGGCCGTGGGCATGTCGGTGGAACTCGGGCAGATTGCCGAGCAGCCCGCCCGGGTTCTGGCCCTGGTGTTCGGCCTGGTGCTGGTCAAGTTCGTGGTGCTCTATGGCCTGGGGCGGTACAACGGGCTGAACGCGGCGTCGGCGCGCAATCTGGCCATTTCCATTTCCCAGGGCGGCGAGTTCGCCTTCGTGATTCTGAACGTTGCCGTGTTGTACCAGATCGTGCCCAACGCCGATGCGGACCTGTTGATTCTGGTGGTGACTCTGTCCATGGCCGTCACGCCCCTGCTGTTCGCCGTCAATGACTGGTGGACGAGCCGTAACCCGCCCGAAACCAGCACCGCCGCATTCGACACCCCGCCGGAGGAAGTTCGCCACGTCATCATTGCCGGCTTTGGCCGCTTCGGCCAGATCGTGGGGCGGGTGCTGCGGGCCAAGAAGATTCCGTTCACCGCCCTGGAGTCGGATCAGGAGCAGGTCGCCTACGTACGCAGATTCGGCAACCAGGCCTATTACGGCGACGCCGCGCGACTGGATCTGCTGCGCGCCGCCGGCGCTGCCGAGGCGGCTGCCCTGGTCCTCGCCATCGATGACATGGACGCCACGCTTCGGGCGGTGAAAACCGCGTCGAAGCATTTCCCCAATCTGAAGCTGTACGCCCGGGCCCGCAACCGCCAGCATGCCTACCAGCTCATGGATCTTGGCGTACGCGTGGTCTGGCGTGAAACCTACCTGTCCAGTCTCGACATGACCCGCGCCGTGCTGCGGGGACTGGGGTACTCCGACGCGGAAAGCACCCGCGCGGTGGCCCGTTTCCAGGAACATGACGAGGCGCTGCTGTATGCCCACCGTGCCCTGCATACGGATGAGGAAAAGATGGCGCAGGCCGCCATTCAAGGGGCCAGGGAATTGGCCGATTTGTTCGAACAGGACGCGGTGGACGACGCCAAGACCTGAGCACCTGCTGAGAACCAAGGCCAGCCGGCATGCAGAGCGATCACCTCACCCCCATCGACTACCTGATGGGTGCGGCCGTGGCGCTCACCTGGGGCATGGGTGTCGTGTTCGCCAAGGCGGCAATCGAGCATTTCCCACCGATATTGCTCATGACGCTGCGTTTTGCCGTCACTGCCGCGGCATTGGTCTGGTTTGTCCGCCCGCCGTTGGCCCAGCTTGGGCGTCTGTTCGGGATCGCGCTGGTCGCGGCGGCGCTGCAGTACTCCCTCACCTTCACCGGACTGAAGGGCCTGGACGCGTCGGTGGCGGCGCTGGTGATCCAGCTCGAAGTTCCGTTCCTGGTCTTGCTGGGCGTGCTGTTTCTGCACGAACAGGCCGGGTGGCTGCAATGGCTGGGCATCGCACTGGCCTTTCTCGGCGTGGGGTTGATCGCCGGGGAACCCAGGGTGGCCGGCGCCTGGGTGTCCGTGTTGATGGTGGTGGCGGGCGCCCTGTCCTGGGCCGTCGGCCAGGCCATGATTCGGACGCTCAAGGACATCGACGGCTTGACCCTGACGGCGTGGATTGCCGTTTGCGCCTGCCCGCAATTGCTGGTGATGTCCTTGATCTTTGAAAGTGGCCACGCCCACGCCATCGCAGCGGCCAACTGGGTGGTCTGGGCCGCGGTTGTGTATCTGGGCCTGATCATGACGGCCTTCGGCTATGCATTGTGGTACTCACTGGTCAGACGCCATCCGATCTCCAGGGTCGGTCCCATGCTGCTGTTGCTGCCGCTGTTCTCCACCGCCGGCGCCGTTCTCTTCCTGGGGGAAACGCTGACCTGGCAGATCGTGCTGGGCGGCGCGGTGATTCTCACCGGGGTGGGGAGCGTGCTGTTTGACCAGCGCCGAGCCGTGGCACGCCGACTGTCCGCGCGGGGGGACTTACCAAAGGGCCCGGGATAACGCACACTCGCCAGCCGGAGTGTTCATCCCGACGAGGGTCCGCTCCGATGGCAATCGCAGCCCCAACGGATATCTGCTCCGCCAAGTCGGTAGTCCATGGCTCTACCGAATGGAAGTCATAAACCTCTGCCACAACTGCATTTTAGCGGACAGCGGGTTCAAAATTGCCCCCTTTCTCATCACCTGTCACCAACTCTTGCTCCACAACCGCCTGATCGCTAAGCGGTACTGTCGGCAGGCGAGACGTCGAACCGAAGAGCGCTCAGCAGGCAGGGAGGGAGTGGTTTTGGGAGCCCCCACCCCGGAGTCACCTTCCCACCGGCCGTGCTGCGTCCGGTCTGGGTCGATCGAAGTTGGGGATACAGTAAAACCGCGGGACATGGGCAGGCGATCAGACTGTTCCGCGGCGATCCGGTAGTAAAGATCTCTCGGAACCCGTCGCACCCTCGCCCTTCAACGCCCGCTATGCAGCGTAAGCGGTCGTTCAGCCGTGTCGGCACTCGCCGCCTAAAGGTTCGGACCTGGAGTACAAAACTCTGGGCTCCGGTTACTTGGCGCAACGCCTCAAGCAGGTCTTCGGCATCGACATCGAGACCTGCCGAGGCTGCGGTGGCGCGATCAGGATCATCGCCGGTATCGAAGATCCGGTGGTGATCGATAAGATCCTCACCCACCTGGATTCGAAAGCGGCTGAGCCCCAAGCCATTAGGCGGCCACCGTATCGGGCGCCGCCCGAGCGGGGCTGTTCGACTAGAGGGGGGCGACCCGACGATGTCCCTCCTTGGGCTGTGCCGTCGGCGGCGCGGCCACGGAGGCGGCTGACCGGTTGGGAGGGGGAGCGTGAAGAGCGCGCCGGCGAGCCCGTCGTCGGGACGGATTCGGACGCCGTGACGCCACTCAGAGGCGATTGGTGAGTCGGAACGACCGCCGACCGCAGGTGCTGACAGCGTTGAGGAGAGACTACCGGCCGCTGAAAAGGTGGTTTATCCGGACTATGCTCTCAATTCCAGCAGCTGGACCGGAAAAGAACATAATGTTGGTCTATATATATATGTGTGTCTGACACTATTAAGCGTTGAAAGCCATTGCACCTGAACACTTCCTAAAAGGTGACTAATTATGACAGCTCACAATCACCCAAATGCTGAACTGATGCGGCGCGCTTTTGAGGCTGTAACAGATGGCAAGGTGAAGGAGTTTTGGAAACACCAGGATACCTGCGTCGAAGCCCGTGTCGCTGGCGACGGGATCCTCTCCGGCATCTATCGAGGCAAGGGCGACGAGGACTGGATCCCGTGCACTACGATTGCGAACCTAGCAGTCTTCCAACGGCCAAAAGGGTCGAAGGCAGAAAACGCCATAACCCTACTTTCCGTGCTTGGCGATGACGACCACGCGGTCGCGATTTACACGGTTAAAACCTGCGACGGCGACGAGCTTGGCGCTGTGATCGGGCAAGTGCGCGATGGCAGTTTTACGAGGGTATGGCATTTCGACCCGATTATCGAAAAGGGCATGGGCGCACTCGCGGGTGATAAAAATCCTGACCCACCGCCACCACCTAAGCCCAAGGAATCGTTCACGACGTGATCACGCGACCCGGGCTAACGTTCCCGGGGTTTTAAGTGAGATCAGCTTTCGGGCTCTGGGATCGGTGTTGGATCGATTGTGAAGCCGATGCAGAATGAGGCGCCGTTGTCACATTCCCACTCGATCCCGATGCACCATTCGTCGTCTTCATCCTCCGGGTCCAACAACGCAGCCGGCGACGCAAGAAGTCTCACGATTCCATTTGCATCGGCTGGCACATCCAAACTTCGGATCTCGTAGCGGGCCGGAAAGGTATACTTGCAGCCGTCTTTGCGTTCTGCAACGACGGCCCCCAGAACTCGGCCAAGCGAAATCTCTGGGACCTTGGTCCATAGGGTGTAAAGTCCACGACTGATCTCTGGTTTGAGCCTAGGAATATCGAAATAGGCCGTCCCGACACGCACACCTTTCGAATAAGCCTTAGGTGGCGTGGTTGCGAGCATTGGGTCTACTCCCACCAGCACCAGAGCGTTGCCCCGCAAAATCCCAAGTGTATTGCCGGGCACAATAGGTGTGCCCGCGGCACGCGAATCGGCTTCAAATTTCGCAAATTCCATGATCTGTCCTTACTAACCTTACAGAAAGCCATGTAATGCCACGATATATTGGCATTCGGGCTGTTGGGAAAATGACTGGACCAGTTCTGGGAGTTTCTGATTCGCCTCAGCGCACCGAGCGCTAAACGCTTCAATTGATCCTTGTCATCGACCCCACGTTTCGCCACCTCTCGTTTGACGTGCGCCCACACTTGCTCATGAGGGTTCAGATGCGGTGCATACGGCAGGAGAAAGAAAAGCTTCAGCCGCCCGTCGGCGATGCCGCCTCAGTTGCGTATTGCGGCACCGAAGGGGTCGGACCAAGCCAATTGATTAATTTGTAAAAATATTATGGGCAGTTTCAGTCGGTTCTGGCGATTAGAGACCGCATTTGGGTACCGAAAAAACGCGTGTAACTGGGTCGGGTCGTGGCCGACGCACATAGTCTTAGAGGCGCGTTTTCGCCGGCGAAAACGCGCCTCTAAGCTCGATTCGGCTCGCCTGTGGGATACCAACTCGATTTGTTTCAACGGATTGCCGTGGTCCGACCCCGCTCTGCCACCCCGCTCTGCCTTATTCTCTTATCCGCCAGCGGTGTGACAGCCGGGTCCGCCGCCTGAATACGCCACTTGAAGAGCACATGATGCAGCGTCGCATCAGCTGTTCTCGACAAACAACGAGACCGGTTCCAGAACACCGTGAGCCTGCTTTGCAGCACGCATTTCAGCGGTCATCAGCGACGCTTTCATAGCATCCATGTCGTGCACATCGACACTCACACCAACATTCTTGCTCCCGTCGGCGCTCAGGTAGTCAACAACGTTCGACCCCCACGCGGAGAACGCCTCGACTCTTTCAGAATGCTTGCTCGCCCAGTGATCGACGTCGTTGACCGGGTGCGTGAATATGACTCTCGGCATGATTTCTCCTCCAAAGTTGCAGGGCTCTCAAACTTGGCCATCTGCAGCCGCCGGACTCGCCAGAAAAATCTTCTGTCTGTCGAATGGATGCTGCAGAAGAGCCCGTTGTTGCATGCTATTCAGAAGCTGATCGAGGCCCGCCCGAGCCATACGGCCGATCTGCCCCTCAGAAACAGTGTAGACACCGGTCTCTCTGACTGCTATCTCGAGCCTTGTCCAATGACAAGTGAGCCTGAACGGGGGGTGTGATTCCAACGTGAAATGAGCCTGTAGGCGGTGCGGAGTTTGGGATCATCGGAGGATGATCGTGACTCTACAGACCCAAGGACTCCAGAGCCTGGAGCAAGTCCGCGCCTTCCTCCAAGGTAGTCAGTCTCTCGGATTTGAGGTACCGAACCGCGAGGCCACTTATGAGTTCATCGCCCAGACCCTGCGCCACTTCGCCTATACCCGCTTGGGCAAGGCCGATAAGGGCCTGCTTCCACCTCCTGTGCTTGTTGTCCGTCCGGCCGAACAGCGAGCAAGGTGCGGGCAGCATACCCCCGTGTCGTGGTAAGTTGCGGTGCGGGTTTACACCAGCCGCTCCCGGCCGCTACGCAGCCGGTAGAACCAACGTGGTAACAATTTCCCTGTTCTCCTTATGGGTCAGTTAATTAGGACTCGTACAGGAGGAGTGTTCATTCCCCAGCAGCCGTGCTAAGACGATCCATGCAGACATTTGCCCGCACCGCAGCGCCCCACGACGACCGGGCGGATATGACAAACCTCCATCGCATGTGGCCCTATGTGTGGCGCTATCGCGGGCGGGTGTTGACCGCATTGGGTTGCCTGGTTGCGGCCAAACTGGCGATGGTTGGCGCGCCGCTGATCCTCAAGCGGATCGTCGATGCCCTGGACCATGCCAACCACCAGACCCTGGTTCTGCCGCTGGCGATGCTGCTGGCCTATGGCGGGCTGCGGCTGGGCGCTTCGATCTTCAATGAGTTGCGTGACGTGTTGTTCGCCCGGGTCCGCTACGCCGCCATGGGTCAACTGTCGCAGCAGGTGCTCGGGCATCTCCATACCCTGTCATTGCGCTTTCACCTGGAACGACAGACCGGCAACATTTCCCGCGACCTGGAACGGGGCACCCAGAGCGTCAGTTCCATTCTCAACTATCTGGTGTTCAACCTCCTGCCAACGGCCGCGGAATTCATTCTGGTCGCCGCCATCCTGCTGGGTGGTTACCCCGCCCGCTTCGCCCTGGTGGTGTTTGCCACGGTGGCGGTCTACGTCGGTTTCACCCTGGCCGTCACCGAGTGGCGAATGCACTACCGCCATACCATGAACCGTTTGGACTCTGAGGCCAACGGCCGCGCCATAGACAGCCTTTTGAACTATGAGACGGTGAAGTATTTCACCAACGAACAGTTTGAATTGAACCGTTATAAAGACACCCTGGGCGGCTGGGAAGACGCCGCGGTCAAAAGCCAAACCACCATGAGCCTGTTGAATCTGGGACAGGGCGCGATCATCGCGCTCGGGGTGACTCTGATCATGATCTTCGCCGCGCAGGGGGTGGTCCGGGACGAACTGACCCTGGGCGATCTGGTTCTGATCAACACCCTGATGCTGCAGTTGTTCCTGCCCTTGAACTTTCTCGGTGTCGTCTACCGGGCGCTCAAGTACGCAATGGCCGACATGGATCTGGTGTTCAAGCTCCTGAACCGGCCGGTGGAGGTGGAGGATGCGCCGGATGCCCGGCCGTTGCCGTCCGGTCCTGGCTCGGTGCGCTTCCGCAGTGTGGATTTCGACTACAACCCGGACCGACCCATTCTGCGGGGCGTGGACTTCGAACTGCCCGCCGGCCAACGGCTCGCGGTGGTGGGCCCGTCCGGCGCGGGCAAATCCACCCTGGCCCGACTTCTGTTTCGTTTTTACGATGTGAGCGCCGGCGGCATCGAGGTGGATCACTGCGATCTACGCAGCGTCACCCAGACCAGCCTGCGCGAAGCAATCGGGATGGTGCCCCAGGACACGGTGCTGTTTAACGACAGCATCGCCTACAACATTCGTTACGGTCGCCCCGACGCGGCGCACTCCGAGATCCGGGAGGCGGCCCGCCTGGCGGACCTGGATGCATTTATCAGCGCCCTCCCCGACGGCTATGAGACGCGAGTCGGCGAGCGCGGATTGAAACTCTCGGGCGGTGAGAAGCAACGCCTGGCCATCGCCCGGGTGATCCTCAAACGGCCTCGGATTCTGGTGTTCGACGAGGCCACCTCAAGCCTGGATTCCCGTTCCGAACAGGCTATTTTGACGGCCCTGGGCGCCGTGTCCCGCGGCACCACTACTCTGGTCATCGCCCATCGGCTGTCCACCATCGTGGACGCCGACCAGATTCTGGTGATGGACGCGGGGCGCATTGTCGAGCGCGGCAGCCACACCGAGTTGCTGAGTTTGGATGGCCTGTACGCCCATCTGTGGTCGCTGCAGCAGAAAGAGCGGGAGAAAATCGAGCAGGTCGTCGCGGCGGATCCCGGGGACTCTGCCGAGTAACGCCGGAACCCACCGCAACACAGCCCACCCAGAGTTCTGGCGCGTCGGCCGTCGAACCCGATCCGACATATCGACAACGCGCTTGCGAATCGTCGTACTCCCCGTGCAGTTGGATCACCCTCGCACATTTCATGCCCAACCAGTAGCTTCTATCGTGCGGAACCGCGGCCGGGGCTGGAAAACGAGTAACTCGGGCCGCACACGGGATAACCAGAACGGAACAGGCGACAATGTCAAAGGGCGGATCATGCGCGACAAGGCTATGAGTGCTGCTCCCGGGAAACTTCACCAACGGCACACGCCCCGATTCGAACAGGGATCCGATTGTGCATAGCCCGCTGACACCCCTGCGTGCGGTTCCCGACCATCCCTCAGCCCGCGCCCCCACCAAGACAGACGCGGCCTGCGCCCCGACCAAGACAGAGCGCCGTCGATTTCCGCGTATCAAGCTCCACCAACCCGCTGAGATCGAGAGCCGTGACGGCGCCCGGGTTCGGGCCACCGTCATCGACCTGTCCCAGGACGGACTCCAGCTACTGCTGGACGGCCCTGCCCTGCGCCAGGTCTGCCCGCGGGGCCATCTTACGTCTCCGGCCGATGGCATCCGACTGGCAGTGCGGATCGTCAACACAGACTCGGTCGCCACTGCGCCCCGGTTCGAGGCGGACTGCAAAGTGGTCCATATCAGACGTCTAAGCCAACTGGACTATCGAGCCGGCCTGCTGTTCGAAGATCTCTCTGAGCGGACCCAGAAGCGCCTGGCCTACTGGCTGAGTGGCCTGGGAGAGTCGAGTTGATGGGTGCGCATCCCCGTGGAAGCCAAAGGCGCGCACCGGCTGGTCGGATCCGATGCACCGTGATCTGAATCACCAAATCGTTTGCACCTCCGCAGGGACGGATGAACATCCGCCACGGCGGCACAGCCAGACACAGCGACGCGGAACCGGAGAACAAGATATGGATATGTCAGCGCGGACATCGAGTTGCGAACCCGGTACACGCCCAGGCATGTCGGGCAAGCATGCGGCCCGGGCCAGCAGACTTGCCCTGGGAATGGCGCTCTGGCTGCTGGCCGGTATAGCTCAAGCCGCATCCTACGGCGCCATCAACGACCATTCCTGCTGTAGTTTTGGCGCCACCGATGTGACTCCCACGACCCGCACCGAGTATCGGCTGCGATGCGGCAAACAACTGTGCAACCCGGAGCAAACAGGCGCCGCGTACCAGGCCCATCGGGCTCGGGATCAAAACAGACGCGGTCGACGGCAGCCACTTCGTTTACCGGACGATGGATCGGACCCTGTCATACGCCCGAGCGTCATTGGCTGCGGTGGCCTCCCGGGTGCGTCTGTATCAAGTCCGGTTAGAGCAGGACCGTTTCAACCCGCGACAGTGGGATCTGAGTTACAGAGACCGGGCCATTCCCCTGCCGGTCGGCCTTACCGCAGCGGTGACGGTGGAGGATCGGGGATTCGGCGAGGACACCACCTATGTGCCCCGGATCGGATTCGGCGCGGACTGGAACACCCGCAGCGGCAAAATGCAGCTCGATCTGGTGTCCGGGTTGCAGTCCACCGGCGAAGACATTCGACTGCAACTGCGATTCGCGACCAAATAAAGGCTACTGATTGGTACGCAGGCGCGAGGACTGCACCAGGACGACCGCCAGCAGAGGCAGCAAGAGACCAATCACCGCCACGGTGATCAGCAACCATCCGAGCTGGCTGTAGTCGGCAGCCGTCTCCACCACCCCGGGCAACGGATCACGCACTTCACGGGTCACGACGAAAAACTCGTTCAGGTACTTTGTGCCCAGACTGCTGGCCGACAGCGCCAGATTGGTGAATGAGGCCATCACCGCGAAAAAAGTCGCCTTCAGATGGACCGGCGCATTGCGCGCAATCCAAGCCAGCATCGGGACCATGGCGACCTGTCCCAAGGGGGACTCCAGCGCGGTGTCGATCAACGCAATGAAATGCGCATCCACGATTCCCCCGGTCAGTTTCGATGTCCATTCCTGTATACCGTAATAGAGCCCGATGTTCGGCAATGACAGAACGCCACCGGCCAGGGTCAGCAAAACCACGATATAGGCTATGGATCGGGTCGCCATCAGTGGCCGCAGCACCACGATGCCCACCAGGGTGAGCACCGAGGTGATGAGCGACAACACCGACAGAAACTGCTGATCGAAACCCAGCACGTCGATCTCGAACCAAGTGGCCCCGGGTCCGGGCAGGGGTACCGCACGAAACACAAATATAATCAGCGCCGTGCCAACAAGCGCCCGGCGTGCGGCCGGTTCCAGCTCCAGAACAAGCCGATACATCATAAACAGTACGATCGAGATGGCGCCGACGAAGACAATCTCCTGGGCAAATCGCAGTTCGCTCAGGCCCACCGCCAGGGTAAAACAGACAAACGCAAGTCCGCCGCCGAAGATCCACCAGTTGATCTCGGTCTTCTGCGACGGCAGAAACAACAGGGATTGCACCCGCTCCTCGGCCATGCCCTGCGCCCGCAAACGCGCTGCGCGTCGACGCTGCAACACGCCGCCCAGCAATACCCCGGAAACCGAAACCAGCGGGATGATCAGGGCCATCAGGTAAATGTCGGCGTAGACTGCCGCCTTGTCCGACTCCGACATGTCCTCGACGCCTGAGAACAGAGTGATATTCAGCGCGGCCACCGCAGCCAGACCGCCAATAATGGCGAACCGGCCCAGGGTCTGCATGGTGGTGTGCATACGCTTGACCTCGGCCTCGCCCAAGGGGGCGCCACGCTCGTCCACCGTCGGCACCGCCTCCACCGTCATGGCGTCGGCCACCACGTCCTGCAGCACATAACCGGTGGGGGCCAGCAACGCGCTCAACACATACCATGCCTCGCTGGGCATCACCCCGAGCATGGCCTCAGTGTGGGCGATCAGTCCATACATGATGGCGATGCTGACGCCGATCAGTCCGGCCCCGAGATAGACCAATGCGGCTTTGCGCCGCCAGATCAGATCCACCAGATGTCCCAGCGGCATCTTCAAGGTCCAGGGAATACCGGCCCAGAAACCGAGGCCGGCCAGAAACGCCGCCGACAATCCGAGATAGTCCTTGACGAAAAACGTACCGACTATGGCGGTCAGGCCGGATACGCCGGCCGCGAGATACACCATCAGAGGGGGCAGAAAGGACCAGCGAAACTCACGGCCAAGATCCAGGAAGGTGGCGTCAAACCACGCTGCGGCTTTGTTCTGGGGCATCAAAGAGTCTCATGCTTGCCGATTCGTCCAGATTCGCTTAGGCCGTGGGATTCGCGCGGCCATGGCGGGCAACTCAGCGGCTGCCCGTCCGATGGATCAGTGCTTCCCTAACCGGATCCCCAGCGGCGCAACAGTGATCTCGCCTTACTCAAATCAGCGGTTCGATCTTCCGCCGCGAATCTTCGATGTACCGATGAAAGCAGATCAATGGCCTCCCCCATGCGTCCATCCTGTTCGAACAAAGTTCCCAGATCAACGGCCGCCCGCAAACCGAACCCCCAGGCGCCCCGGGCCTCGGCCGAGGTAAAAGCACGACGGTAGCATTGTTCGGCGGCAACACGATCACCGCGCTCGGCCACGGCCAGTTGGCCCTGATAACGGTGGATTTCAGTCAGCCAGAAGCGCTCAGCGGTAGTCTCTGCCAGGCTTTCAGCCTGCGCCAGAATGTCCCGGGCCTGTTTGAACAATCCACTGTCGATACACATGTGTGCGTACAGGGCCAGCCGATCGGTCACAAAGGCTTTGAAACCGGCCTCCTGCCAGCGCGCAATGCCCCCCTTCATCAGCTCGAGGCCCTGTTCGCGCTCACCGGACCGGTACTGGATCCAGGCATAGCAAGTATCGGCATAGGCGCCCCAGACGCTGAAGCCGTACTCACCGGCCACGCCACGGGCGGCCTGGACATTGTCCACATCCTCCTCGCCCAGGAGTTCCAGAACCGCGGCCCGAATCGCGCGCACGATCGCCAGGGTCAGAGGCTCGCCCATGGCCTCGGCCCGGGTCAATGCCTCGGCGGCCATGGCCCGGGCCTGGGACGGGCGGCCCAGGGACCACAGGGACCACGCCAGGATCAGAAGTGAACTCACGCCCTGGTTGTGGCCAAGGCGGTAGCTCAAGGCAATCCCGGAGCTGGATTGATACAGGTCCCAGGCAACACCGGCGCTGTCCGCTGCGGCCCTGTCGTCTCCGAGGGTCATCTGCGTAACCGAACGCACGTAGTTGGTCAGAACCCGGTTTTCAACATGCTCAGAAGCCCGGTTGGCGCTCCAGAGTTTGTCGGAATAGCCGGTTGCCGCACCGGTCCCCGTGCTCCAGAATCGATAACGCCACATGCCAAACATGGCCGCCAGCCGCTGCGGCGCTTCGCCGACCCTGGAGGTCAGGGCCAGCGCCCGGTCATAGGCAAACTCCATGTCCGGATCGGCCGGGCCCTTGGTTAACTGAATGGCCCAGGCCTGGCCCAAACGCAGCGGCAGCTCCACGGCATCGCGTTCCAGGCCGGCCGGTATCCGCTCCACCAGCGACAAAGCCGATTCAAAGTGATTGCGTGCCTCGAGACCCGACGACAATGCGGCCGCGCGCTCCCCTGCACGCTGCCAGTAGCCCACCGCCTTGTTCGCTTCGCCCGCCAGGGTAAAGTGCCGGGCGAGCACCTCTGGCTCATTGGCCACCGCATCGGGGAAATGCCGTTCCAGCACGGTGGCGATGCGCAGATGCAGGATCTGGCGGCGGCGCTTGAGCAGACTGTCATAGGCCGCGTCCTGGACCAGGGCATGCTTGAAGGTGTAACGGGCATCCGGCGGCACATCGAACTGAAACACCAGCATGGAATCCACCAGCCGGTTCAGGGCGTCGATCAGCTCCTGCTGACCGCGATCGGCAATCCGCAGCAGCAGGGCGAACTCGAAATCCCGGCCGATCGCCGCGGCGATCTGGGCGACTTCCTTGGCCTCCCCCAGACGATCGAGACGCGACAAGAGGGACGCTTGCAGCGTATCCGGCACCTCCGTCTCCACCGCCCCCGCCTCGGTCATGTTCTTGGTCATCTCCTCCACAAACAACGGCATGCCGTCGCTTCGGAGCGCGATTTTTTCCGCCAACGCGGCGGTAATCCCTTTCCCCGCCACCGCCCGAATCATGTCCTGGATTTCAGTCAGACTCAGACTGGTCAGGGTCAGGGTGGTCAGGTTTCCCGTCGCCGGGAACGGAGGCCGGTACTCGGGCCGGTGGGTCAGAACAGTGAGCAGACGGACATCACGCAAACCGGTGACGATGCGATGAACCAGATCCTGGCTGCTGGGATCGATCCAATGCAGATCCTCGAACGTGATCAACACCGGGCGCACCGCCGTCAGGGCGCGCAGGTGGCTCAGCAGCGCGTCGATTGCCCGCATCTTGATCTGCGCCGGTGTCCACTCCAGATCCCCGAATCGGCTGCCGATTTCCAGGCCCATGATGAGGGCAACGGCCGCGCAATCGGCGCTGTCCTGACCCAATAACGCGGCCAGTTTTTCCAGTTTGACCGGCGCCGGTTCACCGGGCAGAAAGCCGGCGGCCCGTTCGAGCTGCCGCACGATGGGATGGAAAGCACTGCCCGCATGGTAGGGGGAGCATTGGAACTGGATTCGAAAGCAGGTCCGCTCGGGAACCGACGCCTCCAGCGCCGCCAGAAGACGGGATTTGCCGATCCCCGCCTCCCCCGACAACATCACCACCTGGGCCTGAGCGTCCAGTGCACGCTGCCAGCGCGCCTGGACCAGGGCCAGTTCGTGGGATCGGCCGATCAGCGGCGTGAGATGCCCGGAATGGGCGGCGTCGAAGCGGGTGTCGCTGGTGCGTGCCTGAATCACGGCCCAGGCGCTGACCGCCTTGGAAAACCCTTTGAGCTCGGTCTGCCCCAGGTCCTCCATCTGAAAACGATCACCCACCAGACGCTGGGTGGATTGGCTGATCACGACTTGCCCAGGCTGCGCCAGAGCCTGCAGCCGCGCGGCCAGATTGGGCGTTTCGCCGGCGATGGCATCGGATTCGCCGGCCAGGTCGCCCACCACCACCAGGCCGGTGGCGATGCCAACACGGGCGCTCACGGATACGCCAGAAACCCGCAGCCCGGAAACCACCTCGATCGCCCCAAGGCCCGCATTCACCGCCCGTTCAGCCTGATCTTCGTTGGCCTGGGGCCAGCCGAAATAGGCCAGTACGCCATCGCCGAGGAACTTCGCCACGTACCCGCCGTGCTGTACCACCGCGCCGGTCACACCCTGTTGGTAGGCGCGCATAAGCTCGCGCATGTCTTCCGGATCCAGCTCGCCGGATAACGCGGTAGACCCAACCAGGTCGCAGAACAGCACACTGAGCTGCCGCCGTTCGGCACGGGAATCAAGCGCATCGGTCTCGGCCGGCATGGATTGGATGCCCGATCCCGATGCCGACTCACTTTCCCGATAGCCACCGTCCGCGGCAGACGCCAGCGCGGCGATTGCCCGCAGCAGTTTCTTTCGGTGACCCATGGACGACACGCCCAGATCCCTGAGATCCGCGTCGCTGAGCTCCGACGCCAGATCGAGATCCAGATCGTTGTCCTCGAACGCCTCCGTGTACTGGGCGAGGCCAAGGTGCTCCAGCCAGGGGCGGACATCGTCTGTCAAGAGACCGGGTTCCGAATCAAGGGGTGTTCAGTAAAGCATGCATGGCCCAACGGATTGGGGCAAATCGCACCGATGAAACCGGGCATACCTGCGATACACAGGTCATTGCATGGAATCGTAAAAGCGCACATCCGCTACGCAGAGACTGGCCCGAAAAGGGCGGCCAATGGCCACAAGGCCCAGGCGTCGCAAAACCTCGGGCCGGAACGGCGCCTGGGTGCGATGGGGCTGCAGGACCGAAAATGGCACTTTGATCTCCCGCCACTCCGGCGTCGCCTCGAACTCATGCCGGTAGGACTGCCAGGGACGGTCCAGGTCGTCGGTTCTCAGATGCAGATTATACCGCTCGCCGTTGCCGGAGACGGTCAGCCGAATACCTTCATAGGCCGACGCGTCCACCGACCCGGACGGCGCGAGGTTCAGGGCGATCTGAACGAACCCACCATTGTTGGCCGTGCTCACCTGCCCGGTCATGCGCAGGCAATCGCGGCCCGCGTGATTTTCCACCCCCAGGTCGCCCTGGGAGACGCCCCCCATCACACCGTCGGTGACCAGACGCCACTCGGTACCCAGGGGCGTCAGGCGGTCACCTCGGCTGCGGTCATCGATCAGTGCGGACGCGGGCAGGGGCACGGGCGCTGCAGACACCATGCTGAACATCATCAATCCGGCTCCAATGAAACTGGCGGCCTTCGGGATTCCAGGGCGCGCCATTGCCCGATCACTCCACCGCCGCCAGCGCCCAATCATAGGCATGGGAGTATATCTTGCTGACCGTCTCCAGCCGGGTACGCAGTTCCGGCGCCGCATAGGTCCGAAGATGCGCCAGTATACCCGCGTCGTCGCCACCAAAGTCGCTTTGGAACCAGGCATAAATACTGGACACCCCTAACCGGTCGCCTTCGAACGCCACGCCCCGCGGGCTGTTGACAAAGGCGCGGGCGCCATTGTCCAGCTGCTCGCCGACCGCGCTGCCGGTATAGGCAGCCGTGGCCAGATTGGGGCAGCCCACGGCCGCGCAGTTGACACCATAGTGTATGCGCGGGTCGTCCCAATGAGGCCGCAGGATGCGATGTTCGATATCGTTCAGACTGAGGGACTCACCCTCAACCGTGACCAAGGACTTGCCCCAGGGACCGTCGGCGAACAGTCCGGGCGAGATATCGATGTCGCGGATACTGGCCACAGGATAGGCTTCGGCCACGGTGCGGACGGTCACCGCGTTGTACAGATTGATCCAGTAGGCCAGCTGCTGATTCCGGTTCAGCGCTGAAACCGGTTGCGCGGTCAGATCCGCAATGTAGTCATCCAGCGCCACCCTCCCCCCGGCGTTGAGGGCAGCGTAGTCCACCCGATTGACCCCGTCCGAACCGGTACTGAGGTACCGCTTGAGCAGCCCGTCCCAGGCGCTGTGGTCAATCACCACGGTGGAACTGGGATCATGGGCCTGCCATCGGGGCCAGGGGTCCTTTTTCGGCGCGAACAAAGCCTGGATGCCGCCGATGCCCATCAGGGGCAGGCTGAGTGCGACGAGCAGCAGTGTTCTTCGTATCCCGCACCGCGGGTTCAGTCCAGGCATCGGGTTGTCTCCTATCAAGCCGTCCGCTGGCGGCGGCGCTCCGAGTCGTACAGCTCGGCCAGGCGAAAGCCGGACATCCCCAGGCGATACAGCAGATGTATGCGGACCCATCCCAGGAAAATGGCCACCGGGTGCCGCCCACTGAACCTGCGTGAGGAGGTCAACAAGGGCGGGTGCTGGATGCAGACGGTGGCGCCGTCGGCTTCCATGCGCTGGACCAGATCATAGTCCTCCATCAATGGGATGGTTCGAATACCGCCGAGACGCCGATACGCATCGTGGCGTACAAAGATACCGGAATCTCCGTAATACAGCCCCTTGCCGCGGATCCAAGCGTAGAAACCCTCCAACCACCGGTCGAAACGTCGGTCGCCGTCAAACAACAAACGAAAGTTACCGCCGAGCAACTCTGGGCGACCGCTCAAGTGACGCCGGATGGCGGTCAGGCCCTGCGGTGGGAAAACACTGTCGGCGTGCAGAAAGAGCAGGATCTCCCCGCCGGCCAGTTCGGCACCCGCGGCAAGTTGATGGCCACGCCCTCGGGCGCTTTTCTCCACCCGAACACCACGGCCCAGGGCAATGTCAACTGAGCCGTCCGAGCTGCCGCCGTCCACAACAATAATCTCGAGCGGTCCGGCCTCGGCCTGTAGTGAATCTATCAAAGGCGGCAGAGTGTCGGCCTCGTTGAGCACCGGGATGATCACCGACAACAAGGCCGAACCGGTCATGTTTGCAACACCCCGGTGCCGGTATCCCGCTCAAACAGACCCATGGCGGCCAATCTCTCCGATTGCGCTCGCCATGACGCATCCAGTGGCGGATGCCAGGCGCGAAGTACCCAGCCACCCGGGCCCAGGTTTCGGCTGCGGATGGTCCGAGCGCAGTCCCACCAGAGTGTCTTCAACCACTTTGCCAGCGCTCGCCGCTCGCCCGCGGGCAATGCCGTAATGCCCATCGTGCCGTAAAGCCGACCGAACGCCACGTGGCGTGCCTCGTCCACCAGGATCGCGCGATTGATCTGCCGGAACAGCGGACAGGGCAGACGACGGGCGAAGAACCGTTGCAAACGCAACGCCTCCCCCTCCAAAACCACATCGAATGCCAGCACCAAGGCCAGGGGATTGCCAGACCAGGACAGGCAGCGTTGATAGATTTCGCTCAGGCCGGGACTGGGCTTCACCTTCACCCCCACCCCCAAGCGCTGCAGGTAGCGCTGGTAGATCTCCGCATGGGCCAGTTCGTCGTCCCGCTGTCGCAGCAGACAGGCCTGCGCCTCCGGTTCCGGCAGCAATCCGGCCATGCGCTGGCAGGCCTCGGCGGTGGCCCACTCGCCATAACACAGATCAGCGAGGATGTTGGCGTAGCCGCGCCGTGACAGCCAGAGCGGTATCCTGGGTTTGGCGCCCCAATCGAAATCCTGGTGCTCAGCCCGGACACGTTCGCGGGCGAGCGCCCCGATACGAGACAACCCAGTGATGGGTTTCATCGGCAGAAGATCCGGTATGCGCTCCGCCCTGCTCATGTGCCGCCCCGCTCGAAATTCAGGTCGCTCACCCGCGCGAGGCTGCGCCCGCCGGCGTTGTCGCTGTCGGCGGACAGGGCCAGGTAACGCGGCGGCGGCGGCGTGTAGCCAAAGGCCCGTTGGAAATCCGCGACGAAATCGATCCGTTCCCGATGCCATTCCCCGACCCGCGTATCCCCAGGACGCAGCACCACGATGATCCCGTCCCGGGGACGATACGGATTGGCGAAACGGGTGCCGGGCGGGTGCCGCCCACCCCAGACATAGGTGATCATCTTGCCGGGTTTGGGCAGCCCCATCAGCGCAGCCGCACGGTCGGTCAGGCGATCGAGAAACCCGGCTTCGGCTGCAGGTCGGTCAAACCACAAATGCACTGCCGCCGGTCGATCGTCCCCACCCGCGGCCCTGAGGTCGGCCGGCGCCAGGCTTTCAACGACAGTCCAACGCCAGGTCAGGCGGGTGCTCTGCCGCTCCTCGTCGCTCACGGCTCGGAACAGAAAAGCCACCGAGTCATCCGCCTCGATCTCGATCCGCCCATTCCGATCCAAGGCAAACCGGGTGGTCGGCGTATGATTCTGGAACAACATGCTCCAACCATCCGCCTGCAGGGCCTCTGACAAGCTTTCTGAGTCAGCAAGCCGCCAGGCGCCTTTGCTTTGCTCCGACCATACCGGACCGGCGGCAATCGCCAAGAGGATCAGAACAACTGCCCGTAGGACCGTTGGCGCTGGCCCGATACTGGTCCCCACAATCCGCCCCCTTCACCCAAAAACAGGCCGTGCAAGTTGGAACCGCTTTGTGCGCCTGGGGTTCCGTGCTCTGGATACGGGGCAGGCAGCCAATCGGTTGCGCATGACAGACAGAGTGGGCGAACACGAGCGGATGGTTAAGGAAGGTCTGAACAATTGATACGAATCGCGTTTCGGTCCACAAGGGCGCAAAGGCCCCGGCGCGATCGCAGCAATTGTTCAGACCTTCCTCAAGGCAGCAGGGTTCGAATCGGGCTTGGGTGGAAACGGCGAGGTGCCCGGCTTCCGATCATGCGGGGCACCGGGCTAGGAGTCTGCGCCCGCTCCGCGCGTCTTGGACTTGCTCTTGGTCTTGGTCTTCGCTTTGTGCTTGGTCTTGGACTTGGGTTTGCCGGCTGGCTTCCCGGTTCGGCGAGCCGGCACGGGTTGGTCCCCGCCCATGACGCTGAGATGCAACTGGCGGCTGCATACCCAGACCTTTCTGAGGTGCTGGAACAAGTCGTTGGGCATGCCCTCGGGCAGATCCACCGTGCTGTAGTCGTCATGGATATCGATGTTGTGTATGTCGCGGCCATCCAGGCCCGCCTCGTTGGCGATGGCCCCAACGATGTGTTTGGCCTGAACGCCGTGAGTGTGGCCCACTTCGAGCCGGTAACGCACCATTTCATCCCCCGCTACACCTGCCGAGGGTCGCCGCTCTCTGCTCCGCTCCGTGTTTCTGTCTGTTCTCTGTCTCGTTCTCTGTCTCGTTCTCTGGGGGCTGACTCGGCCTTGGGTTCACGGCGCGTCTTTGCCGCCTCCACGGGCATCAGCGGTCGCTCTCGCTGGACCAGATAAACCAGGGCAGCGGCCACGTCTTCCATATCCAACGCCTGTTCGCGCTGAAAATCGCTGATTACATCCCGGAAAAAGCTCAACTCCTGGGTTTCCAGGGTCTGGGTCAGTTCCTGTTTGAACTTGGCAACCCGTCGGTCGGCGATGTCCCCACGGCTGGGCAACTGCATGGGGGTGATGTTTTGCCGCGTGGCCCGTTCGATGGATTGGAGCATACGCCGCTCCCGGGGGGCGACGAACAGTATGGCCTCGCCGGTTCGCCCGGCCCGACCGGTGCGGCCGATGCGGTGCACATAGGAGTCGGTGTCGTTGGGGATGTCATAGTTGATCACATGGCTGATGCGGCTTACATCCAGTCCCCGGGCCGCCACGTCCGTCGCCACCAGAATATCCAGAGTGCCGCGTTTGAGGCGATCCACGGTTTGCTCGCGCATGGCCTGATTCAGGTCGCCGCTCAAGGGCGCACAGGCATAGCCCCGGGCTTCCAGACGCTCCGATAACTCCGCGGTCGCGGTCTTGGTGCGCACGAACACCAGCATGGCATCGAAGTCCTCAACTTCGAGAATCCGTGTCAGCGCGTCCAGCTTGTGCATCCCGCTGACCAGCCAGTAGCGTTGGCGGACCGCTTCCACCGTGGTGGTCTTGGTCTTGACCCGGATTTCAACCGGATCTTTCAGGTGCTGATCCGCCACCCGCTTGATCACCGCCGGCATGGTGGCCGAGAACAGCGCAACCTGACGTGTTTCCGGCGTGCGGCGGATGATCTCCTCCACATCGTCGATAAACCCCATGCGCAGCATTTCGTCCGCCTCATCCAACACCAGCGCGGACAGCTGATCCAGCCGCAGCGTGCCCCGGCCCAGGTGATCCAGAATCCGGCCAGGCGTGCCCACAACCGCGTGCACACCGCGCCGCAGATGCCGCAGCTGCACGCCGATACTCTGGCCACCGTAGATCGGCAGAACGTGAAAGCCACGCATGTGCCGGGCGTAAGTCTGCATCGCCTCGGCCACCTGGATGCTCAACTCACGGGTCGGAGTCAGCACCAGTATCTGCGGCACCTGACGCTTCAGATCCAGCCGGCTCAGCAGCGGCAGCGAAAAGGCCGCGGTCTTGCCGGTTCCAGTCTGGGCCTGTCCCAGCAGGTCGCGACCCTCGAGCAAGGGCGGGATGCTTTGCTCCTGTATGGCGGAAGGAAACTCGTAACCGACTTCGTCGACCGCCTTGAGCACGGACGCACTGAGCGCCAGGTCCTGGAAGCGAAAGGGGGATTGGGTAGACATGACCGGGCCTGTAAACAGCTTGCCCGGCTGTCCAGGGGACGGGGCGCGGGCCTTTGGGTGAGATGGGGCGCGAGATTATACGCCATTTTGCGGCCGGCCCGGCCAATACCTTTGTTTCCGCGCAGGAATGCCCGTCATCGACTGTTTCATACCCGCCGGCGGGTTTGGCCAGTCAGCGCATGATGAAGGGATTGGCGGTGGTCTCCTCGGTCTCGATCCAAACCGTCTTGGTCTGCAGATAGGCTTCGATCGCTTCCTGGCCGTTTTCACGGCCGATGCCGCTGCGCTTATAGCCGCCGAAGGGCGCCATGAAGCTCACCGCCCGATAGGTGTTGACCCAAACCGTGCCCGCCGCCAGCCGATCCGACATACGCAGTGCCCGGGCCATGTCGTGGGTCCAGAGCCCGGCTGCCAGACCGTAGGGACTGTCGTTGGCGATGGCCAGTGCCTGCTGCTCCGAATCGAACGGGATGATGGACAAAACCGGGCCGAACACCTCCTCCCGTGCAATTCGCATACTGTTGTCCACGCCGGAAAAAATGGTCGGCTCCACGAACCAGCCCTCGGCCAGTTCCGGCGCGGCGGGTACGCCCCCACCCAGCAGACACCGGGCGCCGCCGCTCACTCCGGCTTCAATCATATTGAGAATGTGTTTGCGTTGGGGCTGAGTGGTGACCGGCCCCACCTGGGTGCCAGGGTCCGTAGGGTCGCCCATCCGCGCCATGCCCGCCACCTCGGTCAGGCGTGCCGTTACCTGGTCGTGGACTGAGCGCTCGACCAGCAATCGAGACCCGGCGATGCAGGTCTGGCCCGAGGCGGCGAAAATCCCCGACACCGCGCCCATGCATGCCGCCTCCAGGTTGGCGTCGGCAAAAATGATATTGGCCGACTTGCCGCCCAGTTCCAGCCCGACATGCTTGAGGGTGGGCGCTGCCGCCTGGTAAATTTTCTGCCCGGTCATATCGCCGCCGGTAAAGGCAACCTTGGCCACGTCCGGATGGGCCGCCAGGGCCGCACCGGCCTCGTGCCCATAACCGGTGACCGTATTCACAACGCCCGGAGGGAAACCGGCCTGTTCCACCAGGGAGACAAAGGCCAGGGTGGACACCGAGGCATGCTCCGAAGGTTTTACCACCACGGTGTTGCCCGCGGCCAGAGCAGGCGCCAGCTTCCAGGACAACAACAGCAGCGGTGAATTCCAGGCCGTGATGGCCGCCACCACGCCCAGGGGTTCGCGCCGCGTGAACACGAACTTGCTGGCCTTGTCCATGGGCAGGACACGACCCTCGATCTTGTCGGCCAGACCGCCAAAGTAGCGGTACCACTCGCACAGGTACTTGAGCTGTGCGCCCATTTCGGCAATCAGCTTGCCGTTGTCACGGGTTTCCAGCTCACCGAACTCATCGGCCCGCGCCTCGATCAGATCGGCCAGGCGCAGCAGCAGACGACCGCGCTCGGTGGCGGTGAGACCACGCCAGTCCGGACACTCGAACGCCCGCCTGGCGGCCGCCACCGCATGGTCCACGTCGGCAGCGCCGCAGCGCGGCACCCGCGCCCATGGCTGCCCCAGGTAGGGGTTGTATGAGTCGATCCAGTCACCGGAAACGGCCTCGACCCGCTGCCCGTCAATGAGGTTGGCGTAGTCTTTGAGTTCGCTGGGCATGGTGCGCTCCCGTTGCTTCGGATCACATCAAACGGATCGGCATGACCCGATTCACTTCAACCATCCGTTCGCCATTTCGACCCGGTCGCAGCATACAAAGCGCCGCACGCGATCGAGTTCCGCTTCCAGCCGATCCATGCGGCCTGACCCGAGCCGCACACCGGGTTCCAGCCAAAGACCGTTGACCGAGAGCACACCGGACTGCCCCTGACGCTTCATGTCCAATCGCCCGATCAGTCTGTCACCTTCCAGAAGCGGAAATACATAGTACCCGTAACGTCGTTTTGCAGCGGGCACAAACACTTCGATCCGGTAGTCGAACCCGAACAAACGGGCGGTTCTCTGCCGGTCGCGGATCATCGGATCGAACGGGCTGAGCACACGGATGCGGCTTGGCGGGGGCGGCAAGTCCCCCAGCGCATCCAGCAACTCCGGGCGGGCAAGCAGGCGACGGGGGTTGCCGCTGTCGGCGGTTTCCACGGCAACCTCCACCAGTTCCGTCTCAAGTCGGCGCGCGCACCAGTCCCTGGCCTCATCAGGACTCAGCACCCCCCAGAACGCGGCCAGCTCACCCGGTGTGGCAACGCCCAGGCGCTGGAGCGCGCTGGCGCATTTCCATTCCACAAACACGGCCTCATCGATACCGCCATCGCGAAGACCATCGGGAATCACACGCTCGGCGAGATCGTAGACCTTCTGGAAGCCGGCCCGGCAATCCACCGCCAGTGATCCGGTGCGCCACAGAAACTCCAACGCGGTCTTGGACGGGTGCCAATCCCACCATCCCGCCCCGGAGCGGTGCTCACCGTCACCCACCTCCCGGGCCATGGTCGGGCCCCGGTCGCGCACCCGGCTCAGCACCTGGTCGAACTTCTGCTCGAATCCGTCGCGCCGCCAATTGCGCCACCGCGCCTTCAGTCGTGCCGCCTCGCGTTCGAAACGATGGCGCCAATAGGGATAAAAGCGGGTCGGTATGATGGCGGCATCGTGGGTCCAGTTTTCGAACAACGTCCGGTCCCGCTCAAGCAAACTCTGGAGGTGCTCGCGCCTGTAGGTCTGATTGCGCGAAAACAGGATCATGTGGTGAGCGCGTTCCACGGTGTTTATGCTGTCCACCTGCACAAACCCCAGGCGCTCGATCAGAGCCAGCAGGCCGGCCTTGCTCTGTTTCAGCGCCGGTGATTGGGAGAGCCCGTGACGATCGAGAAAAAGCCACCGCGCGGTTCGGTTGTCGATCAGGGGCAGGCCCCTCGGGCCGATGGTGTTCATGGAGAACGCTCAGCAAGCTGTGACAGGTTCAACCGGACGGCCGCGGCCGCGCCGGAGTCACCGTTCAGGCTACTTGAGATGGGCCCGTCTGGGTACCGCTCCGGCCAGCAGACAACGACGGCGACATCGTCGGAATCCATGCTGTCGCCTGGCCTATGACCGGTTCCTCCGCCGGACAGGGTCCGGGTCAACGCGAATTCGTGACCCTGGTCGCGCTGTTGACCTCGCTCATCGCCCTGTCTATCGACGCCATGCTGCCGGCGCTGCCCGAACTGGGCGCCGACCTCGGTGTGCGCAACCCCAACGACAACCAGCTGGTGGTCGCAACCCTGTTCCTGGGCCTCGCGCTGGGCCAGATTCTGTACGGCCCTCTGTCGGACAGCTTTGGACGCAAACCACCCATGTATCTCGGTTTGCTGATATTCATCCTGGGCTGCCTGCTGTCGATGTTCGCCACCAACTACCCGATCATGCTGATCGGCCGGTTTCTGCAGGGCTTTGGTGCGGCCGGCCCGCGCATCGTCAGCATCGCCATGGTCCGCGACCAGTACCAGGGCCGCGCCATGGCGAGGATCATGTCCTTCGTCACCGCCGTGTTCATCATGGTGCCGGTCCTGTCCCCCGCCTTGGGCCAGCTCATTCTGGCAGTGGCCGATTGGCGGGCAATATTCGGCAGTTTCCTGCTGGTTGCAGGCGTAAGCGCGGTCTGGTTTGGACTTCGCCAACCGGAAACGCTGCCACCGGAATCGCGCCGACCGTATGACCTGGGGCGCATCACCCGGGCCGTGACGGAGGTCTGCGTCAACCGTGTGTCCTTCGGCTACACCGTCGCCACCGGTCTTGTGTTCGGTGCCTTTATCGGCTACCTCAACTCAGCACAGCAGATACTGCAGCAAACCTACGGCCTGGGCGTTCAATTCCCACTGTATTTTGGGGTGCTGGCCCTGGCCATCGGCGGCGCTTCGGTGGCCAACGCCCACCTGGTGCTGCGCCTGGGCATGCGCAAACTGTCACATGCCTCGATGGCCTCCATCACTTTGATCTCTGTGCCGTTTTTTCTGGCTGCAAGCGCGTTCAACGGCATCCCGCCGCTGTGGGCCGTAATGGCGTATCTAATGGCGGTGTTTTTCTTTTTTGGCATCCTGTTCGGAAACCTGAGCGCCCGGGCGATGGAGCCTCTGGGGCACATCGCCGGGATCGGCGCTTCGGTGATCGGCTCCTTGTCGACCCTGATATCCGTGCTATTGGGTACCGTCATCGGCCGCGCATACGACGGCACGGTGCTGCCCCTGGTTGCGGGCTTCGGGCTGCTCGGTCTGGCCGCTTTGCTCGCCGTGCTATGGGCCGACAAAGGCGCCGCCGAGGCGGGTTGAGGCGTCGGCGGCGCCTTCAGGAACTGCAGGAAAGCATCGAACAACCCGGACGATGGCGTGCCCATTCCGGCCGCTTGGCGGCGTAGGTCTCGTTCCCGGGCTGCTCATCATAGGGGTTACGCAACACCTCCAGCAGGTCGTTGACACCACTGTAGTCGCCCGCCTCAGCCTGATCGATGGCCACCTGCGCCAGATAATTGCGCAGCACGTACTTCGGGTTGACCGCATTCATGCGCTGTCCCCGAACCGGATCCGGTGTGCCGTCCTCTCGCAAGCGGCCCAGATAGCGCCGCAGCCAGGCACCGGTGCGCGCCCGATGTGAATCGGTGAGCTGCTCCGCCCGGTAATACGCGTCCATGAGCGGCGCCATCAACTCCGAATCCGACGCGGTCTCCGGGGTGTCCAGCCGAAGCCCGGCCAGTCCTCTGTAGAACAGGGTCATATCGGTCTCCGCCTGTGCCAGCACCTCATTGAGATCGTCCACCAGTGCCTGGTCGGTTTCATTTCGAAACAGGTTCAAGCCCAACTTGCCTGCCATCATGGCTTGGCGGCCACTCTCGAAACTGTCCACGTACACATTCAGGGCGGACTGCAGCGGCTCGGTTTGTTCGATCAGGGGGTGTATGGCGTTGGCCAGCTGGACCAGATTCCATAGCGCGATCTGGGGCTGATTGCCGAAGCGGTAGCGGCGTCCACCGGCATCGGTGGTGTTGGGGGTCCAGTCGGGATCGTAATCCTCCAGCCAGCCATAGGGCCCGTAGTCTATGGTCAAACCCAGAATCGACATGTTGTCGGTGTTCATCACGCCGTGTACGAACCCAACCCGCATCCAATGCACAATCATCTCCGCTGTGCGCCGGCAAACCTCCTCGAACCAGGCCAGGTAGGTCTCGCGGGTGGGCTCGCCCAGATGCGGGAAATCGGTGCGTACCGTGTAGTCGGCCAATTGCTTGAGGCACCCGACTTCGCCCCGGGCAGCGAATATCTGAAAGCTGCCGAAACGGGTAAAGGACGGTGCGACACGGCAAACCACCGCGCCAGCTTCCGCCTTGGGGTTACCGTCATAGAACATGTCCCGGACCACGGTCTCACCCGTGGTGACCAGACTGAGCGCACGGGTGGTGGGTACCCCCAGATGATGCATGGCCTCGCTGCACAGAAACTCCCGCACCGACGAACGCAACACCGCCAGGCCGTCCGCCGTGCGTGAATACGGTGTTGGGCCCGCGCCCTTGAGTTGCAGTGCCCAGCGCTCGCCGTTTCGATTGACCACCTCCCCCAGGTTGATGGCGCGTCCGTCTCCAAGCTGGCCGGCCCAGTTCCCGAACTGGTGTCCACCGTAGCAGGTGGCGTAGGGATCCATTTGCGGGAGCTGACGGTTGCCCGAGAATACCTGGGTGAATGTTTCGAGCTGATCTGCCGCCAGGACCCCGGCGTTGGCGAGATCGAGGCGTTCGGCCATTTCCCGGGAGTAGGCCACCAGTTCCGGCTGCGCCACCGGTCTGGGCAAAACCCGGGAATAACAGGCGCCGAGCACCTGCCGACGATGATTCTCAATCACCGGATCCGCCGGCAGTTCCCGTATCAGGCGGTTGTCGAACACCAGGTCATCCAAAGATACGGGCTGGATCGGTGCATTCATGGTCGCGGTCCCGTGTGAGTCACCCGATTGATTGAGGGCAGCGTATATGGACCACCGCCCTTGGAAAAGGTGCCTGTCTGGCGGCGCCGTGATGGGGCCTGGAGGACCAGAGTATCAGGCACGGGTCCGGCTGACCTGGGCATTGGCGCGAACCAGCTTGTCCCGCAAATTGTCCGCAAAACCCGCCTTCAAGGCATGGCCGATGTGATCGTGTCGGGCGACCAGAGCGCGCAGCACCTCCGCGTCGATTACCCAATAGCGGGAGGGAAGGCTTAACACCGCCGTTCCGGTTGCGGAGTCACCGGTCAAAACGGTCATCTCACCAATAAAAGCGCCGGGCACGCATTCGGCCACACGATGCCCACCGGAAAAGATATCGGCTCCACCCGAGGCCAGGTAGGTCAAGTGGGTGACGGGGTTCCCCTCCTCCGTCAGCACAGTGCCCTTCTCCCCGCTGATCCACAACCCGCTGTTGAGCAGCCGACGCTGGTCGATACGATCCAGGCTTCGCAGATGCGAATCGACCATGTCGATCTCCTCATGCGACAGACGCACCCGATGGTTGAGTACCCAGGTAATGGACAGTTGGACCACGTTCACCGTCACCAGCAGGCTCTCCCAGAACACACCAACCGGGTCTTTGAGCCAGATCAGATCGTAAGCAATGGCAACCAGAGATGAGGCGATGGCCAGAATTCGCAACAGCCACATGCGCCGCATCAGCATGGAAATCACCAGCAGCAGATAGGAGGTGTGGCCAACCAGGCCGCCGGGCGACAGCGCCGACTCGATCGTCAATTCCATTTTGTGATGCCCTCCAGGGCGCGGCATATCCAATTTCCGGTGCGAGAATTTGACCCCACCCAGGGGCCGGGCCGCAAGCATTGCGATCTGTCCGATGAACGCAGTGTCGTTCGAGGCTATGCTTACGATTCACGGTGGGCGGCAGGTCCACCGGCACACCCGACAGGCCAGGCAGCGAATGGAGCAAATCGGCGCCCGGGACCATGTGGTCCAAGGCATTCTCTTCATGCTGCTCGGCATGGGCTTGTTGTCGATCATGGACGCGGTCGCCAAGTGGATCGTCGAGGGTGGGATGAACCCGATTCAGATCCTGGCGCTACGCAGTCTGGTGATCGTGCCGGTGCTGTGGACAGTATTCAGGTTGAATGGCCGGGTCCACTCGCTAATGCCAACACGTCATCGCTGGCAGGCGTTCCGTGGCTTAATCGGATTTCTGGCGCCGTTCTGCTTTTTTCTGTCCCTGCGAACCTTGCCGCTGTCGGACGCGGTCGTGGTGTTCTTCAGCGCCACGTTTGTGTCCACCGGCCTGTCGGTTTTGATGCTCAAGGAGCATGTGGGGGTCCATCGATGGACCGCGGTGATCATGGGCTATGTGGGGGTTGTCGTCGCCATGGTTCCTCATGGTGGGGGCCAGCTCGTTGGCTATCTGCTGGTGCTGGTTGCCAGCACGGCCTATGCGTTCTTGTTCGTCACCGGACGAATGCTCTCATCCACGGAGTCGATCGCTTCATTGGTGTTTTCCTTCAACCTGGGTGTGGGTCTGATCGCGATGCTGTTGTTGCCCTGGTTCTGGATCGACATGAGCTGGGTGGACGCAGGGCTGGTGATGCTGCTGTCCGGCTTGGCGGTGCTTGGCCACTTCAGCGTGACTGCCGCGTTTTCCTATGCCCCAGTAGGCGCCGTGGCGCCATTCGAGTACACCGCGCTGATCTGGGCCGTCGGTTTCGACTACTTCGTCTGGCAGCAGTTGCCCGTTGCGACCACTTGGCTTGGCGCCACGGTAATCATCGGCAGCGGTATGTATCTGATCTATCGGGAACGGCGCGCGGCCCTCGCACGGTAGGGGATCAAAGTCGGCCCCGCCATCGGATGCGTGATCTGCGGCGGTCGGATGCAAGTTCCGGTGATGCCGCGGATACCCTGGGCCGGCCATGCACACCAAGACCACGATGAATGCGCCGATCCGGCACGATCGAAGGTATGATCCTTGCTGACTACCCGTACCCGGAAACGCGTCACCCTGAAAACGGTATCGATCACTCCCATGCGTCCTCGCCCCAACCCCCGAACTCTATTGGCCTGCCTGGGCCTGGTCCTGACACAGCTGGTCTGGACCCAGGCCTCCATATCGGAGCAGCGACCCTTGGCCGGGGAACGGGTGCGTCTGGTCGTTGGCTTCGGCGCGGGCGGTGGCTACGACGTCTACGCACGAATGTTGGCCCCCCACCTGGAACAGGAGACCGGTGCCACGGTCGTGGTGGAAAACTGGACCGGCGGCGGCGGCGTAGTGGCCTTGAACAGACTGGCAACAGACGACACCGAGGGGCTGACGCTGATGCTTGTCAACGGACCATCGGCCGTCATGGGCCAGGTTCTCGGCAACGAAGGCGTTCGCTACGATGTGAGTGCGTTCACCTGGCTGGGTCGGGTGTTCGCCGAACCCAGCGTGGTTTTGGCGAGCCCGGTATCCCCGTACCGGTCTCTGGCTGACCTGACCTCGGCAGATCTCCCTGTTCGGTGGGCTTCGGCCGGCAAAACCACCACTGCAGGGACCCCAGCGCTGGTAAGTCAAGCTCTGAAGCTCAGATCTGAAGTGATTATCGGCTACAAGGGCACCAGCGAGTCGGCACTCGCCGCTCTAAGGGGCGAAGCGGATCTGGTTGCCATGTCAGCGACGTCCGCCCGTGCCCAGGCTCACAAGAATGGCCTGGTACCCATCGCCGTCGTCAGTCACGAGCGCATCAGCTTGCTGCCCGAAGTGGCGACTGTCGCTGAACAGATCAACTTGACACCCAGCCAGAACCGGTGGATCGATTACGGGATCACAGTCATGGGATTGGGGCGTTCGCTTGCGACATCAGAACACGTTTCACCGGAGCGCCGCGAGTATCTGCGCCGCGTTGTCAAAAACATATTGACCGACACCACAGTGATCCGCGAAGCGGCGGCCCAGGGTCGGCCGATAGAATTCGGGCCGCCAAGTGAATTG
The DNA here is from genome assembly GCA_963783675.1 of uncultured Gammaproteobacteria bacterium. Classification (GTDB taxonomy): domain Bacteria; phylum Pseudomonadota; class Gammaproteobacteria; order Competibacterales; family JAHEDQ01; genus JAHEDQ01. The sequence goes on from CAWAOU010000018.1 coordinate 420,407, forward strand.
CTGGCCAGCATCAACCGTGCGTTGGCCAACGAGAATGAACCTACACGTGGTGAGCTCAGGCATGTCATTCTCGAAAAGTTCAATCCCTAAGGTCGATCAAACCCCGCTTTGGCTGTTCGTGATGTTCGACCGATCACGGCACTAGAGTCGATGTTCGATGCCTACTTACAGGGTGTTCAAAGCCTTATGGCGATGGACGTGCTGTTGGCCGTTGCGGCGGCTGTTCCGATTGGGCTTGTCTTCGGGCTGCTTCCCGGCTTGAGCGGACTGACCGCCCTGGCGGTGCTGATGCCTCTGGTCTACGGCATGGAACCGTTGGTCGGACTCAGCTTCCTGCTGGCTGCCCACGCGGTGGTGTACACCGGCGGTTCGGTCACCACCATCCTGCTCGGCATCCCCGGCTCGCCGCCGAACGCCGCCACCCTGATGGACGGCCGGCCCATGGCGCTGAGGGGCGAGGCCGGACGCGCGATCGGCGCGGCACTGGTCGCCTCGGCGCTGGGCGGGCTTGTGGGTATGGTCGCGCTGCTGGCGTTGCTTCCGTTTCTGCAACCCGTGATCGTCCATCTTGGCTCCCCGGAAGTATTTGCCCTCGCCCTGCTCGGTATCAGCTACATCGCCATCATCGGTCATGGAGACCTGTTCAAGGGTCTGGCCGCGGGAGGATTCGGCATTTTTCTCTCCTGCTTCGGATATCAGGACATCACCGGCGTGCCCCGATTCTGGAGCGGCAGCGAGTATATGCTGGACGGTTTTCGTCTGGTGCCGCTGGTGCTTGGCCTGTTTGCGATCCCGGAGATCGTTGATCTCGCAGTGTCAAAACGGCAGCAGTTCAGGATCACGCCCGACAGCGTCAGTGCGGATAGGCTCCGGCACGGAATGCGGGAAGCCCTGATTCATCGTTGGCTTTTGCTTCGGGCTGCATGGATTGGCGTACTGGTTGGATTGATTCCGGGCGTCGGCGGAGACACTGCCCCTTTTGTTGCCTACGGGTCAGCCAAACAATGGGCACGGGACCCTGCACGGTTCGGCACGGGCTGCGTGGAAGGCGTTATCGCTCCCGAGGCCAGCAACAATGCTAAGGAAGGCGGCGCCCTGGTACCAACCCTGGCCCTGGGCCTGCCCGGCAGTGCAGGCATGGTGATTTTGCTGGGCGGATTTCTCCTTCTCGGCCTGCAGCCCGGCGTGGGATTTCTAGACCACCATACCAATGTCGCGGTGGCCCTGGCATTGGTGCTGGCGATTGCAAACGTACTCGCTGTTATCGTCATGCTGGCAGCCGTACCGATCGTGGTCCGATTGCTGGACGTGCGCGGAGAATTGCTGGCCGCACCGCTTCTGGTGCTCGTGGTTCTTGGCGCCTATGCGGTGGACGAGAATACGATGGACCTCTTGTTCGTCGCCGTGTTCGGGTTCTTGGGCTACTGCATGAAATCCCTGGCCTACAGTCGCCCGGCCCTGCTGCTGGGATTTGTCCTCGGGCCGACGCTGGAAACCTATTTGCATATTTCATTACAGGCCTACGGTGCTTCGTTTCTGTTGCGGCCCGGAGTCATGGTCATAGTGTTGCTGATCGTCGGCGGCTTTGCCTGGCCCGCCTATCGGCGTCTGCGGCTTCGACGCAAAGGGGATCGGGATGCGCCGTGCTGAGATAGGGTTTTCGGTTTTCCTGGGGTGTTTCACGCTGTTGTGGCTGACCACCGGTCTGTTGGTGCTTGGATACACGCCGCTGGTGATGCGCCTGCCACTGTTAGCCGGTGCCTTCACCTTGGTCATGCTCATCGGTGTTGTGATTGGGTTCGCGGGCACGGCGGGCTCCGCCCACGGCCCTGCTCGGGCCACCGTGTGGCTCAACAAGGCCGGGCTGAACCGGCTGTTTGGACTTGCGAGTATTCTGCCGGCTGCAATTCTTCTGGGGTACCAGTTGGGACTCCCCCTGTTTCTTGCCGTGTATCTGACACTGAATGGCTTGAACTGGAAGAGGTCTCTGTTTTCGGCGGTGATGTGCGGGTTACTGATCGAACTGGTGTTCGTCCGGATCCTCCAGGTCTCGATGCCCGCGCCTTGGGGATTTTGAAGGAACGCCAATGCGCTCGACCGAGATCGACTTCCCGTCCCAAATCGCAGTATCTGAATCCCAAAGCCCGAGCTTTGGGGAAACCCTGCAACGAGCGGCGCAGAGATGGCCTGACAGCACAGCCATCGTCAACCCGGAAACGGGCTGGCGTCTGAGTTACCCGGAACTGTTGGAACACACGCAGGCGGTGGCCGGCCAACTGGACATGCTCGGGTTGAGCAGGGGCGACAAAGTCATCGTCGCCGCCGGCAACAGTATCACCGCGCTAGAGCTTCTCGCCGGGGCCCTGTATGGACAGTATGTGCCGGTGCCGTGCAACCCCGATCTCGGCCCCGAACAGCTGGCATTTGTATTCGAACACTGCGATGGCGAACACCTGTTCGCGACCCATGAAAACACCCCCGCACTTAGCCGTGCGCTCAGTGAGTGCCCACGATCCATCGAACTGATCGAAGTGGGCCATCGGCTGCAACTGCCCAGAAGCGACGTCAGACCGACACCGGAGTCAGCCGACGGGGACGCGCTGATCATCTACACCTCGGGCACGACCGGAATGCCAAAGGGTGTCCTGCACAGCAGTTCCGGCCTGCGCGCCGCCATCGAAAACACCGCCGTGAGTTACCGTCTCTCGGCAGAGGACCGTTTCCTTTGCGTGCTGCCGGTGCATCACGGAAACTCCATACACAAGGTGCTCGCCACCTGGTTCACCGGGGGCACCGTCGTCCTGCCGCCCAGGTTCGAAGTCCGCCGCTTTTGGCAGTGGGTGGACCGCCACCGTTGTACCTGGCTGGCACTGGTCCCATCCATCATCTCCCAGCTCCTGAAGTTCGGCGACGCAACGCCTCATGGGTCGATCCGGTTTGCCCGTTGCTCATCTGCGCCCCTGCCGGCGACCTGGCATCGGCAATTCGAAGGGAAATTCGGAATCCCCCTTCTGGAGGGCATGGGCACAACCGAAGCAGGCCCGCTGTTCAGCAGCCCGCTGCCCCCAAAACCTCGCAAAATCGGCTCCCCCGGGAAAAGCGTGGTCCGCCAGGCGGTGAGAATCGTCGATCCGAACGATAAACCGCTGCGGGACGGCGAAATCGGTTCGATCTTGGTTCGCGGACCGTCAGGAATGAAAGGCTACTATAAAGATCCTTGCGCTACCGCGGCGGCGCTGACCCCCGATGGCTGGTTCCGTACCGGAGATCTTGGCTATCGGGATTCGGACGGATTCTTTTTTATCACCGGGCGCGCAAAGGAAATCGTTATTAAGGCGGGGGTCAACATCGCCCTGCGCGAAATCGACCAGGTGCTGCAGTCGCATCCGCAGGTCGATGACGCTGCAAGCGTCGGCATTGACGACGACTATCTCGGTGAGGACATCGTCGCCTACGCAGTCACCCGACCGGGCGGCATTGTGAGCGAATCGGAGCTGTTGGATTTTTGCGCCGACAGGTTGGGGCCCTTCAAAACACCACGACAGATTCTGCAAGTAGCCGAAATACCCAGACGGCACAACGGCAAGCTACAGCGCCACCTGCTGCGGGAACGCTTCGGTCCCGAAGCCCCATCACATGGCATAGCAGCAGCCCACATGCCGGACCGACGTGGTTTCGTGGCGCCGCGAACCCCGATGGAGGCCGTACTCGCACGTGTCTGGGGCGAGCATCTCGGTCTGCGCTCGCTCGGTGTTTACGACGATTTTTTTGCGCTCGGCGGCTATTCGCTGCTTGCGATCCGCATGCTGCAACCGCTGAGAAATAGGCTGGGTACTGCGCTCCCACTGACGGTGTTTTTCGAACACCCGAACATCGCCGAACAGGCGTTGATCGCGACCACTCAAAGGCTGTGTCAGCTGCCCGCCTCCGAACGACGGTCCATGCTGCGCGGGCACTGTGGATCCTCGGCCGCGGACGACCCAAACGCATCCGGGACCTGGGGACCGGATACGGTGGGAAACCTCGAGCACAAGGCGCGGGTTGGATTGGAAACGAGCTTGCTTCAACAACAGTGCACCGATCAACCAGGGGACCAGATCCCGCCCCGTGCCAACGCCGGGACATGCGTACTTTCATTTGCGCAACAGCGCATATGGTTCATGGGACAGCTGTCCCCGGAATCCCATCCGTACAACACCGGAGATGCGGTCCGGCTGCGTGGCCCGATGGATGTCGAGGCGCTCGAGTCCGCGCTGAACGCGCTGGTTGCGCGCCACGAAATTCTGCGCGCCTCGATCAGTGTTATCGATGGTGAAGCACGGCAACGGTTTCGCGACCATATGCACATCGACTTGTCCATCACGAACCTTGCGTCTGTCCCCGAGCACGAGCAAGAGCCGGCCGTGCTGCGGCTTGTCTCGTCTGCACTCAAACGTCCATACCTGCTGGATCGGGAGCCCCTCATCAGAGCGACTCTGGTCAGGCTTGGCCGTGACGATCACGTCTTTATTCTGTGCTGCCATCACATCGTCACCGATGGCTGGTCCATGCGTATTATCCTGCGCGAGCTGGAGATTCTGTATCGCGACCGCACCCATGGCCGAACGTCGGGGCTACCTGCGCTGCCGATCCAGTATGGCGACTTCGCAACCTGGCAACGGAACCGGCTGCAGGGGGAGAAAATACAACGAGAGACCGAGTACTGGGTACGCAGACTGACAGACGTGCCAATGGTGCTGGGCTTGCCCACCGACCACCCGCGTCCGAAGGTCCTGTCGCACCGTGGACATCGTCAGGACTTTCACTTGAGTGGAGCGGTATCAAGACAGGTGCGCGAGGTCTCACGGCAACTGCAAGTGAGTGCATTCACCACCCTTTCCGCCGCATTCGCCGCGCTGCTCTTCCGCTATTCGGGGCAGAGGGAATTTGTCATTGGGCTGCCCTTTGCCGACCGTGACCGTCCCGAACTCCAGTATCTGGTCGGCCTGCTGCTCGACACCCACGTCATCCGCTTTTCGGTCTCGAACCGAACCCGGTTCCGGGACCTGATTGACCAGACACGTTCCGAGGTGGCGGAATCCTATGCGCACAGTGACCTGCCCTTCGAACTGGTGGTGAATGCCGTGCAAGCGGAGCGCGATCTCGGATACATGCCGCTCTGCCAGGTCATGGTCAATTGGCGGGAACCGTCTAACCGGATGTCGAGCCTCGCTCTGGAGGGGCTTTTGACCGAACCGATTCATCCCCACGACCGTACCGCGAAGTTCGACCTCTCCATGACCTTCGAGGATGCCGGCGAAGGTTTTAAGTTCGAAGTCGAGTACAGCACCGACCTGTTCGAGGCCGCCACGATTGAGCGCATGGCCGGACATTTTCAACGCCTGCTGGACGGCGCAAGCCAGAATCCGGCGTGTCTGATCGGTCGACTGCCACTGCTTGGCGAACCCGAACAGAACACATTGCTGGTCTCGTGGAATGACACACGCATCGACTTTGCGGGCGCCAATACGCTGCACCGGTTGTTTGAACATCAGGTTTCGCGTACACCCGACGCAGCCGCCATCGTCACGGAGGACGTCCGCCTCAGCTACCGTGATCTGAATGCGCGAGCCAATCAGCTGGCTGGCGTGCTGCAGTCCCACGGAGTCGGGCCCGAAACCGTGGTCGGGGTGTTGATGGACCGCGGCGCCGAAATGATTGTTGCCCTGTTCGCAGTATTGAAGGCGTGCGGCGCCTATCTGCCGCTGGACCCGGAACACCCGGATCAGCGTCTTGAATTCATGGCCAACGAAGCACAGACGCGGGTGATTCTGGCTCAGACTCACCTGCGCGATCGGGTTCCGGCCACTGCCAGCCGGGTTTGCCTGATCGAGCAGGTCCGGCCCGAGGCGTCGCAATTCCCCGAATCGAACCCGGCAAACCCGGTTTCGGGCGCGAATGCCGCCTATGTGATCTATACCTCGGGGTCGACCGGCCAGCCAAAGGGGGTGGTGAACACCCACGCGGGCATCGTCAACCGTATCCGGTGGATGCAGGCGACCTTCGAGCTGGACAGCTCAGATCGGGTATTGCAGAAGACCCCCTTCAGCTTCGACGTCTCGATCTGGGAAATTTTCTGGCCTTTGCTGTACGGCGCTCGATTGGTGATGGCCAAGCCCGGCGGCCATCGCGACGCCGCATACCTGGCGCGTGAGATCACGAGGCGACAGATCACCACGCTGCACTTTGTTCCCTCCATGCTCGGCTTGTTCCTGGAACACCCGGATGTCGCGGCGTGCCAGAGCTTGAAACGAGTCATCTGCAGCGGCGAAACGCTACCCCAGGCGCTGCAGCAGCGGTTTTTCGACCAATCCAATGCTGAGCTGCACAATCTCTATGGTCCCACCGAAGCCGCGGTCGATGTGACCCACTGGCAGTGCAGGCCAGACGCCGGCTCGCAACCGGTCCCGATTGGACGTCCAATCGCCAACACCCAGATTCGAATCCTTGACGCCGAGATGCAGCCGGTCCCCATTGGCGTGCCGGGCGAGCTGTTCATAGGGGGTGTTCAGGTGGCGCGCGGCTATGTGGCGCAGCCCAAACTCACCGCGGCCCGATTCCTGAATGACCCGTTCACCGAGGGAGGGCGCCTTTATCGAACAGGTGATATGGCCCGCTGGCGGCCTGATGGCATCATCGAGTTTCTCGGGCGACTTGATTCCCAGGTAAAACTGCGCGGATACCGCATCGAGCTAGAGGAGATCGAGACAGTACTCGGCCGCCACCAGAGCGTTCAGGCCTGCGCCGTGGCGCTGCGCGAGGACACACCGGGCGACCAGAGACTGGTCGCCTATGTCGTCACCGCCAACGGAGGGGCGCCCACTGACATCGCGGAACTGCGCGCCCACCTCAGGTCCGCGCTGCCCGCCTACATGGTGCCTAGCGCCTGGGTCCTGCTCCCGGCGCTGCCCCTTACCGGCAGTGGAAAACTCGACCGGGCCGCCCTGCCCGAGGCGGATTTGCCTCGGACAGACGAGGAAGAATCTTCACAGCTGGAGCAGGCAGTAGCCCAGGTCTGGCGTGACGTCCTTGGAACCGGGGACGTCGGCCCGCATAGCGATTTCTTTGAACACGGTGGCCATTCACTGAGTGCGATCCGAATCGCCGGCCGCCTGGGCGCAGCATTTGGAATCGAGGTTCCACTGGCCATCATCTTTAATGCACCGACCGTTCGCGAGCAGGCCCATTGGCTGGAACAGCAATCCGCCGGACGAGGTAACACGTCCCGTTGACACAGTGCGCGAGTCTGCCCCGGCGATCACTACGCATTCACGCTATGTCGCCCGAAGCCGCCGCCCTTTTTTCACCGCTGAACATGGACCGCACCAGGTTTTCGCCATGGCGCAGGCTGGCCAGCACCACGCCGACCAGATGTATGACGACCATCACCAGCAGGGTGTTGGCCAGCAGCTCATGGGCTTCTTCCAGCCACTCGCTGCCCCAGAATGCGCTGGTGGTGTAAAGCCAGCCGGTCAGGCTGAGTCCAAGCATGGCCATCATCAGCCCCACGACCATCAGCCCGCCGGCCGGGTTGTGACCGAGATAACGGGGTTCCCGATGGTGCAGCATTTCGCGCAAATAGACGGCGACGACCCGGGGGGCACGCAGAAACTGACCAAAGCGCGCGTATCGGGGGCCAGCCAGGCCCCATACGACACGCACCAGCACCAGGCCGGCGGCGGTATAACCGGCCCACTCGTGCACCGTGTCCCAGTCCTCGGCACTGATCCAGGCGATGGCAAAGCTCGCCACCAACGCCCAATGGAACACCCGGATCAGCGGATCCCAAATCCTGACCGTCGCCGTCATGTGCTCAGTCCTCCGACTTCGAGTTGATCATTTCCAACGTCTTGGGCTGGAAGTAGGCTTCCACCCGTTCGCCGCCGGGCTTCACGCCATAGACTTCATAACAGCCGTCATCGACCTTGATCCGTTTGATCGTCCATCCCTCACCTTCCAACTTCGTTTGCAGAGCCTGCTGGGGCTGCCATTGGTCCTGAGGCACGTTGCAGCTATCGTCACTTGCAACGGCGGCGGCCGCAGCCAGGAGCAGCACCAGGGACATCGGAATCAGTACAGGTTTCATGCGTCACCTCAATGGTTCAGTTGTTGACGGCGACCACTGTGCCCGCGTCGGCTTACAGCAAGCTGAAGCGAACCTGAAAGTTTCGTCAGCTTCACGTAAGTTTTGGACGCAAGCCGCGGGATACACTAGAGCCTGTTAACACGCCCTGGTGGCCATGCGTATTCTATTGATTGAGGACGAACCCCTGCTCGGACAGGCCGTACAGGAGCACATCGCCGCCGACGGCCATGCGGTGGATCGTGTCGGACGTCTGGATCAAGCCCGTGCCGCGCTGCTGACCGTGGATTACGGGCTGATTTTGCTCGATCTTCACCTGCCGGACGGTCGGGGTCTTGATCTGCTGCGGGACCTGCGCCGCAGGGGCGACACCCGGGCGGTGATCATTCTGACGGCTCGGGACCAGATCAACGATCGCATCGAGGGGCTCAATGCCGGTGCCGACGACTACCTGGTGAAGCCGTTCGATCTGAACGAGCTCAGTGCCCGGGTGGCGGCGGTATCGCGCCGCTACGGCGGTAACCCCAACCCCCTGCTGTGCATCGGCCAGATCGAGATCGACACCGCCACCCATCGGGTCTGCCGCAATGGGGATCAGATCAGCCTGACCCGGCGCGAGTGGGCGATCCTGGAACTGCTGGCACATCGCGCCGAGGCGCTCGTATCCAAAGCAAGGATCGAGGAAGCCCTATACGCCTTTGGCTCCGAGATCGAGAGCAATACGGTGGAGGTCCACGTCAGCCGACTGCGCAAAAAGCTGGGCCGCGAGGCGATCGAAACCATACGTGGCCTCGGCTATCGCCTGGGATCAGGGTGATGCCGAGCTGGAGTCTATCCCGGCGGCTGATACTGGTCCTGACCGGCAGTCTCACCGGGCTTTGGCTGCTGGCGACGCTGGCCTCCACCCTGGTTGTCTATCATGAGATAAGCGAGGTATTCGACAGCGCGTTACAGGAAACCGCGCAGCGGATACTGCCCCTGGCCCTGAGCGAACTGGACCACCCTCGGGACGACGAGACGATGACGATGACCATGAACGCGAACGGTCCATAGGTGACGGGTTGTCCTATCGGGAACACGAGGAACATCTGGTTTACCAGATTCGGGACCGTTCCGGCCGTGTTCTGTTGCGTTCCCACGACGCCCAATCGAGCCCGTTTCCAATCCCTCTGAGCAGTGGCTTCGCGGCGGCGGACGGTTGGCGGTACTACACCGAGACGGCGTTGGACACGAATCAGTTCATCCAGGTGGCGGAACGGCTCGACAGCCGAATCAAAACCGTGACCGAGATTTTGAGCTGGCTCATCGCACCCTTGTTGCTGCTGGTGCCACTCGCGGCGGGCACGATATTCTGGACCGTACGCCGAAGTCTGCAAACCATTGGCGCCGTCCGCGAAGCCATTGTTTCACGCAGTGGCGTCAATCTGAACTCGATCCCCGACACGGATCTGCCCACCGAGCTCAGGCCCATCGTGCGAGATGTCAATCGCCTGCTGGAGCGACTGGCGCGCGCCCTGGAAAACGAGCGTGACTTCGCCGCCAACAGCGCCCATGAATTGCGCACGCCGGTGGCGGCGGCCCTGGCCCAGAGCCAACGTCTGGAAGTGGATCTCATAGACGCCCCCCAGCAGGCACGAGCGGCACAAATCACGTCGATTCTGCGCCGGCTCGGCAAACTGGTCGAGCGTCTGCTACAACTCGCCCGGGTCGATTCGGGGATAGCACTCAGCCGGGAGCCGTTGGATTTGATGCCCGTACTGACGCTGGTGATAGACGAATTCTCATACGCGGCGGGCAACCGGGACCGGATTCGGTTCGACGACCGCGGACATAAGACCCTGACAGCCAGGACAGATCGGGACGCGATTGGTATCGCCTTGCGCAACGTGATTGAAAATGCCTTGCTGTATGGCGCGAAGAATAGGCCCATCGAGATCTGGGTGGACCAAGCGCGCTCGATCCACGTGGCCAATGAGGCAACAGTGATCGAGACCAGCAGGCTGGCAAAACTGACTCAACGATTTCAACGGGGTGAGGATGGCGCCAACGGCTCGGGGCTGGGTCTGGCCATCGCCGACACCATCATGCAGCAGTCCGGCGGAAGTCTGTCGCTGCATTCACCTGCGATCGGGCGCGACAGCGGCTTCGAGGTTGTCTTGCATCTCCAGTGAGGCCTGAGATCAATTACCGTAGATCACGCCGGGCAGCCAAAGCGCAATCTGTGGAAACGCCATCACCAGCACCAGGCCGAACAGCATCACCCCGACAAACGGCACAATGGACCGATAGATATCCACCAGGGTCACTTCCTTGGGCGCCATGGCCTTCATCAGAAACAGGTTGTAGCCGAACGGCGGGGTCATGTAGGCGATCTGGCAGGTGATGGTATAGAGCACGCCGTACCAGATGGGATCGAAACCCAGTGAAATGACCAGCGGCACATACAGCGGCGCGACGATCACCAGCATGGCCGTGTCATCGAGAAACGTACCCATCAGCAGATAGGACAGCTGCATCATGATGAGTACACCCCAGGGCCCCAACCCCCAACGTTCGATAAACAGAGACTCGATGGCCTTGACCGCACCCAGGCCGTCAAACACCGCGCCAAAACTCAGCGCGGCCAGGATGATCCACATGAACATGCAGCTGACGCCCAGGGATTTGCGCAGGGTGTTCTCCATCACCTCCCGATTGAGGCGCCCCTTTATCAACGCTGCGAGGGTGGCAGCCACTGCGCCCACGGCGGAACTCTCCACCAGACTGGTGACGCCCATCACGAACAAACCGGTCATGGACAGAAAAATCACCAGTGGCAGTATTCCGGCCGACAACAGCCTCAGTTTCTCCCGCATGGGCATCTGCCGCTCCTCAAGGGGCAGCGGCGGTCCCAGTTCCGGCTGAATCCGGCAACGAACAACGATATAGAGCATGAATAACCCGGCCAGCATCAGCCCCGGCACCACACCCGCCAGCCAAAGCTGACCCACCGGCTGGCGCGCGATCATTCCGTACAACACCAACACCACGCTGGGGGGCACCAGGATGCCGAGGGAACTGCCGGCCTGAATAACGCCGGTAATCATGATCTTGTCGTAGCCCCTGCGCAGCATCTCCGGCAGGGCAATGCTGGCGCCGATGGCCATGCCCGCGACACTGAGGCCATTCATGGCCGAGATGATCACCATCAGACCTATGGTCCCCACCGCCAGCCCGCCCTGCAGCGGTCCGAACCAGACATGAAAGGCGCGATACAGGTCGTCGGCGATGCTTCGATTCCGACAACATGTAACCCATGTAAATAAACAGCGGCAGGGTCAGCAGGGGATACCAGTTGAACAGCTTGAAGGCGGCGCTGAAGGGCATCTCGACGCCCCCCTCACCCCACAACATGCAGCGAGAACACCGCGGCCACAAAGCCGATGGCGCCAAACACCCGCTGCCCGCTGAGCAGCATCAGCATCATCAGCGAGAACATCATCAGGGCGATGATTTCGTAACTCATGACAGGGGCTTACCTCTGGCTGCGGCCAGGTCCTTGAAGAACGTGGCGATCACCTGCAATACCATCAACAGAATCCCCAGCGTCATGACGATTTTGATGGGCGCCATGGGCGGCGCCCAGACAGCTGTAGTTTTTCTGGCCGTACTCCAGGGCGTACTGGGTACTGGAAACACCGCCATAGAGCAGAGTCAGCACATAGAAAAGCAACACCAGCGACGTGATGGAATCGGTGAATGCCCGACGCTTTGGAGACCAACGGCCGTAAAGCAAATCCATACGTACGTGGGCGCCGAGCTGCATGGAGTAGCCTCCACCCAGCAGGTAGTAGGCGGCCATGGTCATTTGGGCGATTTCCACCACCCAGATAAGCGGGAGGTCGAAGAACGTGCGGGAGATGGCCGAATAGACCAGCACGCCCATCATGACGAAAACCAGGTACATGGCGAATCGCCCGACCCTGCGGTTCACAGCATCGACCATGCGGACGTATTTGACGATTGCGTTGGGCAAAATGACGCTATCCGAACTGAGTCACTGCTGCGAAATCCGAACCTTCATCCGCACCTGTACTCCCCGGCCCACCGGGTCGGGGAGATCTTGCGACAATGGTATTTGGCGAAGCGTGCGTATCAGGTGTACCGGTAGGGCCGTCCGGCCTTTTCCATAACCGCGGCATACTGCTTGAAGATCTCCACCACTCGCGCGGCCCGGGGGCTGGTCTGGGCCACCTCGTCCCAGAACGCCGTCGCCGCCGCCTCCACCGTCGCCCACTCATCGTCTGGAATGGTGGTCAACTGCAGCTTGTCACCATTGACTCTCAGATCCGCTTCACCACCCCAGTACCAATGCTGGCGGTAGTAGTGCGAGCTGTCCATACACACCTTGAACAGTTCCTGAAGATGCGGCGGCACCTTGGCCCATGAGTCGGTGTTGGCGTAAAACGATCCGCACCAGGCACCGGATACGTTGTTGGTCAGGAAGTAGTTGGTGACGTCCGCCCAGCCCACGGTGTAATCCTCGGTAATACCGGACCAGGCGATGCCGTCCAGTTCACCGGTCTGAACCGCGACTTCCACATCTTCGTATGGCAGCGTCACCGGGACCACACCGAACTGAGCCAGGAACTTGCCGGCCGTGGGAAAGGTGTACAGACGCAACCCCTTGAGATCCTCAAGGCTGCGGATCGGCTTTACCGTATTGAAATGACAGGGATCCCAGGCACCCGCGCTGAGCCATTCGACGCCCTTGATCTCATCGTAGGCCTCCTTCCATATATCCGCCAAACCGTATTGGTAGAACAGCACCGGCACGTCCAGGCTGTAGCGCGTGGCAAATGGGAAGTAGCCACCGAACACCGCCACGTCCGCCGGTGAGGCCATGGAATCGTCGTCGCTCTGCACCGCGTCGATGGTGCCCTTTTGCAGGGTGCGGAACAGCTCAGGCGTAGGCACCAGTTGATCGGCGGTGTAGAGCTCGATCATCATTTCGCCGTTGGCGATCGTATTGAAGGAGTCGATGGCGGGTTTGACCACGTGGGCGGCCAATGCGGCGCCGGCGTAGGTCTGTAGCCGCCACTTGATGGGTGTTTTGGATTGTGCATGTACGTAGGGCGCGTTCACCGCCGTCGCTGCAACCGCGGCCGCCCCCAGACCGGTCTTCTTCAAAAAATCGCGTTTTTTCATGCTGTCAGACTCCCGTGCAGGCTGTTTCGAGAACTCAAATACCCTATCTAGGGAAGGTCTTATCAATTGATACGAATCGCGTTTCGGTCCACAAGGGCGCAGATGCGAGGCCCCCGGCACACCGCCATCGCAGCAATTGATCAGACCTTCCCTAGTGTAGGACATGAAAAATGCCGTGGAGCCGCAGGTGAAAGGAAACGGTCTCGGATTGAGGTAAGACTTCGTAACCCCGACGCCAAATCCGAAGCAGGCTGTGGTAGAGAAGCGCCGAGCCAATTGGATCGGCTCCGGCGATGTTGGCCACTCGACAGGCCGTCGCGGAGGCTGGTACCGTCCTCGATCCTTAAACGGTTCCTGGAAGACCTGTGATGAAACTGAAAAGCCCACTTCGCGCGCTGATCCCCTACCTTGCAGTCCTGGTTATCGCGGCGTGCGCGACAACTCCCGAAGCGCCCAATGAGGCGAAGATCACCGACGAAGTCACGGTGCAGGCGACGGTCGTCGCGGTGGACAAGGAAAACCGGGAACTGACCCTGAAGCGGCCTGATGGATCTTCCGTAGAGGTCATCGCCGGCCCCGAAATTCGGAACTTCGAACAGATCGAACCTGGCAACACGGTAACTGCTCGCTATGTCGTGTCCCTCTCGGCCCGACGACTGGAAGCCGACGCGCCTGACACGGAACCGACGGTAGGGGTTCTCACGGCGCGTGCCGAGCCAGGTCAGGCGCCCGCCGGCGCAATCGGCTCGGACATGACGATGACGGTGGTCATCAAGAGCATCGACCAAGACCAGCACATCGTCACGTTTACCGACCCGAACGGGGTTTTGCATGCAATCGAGGCGGAGCGAGACGAAGGCAAAAACTTCGTGAGGGGCTTGAAACCGGGCGACCGCGTAGAGCTGATCTATGAAGAATTGCTCGTCATGTCCGTCGAGTAAACCCAGGCGCCCCGAGGCCAGCCGCCGAGAGGCTGTTTAGCTTCACGGCGGGTGACCCCCACTAAGGCGCACAGACTGGCGCGGGCAGATCAACCGTGGCGGATGAAGTGAAAGCGGCCTCGACCATAGGTTTGTTCCCTTCACTGAGCCGTACAGAGGCGCCCTCGATTTCGGCGCCGCTGACACGGATCTGGCCAAGGTCACTACTCTGCAGCGTGTCATCGACATCGATGGTGAAAGCTACCTCGTCACCTGGCGCAAGCTCTATCAGCACCAGGCGCACCACCGTGTCGCCATCCAGAGGCCGGCTGGTTTCAGAGAGGTGTGCGGCACCGCGGACCACATCGAACGGTTGAAACACGTCGACGCCCGCCCCGCGGCCCGTGGTGTCAAAGATCAACCCGGCGGCGGAGCCAGCCAGATCGATCTCCATCACGGACGCCCCGAGCACACAGTCCCCGACATTTACGATCGAAAACCGATCCTTGGGCGCGCCTTCCTTGAAGGTCAGCTGAAGCTCGGCGTGTGCGGCGGTCATGGAAAGGGCGCAGATGACGCCGGTCAGGACTAAGACCGATTGTGCGCGTCGACGCTGCGCACTTGGACGGAATGTTGTCGCGGCGCGGTTGATGTTCATTGGGTGATCCTTTTAAACATGCTGGTACTGTCCCGTCCCACAAGTTTATAGCGTTTCAGAGCACCCCAGATCCGCTAATGTAAGGCGCCGATGTGAAGGCATAGCCAAGCTCTGTGGAGCAGATGCAACGCCGCAGTGGTGAATCCGGGCTGCTCCCGACGGGCAAGGCGATAAGCGTGCATTCGCGGTATTGGGCGCGCTTGAATGAGCGCAGGCCAGTCCTGCGCCCACCCGCCTTGTGCCTGGGCGCTTCTCGCCTTGCTGATATGCAACGAACTTATGGGACGGGGCGCTACGCCGACTCCGCCACCACATCGTCCATGCCCAGAAAACCACCGGACTGGCGGGTCCAGAGCTTGGCGTACAGCCCTCCTTTTCGAACCAGTGCCTGGTGGCTGCCCTGCTCCACGATCCGCCCCTGATCCATGACCACCAGTCGATCCAGGGCGGCGATGGTGGACAAACGATGGGCGATGGCGATGACGGTCTTGCCAGCCATAAGATGATCGAGCTGGCTCTGAATGGCCGCCTCGACCTCGGAATCCAGGGATGCGGTGGCTTCGTCCAGAATCAGTATCGGCGCGTCTTTGAGAATCACACGGGCGATGGCAATGCGCTGTCGTTGACCACCGGACAGTTTGACGCCCCGCTCGCCCACCTGCGCGTCATAGCCGCGGCGGCCATGGGGATCCGTCAGACCCGGAATGAAGGCATGTGCCTCGGCCAGTTCGGCGGCCCGGATGATGGCGGCGTCCGTCGCCTCTGGACGGCCATAGCGGATGTTGTCCCGCACCGACCGGTGCAACAACGAGGTGTCCTGGGTCACCATCGCGATCTGGGTGCGCAGGCTCTCCTGGGTCACTTTTGAGATGTCCTGGCCGTCTATCAGAATGCGTCCGGCTTCCAAATCGTAAAAACGCATGAGCAGGCTCACCAGGGTGGATTTGCCGGCTCCGGAGCGCCCCACCAACCCGACCTTTTCACCGGGTTGGACAATCAGCGAAAGGTCTTCGATGACGCCGCTTTGGGCCCCGTAGTGGAAGTGCAGATGCTCAAACCGGATCGCACCCTCGGTCACCACCAGCGCCTTGGCACCGCCCTGGTCCTCTACGGTGTAAGGCCGCGCAATGGTCTGTGCGCCGTTGTCCACCATACCGATGTTCTCAAACAGGCTGGTGATGGTGCGCAGAATCCATCCTGACATCTGACTCAAGCGGATGACCAAACCGTTGGCGATGGCTATGGCGCCCACCGTGATCGCCCCGTCCAGCCACAGCACGATGGACTGGGCGGCGATGGTCAGGATCAGCACGCTGTTGAGCACGGTCAGCATCACCGTCATGCTGAAAATCGATCGCATCACGTTTCTGAATGCAACCGTGTGCCGTTCCACCCCCTCGCGGGCGAAAGCATCCTCGCGGGACGCGTGGGCGAACAGTTTGACCGACTGAATATTGGTGTAGCTGTCGACAATCCGACCGGTCAGGGCCGAGTTGGCCTCTGACAGAGCGGCGGACCGCCTCTTCACCGGCGGTACCATGTACCAGATGACGGCGGCGTAGCCCGCGGTCCAGATCAGCACCGGGACCATCAGCCACCCATCCAGCCCCAGCAGGAGAAGAAGGGTGCCGACCAGGAAAATCACCAGAAACCAGATGCCCTCCACCACGTTGAGCACCGCTTCGCGGATGCTCGGCCCGGTTTGCATGACCTTTTGAGCGATGCGCCCGGCGAAATCGTTCTGAAAGTATTCAAGACTCTGGCGCAGGACATAACGGTGGTTCCGCCAGCGCACCAGGTTTCCGATGCCGGGCACCAGGGTCAGCGCGGTCAAGCCTCGTGACAGCAACACGGCCACCGGCCTTACCACGATGGCGATAAACGCCATTGCAGCGAGGGCAAGACCGTGTTCGGCCAGGAACTCGGATGCGGGCGTCACCGTCATCCAATCCACGATGATGCCAAGAAAGGCATAGAGGGCGAGTTCCGACGCCGAGGCGACACCCGCCACCGCCAGGGTCACCAGAAGCAAACCCTTGATCGGCGACAGAAAATGTAGAAAAAACGCCCAGGTCCCGCGTGGCGGACGGACAATGTCCGCCGGGGCCAACGGGTCCAGCAATCGTTCGAAGTATGAAAACATCACTGCCTGATTGGAGTTGGGTGGCGCTCTGCGCCGAACGCTTCGGGGCTCATCCGCCGCCGACCCACAAATGTGCACCGGCTTTAAGACCAGCACATTGCCGCAGGGTTCGACCCCGGGTTCGCCTGGACCAGGTCCCAGTATCCTCCCATGGAGCCGACCCTCCAAGTGCCGGCATCCGGTATCGCGGCATGATGCCAAAGCGACGGCGCGGCTTGCCCCCTTGAAGGTGGCCCGGGGTTACTCGTTTAGCCCCGGCCGCACATCGGGCTGCACTGTGTCCGGCCCAGGCGTCAACGTCGCAGGCATCTCATCAGCCCAGACCAGTTCCCGGTGTGAGAACCCGAGCGCGAGTGTCGGCTTGACGATCTCGAAGTACGGCGACAGATCGAAATCGCTGGGCGTGAACAGGCTGTGATGGCGGATGCGCAGAATCTCGTTGTAACAGCCCACGCAGTCGGGATTGGTCGACGGAGCCCGATCGATGTCCGGGAGAATCGGGTAGTGTATCGACTGAAACGCCTGGGCGATCAGAGTGGAGCACACGGCGCGTGTCGGCTCGCCGCTGCCCAGTTCGATCATGCGCCGGCGCCAGCGACTGGGCACCGGTGGGGTCGGAAGAAGATAGCGGGCCAGATCGATGATGTTCTTCAGATCATACCGATTGCCCAGCCGCGCCAGGGCGTACCGGACCACCGCGTGCCGCTCCTCGGGGCTAATGCTCACCGGGCGGCAAATACGGGTACGAAACCCACTGTACTCACTCAGACCGACCACCCTGACGCCTTCGTTGACGTCCGCCTCGAGTAGCACCCGGGGTTCCCGTCCTGTCGGTTCCGGGAGTGCCGGGCCGACGAACAGCGCCGCATGGGACCAGGTGGACTGGCTCAGGTACTTGATCGCCGTGCTGAATCGGGAACAGCCTTCAACCAGCAAGACGTCGGCGGGCTGCAATACCCGTTGCAGGACGGCGACCGGTGTGGCGGACGCGATGTTCCCCGGGGCCACTGGCTTGGACAGATAGTGGGCCAGGGTCGTCCCCATCCAATCCAGTAACGATTGCATCAGGGGTCTGAGCCTAAAACCATCTGAGCACCACAGGTACAAGCAGTGCGGTAACAATACCGTTCAGACCCATGGCAAGGCCGGCGAAGGTACCGGCGAGTGGATCCACCTGAAACGCCCGGGCGGTCCCGACACCGTGGCTGGCCACGCCCACCGCAAAACCCCGCGCCGCGTAGTCCCTGATGCCGACGGCGTCCATCAGGGGCGTGACCACAACGGCGCCCAGAATGCCGGTTAGAATAACCAGTACCGCGGCCAGGGTCGGAATGCCCCCCAGCTCCGAGGCAATGCCCATAGCAATCGGCGTGGTGACGGACTTGGGCGCAATGGATGCCAGTATGACTTTGTCAGCGCCCAACAGAGCCGCCACGCCCACAGCACTGACCACGGCAGTGGCTGAGCCCGCCAACAGTGCCAACCCGATTGGCAGCGCATTGGCCCGGACCCTGGGCCAGTTTTCAATCATGGGCACCGCCAGTGCCACCGTGGCGGGGCCCAACAGAAAATGGACGAACTGAGCGCCCTCAAAATAGGTCTCAAACGGCGTGCGGGTCAGCGCCAAAGCGGTGATCACCAAGGCGATGGCGATCACCACCGGGTTGGCCAGGGGGTGTCGTCCGGCCAACGCTGACAGGCGATCTGCCAGGACATAGGCAGCCAGTGTAAGGGTCAACCACAGCAGGGGCGCCTCGGCCAGGTAAACCCAGATGTCCACCGCGGTGTTCACTCCGGTGCCCCGTCCTGGCATGAGTCCGAACCGAAACGGCGCGCCGCCCAGCGAAACACAAATGCCGTGACCAACAGGGTGGTCAGAGTCGAGACCAGCAGCGCCACGCCCAAGGCCAGCCAGTTGTTTTGCAATACACCCACATGCTGGATCACACCCACTCCGGCGGGTACGAACAGCAGCCCCAGATTGCGCAACACGCCGTGGGCCACCCCATGGAGCGGCGAACCAATTCCCCGCCAGGCCAACAGCAGGGACAACAGCAGCAAACCAATGACCGGCCCAGGGACGGTCAGGCCCATCCCCCGAGCCAGCACCTCACCGAACAGCTGCATCAGCAGCAACAGGGTCAGGGACTCTATCATCGGGCCGGTGGCGGTTGGACGTGATCCCGGTTCACACTCATTCGCCGGCGGGCGGCACCTCGACCCCGTTCATCGCACACACGAAATCCGTCAGCATGGGCATGTGTTTGGACTCGCCGCCATTGGCCATGGCCACGGCGTAGTAATCCTTGGCCGATCCACCCATGGCGGCGGCCATGCCGGCGTCGTCGGCCAGACGGGTGTAGTAGCGGATGTCCTTGTAACAGTTGGTCAGTGAAAACAAGTGGGCGTTGGGATCGCCGCCGATTACATAGTTGGTGACGCGCTGGAAGATGCCGCAGTTCAAACCGCCGGCCGCAATGATGTCCCGAAACTTTTCCACGTCCACGCCGGACATGCGACACGCGGTAAAGGCCTCTGCGTACACCGCGTTGTAGGCCAGGGCGACAAAGTTGTTGATCAACTTGGCCTTGTGCCCCGCACCCACCGGACCTACGTGGACTATGGTCTGGGCCCATGTGTCGATGATCGGTCGCACCTTTTCCAGGGTCGCGTCGTCGCTTCCGACAAAGGCGTTGAGCTGACCCAGTTCCGCCTCGCGCGGCGTATTGCCCAGGGGCGCATCGATCAGGGTGACGCCCTGCTCGGCCAGGACGTCAACGAGCTTCAAGGTGGAACTGGGATCGGCGGTGGAGCAATCGACCACGATGGTGCCCTCCCGAGCGCCCGCGGCGATGCCCTTGGGGCCGAGCACCAGGCTCTCTACCACAGGCGAATTGGAGACGCAGAGAAACACCACATCGGACACCCGGGCCAATTCCGCCGCATCCGCCGCCTCGGTGGCGCCGCGCGATACCAGATCGTCCACGGGATCCCGATTGCTGTGCCCGAGAATCACCAGAGGGTAGCCGCCCTCCAAGATGTTCTTGGCCATACCGTGACCCATGAGGCCGACGCCGATGAATCCCACGGTCTGCTTGTCTGACATGCCGAATGCTCCCAATAGGTTAAAAATCGAGACTGAACATCAGCCCCTTGCCCGCAGCATGAGTCTAGCTGACCATGGGGCGGGACGGAGCGCCGTGCCCGGCAATACGGCGGTACAGAGCTGCATACAGGCGGACACAGCGATGAAGATCAATTATCTGGACCACGTCAACATCCGCACGGTGAATGTGGCGGGACTGGTGGACTTCTACCGGACCACGCTCAAGTTTGAGCCGGGGCCAAGACCTGAGTTTCCTTTCGACGGCGCCTGGCTGTACTGCGGAGACCGGCCCGTAATCCATCTGGTGGCTGCGGCCGATCCCACGGGCGCGCCCGGGAACCTCAGCCTGGAGCATTTTGCCTTCGCCGCCGAAGGGCTGTCGGATTTCCTGGCCCACCTGCGCCAACATGGCGTCGCCTACCGGGTCGGGGTCGCACCCGGCTTCGGCATTCGGCAGGTCAATTTTCACGACCCGGACGGCAACCATCTGCATGTGGATTTCGCAGCGGACGAAGACGCCGATTGCAGCGACTACACGCCGTGACCCGCCGGTGAGCGCGTGATCAAGTCTGACTTTGCGCCTCGGCAATGGGCCAGTTCCAGCCCGCGGTAAAACCGCCGTCCACATACAGGGTTTGACCGGTCATCCACCCCGCGCCGGGCGAAGCCAGATAAATGGCGGTCGAGATCAAGTCTTCCGGGCGGCCGATTCGGCCCAGCGGATGCCGCGGCAGGCCCCAGTCCAGAATAATCGGGTTGGTCCAGATTTTCTCGGTCAGCTCGGTCAGTATAAAGCCCGGTGCGATGGCGTTTGCCCGAACCTTGTGTGGGCCCCATTCCATGGCCAGTACCTTGGTCATAGCGCCGATGCCGGCCTTTGATGCGGCATAGGGCAGAAGCTGCAGACCGGGATGATCCGTGTTGAGCGAAGCAATACTGATCTGATTGCCCGATTCCCGGGCCACCATATGCCGCCCCACCGCCTTGGCCATGAAAAAGGCCCCTTTCAGATTGATATCGAGCACGAAATCGTAGTCTTCCTCGGTGACCTCCAGCGCCGGTTTACGGCGATTGACCCCAGCGCAGTTGATGAAGGTATCCACATGCCCCAGGGTCGAGATCGCCTGGGTGACCGTAGCGTCGATCGCAGCAAGGTCCGCCACATCGCAGACCATCGGGATAACCTCTCCTTCACAGTCGACCGCGGCCGACTCCAGCGTCTCGGCATCCCGTCCGGTGATGACAACGCGCGCACCACGCTCGGCAAAGGCCCGGGCCAAGGCAAGCCCGATGCCGCGACTGCCCCCGGACACCAGCACCTGCTGGCCCTCGACGGTGAACAATGGGTCCTGGCTCATGGGCGGCATCTCCGTGTTGTGGTTCAGCCGCGACTATAGCCGGTATGGGGGCGAGTCAGGGACCCGTCCACCAGACCGAGGTCAACGAACCGGCCCGCCAGGTCGCCAGAAAACTGCCCAAGGCCGGCAAACCAGGTTGATTCTGCCTTTCAGGGGGATACCCGGGTTAGAAACCTGGGTCGGCAAAATGATACGTTATACCGGTAACGCGACCACACGGAGATGACGTGAGCAACACATTGTTTACCCAGGTTCAGGTGCTGGACGCCACCGGCGCCGAACCCTACCCGGCCCAGGTCCTGGTTCAGGGCAACCGCATCAAACAGATCGCCCGGGACGGCGAGACCATCGCGGCCGAGGATGCTGAGGTCATCGACGGCGGTGGCGCCACCCTGATGCCCGGTCTGGTGGAATGCCACGCCCATCCGAGCTTTATAAACAGCTCAAGCCTGGAGGCGATCGGCCAGGTTCCGCCCGAGGAACACACGCTGATCACCATGAAACACGCCAGAATCATGCTGGACCAGGGATTTACCAGCCTGAACAGCGCCGCTGCCGCCAAGCCGCGGTTGGATGTGGTAATCCGCAACGCCATTGAAGCCGGTGACATTCCCGGCCCGCGTATGCTGGCGGCCAGCCCGGAACTGACCGTCACCGGGGGTTTAGGCGATGTCAGTCTGCCCCACTGTCAGCGCGACAGTTTTGCCATCATCTGCGATGGCGCCGATCAGTTCCGGCAGGTCAGTCGTGAAATGTGCCGCGAAGGCGTCGACACCCTCAAGATCAACCCGTCGGGTGACGAGTTCGTGCCCTTCGCCCGAGCGCACCAGACGGTGATGAACGAGGCCGAAACAGCAGCGGTCTGCGAGGTCGCCCAGTCCCGGGGCAAACGGGTTGCAGCCCATGCCCGCAGCGCCGAATCGGTCAAGATGTGCGTTCGCAACGGCGTCGAGATCATTTATCACGCGACCCTCTGCGACGAACAAGCGCTGGACATGCTGGAATCGGTCAAAGATACGGTGTTCATCGGCCCCACCATCGGCATCACCATCGCCACCTGCTTCGAGGCCTCCGATTGGGGCATTACCGAGGAAGTGGCGGCCAATCTCGGTTTCAGGCGGGAGCTCGAAGTCGCGGTTGAGAACATGAAGACGCTGAAACAACGCGGTCTGCGGGTGATGCCGGGCGGCGACTACGGATTTGCCTGGAACCCCATAGGCGCCAATGCCCGCGATCTGGAACATTTCGTCAACTACCTGGATTTCACCCCCATGGAAGCCATCGTCTCGGCCACCCGCTGGGGCGGCGAGATCATGATGATGGGTCAGGAGTTGGGCCAGGTCCGGGAAGGCTTTCTGGCGGATCTGCTGATGGTGGACGGCGACCCACTGTCGGATGTCAGCATCCTGCAGGACCAGACCCGGTTACTGGGCATCATGAAGGACGGACGCTTTCACAAGCAGCCGCCGAAACATCCCGAAGCCCGCCGGGCGGCAGCCTGATGCGTCGTCCTGGTCGGCGCTTACACCGCGACGGCGCCGGAACGGCGGCTTCGGCCAGCCCATGAGCGAAGCCGTATTCCTGGACTACGACCGGGCTGCGCTGGACGCCCAGTATGACAACCGCGCCAAAGTGCCGGACTTTCAGGCGCATCTTGACCTGTGGACAGACCGCAGCAGTGCTGCCCGGGGACGATACGCCTGTGAACTGGGCGTGGCCTACGGTCTAAGCCAGGACGAGACCCTGGACATCTTCCACGCCGAAGGCAGCTGGCCGGCGCCGGTGCAGATCTTTTTCCACGGCGGCTACTGGACCAAGCTCAGCAAGAATGAGTTCAGCTTCATCGCAAACGCGTTTGTTCCCCGCGGGATTACCACCGTGGTTGTGGATTATGCCCTGATCCCGTCGGTCGACATGGACGAGCTGGTACGCCAGTGCCGCGCCGCCCTGGTCTGGGTGTGGAGAAACATCAGCCGCTATGGCGGGGATCCCGATCGCATCCAGGTGGCCGGACATTCCGCCGGCGGCCACCTGGCGGCCATGTTGATGGCGACCAACTGGCCCGCCGTCGATGCGGGCCTGCCGCTGAATCCGATCTCCGATGCGGTCGGGATCAGCGGCCTCTATGATCTGGAACCGATTCGGCACTGCTTTCTCAACCAGACTCTGGGCCTGTCGCCCGACAGCGCCGTTCGAAACAGCCCGGCGGCCCTGGTGCGCGCTTGCACATCGCCCATGCTGCTGGCGGTGGGCGGCGATGAGGGCGCTGAGTATCTGCGCCAGACCGAGGCTTTGAGGGCGGCCTGGGCCGAGGGTCTGAACCCGCCCCAGATCCAGGTAATGGAAGGCGCGCATCATTTTTCCATGATGAGCCAACTCGAAGACCGTGACGCCCCGTTAAGCCTGGCCATGCAGGCCCGAATCGCTTGTGCGTGAACGATGACGGTCCACCGCCTATATGCCTGCCAGACCTGCATGCGCGACGGGCCGCTGGGGCCCGGAGAACGCACCCGGGGACAGCGCCTGGGCGACGAGATCGAGCGCCGCCTGCGGGCGCGGCCGACGATACCGGATCTGCACCTGATCCGCGCGCCGTGCCTGAACGGCTGCCCCAGCCCCTGCAACGTGTCGCTGCGTTGCGCCGGCAAGTACTCACTCAGGTTCAGTCGGCTGGATGCCGGAGACGCAGACGCAATTGTTGAGTTCACGCTGATGTACCTGACACACGTAAGCGGTGACGTCAGTGAATCCGATTGGCCCGCCAGCCTGCGTGGCAAACGCACCGTAAATACACCGCCGCCGCATCTGCTGTTTGGGTCCGGCCCACCCGCGTCAGGCAATTAGGAAGGTCTGAACAACTGATACGAATCGCGCAATTGTCCAGACCTTCCTAAAGCCAACAGACCTGCGCTAACCGTAAAGCAGGCTCGGCAGCCACAGGGCCAGCGCTGGGGCCATGATCAACAGGGCGATCATGGCCGCATCCGCCAGCAAGAACGGAAGCACGCCGCGAAACAGCGTGGTCAGCGGTATGTCGGGCAATTGATTGCGAATCACGAAGATGTTCAAACCCACCGGAGGCGTGATCAGCCCCACCTCGGCAACGACAACCAGCAGTACGCCGAACCACACCGGGCTCAGGCCCATTTCCTGGATCAAGGGCAGAAACACCGGCACCGTGATCAGGATCATGCTGACGGTTTCCAGAAAACAACCGAGCAGCAGATAAAACACAACCATCAGCAGCAAAACGGCAATGGATGGCAAGTCCCAGCCCATCACCGTCTCGGTGAGGCTCATGGGCAGGCGGGTGACCACGACAAAACGGGCAAACAGAAAAGCGCCCACCATCACAAAAAACAACATGGCGGTGGTACGCACGGTCTCGTCCAGGGCGGCCCATAGACCGCGCAGATCGAGGGTGCGGGTGGCCAGGGCGATGACAATGGCGCCAAATGCGCCCACCGCGGCCGCTTCCGTGGGGCTGAACCAACCCAGGTAAATGCCGCCCACCGCCAACAGAAACAAGACGGCAAGTTTCCACATCCCCAGCATTGCCCGCAGTCTTTCCGGCCAGGCCATGGGCGCGTCCAGCGGCGGCGCGGCAGCGGGCTGCAGCCATACCCAGCCCTTCACCACCAGCACATGCAGCACCGCCAGCACGATACCGGGCACCAGACCCGCCGCGAACAGTTCCGGCACCGACGCCTCGGCGATGATGGCGTACAGCACCAGAATCACCGAGGGCGGGATCAGTATGCCCAGAGTCCCGCCGCTGGCCACGGCGCCAGCAGCCAGGCTCGCGCTGTAACCGAAACTGCGCATCTCCGGAACCGACACCCGCGCCATGGTGGCGGCGGTGGCCAGGGATGAGCCGCACACCGCTCCGAACAGGGCACAGGCGCCAATGGTGGCATTGGCCAAGGCGCCTCGACCGCTGAACAGGGCATGGCTGGCCTGATACAGCTCCCGCGACATGCCTGCGCGGCTGGCCACCGCCCCCATCAATACGAACAGGGGGACCACCGACAGGGAGTAGCCATGGGCCAGATCGAATGGAATACCGCCCAAGGTGACCAGCGCCAATCGCCAGCCGTCCATGACCGCATAGCCCCCAAACCCCACCAACAGCAGAGCAATGGCAATGGGAAGGCGTGCCAGGATGGCGAGCAACAGGACCAGAAAGCCGAGCAGCCCGATGAATTCGTTACTCACGGTCTATTGCGCAGAGACGGAAGCCGCAGGGGTGCATGGGGGCGCAGAAGCCGGAACAGCAGAATCAGCGCGGACAGCCCAATGCCAAACCAGATCGCGAACCAGTGCCACACCAGAGGGATGCGCAAATCCATGGTCCGGTCGCCGAACGCCCAGGTGTCCTGGAACGGGGTCCACATGGCGTAGCAAAGGGTTATCAGCAGCAGCGTGCTGATCCACAGTGCCGCCCGATCCAGCCAGCCCACCAGCCAGTGGGGAATGGCCGCCTCCAGTATGTCCACCACGATGTGTTCACGGGCCAGAAACACCAGCGGAACACCCAGAAATACCAGATACACCAGCGCCAGCTCCACCATATCGACGGTACCCTGAACCGGCGCTGAAAACAGGTGCCGACCCACGATGTCGGCCACGGTGATCAGCATCATAGCCAGAAGGCACAAGGCGGCCATTGCCCGCAGCAGCGCACCACCCAGGGCCAGTGCCCGGGTCACAGAGGCAGGCTCAGCGGTTCCAGAAACTGAACGAGGTCTTGCCGTACTCGACCGAGCGCTCCAGCATCAAACGATAGACTTCCACCGCCGGCTGGCCAGCCGCTTCGCGCTCGGCCAACACGCCATCGGCCACCTCCAGGCCCACCGCGCGAAAGGCCGCATCCGCCGCCTCGTCCAGCTCAATGACCTCCATGCCACCGTCCACCAACGCCTGTTTCCCCGGCACGTCAATGGCATCCCAGAGTTGCCCCACTTCGACGGACACCTCAGCCGTGGTCTCGTCGATCAGCTGTTTCAATTCGTCCGGCAGGCGTTCGTAGCTGGCGGGGTTCATGATCAGGCCAAAACTGGTTGCGTAGGCATACATCTCAGTGGTGAAGTCAATCAAACCGCCCAGCTTGAAGGCAATCCCGGCCCCGCCGTAGTCGATCACCACCCCGTCGATGGTGGATTTCTGAAGATTTTCGGCCATGGCGGTGGGGGGTAGACCCACCGGTGTGGCGCCCAGTGCCTCGACAAACAGTCGCGCCGTGGCGGACGGAAAGCGTATTCGCAGTCCTTCGGCGTCGGCCGGCATCCGCACCGCCTTGCCCCGAGTGTGGAGCTGGGCCGGCGGATGGGTAAACAGGTACAGCACTTTCACCCCTCGGTGCTCGGGATCAAGATACTTGCGGACGGCTGGATCGTTGAGCACCAGATTGCCGATCTCAGCGCTGCCGATGGTATACGGGATGTCGATCAGCCCGGTCAGCGGGAAGCGGTCGCTGGTGGCGCCGTGGAGTATCCAGCCAATGTCCATCTGGCCGCGACGCACCATGTCATAGTAATCGGGCATGGGGCCGAGCTGGGCGCTGGGAAACACCTGGATGTCCAACTGCCCGTCGCTCCGGGTGCGCAAATCGTCTGCCCAGGACTGGATGTACTGACCCATCGGGTGGCCGGCGGGCAAAAAATGCCCAAGCTTCATCTCATAGGTCTCGGCCTGCGCCGGACCGGCCAGGAAAAGCAACAACAGCGCACAGACCAAGCCCATAATACGCATGACCGGCATCCTCCAAAGTCTTACGCGGATCACAAAACAACAGACCCCGAGCAAGGGTTCAGGGCATCTTTAAGGAAGGTCTGAACAATTGCTCAGACCTTCCTTAACAACTAGCCGCTCGAGCAAGTCACCGCAAGTCCGACGCGACCGGGAAAGCGCGGCGGCCAATGACTCAGGGTTCGCGAATCACCAGGCGGTCCTGCTCCTGAACCAGGCTGTAGCGTGAGAGAAAGCTCATGCCCAGGAGCACATATTGATCTGACAGATCGGGCACCACGTGGGCGGGCACATCCACCGCCCCGAGAGGACCGACGCTGAGACTGCCGACCGAGGTCTGGTAGGTCACGGTCTTGCCCGCGGCGGTTTCGGCCATTTGCTGCCGCCCCTGCCGCAGCCGGGCCTGACTGGCCAAGCGGGCCGGAATCGCCACCGTGGTCGCGCCGGTGTCGATCAGAAACCGCGCCGCCACGCCGTTCAGATACCCATCCGCCAGATAGTGTCCGGACGGCTGCCGAACCAGCACCAGTTCGCGTGCGCCGGTCGGCGCCACTGCCGCGACAACTGTGTCTTGGGCGTTGGCAATATGAGCCTCCGGCAGCAGACCATCGTCCTCACCCGCAGCCAGTACCATGACCCGGCTGACCGGGCGGTCGGCGGACTGCCCAAGCACCAGCACGTGACTGTAGCCGGCGAGCAGACGTTTCAATGCCTGCTCCAGCGGCAAATCGGAGAACCGTATGCTGAGCTCACCCTCTACGGACGCGTCGATCCGGAACTGCATACCCGTATGGCGTGCTATCGCCCCCAGCACCTGGGCCAAGGGAGCCCGATCGAGATTGACGCTGAGGTGGCCGTCGCTGTAGTGAATCTGACCCGGTTCCAGTGCATGCGCTACGGCGCCGGCAAAGATGAGCCAGAACATCAACCCAATGGCGGCGCCCCCGTGCAGCCCCCGGCGCCGCGCCTGCTCGGAGGATTGGCATCTCCGACTCACCTCAGCTGATCCTGCGTACCAGGTCATGATCGTCAGTCACTCCTACGGAAGGTCTGATCAATTGCTGCGATCCACAAGCCAGTCGCACCTGAACGGCTGAGCCGGAACCGCGACTGGTTCAACTGGAAAACGCGCAAATCAAGATGATCCGGTCTTTTCCATGGCGCTTGCCACCCGATATCGCGATGATGCATACACCATAGACAGTCCGCCGCGCGTACACACCCCGCGAACGCCAAAGAGCACAATCATGCTGATCCGATCCGGCTACGACATCATTTTCGAATACCCGGCGCCAACGCCGGTCATCGCGATGCTCTACATGCACCCTTCCCGCGACCCTTCAGTCCGCCAGAGTGACTACCTGCTGGTGGACCCACAGGTCAAGATCAGCGGCTACACCGATGGGTTCGGCAACCGCTGCGCCCGGATGATCGCGCCGGCCGGGCAACTGCGGCTATGGAATCAGACGGTGGTGGAGGACAGCGGCCAACCCGACCGACAGTGGACGGAGGCCGCCGAGCACGAGATCCACGACCTGCCCGATGAGACCCTGAACTTCCTGATCGCAAGCCGCTACTGCGAAGTGGACCGCATGCTCGACGTTGCCTGGCAGCTTTTCGGCAACACTCCCAGGGGCTGGGGCAGGGTGCAAAGTGTCTGCGACTTCGTCAACCAACACATCCACTTCGACTATTTCCAGGCGCGCAGCACGCGAACCGCGTACGAGGCCTACCAGGAGCGCGTGGGGGTCTGCCGTGACTTCACCCATCTCGCGGTCACCCTTTGCCGCTGCCTGAACATCCCGGCACGCTATTGCACCGGCTATCTCGGCGATATAGGGGTGCCGGCATCCCAGGACCCCATGGATTTCAGCGCCTGGTTTGAGGTCTATCTGGGCGGCAAATGGCACACCTTCGACGCCCGCAACAACGTCCCGCGAATCGGCCGAATTCTGATGGCGCGCGGCCGGGATGCGGCGGATGTGGCCCTGCTGACCGCCTTTGGCATGAGCCGGCTGGATCGATTTACGGTGTGGAGCGACGAGGTCACTGAAAAGGATATGAGCAGCGAGTCGAGTTGAAAAAGCCTCACTCGGCACGATACGGCGTTGAAAACGCCCTCAAAATGCTCACCTGCTGGGTGAAAACTGCGCTTTCTCGGTCGTTTTCGCCTTGCCTCCCACTCGAGCAAGACTTCTTCAACAGGCTGCTTGGCAAACGATCCGCTCCCGAGCCAAACGGGCGCCCTACGCGCCTGCGCTCAGTAGCGCCTTGACCGGCCCGATGATGTTTTTCACCCTCTGCGGCCCCACGTATTCGCAGTCCAGGCTCAGCGTTCCCTGCATTGCGGTATGGACGGGCTCGGGGATACAAATACCCCCGGGCTCTGCCAGGGCCTCGACACGGGCGGCCAGTTTGACGCCATCGCCGTGGATGTTGCCTCGATGCTCGATCAGGTCGCCCAGGTTCACGCCGATTCGAAACCGGAGTTGTTACGCTTCAGGCGAACCTTCAGTCCGGTGTGTGAACGATCCCTGTATGGCGACCGCGCAGCGCACCGCGTCCACCGGTGAGCCGACTGTATCGGCCAAATCGGCATAGAGAATGGCGGCGAGCCGCCTTGGTAACCGGTCCTGCATTCTGCCACGTCTTGTTTTTCAACAGGCAGTTAGAGGGTAGGATAGCGCGGCCGTCCAGGACCAAGGCAAACCATGAAACTGTGCCGAAATCTTACCGCCTCCCTGCTGATCGCGCTGGGTATCGCCAATGCGGCGGCCAGCGCTGAGTCTCCACCGGCGGCGGAAGACCAGGCTACCCAGGACACGGTGGTGCTGCTACACGGCCTGTGGCGCAGTAGGACGGCCATGTGGCTGATGTCTCACCGCCTCGAGAATGCCGGATTCCAGGTACAGAACATCGGTTACGATTCCACCCATGAGACCCCGGAGCAGATCCTAAACAGCGTCGCTGCCCAGATCGACGCCTGCTGCAAGGCGCTGCCGCATACCGTGCACTTCGTTGGACATTCCCTGGGTGGTTTGATCATTCGTGCCTATCTGGCTGACAATGCCGTACGCCAACAGGGCCGCGTGGTGTTGATCGGTACCCCAAACAAGGGCACACCCCTGGTTGACGCGTTCCAGGACAGCTGGTGGCTGGCCCTCGCCGGACCCACCGCCAGGGCTCTGGGCACGGGTCCGGACAGCTTCCCAAAATCGCTGCCACCACCGGAGTACCCGGTGGGCGTCATTGCCGGCCTGAGCGAGAACGGTCTGGCGCAGCACCTCCTGGCGGACAGCAGCGACGGAATGGTGCCGGTGGAGTCCACCAAACTGGTTGGCATGGTGGATTTCATCCTGGTCGAATCCGGACACTCCAGCATGCGCTACAGCGAGGAAGTGGCCCGCCAAACCATCTCGTTCCTGCGCCGGGGCCGGTTTGTGCACCCACCCTAGGGAAGTTCGGCGCCGGACTGCCACTTTTATTTCGCGCCACCCCTGCCCGACCCCAGGCAGTTGGTTTATTCTTGGTAGAGTCCGTATCAACACATCTGTAACGCTGCCATGGCAAAATTACTGGTCGTCAATTCAGAGGAAGGCACCGAGGTCCAGTTTCTGAGGGGCATCCTGACCCGTTCCCTCTTAAAAGTGGGGCTCAAGTTCGACGAGGCCTTCCAATTCGCGTCGGATATTCGAGATCATCTGAGTAATACATCGAAGATCGAGAGCAGCGCCCTGCGAGACCTGGTCGCCGATCGGCTGCGAAAGAAGCTGAGCGAACGCATGGCGGTGCGTTATCTCGCCTTCGCCGAACCGGACGATATCTTTACCGTTCGCCATAGTTCGGGCCAGGAAACGGCTTTCTCGTTCGAAGCGCATCGCAAGACCCTGGAGTCCTGCGGCGTTCCGGAACGCCAGGCCAGCGAACTCACCCAGAGAATCTATCGGCACTTCGTAGACCGGAAACGAGAGGTAATCGGGTCGTCCTACCTGGGTCGATTCACCTATCGCTGCCTGCAACGCGATGTGGGTGCCTGGGCCGCCGAACGCTACCTGGCCTGGCGCAAATTCGGCAACAGCGGCATCCCGCTGGTACTGCTGCTAGGGGGTGCGCCGGGCACCGGCAAAAGCACCATTGCGACCGCCCTGGCCGCGCGTCTGGACATCTTCCGCACTCAGTCGACCGATATGCTTCGCGAAGTGATGCGGGTGATGATGCCGGAGCAACTGCTGCCGATTCTGCACCGATCGTCTTTTGACGCCTGGCGTGTGCTGCCGAAAGGCGATTGGCTCGAGGATCAGGAAGGGCGGGTGGCCGCCGGCTTTCGCAATCAGGCAGATCTGCTGAGTGTGCCCTGTAGCGCGGTGATGGATCGTGCGATTCGTGAGCGCGTTTCGCTGGTACTGGAAGGGGTGCACATCGACCCCAAACTGATCGACCGCCTGCCCAAGAATGACGAAATCATCGTGGTGCCGGTGATGCTGGGTATTCTCAAGCAGGATTTGCTGCGAAAGCGCATCCAGGGCCGAGGGGGTACCATCCCCCACAGGAGGGCGGAGCGCTACCTGAAGAACTTCGACTCCATCTGGCACCTTCAATCGTATCTGCTGGATGAAGCGGACAAGGCCAAGATTCCAATCGTGGTGAATCAGGACCGGGAAGAGACGTTGTCGGAAATACTGCGTCTGGTGGTGGACAAGGTGTCCATCGTACTCAAGCCGTCCCTGGAAAATGTCTTTCCCACCGCCGAAGCAAGCTGACGAAACCATGCCCAACAGGCAAACGAGGCCAGAGTGGAAGTGATCCGGAAAGGCATGATGGTGGTGCTGGACGGCCTGGGAGATCGATGCAGTCCAGCTCTCAACGGTATGACACCCCTGGAGGCGGCGGACACCCCGGCACTGGATCGGTTCGCCGGCAACGGTGTCTGCGGTATGGTCGACCCACTCTACCCGGGCGTTCCGGTGGGAACCCACACCGGTACCGGCGTGCTCATGGGACTGTCGGTGCGAGATGCGACACGGCTGGCGCGGGGTCCGGTGGAAGGGGCCGGTGTCGGCCTGGATCTCAAGCCCGGAGAGGTTCTCCTGCGATGCAATTTCGCCACCCTGATGGATCAGAACGGGCGATTGGCAATCGAGGACAGGCGCGCAGGCCGCATTCGAAGTGATACCGAAGCCCTGGCGGCCTCACTGCGTGATCTGGACCTGGGTCACGGCATCACCGGGTCGCTGCATGCCGCGACCCATCACCGGGCTGTTCTGCATCTTAAGGGTGAGGGCCTGTCGCCAGAGGTGTCCAACACCGATCCCGGCAGTGGCAAACAGGCGCGGGGCGTATTAATCGCCAGTCCGTTGGATGCCGGCAACGCGGCGGCGGTCATCACCGCCGAGGCGATCAACGCGTTTGTGAGTCAAGCCCATCAACGACTGTCCGCGCACCCGGTAAACGCGGCCCGGGTCGGCGCCGGTTTGCTGCCCGCCAACGGTATTCTGACCCGCGGCGCCGGCACCATTTCAAAATTCCGCAACCTGATCGAGCAACTGGATCTTCGAGCGGCGGTCGTGACCGGGGAGCGCACCGTGGTGGGGCTGGCCAGACTGCTGGGATACGATACCATCGTCCGAGACGACTTCACCGCCCTGCCGGACACCAATCTGGTCGGAAAAGTCGAGGCGGCCAGGAACGCGCTGGAGGATCACGATTTTGTGCTCTTGCACATAAAAGGCCCGGATATCTGCGCCCATGACCGCGATCCGCAGGGTAAGCGAGACATGATCGAGCGGATTGATGCCGCCATGGAAAGCCTGGAACGCTCGGACTTCGTAATCGGCGTCACCGGGGACCATTCCACCGACAGCAATACCGGCCGGCATTGCGGCAATCCCGTGCCCAGTCTCCTGTATTCACCCAACGGACGGCACGACGGCGTGTTCACCTTCAACGAAGCGGCTTGCTCCGGAGGCGGCCTGGGGCGGCTTTCCGCCACCGGTTTTCTGGCCAGCCTGCTCGACTCCATGGGTGCGATGGTTAACTACTCGCCGTCACAACGAACCTTATTTTTCTAAGGCCTCGGACGTAACCCGGCGTCCGACGGCGACCACCTGCCGCAATCGACCGGCCTGAAACGCCTTCCCTCCCTGTAGGGCGTCAGTCACGGGCCATGGCCCAGTGCGCCAACGCCCGCTCCTAGGACCGACGCCTCCGGCTGATTGACGGCCCCTTACCCCTGTATTTCGGCACTCAATCTGATTTTATGACATGTGTCAAAAACACCGGCCGCATAGCGGGTTATTGTGTCATCTGTTTCCACAATGCGTGGAATGTAAAAGGAAAAGCCCATGTCATCAACCACCAACCCCCTGGCCAATCTATTTGGCCGCTCGCCGTTCAAGCCGTTGCAGCAACACATGATCGCCGCCGCTGACTGCGCCCGCCTTGTGGTGCCTCTACTGGAGGCACTCTGCGACGGGGATCAGGCGCGCGTGGAGACCATAAAGGAGGAGATTTTTCAACACGAGGAGAAAGCGGACAGTATCAAAAACGAGCTCCGGGCCCATTTGCCCAAAAGTCTGCTGATGCCGGTGGACCGGAGAGACCTGCTGGAAGTCCTGCAGATGCAGGACTCGGTCGCCGACACCACCCAGGACATCGCCGGCCTTCTGGTGGAACGCCAGATGGAGGTTCCCGAAGTGATGAAGGAACCCCTGCTGATCCTGGCCAGGCGCTGTGTCGATACCTGTGACGAGGCCGCCAAGATCATTGCCGAGACGGATGAACTGCTGGAAATGGGGTTTCGCGGGCGAGGAGCCACCCGGGTCGAGGAAATGGCGGATGCACTCAATCTGATCGAGGACGAAACCGACCTGCTGGGCATCGAATTGACCCGCATTCTGTTCCGACACGAAGACGAGATTAAACCGGTCTCCGTCATGTTCTGGTATCAACTGATTCAGTGGATCGGCGACATCGCGGACTATTCGGAGAAAGTGGGCGACCGATTGAGGCTCCTGATCGCGCGCTAAGCCAACACCTACACAAAACGCAATCCAGGCGACTGCTGTCGTCTTGACACGTCCTGGGAGACACAATGGAAATCATTTCAGAATACGGAACCATCCTATTGGTTCTGGCGGTCATATTCGGCTTTTATATGACCTGGGGGATCGGTGCAAACGACGTCGCCAACGCCATGGGCACTTCGGTTGGCTCCGGGGCGATTACGGTCATGCAGGCGATTGTCATCGCCGCTATTTTTGAGTTTGCCGGCGCGTTTATCGCCGGCGGCAACGTCACCGCGACCATACGCAAAGGCATCATCGACCCAAGCGGCATCGCCGGACAGCCAGAAATTCTGGTGTTCGGAATGCTGGGTGCCCTGTTGGCGGCCGCAGTCTGGCTGATGGTGGCGACAGCTCGAGGATGGCCGGTGTCAACGACCCATTCCATAGTCGGTGCGGTGGTTGGATTTGCCATCGTCGGCATCGGCGTGGACGCGGTCAAATGGGATAAGATCGGGCAGATCGCCGCCAGCTGGGTGGTGTCACCGGCGCTCGGCGGCCTTATCGCCTTCCTGCTGATGATGAGCATACGCCGGCTGATACTCAACACCGACAATCCATTCCAAAGCGCCCGACGCTGGGGCCCGGCCTATGTCTTCCTGGTGGGCTTCATCATCTCGCTGGTGACCCTGTTCAAGGGCCTCAAGCACCTGAACATCGAGCTCTCGGTGGGCATGAGCTTTATATCGGCCACGGTGATCGGGCTGATTGTGGCAGGTGTCGGCTGGGTGCTGATCCAGCGCGTACAGGTGGATGCGAACGCCGATCGCGAGTTTCACTTCGCCAGCGTCGAAAAAGTGTTCACTCCGATGATGATCTTCACCGCATGCGCCATGGCATTCGCCCACGGCTCCAATGACGTTGCCAACGGCGTCGGCCCTCTGGCGGCGGTGGTGAGCATCGTCCAAAGCGGTGGCGAAGTCGCGCAAAAGGCGGCGTTGCCGCTTTGGATCCTGGTGCTGGGCGGCGTCGGTATCGTGACCGGGCTGGCCACAATGGGCTACCGGGTCATGCAGACCATCGGTACCAAAATCACGGCCCTGACCCCGAGCCGAGGCTACTGTGCAACGCTGGCCGCGGCGGCCACCGTGGTGCTCGCATCCCGCACCGGCTTGCCGGTGTCAACAACTCACATTGCGGTGGGTGCGGTGATCGGCGTGGGGCTTGCCCGTGGCGTTGGCGCCATCGACCTGCGTGTGATCGGCGGCATTGTGGTCTCCTGGGTGGTGACACTGCCGGTAGGGGCTGCTCTGTCCGCTCTGTTCTTCTTCACCCTCAAGGGCATGTTTGGATAAGCCAAACACAATTGGCAATGCGCAATGTTTCTGTCACCCGCATGGGGTATCGTGCGGGTGACAGTCATTTTGTTTTATTGCCAGCGAACACCGCGTGACCCTCAAACTATCGCCGGTCGAAGAACTCACGGATATCCGCGGCGTGCAGGTGTCCCGTGACATCAGTTTCAGACAACTGGTGATCACCGGGCCACCGGGTAGTGGCAAAACCTCCATGGTGGAGCAACTCCACGGCTGGCCCGAGGAAGGCTATCTGGATCTGACCTTACCTAACTGGTGGCGCAGCCGGCTGCTCACCTTCCGACCCCGTGAGGTTCATCTCGGCTTGCCGTTTCGAGGGTTGTCCGAAAGCCACGCGGTGTTCGACCCGGAGTGGCTGGAGCATCCCACACCGGTGGAGACAGACCGTATTCTGTTGCCCCCCCGAAAGTCCGGTTTCTTTTCGGCCAACTGGCGCGCTCGCTACGTATTCGAGTTTTTGATCCCGCCGCCGGAACAGATTTTCCGGGCACGTACTCGCCGGGTGCAGGATGGCACGCATCCCGGTGACTGGACCTTATCCCTGGAACAGATCCAATCCCAACACCGGGCCTTTGAGACCGTTGCCCTGTACCTGCACAGCAATGGCTTACGGGTCTTTGTGCGCACCGCATTGGGTGGCCCGCCACAGCGGATCGTAGACATCGGGCAGATCGCACAAAAAGTCTAGGATTCTGCGCGGTAGAAAGGGAACGGTCTGCGGCGCCGCCATTTCGGCCCGATTCCGCGATCCTCCTCGTCACATAGCCACGGCTATGCTTCTCGGACGACCCCGAAATCGTTCTCGAACTGGACTGCACCTCGCCTCATTCATTTCTACCGCGCACACTCCTAGGGCGGTTCAGGTAAGTCCTGATCGAGTTCGACGGTCACGCCGGGCTCGGCGGAGACATGCTCATTTACCCATGACAGCAGGGGTTCGACCGGATAGACCTGCGGGGTCAATACATCGTCCACGGCGGCAATAACGGCGACGTTTGATTCCGCGGAGCCGTACAGCAGGTGATGACCTTCGATATGGCCTATATCAGTCCAAACCGTGCCGTCCGCCGAGAGCGGATAGTGCCCGACAATAAACGGTGTGTCCGGCGACAGATCCATAGATTTTCGAAACCGCAGGACGTCGCGGCGTCCATATCCAGCCGGAAACCCCGGTGTTTTGAGCCGACTCCAGGTCAGATCGTGGAGCAAGCGCGGCTGGTGATGCACGTTGACCAGATCATCCTGCGAAACCTTGCTGCCGGGTGGTCCGGCATGGCAGGCAAGCAAACCGTCCGACATCGCCACCACCGGCGAAAGGCGATAGAACCGGGCCACCTCCGCGGCATAGTCGGCGCCACGCTGCTCGGTGAGAAAACGCTCCCAGGCCATGCCTTGGGCCACCCCGCCTTTCATGATTTCAGGTGAAAAACTGTCATGATTGCCCAGCAGGAACACGATTCGCCCGGGCAGGGCCTTCATCAGGGTGAACAACAGGTCCATAACCAACATGGACCCATCCATCCGTTCCAGCTCTCCCGGACGGTCGCTGTGCACCGCATCGCCCAACAACACCAACGCCGCCGTTCCGGACTGTAATTCGCGCAAATATGCATTGCGCGAGAGAATCGTCAGCAGATTGTCCACCTGACCATGGAGGTCGCCCAACAGCACGGGACGGAGATCTGCGGGCAGCTGCAGCAGGCCACCGGGTGTGTCATCCGAATCCCGCCCCCTCAGGGTGTCCTCCGCCAACTGCCGGTTGACCGCCTGAATCAGGGCCAGCGCCCGCTCCGGAGACAACGGCCGCAGACTGCCGCCATAAGCTTCTGTAATCCAGCTCAGGGCCTGGCGTCGCAGGACGCTGAGGTCGATCGGATCGTCCACCAGGGACAGATAGGTCCCCAGCTCGGAAATGGTGTCGCGGAACGACAGCACATCGCCTTCGTGAACACACTGAAGATGGCGTCGGAAGGCTTCACGAGCGATCGGAGAACAGTCGGGCCTGTTCCGCAGAATCGGAGTCGGTTTCGAACTCATCACCCACCCTCAACCACGACTGCTGAGCCACGGCATCAAAACCCCTGGCGGGGTCCAGCAACAGCAGATCGGGTGTTGCGGGTTCGGCACCTCCGGTCAGTCTACGATCCGGATACAGATCAAGCGTCTGCCGGCCCATCTCGATCCGCAGCGGCAAGCCTGGGTTCTTGATGCTTGTGGTCTTGCCGCTGAGCCTCAGCCTCTGCCCGGGCAAGAGTTCCAGCACATCGGCGTTGGAGCGCAAACGCTTCCTGATGTAGTTCAAGGTTTTCAGTGGCCAATCTCCCGAATCTGACACGCCCCTGATCGAATGGCGCGAGCGCCTGATCCATTGCGCCGGAGCGCGTCAGCAGGACAGCTACCTCGCGAACACGGCGTGTGGACGAAGACAGTAACACCGTCGCTCAAGACAAGTCACTTCGGGGGAAGAGGTCATCCAGACCCGGTGTGACGCATCAGAGTGATTTGACCTTGGTGCCGACCGGAAAAAAATCCGGTAATAAAGACCGCTGCTCCCACCCACAGCAGGCGCGGACACACTCCGATGCGTCCACGCCCTGCAGGATTTGATACAGCGCAGAGCAAGCCCTGGAGGGTTACTGCGTCGCCTTTGCCTCGGGCGCAGCCTCCTTCAGACTCTGTATCGCCGCCACCACCTGCTCGAGCTCCCCTTCCAATGAGCGCCAGTGATCGAGCTCAGACTGGCGCGCCTTGGCCTCACGTTGAAACTCGTTGCGACGAACCTTGACCCGTTCGAGACGCCCATTGAGAAACTCGATCTGTTTTGCCGCAGCATCCGCCGTGGCCGCCATGGATTTCGCCTCGGCCTGGAACTCGTCACGGCGCTGCTTGACCCCTTCCAGGCGTCCATTCAAAAACTCGATCTCACTATTCGCCGCGTTCAGCGCGGCGGCAGACTCCTTGGCCTCACGCTGAAAGTCATTGCGCCGGATCTTCACCCGCTCCAAACGGTCGATGTTGAACTGAAGCTCCTTGCGCGCGGCTTCAGTGGCCGCGGTCTGGCGTTCGAGACTGGCTTCGAGGGCGCTCACAGTTTGCGCAAGACCCGACGCTTTGCTGGCATGGCCGTCACGCTCGGTGGTCAGGTCGCCCGTCTTAGCCTCGAGCTCGGCCAACTGCGCCTTGAGGGATTTCTCGGATTCCTGGAGCGCCGCCACCTGTGACTCGAAATCCGCTAGCCGGGCCTCGAGCTGGGGCCGCTCCTGCTCCAGGGTGTCAAGCCTGGACTGTCGATCCATCTCCTCCTGGCTTGGCCCACATCCAACCAACAGAATCAGAGACCCGGCCATGCCGGCCGCTACCATAAATGCCTTCTGCACGTCGCACTCCTCCTGGGGCAGGAAAATACCTCTTCCACAGCGCCTGTCATCGGCCCTTGCCTCAGAACTGAGGACACGACGTGCACGTCATCGAGCAAGGCAGGCCTCGTGGCCTCTAAGCACGCCCCGAAAAACGGCGCGCCCCACTTACCCGATGGCCGGTTATGGCGCTTAAGACCGCAACGCACCCCACGCGCGGCCTCGAGGACTTGTAATTTTATGTTGACTGTTCAAGTCTGGTTCAGGCGTCGCCAACCGTCAAACCGTATCGAACACGCATGAAGCGGTGCAACAAGCGCAGCATGAAATCGCGGCTCACGCCGGCAGGGTCACCCGGTCTGCGAGAGAATCCGCTCGAGCTGCTGCACCAGCCGGCTGATGTCTCCCTCGTAATCATGACCCCGGCGGACGGGAATACCATTCATAAACGGCAACTCCGCCAGCGATGGAGGCAGTCGCTCCGATGACGGGATGGAGCCGGTGTTCACCAGCAGTGGAATTACCGGGATTCCGCGCGCCAGCGCGCTCTCCAGTTCGATACGGACGAAGTCCGTGGGCGCGTCCAGGCGCGATTCACCACCCTCACCCAGCCAGTTCGGTCCAATGACCGCCAGCAACACGTCGCATTGCTGGATGACATTCTCGATGTGTTGTTTGAAATTGACTCCAAAGGGAATGTCATCGATGTCCTTGAATATGGTTTCCCTGCCCAGACGCACCTCGAGGCTCTCGCAGATCCGGTCGGTCGCGTGGCCGCTGTCGGATCGTCGATAGGACAGAAACACCCGGTCCTTGCCCCAAGCCCCAGCGCCAGAACCGGTGCCGGTGCCGGTGTGAATCGACGATTCATCCGATGACGCGGGGGCCGCAACGGGGGTAATCGGCTCGACCCCGGCCCCGGTCGCCCAGTTTGCAAATCCGTTCCCGCTGACCGTCACCGGGTTCGCCGCCCCAGACGCCTTGACCGATGCCCGATCAGCGATACCCTGGACGCCGGTTTCGACCCGTGCACGCAGCCCTTGCACCACCTTTCGAAC
This sequence comes from uncultured Gammaproteobacteria bacterium, assembly GCA_963783675.1. Classification (GTDB taxonomy): domain Bacteria; phylum Pseudomonadota; class Gammaproteobacteria; order Competibacterales; family JAHEDQ01; genus JAHEDQ01. Next base: position 460,440 of record CAWAOU010000018.1, read on the forward strand.
ATGTCCCGACTGGATCGGGCCAAAACCCGTGTTGGAACCGGAAATGGTCAATCCGGCACCGGATGGAGATTGGACAATGACCACCCGAACGGTGACCGGATTATGAAACGACAGCATATTGAGGGGTTCACCACAGGTCAGGTGCATCTGCCCGGGGCCGATTTGCTGCCAACCCGCTGCGTCGGGCTGGAGGTCCATGAGCGCGGCGCCCACAACCGCCATGGCGTCCTGCGGCGTAACCGCCAAATCCAATGCTTCCTGGTGCTTGGGCATTGTCCACCTCCTCAAACCTGGGTGGCGCACCATTAGATCAAAGACCATCGCCTGGTGGCGCACTCATCATTCTGTACGGTCGCAGAACGGCACGTCGTGCACCCGGATTATGGTGCATGGCCGGAAGGAGCGCCAAACTGGCGAATCAGGTGATCGGCGGGATGGTGCCGGATTGCAACGCAAACCGAAGATCGGAGTATCAATCAGGCTTTGGGCTCCGGACGGCCGAATACTTATGTCTTACTGGACCCGTTCCTTCTGGTCGTCCATGGTTATGAATGCTGTGCAGACGGACAAACCATCAGAAAGAGGATCGGGGTAGCCGTTGCCAACACGCCCCGATGAAAACATGAACGAGTTCAAAGAATTCACCACCTACGTCGCCTATGCCATAGAAACCTTCGGTGTGGTGATCATTCTGATCGGCTGCACGGCCGCAACCGCACGCCTGTTGCTGGCACTGCGGACACAACGGATGTCCGATCTCTATCACGAGTATCGTCGAAATATAGGACGTTCGATCTTGCTGGGCCTGGAGTTTCTGATCGCCGGCGACGTCATTCGCACCGTCATCGTGTCCCATAGCCTGACCGACGTTGCGGCCCTCGCCCTGATGGTGGTAATCCGAAGCTTCCTCAGCTTCACCCTGACGCTGGAAATCGAGGGGAAGCTGCCTTGGACCAGGGAGCAATCACGGGACACCAACCAAGCGGCTTGAGGATGCCCAGATCTATTCGCGCAGAATCAGCAAGTCACCCCGTCTGGACCGGCTATCCTGGATCGCTAATCGGTTTTCGGAAGATCGTCATCGACATCGACGATCCGGCGGCCATAGTAGAAATGGCTCTGGGAACGCCGGGCCTCGGGAAGCGTGTTGTCGTAGCACTTCCGAATCAGTAGCTGGGAAACAACCCGCCAACCCATCTTGTTTGTATTGAACAGGGTCTCACCACAACTGGCGCAGTACACCCGCTCCATGTCCAGCGTGGGATGCTGGTACTCGGCCAGAAACGGTTCTCCTGCCTCGATGGCAACGCTCTCCTGCTCCCAGGCGGTGACCGAATGGCAGGGAATCTTCAGCAGTGAGCGACAATCCTCGCAGTGACAGAATCCCCGCACCAGGGGCTCCCCGGTCAGCGAGAATCTGACCGAAGCGCAATCACACTGCGCACGATACTGGGCCGACACAGAGACACTCCCAACAATGGATCGATGTCCCACGGTGATAAGCCCAAGCGCAGAAATCAACCGGTGTCTTTTCGGTAACCTGGCGGCCTCAAGAGGCAGTCAGCGTCATCAGGATGTCGGCGTACCAGACGCAGTTCAGGCCCAGTGCCTCGTCCAGTTTCAGGTCGCGTGTGCCCACATCGAGCCGGGACGAATGCACACCCAGGAGCGTCCAGGGCAGATCGCCCAAGGCCGACTCCGGTTGGACATCGCGCATTGCGACTGGCGCACCGCTGGTGCCCCGATGGGTGCGGCCATCGGTGAGGAAATATCCCTGGCCCTGAAAACGCAGCCCAAACGACGAAGCGATTACTGCCCTGCGCGCCACTGGCATGTGATGCAGCGTATCGTGGAAGCCAAGCGGAAAGCCCACCACCAGCAATGAGCTGCCCACCTCGATTCGGTCTTCGTCCGACACCAGGTGGTCCGGGGTGAACGCTCGAAAAACCGCTGTTTCGGGTAATGCACCACGCTCGATCTCGATCAGCGCAACGTCGATCTCGCCGGCGGTATCGCTGCCTTGACGCCAGATGCTCTGACCGTCCCGGTACAGCGGTATGGAAAACCCGGTGGAGCTGGCCAGATTGTCCGGGTCGGTGTGCAATTCGATCTCGATCCGATCCGGGAAGTGCTTGCTGGGTTCATCGATCAGCACATGCCGACTGGTGACAAGAAACAAGCGCTCACCCCGCTGGAAAAAGAAACTGCTTGCGTTGGTCAGCGGCGTTTGCTGATTGAACGTACCAACGCGGGCGGACGTGAGCAGAATAGAGTCGATCATAGTGGAACCCGGTTCCCGATTTGGTTGCCCGAGTGTGAGCCAGGCGGCGGCGGCGGTCCAGAACGGCAGCCGCCTGGAAACAGAGCCATTCCGCGCTGCGCTAGCAACACCGCTGCCGGAAATCCGCTCAGGTTGTTTTCGACCGCGCCGTCAAACAGCAGTGTGATCTTCGCCATGGTGGACATGTGCTGGCTTTCCTTTGGGTGCGGTTGGCCCGAACGCCGGGGAGTCTCTGTTCTATTCTGGACGAAGCAGATTGGAGGCTGAAATGTGCGGCTTCAAGGCGCAGATCCGGGAAATGCCACAGAAAAATTGGTACGTTACTCAACAACGCCGCCACGGGCGTAAAAGTTAACAGGATCAAGCGACTTGGGATCCAGAAAATCAACCCACGTGGCAGCCGGAGCAAAAATGCAGAAATCGCTTCCGTTCCCCGCATGGACCTACCGTCAATCGGGCACACTCCCCTATCGCTGGCGCAAAGATAAACTCGAGGTGCTGTTGATCAGCTCCAGGAGCGGGAAGCGCTGGGTCGCGCCCAAGGGCATCGTCGACCCGGGCATGAGCCCCGCCGGCTCGGCCTCGAAGGAATCCCTGGAGGAAGCCGGCGTGGACGGGGCGGTCGCGGACACACCCCTGGGCAGCTACCGCTACGACAAATGGGGTGGTACCTGTGAGGTTGAGGTCTACCCGCTGCGGGTGAGAAACCAGCTGGACACGTGGCCAGAGGCAGGCTTCCGGCGGCGACGTTGGTTTTCAGTCCCGAAAGCCGTGAAGCAGATCGACAACAAGGGTTTGCGCGGGCTGATCAAGAAATTGCCGGATGCGGCAGTGCGCGCTGACGCACCGTGGCCGGACGAAACACCTCCGACCACACCCGCTCGACTGGTTCACCTGTTCAGGCACGCCAAGTCCAGCTGGGACAATCCGAAGCTCGATGACTTCGACAGACCGCTCGCAGCCCGCGGCATAAGGGCCTGTGAGTCCATGAGACGTTACATTCTGCGCGGCGACATTCATCCCGATCGGGTGGTGTGTTCCGCCGCGGCACGCACGGTCCAGACCCTGGAGCGGGTTTTACCGGCGCTGGGCGAACAGGCTGTCGTCAATCACTACCGCGGACTCTATCTGGCGGGTCCGCAGGCCATGCTGAATCGGCTGCGGCGCACCGACAGCGAGGCAAACAGCGTAATGCTGGTGGCACATAACCCCGGCACCCAGTCCCTGGCGCTGCGCCTCATTGGCAGCGGCGAGCCAGCCGATATCGCCCGACTCGAGGCCAAATTCCCTACCGGCGCCCTGGCGACCCTCGTTTACCGGGGCGGCGACTGGAGCGATCTCGGCACCGGAACCTGCGAGCTGCACAGCTTCGTCTGCCCACGGGACATCGAAGGGAGCCTCTGATTTATTCGTAAACGTGCATCCTGGGTCTCAAATGCACAGCTTCAGCGTTGCAGATCTCGGCAATAGAACGACTATTCCCGCGAACTGCCCCGCGATCCGCCCCTTGAATCTGCACATTTCACCCTCCAACCTGCTTCGTCCAGAATAGAACAGAGACTCCCAAGCGACCTGACGCATTTCCGCCAGGTCGCTTGCCGCTGGCGCCAAACCGGCGCTTAGACCGCCTGCTTGCTCATCTGATCCGCGATGTACTCGGCTTGCCGAATCGCCAGGGTCACGATGGTCAGCGTCGGGTTCTCCGCCGCCCCGGTGGTGAACTGACTGCCATCGGAAATGAACAGATTGTCGATGTCGTGGGTCTGCCCAAACTGGTTGCAAACACCGTCTTTGGCTTCGGCGCTCATGCGACAGGTGCCCAGATTGTGGGTCGATGGATAGGGCGGCACCAGATAGTTGCGCTTGGCACCGGCCGCATCGTAGACCGCCGAGCCCTGCTTGTAGGCGTGTTCCCGCATGGCGACGTCGTTGGGGTGGTCGTCGAAATTGACATTGGGCACCGGCAGGCCGTGTGCGTCCTTATCCGATGGGTGCAGGGTGACGGCATTGCTCTCCTGGGGCATGTCCTCCCCCACCAGCCACATGCCGGCCATATGGGGGTAGCTGTCCATGGCTTCGGTGAACTCACGGCCCCAGGCTCCGGGATCGAGGAACGCCGCCATAAAGGGAATGCCCAGAGACAGGGTTTCCATCTCGTAGCCGCCCACGAAACCCCGATCCGGGTCATTGCCGCTTTCGTCGGAAATGATGCCCGCCATGGTCGTGCCTCGGTACATATTCACCGGCTCTTCAAACACCCCATAAACCGAGCCGGTCATATGGCGCATGTAGTTTTTGCCCACCTGCCCGGATGAGTTGGCCAGTCCGTCGGGATACATGCTGGAAGCCGAGTTCAGAAGCAATCGCGGGGTCTCAATGGAGTTACCGGCAACACAGACAACCTTGGCCTTCTGCTGGTGCTGAGCCCCGTCGGCATCCGCGTACACCACACTGCTGACCTTGCCGTTGTCTCCATGCTCGATGCGCAATACCTGGGAACCGGGCCGGAGATCGAGATTGCCGGTCGCCTCGGCAGCCGGGATCTCGGTATAGAGCGTCGACCACTTCGCGCCTGACTTACAACCCTGAAAACAGAAGCCGAGCTGCAGGCAGGAGCCCCGATTGTCGCGAGGGCGGCTGTTGATCGCCATGCGACCGGTGTGGCAGTCCTTGTAGCCCAGCTTGGTGGCGCCGGCGTACATCACCTTGAAATTATTGTTACCCGGCAGTCCTGGAATGTCGTGGGTCCGGGTCACCCCCATCTTGTCCTCGGCCCGGTCGTAGTAAGGCTCCAGGTCCGCAAGGCCGATGGGCCAGTCCAGCAGGTTGGCGCCTTCGATGTCACCATAGGTGGTCCTGGCTTTGAACTCGTCCTCCTGAATACGCAGGCTGGCGCCCGCCCAGTGGGTGGTTGAGCCACCCACCGTCTTGCAGATCCAGGCCGGGAGATTGGGGAAATCCGTGGCCACCCGCCAGCTGCCGGAGGTGGTTCGCATGTCGAGCCAACTGAGCTGGACGAAGGCCGCCCACTCGTCGTTGATAAAGGTCGCGGGCGTTTGCCGCGCTCCGGCTTCAAGCAGCACCACCTTGACGCCCTTCTGGCACAGCTCGTTGGCGAGCGTTCCGCCGCCGGCACCGGAGCCGATCACCACCACCACCGAATCGTCGTCTTTTGAAAATTGAGTCATGTCTGTTTCCCCCTCACATGGCCTTGGGACTGGCGGATTCGGGCGGTTGTGGCAGCCAGCTCAAATCGTCGAATCCCCGGTGCAGATACCCCCCCTTGGAGAAGGACTCGCCGGGATATCCGAAGTGGGCAAAGGCCAGCTCGTTATTGTAGAGAGACACCACGGATTTGCCCCGGATCTTCTGGAAGAACGGGGTCGTTTCCATGGCCGCAACCAGTTCAAACTGTTGCTCGGGAGGCAGATCCATCCAGGTACCGCCGGCGGCTTCGTTCAGGCTTGCCACGCCTGTTGTGAGCAGCTCCACGGTTTCCGCACCCTCGGCGTCCAGGTCCTTTACAACCAGCGCGTAGACCGCGTCGTCGAGAGTGTCGTGGGGAAATATATAGCGGGTCACCCTGAGGACCGCGGCACCCGTTTCCGCGTCCATGGTCTCCAGTTCAAGCGCCCAGGTGCGACTGGGCGCCAGCAACGCCAGGGCGCCCGAACTGGCGGCCAAGGTCCCGAAAATCATTCCGCCACTGGTTTTCAGAAAACCGCGGCGATCAAAGCCTGTCTGGCTCATGGTCTCACACCTCCAATTATGATTTTGTTCGCTTGTGTCTTGCTTTTTTCTTGGTTCGGGCACGCCCGCAGCAGGACACCCGTTGAAGTATAGGCAAGGCAAGAAAGGTTGCGAGAAATGCGCGCTTTACCTCTTCTGGCCGCTATCGTTCAGGAAAGATCGGCCAACGTTCGTCCGGCACGCCCTGGCTCCTGAGCAAGCGTACAAGCCCCGATAAGGGTCAATCTGTTGGTAGGACACCACTCGCTATCAAGCAACGGGAATCATACTCAGCGGGCCCCCGCCAGGGCCGGAACGATCGGGTGCAAGCGCGCGGTCACGTGCCGTTCCGCGCCGTCTGTCGGTAGAGCAATGCAATCGCCGCCCACCGGGCGACCATCCAGCAAAAGCTCGACCCGGCCAGTACCCAGCCGCTCGGGGTCCTCGATGGTGATGACCAGAACCCCGTCGCGACCCTGAATCCGGACTTCAGCTTTGCCCCAATGCTTTGGCATTCGAGGGGAAATCCCGACACTGCCGCGTTGGAGGCTGACGCCCAGGATGCCTTCTACAGCGAGTTGCCATGTCCATCCGGCGGCGCCCGTGTACCATGTCCATCCGGCTTCGCCAATCCCAGGATCCGCGCCACGCACGTCGGCCGGCAGGACATAGGGCTCGGCACGGTAAAGATCCGCCGCCTGGTCACTGCTGGTCCGGTGGATTGGGTTGATCAGATTAAATATCTCGTAGGCGCGGTCGCCGTCACCCAGCCGCGCGTGGGCCAGACCCAGCCAGGCCGCGGCATGCGTATACTGGCCGCCGTTCTCCCGCACGCCCGGCGGATAGGCGCGGATATAGCCGGGATCGCGCGGCGTTTGATCGAACGGCGGCGTCAGCAGGCGCACCAGCCGCGCCGCTGGATCAACCAGCCGCTCGGTAGCCGCGGCCACGGCCGCCGCGGTTCGCACAGGCGAAGGTCCTCCGGCCAGCGCGGCCCAGGATTGGGATATGCTGTCGATCTGGCACTCGTCGGAGTCCTTGGAACCCCAGGGCAGACCTTCATCGGCAAAGGCCCGCGCGTACCACCCACCGTCCCATCCGGCTGAGTCGGCGGCCCGGCGGAGGTCGTCAGCACGCGACCGCCAGAGCCCGTCGAGCTCGTCGCGCCCCACATCCAGGGCGAGTGCGGCGAACGCATCGGCACAGACGGCGCCGAACCAGGCGAGCCAGACGCTTTCGCCGCGCCCCTTGTTGCCGACCCGATCCATTCCGTCGTTCCAATCACCCGTTCCGATCAGCGGCAGGCCATGAGCGCCCGAGGTGACACCGTGTTCCAGCGCGCGCCGACAATGCTCGAACAACGTCGCGCGTTCGGTACTGGCATCGAACAGGGCGTACCGATCCTCCTCCTCTTCGCTGAGCGGAGGAGCGGAAAGAAAAGAAATCTCCTCGGTCAGGATGGAAACGTCCCCGGTGGCGCCGACATAGCGTCCGGTCGCATAGACGAGCCACAGCAGATCATCCGAACAGCGCGTCCGCACACCCCGCCCCAGAGGCGGATGCCACCAATGCAGAACATCCCCCTCCTCGAACTGGCGCGATGCACAGTTGAGAATGTGTGCACGCACCCGCTGCGGCTCAATGAACAGAAGCGCCATCATGTCCTGAAGCTGGTCGCGGAAACCGAACGCGCCCCCGGCCTGTTGGAAGCCGGCCCTGGCCAGCACGCGCGAGGCGAAGGTCTGGTTTATCAGCCAGCGGTTGACCAGAATGTCGAATGCTGGGTCCGGCGTGGTCACCGTGACGGTGCCCAGGCGTTGCGCCCAGACCGCCTCGTTGGCAGCGAGTGCCTTCCGTGCCTGATCCACGTCACTCCAAAAGAGCGCGAGGCGTGCCGCTTCGGCGGGATCGCCCCCCTCGCCAAGCACAAAGACCAGCTCCTCGGTCGCGCCGGGGGCGAGGTCGATGTGGACCTGGAACGCCGCGCAGGGGTCGGCGACGGCCTCGAGCACGCCGTCGAGGTTCCAGGCAACGAGGCCGGCCGGAAGCGCCCGATCACCCGGTCGGCCGAGAAACGCCGCCCGGTCACAGCTCAGGCTATGGGGCGGGCGGCTCGCGGCGAGAAACGCCGTACGATCGCCGAACTCCGGGTTCCAGCCGTTGCGGGCGATCAAGGCCCGGCACTCGACATCGTAGCCGCAGGCGAGATGCGGACGCGCCGCGCTGGACAATGCTCCGAGCAGCCACTCGGCATAGTAGGTGGCCGTCAAACGGCGGCCACGCCCGCCCGGATTGTGCAGGCTGAGAAGCGCCAGCTTGACCGGGGCGGCGGGCGGAACGAAGACGGTCAGACGCTGCTCCAGCCCTTCTGCGTTGCGTTGCCAGATCGTGGCACCGGGACGATGGCGGATCTGGCAGGGTGTATCGCCGCCGGCGGGCAACGGGGTCGGAGTCCAGATCGCGGCGGTCTCCTCGTCACGCAGGTACAGCGCCTCTGCCTGTGGATCGACCAGCGGGTCATTCGACCACGGCGTGAGACGATGCTCGCCGCTGTTGATGCACCAGGTAAAACCAAGGCCCGCCTCCGAAACGATCGATCCGAAATCTTCATTTGCCAGAACGTTGCACCAGGGCGCTGGTGTCCGGCGCCCGTCTTCGAGATGGATCACATAGTCCCCGCCGTCCGGTGCAAACGCGCCGTAGACGTTGCCATAAACACCGTCGGCGGGGCGCACGAGCGCCGGCGGTGGCGCCGGCTCGGGCGGAGGCGGCCCGACCGGCTGGAAATGGGGTGGTGCGACGCGTACCGAGCGCGGAACGGCCAGCGCCGCAGCAAGCGACTCTGCCGCCCCGTCGAGCGCGAGTCGCGCCGTAGCCTCGAGGGTCCGCCGCTCCGTCGCGCCGAACCGGTCCGCCGACAGCAGGTGGATGCCCCCCGAACCGCCGAGGCCGTCGGGAATGCCTGCCTCCCGGAGGATGGAGTAGAGCCGTTCGCGGATCGGCTCCTGATAGCCGGAAGCGCCCTCGCGCAAGATCACCAGGTCCGAGCGCAGGCCCCGCCGCCGCCACCATTGATGCACTCGCACCACGGCAGGAAGCAGCTGCGCCTGCGCATCGTCCAGCACCCGCACAAGTACGATCGGCAGATCCCCAGACAGGCCCATGCTCCAGAGCTGCGGCTGGGCGGGAAGACCGGTCTCCGACCCTGGCGCCAACCCATGGGGCGGCGGCCGGGGAAAAACCAGATCACGGCACAGGGCCTGCGCCACTGCCAGTGCTCGGGAATCGAGGCCCAGACGCGAAGCCTCGAGCGCAGCGGATCGCAGCGCATCCTCCATCGCCCAATCGAGAGCCTGCGTGGTCGCGTAGCGCTCAGCGATCTCGAGGGCGGTCTCGCGCGAGCCGGCGGCAACCGTAACAAAGGCGAGCTGTGCCCGCCTTCCGGGTGCCAGGACGACCCGCGCGCGCAACGCCATGATCGGATCGAGGGTCCATCCGACGCCACCGTCCAGCGCGCCGGCCGCGCCGGGCGGCCACTGCGCTTCACCACCTCGCCCCAGAAACGCCCGGCGGTCAGTCTCGAAGCCCGCAGCCGTCACCGCGACATCGTCAGACAGAATACGGTGGACCATGACCGGCGGTCGATCCGCTGGTCGCCTGGGGCGCCGCGTGTACACGAGCGCGCCCAGCGCCTCGAGCCGCTCACTGCGCACGAACAGCTTGCTGAACGCCGGGTGCCGTTCGTGGGCGGCCGCGGGCGCGAGCACCACCTCGGCATAGCTCGTCAAATCGATTACGCGCGTCCGACCGCCGGCATTGAAAAGGGTGACGCGGCGGATCTCCACGTCGTCACCCGGCGTAATCGCGATTTCGAGGCTGGTCGAAAAATCCTCCGCACGTTCGTGGGACTCGACCTTGTGCGCGAAGAAACGCGTATCCGTCGACGTACCGGGCGCGGCCCTGCCAAACGACCAGATCGCCCCGCTTTCCGGCTCGCTTAGATAGAGCCGCGAGTCGCCCGTACCGCAGACGGCGTCTCCCGTCCACCGCGTCAGCGCCTGGCCGTGCCACCAGAGTGCGCCCCCTCCAGCGTCGGTTATCCAGGATGAAAGACTGCCATTGCCGACAATGTGAAGTTGCGGGCTCGACCCGGTGGGTGCAGCCCAGCCATGCAGCGTCGGTGTCGGCCTGCGGGCGAGGTCGGGCGCGGTGGTTTCCGCCTCCGTCGCCTGCTCCGGCGGAAACTCCCAGGGGACACGTTCCTGCAAAAGCAGCTCGGTCGCGTGCATGTGGGGTTCGCGGACGAAGCGCCTGATGAGGATATTGTCGTTCAGAGCATTGCCAATGGCCGCCGCGATCATACCCTGATGGTGGGCCATATAGGCCTGCACCGGAGCGAAATCGCCTTGCACCGGCCGTCGGTCCGGCGTGAAATCCGCCGCTTCGAAGAATCCATACTGGCTGCGGAGCCCAAGCTTCTCCAGCAAGCGCAGATTGACGGTTGCCGCGGCCGGTGCGACAGCGAGCGCCAAGGCGCTGGCATAGGGGGCGACCACGTAGTCCTCGGCCAGGCCGCGTTTCAGGCCCAGGCCGGGTACCCCGAAGGCCTGATACTGGTATCGATGCGCAGCATCGCGCGCCGCGTAGCCGGACTCCGACACACCCCAGGGCAGGCCGAGTTTCTCACCATAGCGCCGTTGCGTGGCAACGGCGGCCCGTTCGCTTTGCCCCAGTAGCCGACCCGCATCGCTTGGCAACAACAATGCCGGCATGAGGTATTCGAACATCGACCCGTTCCAGGAAAGGGTCGCCAGGGTGCCGCCCGCCTGGCTGATGGGTCGTCCAAGATGGAACCAGTGTTTCACCGGCACGTCGCGCTTGGCGATTGCGAAATAGCTTGCCAGCCGTGCCTCGCTGGCAAGCAGGTCGTAGTGGTGTGGGTCGAGCCGGTCCGAGCTGAGGTTGTAGCCGATGCAGAAGGTCTGGGTCTCGGTGTCGTAAAGCGGACGAAAATCCATGCCGAAGGCCCGGGCGCCGGCGCGCTGCGCGATGCGCTCCAGACTCTCACGCAGTTCGGCGCAGACGAGCATCCCGCGGTCGAGTGCGCTTGTCATGTCGGCGACCCAACGCTGGCCGTCCTCATCATCCGTGGCCAGATCCGACAGAGCCTCACGCGCACGGCCGATTGCGCCGGCAATCTCGTCGAGCCGGGTGTCGGGCCCGGGCAGCTGGTCGATAAAATGCCCCAACGCCCCAATCCCGGCCGGCGGAGCATCGGTCAAGGCGAGCCATGGTTCAAGCGCGTCCAGATCGCGCCGCATATTCCCAAGGTGATGGTCGGTGCGTTCCAGCCAGAGATGTGTCTCGTGCGGATCGCCTTGCTTGACGCTGTCGAGGGCACGTGAGGCGAGCGTATGAACCGCCCGCCAGTCGCCCTCGCCAATCTCGATCAGCGCCGACCGCCAGGTCGCCGGCGCGCTCCGAATCGCCGGGATCCGGGCGAGGATCGCGTCCAGTCGATCGAAGATGACGCTTGGGTCCGCCCCGGGCAGCGCGGAGACGGCTGCGCGCAGAAGGCGGAGTGAATCCTCGAGGCCACTCCACAAGGCCGGAGACATCACCGGTCCTCGGGCGGCCTCGAAGCAGCCTTCACGCAGTGTCAGCAGGCTCACCGCCAGATTGCCGCTGTCAACCGTCGAGACGTAGCGCGGTTCGAGGGATTCCAGCGTTTTTGTGTCGAACCAGTTCAGACTGTGGCCGGCGTAGCTCTCGATCTGGTCAATCGAGTCCAGCGCGCAGATCATGCGGGCGGCGAGCTCACGCAGACCGATGTGACCAAAATCCCAGGCCGTCAGCGAGGCCAGAAACAGCATTCCGACATTGGTGGGAGAGCTGCGGTGTGCAATCTCCTCGTGTGGGCCGGTCTGATAGTTGTCGGGCGGCAGCCAGTTGTCGTCGGGCCCGGCGAAGGTCTCGAAAAAGAGCCACGTCCGGCGCGCGATCTGGCGCAGGTAGATCCGGTCCTCGGTCGCCAATGCCTCCACCGGTGGCCGCCTGGTCCGGCTTATCAGAGCGGCGATCTCGGGCGAGGCAAACCACAGAAGAAGCAGGGGGGCAGCACCCAGCAAGCCGGCTGGATCGACCATGGCGAGGGCCAACGCGATCGTGGTTGCAAGCGCCGGCGCGGCAGCCATCTCTCTCCAGGCCCAAATCCTTTGTTCCGAGACCTGCGCCGCGGAATGCGCAGCCGAAGTCCATTCCAGCATTCGCCGCCGCGAGACATAGACCCGCCACAGGGTTCGCGCAACCGCAGCGGTTGCAAGCACCGCCTCATGGGCCATGAACACGATCGCGAGCAGCCAACGCCCGGCATGATCGGCCAGCTGGCGGCGCCTGCTTTTCGCGGCGCCGCGACGGCGCCCACCCGCCAGGCTGGTCACCAGGTCGGTGAACAAATAGGCGCCCGGTGCGGCCACCGTCAGCGCGGTCCAGATCAGGGCCTGTCCCGGCAACGCCAGCCAGCCCACGGCCGCGAACGCGACCAATGCCGGCGGAATCAGGCTGCGCCGCAGATTGTCAAAAATCTTCCAGCGCCCGAGCGCCGACAGGCGGTTGGGAACACGCGCCCCGTCGCAGCCCGGGGCCTTGCCGGCGAGCCACGGCAGGAGTTGCCAGTCGCCCCGGATCCAGCGATAAGCGCGGCGGGCGTAGGCCAGATAGTTCGCCGGGAAGTCCTCGTAGAAAACGATGTCACTGGCCAGCGCGGCTCGTCCGTGCAGGCCCTCGAACAGGTCGTGGCTGAGGATCGCGTTCTCCGGCACCCGCCCATGCATGCATCGGCGGAAAGCCGAGACGTCGAAGGCGCCCTTGCCAGTGAAGATCCCTTCACCGAAAAGGTCCTGATACACGTCCGAGACCGCACGGCTGTAGATATCGATGGCCGTGTCACCGGTATACAGGCGGGTGAACAGCGACCGCACACCGGCACCGGGCGATATCTCGACCCTTGGCTGGACGAAGGTGTAGCCCCGGAGCGGTCTTCCCGACGCGGGGTCGAATTCGACCCGGTTGAGCGGATGGGCGAGCGCACCGAGCAACCGGTTTATTGCGCCGGGCGGCGCGGTGGTATCGGCGTCCAGGGTGACGACGAAGCGCACCCGGCCGAGGGCGCCGACATCGCCCTCGCGCAAGTCAAACACCTCCGGCGAGTGACCGAGAACAAAGGCGGTAAACTCTTCAAGTTTGCCGCGCTTGCGCTCCCACCCCATCCAACAGTCTTCGGCCGCATTCCATCGACGCGCCCGGTGCAGCAGCGAAAACGGGGTCTGATCCGCATAGCGCGCGTTCAGGTGGCGCACGCCTGCGACCAGTGCCGCCTCGATCCGCGCATCTTCGGGCAGTCGTTCCGCATCCGCGTCCGCAAGGTCGCTTAGCAGCGCAATACGCATCAGCGGGTCCGGGTTCGACAGCCAGTGCGCTTCCAGCCGCTCGATCAGCCGCCCTACCTCGTCCTCCTTGTGGAGTATGACCGGCATCACCAGCGCCGCTTCGCAGCCGGCTGCGAGGCCGCGCTCGACATCGAGCTTCGGGATCACCCGGGGTGGGACAAACCGGGTGACGACCCAATGCGTCAGCGTGACGCTGATAATCATTGCGGGCGTGAGCGAAAGGACAAGCCCTGCCACCCAGGCCGCAACGCCGGCGCCCAGCGATGCGAGCAGCAGCGCCGGTACCACCAGGGCCGCGCTGCCGAAGCCCAGCAGCGCACCGGCATAGCTGATCCCTGGGTGAGCAATCACCCATCTGCGCAGCGCGACGGCAGGCTTGGCGCGAAAGCCGACGGTCCGCTCGAGTTCAACCCGGCCTTCGGCAACCAGCCAGCAGCCGACATGCCCGCCGCGGGGTGCACCTGTATGGGCACGCGCCAGCTCGAGCGCCCGCTCGGCGACGTCCCACTCTGGCGTCCGCGCGCCGAAGGCAATCTCCTCAACCACCTTGCGATAGCGATCCCGGGTGTCGAAATCCATGGCCGGGTAGATTCCGGCCGGATCGGCCTGCAAGATCCCCTCGACTCGGCTGACCTGCTCAAAAAACGCCTTCCATGATGTGTTCGATACCGCAATGAGCGCGGAAATCGCACGGGAGACCCCTTCGGTCGCATCGAGCGGTTCGTGGGGTGGCAGTCCGGGGGTCGGCTCGAACGGCGGCGCCAGCTCCGGCAGGAGTTCAGAGAATGCGGCAACCAGCGTCTCGAGGCAGGCGAGGCGCAGCATTGCCGGAAACGCCCAAAGTTCGGCAATCGTGAGTGGACCGTCCTGTTGATAGGCTTTGACGAAACTGGTGGCGCCCGCAAGGCCGATCTGCATGTGCACGGCGTTGAGCATGCCGTGAGCCAATGCAACGACCCGCGGGATTCCGCGATACTCGGGCGCGGCAAGCCGCGGCAGGCGGCGGTAGAAAGTGGCGGGCATGTGCTCGCGCACCTGCCGTACCGCGCGCCGAACCTGAAACTCGTTGTCCAGCAGCCACTCGGCGGCTTTGGCGGCATGGTGTGGCGGCTCGATGCATGCCTGGCAGGCCCGGTCCAGCCAGGGGACGCACTCTGAAAGGCTCCGCCAGGCGGGCGCCGCCTCAGGTACGCCCATGGCGACACCATGGCCCGCCCGGAGTGCCGAGGCGGCAAGTGAGAGCGCGCTGTCCGGTGGCGTGACGCCCTCAGACGCGGCGGTGAGGGTCACATCAGTGCCCGATCCGGTAGTCTCGCTGCCTGCGCGTTCTCGGCACCGCGATGCGCCGCTGTCGAGCGCCTGCCATCACTTCTCACGAGCAGGATGGGCTTGTCGGCGTGGTTGATCAGATACTCGGCTACGCTGCCCAGAGACAAATCCGGGTGCCCACTGAGACCGGTGCAGGAGAGGACGATGAGGTCCGAATGGTCCTCCACGGCGGCGCGGGCGATGGTATGGCGGGGATCTCCGCTCGCCAACACCTGGGTTCGTGTGGAACCCCGAGCGCGCGGCAAGCGCGACACCACTTGCTTGAGGTACTGTTCAGCCACCCGCTCGTTGCGCTGACGCAGCCGGTCGCGCAAATCGATGGCTTCCGCCTCGAGCGGGCCGGTCTCCGTCAGATCGATATTCGGTGCGGCGTGAACAAGCAGGAACTCGGCGTCGTGAGCTGCCGATATACCAAGCGCGATCGGCAAAGCGCATTCCGACCGGGAAGATCCGTCCAGCGGTGTCATCACCCGGCGATACCGTATGGGATCGGTTTCAATATCCTTCGACGGGACCAGAAGCGCAGATGCGTTGGTGGCATCGACGACGCGGCGCGCCGTGCCGCCCAGCCCGGCGAAGGGCCAGTCGCTGTCGCCGCCCGCGCCCAGGACGGCCAGGTCGACTGAATTGTCGCGCACCCAGGCACAGATGCGTTCCGCAGCAGGCCCGTCGATCACGACCGCCTTGGCTCGCAAATCGCCAAAATGCAACGCACGCTCCCGCAGAGCGCCCTCGACGTCACGGTGACACAGCGTCCAGTCGACCGGATCCGTCGGCATCATGCCTGCCGAGGGCTCGAGAACGCGCATCACGGTAAGTCGCGCACCAAACGCCAAGCCTACGGCTGCGGCATGGGCCAATACGGCATGGGAGAAGGGAGACGCATCCACACAGGCCAGAACATGACGAATGAGGGGCTCGACAACGCCTCCGACAGAGGGCCCCACCGCGTCGTTATGATACGCCGGAAATGCAAGCTCGGACATGATGAACGCCTCCTGAGTCGGCTTCCACCGGTCCGCCTTCAATGCACCCCCCAGATCCAGCCCTCAGCGGGAACGGCCTGAAGCCGCCGGTCTGGCGACGGTGCTGCGCCTGCGCGTAACAACAGTCTGAAGTCAGGAAGGACTTGGTGCGAGGCGGCAACGGGTCCAACAACTTATAGTAGCACTATCTGCCCACCGACCGCCTCGGGACTTGATGCAGATCACCTGTTGGGCGTTTTCAGGTGTCTCTAGAATCTAGAGCAACGAGGGTGCATAGGTGAGCGCGAAATCACGGCAGGCTTATCCGGCGAATAACGCCGTCTTTGCGCAAGATATGCCGGATGGCCGCAGCGACATGTAACGCGATGAGAAACAGCAGCAACAGCCCACCCGCCCCGTGGATCTGGTACAGAGTCTGGCTGAGCGCTTCATCCTTGCCTATAAACCCCGGTAGCTTGTAGTCGAAAAACTGAATCGGATACCCGCCGGCGGCGGTCGCCAGCCAGCCAACGATGGGCATGGCGATCAAAAGCACGTAGAACAGGATGTGAACAACGCGGCTTGCGACGCGATCGAAGGGGGCCAAGGGTGGCTGGTAAGCTGGAACCGGAAGCCGCCATCTCATGGCCACCCGAATCAGCATCAACAGCAAAAGGACGATGCCGAAAGTCTTGTGGTACTTGTACAGGGCATTCGTTACCGCATCGCCGAAGGTCGCTACGGTGCTGTCATATCCCAGCACCATGAAAATCAGCCCTACGGCGAGAAGTCCGAACGCCGTGAGCGCAATCAGCCAATGCAACAGCCGCTGCACCAGAGAAAAGCGGTTCAGTTCCAAGATATGGCCCTCCAGAACAACATGATCGACGGAGCAGTTGCTCGCCTTGTCCCGCTGTCCTATCGGATGTCATGCGGTCCGTCACCGCATTCAGGACAAGCCAATGATGAACTGCGTCGTTCAGGCGCCTCTGATTTATTCTGGACGAAGCAGATTGGAGGGTGGAATGTGCAGATTCAAGGCGCTGATCGCGGGTAATAGTTGTTCTATTGCCAGGATCTGCAACGATGAAACTGTGCATTTCAGTCCCAAGATGCGCGTTCACGAATAGATCAGAGGTTCCTTCAAGTGTAGACGCAAAAAGGAGCCCGTTCTGGACGTCGGTGGAACCGGTGTCCAACGCGCTACCGTCCGGGGGCGGCTGCCTGCACCGATACGTGCTCAGTGTCACCTGATCTATACTCCACCTATCCACCGAGACGCTGCGGTCAACATGGTTCCGGGGCTCCCACGCCAAGATGGACTTTCGACGCTGGACGGGAACACGCTTTGTGAGTCGGGCGCCGACCAGGAGCGGTGAATACGCGGCATTGCGGGTCGCGGAAATGGACTCTGCCCATGTTCTGTGGTGGCACGCCCATGTCCAACCCCTCATCGACCGTGATCCGCAGCGGGTCGATCAGGGCTGGAACTGGCTGCTGTACGCACCTTTTTCGTACGTTGCGGGGAACGTGATGGGGCGCAGCCCCGTCGGTTACACGGTGGGCCTCGTGGTTGAGGAGTCCGGCCAGTTCGTACCCTGCGCACTCGCGCTGCTGCTGGGCGAATACCATGCGTTGACCAACCACCGTCAACTCAGCACCTTCACCTGGTACCTGACCACGGCGCCGGTTGAGGCCATGGTCTCCATCGCGGAATTCGATTTGACGGAAGATCAGGTGCCCAAGCGACTGGGCAGCATCGCCCTGGACGTGTCGGTGACCCATTCCCTGAATCACAAGGGCCGGGGTCGCGTTGCGCTGTACGCCGACCAGACCGGCGGGGCGCAACTTCTGCGCTGGTACGAGCAGCAGGGAATGCAGATTCTACCGCCCCAGGCCCGGATTCCTCCGGGGCCGCGTCGCTTCTTCAAACCCAGTGATGGGCGCTACTGTTACTTTACCAGCAAGACCGGGCTGGCCTTCAGCCGCAGCCTTGACTCACTGCGTTGACGTCCCAGAAAAGAGCCAGGGAAACGAGCATGACCACTCCGATCAAAGCATTCGCAGAACTGGCGGCCCGGCACGGCGGCATCGACCCGGATGATGCCTGCGCGGTGCAGACCTGGTTCATGGAGACCCTGCCGACACTCCCACCGGATCAACGTGAAGACCTGCTGTCCGAGTTATTGGACCAGGAGGCCGGTCCCGCTGGCACTGCGCCAGAGCCAAGCTATCCCACACAGGTTGAACTGCCCCGACTGGACACGGCGAAACCCGTTTCAGAACCCAGGTTCGCGGCCGGGTTCATGGTCTTTCTTAAGCGGTTTCTGTGGCGCGACCGCTAGAGCCAGGAGGCGGCAGCGCTCGCCAGCGTCATCGGTAATTCCCTGCCCCAGCCCCCCATCGGCGTTGGCGCAGGACCCGCCGTGCAAAAACGCCGTTACATCAACCCCCCAGCAGGATCAAACATCCACATGAAAACCCGAATCACCGAGCTGTTAGGGATTCAGCACCCGATCATCCAGGGCGGCATGCACTACGTCGGCTTCGCGGAACTCGCTGCGGCAGTTTCCAACGCCGGTGGACTGGGTATCATCACCGGACTCACGCAGAAATCCGCTGGCGATCTGTCCACAGAAATCGCCCGCTGCCGTGAACTGACCGACAAACCCTTTGGTGTGAATCTCACCTTCCTGCCCACCGTGAACGCACCGGACTACCCGGCGTACATCGACGCGATCATTGAAGGCGGTGTCAAGCTGGTCGAGACCGCCGGCCGCAATCCACAGGAACATCTGCCGCGTCTAAAACAGGCCGGCGTCAAGATCATCCACAAATGCACGTCGGTGCGCCACGCGCTCAAGGCCGAGTCCATCGGCTGCGATGCCGTATCGGTGGACGGCTTCGAATGCGGCGGGCACCCCGGTGAGGACGACGTGCCCAACATGATCCTGCTGCCGCGGGCGGCGGACACGCTCACCCTGCCCTTTGTCGCCTCGGGCGGCATGGCCGACGGCCGCAGCCTGGTGGCGGCCCTGGCCATGGGTGCGGACGGCATCAACATGGGCACCCGCTTTATCGCCACCCAGGAGGCGCCGGTACACCAGAAAGTGAAACAGGCCATTGTCGCCGCCACCGAGCTGGATACCCGACTGGTCATGCGTCCGCTCCGAAACACCGAGCGGGTGTTGAGCAACGCAGCGGTGGAGCGGCTGCTGGAAAAGGAACGCACCCTGGGGGACGCGTTGGTTTTCGATGACATCATGGAGGAAGTGGCCGGCGTCTACCCCAGAGTGATGCTGGAGGGGGACATGGAGGCCGGCGCCTGGTCCTGTGGCATGGTCGCCGGACTCATCCACGACGTTCCGACCTGCCGGGAGCTCATTGATCGCATCATGTCCGAGACCCATTTGCTGATCCGGCAAAGGCTGGAGGGCATGCTGGCCGAAACCGCTATCTGACTCTGCATATCGTATTCACCGGACCCAGGAAACCATCCATGTCATACGACACCATTACATTTGATATCGAACACCACATCGCCCGAATTACCCTCAACCGGCCCGACGACGCCAACGCGCTCACCGCCCGCATGGGCATGGAACTGTTCGACGCCGCCGTGCGCTGCTCCACCAACCGGGGCGTGCGTGCCATCATCGTCACCGGCAATGGCAAGATGTTCTGCGCCGGCGGTGATCTGAAGGATATGCAGGAACAGGGGGACAGCAAACGCGCCCATCTGACCCGTCTGGCCACCGATCTGCACGGCACCATCACCCGTCTGGCCCACATGGATGCACCGGTGATCATGGCCGTAAACGGCACCGCCGCGGGGGCCGGCTTTTCGCTGGCCCTGTCGGGTGACTATGTGCTCGCCTCGGACCAGGCAAAGTTCGTCGCCGCCTATACCGCATCGGGCCTGACGCCGGACGGCTCCTCCACCCACTTTCTCGCCAAACACGTGGGTTTGCTGCGGGCCAAGGAACTGCTGCTCACCAACCGCGTGCTGAGAGCGGATGAGGCCTGCACCTGGGGCATGGTCAACCGGGTGGTTGCGGCGGATGCGCTGATGGCAGAGGCCGACAAGCTCGCGGCGACCTTCGCCGCCGGTCCCACCAAAGCCTACGGCGGTGTCAAACAGCTCTTGCTGACGGCCTACTCCGACACCCTGGAAACCCAGCTCGATCGGGAGACCCGCAGCATCGCAGGGATGATGGGGACCCACGACGGGCCCCATGGGCTGGCTGCGTTTCTGAACAAGGAAAAGCCCCGTTTCAAAGGGGAATAGTCAGGCGAATGATGCCGAGGAAGGGGATTGACGATCGCTCACGACACCGACGCCCGGCCTTCCGTGGCCGGGCAACACCGCAATCATCCCTGAGGCGTCGAGCAAGACCCTACTTGGGTTGGCCCGCCGCCAGTTCCTCGATCACGCGGTCCAGCGAGAAGCTTCCGGGCTTCTGTCGCGGCGGGTAGTCCTTGAAGGTGCTCAGGAACTCCCCAACCAACGCCTGCGCCGGCACCAGCATGAACATGTGGTCGATAAACCAGGTGTCGTAGCCGATCCCTTCGTGTTGGGCCCGTTCGAAGGGGTCCTGCCGCAGATTGGTCAGCACCGGCACCCGTTCTTCGACGTAAGGCTCGCTCCAGACGTCGAGACCGTGAGCCCGCTGGGTGGTGAAGTTCATCTTCCAGTCGTTGTAGCGCAGCGCGGACACCGAGCCATCGTCGGTGAAGTAGAAGAACTCCTCACGATCCACACCGTCTGCCTCACCCATCAGGTAGGGCAGGATGTTGTAGCCGTCCAGGTGCACCTTGTAGTCGCGGCCGTTTGCGCTCATGCCATCAAGCAGCTTCTCCTTGACCCCGTCATCCCCGGCGGCCGCCAGCAGTGTCGGCAACCAGTCCAGGTGGGAGACGATGGCGTTGGAGATGCGCCCCTCCGGAAATTTGCCGGGCCAGCGCACCATGGCCGGCACACGGAATCCGCCTTCCCAGGTCGTGTTCTTTTCGCCCCTGAACGGGATGGTGCCGCCGTCCGGCCAGGACATCACTTCGGCGCCATTGTCGGTGGAATACATGACAATGGTGTTTTCCGTAATCCCCAGTTCGTCCAGCTTGTCCAGCAACGTGCCCACGTGGCCGTCGTGCTCAGCCATACCGTCTGCATAAACGCCCTGTCCGGTCACGCCCTTGGACGAATCCTTGAGGTGGGTCCAGATATGCATGCGGGTCGAGTTGAACCAGAGAAAAAACGGCTTCTCGGCCGCCGTCGCCCGGTCCATGAAATCGAGGCTGGCCGCGAGGAACTCCTCGTCCGCCGTCTCCATGCGCTCGATGGTCAGCGGGCCGGTGTCCTCGATCTGACCGTCGGCCGATGACTTGATCACACCCCGGGGCCCGAATTTCTTGCGGAATTCAGGGTCCTTCGGGTAGTCCGGATGCTCCGGTTCCTGCTCGGCGTTGAGGTGATAGAGGTTGCCGAAAAACTCGTCGAAGCCATGGTTGGTGGGGAGATGAGAATCCAGATCGCCCAGATGGTTTTTGCCGAACTGGCCGGTCATATAGCCCTGTTCCTTGAGCAGCGTGGCGATGGTCGGATCTTCCTCCATCAACCCTTCCTTGGCGCCCGGCAGACCCACCTTGAGCAGACCGGTCCGGAACGGGCTCTGACCGGTAATGAAAGCGGCGCGCCCCGCGGTGCAGCTGTTCTCACCGTAGGCGTCGGTGAACAAAATACCTTCCTTCGCAATCCGGTCGATGTTGGGCGTCGCATAGCCCATCATGCCCATGTTGTAGGCGTTGATGTTGAACCAGCCGACGTCATCGCCCCAGATGATCAAAATATTGGGTTTGTCCTGTGCGTTCGCCGACGTGGCCAGGCTGAACACGAGAATAAAAACGCTCGCAAGGATAGAACGGAATCGCAACATCGAGAACTCCTCTGATTTGCCGGGAGATCGAAGTGTACGGTGATTTTGCAAGACCGGAAACAGCGGCGTCGGCCGGGGCAACGCAGGCCGCGATGGCGGGCGGCCGCTACAGCCGCCGCTGTGCCGCGCCGACGGCCGCAGCCATGACCAGAATCGCCGCCGACACCAGCAACCCTTCACGAATACCCCCCGCCTGGTCGGCGATGGCGCCGGCACCGACCGGGCCGATGATCTGGCCCAGTGAGAAGACAGTCGTAAACAGTGCCAGCGACGCACCCCACTGGGTCTCGTCCAGATTGCGCCGGCCGAATGCGGTGGCGGCCGTCGGCACGATAAAAAAGCAGGCACCGAACAGAAAAGCGGAAAACACCGCCCCAGCCTCCCCACCCAGGGTCACCGCCGCCAACACACCCAGGCCGCTCCCCAGGATGGTCACTGATAGCGCGCCGCCGCCTGCGGCCCGTGTAACAGCCCGGCGCCAGATAAAGGGTGACAACATGACCATCACCCCCATCACACTCCAGGTCAAGCTGACAAGCTGCCAGCCCGCCCCCCCGGCTCGCATCCAGGCGACCAGGAAGGTCATATAGATGATGTACCCGATGCCGAACAGGAAATAGGACGCCAACGCCGGAGCCATGGCCATCATCGGCAGGCGCACCGCGCGTTCGGTACGGGTTGCCTGCCGCGGATTTACGCCGCACAGTGCCGACCAGACCGACGGCACGCAGGCCACCACGCTGGCTACGCCGATCGCCAGCCAAGCCCACGGCCATAGACCGGGATCGGTCGCCTCCAGCAACCAGGGCAGGGTCAACCCGGTCAGCAGCATACCCAGCCCACCACCGCAGAAATAGATCGAAATGGCCAAGGCGTTGCGTCGCTGATCGTCCGGGAACAGGGCCGAGGCCATCGCGCCCCCAGCAATGAAAACCGGCGCACCTCCGATCCCCGCCAACACCCGCCAGACGGTCAACGCCCAGAAATCGCGCGTCAAACCCGACAGAAACAAGGCCAGCGTCGTTACTACCAGACCCGCGATAAACAATCGCCGCGCGCCGAAGCGCCCGATCATTGCCAACGCCAGCACCGCACCCGCCAGGTAGCCGATGGCATTGGCCGTGTTGATCCACCCTGCCTGGGTATAGGTCCAGTGCAGGTCCTCGCGCATGGCCGGCAGAATAAGCCCATAGGCGAAGCGCGCGAACCCATTGCTGACGGCCGGCCCCAGCGACAGCCCAGCGACGATCCACCACATGCGCCCGTTGACGCTCATCCAGATCACCCTCGCCCTAGGGAAGGTCTGAACAATTGCTGCGCCAGCCTGAGAATCAGATCCAAGAGCGGCATGGGTAACAAAGAATGCCACTACCGGATGCACTGAAGGGGCGATAAAGACGACGGCGCGGCCGGACGCTTAAGGTCCTATTCCATGACTTTTGGCACTGAAGCGCGAGGGTCATAGTGCAGCACCAATCTACTGACCTGCGGCGACGACGGTGAACGTTCGACGACACATCAGTATGTCCTCGCTGTTATATAGCAGCAGTTCGTGCTCACCCACCCCCAGTGCGTCAGTGTATCTCCAATCGAACAGCCGATAGCCCATCTGAGTACCCTGCAAGGGGTTTGGGTCGACATTGCGCTCTTTGGTTTTGCCACCGAAAACGAGCCTCACACTGGCCTTCTCCGGGGGAATTGATCCATGCCTGCATATAGACCTTGACCCGGCCGAACACGAAGGTATCGTCCGCCTCAAAATCGGTCTCGCCCTTGGAGGTGATGAGATTGTCCTGGGTGGAGATCATCGCGCTGGTCTGGAACAGCGCATTGAGTTCCGCCAGGCGCTGGTCGCGGTACTCCGCATCCGGACCCAGCGCGCGTCTGGGTTTATACGCGGTCCAACCGTCCAGCGACTCGCAGCGGCTGAAGTTCGGGTCCTGATCCTGGCGTTTCAACTCTGCGAAAGTCTCTGACGCCTGAACGAACTCCCGGATTTTGCCTTCGATCTCCGCCACGGTGTCTGCACCGAGTTCGCTGCGATTGGCGTCCAGATAGCGCCGGTACTGCTGCGCCATCTCGGCGTCGGTGATATCCGGTCCGGACTCACTCAACTCCAATGCCGCCAATTCAACTTTTGCATGGGCCTTGAGTTCGACCTGGACCTCGACCGCGGATTTCTGCCCCTTCCCGATCGGCGCCGGCGCAATGAGCAAGGAGCGCTCGACCGACGAAGCGTCCAAGTTCAACGTCTGCGCGGCATTTGCCGCCAACAGCTGTTCGGTCTTGATTACCTTTTGCTCGGCTTGTTGTTCCGCGCTGCCAGCGCCGGTCTCGGGCGCCGCCAATTCCACCTCCACCACTTCGCGGTTGACCTCGGCTCGTGTTACCTGAGCCTTGGCCTCAAACACGGCCTGTTGCGCGGACTCCACCTTTTGCTTGGCCGATTCGAATTCATCTTTGGCCTTTGCCACCAGTTGCAGCGCTTCCTGCTCGTAACTCTGACCTTTGGCCTCTACCGCCTGCTGCCTGACGGCTGCAAGCTTTTCCCGGGCCATGACCGCCACTGGCTCAAGCTCCGCAAGCTTCGCCTCAGCCTCCGCCACCCGTCGCTTGGCGTCCTGTTCCCCGGCCTCGAGCCGAGCCTTGACGGCCACCTCGGTGGCCTGCTGCTGTTTGGCCACGGCCTGTTGTTTCGCCTTCACGGCCCGCTCTGTCTCTTGTTCGGCCAGATCTCGATCGGCGATGGCCGCCTGTTTTGCCACCGTGACCCGCTCCGTCTCGGCGCGCTGCCACAGGGCCAGCACACCTGAACCGAGCAATACAAGGGTCGCGACCGCACCGACGGCGACCAGCCGGTTGCGCATTTTCCTTTGCTCTGCCTGGCGCAGTGCCAGGGCCTCCTCGGCTTCCCGTGCCTCCCGCGCCTGCCGACTCAGCTGTATGGGTTCGATCAGGGTGTCGTGGGTGAGCTCGTAGTAGTTGTCACCCACGCGGGGTTCCTTGCGCAGCAGGCGAAGCTCCACCATCTCCCGCAGAATCTCCGGGCCTACCCCATCGTCCTGCTTGATGGTCGACTCCTCGCGCAACAGGCGCCGCCCCTTGGCGGTGATAAACCCGTACTCACACAGGCGTTCCAGCCTTTCCCGCAGTCCCTGCTCCTCGGGAAACTGTTCGCAGATCCTGCGCAGCGAGTCCTCGTAAAAGCCGGTGAGAATCGCCTTGAGCGAGCCCGCGCCCCCAAGGTCGGCGACATCGACCCGATCCAGCTTTTCGTTTCGCACGGTCTGCTCGATCTGCTGGCAGATCAACTGCAGCTGAAACGGCTCGACCTCCTTTCCAACCGTCGTCTTGCCGTCCCCCAGCGTTTGCTGGGAAAGGAAATCCAGCACCCGTTCCAGCGCCGCTTCGGACCAGGTGAAGGCAGGCGTAGCAAAGTGCGCACCTTCCAGCTCTGCCGGTTCCACAATGGCGCGTCGTGCCTGCTCACGTGACAATGGTTTGAGCCGGAACGGCGCCTTGTAAACCGAGGGAATTCGGTCGCGCAGCTCCTCAAGATTGGCGTAGAAATCCTCCCTCAGCGCAAGCACCACCTTGACCTCGGGCGGGACGTCGCTGAGCTTCGCGCCACCGACGCCCACCTGACCCCTCGGACGGGTGCCCCGCACCAGGTCGGCAAGCTCATCGATCAATGCCGTTCGCTGCTCTACCTCATGCAAGGTGAACAGCTCCTCGAACTGATCGATGATGAGGACCGGCGTCAGCAGACGGTCGTCCTGCCAAAGCTCGAAGGTCTTGAAAAAATGCCAGAGGCTGGATCGGTTCCATTCCGGCTCGGGCGGCTCAAAGTCTATGCGCCTCGGCGTTCTGGCCGTGCCGGTTGCCGCCTTGATCCCGTCATAGATGGAATCCAGGGGTCCACCGGGCGAACCACTGACCCGAACCACCATGGGAAAGTAGTCCTGTTCCCTCAGAGGCTCCAACAACCCCGCGTTGATCAGGCTGGATTTGCCGATACCCGAACGCGCAAACAACAACACCAGACGCTCGGCCAGCACCAGCTGCAGCAGTTCGTACTTTTCCTCGTCACGTCCCCGAAACAGGCGCCGCTGAACCGCATCGTCCCCAAAAGGCTGCACACCGGGGTAACGCGACACCCCCGTCGCTCGCCCGGTTTGGCCGGTATCAGAGTTGGGATCAACCATGCTTAGCGCCTCTGCTGCCGTGCGTGTTCGCGGCGAATCTCGCGCGCCAGGGAGGGCACGTCGGTGCCCCAGTCAAACAGTGTTCCCGTTTGGATCTTGGCCCGCTCCAGAGCTTCGAGCCGCTCCGCGTCCTGGTCGATCTGGACCGGGAAGATGAACCGGCCGGCCCGCAGGTCCTGCCGCTCCAGGGCAAGCTTGACCTCCTTGTGGACGTAGCTCTCGACCCGGTCACTCAATGCTCGGCTTTGCAGGACGATAAAGTAATCCACATCCCGAGCGACGGTATCCTCCAGGGTGTCGTTCCATTTCGCCCCGAACCTGAGCCCGTCTGTGTCGATCCAGGGGTTGAGCCCCTCTTTGCGCAAATCATCGAACAAGGCCTGGGCGCGTTCCTCATCTTCCTTTACGTAGGAGATGAACACGCTGGGCTTTGCACCTTCATCCTGGCCGCCACCGGTGACGGCCTCGGCGGCCGGGACGAAACTGCCGGCGGGATGACGCGCTTCCCAGCGCCCATGGAGTTCCTCGATAAAATCATCCAGCCCACTGTCCAGCAGCTTGAGGGCGCTATAACCGAGTTCGTTGTAGAACAGCACACTCTCGTTGAACATCTCGGCGAAGTCGTCCTGCGCCTCAACGACCGGGGTGTTCTCCAAGGCGAACGATCTCGCCGATTTGTTGAGATCGAGCACGTGCAGCAGCACCCGCAGGTGATAATTGCCCAGCCCGAAGCCGAGAAACAGGAAGTTCTTTCCACTGAAAAAATTGGTCAGGTCGGTGGCCAGTTTCGGGTTTTCCGCCACCACGGAACGCAGGAACTCAAGCTGATCGCCCTCGGTGAGCACCAGAGAGTCTGGCGCGTCGAAGGTGCCGTACAGCTGGTATAGGAGTGGCGCCTCGACGGTGCCCAGACGCCCGAGAATATCCCGTCGATCCCCCTTGAACTGGTAGCTTTCGGTTCGCGGTTGTTTTCCCAGCGCCTTAAGACAATGGTCCAGGGATGCGTCGTGACGGGATGTCACGAACAGGCTGAACGGCAGGGCGGCAAGACGCTTAAATGTCGGGTCTTCGCAGTCGGAAAGCGCGTCTGCGTGCTTCTGGTAGAAGCGCTCGACTTCCACCACCAGGTCGGCTCGGCTCAACTGATTCTGGAACATCTGGGTGACCAGGCTCAGGTTGTTGGCATCGGGAACCGGGAATCGCTTCTCCTCCATGAGAATCTCGGCCAGCTCTCTGGAGAGTTCCACCGCCAGATTGTTTTTTGTCCCGGCATCCTGGGTGACAGGCACATCCGGACCCAGCAACGGAATGCAATTACCCCGTTCAATGCTGTGCAGCAGCACGTCCCAATCCCGGTCTCGAAAGTTCGCACCCGACGCAGCCGACATACTGAAAAACCCCTCACTGATACTGGACAGGATCGAACTGAAGCCGATGTGTCCAATCCCAAAAATAGCACGGGCCCAACCCACCCTGACTTGATTATAGGAGCTGGCGTGCGGCAAAGCGCTGGATCTGAACTGAAGATCCGAGTTTGGTGTGTGTCCGCGAGCCGACAAGCCCGGCGTGGCTCAGAGTGAACTTCAGGTTCGCGTGAACACACCCCGATGTGTCACCGATCCCCGCGAGTAAATCGGGGCTTCGAGTATGTCCTCCAACGAGGCAATGAGTATCGGCACGCCTTCGTTTAGAACGCTATGAAGCCGACAATAGTCAATCGCACCATACTTGTGAGCAAGCACGTTGCGGAACCCGATGATGCCAGACCAGGGGATCTCGGGATGTGTATCCCTGGTCTCCTGCGATACCCGCCGCGCAGCCTCACCAACAATTTCGAGCGCTCTCGCAGATCGGACATCCGCACGGATAGATCTCGACTTACTCGGATTGTGTCGTCGGTTTTCACTTTGCCCGTGCTGCCTCCTGACCCCAAAAACTGGGCGTTGTCAAAGAGTACTCTCGACTGGCCTCACAGAAAACCGGGCAGACCCTTTGCCTTATTCCCGTCGCAACACGGACGCTGACGTGTCGGGTACCTTCGCCTGCAGCCACGGCACGACTGATTCGGAACCATCACTCCTGGGGCGCACCAAGCACCAACCAGGTTGGGGACCATCACTCCTGGAGCGCGCCAGGCACCACATCCTTGAGTGCGGCACGGCCGCTTTCGGCGACCATCAAAACAGCCACACCGTCTCCACGCAGATCCTGCTCCAGTTGCAGGGCTTTGTCCTTGGGCGCGAAGAAGGCCTCGATCCCGTAGTTGACCCGGTAGGGGGCACGCTTCGATCCGATACGACCGCGCAGGAATACGCCCTCCGTGGGCTTTTCCAGCGACGCGCCGGCAAGATCGTACAGGCCGTTCCCGGTCGGTCGCAGGCGCACATAGACGACCTCGCCGATGCGGGGCATCCCCAAGTCCCCGGCAACCTCACCGGGCAGTCGGCTGATGTCGTATCGCAGGCGTGCGAAGTTGCCGCGAAACATGGAGCGCGGATCCACCGGCACGGTCTTGAGGCGAACTTCTGTGCCGGTCCACAGGGGCAGGGCGGCCTGGACCACCATACCCGCAACAACCAGCACCTGGAGCGCGATGCCGAGGCCGAGACCCAGCGCGATCCTTGAGCGACTCATGACGCGCCTTCCCGGGGCTGGCGCGTCCGCCAATAGCGGGCAGCGCCCAACAACAGCGCCGCGAGAACCATAAACAAAATGGCGCCGCCGACGTAGTCGCCGATCAGATCGACATAGCGCATGAACGCAACCAGCAGGATGGTCGCAATGCCGAGAAAGAAGTAGTGAGAAATACCGTCGCGTATCCCGCGCAACATCAGCCAGATCCCGGCGGCCACCAGGGCGATGTTCCAGACGATCTGGAAGTAGACCGCATTCGCCTCATCGTCCATGGGCACAACAGCGGCCAGTGACAGCACGCACAACGCCGCGATCGGCGCCAGCGTTTGCAGCGACCCGCTCTTCCAGCCCAACCACAGGGCGGCCGCAAGCAAGGCCACAACCACCAGCCACATGGATGCCTGGTGCGGCCAGTCGGCATCGATCAGTTCCACCCAGGGATCGGCAAAGCTCAGCACCAGCATGGCGAGAATGCCGAAGCGCAGCGTCCAAAGCGTCAGCAACACGCCGTAGTCCCGAGCCTTGGCGCTGGCCCGCCCGTCCAGCCAGTGGCCAAAAGCATGGGCAAACACAAGCAAGGCGAGACCGGCGCCGAAATGCTCGGCGTGAAAATTGAGCAGGTCGCCTGCCCGGCCCCAGACCAGGGACAGGGACCCCTCGATCCAGAGAGCAACGCTGACAACCAGGGTGAGAAACAACGGCGTGCTGGTCCGCCCCTTGATCAGGACATACAGGGCCGCGGCCATGAACAGCGGGAACAGCGTTGGAAAAAAGCCCAGGTTGTATTCAAGCACAAACCAAATCAAGGCCAGCAGCATCGTGAACAGGGTCAGCCAGGGACTCAATAGCAGCAGGCCGAACGGCAGGCTGCCCAACGCCCACCAGAGAACCCCGTCCGGCATATGCTCGCCGAGATGATAGATCTGCGCGACCAGAATGATCGAGGCGCCGTAGAACAGATTTCCGAGCAGAAATACGGCCGCCGCGCCCGACGACTTCCCGCTTAGATAAAGCCTCAGCCCGAATCCCTGGGTGCCCGCCGTCAGGGCAAGCAGGCCAAACATTCTCAGCCCACGGGGAATCTGCTCCCAGTTGGCGCCAATCAGGGTGATGACGGCCAGGCCGATGAACAGATAACCCAGCACCACCAGCAGCCGGTAGCCGGTGGAGCCGTCCTGGCTTGTGCCATATTCGACACCGTAGAGACCGCAGATGGCGCGGGCCTGATCGGCCGAGATCAACCCGCCGTCCACCCAGCTCGCCACCTCTTTGGCCAGATCCCGTTTGAAAAGTCGTATCAGTTGCACTTGAGGCCCGGCCAGACTGCCAACAACACAAGGCCTATCGCCGATTCCGTCCTCAACTCCAGGAACCCTTGTCCTTCTTCGCCTTTTTAAAACGGCTGGCCGCCGGCAACGACGCGGTCAACAAGGCCTGAATATCCAGCACACCGGTTCTGTTGGCGGGTTGCTCACCGTTGATGGTCTGCGCAGTCTTGCGCAGCAGCCAGCGAAACGCCTCTACCCGCTGCCAGGGTTCCGAATACTTCCGGTCGATGTCATCCCCGCGAGCCCTAAGCCACATGGCGGCGGCCGCGGCCACATGGACGGTGGCATAGGAGGTGCCGTCCCCGGTACCCAGCTTTCCGTCGTGGGAGCCGGAACTGAATGAAAACACACCGGGATCGTCACCTTCGATGGGATCGCGCACGGCGACCCCTTCCGGCGCCAGACTGTCTGCTCTGAGCACCTCTTCGGCCGGCGCCCAGACATCGACCCGCTCGACGCCCGCATCGTACTCAAACCAGATTCGACGCTGCCAGCTCACGCCGCCGACGCCGATGGTGCGTTTGTACTTGCCCGGGTAGACCACGCTGCTGACGATCTGACCCGCCGCCCCCACGATGATGATCCCGTCGTCATAAGCCTTGTCCACGGCCCGTCCCAGACCGCCGCCCGTGCCGATAAAGAAGAACGGCATACCCAGGCTGATGCTGATGACCTGGCATTTTTTCTTGCGGCAATGCTTGATGCCCTTGGCCACCGCCGCACGGTTCCGCTCCGGGGTCAGCACAACCCGGTTCACCACCCGGCAGGGGATGACCGGCAGGCGGGGTGCAACACCGACCTCGCTGGTGATGCCCTGTTCCCCATGGGGAGGGTCCATCTCTCCGCAGAGCACGCTGGCCGTGCGGGTTCCGTGTCCCGGGTTGCCCTCATAGTCCAGCGGGTCCTCGGGAAGCTCCCCACCCTCCCGCAGGTTGATGCCCTTTTTTGTATCCAGCCATTGGGCACCCGATGCCCAATCCCCGAACACCTCGTTCCGGGTGTAACCCGTATCCAGATGGCCGACCCGGATCTTGCCCCAATCCGTGCGCGTCGGCGCCTGGGTCTGCTTAGGCAACAGTTCACGGGCCTCGCGACTGCGCACCATCTTCAGGTTCCAATCAATCCGTTTGTTCACATCGATCTCCTGGTGGGTGCGCCCATGGTCAGAACAGGCGACGTATTATCCGCGCTGAACCAGAACGCCTCAGGCATCCAATACGCCGGCTTTGCGCAAACCGTCAAGCACGCGTTCGTGGTCCGCATCCAGTGCGTAAATATTGGGGACAGCCTCCGCGGCAGGCAAGAATCCCGGCACATGGTTCTTCAGCCGGTCCTGGGCCTGCTGAGCTTTGTCCTTCAGACCCAGGTGGCCATAACTCGCCATCAGAAACCATTGTGGCGGAACGTGAGTCGGTCGCGCCAGTGTCGCCCTTTCGGCGGCACGGGCCGCCTCCTGATAGTTTTCCGCCTGGAATTGAGCGAAGGCATAGTGGAGTTGGAACTGCGACTCCTGCCGCACATCCCTGGGGCTCAGCCGCATGGCCAACTCGATCTCTTTTAGCCCTTCTTCCCCGCGGCCCGCCATGGCCAATGCAAAGCCCAGTATGGAATGACCGAAGGCGAAACTTGGACTGAGCTGGATGGCTTTCTGTGTGGACGAGAGGGCGAGTTCGGCGTCCCGGGTGGCGAAGCCCACAAAGGCGCGGCCGATATAACACCAGGGCTCGTTGGCATCGAGCTGAAGACCGCGTGCAGAATCCTCGACCGCCGATGCCACGGCCTGGTCAATCGGTGACCACCCCTGGAATGAACGCCATATCGCCAGCCAGGCCTTATGCCCATAGGCCCGGGCATAGGTCGGATCGAGCGCGACCGCCTGATCCAGCAAATCCGAGGCTTTGGCACTGGCCTGGTCGGACAACTCCATCATCAAGGCAATCGCGTGGACCACACAATCCCACGCGTCCAGGTTTTCCGGTTTCTTGGCCTTGGCGCGCTCCCATTCCGCTCGGGTCAGTTCCGGTTCGATGGCGCCCACCACGTGCCCGGTGATTTCGTCCTGGACATCGAAAACATCCACCAGCTCACGGTCGTACCGTTCCGCCCATAGCGGGTTGCCGGTCGCGCCTTCCACCAACTGTGCCGACACCCGGATCCGATTGCCCGCCTTGCGAACGGTCCCGGTCAACACATAGCGCACGCCCAGCTCGCGGGCGACGGTCCTGGCATCCGCCGTCTGGCCCTTGTATGAGAATGTGGTGTTACGCGCAATCACGAAGAATTGCCGGATACGGCCCAGGGCGATGATGATGTCGCCGGCAACGCCGTCGGCGAAGTAACCCTGTTCCGGGTCGTTGCTCAGATTCTCGAACGGCAGGACGGCGATGGAGGGCGTGTCCGGAAGCACAACGACGTCGGGGGCGGATGACGCAGCGTGACGGGGTTCTGTGTCAGGGGCCGTTTCCGGGCCCGGTATCGACCCACCCGGTTCGAGTGAAACTGCAAACGCGCCGATCGGCCGCTCGAAGCCTTTCAGCATTTGTTCGCCCAGGTTCTCGTAACTAAAAGGGAGTCGCGTCGGGACGGCCTCGCGGACCGCCCCCTGGATAACGACACCATCCGCAACCGCCAGTTGCTCAAGACGCTGCGCCAGAACCACGCCGACCCCGGTCACGGTGCTGTCGGCGATGATGACCTCCCCCAGGCTGAGTCCGACCCGCAACTGCGCCTGAATCTGCCCGCCCACGGTGTCATTGTAAGCCCGGTTGGTCCGTTGGAAAGACAGGGCCGCGGAGACCGCATCCGACGCCCGGCCAAACTCCGCCAGCAGGGCATCGCCCCTCAGTTCAAGGGTTACGCCTCCGTAGGACTGAATCGTCTCCGAAAACCGGCGGAACGCGTCCTGAATACGATCGTGGGCGACGGATTCATCGCGATGAACCAACGCGGTCGAGTTGATCACGTCGGCGTGCAGAATGACGGCAAGCCTTCGTGACGACGAATTCGGCATACGCTCGGGCCTTGACTACATGGGTGGCGCGCCAGGTCATAGTAGTTTACCGCGCAGCAGTTAGCAGGCCTTTCGCCCCGTAGGAGACGAGCACACCGGTTGCGATGAGAAAGGCAGTCAGAGGAAGGCAAGGTCCACGGGTTATGCGCTAGCCTGCGGTTCGAAGCCGGGGATCGGGCGCATCGTACACGTCTTGCATCGAAGGCGCCTGCGCCTGGCGCAGACAGTCGTCCAACTGCGCCACCAGGTTCTGGACGTAGGGCTCCTCCACGATCCGGTGGTGGCCCACCGCGCCCTCGACCCGGTGGATTTCAAGCCCACCCGCGGCGATGTCCCGCCACTGGCGCTCGAGTCGCTGACGCTGTTTGTCCGGTCCCTGGCGCCCCTCGGGTACGAACAGGACGATGCGTCCTGGGTAGGGTTTGTACTGATACGCCCGCGCCGCCTGGCGAAAATGCTGGACCAGGCGGAACACCGCCAGTTCCGGCGGCAACTCCCTGCCGCTGCGCAGCCGGCGGGCCACACTAAGCCGCTTGAGCTGATTTCCAAACCGTTGTTGCAGCGACCTGATCCTGCGTCGGGCAACGGCAAGGGCTTTCGATGCCATAAGGGAGACCTTGGCCCCAAGCCCCGAAGCGGAGGACATGGCCGCCCGGGTTTGTTCAGCCCGGTCCTTGAGCTCCATCTCCAGTAGCGGGGCCGACGGGTCGAACAGGGCCAGCAACGCCACTTCCTCGCCCTGTGCCCGGAGCTGCCGGGCCATCTCCAGGGCAAGCAGCCCGCCAAAGGAAAACCCGCCCAGGCAGTACGGGCCCTTGGGCTGACATTCCCGGATGTCAGCCAGGTGCAGGGCCGCAATGTCTTCGACGCTCATGTAAGGGGTTCTCTGGGCGTCCTGACCGTGATGCAACCAATAAAAGGGCTGCTCGTCATCCATGTAGCGACCCAGGGCTTCGGCCCGGCCATGGATACAGAAAAAGGGCGTTCTGAAGCCCGTTGCCTTGATGGGAACAAGCGTTCGGGATGACGTGGCCGTGTCCTTGTGCTCGATGAATGCCGTCATCTCCCGGAGGGTCGGATGTTCGAACACATGCGCCAGGGGCAGCCGTTTCCCAAGACGTTGCTCCACTTCGTAGATGAGCTTCACGGCCAGGAGCGAGTGCCCGCCGATTTCAAAAAAGTTTGCGTCGTGATCGATCTGTTTATTGCCCAGACACTCGCGCCAGATATCCGTCAGGATCGATTCGGTCGACCGTGCCGGCGCCAACACCTCCGGGGGTGCCTGCGCTCGTATCGGCTCATCCGGCAACCGGCGCAGTTCCCGGCGTACGGCAGGTATCGTGTCCGTCCCGGCCACGCCCGCGTCAGCGTCGAGGTGCCGCGCCAGCTCCTGCACCGTCGGCGACTCAAACACCGTGGGCAGACTCAGGTTCACCGAGAACGCCACGGCAATTCTGGACACCAGCTGGGTCGCCAGCAGGGAATGTCCCCCCAGGGAAAAGAAATTGTCGTGGATACCCAGCGTGTCGAGCTTGAGCAGATCCGCCCAGATCTCCACCAGCCGACGTTCCGTCTCGGTCTCGGGCACGGCCGTGGGTTCACCGTTCGGGGTGTCCGCTGGGACTGGCGCCGGCAGTGCCTTGCGATCGATCTTGCCGTTGGCGGTGATGGGCAGGGCATCCATCATGACGATGGCCGTGGGCAGCATGTATGCCGGCAGTGTGCCGGACAGATGGGTTCGCAGGGCCGCCTCGTCCAGATCCGGTTCAGCAGGGACCACAAACGCGACCAGGTGCTTGTCACCCCCCGCCTCGGGACCCTGCACGATAACCGTCGCTTGGCGGACCCCTGCATGATCCGTCAACACCGCCTCGATCTCGCCGGGCTCGATCCGGAATCCCCGAATCTTGACCTGATGATCGATACGTCCCAGAAACTCCAGCGTTCCGTCGCCAAGCACCCGGGCACGGTCACCGGTTTTGTAGATACGCGCCTCGGCCTCCTCGCTGAAGGGATCGGGACGGAACCTTTCGGCAGTCAGTTCGGCTTGACCCAGGTACCCCTGGGCAAGCCCATCGCCACCAATATACAGTTCCCCCGGCACCCCCACCGGCACCGGACTCAAACTTGCGTCCAGCACATATACCCGGGTGTTGGAGATGGGTCGGCCGATGGGGATCGAGCGCAGGTGGTCAGGCAGAGGATTGGGAATCGGGTGGCAGCAGGCAAAGGTGGTGCTTTCCGTTGGCCCGTACCCGTTTATGAGCTGTGTGTCGGGCAAAGCCGCCTGGGCACGGCGGACATGGGCGATCGACAACGCCTCACCGCCGGTAAGCAGTTGCTTGGTCCCGGCCAGGGTTTCCGGTGCTTCATCCACGATCATATTGAACAGGGATGCGGTCAGCCAGAGGGTGGTCACACCCTCGCGCCGGATCACCTCGCCCAGCGCCTGAATGGTCGGGGCTTCATCGGGAAAACAGACGCAGCGGGCGCCGTTCAGCAAAGCACCCCATAACTCGAAGGTGGATGCATCGAAGGCGATGGGCGCCAACAGCAAGTGCACCTGTTCTGCATCCAGGTCGACATAGTTGGCGCCGCGCACCAGGCGCACGACACCACGTTGCGGAATCTGCACACCCTTGGGCTGGCCGGTGGAACCGGAGGTGTACATGACATAGGCCAGGTCGGTGGACGCCGACCCGCACTCCAGGTTGGTTTCGGATTGCTGCTCGATGCTGGACTGTTCGTCATCGACGCAAAGCAAGCGCCCCTGGAAATCCGGCACCCGATCGCGCAGCTCGGAATGGGTCAACAAGAGTGCTGCCCCGGTGTCTTGCAGCATGTAGGCGATGCGCTCTCGCGGATACGCCAGGTCCAGGGGCACATACGCCCCACCCGCCTTGAGAATGCCCAGAATGCCCACCACCATGTCCACCGAGCGCGGCATCGCAATGCCCACCAGACTGCCGCGCTCAACCCCGAGCGTGCGCAGGTAGCGGCCGAGGCGATTGCTTCGATCATTGAGCTCGCGGTAGCTCACCTGCTGCTGGTCGAACACCAGGGCGACCGCGTCCGGGCGCTTCTCGACCTGGGCCTCGAACAGCTCGGCAATGCCGCTTTCCCGCGGATAGGCCACCTGGGTGGCGTTCAGCTCGATGAACGGTTGCCGTCGCTCACCTTCTGTCAGGAGCGGAAGTTCGGATATGGATATCTCGGGATCATCGACGATGGCCCCCAGAAGAACGAGATAGTTTTCCAGCAGACGATCGATGGAGGCGGAATCGAACAGATCGGTATTGAAGCTCAGCGATCCGCCTATTCCGTCGGCATCCTGATGCAGAGACAGGGTGAGGTCGAACTTCGCCGTCTGGGTGGGGGACGGGAGCACCGTGATCTCGCAGTCCGGCAGTTCGAACGCGAAACCCGGTGTGTTCTGCAGCACGAACGCAACCTGGAACAGGGGGTTGCGGCTCAGGTCCCGTTCCGGCCGGAGTTCCTCCACCAGCTTCTCAAACGGGAGGTCCTGATGCTCGTAGGCGCCGAGACAAACCGTGCGTACCCGTTTCAGAAGCTCGCTGAAGGTGGGCGAACCCGAGAGGTCGGTCCGCATGACCAGGGTGTTGACGAAAAAGCCGATCAGCCCCTCCAGTTCGGTCCGGTTGCGACCGGCAATGGGCGATCCGACCGCGATGTCGTCCTGCTGGCTGTAGCGGTGGAGCAATACCTGAAACGAAGCCAACAGCGTCATGAACAGGGTGACCTGATGCCGTTGCCCGAGGGTCTGCAAGTCTCTGGAAAGGGCTTCGGGAATACTCACGCTTCGCGACGCGCCTTCGAAGCTCTGCACCGGCGGGCGGGGCCGGTCCAGGGGCAGATCCAGAACCGGCACGTCCCGCAGTTGTTCGCGCCAGTAATTCAGTTGCCGTTCCAGCACATCGCCGCTCAACCACTCCCGCTGCCATTCGCTGAAATCGGCGTACTGGATGGGGAGTTCAGGCAGCGGTGACGGCAGGCCTTGGACGAAGGCGCCGTAAAGCGCGGTGAGTTCGTGGTTGAGCACACCCATGGACCAGCCGTCGGAGATCACATGATGGAGATTGAGCAGAACAAGATGCTGGTCCGAATCGAGACACCACAGGTTGGCGCGCCACAGGGGACCCTGCTTGAGGTCGAACCCCCGCCTGATTTCCTGTTCCGCCAACCGCAGCGCCTCGGCTTCGCGCTGGGACTCGGGCAAATGACCCAGGTCAACCACCGGCATCTCGGCATGCATTTCGTCGGCGATGATCTGCAACGGCCTGCCGGCCCGCTCAGCGAAGGTAGTGCGCAGCACTTCGTGTCGGCGAACGATTTCGTTCAGGGTGCGGGTCAGGGCCGATCGGTCCAGCCGGCCCGACAGCCGAAGCAATCTCGGTATGTTGTAGTTGGCGGTTCCGGGGGCAAACTGATCCAACAGCCACAGCCGCTGCTGTGCGAAGGATGCCGGGACCACATAGGCCTCGTCGCTCAGATCTGCGTCGTGCTGCACTGGAACAGATGGCCTTGTGGCCGGGGAATGCGTCATCGGTACTCAAGCCCCCATTGGCTTTGGCTGGTCAAACCCGGTCCGCCTGCGACATCGCAGCGTTGCGATCAACCTTGACGGTGCCCTTTGGGTTTTGGCTGCAGCATAGATGCCAACCAATCGGGAAGCCGGATTCATCCCTCACGAGCCTCCTCGCGATCATGACGGTTTCGACGAGCGCTTGCGGGACCGCTTGACGATGGGCGGCGTCGCGATCTCGCTCTCCGGCATCAGGGCGTCCCGCAGAAACCCGCTCAACCCGGCCACGGTCGGCGCCTCAAACAGACGTCGCAGCGGCAACTCGACACCGAAGACACGATTGATTCGAGATAGCACCCGGGTGGCCAGCAGCGAGTGGCCACCCAGATCGAAGAAGTCGTCCTCCACCCCGATGGTTTCCAGCTCGAACACCTCCGCCCAGATGCCGGCCACCTGCTGCTCGAGCCGATCCCGGGGACGTACCGCAGGACTCGGCGCGGCCGGTGCATCGAACGCCGGTCGCGGCAAGGCCGCACGATCGACCTTGCCACTGGGAAGCAGCGGGAGCCGATCCAGAAACAGAAACGCCCGGGGGATCATCGGCGCGGGCAGACACTCCGCCAGATACGCTCGCAACACCCGCTCCGGGTCGTCCGCGTCCGGGCGAGCCTGCACATAGGCCAACAAAACGATGGAATCCGACTCGTCCGATGCGGAGACCACCACGCAGGACGAAACCAAGGGATGGCGGGCAAGGACCGCGCTCACCTCGGAGGGCTCGACCCTCACCCCCCGTATCTTGACTTGATCATCCGTCCGCCCGGTGATCACCAGAGCGCCATCCGAACGGTAGTGCCCCCGGTCACCGGTCCGGTACAGCCGGTCGTCCGGGTCTGAGGAGTACGGGTTCTGGATAAAACGCAAGCGGGTCTGATCCGGCAGATTCAGATACCCCGCGCTGCGGAACGGTGTCCGAACAAACACCTCGCCAGGTTCATACAGACCACACAGCCGCATTTCCTGAGACAGCACCAACGCCTGACTCTGGGGCAAAGACCAACCCACCGGCTGCAAACCCTGACCACAATCAATCGGGACGCGATAGCTGCATTTGGCCAGGGTCGTCTCGGTGGGACCATAGAGATTGACGATGGAGCCGGTGCCCGGGAACGCCTCACGCCATCGGGCCACCAGGGAACCGGTCAACGGCTCACCCGCCATGAACACCCAGCGCAGGCAAGCCAGATCCCTATTCCCCGGCTCGTCCATCAGCCAGGACTGGGCCAGACTGGGCACGGTGTGCAGCACCGAAATCCGTTCCTGCGACAACCACCCCGGCACATCGGACATGCCGTCCGGCGGCGGCAGGCACAGCGTGGCACCGCTGAGCAGGGGCAGAAAGAGGTCTCGCAGAATCACATCGAAGCCGTATCCGGTGAGCAGGCCGACCCGATCCGCCGGGCCGATCTCAAACGCGGTCCGCTGCCAATCGACAAAATGGGCCAGGCTCCGATGTACCCCCAGAACGCCTTTGGGCACGCCGGTGCTGCCCGAGGTATAGAACACATAGGCCACTTGTTCCGGCGAGGGCACCGGCAGCACGCCGGATGCGTCACCGGACACACCGGCTTCGAGTTGACCATCGTCCGCCCCGAGCCGCAGGGTTCGAACGGCGTTGCCCGATTCCAACGGGGCGGGGCCGCCCTGGTCCTGAACCACCAGCATCAAACCGGCGCTGGCTTCGGCCATCATCAGATCCCGGCGGCGTCTGGGCAGGGCGGGGTCTATCAGAAGCAACACGCCGCCGGACATGAGCACACCCAGCACGCCGGCCACCAATCCGAAGCTTCTGACCCCGGTCACGGCCACCACATCACCAGAGCTCACGTCCTGAGTTCGCAACCCCAGGGCAATGTCCTCGGCAGCACGCAACAGCGCGCCATAGGTCCAGGTGTGCTCGCCCTGCGCCACTGCGTCCCGCGACCCATGAATGTCGACGACGTCGCGGAACGTCTCGACCACGCTCGTGACCGGCCCGGCCATCAGCGCAAGACCCGGATCGGGCAGAACGGCCCGGTCCGCCGGCGTGACCAGCGAGTACTCGGCGCTAGGCCGATCGGGGGTATCGACGATTTGCTGTAACAGATGGCGGTACTGCTGCAACAGACCACGCACCCGGTCCGCGCTGAAGCGTGCGGTCTGATACACCGCCTTCAGCTCGAGACGGCGCTGATCCGGGCTGGGCACGATGTAGAAGGTCAGCGGCAGTTTCGAAACAGGGTCGTCGAACGCCACGGTGGTCACCTCGAGCCCGGGCAGGCTGAAGGCATCGAAAGAGGCGTCCAGGAGATTGATCAGCACGTCGAAGAAAGGATTGCGCCCCAGGTCCCGATCCGGCTTCAACGCCTCCACCAGGCGCTCGAAGGGCAGATCCTGATGCAGGTAGGCATCGAGACTGGCGCTGCGGACGCGTTTGAGCAGATCGGCGAACGTGGGGGAACCGGAGAGATCCGCTCGCAGTACCAGGCTGTTGATGAAAAAGCCGAACACATGCTCGATTTCGGGCCGATTGCGCCCCGCAACCGGCGCACCCACGGCAAAGTCCTGCTGGCCGCTGATCCGCCCCAGCAGCAGTTGCAGGGTCGCCAGCAGCGTCATGAACAGCGTCACGCCGTGACTTCGGCTCAGGGCCTTGATGTTCGTGCTCAGGTCCTCACCCACGGGCAGGCGCTCGGTGGCGCCGGCAAAACCCTGGCCCGGGGCAGGCGTTTCCGCCGTGGGGAGGCTCAGGGCGGGCACGTCCGCGAGCTGAGCGCACCAGTAATCGAGCTGCACCTGCAAGGCGTCACCCTGTAACCACTCGCGCTGCCAGACCGCAAAATCGGCGTACTGAATGGACAGCTCGGGCAGGTCGACCGGTTCGCCCCGAACATGAGCCCCGTACAGCGTCGCCAGCTCCCGGTTGAGAATGCTCATGGACCAGCCGTCGGACAGGATGTGGTGAAAGGTCAGAAGCAGCAGGTGATGGTTTGAACCAAGCCGCAACAGCTGCCATCGAAACAGCGGCGCGCGCCCCAGATCGAATCGATGCCCTGCCGCCTCGTCCAACCGGCGTCTGATATCGGCTTCCCTGTCCGGTTCGGACAGTCCACTCAGATCCAACAGGGGCAGTTCGAATGCCAGCTCGGGGACAATGAGCTGGACGGGCTGTCCATCATCCTCGGAAAAGCACGTTCGCAACGCCTCGTGACGCTGAATCAGCGCCTCGAAACTTCGCAGAAGTGCCGGCTGATCCAAGGCGCCCCTGAGATCCAGCACCCGCATCACGTTGTAGTGGGCGCTGCCCCCTTCCAGGCGATCCAGGAACCACAAACGCTGCTGTGCGAACGACGCCGGGATGATGAAACCGGTCTGATCGTCCTGCGGTATCGAAGGGTTATCGTTCATGGGTGGCTATCCCACCGCGGGTCGCCCGCGACGTACGCGCGGAATGGGGGCCGGCTCCGCGGCGCAACGCGACGATTCCAGGGACTGACACACGGCTGCCAGAGTCGGCGCTTCAAGCAACATGCGCATGGGGAGCTGAACATTGACCGCGTTTCCAACCAGACCCACGACCTGAGCCGCCAACAGAGAATGACCACCCAGGGCCAGAAAGTTGTCATGCCGACCGACCCGTTCCACCTGCAGTACCTCGGCCCAGATACGCGCCATGGCCACTTCCATCGGCGTGCTGGGGGCCGCGTACTCCGGCTCGTTGGTCACGCCCCGGGCATCCGGTTCCGGCAGCGCCAGCCGATCGATTTTGCCATTGGGCGTCAGCGGAAAAGCGTCCAGCAGCACAAACCGGGCAGGCATCATGTACTGCGGAAGCCGCTCG
Organism: uncultured Gammaproteobacteria bacterium; assembly: GCA_963783675.1. Taxonomy (GTDB): domain Bacteria; phylum Pseudomonadota; class Gammaproteobacteria; order Competibacterales; family JAHEDQ01; genus JAHEDQ01. The sequence goes on from CAWAOU010000018.1 coordinate 501,725, forward strand.
GCCAGGAATGCCCGCAGAGACTCCGCTGTGGGCACACACTCCGGACCGGGCTCCACGTAGGCCACCATTTGTAACGCGTCCGACTCTGCCGGCCGGGCCAGCACCACAACCTGGTGCAGGTCGGGATGCCGGCCTAGGACCGCCTCCACCTCCGCCAGCTCGATGCGAAACCCGCGAATCTTCACCTGATGATCAACCCGCCCGAGGAACTCCAGGCTGCCATCGTCCAGGTAACGGGCGAAATCGCCGGTCCGATATAGTCTGGCACCTGAATCCGACGCGAAGGGATCGCTCACAAAGCGCTCGGCGGACAGATCCGGGCGGCCCAGATAGCCCCGCGCCAGACCGACGCCACCCACATACAACTCGCCGCGAATACCCACCGGCATCGGATTCAAATTCTGGTCGAGCACATGAAGTCGAGTGTTGATCAGCGGCCATCCGATGGGCACTTCCTGGCGAGCGTGGTCGGTGCCCGGGTATCGGGCGAGGTCAAAGGCGGTTACCGCCACGGTGGTCTCGGTGGGTCCATAGGTATTGAGAGTGCGGACCCGATCACCCGCAAAGCGCTGCCACGCCCGGGCCACCGCCGGTAACGCGCGTTCACCGCCGATGACCACCAGGCGAAGACAGGCCGGCAGGGATGCCGCGGCATCGGCCAGCGCCCCGGTCAACTGGTGCCAGTAGGCAGTGGGCAGATGCCATTGGGTCACGCCCCAGGTTTCGCCTTGGCTCAGGAAAGCCGTGGTTGAAGTCAGCATGGCTTCCGTGCGCAAGGCGAGGCTGGCGCCGCAGACCAGCGGCGTGAAGATCTCCTCCACCGCGGCATCGAAACTGATGGAGGAAAACTGAAGTAGCCGATCGGCGGGCTGCATGTTGAACAAAGCCACTGCACCGGTCAGGTAGTTCACCACCGACCCATGTTCGACCATGACCCCCTTGGGCGCCCCGGTTGAACCTGAAGTGTAGATGACATAGGCCAGGTTCGCCGGGCCGCAGACAAAATCCGGATCGGCAGAGGACAGCGTTTCCAGGGCCGCCGGTGGGTCATCCAGCAACAGCGTTTCGCCGTCGAACGCCGGCAAGGCGTCCCGCACCGCGTGCTGCGTCAGCAGCACCCTGGCACCGCTGTCGGCCAACATGTGGGCCAGTCGTTCCCGCGGGTAGTCTGGATCCAGCGGCACATAGGCGGCACCCGCCTTGAGGATGCCCAGCAGACCCACAATCAGGTCCGTGCTGCGCCGGGCCGCGATCGCCACCCGATCATCCGGGCCCACCCCAGCGCGATTAAGCCAATGGGCCAGACGATTGGCTTGTGCGTTCAGCTCACCGTAGCTGAGTTGCACCGTGTCGGACACAAGGGCAACCGCCTCCGGTGTCCGCGCCACCATGGCCTCGAACAGACCGTGCAGGCACTGATCTTTCGGGAACGGCGTGTCGGTGTTGTTCCATTCCGCCAACAGCCTCGAACGCTCGGTTTGCGTGAGCAGAGGTAGCGCAGACAGGGGCTGGTCAGGCCGCGCGAGTGCGCCTTCCAGCAACACACCCAAATGCCCCAGCATGCGGTCCATGGCCGCCACATCGAACAGTTCGGGCGAGCCGCTCAATTTGAGATGCAGCCCGTCGGCGCCCTCCACCACATCGAGATAGAGATCGAGTTCGGACAGGTGGGGCTCGTAACCCAGCTCCTCCATGCGGACACCGCCAGCTTCCCGGGGCTGTCGCGGATAGTTTCTGAAATTAAGCATGGCCCGCGGGGGCGACAGGCGGCCGTCGTGACGCTGGGAACGGACTCGGTGCAGCAGGGTTTCCAGCGGCACCTGCTGATGGGCATAGGCCCCCAAAGTGGTGTCCCGCACCCGGCTCAGCAGGGTGCGAAAAGACGGATCGCCATCGAGGCGGGTCCGGATCATGAGCGTATTGATAAAGGCGCCGATCAACCCCTCGGTTTCCAACTCGGTCCGACCCGCAATCGGGGTTGCCACGCAGACGTCGGTCTGACCGGTATAGCGATGCAGCACAGCCTGGAATGACGCCAGCAGCACCATGTACAGCGTTGCCCCCGCTTCTCTGGCGAAGGCGCCGGCCGGTGCGGCCAGTTCAGGAGGCAGAAGCAGGTGCGCGGTCGGTGTCCCGGTTTGGACGTCGTCGGACGGCATTCTCGGGGCCGGGAGCTGCAACTCGGGCGCGTCGGCCAACTGCTCGGTCCAATACCGAACCTGGGATTCAAACCGCGCGTTGTTCACACCGCCACGTTGGACACGGGCGAAATCCGCGTACTGCATGGGCAGAGGCGTCAGCGCGGCGGGCTCGCCGCTGGAAACGCAGCTTTCGTAATGCTGGGCGAGTTCCTTGAGCAACACACCCGCAGACCAGCCGTCGAACACGATGTGATGGATCACCAGCAACAGCAGATGGTTATCCTCGCTCAAGCGCAACAGGCTGCCCCGATACAACGGTCCGGCGCTCAGCTTGAAAGGCACCCGAGCGGCTTGATCGATCAATCGCCAGGCCTCCCCTTCCCGGTCATCAGCGGGAAGGACTTCGAGATTCACCTGCTCCAACGCCATGGGCGCCACGGGGGCAATTTCCACATGCGGTTTGCCATTCGAGGTGTGAAACGTGGCGCGCAACCCATCGTGTCGGCGGATGATCTGATCCAGGCTGCGTTCGATGGCCCGCCGGTCCAGGCCGCCCGTCAGTCGCACCAGCACCATACGGTTGCGCGGTGAATCATCGTCGTGCAACTGATGCAGCAGCCAGAACGCCTCCTGGGCGAAGGACAAGGGTATGGGCTGGGAATCCGGAACCCGGGCTGGCGCGGCTTCCGCGGGACGATCCGCTTTGTCCTTGAGGGCCTTGAGCAGCAAGGCACGCCGTGCGGCCGACCCGGCGTGGCTTGAAGACTCCGGTTTTGCGTCCTGATTCATGCTGGGTGCGTTGCCCGAATGGTGCTGAGTCAGGGCTTTTGCAAGTCTGAAGCCAAGCACGTAAGTCAGAGATCCCCCATCAAATCCCACCGCAGCCACGGTGCGCCCATTGAGATTGAGAAACGATGGGGCGAATTGTGCGATTTCTCACGGCCGCCCCCCCGCGCGCCCGCCTAGAGTCGGAATCGCGTTGCCACCAAGGGATTCGAGCACCTTGAACTGGCCCCAAACGCTGATTGTTCCGTTTCCTTTTCTATGGAGAGTTGTAATGAAGCTGACCCACGATGTGCCTTGTCCCAACGGGACCGAACGGTCACACAAAGCCAAGGAACTCCGCGACCTGTGCACGGAGATTGCCCGCACGCGTCCCCACGCGAGCACGCGGGCAAATGGCGAGGAGATGGACCTTGCCAGCGCCTGCTTCCCATCGAATTTCACCAAAGGCCTGAAGCACGACGCCTTCGGCATTCTGGAACACGCCGACGACTACCAGGGTTTTGTCGAGGCCATCAACGCCGACAATCACAACCTGTTCGAGAGCAGAGTAAGCACGGCGCACGACCGTTCCCTGCCCGGCAGCCCGTTTCAGTGCACCGGCAAGTTCCCCGAAATACCGAAGAAACACGCCGTGCCCTCCAAGAAGCCGCCGAAGATGGTAGATCGGAATCCGGACTGGCGAGGCTGGGAGAGCCCCCGGGCGGGACATGTCTACGAGCTGCAGGGGCCCGATGCCGGATCCGTCGGCATGGCGCCAGCCCCGCGTGTCCACTCGTCCGAGCTGGCGGCCGAAATGGCCGAGGTCTACGCCCTGGCGCTGCTGCGCGACGTCCCCTTCACGGCCATCTGCGCCGGCAAGTCCAAGGCGAAGCTGTGTGGTGAAAAAGCCGAGGCGCTGCTGTCCAGCCAGGAGGTCGTCGACGCGCTCAACGAGATGCCCTTCTACAAGGGCAACATACCCAACAACCCGGCACCCGTCTCATCCACACCGATGCATACGGATGCGGACAGCGGCCTCAACGCCTTCGAACGCAACCGGCGGTTCGCCAGAACACAGGACGAGGATGCACCCTACACGGCCCCGCTGACCACGGAGCAGGCGTTCCGCGGGTCCACCCAGGGCGCGCTGACGGGGCCCTATATCTCGCAGTTCATGCTGGTGGGCGGTAAATCCATCGCCGGCGCGGGCAACGGCATCTCCGACCTGCCGGGCATTCAGGCGCCGTTCGATCTGGTCGATGGGTTCGTCCCCTACGGCACGCTCTCCATCGACCAGCGAACCATCACCCACAAGGCCTGCCTCGACCACATGACGGACTGGACCTCCTGGCTCGACGTTCAGAACGGCGCCAACCTCAATGGCAAGGACCGGTTTGAAAACGAGCGGCGCTTCATCACCACACCACGCGATCTCGCAACCTATGTCCACTTCGATGCGCTCTATGAAGCCTATCTCAACGCGGCACTGGTTCTGCTCGGGCTGGGGAGTCCCGTATCCAAGGGGTTCCCTGAAAGCAGTCTGTCCGGGCGGCGCACCGGTTTCGCCACCTTCGGCGGCCCTCATATCCTCTCGCTGGTCACGGAGGTGGCCACACGCTGCCTGAAAGCCGTGCGCCGGCAGAAGTTCAACTACCACCGCCGGGCGCGTCCAGAGGCGATCGCCGGCCGCCTCACCCTGGCCTGCTGCGGACACTCGGATCATCTGGGTTGCGCGGCGCCGGCGTTCCAGCATGTCCTGGACGAGATTCCAACAGAGCTGCTGGATGCCATCGTCGAACACAACAAGGAGCAGAACAATGAACCGATGCGGGCAATGCGTCTTATAAAGTGCCCCACGCCGAAAAAACCGCTGAGCAAGTTCGACGACTGCAACCTGCTGCTGCCGATGGCATTCCCGGAGGGTTCACCGATGCATCCGGCCTACGGCGCCGGCCACGCAACCGTTGCCGGTGGCTGCGTGACGATGCTCAAGGCATTTTTCGAGATGTTCGAAGACTGTGACGGCGGCCGGGAGCGTGACCTGTGTGATTCCGACGGCAAACCGATCACTTACGTGCCCAATGGCGACGGCAGCAAGCTGGTGCCCGACCCGAAACTGAAGAAGGGCACTGCGCTCACCATCCAGGGCGAGCTGGACAAGCTTGCCGCCAACATCGCCATCGGCCGGAACATGGCCGGCGTGCACTATTACTCGGACTACTACGACTCACTGCGCATGGGCGAACGGGTGGCGGTGGGCATTCTGCTCGAGCAGGCGCCCACCTATGGCGACCCCATTGAGACCACCTTCACCAGCTTCGACGGTGATTTCGTGTCCATCAGCGGGCAGTCCGGCGCCTCACCGACCCTGACCGTGATCGACCGGCACGGAAACCGTGTATCGGCACGCGACTGGTGGTTGCGTCATGTCGTAGGCGAGGACGTCATCATCGATCGCTGAGCACCAAACCTGCGCTTGGGAGGGCGGTCGAGAGGCCGCCCTTCGTTTCTGTCGACGTGCGTTCAGTTTCCCAGGCGGCGGGCAACGCGAAACCCAAGATCACTGCCCACATACTCGTCGGAAACCGGCACATGGTCGCGGTTGGCAGAGCGCACATCGGTCAGCTCGGCGCTCCACGCGCCGCCACGGATGACCCGTTCTGCGCCCTCATCTTCACTGCACAGGCTCTCCTGGCCGTCGTAAGCTGCTGAAAACGCGGAGCAGGTCCACTCGCCCACGTTGCCGCCCATGTCGTGGATACCAAAACCGTTCGCCTGAAACTGCCCCACGGGCGCGGTCTGGACATAACCATCACTACAATCGGCAACGCCCCAGTCTGGAAACTCGCCCAGCGCCGTCAGGTCGCGGATGTTTTCGTAATCGCAGACCTGGGCGAGATCGTCTCCCCAATGGTTGGCACCGGTCGTCGACGCACGCGCCGCGTACTCCCATTCCGCCTCGGTCAAAAGCCGGTAGTCGAATCCGGTCTCCTGGGACAGCCAATCGGCATAGGCCGCGGCGTCTCGCCAACTGACGCACACCACGGGATGATCAGGCTGCTGCTCAAACCCTGGTTCACGCCAGGTGTTTTCGTTGGGCCAGTTCGACTCCTTCTCGCCCAGATGCCCACAACCAGGATCCACATCTGTTGGATGGTCTGTTTTGCGCACGAACTCGGCAAACTGCCCGAACGTGACTTCGTTGACCCCGATCGCAAACGTACCCACGCTCACCTCGTGTTGACGCTCGTCTTCCTTACGTCCCGCCTCTTCGACCGGTGACCCCATCAGGAATGTTCCCTGGGGAAGCACGATCATTTCAGGTCCTTCACCACCGTCCTTGAGTGCATCGCGGAACACGCTAAAGTCCGCTGGCGCAGCGGCGATCATTGGTCCTGTTGCCGCAGGCTCAGCCGTTTCCTGTGTTTCAACTGTTTCAACTGTCTCAACTGCTTCAACTGTTTCAACATCGGCGAGATCGACCTGTTTCTTGCGAAGCTGGGGCATCAGCGTCACCAGCACCCCCACGAGCGCAACAATGCCGATCGCACCAAACACAAGCCTGCGATTTGACGAACGGGGCTGAGTGTTGTTTTCAAGCGCACGGGAAACCGCCGGCGTATTCGGCTCGACCTCGGGCGCTTTTTTGGGTTCGATCTTTGACTCGTCGTCGGGGCGACCTTTAGACGCATCCTTGGCCGCCGCCAACGCTTCGACTTTTCCGCCGCCTTCCCTGGGCGGCACGGAAGAACCGATCAACTCCGCCATAAATTGCAGTAGCGTGGCGAATTCCGATTCATCGGGCCGACCCTGCCACTCAGTCAGATCGGCGGCTTGTATCAGTCCAAACCCGAGCGGCGGCTCAACAGCATCCAGCTTGACCGGAATGAGCACGCCGCGGCTCTTGCCCTGGCCAGCCTCTTCGTGAACCCAGTCCGAACCGACGGATGCTTCGGTCCACACCACAACGACGCATTTGGCCTCGTCCAGATGTTGGCGAATCCAACTGTTCCAGGTCTGACCCGGCGGTATTTTCCGATCCCAGAACACCGACCAGCCCTGCCCTTCCAGGCAACGCACCAGCGGTGCGACCCGCTCGCGTTCCTCGCTCTTGTAGCTGACGAATACATCGGTCACCGCTGCCAACAACCTTCAACAATCCATGAGATTTGCTAAAAGATAGCTCAGGAATGCGCGTTGTGAGCCCACCAGAGGAGGTCGACAGCTTAATGAAGGTCTGATCAATTGATACGAATCGCGTTGCGGCCACAGCAAGAGACTCCGGCATCAGCCGCGGCATACCGTGGGTTGAGTTCCCGGGCTCCCACCTCTTACACACGCGTCGAAGAATAAGAGGTCACCAGCTCCCTCGATTCGCCGTCGACCCGACGAGCGATCAATGGATGATCTGCCAGTACCTCCACAGCTTGGCTGATGGCCGATGCCGCCGACCTGGCGGCACCGGGATCGATCGCGACCCAATACTCGAATGCGCGCTCAAGGACATCGAGCGCGCTGAAAGCGTAGACTATTTCCGCCAAGGCTTTGGGCGCTCGGATCCGCGATCCTGCGCGAGTTGATCGAGCCACCTGTGCACGTCTTTCATACCATAGACTGCCGCGCCCTCGTATATGGCCCGGTCCGCGGCATGTGCATCATTGACGAAATCCCGCAATCGCTCCTCGCGGCCGACTTGGCGTTCCAACGCTTCAACCATGAGTCCGTGAGGAGAACGTCCCGTCTCCTCCGCCAGACGGGCAATTCGAGTCTTGAGCTCGGCTGGAAGCTTGAGGGTCGTTGTGACGCTCATGTGGTGAATCCCAGGCACTCGAGATGTATCAGGACTCCCGCGTCGCATACGACCGGCGGGGGGCGCTGGTCAGTCCCGCCTACGAAGACCCCACTCTACGTCCTCCCTGATAAACAACTCGGTCAAAGATGATTCATGGGACGCCAGAAATCGCCGAAGCGCTTCCGCCAGCAATTCGTTCAGGTCCGTTGCCCAACCGTCCGCGACGAACGCACGGGCCTGGGCTGCCACTTCGGCAGGAAGCTCGGTTTCGATCAATGTGTTGTTCATGGCGTGTATTCCGAAGTAGTTCAGGTGTGCGTTCCGACAACCGACTATGCAGATTGGCGCGGCGATCCAATAATTACCACGGTTGCGCGTGGAGTCGCCGTGAAGCCGATGGCGCAGCCAGAAAGCCTGTGGGGCAACGGACTTGAAAATGGACACCGAGCCTGTGTCTCGGTCAAGCCAGGCATCCGTGAGAGATGCGCAATACCACCCGCATAAGCGCACCCCATCGCCAATCCCTGAAACACATCCACCACAATGCTAAGTTCTAAGCAGCGCAGACAAACACAACATTCGAGCGAACCCGGTATAGAAACCTAAAGAGCACACACCATGATGGGCAGATGGATACTTCGCCTGGTCTGGTTCCTGGTCATGATGGCAGGGACCCAGATCATCGCGATTTTCATGCTGGCCGAATCCGGGTACCTGCCCGGCGCGGTGCTGGCGGACCAGCTCACATCTCACTTTGCCACGCCCAGAATCTGGATATTGATCGGCGGACTGCTAATCGCCCTGTCCGTGTGGCTGCGCCGCCGCATTCGCCAAATGCTCCAGGCGGCCTCGGACAGGAAAGCAGGCCGGATCATGGAGGATCTGGTCGAGGGTGAGGCCACGACAGATTCGGCCTACCTGGTCTATCTCCGGGCCTTCGAAACCACCGGGAAACTCAAAGCGCCCTGGTTCATGTTCGCCAACGATCTGGGGCTGCAGCGGCTGCGGTCCTCGGAGCAGGAAAGCTATCTGGCCTGGGCGGTGCGCAAGCTGGGGCCTTTGGTGGCCCTGGGTGAACCGGGCGAGCATCTGGGGGCCGGCCGGATCAAAACCAGCGACGCGGACTGGCAGCAGGCCGTTAAGCAACTGGTGGAAAACGCCAAGGCGGTGCTGATCATTCCCTCCGACCGGCCGGGCACGGTGTGGGAGGTCAATCATCTCCGGACGGAAAACCTGCTGCACAAAACCGTGTTCATCATGCCGCCGGAGGCGCGGGGTTTTGACTGGCGCGCCCGCTGGCATGAGGCACGAAAAGCGCTCGGAGATTTCGGCGCCGCCTTGCCCGAGTACGACCGCCACGGTCTGATGTTCCGGCTGAACCAGGACGGACAGGTGCTAGATGTCAATCCCCTGCCCGTGTGGCGGCCGCGCCAATTCGGCAAGGCGGTAAAACGGTTTCTCGCCGGCAAACCCAAAGACGGCGATGCCAGCACACGCATTTCCAAAGCAGTTCGGGCGGCGCGGCGGCATTGGTTGTTCGGCTATCTGTCCGGCCTTTTCCGGGTGACTGCCACCGCGGTGTTTGTCTTCGCCGTGGCGTTGTCCGAGCCCGCACTGCGGCCATCGGCGGAACCAGAACCGTGGGCGACCCTCCCCGACCGCTACTTTGCCGCCTTGGAACGCCAGCAATTAGGCGAGAAATTGCAAAACCGGCTCCTACTGAACTCAGGCTACCAGCGTCTGGCCGCGGATCTCGATGGCCGAACAGGAAGAGGCCCTACACGGGGAACTGGCCTGGCGCGGTCTCCCCTGGATACCGACCCAGCAGCTACGCGCCTACTTTGCCGGCCTTGCCGGGGCATACAGTCACCTGCGCCCGGAAGAATGTCGCCGACTTGTCGCGGGAACCCTCGCGCAATCCGACCTCAATCATGCCTGGGTGCGCACCGACCCCGATGTTTTAGGGGACTTCACCAGCGCAACCGTGGCCGCCATCGAGGCAGGCGTGGAAAACACGGCACTGCCCGACGTAGAAGATGCCCAACTCATACAGGCCGCCCAAGCGTTCCTGGACGGTCTCGAACCCGATGAGCGGACGCGCTTCGCTGAAGTCGAAACCAGCCCCGCCGACACCGCAACCGACGCCGACCTGTGCTGGCTCATGATCACCACCTACGAGGGCTTTGCCCGCATCGACGACACCTTGCTGATCCCCCTGTTCATGGTGATCGATCACGATACGCTTTCCATCTCGGCAGCCGCCGCCGCAGGCAGCGACCCGGACCTGCCCGAGTCCCCCCTGCAGCAACTCCTGACCTCCCCCGCATACACGGCACGCGCCGCCGACCTGGACGACGACGCCCGCGTCAATCTGCTGATCGAGCTGATGGGGGACGGCATGCAAAGGCTCGACGATGAAACGCTGCTGACCTACTACGCCATCGTCGCCCAGGTGCTCTCCGGCCTCGACCCCGAGACCTGCGCGAGCATCGCCGCGGGCGATCTTGCGTTCGACACCACGCCGGCATACGAAGCGCTGCCCGAAGCACTGCACCAGGCCCACGAGGACGCGCTGTACACAGCGGCCCGCCTGGCGGCCGAAGAACACCCCGTTCCGGTGCTGGATGAGGATGCGATCAATAGCGCCGCCGATACCTTCGTGGCCAGCCTCGACCCCAAGGAAACAGCCCGCATCGAACGAATCGGGTCCGACCCGGAAAGCGTCACAACCGACGATGTGTGCTGGCTGTACAGAAAGAAAATCGAAGCCACCGGAAGCCTGGAAACGCCCCACAAAGAGATATTCGCGCGGGCCCTCATATTGGGACATTTCTAACCCGCCTCGATCAACAGGCTCAATCTGTCTCCACAGGCAAGGACTCATCCCGCGCCCACTCACTCATGGAGGCGTCGTAGACCGATACGTCCTCATAGCCAAGGTTGTGGAGCAGAAACGCATCCAGCGTCGCGGCGATGCCGCCGCCGCAGTAGATCAGCGTGCGCCGTGAAGCATCGGCGCCCACCCCTTGAAAAGCCGCTGCCGCTTCTGGCGCAGGCACAAAAGTATTGGTGTTCGGGTCCACCAGGGACACTGCCGGAATATTTGCACTGCCCGGTATGCGCCCCGGTCTGCCATAACGCGGATTCGCACCCGAGTGCAGCTCCGGGTCCAGGGCATTGATCAGGCAGGTGCCGGGATCGTCCATCGCGGCAACCACGGCGTCCTTAGCCGACAAAAACCTCCGGACGCGGCCGCGCCGTAAGCGTTGCCGGTGAAAACACAGGCTCGTCCGTGGACGTAGGCCGCCCTTCCCGCACCCACTTCTCCCAACCCCCGTCCAGAACAGAAGCGGAATCAAACCCGATGGAGCGCAGCATCCACCAGACCCGGGTGGCCCAAACATTCCGGTTGCGTGAATAAAGAACCACACGACGCCCATCCCCAACCCCTCGCCGCCCCAGCACCTCAGCGAGACGTTCCGGCGGCAGCATGGTGAATTTCAGATGACTTGCGCTGCCCGTATCCGACAACTCGTTCTGTATGTCCAGAAACCCGGCACCCGCGATATGCCCCTGCTCATAATCGGCCCGCCCGCTCACCACCCGATACGGCGCATCCCCACCCGGCGGCAGATAATCCAGGTAGGTCGTGCATTCGAACACCCGGAGTTCGGGATCGTGTAGATGCTCGGCCAGCCATTCGCTGGAGACGATGGTTTCGGGGTGCTGATAGTCAGTGGGCATGGCAATCACTGTCCTGATACTTTCGATCCGTTTACGGCCAGCGAGATAGTTCGATACAAAGGCATGTCTGCCGGCAATGGCGGGCTCGTTCTTCAAATCGTTAATCCGAAGCGGTAACGATGGACAACGAGAAGTCATCGAAGAAAACCTCATCCTTTGCGTCGAGGGCCGATGGCTTGCCGGGGACCATGTAGAAACCAACTTGCCCCGGCTGGGTCAAGGTCACGCCCTCATAGTAGGCGGCCCACTGGCCGTTGACGAACACTCGAACATTCTCTCCGATCGCCTCGACCCGAACACGATTCGGCGCTGCAGGTTCGAACTGCAAAGGTCCGCCGAGGAGCCCGGACCCGCGACCCAGTGGCCGTCCTGGAATACCTGGAGCAAAACTTCTTGGTGCGATGGTCGTATTCCCACCAGTACGTAGGACCACAGTGCATTGTCGGAGTCACTCTCGCTCCGGAATATCAGACCGTAAGAACCACCATCGACTGGCGCAGGCACCTGCACCGTGAACTGCGCACGAAAATCCGCGACTATGGGCTCAGCATACAAAGCCGGGAGCACCACACCCGGATAATCACTGGCCAGCCACAGGCGCCCGTCAACGGTTTGCACCTCAAGCGTCTCAATGGGAAAGAGTCCGCGAAGGTTGTCACCAAGTTCGGTGAACTCGTCGTGAATTGCAGCGCCCTTGGTCGTCACGATTGATGGCGCCGGCGATCTGCTCGCTACCGGAAAAAGCACCGGTCGCAGAAAGACCGCCAACAGCGCAACGGCGGCCAACATCGCCGCAAAAGCACCAAGCCATAACCAGTGTCTGCGGCTTAAGCCACGGCGTTCCGGCAAAGGCGGATAAGACTCACTGGCCCCTGACGGTGCCGCGTCACCGGTCATCTCCCGGATAGCGGTCAGCAGTTCGGTGTAGTCCTGCGCCGCCCGCTCACCTTTCCAGGCGCTGAGATCCGCAGCCTGAATTCTGCGGAACCCCAGCGGAGGCTGAACGGGCTCGATCAGCACCGGGACCAGGATGCCCCTTTCACGACCCTCGGCCGCTTCCTCCTTCACCCAGTTGCTGCCAACCGAATGGTTTGACCACAGCACCAATACACAGCGTGCCGCCGCCAGATTCTCGGCAATGACCTGGTCGAACGTCTTGCCCGCGGGGATCGTCCGGTCCCACCAAACGCTGAGCCCGTCGGCCTCGAATGCAGCCGCCAGCTTACCGGCCTTGCCGGCATCTTCCCGAGCGTAGCTGATGAAGACGTCGCTCATTTACATAAGACGCTCTGTTGACGCAGGCAATCGGTCGGTTCGTGATGGCCAGACGGTACCGGGTTGGAAATTCTACGCTCGGCGAGTCGTAGTCCAGTATATGCGGTAGCAACGCCTTAGGACGGTTTCACGGTCCTAGGCACCAGCAGCTCATCATGTAGTTGAACCGGAACCGGATCCCTCAAAGCCCACCAAACCGTGATCGGCTTGTCACCTTCCCAACGCACGAAGTCGACCTCGCCACAGTAGTAGAACGGCGCGCCCAGACCCCGCCCCGTCTTCCGATGGCGACGAACAAACAGATGAATGTGCCAGCCTTCTTCGCGATGCCTCGGGAGCATCGCTGCGACACCACTCGAGCGCTGTTGCCGATTCTGACTCTGCCACTCGAATTCATCGGGCGACACGAACTGATCCTTGTAGCGCTGATCGGGCTGCAAATCAGCCTTCTCTAACGAGACGAGCAGGAACACGTGATTATCGACCTTCACAAAGCCCTGGTTCCAACGGGACTCGCTGAATTCGTACCCCCATAAAGTTGGAATCTCGGCTCGGGGATAGGTTACCCACGAGCGAACTGGGTCGGGCGCTTCGGCAGACTGATTTGGTTTCATTACATAGGCGCTGTCCCGGTACTGCAACACAACCGTTTCGGCACGGCCGGGCTGACCCGCTTCTTCGCCAAACCAACCCCTCAGCACCTGTGGCAACAGATTGTCCTCGGCTCCGACTTCTCTCAGGACGTTGATCGCGATCTTGGCGAACTTCGCCTCGCAAGCGGTCTCCTCAGCAACGATGGGGAACCAGCCTTCTGGTATGCCGGGGTGGGTGCTCCGGTCCGGCAGAAACAGCAATGGGCGTCCGTTAGTGTGACTGACCTTACAGACGATCCTCGGGGCATAGGCATGCGCCCCTTGTTTGCGTTCAAGGTACTGGGCAAGCCGCCACTCGCAGATTTCCCGTACCTGCTCTCGCAATGCCGATTCATGTTGGGTGGGGATTGTGATTTCGGTGAAAAACACGTCGTCTTCGTATTTGAAATAGACGGCGCCGTCCGTGCCGCGGCCTTCGGTCCAGGCTTGGATGGGATTGGTTTCTAAGAGATGCTTCATAGTGGCCTGATCACCGGCAGCGGCAGAAAACTCTTCCTCGAGCAGCGGCGAGCGCCTGGCCTGGTGCAACACAGCCTTTATCAGATCGTCTATGTGTATCGCTCCTGGTAAGCGCTCACGCGCAAGCATCCCGAGCAGGACAAGCATCTTGTAGCTCTTGGTCATAGGGGTGACCTCAAGCGAAGTCAGGAAAGGACGGTTTGCGGCGAGGACCTGCTGCCCCATCTCGTCCAGGTCTCCTTCTGCGCCGACAAACCCAAGCCAGCAGCCGTACTGCCGGCGCACGGATTTGGGGTCAAAGCCCGCGTGCCAGAATTCGGCCGCCGTCGGACGGGTGCCGTGCTGGTCTCGAAAGCTTCGATACCAGTTTATGGCGCGCTGGGTGCCGGTGCCGGGCGCAGCCAGACCGCGCAGTATGTTGAGCGCTTCCAGTTCATAGGTGACTTCACAACCCGGCGGCAGGTCCAGCTCGCCCTTTGCAAGTTGCTCCAGCGCATAGGCAATGCTTCCCACAGTGTCACCGGCATGGGGTAGCAACGCCATCGCACCCTGAAGAAAACAACGATGGTTGCCGACGTAGTCGACCACGTTCAGCCGCGCTTTGCCTTCAGCCTTACGCAAGCCCCGCCCGAACTGCTGCAGCCAAAGAATGCGCGATTCGGTGGGACGCAGCATCAGCACCGTGTCTATGGTGGGCACGTCGACGCCTTCATTGAACATGTCCACAGCAAACACAATCTTCAGATCACCCGATGCCAGCTGCTCCAGGGATTCCGCTCGTGGCGCTCTTGCGTTGGAATGGATGGCGACGCACGGAACACCACGGGATAAGAAAAAATCGGCCATGTAGTCCGCGTGCCGTTTTGACACGCAGAACGCCAGCGTGCGTTCGCCTCCCCGCTTCTGCCACTGTTCGAAAGCGTTCTGCGCCCGGGCCTGCGTCACCACGGCGGTTTCCAGGTGCTCCGGATCAAAACGCCCGCTACGCCACGGGATATTGGCGTAGTCAACCGGGTCAGGCACGCCGAAGTAATGAAAGGCAGACAGCAATTCCTGTTCGATGACCCCGCACCAGATCGCAGCGGAAAACGAGCTTCTCGCCGCACAGAGCAAGCAGATCGGCGCCGTCTGAACGGTCCGGCGTGGCGGTCAGGCCGAGCAGGAACTGAGGTTCGAAATGGTCAATGAGTCGTCGGTAGGTCTTGGCCGAGGCGTGATGAAACTCATCGATCACGATGTAATCGAATGCATCTTCGGCGAACTGCGCCAGGTGTGCGCTGCGGCCAAGGGTCATGACGGACGCGAACAAAACATCGGCATCGCGATCCTTTTCCCCACCGGTGTAGAAACCCAGATGTACGTCGGGGCGAATGCGTCGGAAGGTGTTACGCGCCTGCTGCAGGATTTCCTCCCGGTGCGCTACGAACAGCACGCGGCGAAAAGCTTGGCTGTCGAATGCCGCCAGCCAGGTCTTTCCAAGCCCTGTGGCAAGGACCACCAGACCGGCCCGGTAGCCATCGGCCCGAGCCGTAGCCAGCGCCTCAAGGGCCTCGCGCTGAATCGCATGGGGCGCAACGACAGGCAGGGGTGGTTCCCCGTCTGGTCGATGTCGACCGGCTGAGTGTGTTCGATCATTGGGCCGAACGGGTCGGCGGGTTCGATAGCCGTCTACCCATTCCGTCGTAAGCGGCACACAGCTCGGGTGGTCCAACAGGCGATCAAACTCCGCGCGCACTGCCACCAGCGGCGCCGGGTCCACACGGCCCTCTAGACGCAGGTTCCACTCGATGCCGCCCTCAAGTGCCTGTCGAGTGAGGTTGGAGCTGCCGACATAGACAACAGAGTCTTGCGCCGCGCCGTGGAAAATGTACGCCTTGGGATGAAAACTCAGTGGCGGCGAGGCCTGGAGCACACGGAGCTGGACAGCGCCTGGGTAGGAGGCATGCAAATCCAACAGGCGCAAGAGGGCATTGGGTTCGGTAACTCCCAGGTAATCGCCGGTGACAATGCGCATGCTGCCACCGCGATCCATCAGATCTTCCAGATGCGGTTGGATACGGCCAGACCGGTTTCAAGCACGAAGGCGACGGCCATGTCGAAGGCGCGAGCGGTGCGAAGATCTCTGAGCAGCGCTTCGAGCAACGGCCGGTCATGCAGGCCGTAAATCGCCGGTTTGTACGCGGTGTAAATTGCCGGTGCTTCTTCCACGTTTCCAGGTGTCGCCGCCGGGGTCATGGGAATCGCCAGCCAGATAGTTGCCCTTGCCGGGAATCACATGGCGGATGCCGCCCCGAGGGTCGGACACATCGCCCTGATAGCGGGGAATGAGGTGCACGTGCAGATGCGGCACGGTCTGCCCGGCGGCCGCGCCAATGTTGATGCCGATGTTAAAGCCGTCGGGCGAGTGTGTTTTCAGGATCTCGCGCTTGGCGATCTCCAAGCCTTCCATCAGCGCGGCCTGTTCCACGCGGGTGGCGTCGAACCATTCGGGAAAATGCCGGATGGGGGTGATCAGGGCATGGCCGGGCGAGACGGGGTATCCGTCCCAGAGACATCGGATGACCGGGTCCTGGTGGAAAACGCGCCCGGTGTCGGGGTTGCAGAATGGGCAGTCGGTCATGTTGCCGGCCAGGGGCGCAAAGCCCGTCGGTGAGATCGATGAATGTTGCTGGCTCCCTCGCCCATTGTGGTGCGCACTGCCGGGCGCGATCTTCTGGTTGATGCCAAATTACCCATTTCAGGCATCTTAATGCCCATTCCGGGTATGTTGAATCGGTGTTTTGGTCGGGGCTGGGACATGCCGCTTTTGGCCAGGGAAGCCGCTTACGCGACGGGCAGACGCTCCACCTTCACATCGCCCATGGTTTGGTTCGCAATCCACAGATCGTACTGCATCTGCTGATTGAGCCAGCTTTCCGGGGTGGTGTCGAAAGCCCTGGAAAGCCGAATGGCCATCTCAGGGCTGATCCCTGCCCTTCCATTCAAGATTGCGGAAAGCGTTTTTCTACTCACACCAAGGCTCTTGGCCGTATCGGTGACCGTGAGCCCCAGCGGCTCGATGCAGAGTTCTTTGAGAACTTCTCCGGGGTGGGGTGGGTTGTGCATATTGGTCAATGATACATCCTCCAAGTCGACATAAGAGGCATCAGGCCGATCGAATCGAAACGTGATTCGCCGAAGAAGAACGATAGCGGCGCACGGAAATTTCCGCCCACGTTATCTCCGATTTGGCGGCTTGGAAAACCCGCCCTCCTTTCCTCTGCTTTCTCGCGGAACAAGACCGTCCAACCGATGGCCTCTGCGTATTCGAGGACCCGGGCTTGGACGGTTTTGTGTTCTCCCGGTATCGGCATGCTCGATTGCCGTCAACGCCAGCCTTGCCGCCAGACCTGGTACTCAGCGGGCCGCAGGCGGTAGCGCGCGATGTTGCCTTCGTGGAGGCTCATCATCTCTGTTTCCACGACCTCGAGAAATCGCGCCTGATCCTCTGGCGGCACGTGCTCCGCGGCACGTTGCCGGACCAATGCGGTTGCGGCCTTCTTGTCCAGCCCGGCGCGAACCACCGTCGCGACCACTTCGGCTATCAGCGCCCGGTAACGCAAGCGGAACGGGTCAGGCTCTCCCAGCGACTGGCGCACGGCGGAGTAGCGCGCGCAGGAACGCTGGTAGGCCCAGACGAAAACATCGCGCAACAGCTCGATGCGATTCAGTTCATAGACGCCCAGTACACCGTCAACATATGCGCGTTCCGGAACGTCCACGAAGGAGAGCGGGCAGAGGTTCTCGCGAATCAGCGGGATGTTCGCCGCGAGACGAGAAACGCGCTTGTTCACGTGTTCGAACCCCTGCAGGTACGCGAGGTGCACGAGGGCAAAGAAGGCCTGTTCAAAAGGATCGGCGATCGCGGCTGCGGTATCCAGGATTTTCTGGAAGCATTCGTCGATGAGCTGCGGCACCTCCAGCGGATGGTAGACGGTTCCGTCGATGGCCACTCCAATGCTCCGCAAGCGACCACCGGCCAACGGGTCGGCGAGCAGGTTGTCCGCAAGCAGGCCATGCAGATTCAGGATGGTGTAGCGATTGAAACCGATTTCGTCGGCCTGCTCGACGAGCAGTTCGATTGCCGCCTTGTGGTTCAAAATCATCTGCGCTTCCAGCGCATTCTTGCCCTCGGCGGCCTCGCCCAGTTCCAGCAGGCGCTCGGTTTCCAGCAGCGAATAGGTATTGCCTTCCAGGCGACTGGAGTTCCAGGACAGGTCGATCAGCAGGCGGCTGTATATTCTGCGCGCATAGGTCCCGGCCGGGCGTTCACCGCCGGGCGGGCGCCCTATCTCGAGCAGGCGCTGCCGCGTTTCCGCTGGCAGGAAAAAGGTGGCGTTGGGCCGGTAGTCATCCAGAAAGGCCCGCCGGTAGCCGACCGGTTGCCGGTGCTGAATTGGCGCGCGGACCGCCTGTTTGATGGCCTCCGCCTTCTGGGAAATGGGCGGGTAGACTTCGACACGGGCGGGGTGCGCTGTCGCTGTGATCGAAATCTGCGCGGGCCTGGCGCGGGCCACGACGTCGCCCGGGGGCAACCGATAGCGGCGGCCCTTGCCACGGCCCTCGGCCAGCAGCCGTTTCTGTTCGACCAACAAGGCCAGGCGGCGCTGCAGCATCCGCGGCGGAAGCGCATACGCCAGCCCCTCGCGGATGGTGCTGACCTGGATGCCGTCTGGATGGGCTGCAACGATCGCGAGAATGGCTTCGAGCTCTTGCCCGGGAATCCTCTTTGGCATGTGGCGGATTATATGTCGCAAAAAGCTTTTACGCGACATATAAAACGGCTTATTTGACGCATATCCTCCTTTTATGTCGTGTAAACCGTCTTTATCGTCGCTAACGCACTCGTCACGATGATCCGTTCGTTTCCTCGTGCGTCTCGAACAGGAAAACCGTCAACGTCGACGCCGTCCCAACCGCCAGCTTCGCATGGCGAGCGGTAAGTCCCGAGGTTGAGCCATGCTGCCCATGCCCTGTCCGGTAGTGGCCACGCAACTCGGCCAGGCCATGACCGACGGTCGAAAGGTTGCTCAGGAGGCGTTTGATGACGTCCGCGCCGCGGGCAGCCCTCCCAGAGCACAGGACACGGGGGAATCGCCTGCTTGCGTCCGGTAGGCGAATCGCGAAATTTGCGGGTGCCGCCAGGGTGGAAGAGCCGGTGGCCAGCACCTTTAGTCGTTTGATCATGTCGCCAGATTTCACATCTGGACGACTATTTGTAAAGTACGGTGCCGGTGGTAAGGAACGGCTACTGCGACACGAACAGCTCAGGCGTCTCGCGGTGGTAACGGCAATGAGTGGGCTGACTGTCGTTTCGCGTCGGCGCTCGGTCAGCCGTTCTACCCAGTTCATGGCCAGAGCTTCAGCACCGGGGCGGCGCCTTGGGAGCAGATACCTTCTGCTATCCTTGAAATCAGGTTTGGTAATTCGTCATTCCAGAAGCCGGTGAGTCCATACAGAGTCCGCCGCAAGCCGAGGCCAGTGGCCGATGACACGGACGACTAAGTGGCTGATGCTCGGTTCCATCAGCGCCGCGATTATCGCAGGGCTGCTGTACTTCTCGCGCCCCGGTTCCGACGATGCACGCCTTCCGGAGCCAATGTCAGCCGACACAGGCAGCGTCGTTGCTGAAACAGCGCCGGTCCCAGATCCCGCATCCATGCCGCGCCCGGCGGCGACGCAAGCGCCTCGGCCCGAGGCACCTGTAACTGTCGGAACTGACGGTGATCAGATCGAGCAGCAGGGCGGCGTATCAACCTCATTGAATCGTGGTCTGAACGCCCAGGTGGGCACTGCCAACACCGAGATCACCAGGAGCGACAGCCTGAGTATTGAGCAGACTGCGTCTGAGCCCATTCAAGCCAACATGGATCAAGTCGTGTTGGCCGAGTCGGAACCGCTAATGGAAGAGGTGGTCGTATCCGACTCACGGGATCCCAATTGCCTGGCGCTTGGCATCACCGCACCGAATCGTGATTGTTCCGTCCTGGCCCGGGCTCAGAGCGCGCTCAAACACGCCGATCTGGCCTTCAACGATCCCGAAACCATGATACTCAACGAACCGGAACTGCTGGTTCTGGTGCTCGAACCCAGGCCCGGGGAGGATCCGACGACTGGATTGAGAGGCACCGCGGGTGAGGCGGTGGTGGTGCGCGATCGGCCCATCACCTATCGCATGCGAGCCGAACTCACCAGCCCGGATCATTTCGAGATTGACCCCAGCGGCCCACAGGAGAGGGTCGTTACCCGCTTGCCCGTACGACCTGGGAATGGACTGTAAAGCCGATCGTCGAAGGTCCGAATCGGCGGCTGCGATTGAAAGTCTGGGGCATTCTGGAGGACACGTCCGGCAACCCGACCGACGAGTTCGAAGTTGAAAGCCTGATCGCCGAGATCAATGTGGACGTTACCCTTGGGCAGCGCATTGGCCTGTTCGTGGGAAGCCTGCCCGACACGGGTTTGCGATCGATGGGGCTCGGGCTGGCGGGGCTTCTCACCTTGTTGTTGGTCGTGCCAAGGGTATCGAAGCGCTTCGACCTGAAGTGGCCGCGCACATCGGTATCCGTCACGGGTAAGGACCTTTTCGTCAGTTACTCGCGCAAAGACAAGAAGCGGGTGCGCCGGCTCGTCGACCTGTTCGAGCAAAGCGGCATGAGTGTCGCCTGGGACAACCATTTTCTGCCCGGTACCCGGTGGCGAAAATCGATCGCCCAAGCCCTGGAATCCTCACGCGCCGTGGTCGTGCTCTGGTCCAGACATTCCGTGGAGTCACACTGGGTGATGGAGGAAGCGTCCTACGCGCAGCAACACGATAAGCTGGTTCCCGCCCGGCTGGATGACGTCAGCCCACCCATGGGCTTCGGTGAAGTGCAGACGTTCAACCTGGCCGGATCGGGGTCGAACCAGGAATCGGCCTCTACCGGAAGAGTTCGTGTCGTCAGTGCGCAAAGTTTTGGATTCCAAAGCGCAATTAGGTCATGAGAAAGACGGCGCTTGATTGCGAACTGCCCGATCCAAAGCAGTTTGATGCTGGATGCACCGTGCCGTTCGCTTTGCTCCCATACCAATATGTCGACCGGGGTCGCCTGAGTGCCATCGATCTCAGAGGACAGCAAGACCTCCTTGCGGACAAAGGCATACATGAACCAGTCAAGCGACGGGATCATCTCGCCGGCCAGGTCGAGCCGGGCCCGCGCCGCCTCCGCGATTCGCAGCGGCGCCTCCAATGGCGCCAACGGACCAGCCGAAAGCCTCGGCGGCAACGGCACCGGCAGCGGCAAAAAAGCTTCGATCGATTCGCCGGCTACGATGGTGGTGACGTAGCGGCCTGACGGGTGCGCACTCATGGTAAGAGTGTCTTTACCTTGCCTGGATCAAAGTAAAGATCTATTTACCAGGGCGTGGCTGAGGTAAAGGCCGGCTCACCGGCGTCTGCTTACCTGTGCCCGGGGGTGCGGCGCAGGCCCGGCTAGCCGTTGTCGAGACAGGATGATTGCGTTCGAATAGTGTTAAAAGGCCCTGTGGGCATCCGAACGGGACAGCGAAGACACCACCTGTCGTAGAGGTCAGCTCCGAGCGTCCCGGCCTGACGGTAATGGCTCTTGCCACTCGCTGAGCACGGCGAAGACCTGCTCGTTGACCTGCGCCCTCGCCTCCTGTCTGTCCCAACCGCCGACCAGCAACGCGTCGTATTCCGTCTCCGCATGCCGAATGTGCGCGACCACGGCCAGGCGAACCGCCTGCTCATCCAGGTCTTTGGCGGCAGCAGTCCGGCCGACGCGGCCGCTGTACCTGCGGCAGGCATGCTCGGCGATCTGCGTCGCGCGACCCTGCGGGCAGCCCGGATAGAGCTCCCGGACGCGTTCTGCAAACCGAACCACGTACTGTTCATCCAGCTCGGCCCGGCGCTCAGCGGCGCGGGCACGGCTCGCCTCCCGGGTCGCGGCGTCTGCCGAACACGCCTGCTCGGCCTGCTCCAGGGCCGCCTCCTCCACCAGCAGCCCCGACGTTCGACCGCTTGCGCGCACGGCTCCATTTCAGGACCACTGCTGAGAGCCCGGAGTGCTTGCGGGCCCGACGCGTCACAGCGGCGTCACCGGCGGGAGGAATACCAGGTGATCCAGGTCAGCGCAGGTAAGGCACAACGCCCCTTTGCCTGCTAGCGTGATCCAGGCGCGACGCCGAGAGCTTCCCCGCACTCGTCGCATCGGCCATCTCGGTTGGCGATGAAGACCTTGAGGTCGCTGCCGGGATTCTGCTTCATTGAGCCTCCTATGCGGCCCGCGGAGCGCTCTCCGCCTCGATCTTCGCGCCGCACGCTTCACTCACGGTTTGCAGGTCCATCCAGAACTCCGGCTGGTCCCGAAGTACCGCGAGACCCGCAACGCAGTATTTGGCGTGACCGCGCGGCGCTTGCGCACGCTATCGTTGACGCGTGGCGCGGGAACCCTGAACTCAAGGGCCCGGCCACCCGGCGAGAACCTAGGCGGCACCCGCAATGTTTCGATAGAGTGGGTCGGTAGCATCCTGTTCACTGTATTCCCGGCCATCGGTTGGCGAACTGACCTGGATCAATACCCGGTCCGAGGGACGAACTTGAGCGGATGGAGTGCATCCGGCCTGGTCAAACCTGTGGTCACGCCCGCGGATCAGGGTTGCTCTACGGACGCCTTTCTTGGGCACTGAATTCCAACCCGCCTCCCCATCCGCTATCTTTCAGCGCGTGAGTCAATAAAGTTCAACTGGAACCAGGGAGTCTTCGTGAAACAACGCTACGTGACCGAGATGGGAATGGGGGTCGATGTCCACGGCCGGGATCACACCACAGCAGCGGTGCGCGCCGTGTTCGACGCCATTCATCATTCCAGCCTGAATTTCTTCCCGGTTCTGGGCAAGACAGCCCACGATATGGAAATCGATGTGCTGATCGGCGTGCCCGACCCGGATGCGGTGGACACCGGAGCGGTGGCCGCAGCGCTTCCATACGGCACGGTCACGGTCAAAACCATGGTGGGCGGATTGGAGATACCCAGCGAGGACGGCACCGACTCGGTGATCATCGCCAACGCCGGGATCATCGTGCACCTGAACGATTAAGGGCGCAGGGTCTTTGCAGGCCCGGTATCGGCCGGCCCCTGTCGGCCAGGTTGGCATGGCCACCCGAACCGCAAGTTGACATGGAAGACCTGGATCAGGCCGTCTATGCTTGAGCAGTCGCGCGCGCTAGATAAAAAATGAGCAGGCTCCAAAGAGAGCCGAGAGTACGAGTCGATAACCGGGAGGAACAGCAGAACATGGTCGCCGCGCCACACGTCAATCCGGTGGGTGCCCCGCCGCGCGGGATTTTGCACCCGCAGCCCGTCGTGGATTCATAGACCCATATCATGTCCCAGGTACCCACCGTCGGCATCATCGCCAATCCGGTCTCCGCCCGAGACATCCGGCGGGTGGTGGCCAATGCCACCAGTCTTCAGATCACGGACCGCGCCAATATCGTGCTGCGGGTGCTGGCCGCGCTCAAGGCCTGCGGCGTAGACCGGGTGCTGGTCATGCCGGAAGCCGGGGGCATCCGCGGGCATGTGGAGCGCGGTCTCACCCGCGCCACCCATCGGCGGGATGCGCTGTTTCCAGATATCGAATACGTCAGCATGCCCATCACCGGCACCGTGACCGATACCCAGTTGGCGGCCCGTCGCATGGCCGAAGCGGGGGTCGCAGCCATCGTCGTGCTGGGTGGGGACGGCACCCACCGGGCGGTGGTGGCCGAGTGCGGCCAGATCCCGATTGCCGGCATATCCACCGGCACCAACAATGCGTTCCCCGAGCATCGCGAACCCACCATTACCGGTCTCGCCGCCGGCCTGATGGCCACCGGACGGGTGCCAAGGTCGGTGGCGACCCTGTCCAACAAGCGTCTGGATGTTTCCATCAACGGCGATCAGCACGACATCGCCCTGGTGGACATCGCCCTGGTGAGCGAGCGCTACATCGGCGCCCGCGCCCTGTGGCGACCGGACAACTTCCGCGAGCTGTACGTGACCTTCGCCGACCCGGAGGTCATCGGCATGTCGGCCATCGCCGGGCTGCTGTGCCCCGTGTCCCGCCGCGAACCCGGTGGCGTGTATCTGCGTCTGGAGCATGCCAAAAGCGCCGCGCGCACCGTTCACGCGCCGATCGCGCCGGGCATGATCATTCCCGTGGGTGTGAAGGCCTGGGAACCCATGCCGGCGAATCAGGCGATAAAACCGGGACTCCGGGCGGGATCGATTGCCCTGGACGGCGAACGCGAGCTGTCTTTTTCAGAACAGGATGAAGTCACCATCACATTGGTGGAAAACGCCTTCCAAACCGTGGATGTCAGCGCGTGCATGCAGTTTGCGGCACGCCATGGCCTGCAGGTGGGGGACGGCACCGAACGAGCCATCACGCATCAGGCTCTGGAGTAAGGAGGAGGAGTTATGAGTGACAACCCATTCCCGCTGAGCCGGGACGAGCTACTGGCCGCCTATCGAACCATGCGGACCATCCGTGAGTTCGAAGAACGCCTGCACACCGACTTCGCCCGGGGCGACATCCCCGGCTTCGTGCACCTCTACGCGGGCGAGGAGGCCTCGGCCGCCGGCATCATGGCGCATCTGAACGACAACGACCGCATTGCCTCGACCCACCGCGGTCACGGTCACTGCATCGCCAAGGGCGTCGATGTCAAAGCCATGATGGGCGAGATCTACGGCAAGTCCACCGGCAGTTGCCGGGGCAAGGGCGGCTCCATGCACATCGCCGATATCGACAAGGGCATGATGGGCGCCAACGGCATCCTGGGCGCCGGCGCCCCGCTGGCCTGCGGCGCCGGCCTGGCGGCCAAGTACCGCGGCGACGGCGGCGTCGGCATCAGCTTCGTCGGCGACGGCGCCTCGAACCAGGGCATGTTTCTGGAGAGTCTCAACCTGGCCGCGGTGTGGAATCTGCCGGTGATTTTCGTGGTGGAGAACAACGGCTACGCGGAATCCACCTCGGTGGACTGGGCCGTGGCCTGCGACAGCTACGTTGACCGGGCCGCCGGCTTCGGGATGCCCGGGGTGACCGTGGACGGCACCGATTTCTTTGCCGTCTACGAGGCCGCCGGCGAAATCATCAGCCGTGCCCGAGAAGGCGGCGGGCCTTCCATGCTCGAGTGCAAGATGCACCGTCTGTTCGGGCACTTCGAGGGCGATGCCCAGACCTACCGGGCAGAGGGTGAGGTGGAAAACCTGCGGGCCAATCGCGATTGCCTGACCCTCATTTCGGACCGGGTCACCGAGGCCGGTGTGATCACCCGGGCCGAGCTCAGCGCCATCGACGGCGAGGTGGCGGAGCTCATCGAGCAGGCGGTGACGGAAGCCATTGCGGCCCCGCTGCCGACCCTGAAGGACCTCACCACCGACGTCTACGCCAGCTACTGATCTCACGGAGGACATCCACATGGCACGCACTCTCAGTATGAAAGACGCGATCAACGAGGCGCTGGATCAGGAAATGACCCGGGACCCCAACGTCATCGTCATGGGCGAGGACATCGTCGGCGGCACGGGAAGCCCCGGCGAGGCCGACGCCTGGGGCGGGGTGCTGGGCGTGACCAAGGGGCTTTACGCCAAGCACGGCGACCGCCTCATGGACACACCCCTGTCCGAATCCGCCTATATCGGTGCCGCCATCGGCGCCGCCGCCTGCGGCATGCGCCCGGTGGCGGAACTGATGTTCATCGACTTCATGGGCGTCTGTCTGGACGAGATCTTCAACCAGGCCGCCAAGTTCAAGTACATGTTCGGCGGCAAGGCCGAAACCCCGGTGGTGATCCGGGCCATGGTCGGCGCCGGTTTCCGGGCCGCGGCGCAGCATTCCCAGATGCTGACCCCGATGTTCACCCACATTCCGGGCCTCAAGGTGGTGTGTCCGTCCAACGCCTACGACGCCAAGGGGCTGCTGATCCAGTCCATCCGTGACAACGACCCGGTGATCTTTTGCGAGCACAAAAATCTCTACGCCAGCGAAACCGATGTGCCGGACGAGTCCTACACCATCCCGTTCGGCGAGGCCAACGTGGTGCGTGAGGGCGGCCACTGCACCATCGTCACCTACGGCGCGATGGTGCATAAATCCATGGAAGCCGCGAAGGAACTGGCCAAGGACGGGGTCGAGTGCGAGATCATCGATCTGCGCACGCTGTCGCCCATTGACATGGATACGGTGCTGGAAAGTGTCGAAACCACCGGGCGGCTGGTGTGTGTGGACGAGGCCAATCCGCGCTGTTCCATCGCGGCCGACGTCTCGGCGAGCGTCGGCCAGGAGGCCTTCGATGCCCTCAAGGCGCCGATCCAGATGGTGACCGCGCCCCACACCCCGGTGCCGTTCTCACCGGCGCTGGAGGATCTCTATATTCCCAGCGCCGAGCGCATCGCCAGTGCGGTACGCAAGACCGTGAGTCACTGAGGAGCAAGCATGAGCGACGAACGCATCGTAGCCGTGGTAATGCCCAAGTGGGGGCTTGCCATGGAAGAGGGCCAGGTCAACGAGTGGCTGGTCGAGGAAGGCAGCGAGATCAAGGTCGGGGACGAAATCCTGGAAGTGGAAACCGACAAGATCGCCGGCACGGTCGAGGCAGCGGATGCGGGCACCCTGCGCCGCAGGCTGGCCGAACCCGGCACGGTGTATCCGGTCAAGGCGCTGCTGGGCGTACTGGCCGATGCATCGGTCAGCGACACCGACATCGATGCGTTCGTCGCCGATTACGTGGTGCCGGCGGCGGCCGAGGGTGAGGACGAGGACGCCGGCCCCAGCTACCAGTTCCTGGAGTTGGGGGATCAGAGACTTCGCTATGCGCAGCGGGGTGACGGGGATCAGGCCGTAGTGCTGATCCATGGCTTCGGCGGCGATCTGGACAACTGGTTGTTCAACCTGGACACGCTGGCCGAAGGCTACACGGTCTACGCCCTGGATCTGCCGGGACACGGCCAATCCAGCAAGCGCCTGGACGATCCGACCCTGGCGGGTCTGGCGAAAACGGTGAACGCGTTTATGGAGGCGCTGGAAATCGACCGGGCCCATCTGGTGGGACATTCCATGGGCGGCGGCCTCGCCCTGCGCCTGGCCCAGCAACACCCCGAGCGGGTCCGGTCACTGGGGTTGATCAGCAGCGCGGGTCTGGGCGAGACCATCGACTGGGATTACATCCATGGTTTCGTGGCGGCGGAAAACCGGCGGCAGCTCAAGAACGTCATGACCAAGCTGTTTGCCGATCCGTCGCTGGTCAACCGCAAGCTGGTGGACGATGTTCTGCGTTACAAACGCCTGGATGGCGTCAGCGAGACGCTGACGCAACTCGCCGACACGCTGTTCGCCAACGGTCAACAGCGTGAGCGACCGGCAGAAGGCTTCGACCCGGCGAAAGTGCCAACCCTGGTGATCTGGGGAGAGCAGGATCAGATCCTGCCGGTGGCCCAGGCAGAGGGTCTCGGACAGGGCGCGAGCGTGCGGGTGGTGCCCGACGCGGGTCACATGGTGCAGATGGAGGCGGCCAGCACGGTCAATTCGGCCCTGTTGGCGCACTTTGGGGAACACTGAGTCCGGCAATCCGAGGTAGTCTCGTCGAACGGGCCGGATCCGGAACCGCTGGCCTGTGCAGCGCTATGCATAATCAGGATTTGGGTCGCACCCGCGTTCAGGTCTTGCTTCATCGCCCTTTTTGGTCGACAAGCGGATTGCGGATACGAACACCTGCAGCTTGGGGGAAGTGCCGGTCGGCGGTCCAGATCTCACGTACCCCGTGCCCCATGCAGAGCGCAACGATGCGGGCATCATGCACCATCGCCCCTACGAATTGCCCAGCTTCGAGAATTCTCCATAACTGCTGCCAATGGCGCCTGTCCTCTCCAAGCACGACGACTGTCGGCACCTCGATCCAACAGGCGACCTGCTCAAGCGCATCCGTCATCGGGGTGGGCGGATCATAAATTTTCGGGTGCGTGACGATGGCAAGAAACTCGTGAACACAGGGCCAGGGAATGGCCCACAGTTGGCCGGATTCGGCCAAACGGGTGAGCGCGGAATCGGCTTGCTGATGGAACGGTGAATCGGCTCGGTGTGCATAGATCAGGATGTTGGTGTCGACCGCAATCATTCTCGCCGTCCAACGCCCCCGCGTCCGTCATAGGCATACTCGCGTATTGATCCCCAACCCGACTCCCGAAATTCGGGCCGCAAACCGTTACCGCCGAAAGTGTGTTTGCGTAGTCTGATTCGTCCATCCAAAGCTTGCCCTTGCTGCCTCAAGAGCAGAACGAGTGCATCTTCCAACACCCGACGCAACGGCTGTTTGCGATTTGCGGCAAGTGCTTTTGCACTTGCCAAAAGATCATCGTTGATTTCGACTGTGGTTTTCATATCTCGGAGGCTAACCCATATTTACGGGTATCGGCAAACGGGTGTGCGCAGTGTCGACGTTCCTGGCCGTCTTACTTTGATTTCAAGCAGCCCGAGATACCGGATTTTCGGCTACCCATCAGGGTTTCTGTAGCGTCACGCGCTGCACACGATTTGTTGCGCCCTGGTGGATCAACAAATCGCCTTCGCGGGTCGTGCGCATGTGCCGGACGATGCCGGCATGGATATCTCCTGAGGGAATCGCCCAGCTTTGAAACGTCTCGCTCGCCGGGTCGAAGCGCACCAGGGTGTCGGGCCGCATACCGGACTCGTTGTACCAGACGATGTCGTCCACCACCGCGATGGCATAGGGGTGCGACCTGGGTCCGCTGGGTGAGGGCCATTCTTTGACCGCTCCGCTGGCCGGGTCGAATCGGCCAAGGCGGCCCAGGGACGAGTTCACGTACCAGATCATGCCGTCGCTGGCGAAGTCGAGCCGGCGCACGGTGGTGCTGGGATCGGGCAGCTGGTACTCGCGGAGTTCGAAGGTGCGCGGGTCAATTCGTACCAGACAGTTGCTGCCATTGCAGGCCACCCAGGGGGCACCGTCCGGGCCGATCTTGATGCCGTAGGGTCGCGATCCCGGTGTGGGCATGGTTCGCAGCTTGACCTCACCGTTCGCCGGATCGAGGCGCCCCACCATGTTGCTGTGCTGGAGAGTGAACCAGAGAATCCCGGCATCATCGAAGATCGCGGAATGCGGGTCCCGGGCCGCCGGATCGGGCATTTCACAAACGGTGATCTCGCCGGTTTCCGGGGCGAGGCTGCCCACCGTTCCATTCTTGTTGCCCGTGAACCAGACCTTGCCCGCGCGATCGAGAGTCACGGTGTGGGGCATGGCGTTTTCCGGCAGCGGATACTCGCTCATCTCGCCGCTGACGGGATCGATCCTACCGATCAGGTTGCCCCACTGCCCTGCCCACCAGATGGCGCCATCCGCCGCCTGGATCGGATCCCGGGGACGCTGGCCAAGCGTCGGCACCTTCCATTCCTGGAAACGGATCTCCACGTCGCCGGGCACCAGAGTCGGCGCGCGCCGCGTGTTCTCGGGGAAATGCGCGGCCAGATACTCGGGTATCAGGTCTTCGGCGGGGCTGCCGGAAAGATCCACCATGGCGCTGGTCAGATCCCGCCAGCCCTCGCGGGTATAGCCGGCGCTGGAGACAATCAGGCGGGTCGAGTGACACCCCGAGCAGACGGTTTGGACAAGGTCTTTGCCGGGACCTTCGGGCAACTCCTGGGCGGCCGCCGGCACAAACATGGGGGCGACTGCGCACAGCCACACAGGTGCCGCGTTTTTGATCCACCCCATGGGAAAGCCCTCCTTCCTGTCGTCAGTCAGGTTCCGCTGCTTTGACAGCGCCAGGCACAGGCGCCCAAATCCACCCTACTGATTGTTGGCGCGGAAATGCGACCAGGCATCCACTTCGTTGCCGTCGGGCAGGATGCAGATGCCCGCGGCCCCCGCATCGGATTGCCGGATCTCGTACCTGCCACCGCTCTCGACGCAATACACCGCCGCCGGATTGGCCAGGGTCTGGGCGGCATAGACGGTCTCACCCGCTTTTACGGTGCGCAGCACCTTGATATTCGGGATGGCGTCGGGCTCCACCGCAAGGGGATTGGCGTTCAGCACAACCAGGTCGGCGAGTTTACCGGGCTCGATGCTGCCCTTGCGGTCCTCTTCGAAATACTGCCGTGCGGCGTTGATGGTGATCGCCTCCAGTGCCTCCTGGACGGTGATCCGCTGATCGGGTCCGATGACATTGCCGTCCCGATCCTTGCGCGTGACCGCGCTCCAGACCACCAGCATCTGGTCTATGGGCACCACGTTGAAATCCGTGTGGTTTGTGGGTCGCATACCCAGGTCGATGGCATCGCGCATGGGACTGATGTACGAAGCCTGCTCCAGGCCTCGATTGGCAATGTGGGCCTGGGAGAAGAAAAACACGTGCTCGGTATAGAACGAGGCCATGAGGTTGTAGTCGGCATACTTCTGGAGTTGATCGGGCCGCACGAACTGGCTGTGGATGATGACAGTGCGCCGATCCGCATCCAGATCATCGGCGGCCGCAAGCTCATGGGCGGCCAGCACCATGTCAATGGCCGCGTCGCCATTGGCATGCACATTGGTCGGAAAGCCCAGGTCATAGCAGGTCTTGACCATCTGGTTGACGGTCTCCGCCGGGAAGGTGGGTTCGCCGCTCCAGTCCTTCTCACCCCCGGGCCCGCCGGTCAGATAGGGCGTGGTGAAATTCGCGGTCTTGCCCTGGGGCGAGCCGTCGATGGTGATCTTGCACCCGCCTAACTTGAAGCCGTTGTCATAGCGCCGCCAGGCCTCGGGCGGATTGGTCTTCAACACCGCATCCAGATCGGTGATAAAGGGAAAAGCGATCACGTCGATGAACAGGGCGCCGGCCTCCGCACCCCGTTTCAGCAGGTCGACCTGCGCCGCGTGGGTGGCGCCCTCATGGGCCGTGGTCACGCCCGCTTTGGCATAGATCATCTGGCCGGCCTTGAGCTGCTGCAGCTCCTGCTCCGGTGTCGGGTTGGGCAGTTGGGCGAAGATCGGTAAAAAGGCCGTCTCCATCAACAGGCCTTCGGGTTCGTTCGACCCCTCAACCCGAACAATCACGCCGCCAGGGGGCGTCTCGGTTTCGGCGCTGACGCCGTATTTTTCCATCGCCGCCGAGTTCAGCACCGCCCCATGCAGGGACACGTGCATGACCATCACCGGGTTGTCGCGAAAGGCTTTGTCGATGTCATAGCGGGTCAATGGCTTGCCCGGCGGCATCAGGTTCTCGTCGTACCCGTAACCGATCAGCAGATCGCCGGGCGCCAGATCCTGGCTTTCGGCAAAACGACTCAACTCCGCCACGATCTCATCCGGGTTAGAGGCTGGACCCACCGGCGGGGCCGACACATTGGCCTGGGTGCTCATGGATAGAGCGTTGATGAAATGGCTGTGGGGATCGATAAAGCCCGGGAGCAGGGTCGCGCCGCTCAGATCCAGGACCTGTGTGCCCTCCCCCCGGTGCGCGGCCTCCAGATCGCCCCGGGCGCCAACCGCCAGTATGTCGCCCTCAAGCACCGCCACGGATTCGGCTGTGGGTTGCTCCGGGTTCATGGTCAGAACGGTTGCGCCGACGAAAATCACGTCCGCGTCCTGGGCGCTGACCGGCGAGGTGGCGAGTGCCGTCAGCAACATCCCGGCATACAGTCGTTTCATCTCTTGTTCCCCGAGCGTGTCTATCGTCAATTCGGACTCTGAGCCGTTACCGGACAGCACGTTTCGTCGCTGTGCCCGGATCGACGGCCCCGCGCCAGTTTAGATGGGTCTGCCAGTCCTGCCCACCTTACATTCAGATGCACAAAAAGGATCGGTGGCACGGATATCCATTGCCGAACCTATACCTTACGCCGGCAATTCCGGGTGTTGAGACGACGCCGCGCTCAGCAGCCGGGTGGAATGGATACGGTGGCGCCAAAAAAAGTTACTGGTCGGCGGAATCGGACTGCTAAGCTCTTGCAACACGGTAAACAAGACGCACACAACGGAAAATGGTTATGCGCACCGTCTGGGGCGTCATCACACTGCTGGTTTTTCTCACCGGCTGCAAAATCGAGATCACCGTCCCACCCAACGGAGAGGTGCTGACCCTCTCCGGCGACGCATTCTGTACCGCGGAATCCACCTGCGTGGTGGAGGTCGAGGATACCCAATTCGACCAAACCTTTGTTGCCAGGCCGGCCAGCGGATACCGCTTTGTCGGATGGAAACAGGGAGAGGATTACATGTGCGGCGGCACCACGGACCCGTGCCGCCTGCGGACTTCGGGGATAGGCAACAATCCAGGTCTCCTGGCCGTGCTGCAATCGGACCAGGCGTTTTTCCTGGAGCCCATGTTCGAGCGCACAGTGGATGCCTGCGCCGCCAATCTGAACAACGGCGCCGGCAACCGGCCCGATTTCGATGGCGACGGCTACGCCGATCTGGCCATCGGCGCCCCAGACCTGGAATCGCTCCGGGGTTCGGTCAGCGTCATCCACGGAACCCCGGACGGTCTGCGTGCAAAGAACAACCAGAAATGGAGCATTGCCGGTGGTGTCGAGTCGGACACCAATCGGAATCTGGGTAATCTGCAGGGCGTCCTGTCCCGGTCCTTTGGCGGCACGCTCGCAACGGCGGACTTCAACGGTGACGGATACTCGGATGTGGCCGTTGGTGCCCCCGACGAGCCATACGACACAAGGCTGTTTGCCGGCGGGGTGCATATCGTCTACGGCTCGAGCACCGGTCTGAACGCCGACGGGAATCAACTTTGGCGCGAAAACCAGGGATGGGCGGACGCAGACGGCACGGGTCAAGGCGTGCCCATCGGGCCCCTGCGGTACTACCCCCCGATTTCTGAAGAAACCCGGTTTGGGTCGTCGCTGGCCGCGGGCGATTTGAACGCAGACGGTTATGCCGACCTGGCGATCGGCGCCTGGCAGGACGATGTCAACGGCGACTCCGACGCCGGCAGCGTTCAGATTCTGCTGGGTTCGCACAGCGGGTTGACGGCGGAGGGTAGCCAGATTTGGAGCCAGGACGGCGGCATCGATGATCAAGGCAACACGCTGGGCGATCTCCAGGGGGGCACCGAGGAGGGGGACGCGTTCGGACGCACCCTGGCGATGGGCGATTTCGACAATGACGGATACGAGGATCTTGCCATCGGCGCGCCCGGTGAAGGTGTGGGATCGATCGTAGATGCAGGCATGATCCATATTGTCCGGGGTTCACCCGATGGCCTGACGGCCTTGGGCAACCAGATCTGGCACGAGGGCGGCACCGGAGTGGACGACAACGGAGACGGCATGCAAGACCGCACCCTGGGCATTCCGGGTATCAACCTGGAAGCGGGAGACTCTTTTGGCGGCAGTCTGGCGACGGGGGATTTCAACGGCGACGCCATCGCCGACCTGGCACTGGGCAGCCCGCTCGAGGATGACAATTCTGGTAGTCCCGTTATCGCCGACACCGGGGTTGTGCGCGTGTTTTACGGATCGGCCCAGAAAGGCCTGACCGTCGACGGAGGTGACTACATCCGGCAATACGGCCTGTTGGGTGAAAACCCCGTGGCCGGCAGCGACCCCGAGGCCAGGGACCGGTTCGGTTTCAGCCTGCAATCCGGGGATTTCAATCGCGACGGATTCGGTGACCTTGCCATCGGGGCGCCGGGCGAATCGTTCAGCTCAACCGGCAATGACGTGGGCTCGGTCAACGTCTTTTTTGGATCGGACTCGGGACTGGATGGCCAAGGCCATCAATGGATCAGTCAGAATCTGATGCTGCTTGAAGACGGTTCCAACGCCGGAGACCTGCTCCCGATGGGCGAAGCATCCGATTTCTTCGGCTACTCACTCACGGCGGCCGACTACAACAACGACGGCTTCGACGAACTGGTGATCGGCATACCTGCCTTGACCGCGCTCAGGGCCGGCAGTGTCAGCGTGGTACCCGGCGGCTGCGCCGGCCTGACTGCCGTCGGCAACCAACTCTGGAGCCTGGACGGCGGCCGTGAGAACCGGAGCGGCGAGCGAAACGATCCAGGTGACGATCTTGGGGATCTGCTGGGTACCGGCGAGCCAACCGATCATTTCGGAGAGGGGCTTCCCTGAAGTTCCCACGGACCAGCAACGACACGGTACCGAACCGGCTCGACACTTCGTTCCGCACGGCGTCCAGCGGCGCCGCCAGAATCTCTCCCAAAGCGTGACAAAACGCACATCGCCCCGCCGACACATCGGCGACGCTCTAACCCGGTCGTCGATTCCATAGCGTGGAAACGGCTTCGATCAGTGCGGGAGCCCATAGCCCCGACTGACCAGCACCGTTTCGGGATGGACGCACGGGTTCGTACCAGGCAAGCAACCAGGGACTCATCCATGGGCACCTTTCCGCTGATGATCGTGTTCGATGAACTGCACACCAACCTGGTTGGGGTCGACCTTCACATCTATGTGGAAGACATAGGTGAAGCGGACGCACCGTCGAAGCTGCTCGATCACAAAACGATTCCCAACGTGACCATCCCGGGCCAACCGCCGGTTTACGTGACACGGCTGGAGGCCCCCACCCTGGGCGACGACGCCCAGGTTTCCATCCGTGTCCATGCGGACACGGACAGGAGCGGCACCATGACCTCGGGGGACTACCTCACCACATCGGTGTGCGCACTGCCCCGGCATATGCCGCCACTCGGTCTCGACGTCCGGGTTCACCGGATCTGAAGCGATCCGGCCATCGCAGATGTACAAGGAGAGTTCTGATGTCCAAGCAGTTTAACGACGCAATCCAAGCGGGCGAGATCGAGAGCGAACCGACGGCGCAGAAGGTGGAGACCCGAACCGGTTTCGTATCCGGCCCCGGGTTCACCGACCTGCCCATAGAGTATGTGGTGACCGACGGTGTCGCCCTGTGGCAGGGCTGCATCGATCTGGGACCGCCCGAGGAGGTGGAGCGACATTCCGCTGCGGTAAGGGCCCGGGCCGCCGAGCGGGCCTCTGAGGACGCGCTGACCAACAGCGGGGTCGAGCAGGGTCAAGCCGACGGGGTGCCGGAGCAACGCGGCGTCGGTTTGCCCCGGACGTCGGCCTTTTTGTGGACCAACGGCGTGATGCCCTACGTCATCAACTCCGGGCTGCCAAACTCGCAGCGGGTGACGGACGCCCTGGCGCACTGGACCGAAAACAGCGGCATGCGCTTTGTGCTCAGAACGGCGGCGAATGCTGCCTCATACCCGAACTACGTGGAGTTCGTCCGCAACCCAAACGTGAACTGGAGCTCATCCCAGGTCGGCATGCGCGGCGGACGGCAACTGATTCGGGTGTCGGATGCCGCCAGCGACGGCACCATCATCCATGAGATCGGCCATGCCTTCGGTCACATGCACGAGCAGACCCGCTCCGACCGGGACCAGTACGTCACCATCAACTGGCAGAACATCACCGCGGGGTTCGAGAGCAATTTCCAGAAACAGTCCAGCATGACCGACTACTACGCGTACGATTACGCCTCGATCATGCACTACCCGACCTGGGCGTTCTCCAGCAACGGTCAGCCGACCATCGTGCCGACACAGAGCGGCGTCACCATCGGCCAGCGCACCGGGCTCAGCTATGGCGACCGGCTCACCAACGCCAAGATGTACGAACGCTTTTTCACCAAGGGCCACACCGGCGTCTGGCGACAGGGCACCGGGCGTTACGGCATGTGGGTGAACGCGTCCTGGTCCAGCTTCCTGGACAAGTGGAACGGCTGGTCGGCCCAGGGCCTGCGCCTGACCGACCTCAACGTCCATTACCGCAACGGCCAGACCCGCTACTCCGGCGTCTGGCAGGAAGGCAACGGCGGATACGCGCTCTGGGCCAATGTGACCTGGAGCAGCTTTGTCCAGAAGTGGTCGGAGTGGTCCAGGCTGGGGCTTCGGCTGGTGGACATCAACGTGCACAACGTCAACGGTCAGAACCGATATACCGGCGTCTACCGTTCCGGCAGGGGCTCCTACGCCCTTTGGGCCAACGCCAGCTGGACCAGCTTTGTGCAGAAGTGGCAGCAACTGGGGGCCCGGGGGCTCAGGCTTGCCGACATCCACGTTCATAACGTGAACGGTCAGAACCGATATACCGGCGTCTGGGTACCGGGCACCGGGGCCTATGGACTGTGGGCCAATGCGAGCTGGTCGAGTTTTATTGCCAAGTGGCAGCAGCTATCCGGCCAGGGCCTGCGGCTGATCGACATGAACGTACACCGTGTGAATGGGCAGAACCGATACTCCGGCGTGTTTGTTGCCGGCGCCGGCGGTCACTATCTCTGGGCCAACGTGACCTGGCAGAATTTCCGCGCCAAGTGGCAGCAGCTTGCGGAACAGGGTCTGCGTCTGATCGACTATGAGTGGATCCACACCGGAACCGGCCCCTCCTATGACGCCCATGATGGGGCCACAGCCAAGCTGATGACACCAGCGGGGGTGCGTCTCGAGGAGGACACGGGTGACGGCATGGGTTATCTGTCGGAGGCGGAGGCCAGCGTACCCCAGCCCACCGGTATACCGGCTATACCCGGTATACCGGAGACCATGGAGGCGGACGACACAGACGCCGACGGGGTTGGCGGGGTATCCATGGCGACCTCGGTGGAAGTGGAAGCAGATGCCGTCCCAGCCGACGACCCGGAACACGGTGGCTTGGTGGCCGCTGAGGCCACGGCCGCGTCGGAGTCGGACGACGGCGGGGTCGGTGCCGCGATCTTCGACACGGACGTTGATCTGCCAGCAAAGGATACGGAGGCGCACGGGGGTGTGATTACGGAGACCGAGTACACCCACTGACGGGCTGACGTTGCGAACACGGGGGTGCCGCTGATGTGCGGCATCCCCGTTTTACGTTGTGCCCGCAGAGTAAAAATCTCCGCCTATGCGGGCACAACACGGCATCCCGGTGAAGCCAAACTGCAGGTATCGCTCAACCGGCCGATACGCAGCTGTTGGTCTATCATGGTCAGGCGTAGATTCGTTGCGCATTGCCCTACTGTCAGCGAGGTCGAAACGCTTTGGAGCCCATACCTGACGACGAACATGATGGGAACGACCAGGACGCCGCCGTGCAAGTGAAACTGCACCTTGAGCCGGGCGCCTTTCTGGGTCCCAGACTGACCGTACGCTTCGACGGCCGGCAGGTTGCGACGGCGATGCATCGCGAAGGGTTTGTGATCGATCTGGAAACGACGGCGGGTGCTCACACCATCGCGGTAGAGCCACCGGCCTGGATGCGAACCAGCAGCAAAATAATGACACTGGGCATCAGCAACTGGGAGGTGGCCGTGGGCTTTCCCACCGGTGGCCAGTATCTCGTCGTGCTTCAGTGGGCGCGCTACTCGGGCAGCCTGAAGCTCAAGCAGGTACAGCAGCTGTGAAACGGGTCTGCATTTTTTTTCCGACACAAAAAAAGGGCGGCCCGTACAGGCCGCCCTCTCTTTCCGCGAGGCGGGCGCCGGTTCGGCGCCCGATTCGCTGGTTCAGGCTGCTTTGAGGTTGCCAGCCGCGGTTTTGCCGCGCTCACTGACCACGTCGTAGCTGACACGCTGACCTTCGGTCAGAGTGTTCATGCCGGCCGCTTCGACTGCGCTGATGTGGACGAAAACGTCCTTATCGCCAGCTTCCGGCTCGATGAATCCAAAACCCTTGGCGGGGTTAAACCACTTAACAGTTCCGATAGCCATGTTTGGCCTCCATATCAATAACTCCGCACACTAATCGGGTGCGGTGACGAACAACCTGGTCGTAGTGGGTGTCTTGCGTAGAACATTCGGAAATTTCGAATGGGTAGCTTTAGGCAGGCCAAAACGTAGATCGCCGGGGAAGATTGCGGGATGTTTTGGCAAATTGCAACCCCAATCAACAAAATAATTTTCTAGAAGGGCATCAATGCCCGATTGCGCATCCCTGGGATGAAGGGAATCGGGCGGAAACCCCGGGAGTGCGGCGGGGCGTTGGAATCGAGCACCGAAAACCAACCGCCCGGTCAACAAAAAAGCCGCAAATCGCGATCCAGCCCGAACATGTGGCCGTGGCATAGCTATTGCCCAGCGAACCACAACGTATAAGAACCACAATCCGGCCGTATTGAGATCCGGTGTTAGAACAATCAGAAGAACATGGAACAGGATTGGAAACTCCGGCAGGCGATGGACGCATTGGATACGTCCGACTCGCTGGAAAACTCAGAAATCTTCCGCCGGATATGGCGGAACTGGCGCGGGCGCGGACGGAGCATCTAGATCTGCCCGCCGGTGCGGTGCTCCTGCGTGAGGGCGAGCACAACAATCGGCTCTATCTCGATTCGCGCCGGCGAGATCGGACGTGGTCAAACGCAGCACCGGGGGCGATCAGGTTGAGCATCGCATCGCCGTTCTGGGCCCCGGGGAACGGATCGGGGAGATTTCCGTAGCCGACGGCTCCCCCGCCTCGGCAACGGTCCGCGCGCGCACTCGGGCCCGGTTGGACGTGCTGAACTTCGACGGCATGGAACAGAACCCGCGCCTGCTCAGGCTGCACGATATCCTGCTGCGATCCATGGTGAAGAACCTGGCGCAGCGTTTGCGCAAAAGCAGCCAGCTCACCACCGAAACCCTGGCCTCCGAACTCCGACTCCAACGCCTGCGCGGCACCATTGCCCGCTTTATCGTCGTGATGCTGACCCTGTTCTCACTGTATGCATTCTTCCTGCGTGCGGTTCACGACCTGGGCGCCTACAGCTGGGTCTCAGTGTTCGGTTCGCCCGCCATCATCGTCATGTTCGCCCTGGCGGTAATCTACATGATCCGCACCAGCCCCTTACCCCGCAGGCTTTTTGGGCTGACCACCCGGTCGGCCGTGCCCGCGGTCCGGGATGCCCTGGTGTGGACTGCCCTGTTTCTGGTGGCCTTGACCGCATTGAAAGTCCTGGCGGTAACCTATCTGCCGGAGCATCAGGGCCAACCCATTTTCACCTTGGCTCAGGCCTTTACCCGCGAAAACCCGAACGGGACCGTGAACTGGGCATTTTACCTGGGCGCTCTCGGGCTGTACGCGATGTTGTGCCCCGCACAGGAGCTGATCGGGCGCTGCGGCGTTCAGGCGCCCTTGTACGAATTCATGGAGGGCTCGGAAACCAAGCGGCATGTGCTGGCCATCCTGATTTCCAACCTGATCGCCTCCGCCGCCCATGTGCACCTGGGCATGGCGATGGCGCTGGTGACCTTTGTACCCGGCCTGTTCTGGGGCTGGTTGTTCGTGCGTCACCGGTCCATCGTGGGCGTGTCCGTATCCCACGCGCTGATCGGTGGCTACGCCATCTTTGCTCTGGGCATCGAGAACTTTCTGACCTGAGGCATCGCTTTCAGTCCTCCCCCGCCAGCCGGTCCAGCGCAGCCCTGAGCTCGGTCATGAACGCCTCGGCTGTGCCGGGTTCGAAAAGCCCGCTGCCGTAGGCCAGATCCACCCGCAGCCGTTCCCCGTGCACGGATGCATATACAAGCAGGGCGTAGCGGGCGCGCAAATCCGCACCGTAGCTTAAACCGGGGCTTTCGTCAGACAGGCGGAAGCGCACGTTTTCCGAGCGCGCACCCTCCATCAGGCGGCTGTGACAGAGCAATTTGACCGCCGCCACGGGCAGTGCGTCCAGCACGGCACGATCAGCCTCGGTCCCCATGTAGCGCAGCAATCCGTATCCGCGCCCAAGATTTGGGACGGCATCGAGCCGCTGCTGTATCGCCCGTGT
Source organism: uncultured Gammaproteobacteria bacterium (assembly GCA_963783675.1). Lineage (GTDB taxonomy): Bacteria > Pseudomonadota > Gammaproteobacteria > Competibacterales > JAHEDQ01 > JAHEDQ01. Next base: position 541,354 of record CAWAOU010000018.1, read on the forward strand.
TCCGAGACGCCCGGAACCGGATGGCGACGGCGGCAACTGTATGGGGAAAACATCATTTGTCCAGGCGATGGTGCGCTCGGCGCGAACACCGTCCGGGGCGAAACTGCGGCCATGGCGTTGCAGGTCGATGAGGGGCGGCGTATCCATCCCACCCCAACGGGCAAATGTCTGTTCCAGGGCATGTAGCATGATGGCTTCGAGTCCGATATCCGGGTCGCCGGCGATTTGCCCGAGCAGAGACGCACTGGATGTCGGCGCCAGCTCGAAACTCAGCGCCCTGGCCAGACCCTCGGGATTTTCATCCTGTGGGTGGTCGTAGGGCAATTCCGGAAACGTGCCCTGCAACACGGTACGCCAATACGCGAGTTCCGATCGCATGGCCGGTGAGCATGCCTCCGCGGACAGGCCCCGGACCCAGTCGCCATAGCGCTGGGGCAAAGATCGCTGCGGTGTCGGTTGCCCGGCTTCGAATGCCAGATACAACGCCTCGAACTCGCGCAGCAACAAGCGGGTGCTGAACCCGTCGATGACGAAGTGATGAAACAGAAGCAGCAGACGGTCCGGGCGTCCCGGGCCGGTGTGATAGACAACCGCGCGCCAAACCGGCCCGGCAACCAGATCCAGCGTGGATTGGGTGGCGTGCACGTCGCGCTCCACCGCCCGATTGATGTCAGGGTCCCGCAACGCAACCAGATCAACGACCCGGACCGGCGGTGCCGAAACGGCTTCGAATCTCTGCCGCCAGGCCGACAGATCCCCACCGGCCGGGCTCAGCCGCAGGCGCAGCGCGGGATGACGCTGCGCCAGTTTTGCAAGGGCTGCACGCAGCACCGTGGGATCTACCGGCGAATCGCTGGACAGTATGACCGGCAGATTCCAATGGTTTGGGATCCGATGGCCCACGGTCTCCACCACCCAGGCCTGAGCCGGGGTCAGAGGCAGCGGTTGGTCGATATGCTCCGGTTCGGCGGTGGATACTTCGGTGAACGATTCTGCGTCTGCATGCCCCTGGACGGCCGTATGGACGGTTTGGACCAAGTCCGCCAGCGTTGGATTGGCGGCCACGACATCCGCTCCGATCTCAACCCCCCATCGCTCGGCAATGGCCGCGGACAAGCCCACCACCAGAAGAGAATCGGCGCCCATTGCCTGCAGCGATGCGGCGGGTGAAACCGAAGCTTCCGGCACACCCAGAGCGGATGCCACCTCGCGGATCATCCAGGTTTCCAGCGGCAACGACGTCTCGGGCGCAGTACACCGGCGCGAGATTCGCCGTCGATTTGTTCAGCGGCGTTCACCGACACCGGTTCCAGGGTAACCACCCGATGGGCGCGGGCTGCGAGCTCACCGTCGAGATGGGCCTGGCGCATGGCCTGGCGACGCAGCTTGCCGCTGGTGGTTTTCTGGATCACCCCGGGGCGGCCGAGAACCAGGACCTGGCATGCCACCCGGTGATCGGCCAGCAGCCGTTCCCTGACCTGCTCTACCAGGGCGTCCAGCGATTCGGGCTTGGGCCGCTTGTCGGCCAGCTCCACAACCACGGCCAGCCCCTCACCGGCGTCACCAACCTGACTTCCCTCGGTCGGAACGGAAAAAGCGGCAACCCGCCCCTTGCGAATCAATGGCGATACTTCGGCAACGGTTTCCTCCAGATCCTGGGGGTGAAGGTTGCGGCCATTGAGGATGATCAAGTCCTTGAGGCGTCCGGTAATGTAGAGCTCACCCTGCCATAAAAACCCGAGATCCCCGGTACGCAGATACCCGTCCGGCGCGCCGCCCGGGAGCCGGGCGTGGAACCGCGCGGCGCTCAGATCCGGCTCGCCCCAATAGCCCGCGGCCTTGCTGGGCGAGTCGACCCAGATCTCCCCCACCCGCCCTTCGGGCAAAGCCGTGTGGGATTCCGGATCAACGATTCTGAGATCCACACCCTGGGACGGCGGCCCGCACCCCACCAGACGGACACCGTCATCCGACGGATCCAACGGTTTAACCTCCCCGCTGAGTTCCAGGGATAGACGCTCCACGCACAGCCGGTTGCGGCCCCCGACCGTGACACCGACGGTGTGTTCCGCCAGGCCGTAGGATGGACAGAGAGCGGTGGCATCGAGCCCCGCTGCCCGGAACGCCGCGCTGAAATCATCCTGGGTACGCCAGCGCACCGGCTCGGCCGCGCTCATGACCACACTCAGCGCAGAGAGATCCCAGTTGGCCCGCTGCACGTCGTTGGATCTGCGAACGGCCAGACGATAGGCGAAATCCGGCGCCGCCGTGTGCGTCGCCCGCACCCGGGACATGACATCGAACCAGACAGCGGGCTTTTTCAGAAAAGCCAGGGGGGACAGCATATAGAGCCGGCCGTTACCGAAAATTGCACTGAGCAGACCGCTGATAAGGCCGAAATCGTGAAAGTGAGGCACCCAGGTCACGGCCACGGACTGTGCACCCAGCCCCAGTTCCCGCTTGTTCAGCCAGAGCTGGTGCACGACGTTGGCGTGGGTAATAACCACACCCTTGGGGCTCGATGTGGAGCCCGATGTGTACTGTAGAAATGCCACGTCCCCAGGCCTGGCCCGGTGCGTCGGCTGGGTGTCGTCGGCCGGTACGCGCTCGGTTCGCCACCAGGGCAGATTGCCCGGACGGCGACGGTGTGTGCCGCTCAGCACCCCCCTGAGACCGCCCACGCGGATACCCATCAGGTACTGCCCATTGGTGAGAATGGCCTGGGCGCCGCTGCGCTCGGCCACTGCGGCCAGTTCCCGATGGGCATGCTCGGGCCGCAGCGGGTTGGGCGGCGCCACCGGAACAGGTACCACACCCGCCATCATGCAACCCACAAGCGCGGTCACGAAATCCATGGACGGCGGATACACCAACAGCACGGTGGCGCCGGCGCGCAAACCCCGTTCATGAGTCAGATACCGGGCAATTCCGCGAGCGGCGGCGCTGAGGTCGGGGTAAGTGAGGCGGGTGGCGTCGTCACCACGATCGTTCACCATGGTTACCGGGACAACGTCCGGGCGCGTCCGCGACAACTCCGCCAGCCGATCCATCAGGGTGATGCGCTGCCAGAGCGCTGCGGGTTCGATGTCCGGCGCAGCCGCCGCCGGTGTCACATCCTGTTCCACTATCACATCCTTTCGAGCGCGCCGGAGAATCGGCGGCGCAGCCGTGTCCCCGCATTTCAGCACATGACGAGCTCAAAGAAACGAAGGCATGCCGAAAAGACCTAAGAAAACAGGGCAACCGGACCCAAATCGACCCGATGGGATCGCCTTGTTTCTACGCAGGCAGTAGGCTATGCGGCCCACGCGAACGCCGACCGACTCCGATGCTGGATCTGTTCTGGTACCAATACGCGCTGATCGGACTGGTGTTCGTCTGGAGCGGGTTTGTCCGTTCGGGACTGGGCTTCGGCGGCGCCGTGCTGTCGCTGCCCTTTCTGCTTTTGATCTACGATCGGCCGCTGTTTTTTCTGCCCCTGATTTCAGTGCATTTGCTGGTGTTCGCGTCGTTGACGGTGTTTCAGAACAACCGTCGCCTCAGGCACTCCAAGCTACAGGGCGAGTTTCGCGGCACCGTTGACTGGCACTATTTGCGTTACGCACTGGCGGTCATGATCGTGCCGAAACTGATCGGCGTGTTCGGCTTGATCACCCTGCCGCCCAAGATCATGAGCGCCATTATTTTTTGCATCGTGGCGCTGTACTCGATCACTTACATTCTCAACCGCCCGTTCAAGAGCAACAGCAAGCTGGTGGACACCCTGTTCCTGATGATCGGGGGCTACTTCAGCGGCACCTCGCTGATCGGCGCGCCGCCGATCATCGCCGTGTTCGCCCAGCACGTGGCGCGAGAGCAGCTTCGGGACACCCTGTTCGTGCTGTGGCTGATTCTGGTCACCATCAAACTCGCCGCATTCATCTACGCCGGCGTCGATCTGCATCTGGAACAGCATATCTGGCTGCTGCCCTGCGCGGCCGTCGGCCATGTCATCGGGCTCCGGTTCCACCGGCGGCTGCTTGCAGCGGAAACCCAGGTGTTCTTCCGGGTGCTGGGCAGCGTGTTGTTGCTGGTCAGCGTCGTCGGTTTGTGGCAGTCGATGTAAGCGGGAACCTGCAGCCCGAGCGACGCGCCGCCTGAGCCCCGCGTCAGGGGGTCGGACCAGATCAAACTGTTGAAACAAGGAATCAACCTGGGAGAATCGAGCTTTTGCGGGGGCTTAGAAACCCCGTTTTGGGTGCAGAAGACGGATCTCAAAGAATCGAGACCGACGGCAGGCTGCATGAGGAAGTCAATTCGACATTTACCGAAGCCCGGACGAGCGGTTATAATGATAACCATTCTCGTTTGACGCGGACTCTCGGCACATGCCCAGTCAAAGCCTCATCGACACCCCGGTGGGCCAGAAGGTGCGCCTGATCGCCATTGACGGTGGGCGTCCGTTGGTGCTGCGACTGCTGTCTCTGGGTCTGTCGGTCGGTGCCGAGATCGAGGTGCTGCATCGTCGTGGCCGCGGGGTCGTGGTGGCGCGGGACGGCAACCGCGTGGCCCTGGGCAAGGGTATCGCCGAAAAGCTGCGCGCCGAGGCCATCGAGTAATGGCGGGCTGTTGCGAATCCGGCGCGCCCGTGACCAGGAGCGGGTCTGCGCTGACCGTTGCCCTCGCGGGCAACCCCAATTGCGGCAAGTCGGCGCTGTTCAATGCATTTACCGGAATCCGCCAGAAGACCGGTAACTGGCCGGGTGTGACAGTAGAGCGCAGGGAAGGCCGTTTTGAGATCGACCGCCGGGAAGTGGCCGTCGTCGATCTGCCCGGCATCTATTCGCTGGATGCCAGCTCCCTCGATGAAAAAGTGACGCGCGACTTCCTGTTGTCGCGCGAAGCCGATCTGATCGTTAACGTGCTCGACGCCGCCAACCTGGAGCGCAACCTCTACCTCACGGTGCAACTCCTTGAGATGGGGGTGCCGGTTGTGCTGGCGCTGAATATGATGGATGTCGCCCGCAAACGCGGCATCGAGATAGACACCGGCGCGCTGGCGGAAAAACTGGGCTGTCCGGTGATACCGGTGGTGGCCGTCAGCGGCGAAGGTCTGACGGAGTTGAAAGCGCGCATGCTGGCCGTGGCCGACGGCCGCGAACAGAGCGGATTTTCGCTGGCGCTGGACGAAGTGATCGAGCAGGCCGTGGCGGATCTGGCGCCGGAATTCGACCGGGCGCCTGCCAGCAACCGCCGCTGGCTGGCGCTCGAGCTTATCGAAAACGACGCCGATGCCGGTGTCGGGTTGCCCGCCACGTTGGCGGAGAAACGGTCTCACTGGCGCCAGCAGATCATGGACCGCAGCGGCGAAGATGCCGACATCCTGATCGCCGATTCGCGCTACAGCCACGCACATATGCTCGCGCAGACGGTGACACGCAACCGCGGCAGAATGACGCGAACCTTCAGTGACCGGATCGATCGCCTGGTGCTGGGCAAATGGACCGGCATACCGCTGTTTCTTGTCATCATGTACACCATGTTTCTGTTCACCATCGATATCGGCGGCGCCTTTATCGATTTCTTTGACGGCACCGCCAGCGCACTGTTCGTCACCGGCTTAGGCCAGCTCCTCACCAGCCTCGGCTTGCCGGACTGGGTGCGCGTGTTTCTGGCCGATGGCGTCGGGGGCGGCGTGACGATTGTCGCCACCTTTATTCCGGTGATCGCCGCGCTCTACCTGTTTTTATCGATACTCGAAGACTCCGGGTACATGGCGCGCGCGGCGTTCGTGATGGACCGTTCAATGCGTGCCATCGGCCTGCCGGGCAAGGCCTTTGTGCCCTTGATCGTGGGCTTCGGCTGCAACGTGCCCGCCATCATGGCGACGCGGACACTGGAGAACGAACGCGAGCGCAAGCTGACCATCCTCATGAATCCGTTTATGTCCTGTGGCGCCCGCTTGCCGGTGTATGCCCTGTTCGCCGCTGCTTTCTTTCCCGCATCCGGGCAAAACGTTGTGTTTGCCCTGTACCTGACCGGCATTGCGGTCGCCATCCTCACCGGCCTGCTGATGAAGCGCACCTTGCTGCCGGGCAGCAGCAGCGGATTCATGATGGAACTGCCGCCGTATCATTTGCCTACGGTCAAAGGAATCGTGTTGCGCGCCTGGGATCGGGTGCGTTTATTCCTGAAAGAGGCTGGACAGGTCATCATCCTGATGGTGCTGGCGCTCAATCTGCTCAATTCCATCGGCACCGATGGCTCATTCGGCAACCAGGACAGCGAGAAATCGGTGCTCAGCGCGGCCAGCCGGGCCGTGATACCGGTTTTTGCGCCCCTCGGCATTCGCGAAGACAACTGGCCGGCGGTGGTCGGGATATTCTCCGGCATTCTGGCCAAGGAGGTTGTTGTCGGCACGCTGGACAATCTGTATTCGGGGCTGGCGGCCGACGCGGCCGTCGAACAGGCGGAAGATCCCAATGTCTGGGAACAGCTGGCTGCCGCCGCGGCCACCGTACCGGCCAATCTCGCAGCGGTGACCGAAAAGCTGGCTGATCCCATGGGCCTTGAGATCGGTGACGTCAGCGACACCCGGGCGGCCGCTGCGGAACAGGGGGTGAACGAAGGGGTGTTTGGCGCCATGGTCAGTCGCTTCGATGGCCAGGCCGGCGCGTTTGCCTACCTGTTGTTCGTTCTGCTGTATTTTCCCTGTGTCGCAACGATCGGGGCAATCCGGCGCGAAGCCGGACGACCCTGGGCGGCATTCGTGGCGACATGGACGACGCTGGTGGCCTACATCACCGCTTCGAGTTTCTACCAGGTCGCAACCTACGGCGCGCACCCGGCCTCATCCGCGACCTGGTTGATGATTGTGTGGGGTGCTTTTGCACTGCTGATCGTGACCCTGCGTCGCTGGGCGCAGCACAGCCGTGAACCGGCGACACCCGCAACGCAGGCCGAGCTATGATCCTGTCCGATATCCGCCGTTACCTGCAGCAACGGGGACAATCCACCCTCGCCGATCTGTGCGCGCATTTCGACGCCGATCCCGATGCAATGCGCGGCATGCTCCAGGTTTGGGTGCGCAAAGGCACGGTGCTGAAACAGGCGGTGAACGCGTCCTGCGGAAGCAGCTGCACAAAATGCGACCCGTCCGCGACCGAGATCTATGCCTGGAGCGATTGTGGGCAGCTTCCTGCGGCGTCAGCGGACAAAGCCGGGGCAGAGTAAAACCACTCTGATCCGCGCCATAGGCTGAATTCGCTTGTTTCTAAACCAGTGACGCTATCGCCAACACGACAACGGCTAACATGGCCGAGGCCATCAGGCAGTTGATGACGAAGTGCGTGCGCGGGCTCAAGTCCAACTGGTTGACCACATTGCCCCCGGCCAGCCAGATCAGATGAATCGGAATCCAGATCAGGTTTATCACCAGAAACTTGAGCAGGGTTTCGCTGACCAAGGCCCCGGGAATCAGTACGAAGCCGCTGAACCAGGTCATGTTCACGGCATACGCCTTGGGATTGATCAACTGCAACAGCAGCCCGGCCCGAATTCCCGGTTTTTCAGCGGCAGTGATAAAGGCGATTTTCTTGCCGGCAAAGGCGATGCGCACCGCCAGGTACAGAAGATACATCGCCGACAACACCAGCAGGGTGTTCCGGGCCCAATCGTTGGCCAGGACTATGGCGGCCAAGCCGGAAACAACGATCAGCGCCACCAGGTTGGTGCCGATACACAAGCCAGCGACGTAGCGCAGGCCGGCGTTAAACCCGAACGCGGCGCCGACCCCGGCAGTCGACAGCACGCCGGGGCCGGGGGTAGCCAGTAACAACAGTACAGCAAGACAGAATGAGAGCATGGGCCGGCATTCTACCGGAACCCAAAACACCGCGGAGGTTTGTCTTGGGTCGCCGCGACCATGGGCGATACCGCGACCGCAATTAAGCGCAGCGCTAAGCCGGCCCCGTCGGAGGCCGACACTGAGTCGAAGTGGGGTTACTATCCAAGCACATCACGGTTAAGAGGACTGAAGCGATGGAAAACGGGTCCGCGTTGTTGGTTGCACTGATGTTCGTGACTATCCTGACCATGGGTATCGGCAACCTGCTCGTGTTCTTGTCCCACAAAATGCAGCACCCCGGCTGGCCTCGCAGCCACCCCATGCAGGCGGCGTGGCTTTTGATCGTGCTGCTGATCTCATTCGACATGTTCTGGCAGGCGCTCCACATTCTTTCCGTGGAAGACTGGTCGTTTCCGGGTTTCCTCTACGCCGTGTCTGGCGCAAGTATGTTGTTCTTCGTGACAACAAACATACCGACATTGGATGGCGAAATCGCCGCTGACGATCAAGAGTCGATCAAGCGCACCAACCGGCTTTTTTTCGTTCTACTCGGCTGTTTTCTGATCTGGCTTACACTGCTGATCCACTACTTCGATGGGGTCAACGCGCTGGGACTGCTGGCGCGCATGGTGTGCATCGGAATGCTGTTTCTGATGGCGCTTATGCCCTCACGTGGCATCTACCGGACCGGGACAATGGTCGCAGTTGTGTGCGTGGCCCTGCTGCTGGTAAACGAACGCCTCAGCATAATGTGTCACGCACCATGCATAGCAGAAGCGATGCCGTTCGCAAGTGCATTGGGCAATAGGCATTCAGATCGCAACAGGGTCGGTGTAGCGACAGTGTATCTTGGCCTGTGCGTCGAAGATCGACACACCGAATTGCCAGATTCACCTGCCATCCGAATTGCGACGAGATAATGACTGAAACTGTAGAACGATTGGCGAGTTTTCTATCTGACAAATTTCACGATCGTGTCTCGTACCGCAAGTTCGTTGCAATGGACTGTGCTTGAACAGCGGGGTGGTCTTGGCCACCCCGACGCCATTCCAATCAACCTCGATCTCCGTCAATTGCGCCCGGTGAGCCCGGCGGCGGATAGGCCACGCTCCCCTTCATTTGGCGCATTTCCTCCGGCGAGAAATTCGGAAACGGCAGATGGCCTTCCTCCCGCCATCGGGCCACCTCGGCTTCCGCAACGCGTGCTTTCCCGCTGTCCATTCCCCCGTCGCGTGCGAAGTACAGGGTCTGCGACGGAAAGGCGAACTCGGTCCCGCTGTCGGCGACGAGATCCATCACCCTCAGCATGATGTCCTCGCGAATACCGAGAAACTCCACCCAGTTCCTGGTCGTCACGTAGGCGAACACTTCTATGTCCAGCGAGCAGGCGCCGAAACCGATGAACCGCACTCGCAGCCGGTCCGGGTGAGTGCGCGGGTGGCCTAACAACATCTCCCGGATCTTGACGAGCAAATGGCGCAGTTGCTCAGGGCTGGTTTCGTAGCGAACTCCGATGACGGACTGTATCAACATTCGGTCGCGCTGGGAGAGATTGACCACCGGCATCTTGGACAGTGCCGCGTTGGGAATGGTGGTCAACGCGCGATCCGATCCCCGAATTCGGGTCGATCGAATACCGATGGATTCGATCCAGCCCTCATCGCTTCCGTAGCGGCATAGGTCGCCGACCCGAACGGGTTTGTCTGCGAACAGACTGAGACCGCCGATCAGATTCTCGAAGGTCGGCTGCGCCGCCAAGGCGATGGCCAGTCCCCCGACGCCAAGACCGGCGATGATGCCATAGATCGGCAGCCCCAGCCGCTCAGCCCCCATCGCCAGCAATCCCGCGGCGGCAACAATGCCCATGAAGTCGGGTGCAGATCCGGATGAGATGGGCGTCAATGCTCTCGGAGGCAATTCTGGGAGACGCGATGATCGCCTCGGCGATTACCGGCGCCACGCACCACGCGATCCAGGCTCCAGCGAGAAACATAAGGGCCGTGGCGATAAGCTCAATCGCACTGCCCAAATCACCGATCAGGTTGAGTTGGACCAATGCAAGGTAAGTCACCGCAGGCGTTGCGATGAGTAAAAACGTCGGCAATGCCAATTGCGCCAGGGCATCCAGGAAGGGTCCCGCAGCCGCCCCAGGGTGGGACAACTTGTGCACCCATCGAGTCAGGAGCGCGAATATGCAAAGAATCAGGGCAAACCCGATCCATTTCCAGAGCGCTTGTTCGGCCCAGATCTCTCGTAGCCACCCAGGCATTGCTTGTACCCAGGCATGGGGAACCATCCAACCACCGTTGCCGGTCATGACCTGCCGGGCATTATCCAAGGGAATCGGACGGGCGTAATCCAGCGTACGGACGCGCTCGTAGAACTCATCCGCCCGGGCGACCGTGTCAGCGCTGAACAAAAACTCACCATCGTTGGGGCCACCCTGCACGAGTTCCAAGGCAATCTCGGTGTTTGGGATCACCCAACGCACGCTGTCGGTGTCCGTATCCTTCGACTGCTCGAGCTGATCTGCAGTAGGAATCTCCTTAAGAGGCGGCAGGTCGATCCGGCTGAGCGTCTCGTACAAAACGGTCGCGGCGGTTCGGCCCGTCTTCAGGCGAGCCGCGGGCGGGACATCGCTCAAGTCGAGACTTCTGACGGCACTGTCCCCCAGAGTAATCAGATGGTGGAACTTCGCTCGCGAGGGCGCCAACAGGTAGTCTTTTGCCAGAAACTCGCCCACGGCATCCCCGTCTTCGAGGAACGTCATTAACGTTGCGCCCGGGCTCGATCGGTCAGCGGGCTTCAGTGGATCTGCCGGGCTCTCCGCCAAGGCCATCGTCGCCAGACCAAGCATCGTCAGGGCAAGCATCCAACCGAGCAGCGTCTTGCCAAAAATGCGGAATATCGAACCGAACGGGGTGCCCACAGAACAAACTCTGTCAGAGTTACTCAGATTGATCACGCTCAAAGTATTCATTCCAGTTTGGCTGGCAGCGTAAATACGTCTTGCCGGTTCGATGGCAACTGCCTGGATCATCCAGCATCCGTCCAGTGGACCTGCGACGAAAGGACCACTTCGGCATCCGGTGCCTGTCCGGCTTGTCGTCTGCGCGCCCACTACTGCCCGACCAAGGCCGCCGCCCGGGCACTTTGGAACTCGAGCCGCTCAGCCAGAACTTTGGCCATGGCGCGGTGAAAAGCGATCTCCAGCTCGGCGGCCTCGTCTGCATTTCCCGCCAGACCCCGGAGTATGGGCAGGGACAGGAAACAAACCGTGGTTCTGCCCTTGGCCACTGCGGTCGCCGTGCGCCTTCTGTGTCCCAGGTAATAGGCCATCTCCCCGACCGTGGCCCCCGCCAGAAACGAACGCAAGCGGGTCGCAGCGGAGCCGGTCGGGCCCGCCCGCACGATGTCGATGCGTCCCGCGGTGATCAGCAACACTCCGGAATCCGCATCCCCCTGCCGGAAGATTACGTCTCCGTCCCGAAAGCTGCGACTGCCCAGCTTGTCAATCAGCGCATGCAGACCGTCGTCGTCATCGTTCAGGCCCAGAAACTCGGACACCGCTTGATGCGCGGTCGCCGCATGGTTGGCACCGACCTCGGGTACCAACGGCGCGTTTCGATGTCGGGCGAGTAACGTTTCTTCCAGACCCTCCGCGGCCGCATCGACGGTGGTGGCCCAGTGCACCGACGCTTCCGAGCCCAGCCTCTTTTCGAACAAGACACGAACATCCCAATCCAATCCGGCCAGGGTCAGCGACACACCCTTGTTCCGCAAAAACTGGAGAAGCTGACGCAGAGCGATGACAGTGGACACGTCCGCCCCATGGGTGTGTTGAAAATCGATGACGACATCGGTGACCTCGCCGCCCCGGGCTTCGACATCATGCTGAACGCTCCCGCAGACACGACTGATTGATCCGAAAAAAAGATAGCCGCGCAGGCTGTAAATCATCACACCGCGCCCCATTTGCATCAGGAATCGCTGATCCTGGGGTGATCGTTGCAGTGGTGACCCTCGACCGGCCAGGGTTTCGACCCGCCTGATGGGCGGCACGCGACTGTAGCGCACAACAAACAGGACCGAGGTCACCAGCAGGCCAAAACCGATTCCCGGCAGGAATCCGTAGAACACGATCACCGCCAGGATCATCAACACGATGGCACTGTCGACCCATCCCAGAGCGCCAAGCTGGCGCACCAGCCAATCGTTGAAAAACTCCAGCACGATCAGCATGACGATGGTCGCGATGACCAGCTTCGGAACCCAGATGGCGAAGTCCACAGCGACCGCCGCCAGGCTCAACGATGCGGCCGACAACCCGACCCAACGGGTGGTGACACCGGCCCGGTGGGCGATCAGCGTGTAACCCATCCTGGAGTGTCCGGGAAGACCTCCAACCAAGCCGCCCAGCACGTTGGCGACGCCCAGGGCCTTGATCTCGCGGCGCTGGTCGAGCCGCTCACTGACCACCGCGTCGATCACCGTCAGGTTCATCATCGCGGTGATCAGTGAGATGAAGGTGACGTTCAACACTACGGGGATGGCGTGACCGATGAGTGCCCAATCGGGGGACACGGTCAGCAGCGCACGAAACGATCCACCACCCGACGCACCGGAAGCGAAGGTCCACCCCTGCTGCTGCAGCGCTTCCGGCGTCAACCCGAGCCATGCCGTGATCAGGTAGAACGCGATGATGATCAGGGCAATGGCCAGCGGCAATGTCAGACTGCCCGGTACGCGCCGAATCATGACAAACAAAACGGCGGCGATGGCCACGGAGGGCAACCAATGAATCATGACATCGGCGGACAGCAGGGTTGGCAAATTATCCCAGGTGAGCGGCATGCCGGTCTGAATGAGCAGGCCGGCCCCAAACAACAACCATCCAGCGCCCAGCAGAAACCCGCACACGACGGGAAAAGGGATGTACTGCATCATCCGTCCAAGATCGTAGCGTGCGACGCATAACAGCGTGAGACCGAACAGGACCGTGGTGAGGGCAACTATGATGATCAGGCTCAAAGCAGCCTGCGCAGCCGATGCCGGCGTGCCTGCCTGCAGCGCCAGCACGACAGACGATCCCGCCATGATGGCGGGTGCCTTTTCCTGCGCGGTCGCGAGATTGATGGGCAGACCGGACATCAGCGTGACGGTCAGCGCGATGATCGCATTACCCACCAGGAACAAAATCAGGGCGGGCCCGGCGAAGGACGCCAATGCGCCGCCAAACAGCATGGCTGTGAACGCCAGACACATCAGAACCTGATCGACGCCCGCCAACGCGCCGATGGATAGATCTCCCAGGATTCGCCTGCCCTGATTGGCCTTCCCTGTCTCCACCGAACCCTCCTTGGCTGCACGAATGCCGCACAAACTAACACGACCATCCCAGACATCCCTCGATTTGACGCCGGGACAGCACAATTCGCCGAGGCTGTATCGAAAAGCTCAATCCTGGGATACGGCGAAGGTCCAGCACGGTCTGGCGCCGGTTGCGTACACCGATCTTGAGACATCGGGCGTGGCGGACATTCTGGATCAGATCGACCGGCTCGGATTCCCCCTGGTCCAGGGCTGTCCGCAAGAACTCACCTCGGCTGCCCAGATCGCCCACGGCGTTGGATATGTGCGGGAAACCATCATCGGGGGAATCTGGTCGCTCGAGTCCAACGACCAGATGACGGACACCGCTTACACGCCCAAAGCATTGCGCCCACATACCGACAGTACCTACAGTCATGATGCGCCGGGCCTGCAACTGAAACTCTGTCTTGCCTGCGACGCCGAGTGCGGGGAGTCGCTGCTGGTGAACGGGTTGCGGATCTCCAAGACCCAGCGCGAAACCCAACCGGTGGATTTTGAAAGCCCAAGGAGCCTTTATCGACCTGGGCGGCCCGATTGAACGTCAGTGCAAGGCGGAACGCGGGCACATGGCGGGCAGTAGTTCTTTGCCAAGATCTGCAACGACGAAGATGTGCGTATCAGTCCAAGATGCGCGTTTACGAATAGATCGAGGCGCCCTAAACCGCATTCCGGTCCCAAGGCAGTACCTGGGTGATGGCGCGCCCACTACTGTGCAACCAAGGCCGCCGCTATTGCCCCACCAACGCTGCCGCCCTGGCGCTTTGGAACTCGAGCCGCTCAGCCAGAACCTTGGCCATGGCGCGGTGAAAAGCAATTTCCAGCTCAGAACCTTCTTCTGCGCTCCTGGCGAGACCCTGAAGAATGGGCAAGGACAAATAGCATACCGTGGTCCTGCCCTTGGCCACAGCGGTCGCCGTCCGCCGTCCGTGTCCGAGGTAGTAGGCCATCTCCCCAACCGTTGCCCCAGGCAAAAAAGAACGCAAACGGGTTACGCCGAGACCGGTCGGATCCTGTCGTACGATGTCGATGCGCCCCTGCGTGATCAGCACCACCCCGGAATCCGGGTCGCCCTGCCGAAAAATGACGTCACCGTCACGGTACACCCGGATCTCCAACTGGTCGATCAACCCACCCAGTCCATCATCGGATCCATTAAGTTCCAGAAAAGCCGACACCATCCGCTGCCCGGCGGCGCGATTGTCGGGGTCAGCCGCAGGCACCATGGGTCGGTCGTGATGTCGGCTCAGCAGCGTTTCCTCTAGGCTCTCCGCCGCCGCGTCAGCGGTGGCAGCCCAGTGCACAGGCACATCAGTTCCCAAGCGTTTCTCGAACAGCGCACGAACATCCCAATCCAATCCGGCCAGGGTCAGGGTGATGTCCATGGCGCGCAGATAATGCAGCAACTGGCGCAGGGCAATGACGGTGGAGACATCAGCGCCATGGGTATGCTCAAAGTCGATGATGACGTCGGTGACCTCGCCTTCCCGGGCTTCCACATCGTCATGGATACTCCCGCAGACACGGCTGATGGAGCCGAAGAACAGGTAGCCGCGCAGACTGTAGATCATCACCCCTCGACCCGTTCGCATCAGAACACGCTGATCCAGAGGCGCGCGCTGTAAGGACGAACCTCGACCCGCCAGGGTCTCAACCCGGCCGATCGGTGGCACTCGACTGTACCGCACCACAAACAGAACCGAGGTCACGAGCAGACCAAACACGATGCCAGGTAGAAAACCGTAGACAACGATGACGCCGAGAATCATCAGCACGATGGCGCTATCGAGCCAGCCCAGCGCTTTGACCTGGCGCAGCAGCCAGTCGTGGAAAAACTCCAGAACAATGAGCATGACGATGGTCGCGATCACCAACTTCGGCACCCAGACCGCGAACTCCACCCCCACCGCCGCCAAGCTCAGCAGCGCCGCTGTCATGCCCACCCAACGGGTGGTGGCGCCAGCTCGGTGGGCGATCAGGGTGAACCCGATCATGGAATAGCCGGGCAGTCCACCGACCAGGCCGCTGAACACGTTGGCAACGCCCAGGGTCTTGATCTCATGGCACTGATCAAGTCGCTCGGTGATTGCCGCGTCGATCACCGTCAGGTTCATCATCGCGGTAATCAAGGAGATGAAGGTCACGGTGAACACGACTGGGATTGCGTTCCCGATGAGCGCCCAATCGGGTGCGACACGGAACAACGCTTGAAACGAACCACTGCCGGTCTCGGCGGAAGCGAAGGTCCAACCCTCTTGCCTCAGCATTTCCGGGGTCATCCCGAACCAGAACGCAAACAGGTAGAACACGATTACGACCACGGCGATCGAAATGGGTAGCGTAAGGCTGCCCGGGACCCGCCGGATCAGGGCAAACAAAACCAGAGCGATACCCACTGAGGGCAACCATCGGATCAAGACCTCGGCAGACAACAGGTCCGGGAGATGGGCCCAACTCAACGCAATGCCGGTCTGCATGAACACACCGGCCTCGAACAACAGCCACCCAGCGCCCAGCAAAAACCCGCATACCACGGGAAAGGGAAGGTACTGCATCATCCGGGCGAGATCGTATTGCGCTATCAGTAGCAGTGTGGCGCCAAACAGCACCGTGGTGAGGCCAATCAAAACCACCAGGGTGAGGGCGGCCTGCGCGGCCGAGCCGGTTGCATCTGTCTGAAGCGCCACCGCAACGGCGGACGCAGCCATGATGGCCGGCGCCTTTTCCTGCGCGGTCGCCAGATTGATGGGCAAACCGGACATGAAGGTCACGATCGCCGCAATGATTGCGTTGCCCACAAGCAACAACAGCAGCCCGACCCCGGCAAAGGGCGACAACACACCACCGAACAACATGGCCGTGAACGCCAGGCACATCAGAACCTGATCCACACCCGCCAATGCCCCGATGGAAACATCGCCCAGGATTCGCCCGCCCTGATTGGCCTTCTCTATCTCCACCGAAGCACCCTCGTCTGCACGAATCCCGCACAAACTAACATGGCCATTCCAAGCCCCCATCGAAAAAGCGGAGACCGCATCGGGATCTCGCCAGAACCCCGGCGGACATGATAGACAGTGCACCTGATTAGAATGGATTGAGGACGCGAGCGGTGAATGCCATCGAATCGGCTGAGATCTTGGACCCCGGGCTGCGGGTGCGATTCAGGGACGGACGGGAGGACGTATTCCCATGGCTATGGCTACGGGATCACTGCCGTGAACCGGATAGCTACGACACACGCACCGCGCAGCGGGAATTGTGGACGGCGAATCTGCCGGCGAATGTGAGTGCCGACTCTTTCGATTTGAGCAAGGATGGCACGACACTGTCCGTGCGCTGGCGGGATGAGGATCTGACCAGCCGATATGACGCCAGTTTTCTCGCCGAATTCGTTCTGACGCCAGGACAGCACAGTTCACCGAGGCTGTATCGAAAAGCTGAATCCTGGGATACGGCGAAGGTCCAGAACAGTCTGGCGCCGGTTGCGTATACCGATCTTGAAACATCGGGCGTGGCGGACATGCTGGATCAGATCGACCGGCTCGGATTCGCCCTGGTCCAGGGCTGTCCGCAAGACCCGGCCTCGGTGGAGCAGATCGCCCGGGGTGTCGGCTATGTACGTGAAACCATTTTCGGAGGGATCTGGTCATTCGAGTCCAACGACCAGATGGCGGACACGGCCTACACGCCCAAAGCGCTGCGCCCACATACCGACAGCACCTACAGCCATGATGCGCCGGGCCTGCAACTGCTGCTCTGTCTCGCCTACGACGCCGAGGGCGGGGAGTCGCTGCTGGTCGACGGGTTGCGCATCGCCGAGACCCTGCGCGAAACCCACCCGGGGGAATTCGAAACCCTCACCCGCATTCCGGTCCCCGGGCAGTACCTGGGTGATGGCGCTCATCTGGTGGCTGAGCGGCCGGTGATCCGAATGGGCTCGGATGGGCAGATCGAACAGATCAGCTTCAACAACTACGACCGGGCCCCGTTCCGGCTGCCGGACGCGGATATGTCGGATTTCTACCAAGCGATTCGAGCGTTTGACCTGCTGGCCAACGATCCGGACATGCAGTGGCGCAAGGTACTCGCCCCCGGCGAATTGATCATCTTCGACAACTGGCGTGTGCTGCACGGGCGCTCAGCGTTCACCGGCTACCGCAAGATGGCGGGGTGTTACCTGAATCGTGAGGATTTCGAGAGCGCGCTGCGGGTGAGCCAGTAGCGGCAACCCCGAAAACGGGCGTCGTCGCCAACTACCTCAAATCGCTTTTGCCATAGTGGCGCTCGATGCGGGATTGAATCACTTCGAACACCGCCGACATGGCCCAGTAGATGAGGGCTGCGGTGATGAGCATCTCCAGGTGTTTGAACTCCGATCGGCCCTGGGTGCGGGCCAGGAACATCAGCTCCCACACGCCCATTACCGAGATCAGGGAAGAGTCCTTGAGCATGGCGATGAACTGGTTGCCGGTGGGCGGAATGATCAGTTTGATCGCCTGGGGCATGACGATCTTGCGCATCACGATGCCCGATTTGAGCCCCAGGGCTCGACCGGCCTCGGACTGCCCGCTGGGAATGGCCTGGATGCCGGCGCGGAAAATCTCCGCCATGTAGGCGCCGTAACACAGCGCCAGGGCCGCTATACCGGCCGGCACCGCATCGACGATAAAACCCATCTGCGGCAGTCCCAGGTAAATCAGATAGATCTGCAGCAGCAACGGTGTGCCGCGAAAAAAGGAGATATAAAAACCCGAGATGCCGTAGGCAAACCCGTTGTGGGAGAGCTTTGCCAGCGCCGCCACCAGGGCGATCAGAAAGGCGATGGCGATGGCGACCAGCGAGACATAGAGTGTGGTGAAGGCGCCCTGGGTGATCAGAAACGGCAACCGGCTCAGGATAAAGCCGTAGGACAGGTTAAAGGAGTGAAAAAAGGCCAGCGCCAGGAACAAGAGCTCCAGCCAGACCACGGCGACCTGAACCCGAAACGGGAACAGCCGCAGAATCTCCACGTTGAGCACCAGCAGCAGGGCCAGGACAGCCCCCGCCGCAATGCGCAGTCCCCAGCCGGGTTCCAAGGCCGGGGCCAGCAAACCGCCGAAAAAACCCCCGCCCACATTCAGCGCAATAAACAGCGCCGACGCGGCGGCAAACAGTATCAGCGCATTTCTGAAGCGGGCGTAGTCGAAGCCCCCATCGACCCCGGCGCCCAAGGCCCTACTCGACTTTGGTCAGGTCAACCCCGTACCACTTCACAGACAATTCCGACAGGGTGCCGTCCGCGTGCATGGAATCGACCACCTCTTTGACCTTGGCGGCAAACTCTTCGTCACCCTTGTCGATGGCCACGGCCAGTGGCTCATAAAACGGCGCCTTTCCGATCACCTTCAGGGGATAACCGTTCTTGATCGCCTCCTCCACGGTCGGGCGGGCGGTCAGCACGGCGTCGAGCCGAACGCCATCGCCCAGGCGCAGGTCGTCGAATACGTTGGTATCGGTCTCGTAGGTGCGCATTTCACCGGCGGTGACATCGAAGGTGAAGGGCGGCACGCCCTCCGCGTCCACTACCAGGGTCTTGTTCAGATAGGCCTCGTAGGTGCAGCCCCCACAAACGCCGATTATCTTGCCGTTCAGTTCCGCCACTTCGGTCACAGGGGAATCAACGTGCACCGCGAACGCGGCCGGCGTGTAGTAATAGACAACCGGAAACGACAATACCTCGGCCCGCTCGGTGGTGGGGGTCATGGAACCCACCGATATATCCCAGCGCCCGCCCCAGCTTCCCGCGGTGATAATTTCCCAGGCCGGGGTAACCACCTCGAGCTCGGCGCCCATGCGCTTGGCGATTTCGCGCCCGACTTCGATATCGAACCCGTCCATTTCGTTTTTGTCGTCGAGAAAGGACTGGGGCGGATACCCCGGATCGGAGGACATGGTAAGCACGTTGGTACTCATGACCCGATCCAGAACCTCGCCGGCGCTGGCTCCGACTGAGATCATCGCGAATACGACGGCGCCCAGCAGACCCATCAACGTTCTGTGCTTTATCATCATGCCTTTTCCCCTGCGACCTCCACCATGTCGGCCCTGGTCGGAACAGGCTAAGGCTTTCGGCCTGGACCGGCAACCGGGCGGGTCGCGTGTTCGATCATTTACAGAAACGGGCAGTGGTATCGATGGTCAGCACGGCAGTCTGGTGGGCCATGCGGAAAGTTCGATTACTCTCAGAGCGCCGCTCCCTCTGGACAGTCCACAAGCCACGTTGACCGCGTTACACTCGCTGGAGTTGGCGACGGCCAGTCCTGCGCTCGCGTGCCTTGCCAACCCGACTTGTGCACTGTCTGTGGGCTACCGAAACTACCGCATGGCTCACTGCGCATGGCCCACTGGGTTAACCTGTGATGAACTGACAGCTTGCTTCCAACGTTTAACGGAAGACTTGGGACGGGACTCTGTAAAGAGGGACTCAACGTTATCAACGATCACGCTACTGAATGGTTTGTCGTCGTCGATGCTGCGCACACGCCCGATGCGCCAGCCGGTTGGCCGTCACGCGGTTCGTCAGTAGTCCGCTGAATCGACATTCTATCTTTGAACTCAAAAGCAGGCCGAGAGCATCGTGAGCAAGCTGTCTGACCAAGTTGATTGGCACTACGTGATGCGCGAGTTCTGGAACGTCTACCGCTTCAGCTCAGCGGGTGGTAGCAAGCCCATACGCTCTCACCAGCGAGAGGTGCGCGACCGTTTGAGCGCGGAGATGGAGGGTGACCCGCCAGTGCTGGCCCGCGAGCCCGAGACACTTCCTGTGTGCGCCTGGCTGGGCCGGGCGCTGGATCAGGGCTTGCTCGAGCGCACCGCGCCGCTGGTGCGGGCGCTGCGCCACGTGACCGACGAACTGACCTGGCGATACGGCTACGAGCGAGTGCCCCGCGGCCTGATTCGCAAGTACGGCTATGCTGAACTCATGGGACCGGACGGGCCGGTCGCCAGCGAGCGGCTGATTCTCGGTCTGGTCCTGTTCGGCCCGCGCTGCACCTATCCTGCGCACAGCCACCACGGAATCAGCGAGTCCTACATCTGCTTGAGTGGTGTCGTCTCCGAAAGCAACGCTGGCGTCTACGTCCCCGGTTCACTGCTGTTCAACCCCCCGAGCAAGGCGCACCGCATCACTACGGGCGACTTCGAACCAACGCTGCTCGCCTATGCCTGGACGGGAACCAGCGAGAATCTGCGAAACCAGAAGATGGTCTTCAGCCGGGCACCTAATCGCGCTACGTGAGAGCATCTCCTGCTTGCGAATTCACGAATCCTGCTCCGCGACGCCACTCCAATCCGGGTGGCTCAAACTTCGAAGTCAGATCACGGACAGCCCAATAAAAGCACTGACACGACCCCTTTCGACCATCAGCACCGCCCCCTTTGCGGGTCATCTCCGGAACCGGCCCGTTGCCGACCTGTCATCCGCCACCCGCATCTCGTGCCGACCGCCGGCGATAAGGCGACGTTGACCGCGCTACACTCCCTGAAATTGGAGTCGGCCAGTCTTGCGCTCACGTGCCTTGCCACCCATCTTCGTACTTCACGCTGCGCCATACCGCTCCACGAAGACACTGTCGACCCAGCGACCATCTGTGAGTTGGTCTGACGTCGTCACTTGGGAAACCATGTAATCACTGGAGCGAAGGCGAAACCTGACAGACAATGCCATGATCGATACCCTCTTCAGCAAAGAGAAATCGCAAAACCATCGGAAAGTCGAACCACAAGGAGAAAAAGTGAGACGTGCAAGTAATATAATTCCCGTGAGCATGATGCTTGTCTTTGGGACCGCCGCCTATGCCGCTGGCATTCCGGTCACGCCCGAAACCTACATCCGTGCAGAAACGGATATCGCGTTCGCGGATACCCAACGTCGCGCGGGCGGGAAGATCAATACAAACGCGTTCGTGCGCGAACCCACTCTGCTCAACGATCAGCCTGTCATCAGGATGAACCGCGACACTCTATACGGCGGCGTTGTAATAGACACTGAAGGCGGCGCAACGGTCACTGTCCCAAAGGCGGAGGACGGACGATATATCTCTGTCCTCGTTCTGGACAATGATCACTATGCCCCTGCCGTCTACTATGAGCCGGGTACCTATGATCTGCCTACGGACACGCGATATGTGACGTTGCTCTACCGAGTTCAATTGCTCGACGATTCGAACCCCGATGATGTTGCCAAGGCCAACGCGCTTCAGGATCAGTTCGTTGTCATGGCAAATAGCGCGGTGCCGTTCCCACCCCCACAATGGGATGTCGACAGCATGTTGGCCCTGCGGTCGGAATATGAAGCTGAGTTCAAGAAATTCGCTCAGTTCGAGCCTGATTGGATGGGTCCCCGCGGGCAAGTAAACGAAGAAACCCGCCACCTTGCTGCGGCTGGTGCATGGGGGCTGTTTCCAGAAAAGGATGCGGTTTACATCAACTATGCGGGGCCGACCGATCCCGAGCAGTGTTACACCGCGACCTACGAAACACCTCAAACAGAAGCGTTTTGGTCTATCACCGTCTATGGCGATGACGGGTTCATGAAAAGCGACAACAACGTAATCAACGACCGCAACGTGACATCGAACGAAGATGGCACCTTTACCGCCTTTTTCGGTTCTGAAGCAGTATGTGGTGCGCACGCAAACCGCGTTGATATCAGCGGTGGCTGGAATTTTTTACTTCGGATATACAGACCGGGATCAGCAGTTTTGTCTGGAGAGTACACCTTGCCGGAGGTTTCCATCTGGGAGTAAGGGCGGTTCTGTCAAGTGAGGCACCGATCATCCGACAATGTGGCGATGAGCAGTCCATCGAACTATCGCGGCTACCGGTTTCCGCCGGAGGTCATCAGCCAAGCGGTCTGGCTCCACCACAGGTTTACCCTGAGCTTGCGCGGCATCGAAGACCTGTTGGCCAAGCGCAATGTCGTGGTGTCGTACGAAACGATCAGGCAGTGGTGCGCCTTTGCGTGGCAAGAGGCAACCTGTGCCCAATGACATCGAGCGATGATCTCGACAGGCGATTGGTTTCGCCTCAGCCGGGTTAAGTTGACAGAACCTTTCCAGGCAGCGTTGGAAGACTTGTTGCCAACACAGTGAAGACTGCACTTCCAAATGTCTGAATCAATCCGGCCCCCGTTTGATATTGTGTCCCGGTAGAAAGCAAGATTCACAGGGCTCCTACCAGACTCCGGAAGGCTTTCCTACGTCAAAATCGCGGCCCAGGCAGCATAAGTTTATAATTCGGGCGTGAAACTCAACACATTCTATGCAGGGCTGGCAGCGCTGTTTATGCTTTCAACCATGTCCTGTGCCCATGTCAATAAACCCCAGGACGGTGAACCCCGGAACAGTGAACCCGCGACCGAGCAATTTCGCAGTATCTATGGCTGTGAAGTCGAATATGAACGTCTAGGCCCTGTGCGGAATAGCGATATACCAACAGTTATCCTGGCTCATGGATTCAGGCGCAGCCGTGATTCCATGCGTGGCTGGGCGCAGTACTGGGCCGAACTGGGTATTCCCAGCATCATTCTCGACTTTTGCAACGCCACGTTGATCAATGGGCACCATCAGCGCAATGCCGTTGACATGCGCGCGCTGGCAGAGAAACTGGGCTTGGACAAGGTAGTTTACGCCGGATTTTCCGCGGGTGGTCTTGCCGCTTACCTGGCTGCGCTGGATGACCCTGCTGCTGCAGCCTACCTGGGCCTCGATAGTGTGGACTCGGGCGACCTGGCTCGTGAAGCACCTCGCCAGTTGACGGTGCCGGCACTGTTCCTGGTGGGGGAACCCTCAATGTGCAATGGCCATGGCAATTTTAATCCCGTGTTTGAGCGTTGGCCGAAGTACACCGTAATGTCTGTGCCGCAGGCGACCCATTGTCAGTTCGAGATACCCTATGACAAACGCTGCGCCTGGCTGTGTGGGCACCGGTCACAGGAGGAGAAAAGTGCGTTGGAATTTGAACTGCGAACGCTGGCCACCCAGTGGTTGTTACAAGCTGCCTATCCAGGTATCGCGCCCTAGGTTCCCTAGAATGTCATCAGTAGAGGCTTACCGTCGCTGTGGTTCACCCCCAACACGGCGAAACACTCGACCGACCTAGTTTAAAACCAGGTAACCGACAAGGCGTACCAACAGGGTGACTTTGGCCCTATGATCTACGAATTCGTACGACTTTCATTATTTCAAAGTCGACGCCTGCAATTGATTTGGTTTCCGGATAATAAGTCAGATTCACGCGGGATCCTGCCAGGCTTCTATAGACTTTCCTGCGACTGTATTGAAACGGCACGTCATATTCATCCAGCATGATCGTATTGAGCACCCAGTCGCCTTTTTCCCGTTGAACGTGGCTCGTCACTTTCACCATGTCCAATTGATTAAGTTTCTGATGTTTCGTCAATAGATTCTTGATATCTGACATTCAAGCTCCGAAGCCTGTATGAAAACAACGGGGGCATAGGTAGAATAAACGCTCTTTCGTCTCAGGTTCAATGCCGAGCACCCGGACCATGATCGGCTGGCGAACAAAAAACGCAATGGGTCCGGAAAATTCAACACCCACTGGCACACAGGCTGTTCCGGAAAAACCTCATCCATCAGCAGCCCGGCAGGTTCTGTCAAGTTGCTGGCGGATCGTCGATAATGTGATCATGTCCAGTCTACCGAACTATCGCGACTATCGCTTTCCGCCCGAGGTCATCAGCCACGCAGTCTGGCTCTACCACAGGTTTACCCTGAGCTTGTGCGACATCTGAAGACCTGTTGGCCGAGCGCAATGTCGTCGTGTCGTACGAATCGATCAGGCAGTGGTGCACCACGTTCGGCCTGGGCTACGCAAGGCGCCTCCAAAAGCGGCGTAGAGCGAGTGGCGACCGTTGGTTTCTTCATGATGTTACGGTGTCAATTCAAGGCAAGCGCCAATATCTCTGGCGTGCCGTCGATCGAGACGACGTGCTGGACATCCTCGTGCAAAGCCGCAAGGATAATCGCGACGCCAAGGCCTTTTCCCGTAAGCTGTTGAAACGCTAAGAACACGTCCCGACGGAAATGACGACAGACAAACTTCGAAGCTATGCCGCCGCCAAACGCGAGATGATGCCGTTCGTTGCCCATCGCCAAGACAAGTACGCCAACAATCGAGTCCTTGGTGGCCACGCCTTTGCGTCGTGGCGAGAGGCGACCTGTGTCCGATGAAATAGGGTGCGCGATCTTGTTGGGCGATCGGCTTCAGATTCGCAGGCTTAAGTTGACAAAACCCTCGCGAAGCATAACGCCATAGAAAGTTTCGTCAAGGTAGGCCTCATCCGGAGTCCAGGACAATTGGAAATCATAGTCAGTGAGATATTATGAAAACAATACTAGTCGACGCAATGCAGTCCTTTGTCATCGAGGGGGAAGGAATCTACCAACCACTTTATGATCTGCTTGAATCGTACCCGAATCGGAAAATTGTCCTCACCATGGCTCCGAAACACAAGATGGAGGAATGGGGCCTCAATGATCTCCCATATGTGGTATTCAGTTCAGAACTGGATCCCAAGAAACATGAGCCGATCTACTACGAATCCGTGCTCAAGCACTTCAACTTGAACGCTCACGACGTGGTGTGTTTTGAGCACGACCCCAAAGCGGTTGCATGTGCCAAGTCCATAGGCATCGCGACTCACCACTACGACAGCGAAAACCGCGACGTCGCTTCCCTGAAAGAGTTTTTAGACACCAATCTCTAATCGGCCGTCGCAGCCTGCCGCGAGAACAGCCTGTCCCAGGAGGCCTCAATTGCCACCGCCGAGCAGATGACCAGGATGGCAAGCACCTGCCAGACGGACAGGCTGGTGCCCAGGAACACGACGGCCAGGAATGCCGCCATGACCGGTTTCAGGAAGAACAGATACATGGCACGAGTGATATCGGGGGCCGCCGCCAGTCCGCCGATCCACAACCATTGCGTGATGGTGGTGTTGTAGACCGCCAGCACTATGATGGCGATGGCGGCAATCGCGTCGAGACTCGTCAACACGGCAAAGTTCACCCACTTGCCAAACAGCAGGCCAACGCCCAGCCAGAGCGTCACACCGCCGATAAACAGGGTGATGGCGGTAATTCTCAGCGCGCCGTACTCCTCGATGTAGGGTTTTATCAGCACCAGGTAGATGGACATGAACAATGCGCAGAGGATGGCAAACACGATACCGATGAGGTTCGACGGCTCACCGGCCAGCGCCAGCAGCGCACCATCCGTAACCAGAAATGCAACGCCGATGACGGCAGCCGTGCCGGTTGCGATCTTGGCAGTCGTCAGCGGCACCTTGTTGGCGACCATGTTGATGATCCCAATGAAGATCGGCGCCGTCGTGACGACCGTGGCGACCTGGGGCACCGTGGCGTAGTCCAGCGACCAGTGAAAGAACAAGTAGGCAATCGCGACGCCCAGCACGGAGAATGCGAGCAACGCCAGTCCATTCCTTTTCAGCGGTGTCACCAGGTCGGCGGCTCGAGGGAACGAGCAGGGCGACGATGACCAAACCGAGGCC
>CAWAOU010000019.1:0-6812 GCA_963783675.1 uncultured Gammaproteobacteria bacterium
GGCCTTGTGCCGTTTTGCTTAATAGGCATCCTTCAAGTGCAAAGCGTTTGGATGGAACAGTTCCTCGACAGTCAGCTCATGCTTGGCCAGCCCCTGCTCATAAGAGTACTGGAACAAGGCTTCCAGGGTCGTCCGGTTAGCGTCGACTCCGTAGGGCCAGAAGTTCTCGCCCATCAACGCCCGCGTTTCTTCGAACTCCTGGCCGAACCACGGCAGCGTGCCGAATATCCATTGCCTGTGCATGGTTTCGTACTGCATCCGCTTGGCCTCGGAGTAGGCGTTGAAGACCGCTTCGGGCAACCACGGATGCGCGTCGATGACGTCGTTTCGCATGGCCACCGCATGCATGATCGGAAAGATTCCGGTGCGCGCAAAATACTCGCGCTCCGTCGCTCGGGCATCGGGAAAGAGCCGTTTTATCTTTGGATGCCCTTCCGTGAAGGCCGTCGGTTCCGCGGCATGAAATAATGCATCCACGTCACCGTCGACCAGCATCTGTGACTCGTCTTTACCCTCTGGCCCCATCTTGATCGAGATGCCGTCGGGTACAATGCTTTCCTGCTTCGATACCTTGCCCACATCCTTGGCCGATGAGTCGGCTGCGGACACGACCCACTCGACATCTTCCGGCATCACACCGTATTCGTGCTGCATGAAGCCACGAATCCAGGTTAGCGACGTGGAGGAATAACCGGGCGTCCCGATCCTCCTGCCCTTGAGATCCTCGGCGCGGTCGATGCCGCGATCGGCGTGAATGAACACGCTCTTGTGGCGAAACAGGCGCAACGGGAACACCGGGATCAGGGAGTAATCGCGAAAGCCCTCGTTGGCGTAAGCAAGCATGAACGGCGCCAGGCCGATCTCCGTCACCTCGAGTTCTTGCGGGCCGGAAAACACATGGGTATTGAGGTCGCCGATCTTGCCGCGTTGAAAGGTCGTGTTGCAGCCCTTCACTTGGGCCCGTCCATCGACGAGGGGCTGTACATGATCGAACGGATAACCTGCAACCGTGATGTCCAGCGCGGCGGAGCCCTGATCGCCCGTTATCGACTGGGTGACGGCCAGACCTGCCAGCGAGGTGCCACCCAGGATCACGGCACCGCTGGCCACAGCTCCAGTCTTGAGGACAGAACGGCGTTTCATAGCAGGATTCTCCATGGGAATGCCCCGCCCGGCCGACCCGGGCGGGACCGCTGGCGCAGAATACGCTGTTACTGGTCTTCGAGACGCACGACGCCCGTGTAGGGCTCGCCACGGGCCACCGGGGTATGCGGGTATTCGGCAATCTGGGCATCGTGTCGCGCTTTCATCGCGTCGAACTGCGCCCATGCCCACAGAAACTCGGCCATCAATGGGTGCTCCTCGCGCGGGTCTTTGTACAGATCGAAGAACTCGGCACCGGCCAGCGCGCCCGGACCAACCGGCAGCAGGCGCTTAAACTGTTGTTTCACGATCGAGCCCATGGCGGGACCCTTATAGGTGAACACATAATCACGCCGTCCGCTCGTGTCGCCGTTCAGGAACAGCGCGGTCTGGTCGATCCCGTCGATCACGCGATCTTTCGGGATCTGGTCATAACGGCCCGAGATGCGGGCGAATGTGTTGAACAGATCCGACACATGGATGATGTCGCCGGTTACGGAGCCGGGCTCGATCACGCCGGGCCACTTGGCGAACGCCGGCACCCGGATTCCGCCCTCGGTCACGTCATTCTTGCCGCCCCGGAAGAAGCCGTTCTGCCCGGTCTCAGGGTGAACCGCCTCCATCGGACCGTTGTCCGCCATTGCAATGACCAGCGTGTTATCGGCGATACCCAGCTCCTCGAGCAGCGCGAAGAGTTCACCGATCTTGGCATCCATCTTCTTGATGCTTTCGCCGGTCGAGGTCGCGTGCTGCGTGGTGAACGGCCGGTTCGCGTCCTGATCGGACAGCTCGTAGAGGTTGGGCCACCATTGCAGCATGAAGGGCTTGTCGCTGTCGGCGTGCTTGGTGACGAATTCCTTCGTGCGCTCCCACATCTTGGCGTTGGCCTCGATGTAGTCCTGCGGGGATTGGGGAGTCGAGAACTCGCGGTGCTCGCCACCTTCGGTGCCCTCAACCGTCCACATCCAGTTCAACGGCCGAAAGGTGTCATCGAAGAAATACTTCTTGTCATAGCCATCGGGGCTGTAGGCGGTGCTGTAGCCCTGATCCTCGGCGCCCGAGTTGAAGGCCGACCCAGCGAATTGATTGTAGAGCGAGAAGATCGCCTCGTCCCAACCCTGGTTGGTGACGTAGCCTTCTTCCTGATCGCCAAAATGCGCCTTCTCGAACAAGCCCGTGTGGTAGGTGTCGTCGACAACTTCGGCGATCGTCACTTCGGTCGCGGGCAGACCCATGCGATGGATCGGGAAGATCGGGAAGACCATGCCGGAGCGCACTGCAAGCCGGCCGGTGGCGGCGGCCACGCGGGTGGGCGTGCAGGACGGCTCGGTATACATCCGGGTGAAGGACATGCCGTCTTGCGCCATCTGTTCGAGATTGGGTGCCTCGTAGCCCGAAATGTCGGTCAGCAGGCGATGGCCCACGGCGCCATAGCGCATGTCGTCCCACAGGATGTGGATGATATTCGGCTTCTTGCCGAACTTAGCCTCCAACTCGGCGAGCTTCGACTGGATCTCTTTGTCCTCCTCTGCCCAGCGGTCCCCGTTCTGCTCCCAGAGACGCTGAAATTCAGCCTCATGGACCAGGCCGCCGGGGACCTTGGCATTCTGGGCATGGGCGGGCGCCGTAATCAGGCCTCCAAATGCCAGCAGCGCTGACGCGAGCCGTAAACTCTTTAGTTGCATTATCACTTCCAGTTGCAGTTTTCGATGGTCTGGTCAAAGGTATGTAATGTGGAGACGTCGGCACCGGATACCGTTCATGCTCCGAGTTGCTTAGGGCGGGATCGTAGACCAAGCTATCGGGACGCAACATCAAAAAACGGCAAGACCGCCGCCGGGCGAAGAAGAGATGATTTCGCAGGCAAACAACCAGATACTGATCTCGCAGTCATTCGACAGCTTCGAGGAATTAGCGGTCATCGCCCACGCCTGGGATGCGGATTTTCGCCAGATCAGCGGCTCCGAAACCCATCATCGTGTCCTTCAGGTCATAGTCGACGGTGTGCTGCTGTCCCGCGGCCAGTTCGGCTGCCATCTGGACCAGCGCGGAAACACGCCGAGTGGCCTGCGAACCTTTGCGTTACTCGAGGAGGGCTGTCCTCCGGTGCACTGGTTCGGTCGACGAGTGGGGCCGGATTTCTTGCTGGCCTTTCCGGCCAATGGCGAGATCGAGGCGATCAGCCGCCCGGGTTTCTGCAACCATACCTTTTGCGTGTCAATGGCCGATCTGGAAGGGTTTTTCGACCGCTCCGGAGGACCAGACCTGAACAGCGCCCTAGGCCCGGAGGATACCGCCGTTCCGCTGGCGCCGATGCAGCTGCATCGTCTACGAAGGCATCTTCGCAGGATTTCGTTTAACCAGGGTACGCTGCAGAGATCACTAGCCTTGTTCGATGCCTACCGCGACAGACTGTTTGCCATTTTGTTAGAAATTTTTCGAAACAACGTCGACCCCCGCCCTTCACGCGACCACCAGATCCGACGGCGGGTAATTCGGGATGTCGTCGCATTGGTGGAAAAATGCGGAGACGAACACCTCGGCCTTGAGGATCTATGTGTCGTCGCGAAGGTGCCTGAGCGCACGCTGAACGAAACCTTCAGACGGGAACTTGGGATAACGCCTGCAGCGTTCGTCAAAGGTTACAGGTTGTTCGGTGTTCATCGTGAATTGTGGCGTGCGGATTCGTCGCACGTTCGCGTTTCGGATGTCGCCAACACTTGGGGGTTCTGGCACATGGGACAGTTCGCGGCTGACTATCGAAGGCTCTTCGGAGAACTGCCGAGAGAATCGCTGAAGCGCCGACATTCGGCCTGATACATCGGCCCCATCCCGGATGGTCTTGATTCCGCAGCTGGTCGAGCCGGGCAGTCATGCCCCACGTCTTTTTGCCGTCCCCATCGACGATTGTGGGCTACACCGGCGCGCGGCAGGCGATCGGCGAGAGATCTGGGTCGGACCAAGGTAACGCCATGAATCGGTTAGACTTAGCCTGCGACAGACCCTTCCCAGAGGCCTTAGATGCCTCATTTCACATCCAGAAACTGCGGTCCAAGAGTTGTAAGCATAGGTCGGGGCGAATTGTTTGCGGGCTGGCATTAGAGTCGTGATTTAGTGCCCGGAATCGCAACTCTAAGGTCTTTGGAGTACCGATTTCGTGGCATAAAGTGAATTCACTGAGAGGGTTACGTTGGTCCGACCCGGTTGGGTGAGTTCTTTCCCTGACCGAACTTGCCTTCGATCGGAATCCGCTGCAAATACTCCTGCCGTCGCTTTTCCTGGAGTACTTTTAGCGTCTCCTGGCTTTGTTCCGTGACCTTCTTCGGCCGCCCAAGCGCTTTACCGGCAAATCGGATCCCATGGCGTTTGAGATAATGGCGATTGTCCCGCGTGCCGTAGACCGGATCACCCAGCACCACTTCCGGATACACACCATGACGGGCACGATAGGCTTCAACCTGGCTCTTCAAATCATGCCCTTCGTGAAAGGCATCCCAGCGCAGATGATCCACAACCGCCAGACCGTCGCCGTTCAAACTCACACTCAGCTTGGCACCGAACTCCACCGGCGTGTTCACCTTGCCACGGATGATCGGACGCACATACGGCTGGCTGATGCTGACGATGCGATCATCACAGCGACGCGTGTTGGTCCGGTACATCTGCCACTGCTGTTCATAGACATGCTGAATCACCCAGTAGCGATATAACAGCCACCGTGGCAAAGGCAGCGGGGCGCCTTGCGGCCAGCACTCGAGCAGCCGTTCGATGTGTCCCAGGTTGCGACGCAGATACTGCAGCTGCTGTTTGATTCCCCGGCGCCGTACCTTGCCAGCGGGCCTTCTCTGTTTGGCGATGGCAAGGTACTCCTTACGTGCCTTGACCCGATAGGTCCTGGGCTTACCGGTCCAGTCGGTCTTCGGATACAACAGATCGATGATCTGCTCACTGAACACCCGCGCCTCATTCAGCAGGCTGAGATCCGTCGGATAGCGGATCGCCTGCGGCGTCACCGTGGCATCGACAATCAGCTTGCCTTGGTGTTCCGATGGCTCTTGCTCGGCAACACCCGCGGAACCGGAGGGTGGGTCATCATCACCGTGTTCCGGCTTCGCCTTTGATTTCGGCTTCGGTTTCGCGCCTTCCACTGCATCGATAACGGCACGCTGAAAGCCATCAAACACCGATTGCCCCATCCGCTTGCGGATCTCGACAAACAGCGAAGGCGCAAACGGCGCCTGCATCTGATAACCCGCCAGTCCCACGAAGTACTGCAGATACGGATTCTCCTGGATCTGCGCCACCGCCTCTCTGTCCGACAGACAGAGCTTGTGTTTGATAATCACCGCGCCGATCACCAACCGGGCATCCTTGGCCGGGCGACCCTGCTTGCGGGACAGTCCTCGATAATATTCCTCCGCCAGTTCGTCCCACGGAATACACTCGCCCAACTTGACCCAGCGGTTACCTCTATCGAGGGCCGTTTGGAAAGGCCAGTCGAATTCCTCGAGCGAGAGTTGTTTTTGGCTTCGATAACGGATCATAGGTGCACGGCTTTTGCTGAAACTGACGCAGTTCTCGTGCAGAATTATACCGCAAATCCGTGCGATTACTATAGTAATATCAATTGGTTGCAGTTCCTGAGCAGACTCTATTTAGGGAGATTGTCTATGAATCTGGTTACGAATCTCGCCGTCGCAACAGTGGTTATTGCAAGCGGTGGAATTGCTTACGCTGACCCGCTGCCGTCATGGCACATACAGATGCCCGAGAGCGCATTATCGCGTTCGTCGACGTCGTCACGGACCCGGCATCAGAGGACTATGTAACACCCTCTGACCGGATCGCCGTTTTTGACAACGACGGCACGCTTTGGGGGGAACAGCCTGTCTATTTTCAGCTGATCTACGCCGTCGACGAAGTGAAAGAGATGGCGAAAGCAGATCCGTCAATCCTGACGTCTGAAGCCCTTAAAGCGGCTGCAGATGGCGATTTTGCGGCGCTCGCCGAAGGTGGCGAAAAAGCCATTCTTGAGGTGATCTCAACTGGACTCACAGTGGACTTAGCGTCGAAGAATTTCAGGTCAGTGTTGCAGAATGGCTCGATACCGCTAAACACCCAACAACTGGCCTTGGCTATGACCAGATGACCTTATCAACCAATGGTCGAACTCCTCAGCTATCTTCGCGATAAGGGCTTCAAGACCTACATAGTCTCTGGCGGTGGTGTGCATTTCATGCGTGTTTTTGCCGAGCGCGCTTATGGTATACCCAGCGAACAGGTACTCGGAACGTATTCCGAAACCTCCTACAAGTTGATCGACGGTCAGCCAACAATCACCAAAGAGCCGGGGATCGCCTTTTTGGATGACAAAGAGGGCAAACCCATCAACATCGATCGCATCATTGGCAAAAGACCATTGATTGCAGGCGGTAACTCAGACGGCGACTACGCAATGATCGAATGGACAACCGCAGGAGATGGACCGCGCCTTCGGCTTGAATTGTGCATCACACGGACGAGGAACGGGAAGTGGCCTACGACTGCGACAGCCACATCGGGCGTCTCTGTGATGGGCTGGAGAATGGCCCGGACATGGGCTGGCTAATAGTAGACATGGCGAACGACTGGTCTGTTATCTACACCGGCGACCGTTAATCCTGTGAGAG
>CAWAOU010000020.1:0-95184 GCA_963783675.1 uncultured Gammaproteobacteria bacterium
CGAGGCATCGACCTGCTCCCAGCGGTCATGCGCCACCGCGTCGCTCTTTCCGATCACTTCCTCCCGCCTGATCAGACCATGCCCAGATCGAGGCCGAGTACTACGCCTACGCAGAGGAGAGGCTGCCCCTCTCGTCAGCTATCACGACAGGCTCGTGGAGCTTGGGTACGCAGTCCAAGGTGTTTCAGACCTGCGAATCGATCCCAAAGAGAACGTCTTCGGCACGGTCAACCTCGACTTCGCCTACTGCAATGTGCTCCCCGGCCTCTGGCGCGGCCAACCGGCCGTGGCCTATCTCCCCTTCGGCATTCGGGCGTTGGACCAACACGCAGCGGAGTTCGGAAGACCGGTGTCGTCCCAGTCCGTCTCAGCTCGAGAGCGACGATCGCCAACAGCCTCATGAAGCTCCGCGGCGGATTGCACTGCTTCAGCGGGATTCTGTGATTACTCGAAGATCGCCGCCAATTGCTCGAGAGTAGCGACGAGCTTGTGGGCGGGGATCGGATGGAGCAGCACCGCGAACACCGCCATCTCCTCGAGCAGCCGCCTCTCGCTGGCGGTAACGCGCGTGGCCGTCAGAAAGATTTGAGTGTCGCAAAGGTCTGGGTCGCCACGGACTCAGCTTCGCCAACTCGATACCGTCGAGGTCTGGAGCATCGAGGCGAGCGACGAGGAGCAGCGGAGGCACGTCCAGGGCCAGCTCGACAGCCTGTCTGTTCGTCCGCGCTGCGCGCAGCTTGCACTTGGGAAAGACATCCATGATATGCGGCATGAGCGCGTAGAGGGAATGCGTCTCGTGATTGGCGACGACGATATTGGCCCTCAGATAGTGCTGGGCGCGGACGAGTCACCTGCGGCAGGCCAGCGACCTCCGAGCTGAGGATCTCCCGGGCCACCCTTTCTAGGTAGTCGGCGACTTCCGGCGAGGGCGCGGCGCCTTGGGCGAGCCTCGGCGGCCTCCGGAGTCGGGCTCGTGCGGGACGCCCGTGTCAGGTAGTCGGCGACTTCCGAACTAGGGCGCGGGCGTGACGATGCCTCTCGCGAGAGCTCGCCGGCCCGGGTGAGGACTCGGACTCGGGTGCGACTGGGGCGTGGGCTCGGAGCTCGGGCGCGGGCGTGGGCTCGCTATAGGCTCCCACGCGCGATCGGGCACGTGCTGGAGCGCCTCCCGGATTTCGTCGCAAGTGCTCGGGCGATCCTCGGGTCTCTCGGCCAAGCACCATAACACCAACTCGTCGAGACTTGGCGGGAGCCCTGGTCGATCGGCTGACGGGAGGTCTCTCGTCGGATCGGTGGCACTGGGACCGATGTCGTCAGGAGCTCGTAGATGGTGCAACCCAGTGCAAGATATCCGGCAGATCGTCGGAGCTCCTCCGCCAAGGCAACACCGGCTTCGAGCTCTGGAGCCACGAACGGTTGGTGGACGACGAGCCCGGCCGCGATTCGCTGGGCCGTGCACGCCGAAGTCCACGATCATTGGGCGGCCCGACTCGGCCTCGAGGATGATATTCGAAGGTCGTAGGTCACCGTGAGTGACGCCAGCAGCGTGAATCGCGCCAAGCCCGGCAACGACGTGGTCGATGAACCGGAGAGCCCTGTAGCTTGGGAGCAAAGCTCCTCTCTGGACCAGCTCCATCAGCATCTGCGCTAGCGGTCTGTCCCTCGGTATATTCCATAACGAAGAAGCTGTGTCCCTCAGCCTCCCCCTAGGGAGTAAATCGCGACGACGTTCTCATGGCGAACAGACGCCATAGCTCGAACCTTGCTGATGAAAACGCTCTTTGAAATCGGGGTCGTTCTGGAGCTCGGGTCGGAGGAGCTTCATCGCCACCTCCAGGTCTCCTCGACTCATCGTGGGCGCGAAAGACCGTCCCAGGGCCCCGCGACCGATCCCGTCCAACAGCCGGTATTTGCCCAGGAGCAAGGATCCGCCCGTTTGAGGCGGCGTCGAGTTCACGCCCGTCGCCAATGCTCGACGGTTGCGTCGAGGTTCGCCCCTCTCCAATGCTCGACGGTTGCGTCGAGGTTCGCCCCTCTCCAATGCTCGACGGCTGCGTCGAGGTTCGCCCCTCCCCAATGCTCGACGGCTGCGACGAGGTTCGCCCCTCCTCGTTCTCGTCATCGCGTCTCGGTCGTCACCGTCGACTCTGTCTCGGGCGCCTCGTCGGGTTCATCGAGCGTTGGATCGGGAGTCAGTGGAGAGGGTGACTCGAGCTCGCGGGCTCGGCTTTCGTGGTGGCGGCGTGGTGTACGGAGCGGCCCTCTTCATGAGCTCGTCGAGTGAGCCCGCGAACCGCCACGTCCTCGTGGCCAGCGCATATCTGAGGATCGATCGAGCTGTTCGAACTCGATCGCCCAGCGGATCGGTGAGAACATCGTCGACTCCGAGGCGGATGAACCGTGCGACCATCTTCACCGTCGGGCTGTTCGCGATGACGATGAACGAGACATCGGGCATGATCCTCCGCGCGCGGCCGATGATATCGTTGGCCAACATGTCGCCCACGTCGTTGGTGAGGACGACCGCCTCGTAGCGGCTGTCGACGAGCATGGTAGGGTCTCGCGACCGAGGCTTCGACATCGTGGCTTCGCAGCCGACCAGCTCGAGCGTATTCGCGAGCTCGGCCTGGAGCTCATCGCTCGGAACCGCGAGGAGTACCTTGAGCGGCCCATGTGGTGTCTTGAGCCCCCGATGAAGCTCGGCATCGACGATGCTCACCGAGTGGGCGCGGCGTATCTTGGCCTCACGCTCTCCAAGGGACATCCGGATAATCCGCGTTACCGACGAGACGCCCGCGAAGGGTTTGAAGAGATATCGGGCGACACCAACCTCCAGCGCCTCCATCGTTCCCGGAACTCATTCAGGCGCCGAATCCATGAACTACAACTGGGACTGGTCGATCCTGGTGTCCGAGCCCTATCTGGGGTGGCTGCTCCAGGGCTTCGGTTGGACCATCGCGGTATCCAGCGCCGCGTGGCTGATCGCCTTCACCCTGGGGTCGACACTGGGCATCATGCGCACCACGGAGAGCCCGGTGCTGCGCTGGATTGGCACCGGCTACGTCGAACTGTTTCGTAACGTGCCGCTGCTGGTTCAGCTTTTTCTCTGGTTTTTCGTTTTTCCGGAGATTCTGCCGGACGAGGCCAGCCGCTGGGTGAAGCGGGAAATGCCGCTGCCGGCCTTCACCACCGCCGTGATCGCACTGGGTCTGTATACAGCCTCCCGGGTCTGTGAGCAGGTGCGCTCAGGCATCGAAGCCGTCGGGCCGGGGCAGCGGGCGGCCGGCAAAGCCATGGGCTTTAGCGAACCCCAGATCTACCGCTACGTCCTGTTGCCGGTGGGCTATCGCATCATAATCCCGCCGTTGACCTCGGAGTTTCTCACCGTATTCAAGAACTCCTCCCTGGCGCTGACCATCGGCGTGATCGAACTCACTGCCGCCACACGCCAGATCGAGGAGTACACGTTTCAGGGTTTCGAGGCCTTCACCGCGGCCACCGTCATCTACAGCGTCATCACCTTCGCCGTGATGGGTGCGATGCGGGTGGTGGAGCGACGGACACGTGTGCCGGGCACGGTCGCGCTGGGCGCCAAATAGATGAGTGCCAAGCAGATGGGTGCCAAATAGATGGGTGCCGAGTAGATGAGTGATTTTGACTTTTCCGTCATCCTGGACAACCTGCCGTTTCTCATCGAGGGTCTGGGCATGACCTTCCTGTTGACCCTGCTGGCGATTGCCGGTGGGCTCGCGATCGGCACCCTGCTGGCGCTGGCGCGCCTTTCGGGCTTTGCGCCCCTTTCGATGGTCGCCGCCGCCTACACCAACTTCTTTCGCTCACTGCCCCTGATTCTGGTGATTTTCTGGTTCTATTTTCTGGTGCCGCTGATCCTGGGCCGCCCGGTGGGCGGGTTCTACTCGGTTCTGGTTGCCTTCATCCTGTTCGAGGCCGCCTACTACTCGGAAATCATTCGCGCCGGTATCTCCTCGGTGCGTTCCGGGCAGGTGGCGGCGGCCCGGGCCCTGGGCATGAATTACTGGCAGACCATGGGCGACGTAGTGCTGCCCCAGGCCTTTCGAGCAATGACGCCGGTGCTCCTGACCCAGGCCATCATCCTGTTCCAGGACACGTCACTGGTGTACGTGGTGGGACTCAAGGATTTTCTGGTCAGCGCCGAGCTGGTTGCAAATCGTGACCAACGGCTGGTGGAGATGTTTATCTTCGCCGCCGTGGTCTATCTGGTGTTTTGTCTGCTCGGCTCATACGCCGTGCGGCGCCTACAGAAAAGGCTTGCCACATGATCGTACTGGACAAGGTGAGCAAACGTTACGGCGACTTCCAGGTGCTGAAGGACTGCTCAACCCGGGTGGCCCGCAGCGAGGTGGTGGTGGTCTGTGGCCCATCCGGTTCCGGCAAATCCACTCTGATCAAGACGGTGAACGGATTGGAACCGTTTCAGGGCGGCACCATCACAGTGGACGGCATCGACGTGGGCGCTCTCAAAACCGATTTGACCAAGCTGCGCGCCCGCATCGGCATGGTGTTTCAGAACTTCGAACTGTTTCCCCACATGTCGGTGATACAGAACATCCGGGTGGCCCAGGTCAAGGTGCTGAAACGGCCGGAGGCAGAAGCCCAAGAGAAGGCGCTGGCGCTGCTGGATCGGGTCGGCCTGAGCGAGCAGGCGGAGAAGTTCCCGTCTCAACTGTCAGGCGGTCAGCAGCAGCGAGTGGCAATTGCCCGCGCGCTGGCCATGGACCCAATCGCCATGCTGTTCGACGAACCCACCTCCGCCCTGGATCCCGAGATGATCAACGAGGTGCTCGATGTGATGCAGGAACTGGCTGCCGAGGGTATGACTATGATGGTGGTGACCCACGAGATGGGATTCGCCCGCCGGGTGGCCGACCGGGTCATCTTCATGGACGAGGGCCACATCGTCGAGGACGCGGAAACCGACCAGTTTTTTGGCACCCCGCGCAGCGACCGTGCGCAGCTCTTTCTATCGAAGATCCTCCATCACTGAGAAAGCCCTGGCACTAGAAAGCCATGGCGTTTCAGGCCCGCACCGGGTCGATCGGACTGGGCGGCACGCCGCCTTGCTCTATCGCCTCCCCGGCCTGCAACAGCAGTTCCTCGTTGAACCGTCCGCCGACCAACTGGACCCCAACTGGCACGGCGCCCACCATACCCGTACTAACGGTCAGGGCGGGCAATCCCATCAGAGGGAATCGCAAGCTGGGTCAACTGGGCTTCTATGACCCGGCGGAAAGACTCGGCCGATTCCACATCCAGCAGGTCGGGAAACGGTAATTCGGCGGAAACCGGGCACAGCAGGATCGGATACTCGGCCAGAAAACGCGCCCACTGGCGCGCGAACGCTACGCGGGCTTGCAGCGCATCGAGCACTGCCGAAACGTCGTAGTCCGGGCACAGGGACGCCATTTGCTCGTACACGAAGCGCGCATCGGCATCATCCTCCTGCTCGATCACCCTGGCGCCACCGCGCCGAAACTCGGCCAGCCAGAGTATCGCCTGAAGATGCGCCGGCTCACGCAGGGGCGGACAGATCCGTTCATCCACGGTCCAGCCCGAGGCCCGCAGCCGGGCGGCTGCGTCATGCAGCGCCGCCTCGACCTCCGGCGCCACGGTCAGTCCCTCCGGCGCGACCGTCATCGCCGCCCGTTTGGACCCCTGGCAATAGTCCACCGGCACCGGCGTCCACCAGGGATCGTCCAGGTCCTCCGACGCCATGGCCCGGAAGGCGAGCCGCAGGTCGGCCACGGACCGGGCAATGGGACCTGAAACGGCCATCAACTGGGCGCCGATGTGTCGATCGGCGGCGGTGAAGTTGACCGCCGGTATCCGGCCCAGGGTCGGACGCAGACCGTGCACTCCGCAGGCATAGGCCGGATAACGTATGGAACCCCCTATGTCGGTGCCGTGTCCGATCGCGCCGATTCCCGTGGTTACGGCGGCGGCGGCACCGCCCGAAGAGCCGCCCGGCGTCAGGCTGGGATTGCGTGGATTTCGGGTGTGGCCATGCAGGGCATTACGGGTAAACCAGCGCAGCGAGAACGCGGGCGTGTTGGTGCGGCCGATGATGATGGCGCCGGCCCTGCGCAGATTGGACACCACCGGGTTGTCCTGATTCGCAACCAGTTCACGCTGGATACGCAGGCCATTGGTGGTGGGGTGGCCGACCTGGTCCACATTCATCTTGACCGTGACCGGCACGCCCGAGAGTGGGCCGGGCGCGTCCCCTCGAGCCACCTGTTCATCCACCGTCCGCGCCGCGGCCAACGCCTCCTCCGGCATCTCCTCCACCACCGCATTGATGGCCGGATTGACCGCCTCGAGACGCTCGAGTGCGCTCTGTGTGATCTCCACCGCCGAAACGCTGCGGCTGCGCACAAGCATGGACAGCGCGCCTGCCGACTGACTCCACAGATCCGACATATTACATCGCTCCAATACCGCCATCGATACGGAACATCGCTAAACAGTCTGTTCCGAGCTTCGATACACAGTATCGCGTGAATCCGCCCGACAGACGATGGTCGTCTGTCGGGCGGGCAGGGCTAAACGCGATGAAGCTGCGGAGATTGGGCTCAGACAACGCGGGTACGCAGTTCCCCAACGCCGTCCACATGGCCGTGCAGAACGTCACCGCGCTGAACCGGACCGACACCTGAGGGCGTTCCGGTCAGGATCACGTCACCCGGCTGCAGTGTGAAGAGCGTCGAAAGTATCGAGATCATTTCGGGTGTTTTCCAGATCATCTGGTTCAGATCTCCGGTTTGACGGACCTCGTCATTGATCTTAAGCCAGATCTCGCCCTGATCAGGATGGCCCACTTGTGAGACCGGCATGATCGGCCCAGCGGGTGCAGACATCTCGAATGCCTTGCCAATCTCCCAGGGACGGCCAAGCTTCTTCATCTGGCCTTGCAGATCGCGGCGCGTCATGTCCAGCGAGACGCCATAGCCGAATACGCAATCCAGCGCATCGTCGACAGCGATATCCTCGCCACCGGATTTCAGTGCCACCAACATTTCGATTTCATGATGCACATCGTCGCTGGCTTTGGGGTAGGGGAACTCGGTGGCATCCGCGAATCAGGTTGTCGGGGTTCTTCTGAAAGAAAAAAGGGGGCTCCTTGTCAGGATCGTGGCCCATCTCAACGGCGTGAGCGGCATAGTTGCGCCCCACGCAATAGACGCGGTGTACCGGGAATCGATCAGCTGTGCCTGCGACAGACAGCGTGGCCTGTTTGGGCGGGGTAATCACGTAGCCGATCTGATGGGCGGCAGTGTCGACTGTACTCATGATGATTCTCCTGTTTAGGGTGTTGGTTCGATGCCGGACCGTGGGGTCCGAAATGAGGTCGAGCTGCCAATGATCAGATCGGGGCGTGCCTGGTGCTGCTGACAGCGGCGCCGGGCTCGATCATGCTGGCAATTCCTGAGGCCCTTTGGCTCGTACGATTGCGTATCAGGATCTTGCCTGCGATCCGAATGGCGCTTCGATACCCTGGTCCTGGGCCAGTGCCTCCAGATCGCGGCGCAGTGCCGGATTGAGTGCCAGGCCAGTAAGGCGACGCTGCGCCACCGCCGCACCTTTGCCCTCACCGGGCATGCGCACAGGATCGTGTCCGGGAAGTGGAGCGGAGGCGCGCATTTCGTCAAAGACTCGCTTTGCCGTTTCGGCAAAGCGGTCTCCCATGCCAAACGCGGCCACATTCAACGCCATCACGAACTGGCCGGTATTGGTCTCGCTGTTCGTGTCGCTGGTGAAATCCACCACATCAGAGCCGAATGCCGCACCATTCAACACGCCCGCCAAAAGCCCGACGGCGACGGACAGTCCAAAGCCTTTCGGCCCACCTATCGGCAGCATAAAGCCTTCGGATCGCCGCGCGGGATCGGTCAGAGGTGCGCCATCTCGGCCGACCATCCAGCCTTCGGGCATCGCTGCACCCTGCTGGGCCAGCATCTTGATCTTGCCCATCGCGGCCACCGTGGTGGCCATGTCCAGCACGAATGGATCAGGCCCGCCGCTGGGTGCGGAGATCGCGATGGGATTGGTACCCAGCAGCAAGTCTGTTCCACCGAATGGCGGGACATGGTTGGCGCTGCCGACGGCTGCGGCCATGCCGATCATGCCCGCCTCAGCCTGAGGCCGTACATAAAGTGCAAGTGGTCCGGCATGATTGCCGCGC
This sequence comes from uncultured Gammaproteobacteria bacterium, assembly GCA_963783675.1. Classification (GTDB taxonomy): domain Bacteria; phylum Pseudomonadota; class Gammaproteobacteria; order Competibacterales; family JAHEDQ01; genus JAHEDQ01. Next base: position 8,222 of record CAWAOU010000020.1, read on the forward strand.
CGCACCCCGACCCAGCCGATTCCCGTCTCGCTGGCCTTGACCATTGCCAGATCCCGTGCCGCGCTCATCGCCAGATGACCCAGACCGTTGTCGCCGTCGATTACCGCCGTTGCCGCTGTCTCACACGCGATCTTGATCTGTGCACGTGGATTGCAGCCGCCTCCACGCAACCGTGCCAGATACTGCCTGAGCCGAAACACCCCGTGAGTGCCGTAGCCAAAGATATCGGCTTCGACCATCAGCCCGGCAACCTTGGTCGCGTCGTCCTCAGGCACGCCTTCAGACATCAACGCTTTGGCGACGAAGCTGCTCAGTGCCTCGGCGGAAACGGGTGAAGCGACTTCAGTCATCGCTGCCACCGACGCTGGCCTTATGCCAGAACACGACGCGGCGTTGTGTCCATGTGACCAGAGCGTAAAGCGCAAGGCCGAACAGGCTGAGATAAAGGATCAATGAGAACACCCGTGGCGTGTTGAGCTGTGATGCCGCCACGCGGATCAACTCGCCAAAGCCCTTGCCGCCTCCCAGGAACTCGCCGGTGATGGCCCCGGCCATTACGCCTACGGCACCAATCTTTAACCCGGTAAACATCTGCGGAAGTCCCATCGGCAGTTTCATCTTGATCAATGTTTGCATCCGGCTCGCGCCCATTGTTTTGAACAACATTCGCGCATTCTCGTCTGCGGCATGCAGTCCTGCTGCCGTACCGACAACGATTGGGAAAGTCGCGATGAATGCTGCCAATGCCACCTTCGACTCGATGCCAAAGCCCAGCCACGCCACGAACAGCGGCGCGAAGGCAACCTTGGGCATCGTGTCGATGGCCACGAGATAGGGCATTATCGCCCGCTCGCCGAAGGCAGTTTCCCCAACCAGGACACCCAGTGAAAACCCGATGAAGATAGCCAACGCAAAGCCATAGATCACCTCCTTCACGGTGATCCACAATGCCAGCAGCATGTAGTCGCCACTCAGCAGGTTCTTGCCCACAAAAACCAGGTCCTTGAACGTCTCGCCTGGTGTCGGGAGAATGATCGGCGATACCAGGCCAAGACTTGTCGACAGTTGCCACAACCCCACAAACACCGCAAAGACGAAGGTCATCGAGACGCTGCGCGGTACCCGATCCAGAAAAGAGACCTCTTCCACCCAGACGGTCTCTTGCATCGAGCTGGGTATCGCCTTTGACTCTCCCTCGCTCACAGCGCTTCCCCCTTGTCCAACAGTCCCCGGATGTAGTCCACCAATGAGCCGAACTTCGGCGTAGTGATCATGTCGAGAGTACGCGGACGGGGCAGATCCACCGTGACGACTTCGGCCAGTCGTCCCGGTCGCGGCTTCATGACATAGATATGATCTGAAAGGATCACCGCCTCGGCAATCGAATGCGTGACCAGAAACGCAGTGGCGTGTTGTTCGGCGCAGATGCGCTGAAGCTCCATGTTCATCATGTCGCGCGACAACTCATCCAACGCACTGAACGGCTCATCCAGCAACAATACGGCGGGCTTTGTGATCAGCATGCGGCAGATTGCCGCCCGCTGTGCCATGCCGCCTGAGAGCTCGTTTGGATAGACGTCCTCGAATCCCTTCAGTCCAACCACGTCCAGCAGCTCATGGGCGCGATCTTTTGCCTTGACAGCCGCTGCGCGTCCGTCCCGGATCTCGATCGGCAGCACAATATTTTCAACGGTAGTGCGCCAGGGAAAGAGAGTGGCCTGCTGGAACATCATGCCGATGTCTCTGCGTGGGCCGGTCACCGGCTGGTCTTGCAAGACCACGCGCCCGGTACTGGGTGGAATAAGACCCGCCATGATTTTGAGCAAGGTGGACTTTCCGCAGCCGCTTGAACCGATTACCGATGAAAAGCTGCCTCTGTGCAGGGTCACGCTCACGCCCTCGAGCGCGATGACCAGGTTGCGCGCATAGGTCTTTCCGACGTTGGTCAACTCATAGACCGGCGCGCTGTTCACCGCGGATGAATCAGCGGCGGCTGCGGAAAGGGGCATTTACTGGATGGCCTCATTCCAGGGTGCGATGAACTCGTTGGTGTAGGCAGCGTTCAGATCATCCAGCGGCGCAGCGATCTCACCACCGGCGACCAGGCTGGTCTGCCACTCTTCCCAGACCTCGGGCGGCATGTAGCCCAAGCCATTGGCGTTATCCACGGCAATCGTCTTGGAGCGGACCGCATCGAACAGGGCAGACTGGAACTCCGGGTCCTCGCCTTCCTGTGGGTTGCCGGCCTTCAGATGTGCCAGCACCACCTCGCGATTCGCATCGTCCAGGGCAAAGGCATGACCGCGCGTGAACGCTCTGCCAAATTTCTCCACCAGCTCGCGATCGTTGCGGATGGTGTCGCCCATGGTGGCAAGGCCATTGCCAAAGAATCGGGCGAACTCGGACGGAGTGATGTCGCGCACCTTCATCCCACGCTGGTTGAGGATGGCCGCATCGGCGGTCGATGCGGAATAGGCGTCCATCTCTCCGCTGTTGAAGGCCACGGTGGCAGGACCGCCATCACCAACGGTGAGAAAGGTGAAGTCGGTGCCTGCGACCATGTTGGAGCCTGACATGACGTTGCGGGCAAAGCCCACTTCAGCACCATCGGCGGTGCCGGTGCCGATCACCTTGCCACGCAGCCCCTCGGGGCCAGTGATGTCCGACTCCTCGCGTACGACGATGCCAAAGTTGCTGCGCGCCGCCACGTTGTAGATAAACACCGCATCCACTCCACGTGAGCGGGCAGCGATCACAGGGCCAGGACCGGGGCGACCGAAATGCGCCTGTCCGGCCGACAGCGCTTGTAGCACCGCAGCGGAACCATTGATGGCCTCAACGGTGACCTCAAGACCCTCCTCTTCGAAGTAGCCTTCACCGATGGCAACGAACACGGGAAACGAGTTGATCGCGGACGGGCTGGGTTGCACAAAAGTGACCGCACGCAGCTCCTGCGTCTGAGCTGGCGCCCCAACAAGCAGGGCAAACGGCAGCACCACAGCAAGAGCGATCCACAGTCTTCTGGTCATCATGGGTTCTTCCTCCACATTTTCAGTTTTCCATTTGGCTTGCAGCTCACTTCGGAGCCTCTGAGCAAATGCGAACCGGGCCGCAACATTGCCACTTGATGGATCTGGCCTCCGCGGTATGGCGTTACAGGCGCTGTTTTTGCTGATTTGCCGCGGTATCTCAGCCACTCCTCAGCGTTTTCGCGAGCCGAGGGCGTGCAAATGCCCTCATGCCGCCAACCACCGCCTCACCAGGTATGAATCGCTCGGTCCAATGAGCGCAATCACCTTGCCAGCGCTGTTCGCCAAACCTCAGTAGAGAAGTCGGTTACAGCCGAATCAACGCTTCGTCACACAGCGTCATGACGGTCAAGCATAGTGGACGCAACATAATGAATCAGAGACTCCCTTGCTGCGTTTCAGACAGTGCGCACGGTGTTTTCGAGCCGTCCGATCTGATCGACTTCACAGACCACGGTGTCGCCGTCTTTGAGAAACTGAGGTGGCTCCATTGCATAGCCGACGCCCGAGGGTGTCCCGGTGGCCAACATATCCCCAGGCTCCAGCGTCAACCCCTCCGACAGGGATGCGATCAGCGTAGGTATGTCGAAGATCATCGACGCTGTCGTCCCGTTCTGCCGCTGCTCGCCGTTGACGGAAAGCTTGATGGCCAGATCCTGGGGATTGCTGATGGCGTCTGCTGTGACGATCCACGGGCCAATCGGGCAAGAACCGTCGAGCGCCTTGCCTTTGAAGTATTGCCCGCCATGGCGGCGCTGGATATCGCGAGCGGTGACGTCGTTCAGGATGGTGTACCCGAAGATGTGATCGTAGGCATTGGCCTTCTGGATGTTCCTGCCCGGTTTGCCGATCACAACAGTAAGCTCTACCTCATAGTCGATCGCCTCCGAGAGCGCGGGGAAAATGGGAATATCGGCCAAGGGGCCGATTACGGCAGTCGGCGGCTTGGTGAAGTAGACCGGATGTTCTGTCACACCGATCTTCGTGTTCTGTGCCTTTTCCCCTTCGGCGATGTGCTCGGCATAGTTTCGGCCGACACAAAAGACGTTCTTGCGCGGCGATGGAATCGGTGCAAGCAGAGTGGTGTCGGCAGCGGCATGCCGAGCGTCTGCATGGCCTCCTGCTTCAGCCTCGGACACCAGCAAACGGATAGCGTCAAGCGCCTCGGTGCCCGCCTCGATCACAGCCTGAAGTGTTCCGGAGCGAAGCGTCGCACCGGTATTGCCAGAGAGTGCTGAAGCCGCCTTGGCAATCTCCAGCAGGGAACCGTCATTGAGACGAACTGCCGCCGCAGGTTCTCCATTCACAGCAATGGTGGCAAGGATCATTTACTGAACGGCCTCATTCCAGGGTGCGATGAACTCGTTGGTGTAGGCAGCGTTCAGATCATCCAGCGGCGCAGCGATCTCACCACCGGCGACCAGGCTGGTCTGCCACTCTTCCCAGACCTCGGGCGGCATGTAGCCCAAGCCATTGGCGTTATCCACGGCAATCGTCTTGGAGCGGACCGCATCGAACAGGGCAGACTGGAACTCCGGGTCCTCGCCTTCCTGTGGGTTGCCGGCCTTCAGATGTGCCAGCACCACCTCGCGATTCGCATCGTCCAGGGCAAAGGCATGACCGCGCGTGAACGCTCTGCCAAATTTCTCCACCAGCTCGCGATCGTTGCGGATGGTGTCGCCCATGGTGGCAAGGCCATTGCCAAAGAATCGGGCGAACTCGGACGGAGTGATGTCGCGCACCTTCATCCCACGCTGGTTGAGGATGGCCGCATCGGCGGTCGATGCGGAATAGGCGTCCATCTCTCCGCTGTTGAAGGCCACGGTGGCAGGACCGCCATCACCAACGGTGAGAAAGGTGAAGTCGGTGCCTGCGACCATGTTGGAGCCTGACATGACGTTGCGGGCAAAGCCCACTTCAGCACCATCGGCGGTGCCGGTGCCGATCACCTTGCCACGCAGCCCCTCGGGGCCAGTGATGTCCGACTCCTCGCGCACGACGATGCCAAAGTTGCTGCGCGCCGCCACGTTGTAGATAAACACCGCATCCACTCCACGTGAGCGGGCAGCGATCACAGGGCCAGGACCGGGGCGACCGAAATGCGCCTGTCCGGCCGACAGCGCTTGTAGCACCGCAGCGGAACCATTGATGGCCTCAACGGTGACCTCAAGACCCTCCTCTTCGAAGTAGCCTTCACCGATGGCAACGAACACGGGAAACGAGTTGATCGCGGACGGGCTGGGTTGCACAAAAGTGACCGCACGCAGCTCCTGCGTCTGAGCTGGCGCCCCAACAAGCAGGGCAAACGGCAGCACCACAGCAAGAGCGATCCACAGTCTTCTGGTCATCATGGGTTTCTCAGTGACTGATCCGCTAAAGAATGTTCCCACGAGATGTTTCTCCTATTTCCGCCGTGCAATCGTTGGTTGAACCAATGAGGATTGGTTTTTTAGCCAGCGCAATTCTCTCAGCAATGTGAAAAATCATAGTCGCATTCTTATGCGTGCACAAGTAATTGTGATCAGCCATATCAGGCACTGTGCTCGCGTGAAATCTGAGCGGCATAATCATAAAAAACATATAGTTATAAAAAACTTTCCGTGGCGATGAGCAGAGCAGCCAGAATCAGGCAATACGCATTATGAGCAATCAGATTGTTTTCCATTGGAATTTTCAAACCGAATTGATCTGGAAAATTGTTGGATCAATTGATCTATTGGTTGATCAATGTGTAGAATCGCATGCAGTCAATGGCCACTCGTCAAACTGGCGTGAACAAAGAAATCAGTAAAGGGGCTCTCGTGCAGTTGCGTGCTTACATTGCGCAAGGGGAGTTCGCTCTCAACGATCGCCTGCCCCCTGAGCGCGCGCTGTGTGAAGAACTGGGCATTGCGCGCTCGGAGCTTCGCAAGGCGTTTGCCGTGCTTGAATCGGAAGGTTCGATCTGGCGTCACGTGGGACGGGGCACCTTTGTGGGTGACGGTCGTGGCCAGGCAGGGGACTTTCAGCCCATTGCCGGCATTGCCAAGCGAACCACACCCCAGGAAGTCATGTATGCACGGCTCGTGCTCGAACCTTTGCTGGCCAGGGAGGCTGCCCTGAGCGCAACCGCAGAACACGTTGATCAATTACATGAAATCTGCCGGAAGGCTCGGCAAGCGGGATCATGGCGCCAATACGAAACCCTGGACAACCGGTTTCATAGCTTGATAACCGAGGCCACTCAGAACACACCACTTATCGCCATGTACGATCAGCTAAATGCCCTGCGCCGAACGATCGTCTGGGGACGCTTGCGCAGGCGTCACAAGCATCCGCCCAAGGATCATCACAGTTTTGGCGAACATGAGGCCATTCTGTCAGCGATCGAACAACGGGATACCGATGCTGCGCTGGCCACCATGAAAGATCATCTGAAGTCGGTCAGCAATTCACTCTTTCCATCGGTTTGATTTTGGTTCGCGTTTGATTTTCATCGCCCCTGCGCATTGAAGATGGATCAGGGCACGGATAGCCGGCTTTTGGGGTCCAAAAGTGGCTAAGTGCAGTGGATCTCACGGCTCCTGAGACGTGGCGAAGTCCAAGGCCAATACCCGAAAGACAACACCGACGACTCTCTGAGACGATTTTCGGCGGCGCAATGTAGCAACTGCCCGGACCCGGCAATGCCGCAAAGAAACTGACTGTTCCCAGCACATGAGCACGCAGCTGAACGCCGCCTCTTCTCAGCTATGTTCTGTCTTCAGCTTCTCGGCAATTGGCATGAAATCATAGGATGGGTACACCTCATACCTGAAAGCGCCCCAGGCCTTCTCCTCCATGAACCTGTTGAGGCTGCGAAGCGCGTCCGGCTTCAGCCGCAAATTGATCACAAACCCGTAGGACATCGCCACCACCCAGGAAACCAGTTCGGAACCGTCCGGTGGAAAATCCCGATAGAAACCGGTGGCCTTTAGGTGACTCATGATCTCTTCCAATGTTTTGGACTGATCGTGGTGCAGAACAACCGTCACCATCAGTTTTCCATCATCTGTCATGACCCTTGTCTCCTTTGGCTGTGACGCCCTCAAAAATCGCCAGGCCCATATAAGACGTTCGAACGCAACGGGGCGATTGCACAGTCACGCAGATATGGTCACTCTACCGATCTATTGCAGCCCATGAAACCGCTTCCGATGGAGGCACGAAGATGACACGAACGGGTTCAGCCGATTGGCGCATACCTGCACGGCTTGCGCCTTTTATTGCGATCACGTTTGGCTTCTTGATCGTGTCCGGCGGCGCCTTTGCGCAAAGCACCTCCGATCCGGCCGATATCGATTGGCTGCAACTCAGCATGGGGCTGTTCGGCGGGCTGGCCCTGTTTCTCGCTGGGCTGGACGTGCTGTCCGAGGGCCTGAAAAAGGCCGCCGGCGATACCCTGCGGACGGTGCTGGAAAAACTGACCGTGAACCGATTCATGGGCGCCCTGACCGGTGCCTTCGTGACCGGCATTCTGAACTCCTCGTCGGTCACCACGGTGCTGGTGGTCGGCTTTGTCACCGCCGGCGTGATGACGTTGTCGCAGTCGGTGGGCGTGATCATGGGTGCCAATATCGGCAGCACGGTCACGGCGCAACTGCTCGCCTTCAACCTCTCGGCCTATTCGCTGATCCCGGTCGCGCTCGGCTTTTTCATGTACTTCTCCGCCAAGACTGAGCGCACCCGCTACTTCGGCATGATGATCATGGGGCTCGGACTGGTGTTCTACGGCATGGGCCTGATGAGCGAGGGCATGAAGCCCCTGCGCACCTACGAGCCGTTCATGGACATTCTGGCCAGCATGGAGAACCCGATGCTGGGTATCCTGGCGGGCGCGGTGTTTACCGGACTGGTCCAGTCATCCGCAGCCACCGTCGGCATCGCGATCGCGATGGCCAGCGAGGGTCTGCTGACGCTCCCGGCGGGTATCGCCCTGGCCCTGGGCGCCAACATCGGGACCTGCGCGACGGCGTTGCTCGCAGCGCTGGGCAAACCGACAGAGGCGGTGCGCGCCGCCGTGGTGCACGTGACCTTCAACATTCTTGGCGTGCTGATCTGGCTGCCTTTCATATCGGTACTTGCAGACGCCGCAATCGCGGTTTCACCGACCACGGCCGGATTGGAGGGCAAAGCCCAACTGGCGGCGAATGTGCCCCGGCAGATCGCCAATGCCAACACCCTGTTCAACGTGATCAACACCTTGTTGTTCATCGGTTTCACCACCTGGTTCGCCCGTCTGGCGGAAAAACTGGTGCCCGATCGAGCCGAGCCGGAGGGGGTGATCGTCAAGCCGGAATTCCTGATCGAAGAAGCTTTAGAAGTGCCGTCGATTGCGTTGGATAACGTGCGCCGGGAAATCCAGCGCACCGGCAGCATCGCCCTGGATATGATGGACAGCATCCGCCAGGCGCTGGAGCATCATGACACTGGGCAACTCGACGAGGTTGCGCGACGCGATGATGCGGTGGACATACTTGAATCCGAGATCATGACCTATCTCGGTCTCATTCGACAACGGACGCTGACCCATGAGGAAGGCGCAACCCACCAGACGCTGATGACCGCTGTAACCGACCTTGAAAATCTGGCCGATATCATGGAAACCGACATGGTGCCACTCACCAAGCGCTACCTGGAAGGCGATTTTGAGGCCGGCAGCGCCGAAACGCGCGAAATGGTCGTGGGCATGTGGGAAAGCGTGCGCAGGGCGCTGGAGCTGACGGTGCAGGCGGTGGGCGAAAACAACCAGCGTGCGGCCCAGGACGTTTTGCTTTTGAAGGACAAGATCCGCGACCTGGCCGACGCTTTGTTCCAGCGCCACGCCCTGCGCCTGCGGGCCGACGACCCCAAGTACCTGAAGCGGGTTCAGATGATGATGGGGTTTATCGAGCAACTCAGGCACATGTACACGCTGAGCAAACGCATCGCCAAAACCCAGTTACCGGACGAGGTGGCGCGAGAGGCAGATTAGGGCCGCTGGACCCGCGCCCTTCGGCGCGGTGCTGGGCTCATGGACGCATCAGCGACTCAGCCCATGGCGTCGGGGAAATGGCGTTCAATCGCCATCATCGCCATAGCCCAGATCGCGGCCATGAGCCTCTGGTTCGTCTCGGCGGCGATTCTTCCAGAGATCGTAGCCGAAGCGGACATCGGTCCCGGCCGGGCTGCGGCGCTGGCCAGTGCGGTCCAGGCCGGTTTCGTGGCCGGTGCGCTGATCTCGGCTATTCTGGGTCTGGCCGACCGCTTTGACCCGCGCACGGTGTTTCTGCTTTCGGCGCTGCTGGCGGCGGCCGCCAACGCCGCCCTGCTACTGACGACGGTGGGCGGACCGGCGCAGATCGCGCTGCGTTTTGGGACCGGTGTCTGCCTGGCGGGCATCTATCCGGTGGGCATGAAAATCGCCGTGGGTTGGGGACAACGGGATCGGGGGCTGCTGGTGGGTGTGCTGGTGGGCGCCCTGACCCTGGGGTCATCCGTCCCCCATCTTGTTTCCTGGTACGGTGGCACCGATTGGCGGCTGACGGTGGCCGCCGCCTCGGTACTGGCCACCCTGGCCGGGGTCATGATCCTGGCTACCCGCCTCGGCCCCCACCATGCGTACGCCGCCGCCTTCGATCCCCGTTCCATCTTCCTGGCCTGGCACAATCGCCGGATTCGACTGGCCTATGCGGGCTATCTGGGGCACATGTGGGAGTTGTATGCGTTCTGGGCCTGGATCGGGGCCGCGGCCAGCGCGTCGTTCGCCCTCACCATGCCAGCCACAGAGGCCACCGATCTGGCGAAGCTGACCGCCTTTGGCGCCATTGCCGTGGGTGGATTGGCCTGTGCCCCGGCCGGCCTGCTTGCTGACCGGATCGGAAAGGCCCGGGTGGCGCAACTGGCGATGATGGGCAGTGGCACGGCTGCCGTGGCCACGGCGCTGAGTTTTGGCGGCCCAGCGTGGCTGCTGATCGCCCTGACCCTGGTGTGGGGTCTTACGGTGGTGCCCGATTCTGCGCAATTCTCCGCGCTGGTGGCGGATGCGGCCCCACCCGATCGGGCCGGCAGCCTGATGACGTTTCAAACCGCCCTGGGTTTCGCCCTGACGGTTTTCACGGTTCAGATCACGCCCTGGGTGGCCGAGGCCGTGGGCTGGCCGATTACCCTGGCGACCCTGGCCCTCGGCCCGGTGCTGGGGGTGGAGGCGATGCGACGGCTGATGACGTTGGCCGGAACAAGCCAGTAAGCCTCATCGCGATCAGTGTCCCCGCGGGGCGGTATCAGTGCGAGCTGGCATCGCCCAACGCGGCCTCGATGTACAGTGCCCTGAGACGCCGGGATACCGGCCCGGGAACACCCTCTCCGATAACATGCCCGTCGATGCGAACCACCGCCAGGGCAAAGGTGGAGGCGCTGGTGATAAACGCCTCGCGAGCGGCATAGGCTTCGGCCAGGGTGAAGCGCCGTTCCTGGAACGGGATGGCGGTTTCCTGGCACAGACGCAGGATGCTGGCCCGGGTGATACCGTGCAAAATCTCGTTGCCCAGTTGCCGGGTCACCAGGACGCCATCCGCGGTGACGATAAAGGCATTGTTGGAAGTGCCCTCGGTCACATAGCCGTCTTCGACGAACCAGGCGTCGTCGGCGCCGGCGCGTTTGGCCGCGGTTTTGGCCATGGACGCCGCCAGCAACGCCACCGTCTTGATGTCTCGGCGCTTCCACCGCAGGTCAGACGTGGAGGCGACACTGATGCCACGCTCGGCCAGGGCCTTGTCAATCAGAGGCTCGGCCTGGGTGAACATGACCAGACCGGACTGAATGCCCTCGGGGAAAACGAAATCCCGGTCGGCAACGCCCCGCGTGACCTGAAGATAGACCACCCCTTCATCCAGTTGATTACGCTCGATCAAGGCCTGTTGTATCGCCAGAATCTCTGCGTCGCTGGCCGGCGCAGGGATCTCCAGTTCCCCCAGGGATCGATGCAGGCGCGCCATGTGGGCGGCGTTGTCCACCAGCCGTCCCCGCAGCACTGCCGACACCTCGTATACCGCGTCGGCGAACAGAAAGCCGCGATCAAACACCGACACTTGGGCCTGTTCCTCGGGCAGATACTCGCCGTTGACGTACACAATTCTGCTCATTCGCTCACCCCCAAAGGTCCGTAGACGGCGGTTCAATCACGACGGTGTCTATCACCAGGCCCGGTGAGCGGTCCTGAGCCAGCAGCAGCGGACCATCGAGATCGGCCACCTGCGCCCCCTGGGCCAGCAACACCGCTGGCGCCATGGCCAGCGAGGTCGCCACCATGCAACCCACCATGATGCCAAAACCCAAAGCCTCGGCAGCTCGCCTGACCGCCAGCGCCTCGGTCAGACCCCCGGTCTTATCCAGTTTCAAGTTGACCATGTCGTACTTCCCGACCAGGCCCGGCAGGGACGCGCGGTCATGACAGCTTTCATCAGCACACACCGGGATGGGGCGCAACAACGCCGCCAACACATCGTCCTGACCCTCCGGGAAGGGCTGCTCGATCATCATCACACCAAGCTTCACCAGTTCCGGCACCAGGTTCTTGTAGTCATCCAGGGTCCAGGCCTCGTTTGCATCTACAATAATGCGGGCATCAGGCGCTCCAGAGCGAACGGCGCGCACGCGCTCCAGATCGCCGGAGCCGCCCAGCTTGAGCTTGAGCAGGGGCTTGTCTGTGTTTTGCTCGGCCGCCACCCGCATCGATTCGGGCGTATCCAGCGACAATGTATAGGCCGTCGCCAGGGCTGTCGGCTCAGCCAGCCCGGCCAGGGTCCAGACCGGGGTTCCGCTGGCTTTGGCGGCCATATCCCAGAGCGCGCAATCCAACGCGTTGCGGGCCGCGCCGGCCGGCATGAGTTCCTGCAACTCGGACCGCTCCAGGCCCTGCTCCACCGGACCGCGCAGCGTTTCCAGGGCGGCGATAACGCCGTCTACTGTCTCACCATACCGGCGGTAGGGCCGGCATTCGCCCCGGCCCCTGTGCCCGTCGGCACCGAGTTCCACCAGCACCAGGTCCACCGCTGTGGTGGTTCCACGGGATATGGCGAATCGTCCTTTGACAGGCCAGGTCTCGGCGCGGATCGCAAACGATCGGCTCACACCAAAGCGTCCACGATGCGCTCGACGCCAGTGCGCACCGCATCCACCGTGGGCAAGCCGGTGCGGGATTCGATCTCGCCCAAACAATCCGCCGCCGCCTGCTCCGAAAGTTTGGAGGTGTTGATCGATACCCCCACGAAACGCGCCTCCGGGTTGGTGAGCCGCGCCACGCTCAGATTGGCTGCCATGCAGGTTTCCAGATCCGGCAGCGGATAGTGCTGCAAGCCGCGCATGTGGGTTCGGGTCGGCTCGTGGCACAGCACCAGCACGTCGGCCTGGGCCCCATGCAGCAATCCTGTGGAAACGCCCGCGAAGGACACATGAAACAGGGAGCCCTGCCCCTCAACCAGATCCCAATGCTCAGGGTCATTGGCCGGTGCATGGGCCTCCACCGCACCGGAGATGAAGTCCGCCACCACCGCATCGATGGACACGCCATCCCCGGTAATCAGGATGCCGGTCTGGCCAGTGGCCCGAAAATCGGCGTCCATCCCGCGGGCCCGCATCGCCTTCTCAAGGGCCAGCGCAGTGTACATCTTGCCGCAGGAGCAATCGGTTCCAACGGTCAACAGCCGTTTCCCCGAGCGAGGCACCCCGTCGGCCACGTCATAGGTTCGCTCGGGCTGGCGCACGTCGTGTATCTCGCGCCCCAGACGCGCGGCAGTATCGGCCAGCACCGGCACGTCGGCCAGTCTGTTGTGCAGCCCGGCGGCCAGGTCCAGACCCGCCTCCAGACCCGCCTGCAGCTCGCTCACCCAGGTCTCGGGGATGACCCCCCCGCGATTCGCCACACCCACGACCAGGGTCCGGGCACCCGCCGCGATCGCCCGCTCCGGGCTCATATCGGTGAGACCCAGATCGGCCTGGCAACCCGCCATCCGCAATTGACCGACACAGTTTTCGGGCCGCCAATCGCGGATGCCGAACGCCACCTTGGCGGCCAACGGGTCCGGTGCGTCGCCGAGGAAAAGCAGGTACGGCAGTCGTATGCTCATCGATTTGCCTCAAATACAGGCGCGCCACCGTCGGTGGCGCGCAGGTCAGATTGAGTCCGTGGGAACACAGACGCCGATTTCAGACGCCTGCCGGTGTCCCGGGTGGATCGCCAGCCCCTCCCCGACGTGCTGACCACACCAGCAATACCAGCATCAACGCCAGGGCAACCAGATGGATCAGTAGCCCGGCCGGCCACAGCAAAGCCGCGCCCACCACCAACGCCAGCAGGCGCGGCAGAATCGGGAGACGGGATTCCCAATACCCCTCCACCGCCGCACTGACCGCCCACAGGCCAAAAACGGCGAAGGTAAAGATCTCGAGCATCACCACCCAGTCCCCGCCAAGCAAGGGCGTATAGGCGAACAAAAGGGGCACGAAGTACAGCCCCTTGGCGGTCTTCCAGGCGGAAAACCCGGTGCGCATGGGTGGCGACTTGGCGATGGCGGCCGCGGTGAACGCAGCCAGGCACACCGGCGGCGTCACATTGGAATCCTGACTCAGCCAGAAAATGATCATGTGCGCGGACAACAGAGCAACGGTCAGCACAGCGGGGTCGAACACCTGCCCGTAGAGCAGATCCAGGGTTTCCAGGGGTAAGCCGCTGACCATGGCCGTGGCGGCGGCATCGGACATGGGCGCGGCCAGCGTCTCGAGGGCGCCGGGATCGGACAGCATGAATATCGCCCGGGCGGTTTCCGGCAGGGTCCCAGTGGCAATCATATCCACCAACTGGAACTGAAGAATCAGTTGATACAGGGCCGGCGCCGATAACGTACCCAGGACGATGTAGGCCGCCGTCACCGGCAGACCCATGCCCAGTATCAGCGAGGCCAGACCCACCAGCACGATGGCCACTATCATGCTGCCGCCAGCCCATTCGGCAATCATCAGCGAGAAGGTATTGCCAATGCCGGCGGTGGCGATGACGTTGACGATCAACCCCACGGCGCATAGCAGCACCGCGGTCATCACCATGTTGCGTGCCCCCAGCTCCAAGGCCTCCAGTATCCGCTTCGGCCCCATCCGATGGGGTGTAACCCAGGACGCCACGACACAGGCGGCGATACCGATGCCGGCGGCATAGGTGGGGGTGAACCCGGATATCAGCAATCCGATGAGTACAACCACGGGAATCAGGAAAGCCGGGCCGCCGCGCTTGAGCACCTGGATCAGGTCAGGTGCTTCCTGGTCCATCAGGGCGGTGGCGTGGGATCGCTTGGCCTCGATGCGGACGAAAAACCCCACCGTGGCAAAGTACAGCAGGGCGGGCAGCACGCTCATGGCAACGATCTGGGTGTATGGGATCTGGGTGGTGGCGGCCATGACGAAAGCGCCGGCACCCATGATCGGTGGCATCAGCTGACCGCCGGTGGACGAGGCGGCTTCCACCCCACCTGCAAACGTGGCCGGAAAACCGGCCCGTTTCATCAAGGGAATGGTGATGACACCGGTTGATGCAGTGTTGGCGACGGCGGAGCCGGATATGGTGCCGGTCAGGGCGCTGGCCAGGACGGCGACAAAACCAGGCCCGCCCACGAACCGTCCGGCCACTGCCCGGGCCATGTCGATGATGAACTCACCGGCGCCAGCCTTGAGCAGAAACGCACCAAACAGAATAAACATGAAGACAAACGTCGACGAGATCAACGCAATATTGCCGAACAGGGCGTCGTCGCCGTAGATCGACCGGAACATCAGGGTTTCCAGAGACAGCCCCGGGAACCGGAACACGCCGTCGATGTGCACGCCCCACCAACCCACGTAGGTCAGCGCCAGAATGATCAGACCGGGTATGATCCAGCCAGTGGTGCGCCGGGTGAACTCGATGGCGCCAAGAATAAGCAGGGTGCCGGCGATCCATTCCGAGGCGACCAGGCGCACGCCGCGGGCGTAGATCGCGTCCTCACGAATCACCATGAAGATGGCCGACGCGGCGACCAGCAGCCCGAACGCGATGCTGATCGCCTTGACCGGTGCGGAGCGCGCCCAGGCCCGCTTGCCGGCCGGCACGGTCATAGAGCAGAGCAGCGTGAAACCGGCGAAATGCAAACCGTTCTGCAGCAGGGTGGAAGCGGTACCGAACAGATTGAGCCAGATTTGACCCAGTGAGATGGTAACCGCCAACACGAATACCGCCATGCGCAACGGGCTCTCGTTCCATGGCAGGGTGTCGTCTTCGTCGTGCTCCACGCCTGACATGCGGTGGCAGTCTCCTGAGCGACCGAACGGGGGGCGGTACGCGCCCCCCGCAGCGTTGCGCGGAATCAGTTGGCCATCAGGCTGTCGGGGATTTCGATGCCCATCTCGCGGAAGTAGCGGGCCGCGCCCGGGTGCAGCGGTACCGGCAGACCGGCAATGGCCTTGTCCAGCGCCATGGCGGTGGTGGCCTTGTGGATCGCCTGCAGGAACGCCAGATTCTCATAGATGGTCTTAGTGATCTTGTAAACGTCCTCTTCCGGCACGTCGGCGCGGACCGCCAGGAAATTCGGCTGGGCGATGGTCTGTACGTCGGCATCCTGCCCCGGATAGGTTCCGGCCGGAATCAGGTAGGGCGTCCACAGATTCAATCCGCCGTCGGCCTGCTCGGCCTGTTCCGGGGTAAAGGAAAGCAACGTCACCCCATCATTGGAGGCCATCAGCTTGGTGACCGCACCGGTGGGTACACCCGCAGGGGTGCTCATTCCCACCGCCTTGCCGTCCTGTATGGCGGATGCGCTGGGGCCATAACCGCCATAGATCAGCGTGTAGTCGGTATCGATATCGACACCCAGGTTGCCCAGGATGGTCTTGTTGGAACCGATGGTGCCTGAGTTCTTTTTACCCAGGGCAACCGTTTGGCCCTTGGCGTTGACGAAGTCTTCGATGGTCCCGGTCTTCGCCTCATCGCTGTCCAGAACGAACTGCTCCACGTTCTGCCACAGCATGCTGATGGATCGCAGCTCGTCCTGGGGACCGTCCGCCTCCACCGGGCCGGTACCGGTGCGGGCGTAGTACCCGTACAGGCCCTGCAGAATCGCGAACTGGGCCTCGTTCTCGCGCAGCAGCCGCACATTCTCACCGGAACCGGCGGAATTGATCGCCGACATGTCGATCTTGTCGGTTGGCTGCAGTTTGACCTTGGTCAGGGTGGCCAGCGCCACACCCACCGGATAGTAGGTACCACCGGTGGAGGCCGTGGCCAGAATGTAAGAGTGGTCCTCCTGGGCCTGCACCGGCCCCAGGGCCAAGGTGGCCGCTGCGGTGAGTCCAAACAGAATCGTTTTCGCCGACGCCAACAGCTTCATAGTGTCCTCCAGTCAAAGAACCGGCCGAAGGGTGCCCGGTTCAAAAAGTCATTGTTTGGCTTGTTGTACACGAAGCGACGGGATACCCGTCGCGGAAGTGCCAAGAATAGCCCGATCGTCCGCCAATTCATAACCATTGCTCCAACCGGCCACGGCGACCGTCCGCCAAGACAATCCGAGAGACAAACGCGTGGGTGCAGCGATCCAGGTGCTGAACACGATGGCCGCGAGCAATGAGTCGGTCGGCTGGCCTCACCCCCCCGCCTCCGCATATGGTTCAATCATGTCATCGGGTCGGCGCGCCCATAGGACTCCGGAATCCCAATATGAGCCATGTATTCCCTCGCCACACCCAGGCACGCCTGCCCACGGTAGAACGCGGTGACGGCGCCTATCTGATCGACACCCGGGGTCGGCGGTATCTGGACGCCTGCGGCGGTGCCGCGGTGTCCTGCCTGGGCCACTCAGACGCGGCAGTGAAGGCGGCCATCCACACCCAGGTGGATGCCATCGCCTTCGCCCACACTGGATTTTTCACCTCGCAACCCGCGGAAACCCTGGCCACACGGCTGGCGGCGGCCGCACCGGGCGATCTGGATCACGTCTATTTCGTATCCGGTGGATCGGAAGCCACCGAGGCGGCGCTCAAGCTGGCCCGACAGTATTTTGTCGAGGTCGGCCAACCGGAGCGTCACCACATGATTGCCCGCTGGCAGTCCTACCACGGCAACACCCTGGGCGCCCTCGCCGCCGGCGGCAATCGGTTCCGCCGGGTGCAGTTCGAACCCCTGCTGGTGGAGATGTCCCACATCTCCCCCTGCTACGCCTATCGGGGTTTGACCGACGGAGAGTCCGTGGACGCTTACGGCCTGCGTATGGCGGACGAACTGGAGCAGGAAATCCAGCGTCTGGGCCCCGACACCGTGGCCGCCTTCGTGGCCGAGCCTGTGGTGGGGGCGACCCTGGGCGCGGTGCCGCCGGTGAAGGGTTACTTTCAGCGCATTCGCGAGATCTGTGACCGGCACGGCGTGCTGTTGATTCTGGACGAGGTGATGTGCGGCATGGGCCGGACCGGCACGCTGTTCGCCTGTGAGCAGGACGGCGTGGTGCCGGACATAGTCTGTATCGCCAAAGGCCTGGGCGCGGGTTATCAGCCGGTGGGCGCCATGATCTGCCAACGGGAGATCTACCGGGCGATTGAGCAGGGGTCAGGTCAGTTCCAGCATGGCCACACCTATATGGGACATCCCACAGCCTGTGCCGCGGCCAATGCGGTCCTTACGCGCCTGCTGGATGACCGCGTCCTGGCGCGGGTGCAACCTCTGGGCGAGGCGCTGGACAGTGCCCTGCACAGTCGCCTCGGCGAGCACCCCTACGTGGGCGATATTCGAGGCCGGGGACTGTTCCGGGGTGTTGAACTGGTGTTCGATCGAGCTGATAAGACACCTTTTGACCCGAGCCGCAGACTGCACGCCAAGGTCAAACAACAGGCCATGGCCAACGGTCTGATGTGCTACCCCATGGGTGGCACCGTGGACGGCCGGTTCGGAGACCATGTGCTGCTGGCCCCGCCCTTCATCGTGGATGAGAACCAGATCGATGAAATCGTCGATCGCCTGGCGGCGGCGATCGACGCCGCAATTGACCAGAACTGATCGGCTGACCCCACCTTCCCCGAATCAATCACAGGACCGCCCATGCGCGCCCCCATCGACCTGAACGATCCAAACCTGAGCGAGGCCCAGCAAGCGCTTGCAGGCCGGATAGTCAACGGCCCGAGAGGGGCCATATTCGGGCCGATGCGGGCGCTGCTGCACGAACCGGCGATAGGTGATCTGGTTCAGCAGATGGGTGCGCACCTGCGCTACTCCGGGCAACTGCCGGGCGCTCTGCGGGAACTGGCCATTCTCATTACCGCGGTGCACTGGGATGCGCCGTTCGAATGGGATCACCACCGCCCGATCGGTGAGCGGGAGGGCCTGGACCCGGATCTGCTGGATGTGCTCCAGCGCGGCGAAACGCCGGAGTTCCCGGAACCGGATCAAGCACTGGTCTATCGCTTTGCGATCACGCTGCTCAATGAACGCAGACTGCCGGAGCCGCTGTTTCGGTCGGCCGAAGACCGCTTTGGACCGGCGGGGATTCTGGAACTGATGGTCGTAGTGGGCTATTACGGGCTGCTGGCCCTGGTGCTCAACGGCTTTGAAATCACCGACTAATGTAGTGTCTTCCAAATAACTTGATGGTTGAGGTTAGGCATCGTGGTTACTGACAAGGCGCGGTGAGGAGGAATAGCCAACGCTATTGCGACGATCCGCAACGCCGTCAGGGACCGCGAGGGCCAGCGCAGGTGTTAAGTTATTTGGGAGACACTACACTAGTCTGCGACAACCATTTGTACAGCACCAGGGCATCCACATAGCCCCGGGCTGGGTGATTAAACGCCTTGGGAAGTTGGCCCACGGTGTCAAAACCAAGACTGTGCCAGAGTCTGAGCGCCCCCAGGTTGGTGGCGGCCACAAAGTTGAACTGCATCGCCTTGTAGCCGAGTTCCCGGGCCATCTTTTGTGAGTGCTCACACATGGCGGTGGCCAGTCCCCGACCCCGGGCCGCGGACGAAACCATGTATCCACAGTTGCACACATGGTCGCCGGGGCCGGCCTGATTGGTCTTGATGTAGTAGGTGCCAAGGATGCGGCCATCCAGTTCGGCGACGAAGGTGTTCCGTGGGACCCTCAGCCAGATATCCAGGGCCTGCTCGCGTGTCGTATCACGCGGATAGGCGTAGGTGTCACCGGCGGCGACAATGTCCCGAAATATGGGCCAGATCGCGTCAAAATCACGCTCGGTGGCGGCCCGGATACTCGCCATGGGTGCCGCGGCGCTCAGGTCTGATTCCACTGATAGAGGATGAAATCGCTCGGCCCGTCCGTGTAGCGATCATAGAAGGCGCGGCCCCGGGCATTGAAATGCTGGGTGTTCCAGCGCAGGGTCGGCCACGCTCTGTCACGGGCCAGGGCGGCCAGCGCCGCGAACAGCGCTTCAGCCACGCCACTGCCGCGCGCCTCCGGCAGCACGAACAGGTCATCCAGAAACCCGATCTCGCAGCCCCCCAGCGGACGTGGACATGCCCGCACATGGGCCAGGCCAACGGCCCGGCCAGCGTCATCGCGGGCCAGCAAGCCTTCAAGCACATGACCTGGGTCCAGCAGCCAACGCCAGACCTCATCGGCAATCGAATCGGTCATGGCCACACCGTAAAACTCGGCATAGCCATCGAACAAGCCCCGCCAATCCGCTTTGTCTCCAAGTTCAACAAGGGCCGTTTGGATCTGCATCATTGAGTACCTGCTCTGCTATGCCCGACACGCGGACTCAGTCAACTAACATCAGCCCGTGACGCTAGCCCGTGACGCTGCCGACGGGCGGTTTGGGGCTCCTGGGTGCGGTCAGGAACGGTGGCTCTATCCACTCAGCTCGGCAAGCCGCCGCCATGGCCGGATGCCGTTCCAGATGCTCCAGCAGGGCCCACAAATGCGTCAAAGCGCGCAGCGGTTCAACCGCGATTCCGGCCCCCACGGGATAGGCCATGGCCCAGCGACAGCACACCGCCAGATACAGGTCACAGACACTGAATCCACACCCCAGCAGACAGCCGCTCCGATGCTGCGCCATATGGTCATCCAACAGCGCGAAGTGCGCGAGCAGGCGGCTGCGGACACCGTCCCGCAGGATCGGCACAGCGCTGTCCCGACTCAGGTAACGTCGGGGATAAAACATCACCCGCAGGTCCGCATGCAGCGTGTTGCTCAGAAAAAACAGCCAGCGGTACAGATCCGGCCGCCCCGATGCGCCCATGGAGGGCCCCAGGACGGGGTGGCGGTCCACCAGGTACAAAAGAATCGCCGCCGTCTCGAAAATGACGGCCTCGCCGTGCACCAGCACCGGGATCAGGCCCTGGGGATTGAGCTTCAAATAGGCCGGTGAGCGTTGCTGCCCGATGCTGCGATCCACCAGCTCGGTAGCGTACGGTACGGCACTGACCTCGAGCGCCGCACGGACCACCAGATTGGCGCTATCCGGGGAGTAATACAGCAGGTATTCGCTCATTCCGATATGTGGGGTGTTGTCGATGTGGATCCCTCGACCAGGATCACACAAACCCGCACAAATCAAAAACCCCGGCCGGTTGGCGAGTTGAGCGCCGCAGCCGGCGTAACCGCCGGAGCACGAATCAGAACCGGGACAGGGCCACCAGGCACAGGACCTCGAACAACATCTGCGCGCCAACCTGCACGGTGTTTGTGGTGGCATCGTACTGGGGCGCCACTTCCACCACATCAGCGCCCACCACATCCAGGCCCTTGAGGCCGCGCAGCAGGGCCTGTACTTCCCGGGGTGTCAGACCACCCACCTCGGGGGTCCCCGTGCCCGGGGTAAAGGCTGGGTCGATGCCGTCCACATCAATGGTCACATACACCGGGCCGTCCCCGACCACATCCAGGGCCTTGGCGATGACCGCTTCCACGCCCATGGACTGGAATTCCTCGGCGTGGATGACCGTCATTCCGGCGTCGTAAGAAAAATCCCAGAGAAACTCGGTGGGACCCCGGATGCCGATCTGTACCGAGCGTTCCGGATCCAGCACACCATCCAGAACCGCATGGCGGAAAGGCCCACCATGGTGAAACTTGGCGCCTTCGAACTCGCCGCCGGTATCGCAATGCGCATCGACGTGCACCATTCCCAGGGGGCGATCGCGACCCAGTGCCTTCATGATGGGATAGGTGACGGAATGATCGCCGCCAATGCTGACGGGCCTCACGCCGGCACCCGCGATGCGGGTGTAAAAAGCCTCGATGTCCTCAATCGATTGTTCCAGGCTGTAGCGCGAGCGAAACGGCACGTCGCCCACGTCCGCCACCCGCCGTTCCGACATGGGCAGGCATTTCAAGACGTGATTGTAGGGACCAATGCGTTCCAGTGACCGGACCGCACGCGGGCCGAAGCGCGCACCCGACCGGTTGGTCACACCCAGGTCCATGGGCACGCCCACCAGGGCGATGTCGAGATCCACGAAGTCATCTGGTTCAGACGACTGAGGTCGGTAGGGTGCATCCAGCAGCGTGGGAATGCCGGCATAGGGAAACTTGCGCTGCTCGCTACTGCTGAACAGGGCGTCAGCCACCCGTTGGGATTCGGGATTAAAGGCATCACCGCCTTTCGCATTCCGGTATTTTTCCCGGAGGCGGGCGAGCTTCTCATTGGCGTTCATACGGGCTCCCGAGACATGGCTGAACCAGGTTGCGCCATCACCGACGCGGTGTTTCGCTGAGTGTAGACGAGCACTGGGCGGGAACCAGGCCTATGCTTCTCAAACGGCTAGAAGTCTGTCGGATTTAACGCTGTTCGGCTGCAAATCCACGGATGGCGATCAACTCACCTTATCGCGCTCGTTAAATAGCCCTGCTATTCGCCTCGCCCGATAAACTGATTTGATTCGCCCCCGATGAATTTTCGCTTCGAACGGTTCAATCCGACAGACTCCTAGAGCTGGATTGCGTGCGGGCCGGCCATAACGACCACCGTCGGACCCTTGGCATCATCGGGCCCATGGGTTCAGACTCCAGAGCCTGAACTTTCGAATAATCCCTCACATTGGAGACGGCACCATGCACCTGATCCGCGTCATAATGGCAAGCCTGGCGCTCCTGACGACCAGTGGACTGGCACAGGCGGCCGAGGAAACCCTGACCCTGCATCACTTCCTCAGCCCCAAGTCCATGACCCACCAGAAACTGATTATGCCCTGGGCGGAACGGGTGACGCAGCAATCCGATGGGCGCATCGCGGTGGAAGTGTTTCCGTCCATGTCCATGGGCGGCAAACCTCCGGAACTGTATCGGCAACTGCGCGACGGGTCGGCAGACATCGTCTGGACCCTGATCGGCTACACCCCCGGCGTGTTTCCACGCTCGGAGGTGTTCGAACTGCCGACCGTGCATCGTGGCTCGTCCCTGGCCACCACCCTGGCCATACAGGACATGCTGGACGCGGTATCCGCCGACTACCCGGACATCAAACTGCTGTTGCTGCACGTGCACGCCGGCAATGCCTTGCACATGGTGGATAAGCCGGTTAATTCAGTGGCGGACCTGAAGGGCCTGAAACTGCGCACACCGTCCCGCACCGGCGCCTGGCTGATCGAAGCACTGGATGCCGAGCCGGTCGGCATGCCTGTTCCGGCCCTGCCCCAGGCTCTGTCCAAGGGCGTGGTGGACGGTGCCCTGGTGCCGTTCGAGATCGTGCCGCCTCTGAAGTTACAAGAACTTACCGATTACTCGATCGAAGCCGCCAACGGGGATCGCTTCGGCACTTCGGTATTTCTGTTCGCCATGAACAAGGAACGCTACGAGTCGCTGCCGCAGGACCTGCGCGCCGTCATCGACGCCAACTCCGGCAGCAACATCGCCGCAGAGATGGGCGAAATCTGGATGCAGGGCGAACAACCCGGCATAGAAATGCAGCGCGCATCGGGGGGGGAGATCATTGGGCTGGACGCCGGGACCATGTCCGAGTTCAACAATCGAGGCGAGCAGGTCGTGCAGCGTTGGGTGGCGGAGATGCGGGAACAGGGCATCGACGGTCTGGGGCTGGTTGAGCAGGCGCGCGCCGCAGTGGCAAAGCACTCGAACTGACGGGCCAGCCTGGTCCGTAGGACCTATGGCAGCGGGCCCCAGGGTGAAACCCGGCACGGGAGATTCAATGCGCCACTGGTTGGAGAAAGCGACGACCTGGTGGGCTGTGGCCGGCGGTGTGTTGCTGTTGCTCATGATTCTGGTCACGGTGACCAATGTGGGCGCGTTCGCGCTGGACCGGCTCGCCCGGCTTTGGGGCGCATCGGTCCCGGCATTGCCGGGCTACGAGGACTTTGTGCGCCTGGCCATCAGCTGCGCAGCCCTGATGTTTCTCCCCTACTGCCAGCTCAAACGCGGCCACGTGGCGGTGGACTTGTTCGTTACCCGCATGCCCAGTGGAGTGCGCCGGATACTCGATGCCACCGCCCTGATACTGCTGTGCGCTCTGGGTCTGTTCCTGGCCTACTGGATGACCCTGGGCATGATCGAGACCCGTGGAGACGGCGCCGTATCCCGCGTCCTGGGCTGGGCAGAGTGGCCATTCTACCTGCCCGGTATCGTTTCTCTGCTGCTATGGGCGGCCATATCCGCACTGCAGGTGGCTGGGCACGCCGAAAGTGGGTGAACGGGAGCTGATTGGCCTTGCCGGCCTGGCCCTTATGTTCGTATTGCTGGGCCTTCGGATACCGGTCGGGCTGGCCATGGTGCTGGTGGGCATTGGCGGCAACTTCGCGCTCAGCCTGCTGCTGCCCTATTTGCGGTTCGAGCCCTATCTCAAGCAGTTCAAGACCCTGCTTTGGAACTCGGTGGCCAACTACGAACTGTCGGTGGTGCCGCTGTTCATCCTGATGGGCTATCTCGCCTCCCAGGCCAAGCTGAGCCGGGATCTGTTCCACGGCATCAACGCACTGGTCGGCCAATTTCGGGGTGGTGTCGCCATGGCGGCAATCGGCGCCTGCGCAGGATTTGGTGCTGTGTGCGGCTCATCCCTGGCCACCGCCGCCACCATGGGGCGGGTGGCGTTGCCGGAACTGCGGCGCATGAACTATGCTCCGGCCCTGGCCACCGGCACCCTCGCGGCGGGGGGCACCTTGGGCATACTGATTCCGCCTTCGGTTGCACTGGTGATTTACGCCATCATCGTCGAGGCGTCGATCATCGAAATGTTCCAGGCCGCTATCGTCCCGGGCATGCTGGCGGTGCTGTTTTTCATCGCTGTGATCGCATTGCTGGCGCGCCTGTTTCCGGACAGCGCACCCCGCGCGCAGCCCATGGCGCCGGCTCAGCGCAGGCTGGCCATCGCCCGCCTGATCCCGGTGCTGCTGATCTTCGGTTCCATCATCATCGGCCTGGGTGCGGGGTTGTTCACGCCGACGCCCGCCGCCGCGGTGGGCGCCTTCGCCATTCTGGTATACGGTCTGTTGCTGCGCCTCAAGGGCGAGGGCGAGGGCCTGACCCTGCCGGGCCTGCGGCAGGCCCTGCTCCAAACCGCCGTCACCAGCGGCATGATCTATTTCATCCTGTTCGGCGCCGAGGTACTCAAGAGCTTCTTCAGCCGAGCCGGACTGCCCGCGGCCCTGGCTAGCTGGGCCGGTGGCAGCGGTCTTGACCCGTGGACCGTGCTGGTCGCCATGCTATTCGCGCTGATCGTTCTAGGATGCTTCATGGAATCCCTGTCCATGATTCTGGTGGTGGTGCCCTTTTTCTGGCCCGTCCTGGTGGACCTGAATGGGGGCGATTGGGTCAGCGCCGACAGCGCCGCTTTTGGCATGGATGCGGAGTCTCTGAAGATCTGGTTCGGAATCCTGGCCTTGGTGGTGGTGGAACTGGGGCTGATCACGCCGCCTGTGGGTCTGAACGTATTCATCATCCACGCCCTGGCCCGCGACGTGTCCATGGGCGAAACATTCCGCGGCGTGATGCCCTTCTTTTCGGTGGAAATTGTGCGCGTTGCCCTGCTGTTGGCGGTACCCGGGCTGACTCTGGCTGTGCCCCGGCTGTTGTCGGGTTAACCACGGATTCCGCTCAGAGTTTGAACGGGATATACAGCACCAGATCCGGTATCAGATAGCAGAGCAGCACGGTCAACAGCATGAGAACCAGGAACGGCCACACACCGGCGGCCACCTCGCCCATGGGCGCCTTGCCGATGGCCTGGATGATGTAGAGATTGAGTCCCACCGGGGGCGTGATCAAGGCCACCTCGATCAGAATCACGAAAAAGATCCCGAACCAGATCGGGTCGATACCCAGGCTGACCAGCGACGGAGCCAGCACCGGCACCATGATCAGCATCATCGACAAGGCCTCCAGGAAAAAGCCCATCACCACCAGCAGCAGCGACACGACCAGGATGAAAATCCAGGCCTCGCTGAAATTCTGCGCGATGAACAAGGACACGTCCTGCGGGATACGGTACAGCGTGATCGCTTTACCGAAGATTTTGGCGCCGGCCACGATCATGAGAATAGTCACGCTGGTGGTCATGCTCTGAACGACGGCGGCCTTGAAATCGGCCCAGGACAGGCTGCGCAACCAGACCGCGGTGATCAGGACGGCCGCGGCGAATCCCACCGCAGCCGCCTCCGTCGGCGTGAACACACCCCAGTAAATGCCCCACACGATCAATGCCGCCAAGGCCACCGATGGCAATGCCCTGCGGCTGGCGGCCCAGCGTTCGGCCCAGGAGGCCTTTCCGGCGCGCTGGTAGTCGGGTGACCAGTGGGAATAGACCATGGCGAACACGATAAACAGGCCCACCAGGACAATGCCGGGGCCGATGCCCGCCAGGAACAGCTTGATTACGGACTCTTCGGTGATGAAGCCGTATACGATCAGAGGAATGGAAGGCGGTATGAGTATGCCAAGCGTTCCTCCGGCGGCCAGTAGACCCAGCACAAACCGCCGCGGATAGCCCCGTGCCTCCATCTCCGGAATGGCGACGGTGGCGATGGTGGCCGCGGTGGCGACGGAACTGCCGGATATGGCGGCGAACAGCCCGCAGGACAGTATCGTGGCCACCGCCAGGCCGCCCGGCCAGTGTCCAACCCAGGCCTGTACCGCAGTGAACAGATCCCGTCCGACACCACCCTTGAGGAGAATGTTGGACATCAACAAAAACAACGGCACGGACAGGAGTATGAAGTTGTCCAGACCACCCAGCAAAGCCTGGGGCACCATCAGCTCGGAAAAGCCGCCCAACACCAACAGCAGCAGCCCGAGCCCACCCAGCACAAACGCGACCGGCACCCCGGCCACCAGCAGAGCGAACAGGGCCAGGAGGATGAGCAGGGTGCTCACCCGGGATCACCCTGCCGTTGCTCCCCTCCCCAGGGCTGTCCCCGCCAGAGTCGGACCAATTGCACCAGACACTGAAGAAACAGCAGCCCAAGGCCGGCCGGAACCAAGGCCTCGGACCACCAGTTGGGAATACTCAGCATGGTCCCGCTGGAACGACCCTTTGCGAAGGAATCGTAGGCGATGCCAAAACCGGAATAGCCCACCAACGCGGCGAACACACCAACAAACAGCAGGGCGAAGGTGTCCGCGATACGTTTGCCGGTGGCCCCCAGGTGCGGCCGCAATACTTCGATGCTGATATGCTCACGGCGCTTCAGGGTGCGGCCCAACGCCATGAGAACGCCGG
The DNA here is from genome assembly GCA_963783675.1 of uncultured Gammaproteobacteria bacterium. Lineage (GTDB taxonomy): Bacteria > Pseudomonadota > Gammaproteobacteria > Competibacterales > JAHEDQ01 > JAHEDQ01. Next base: position 34,944 of record CAWAOU010000020.1, read on the forward strand.
CAATGAGAAAAATCTGGGACACTTCCGCCGCCCAAGTGGTGGGCGCATCGAACACGTAACGGGCTAAGACTTCATAAGTGAGCATTACGCCCGTTGCAACGAACAGCCAAGCGGCCAGTTGGCCCAGCCAGTCGCTGACACGGTCGATTGCGTCCATTTGCCGGCTCCCCGGTGTGCCAACGAACCGGGGCGTGGTCGCCCCGGTTGGATCTACTCACACGATCGCCACAAACGCTCAGGCGCGATCGCAGCAATTGATCAGACCTTCCTTAACCACCCGTGCGCAGCGCCCGGGCCGCCTCCATTACCGTCTGGCCCAACTCGCCCGCCGCTTGTTCATAGGCCTCATAAACCGCCTTCGAGCAACCCTGCCAAGCCGCGATCTGCTCGTCGCTAGGTTCAACAATCGTCATCCCATTGCCGGTGGCCTCGGCATAGGCATCCGCTTCTATCTCGAGAATCTCGTCGCGCACGGCCTTGTCCGCCAGATCCGCCGCGGCGGCTATGATCTCGCGATGCGCCTCGGGCAACCCGTTCCAGAAGTCTTCGTTCACCACGACTATGAACTCGATATCCGCGTGCTGGGTCTTGGTAATGGTGTCCATCACGTCCCACAGCTTGCGGGATTTGACTCCGGAAACACCGGTCATGCCGGCATCGACGGTGCCACGCTGGTAGGCAAGATACTGTTCTGAGCCGGAGATCAGGGTGGGGGCACCACCGCACGCCTCGACAAACTCGCCCAGGGTCTTTCCGAACACCCGAACCTTCTTGTTCGCCATGTCGGACGGGGTGGAGAGCGGTGTACCGTTGGTCAGCATGACGGCACTCCCGTAGGCCTGCCACCACAGGACCCGGGCGCCGGTCTGCTGCAGAATGGCTTCGTCCAGTGGACCCCGCACCCCACTGCCCTTGGCGGTGGCGGCGCGCACAAGCTCGTCCGAGTTGAACATAAAGGGTTGATAGAAAATATCCACCGCCGGGACATCACCGACAAAACGCGTCAGCGAGGCCACGCCCATTTCGATGGCGCCCGAGCCCACCGCCTGGGGCACCTGCTTGTCCTTGTAGAGCTGCGCTGAGTCATAGATCTGCACCTCAATCTCACCGTTGGAGTTCTTCTCGACGGTCTCCTTGAACAGCATCAGATTTTGGCCAAGATGACTCTTGATCGGCAACTGGAGCGTAATGCGCAGGGTGGTCTCGGCGGCAAGGGAGGCGCTGGCCACGGCCCCCATTACACAGGCCGCGATCAGGCTCAACAGTGTCTTGCTCACTTTTCTCTCCTCCTGGTGTACCTAAAGTCTGTTGTCGAACGCACCATCGCTGGGTGCGGGATCCAGCGCAGTATCGTGGCCGATGCGCTCCGGTGAAACAATGGCATTTTTCAGGATGGGGACCTCTACCAATGTGCCGTTGATGTTGGGGGGAGCGGTATGCCGGGTAAGGCCACGCCACTCAATCCAGCATATGCAGAGCCTGGGCGTGCAGGCCTGGAACCCCTGCCAGCACCGTCGTGGTTTCCAGGGACACGGGCGCGCCATCCATCTGGGTGAAGACACCGCCCGCCTCCTCCACGATCACCGACAGGGCTGCGATGTCCAGGATATTGACATCGGATTCCAGCACCAGGTCGATGCGACCCGATGCCAGCAAATGATAGTGGTAAAAATCACCATAGCCGCGAAAACGGTTGACCGATGAAACCAAGGCACCGGTCCGCGCCCAGCGCACCGGATCCCGGGCGAGCGTACCGATGTTGCCCACCGAGAGCGTGCCCTGGTCCAGGTCGATGATTTCACTGATCCGTATCGGCACCCCATCCAGGTATGCGCCAAGTCCACGCTCCGCGTAAGCCAACTCACCGAACGCCGGGGCGTTTGAAACCCCCAGAATCAGCGCGCCCCGGTGCATCAAAGCGATCTGGGTGGAAAAAAAAGGATACTGGCGAACAAAACTTTTGGTGCCGTCGATGGGGTCGACCAGCCAAAGGTAATCGCTGTCCCGCTGACTGCGTCCGGTCTCTTCCCCGTAGAAGCCGTGATCGGGGAACGCCCTGGAAATGACCTCGTGTATAGCCTGTTCCGCCTCCACGTCGGCCACCGTAACCGGGGTCCGGTCGGCCTTGAGTTCCACCGCCACATTGGATTGGTAGTAACGATTGATCACCGCTTCTGCGGCGCGGACCGCGTCCAGCGCGGTACGCAGAAAGACACTTTGGGGCATGGGGTCTGGACTCCGTTGCAGATCGGTCGATGCGATGCAGAAAATGGCGTTTCATTCCCAATTGGGCGGCGAGTGTAGCATCAGCCCAGGCGCAGCCCAGACCGCCACGCAATCATCCATCGGGTCGCGCGACAAGCCGAATCTCGAAAATGCTGGGCCACCATTTGCCGGTGACGAACAGCCGATCCAGGTCAGCGTCGTATGCGATTCCGTTGGCGCCCCGGGTACGGCGCAGTGCGGGATCCAGGATACCGGTCAGGTCGATCAGTGAGCGGACCTGTCCACTCACCGGATCGATGCGCACGATGGTGTCGGTCTGCCAGACATTTGCCCAAACCTCCCCCTGGATATACTCCAGCTCGTTGAGCATTCGAACCGGCTCACCCGACAGGGTGACCGACAACTCGCGCACCGGCTCCAGGGTCCGCGGATCGAGGAACCGCAGCCGATCGGTGCCATCGCTCATGATCAGATCGCTACCGTCCGTGGTCAGCCCCCAACCTTCTCCCGGATAGCTGAATTGACCCAACAACTCAAACCGCTCGCGGTCAAACACCAACCCGATACCCGCCCGCCAGGTCAATTGGTAAATGCGATCCCCCAGACCGGCAATGCCCTCGCCAAACAGATGCGGCGCCAGATCCACGCGTAGCGCGGTGCGCCCGGTCTCGGGATTGACCCGCCGTAGCGAAGATTTCCCGCGCAGACCCGTGCCCTCGTAAAACCAGCCGCCGAGATAGAACAAACCCTGGGTAAACGCGTCCGGGTCATGGGGATAGGTCCGCACGACTTGATAACCGTAGTGCGACGGTTCCGCGGACACGGCCCAGCACACACATAGACCGGGCAGCAGCAGACACCATTTAGGCCATGGGAATCTCATGGCGCTATCTTCGCCCGTTCCGGGATTGCACTCCACCGGCGTTGATTTCCGTCAGGTGGGCGCTCCCGGTGCCCGCCTATACTCGTTGCAGGGATGGACGGATCAGAGGTGAACGCAGCGATGAAGGCCATGGTAATGGAGCGGGTTGTGTCGCTGCGCGACTCGACAACCCCGCTGCGAATGGCGGACCTGCCCGTTCCCGAACCGGGACCCGGTGAAGTGCGGCTCCGGGTTCGGGCCTGTGGCGTCTGTCACACGGAACTGGACGAAATCGAGGGCAGAACGCGTCCGCCGTCTCTTCCAATGGTGCTCGGTCACGAAGTGGTTGGACGGGTGGACAAGCTGGGCCCCGGCGTGGACAGCGTACACATCGGGGACCGCCTGGGCGTCGGCTGGATCCATTCATCGACCGGCACGGCCGACGAGAACATCCAGGCCGAGTTCACCGCCACCGGACGGGATGTAAACGGCGGATACGCCGAATACATGACCGCGCCGGCGGCCTACGCGTACCCCATCCCAGCGTGCTACACCGATGCCGAGGCCGCACCGCTGCTGTGCGCGGGCGGCGTCGGTTATCGCTCCCTCAGGCTCACGGGCCTGAAGGACGGGCAACCCCTGGGTCTGACCGGTTTCGGCGGCTCGGCCCATCTGGTGCTCCAGATGAGCCGCCATCTGTATCCCAATAGTCCGGTCTATGTGTTTGCGCGGGATGCCGAGGCCCGCACATTTGCGCTGGCGCTGGGCGCCGCCTGGGCGGGGGAAACCGATGCGCGCCCACCGCGGTCCTGTCGCGCCATCATCGACACCACGCCGGCCTGGAAACCGGTTGTGGCGGCCCTGAACAATCTGGCGCCCGGCGGCCGCTTGGTGATCAATGCGATCCGCAAAGAAGACACCGACAAGGCTGAACTGCTGGCGCTGAGCTATCACGAGCATCTCTGGCAGGAGAAGGAGATCAAGTCCGTGGCCAACGTCACCCGCCGCGACCTGGCCGAGTTTCTGCCCCTGGCCGCAGCCATTCCGATTCGGCCGGAGATCCAGACCTATTCCCTAGAACAGGCCAACCAGGCGCTGGTCGAGCTCCGGCGCGGTCGCGTTCGGGGCGCCAAGGTGCTGCTCATAGACGGTCCAGGATAGATGATCAGAGGCTCCCCAAAAGGCCAAGTAACACGCTTTTGTTCAAAGACGAGCAAAGCATAGAAGGGGCGGTACCGGTCCGCTACCCGCCGCGCCACAAATCACCCGCAACCCGGCCGCGGACAATGGCGGGACGGATCCGCCCGGCATGTTCGCGGAACCAAAAAAAGGGGTTCCGGGCCAAAGCCCGGAACCCCTGCTTAGCAGTCTGACTCAGGCCACTATGCGCCCGTGGGCCGCGGCATAACCTCGAGCTGGTACAAGGTCTCCATGGTCAACTGACCGGAGGCTATGCCCTTGCTGCGCTGATAGGCACTTGCCGCACTCATGGTGCCGGCGCCGAGCTGACCGTCGATGGGACCGGTGTAGAAGCCCTCGCGGGTCAACGCGGACTGCACCTGGGCAATCAGTTCGGGCGTCGCGTTGGTTTCGCACAGGATCGGACGCCACTCCAGCTCGGACTCACGAACGACCACCTGCTCGGTCACGGTGGCGAACTCGGCGGGCACGGTAACCCGTCGCTCCTCGGGCTCCTTGACCCGCTGACGCACTGCGACCGTCTTGTACTCGGCGGGGACCACAACGGTGGTGGTCTTGGCCGGCTCGACGATCACCTGCTTGCGCACGGTGGTGTACTCGGCGGGAGTCACCACTTCGCGAGTGGTGGCAGGGCTGACTTCGACCCGTTTGGTGATGGTGTCGAACTCCGCCGGCACTTCCACCAGACACATGATTTCGCCGGTGGCGTCATCAATGCGCTCGATGGGGCCACGCCCCTTTTTCCACTCGGTCCGAGCCGGTTTGACCTGCACCTGCTCGGTGACGGTTTCGTACTTGGCCGGGACGGTGACCAGTTCCTTGTGTTCCGGTTTCACCAGAACCTGTTCTTCCCTCCACTCAAACACGGCGGGAATGACTTGGAGCCGTTCCTCTTCTTCCTTGACCAGAATGCGCTCCTCCACCATCTGGTACTCGGCCGGGCTCGTTTCCACCAGCTCGGTCTCTTCGCTGACGGTTACCTGCCGGGTTTCGGTCTTGTACTGCGGCGGCACCAGCACCCGGGCATAACACTCGCCGGGGTTCGCGTTCGGCGGATAGAGATCCGCCGGGTCGGAACTCACCGACATCGCCGAGTCCGATTTCATGGTGGACGAATCCAGTTCGGCCTTCAGTCGCTCGTTCTCCTGCTCGAGTTCGGCCACCCGAGAGTCCGTGGTGGTGGCACAGCCCGCCACCAGCAGCGCGGCTGCGCTGGTCAATCCAAATTGCTTCAACCCGCGTTTCATGCGTGATCCTCCGACAATCATGTCGATTCCCTGTAAATCATTAAAAGCTTTGTTCTACGGCGGCAAACGATTGCATGTAGTTCTTACCACCGCGACCTGTCAGTGTAGATAACTACCGGCCCGATCGCCAACTTCTATAGTGCAATGTACGCGTGATTACGGGCAACCCGCCGAATCGACGCCTGTTTTTGACCGCCATACGACATTTAAATCTGGGTGCCAAGCGCTATGGCATGGCGTACTCAACCTCCCCGGGTCTGATTTTCCGCCTGCGGCGCCAGGCGCCATATGGCAGTGACCCGGGCCACCAGGTCGTCATCCCGGTCCCGGATGTCGGCCTGAATCCGGTGCTCTGTCACCCCAGATACCTGTGGCGGCGAGCATCGGCATTCCGCAGTCAGCCGCCCGCGCCCCTTTTTCAGGTACTCCGTATCCAATCGCACCACTATGGCGCGTATCCGCTTGGGCAAACTGGACAGCATGGCGAGGCCACTGGCCATTTCCCCCAGATTGGTGAGGGCCACGGCATGGACAGAGTTCAGATGGTTGCGCACCCGATGGCGATCACGCAGGACCACTCGGCAGTGACCCGGCGTCAGCTCCTGGACTTGAGCGCCCAGCGTTCCGGTGTATGGCGCGGATCGGCCAACAAGGTAGCTGAACAGCGCTTTGCCGCCGGGCAGCCCGCTGAGCCGATTCCACCGACTCAAAATGCGGGACCCGGGTGATTCGTTTATGCGATGCATACCGTCCCCAAATCAGGAAACCGAACCGAAGGGTCGAACAACACGGCTGGCAGAAATCCACGCCTGCACTACACCGTATCAGCCAGCGCGCTCACCCGCCGGATACAGTGGCGGCAGGCTGTCTCGCCGCTGTATCGATGACGGCGGCTGAACGGCAAACACCCGATCGGCATGCCGCGCCAGACCCGCACCGTCCCAGGGTTCCGCGGTCCGGCTGTAGAGACTGCGATCCAGCCACAGAATCTCCTCGCCGGCTTCACCCTTGAGACGGTCTGCCAGCTGAGCCAAACCGGGCGCCGATAATCCAAGTTGCCGCGACCACTCAAGCAGAATCTGACGCGCCTGACGCGGGTCGTTGGCGGCGCAGGCCGAACGCAGGCTGCGGATCCGGCGGGCCATGGAGGCATCTGCCGGCAGGCCAGGCCCCTTGGTGCCCTGATCAGCAGTGGAAATCGGATCCCGCGTACGATGCCACCACAAGGCCCCGGTCACGGCCCAACCAATCAGGGCAATAACGGCCAACCAGGCCCAGGGCGAGCGCAGCGGATCCGCCGCAGGCGCATCGGCAGCGGTGGCAGGAAACGTTGGCGGCGCCGCTGTATCAACCACCGGTCCGGGTAGCACCGTGAGAGTGTGGGCAGGCAGCACCGCCATCTCGGTGCGACCGGTTTCAACGTTAAACCAGCCGACTTCGACGCTGGGCAGTTGATAAGTCCCGGCGACGGTGGGAATTATGGCCGCGCTCTCCTGGCGAATCCCCACCACCGCGTCACCACCATCCTGATTGCTCAGGACGGGTTGATCCGGATACTGTTTGAGGCCCGCCGTGGTGCCCGCCCCGATGTTCGGCAACTGCGCTGCGATCAAGCCGTCAGCAACCAACGTCACGGTCCGGGTAATGGGTTCCCCCGCCCGGAGCGTGTCGGGCTCGCGGCCCCATTCCTGGAACAGACGCACACTGCGGGCGGGCAACCAGTCGCCTTGGAATCCGTCCGGAACCGGTTTCACATCCAGGGTGACCGCTTCCGAGGTGAGCCGCTGGTGGCGCCCCCCTAGGCCCAGGGGCTCGATCACCACAGCCTCGGCATCCAGCGGCGCAAACACCAGCGGTCCGCTGCTTTGCGGCGACACCAGATAGCGCCGCTCAACCACATCGAAGCGCCGCCCGCCCCGCGTGGTCTGAAACGTGCGGCTGTCGCCCATGGGTGAGACGATGGCCTCGCCGGTCTCGATCACCGGATCCTCCACCCGTCCCAGACGGGTTTCGGCGGATCGGTAGAGCCGCACCCGGTAGACCAGCTGCGACTGCACGTATGCGGTTTCGGGAAGCACGTCAACTTCCAGCACCAGGTTGCCGGGATCGTCATTTTCCCCGGCCGCACCGGGCTCGGTGACCCGTATACTCAGCGCCGGCGTCCGGTCGTTGCCGATGGACAATTCCGGGATGTCCAGCTGCCCCACCCGGCGTGGAAACAGGGTCAGCTGCCACTGATGGGCGCGCGAGTACTGACCCTGGATGATCTGGATGTTCTGGCTCTGGCTTTGTACACGCACCTCGAAATCGGCGTCCAGCGGCCCGAAATCAGGGACGCCCTCAACATCGCCGACGGCTTCGATCAGCAGCGTGAAGGACTCATTCAAGGCCACCGTGGGCCGGTCGATTCGGGCCGACAGTTCAGCCGTGTGCGCCGTCACCCCATACCAAACAGCGAATAGCGCCAAAACCAGAACCGCCGTCCGTTTCACCATGGCTGAGTCGCCTCGCTGTGCCGCTCGTCCAATTGATACTGATACCGAAACTTGCGCCGCAACAGCTCTGCGGGATCGTCCGGTATACGCCGCAGCCATTGCTCGGTATTACGCTCCACTTCGCTGGACTGAGCCAGGGATTCGTCTACCTGGCCCCGAGTCTCAGGCTCGGAATCCGCGTCTGAGCTGTCCCCGTTTTGCTGCTCGGGGCTGTCGCCCGGCGCGGCGTCGGCCTGGGCTGGAGACGGTTCAGCATCGCTGTCACCAGACTCGCTGCCCTGGGGCTGACTGTCCGCCTGAGGCGGCTGCTCATCGGGACGCTGCGGGCTCTCCTGCGGCTGAGAATCACCGTCCTGAGGCGGTTGCTGTTCAGAATCGTCCTGGGGCTGAGGATCGGAGCCGCTGCTGTCGTCCTGCGGGCTCTGCTGATCCAGCAATGATTGCAACAGCTCGCGATTGTAACGCGCATCTTCCGAGTCCGGGCTCAGGGACAGGGCGCGCTCGTATGCGGCAATGGCCTCCTCATATTGCCCTTGCCGTGCCAGGGCGTTGCCCAGGTTGTAAGCCGCGTCCGCGCCCTCCTGACCGGTGAGATTCTCGACGGCCTGGTCGAAAGCACCGCGGCGATAATCCGCAGCGGCGCGCCAGGCCGGGTCCTCAAACAGCGCCGCCGCGGCCTCATAGTCGGACTCGCTCATGGCACGATAGGCCCGCTGATCGTCGCGCAGAAACAGGCCTTGCCAATCCATGGCTGCGGCCGGAGGCGGCGCCAACGGCAACACGGCGATGGCCAGCGCCACCAGCCAGCCACGCCGAAACGCGATCGCGGCCAGCGGCAGGGCGAACAGCAGAAACCAAGGCCCACGATCACGCCAAACCTCCAGGGTGCGCGAGGTGGATTCGGTTTGCGTGTCGAATCCCGCCCTTTTGGGATCGGGAAACAGCGACAACACATCATCGTCATTCAACCCAAGTGTCGCGAATCCGCCACCACCGGATCCGGCCAGGCGACGCAGATCGGCCAGGGCCGTTCGCACCAGCACCAACTCCCCACCCCGATCCCGCAGAAAGCCCCCGTCCTGGAGCGGCACCGGTGCCCCCTCCACCGAACCCACGGCCAGGACCGAGGTCTCGATGCCGCGTCCGGCCAGGCTGGCGGCGCGATCGTACGCATCCGCTCCGTCTACGCCATCGGTGATCAGCAGAATTCGCCCGCGGGGCGCTCCGCCCTGAACCAAAAGCGCTTCGGCCTGATCAAGAGCCGACACGGTATTGCCGCCTTGGGCCGGCATGATGGACGTCTCCAGGGCCGGCACCAGAGCGCGTATGGTGCTGGCGTCGTCGGTGAGGGGCGTCACTGCATAGGCCTGGGCGGCGAAAACCACCAGGCCGGTGCGGCCGCCGGGGCGGCGGTCCAGTATATCCAGGATTTTGTGCTTGGCGCGGGCCACCCGGCTGGGCAACACATCCTTGGCATCCATGGATCGGGACAGGTCAAGCGCAATGACCAGGGCGGTGCGATCGGCCATCACCGGACGGCTTTCCTTGTCCCAGGCCGGTCCGGCCAGCGCCAGAACAATCAGCAGTGACAGACTTGCCAGCATCAGCGCGATGGCGGTACGGCCCCGGTTACCCTCACCGGCCCGCAACAGCACATGGGGCAGCAAGCCGGCGTCACAGACCTCCGCCCAACGACCGTCCCGGCGTGGGCGTCGATACCATATCCAGATCCCGAGCAGACATGCCGGCAGCAGCAACAGCCACAGCGGTCGCAGGATATGGAACCCTTCCATCAACGGCGCTCCGCGAGATAAATACCCACCACCCAGAAACAGGTGGCCAGGGCCAGCGGCCATACAAACAGTTCCCGCGTCGGCCGCGCGTCGTAGACATTCCGGTCCACCGGTTCGAGGCGGTCCAGTTCGGCATATATCTGTTCCAGCTCCGCCGTATCACGAGCCCGAAAATAGCGGCCACCCGTGGTGTCAGCGATGTGGCTGAGCAGGCGCTCATCCAGATCCCGGGACGGATTCACCCGCTGAGCCCCAAACAAGGACCGCACCGTCATCTGGTCGGCGCCGATACCGATGGTGTAAATGCGAACGCCGGTATCCCGGGCCAACCCGGTGGCGGTGGCTGGATCGAGTTCCCCCGCGGTATTCGCCCCATCGGTGAGCAGGATCAGAACCCGGTTTGAGACCGGTCTGTCACGCAGCCTCTTGATGGCCAGACCGATTGCGTCGCCAATGGCGGTTTCCTTACCGGCCAGCCCGATGAACGACTCCATCAGAAGCTGCGCGACAGTGTCCCGGTCAAAACTGAGCGGCGCCTGCAGATAGGCATTGCTGCCAAACAGGATCAAACCGACGCGGTCACCCACGCGCCGTCCGATGAACTCGGAGGCCACCGCCCGGGTGGCGGTGCTGCGATCCACCCACTGCCCTTCGAGCTCAAAGTCCTCCACCGCCATGCTGCCGGACAGATCCACCGCCAGCATCAGGTCCCGCCCGCTCAGGGGCATTTCCACCGCCTCGTCGATCCACAGGGGTCGGCAGGTCGCCGCCACCAGGCAGACCCAGGCAAGCGACATCAACGCCAAAGCGAGACCGCTGCGGGCACGGGTTGCCCGAGCATCGGTGGCGGGAATCATCTGATCCATGTGGGGAACCCGCAGGGCGGCTTCGCGGCTGAGTTCCGCCGGGGACCAGAACCGGCGTAACAGCCAGGGCAATGGCAAGGCGAGCGCGATCCAGGGCCAGGCGAAATCGATCATGCCGCCGGTCGCTCCGGCGAGAACGCGGCAATCCAGCGTCGGCACAGTTCGACCAGCGCGTCCGCGTCCACCTCGATCTTTGGATCATAGGGCCCATGTAACAGGACCCGTCCCGGGCCGGTTTGAAACATGCGCCCGTCCAGGGGCCGGTCCAACCAGGCCAGCCAATCCTCGCCGGTCAACGCGGCCTGCTCCGGCGTCGCTCGATCCAGCAGGGCGATCCGACGCAGCAACAGGGATACCTCTCGACACAGACGGTGGGCATTACCATCGACCCGAAACGCGGCATCCAGCGTCTCCAGTTCAGCCAGTGCCGCCCGCGCCCATCGACGTCGGCGACGGTGGCGCAACCACAGCCATACCATCAGCGACGCCAGCAGCAGAGCCAGTGCCAGCAGCCACCATCCCGGCGCGGGTGGCCACCAGGATACGGGCGCGGGCAAATGGATATCCCGCAACGGCAGCTCCGCAGGATCGGGATTCATCGGAACCCTCCCCGAAGCACCCGCACCGGATCGGCCGTTGTTGGACACATCAGAAGCCGCCCACCACAGCCTCGACAAACGCTGCGCAAACGCTCGCACCGATCCTGGAAACGCTGATGATGGGCGTCACGCGCCTGGCTCGAACGCGTGTCCAGCAACCGCTCACCCTGGGGGCCTGAAACCCGGTACAAACCCGGTGGAGGCAGCGCCTGTTCCAGCGGGTCATGGACGAACACCAGGGCCAGATCACTGTGCCGGGCAATACGCAGCAGTCGGGCTTCCTGGGCTGGCCCGAATCCCAGGAAATCACTGACCACCGTAACCAGACTCCCGGGCCGGGCCACCCGAGTCAGCCGGCCCATGGCCTGATCAAAGGGGGCATTCAAGGGGTCCGGCACTGGCAACCCGGCATCCATCGGCTGCGCTTCCTCCAGGGCGTGTATCAGCCTGAGGGCAGCCTTCGGCCCCCGCTGGGGGCGCAGCTCGCTGAAGCTACGGTCGGTGAACACCACACCGCCCACGCGGTCGCCATGATCCACTGCGGCCCACCCCAGCAGACCCGCGGCCTCGACCGCCGCCACCGACTTGTAGGCCCCGCGGGTGGCAAAGAACATGTGTGAGCGAAGATCGACACAGACCAGAACGGGTCGTTCCCGTTCCTCACGAAACAGCTTGGTGTGGGGCTGGCCGGTTCGGGCCATGACCCGCCAATCCAGGCTGCGCAGATCGTCGCCAGCCTGGTAGGGACGGGATTCGTCAAACTCCATTCCCCGTCCTCGAAACGCCGACCGAACCGGACCTGCCTGTTGCCGGCGCGCCGGTCCGCCCGGCGCAAGCAGCCCCCGGGCATACCCGCGCAACCCGATCAGGTCGTGGGCGTTCACCCGGACCAACTGCCGGTGCCTGGACGAGGCCGCATCCCCCGGCGTCATGGCACCGGAACCCGCCTGAGAATCTCGCCGATGAGGTTATCCGGCGTCATGCCCTCCGCTTCCGCTTCATAGGTGAGTATCAGGCGATGACGCAGGATGTCGGCGGCCACAGCCTGGATGTCGTCGGGTGAAACATAGTCACGACCGTTCATCCATGCCGAGGCTCTGGCGCAACGATCGAGCGCGATGCTGGCCCGCGGACTGGCGCCGTATTGAATGGCCGCGGCCAGTTCCGTGGAGAGACGACCGGGTTCCCGGGTGGCCAAGACCAGCTCGATCAGGTAGGCCTCAAGATGTTCGGACAGGTACACCCCCAGCACCTCCCGGCGCGCCGCGAACACCGCATCCTCAGTAACGATGTGCACCACGGGAGCGCCACCGTCCGCGGCCTCAAGCGCCTCGCGCCGGTTCAGATCCAGAATCTGACGCTCTTCTTCGGCATTGGGGTAATCCACCCTCACATGCATGAGAAACCGATCGAGCTGCGCCTCGGGCAGCGCGTAGGTGCCTTCCTGTTCGATCGGGTTCTGGGTCGCCATGACCAGAAACATGCTGGGCAGCCTGTGGGTGGTCGGACCCACCGTGATCTGCCGCTCGGCCATGGCCTCCAACAGCGCCGATTGAACCTTGGCCGGCGCCCGATTGATTTCATCTGCCAGAATCAGATTGTGAAACAGAGGCCCTTCCTGAAACCGAAACGAGCCGTCCTGAGGACGAAACACGTCTGTACCGGTCAGGTCAGCCGGCAGCAAATCCGGTGTGAACTGCAGGCGATGGAAACTGCCTTCGACCGCTTCCCCAAGCAGACGGACCGCCCGGGTCTTAGCCAGCCCCGGGGCACCCTCGACCAGTAGATGGCCGTCGCACAAAAGCGCGATCAGCAGGCGATCTATCAGCACCTGCTGACCTACGATGCCCTGTTGCAGACCGTGACGTAAATTCTGAAACTCGGTGAGTACCGACATGATTTGACTCAGTCCAAATGGAGGCGATTCTAGAGTTTGTAGTGGCGCCAAGCCAAGGGGTGTAGCGCGGCTTCCGCGATCGGGAGCGACCGCATCAAGGATCCGCGGTCCGGTCCGTATGGCTCAGCAGTGGGCCGCCAGGGCCCCGGACTCGTCCAGATTGACCGAGCAGCCAATGGCCGCATACCGGCCATGGTGCGAAGTTTGTCGTCCTCCGGGGCGGCGCCGGGCAACGGTATGACCCGCCCCGCTGACAGATCGTTCAGGGCATTGATGAAGCCGGCTTGCCGCGGCGCCGATTGGTCGCGTTCAGCGACGTCCCGCGAATAGATGCCCAAGGCCCGCGTAACCCCGGTGTTGGATAGGGCCGTACAAACGCGAATGAACGACGAATTGACTGCACACATCGGCACCTTGGGATGTCCTCCCGCATCAAGCCCCACCCCGCTCAGGAGCGCAAGTGGCATCTCCGCCGGTGTCGAGATAGGCGCAGGCTTGATCCGATGGGCTTGCAGCGGTGCACACTCTGCTATTCATTGCTCCGGATCGACTGGTAGATGTTGCCGTCACGACGATGCGCCACCTGGCTGCAACCGCCGCGCGGGCTGACAGCTTTGGGGGCCGAGTCACCCGAATGGCCGATGTTCGATCGCGCAGAGACGGCAGATGGAGTTGCGGACCGGATAGATGGCCTCAGCCACACCTGGAATCGTTTGATTCAGGCTGAGATGAAAGGTACGAATTCTTGGCAGTCTCGGGTGTTCCATAGCTTCCGTAGGCCATTGGTGTATCATTCGGCGGCGCTTAACCGTGGGATACGTGTCGACGATCGCAGCAATGGGATCGGACACCTCCGGGAGCGAACCAAATTATGAATACACTTGGAGAGTGAAACATGAAACGCATCGACTGCTTCCGGGGTCTTACGTTTGCCGTCCTGGCCATTTTTGCCGTGTTCGCCAACGCGGAGACCGACGAGGTCGCGCAAGCGCGTCAAGCGCTGGCCAGCTTCCAGGAAAAGGATGCGGGAATCGCCGAGTTCGTTAACAAATCAGCGGGCTATGTGGTGTTTCCGATGATCGAGAAAGGGGCGGTGGTGGTCGGCGGCGCCCACGGTAAGGGCGTTTTGTTCGAAGGCGAAACAGCCGTCGGCGCAGCAACCGTGAGCCAGGGCACCGTGGGTCTGCAGATAGGTGCGCAGGTATACAGTCAGGTTATGTTTCTTGAGACGCAGGACAACCTGAACGCGTTCAAAGAGAACAAATGGGCCTGGCAGGGCGAGGCCACAGCGGTCGCGGCCAAATCCGGCGTGGCGAAGAACACCGATTTCAAGAACGGCGTCGCCATTTTTATCAGCGACCAGAAGGGCGCCATGGCCAGTCTTGCAGCGGGTGGGCAGAAGTTTACATTTACGCCGTACTAGTCGACGCTCAGTTGTACTCCGGCCTCTGCAGAGGCCGGAGTAGAGTCTGAAGCGGGCATCGAATATACATTCGGCGCAGATTCAGATTGCAGCCTCTGCTGGCAGATTCCTGGCCAGACCTGGCCATTGTGTCCCGTTGTGCCACCCTGATCATTGTCGCCTGCCAAGGTGCGGGGATGAGTGCGTTGGTGGTTCCGGTACTGCCGGTGACCCTCATCGGAATCGCTGTCTCGCTTTAGCTTGGATTCAAGAGCAATTCAGCCTGCAGCCGCTGGTGGGAGGCACGCCAGGGCGGTCGAAGCCGGGCAAGTCTGCGCTGACGATGAAACTGTGGTCATCCTCGTAAATGTCCAATGGCAACGCCGTGGGCTCGGTTTCCCGTTGCGTGTTACGTCAACTCTCGAACAACTGTTCCAGCACGCTATCGTGCTCATAGGGTGAAACCGATAGGGTCCCGAATGGGGAGGTGATTCTATATGCCATGTTCGGGCTCCTGTAGACCGTGAATCATTCGTCTGTTACCGCGGGGGGGGGGGGAAGACATCCATGTCGAGCGCCACGTGGCCGGTTGAGAGCGCCGTGATCGGCGCACCAACCGAAGCGATGAATTCCACGCTGGCTGCATCGATCAGCGGGATGATCGCCTCGGCGTCCTCATCAAAGCGCTGGCGAAGCCGTGGCGCCGAAGGCGAGGCCGGCGGTGGGAGTATAGATTCCGGCGCGTGATTGCCCGATTGGGAACTTCCGCATGCCTTACCCAAGTGGCGAATTGGACGAAGACCTATTTTACCGAATATAACTCGACAAATCAGCATGTTATCGGGAATTTTATGCGATGAACCCACGGATCCAGGTTATGGTCTTGATCGCATCCCATGGCTGCTGCCAAGTTCGACACTTTTGAATTGCGGCGGCTAATTTGTAGTAGAGCCTCCGGCACTCTAAATTGTCGCCGCAAACTCGAACAAAGTTGGCCTGTCTGAGGTTTGAGGGGGAGGGTGCCGCTGAAAGCGAGAGAGCCTCAAAACACGGATTGGAGTCCAGGATGATACACGTCTCGCTTTATCCGCTATCGCATACTCTGTACACATCTTTTGTGTACGCAGGCCTTTATGACTTGGCCGCGAGCAAGGAAATTGATCTGTCGCTGTCCTATATACCGCGCATGGATATTCAGGAACGGAACGGGCCATACGAAAGTCGGAACAACAACCACATCGTTTTTTTTAAGGTTACGGACCGAAATCGGGCAGACCAAAGACTGATTGCTGTCGATTTGATGGATAACTGGGGCATTTCTTCACTCAGTGCACTGGAGAAATGCGATATCTACTTCAAGCGCAACTATCGCCGAAAGGAAGTGCAGGAACATCAACCTCGCCTTTGCCACAAAGTCCTACCCTTCGGCCTCTGGTTTGCTATTCGATCAGGCAATGAGAAGAACTGGTTCACACGAAGACTGCTGGCTGGAATAGCAAGTCGGCAACTGTTTCGGAAGCCGCGCCTTGAGGTGACCAAGTTATCCGAAGACCTCGAACGCGATCGTGGAGCCTCGAAGACATCCAAAGGTTGGGGCTACTCACTACTTCGGGACATCGAGATTCCTGCTGACGTACCAAGCGAGCCAAAGATCCTTTTTTTGACACGCGCCTTCGACACTGACAACAAGAGTCCGGAATTAACTCATGATTTGAATGAACAGCGTGCAGCCTTGATTCGGGCCTTCCGGGAACATTTCGGCAAGCAATTCCTCGGTGGCCTGATGCCCACAGCAGCCGCACAATCCCGCTATCCCGACCTTCTCTCCCCGGTCCCGACAGATCGCGATTCGTACTTCCGTCTCGTTCGAGAGCACGCGATCGTGATGTCCACTATGGGGCTGGTCGAGTCGATTCCTGGCAAGATTGCCGAACTCTTGGCCGCGTCAAGGTGCATCCTGTCGGATCCTTTCCAATTCGAACTGCCCTACACGCTTGGCGACGACGTGAACGCCTTGTTCTTTGACTCCGTGGACCAGGCGATCGAAAAGGCTGAAAGCTTGGTTGGGGACCCAGCGCGAATTCGGGCTATGCGCGCTGCAAACGCGGCTTTCTATGAAAACCATGTCTCGCCAATGGCGACCATGAGACGATGCATCGAAACTGCGCTCAAGCGCGAATGACCGCACCGGGGTTACCGAAACAACCGCATCATCGGGTGGCATAGACGCGTTGTGGTCCTTGAGCAGGTTCGGTCTTGAACGACCAGCCGTGTCAAACAACTGCTAGTAGAGTCGACGATCTATTCGTGAACTTGCATCTATAGAACAACTATTACCCGCGATCTGCGCCTTGAAGCTGCACATTTCACCCTCCAATCTGCTTCGTCCAGAATAAATCAGAGGCTCCCAAGGTGTGAGCGGACGCGAATCCGACAAGCGCAAACACGCAGCTCCATCGGCATTACTGGCGCAGATCGGACCCAATTCGGCATGGAATAAGCGCCTGCCTGAGCTTGTTTATCAAATTGTCAGCGCGGCTCGGTTGTTTCCGATTTGGCCATAGGTTTTCTCAGTCCCGGGTCCTCGGGGGCGGTACAGCCGATGTCGCAACATTGACCGGGCTGATCGGAACTGGGGCTCGTGCACCTGCGCCACGCCACGCTCCATCAGCCGTTGAACCAACGCCTTGCGGTCGCCGATGGGGTAGCGTCGGTGAATCTCGCCCTTCATGGCCTCCGGCGACCCGCCACCGTGCAGACTGATAGTGGAATACCAGCCGGCGCTTTCGGACACGGTGAGGTCTTCGATAAATCGGGCCACGGCGGCGCGCTGAGCATAGGGCACATCGGGCCGTGCGGTGAGGACCGCCGCGAGATCGGCCCCGGTTTCCGGATTATGATCCTCCTCCGGTGCGGGCAAAGTCACAATCAAGCCGCCGGAAACCGTGTGCGCGAGGCGGTGCATGTCGTAGATCTGGGTGGCGAGCAGCAATTTGCCGATGTTGGCGTACACCGGTTCAGGCTCCATGGCGCCCGAGGGGTCGCGTATCCCATAGACCGATCCGGCGATACCGCAGGCGTAAAACCCCTCAACGATTTTGATCAGCTCCACCATGCTGTCCCGCAGGTGGCCGTCGCGCTCGGTGCTGAGACCGTTGGCCTCGATCATCAAGGCGCCGGCGCCGATCAGCAGGTCGCCAAAACCCGCCCGGGCGGCAATGCAGGTGTGCCGATGATGGGTTGCGTAGGACTTGGTCAGAAACTCCGAGTGCTGCCATTCACCGCAAAGAAAGACCCGCTCCCAAGGCACAAACACCTTGTCGAACCGGCAGACGGCCGTGGACTGGCCATAGCGACCGCTGAAAACAGCCGAGGACTCGCCGGGGCGGCCGGCTGGACGCGTCACTATGGTCAGACCCGGCGCATCCAACGGCACGGCGCAGGCGATGGCGAAATCCAGGTCTGCTTCGGTCATGGCCCGACCCGGTAACACCAGCAGCTCGTGCACATAGGGCGCTGCGGTCACGATGGCTTTGGTGCCGGAAATGACGATGCCACCGGGCCGTTGCTCGACCCGGTGAAGATAGGTGTCCGGGTTGGTCTGTTGGTGAGGGCGTAGACGCCGGTCGCCCTTGGCATCGGTCATGGCAACGGCGACGGTCAGGTCGCGATCCTGGGTCCGGTGCAGATAACTCAGGAAGCGGGCGTGATAGTCGGTGCCCAGATCCTGGTCCACCCGGTGAGTGGTCTGATATACCGCATTGAAGCCATCCTGCGTGAGATAGCGCATGGCGCAGCCGGTTTCCTGACACACGGAGCGCACATACTCGAGCTTTGTCAGCAGATCTGTGGTGGTCTGATTGATGTGCAAAAACCGGTTTACCGGTCTGCCGCTGCTGTGCTGTATCGCCACCGACTGGGGCCGACACGCTTCGCGCAGGGCGTAGTCGTAGGTTACTCCAATGGCGTTGATGCCCGGCCGCAACAGCGGCTCATCGGCCACGCTGTCCACACGTTGGCCGAGCATGAAAACACGGGGTGTCTGGGCGCGTAGGGACTCGCGATAGTCACTGGAGGTCATGAACATGCTGGACTCCGAACCTTCAGCAAGAATTGAACGTCATCCGACGCTACTGATAATGCCCGTGGCGCTCCAGTACTTCGATCTCATAGCCATCCGGATCCTTGACGAAGAAAAACCGGGCCAGCAGATTTCCGTCAGGCGCAAACTCCACGGTATCGGTGGTGTCTATTCCGAGCCCCTGAAAGCGCGCCTGCTCCGCGGCAACATCTTCGACACACACGGCAATGTGCCCATAACCGTCGCCGTGAACATAGGGTTGCTTCTGCCCCTTATTGAGCGTCAGTTCCAATTCCACGTCGTTTTCGTCGTTGCGCAGATACACCAAGGCGAAATCCTCGAAATCCAGCCGATGGGATTGCTTGAGTCCGAATGCCTTGTCGTAGAACGCCATGGACTTGTCCAGATCCAAAACCCGGATCATGGTGTGAATGATTTTGGCCATGGCCTGTCGCTCCTTTAACCAGATGATGCGCCGGCTATTCCGGCACGGATGAATGTATAGGGGAACCGACCCCGCGGGTGCAGTTCGCAGGCCGGATTGCGTAAGTGCCGGAACATCTCGGAAATGTCGTGCGCCGGATCAAACCCGATCGGCCAACGACAGGCGACACCCGTATGCGAGACGAGTTTGGGCGCCTGTCCGGCGCGACAGGCCCTTGCCGGGCCGACTGTTCACTCAGAGCCGCTCGTCCATGTTCCTCAGACGCGACGCAAGCACGCGCATAACATGGACCGCGAAAAAAGGGACCTGCTGAACCATGAACATAAACCGCTTCTGATCCAGATAGACCAAGGTGCAGTCTGTCTTGGCGACAGCCGTGGCCACACGCGGATCCGGATTCAGCAGAGCCATTTCTCCGAAGATTTCCCCGGGCGTGACCACGTGCACGACCTGACCTTTGACTCGCAGCTCCACCTCACCCTCCATCACGATGTAGGTGAACTCACCCTCATCGCCCGCTTCGAAGATGGTGGCTCCCGCCGGGTAGTTCTCAACGTCCTTAGATCGATAAAACAGCGTCAACAGGTCCACACGCGCCTCACAGAATGTCGCCCTCTAACGACCTCCATTGTAGGCGTTATGGTCGCTTCGACCTAGTATTCCGTCCAGACTGCGAACCGGGGTCCCTTTGACAGGGGCTGAAGAAGTCCCTATCTATTGGCGTGGATGGCGTTTAGGTGCACCGCGGCTCAGACCCGCGCCCATTTGGTGGCGTTGCGTCGAGCGGGTGGCATATGCGCCAATCGCACACCTCGCGTTTGGCGCATATGCGCAACAACGCCGGCGCGGCCGTGCAAACAGATCAGGCCTTCCTCAAAGTACTGTTGTGGGGTCAATCAACGGGGTAGAAACATGGAGCGTGCGCACACTGCACCGACCAGCACGGTTCGACAGGTGGGCCTGGCATACGTGTCGGCCATCGGCCAGGGTGACTTCGAACTCGCCCGCCGGTATCTCAGCGACCAGAGTTTCCACTTCCGTGGACCGTACGAAACGATCGAAGGGGCCGACCGTTTTGTGGCGCGATATTGGGGCGCCGGACAGATCACCCTGGAACTTCAGGTCCGGCGGGTGTTCGAGGACGGCAACGAACTGTGCATCATCTTCGACATCGAGACACAGTTGTCCGAGCGGGAGACCACGGCAGTGGCCATGTGGCTGCGGGTGGAGGGAAACAGAATCGTGGAGATGGAGACATTTCACGATGCCCGTGGGTACGCTGAACTGTTCGAAGCGCGCTAGGGAAGGTCTGATCAATTGATACGAATCGCGTTTCGGTCCACAAGGGCGCAGATGCGATGCTCCCGGCGCAGCGCCATAGTCATTCTATGGCTAAGCCGGGAAACGCGGCAGATGTGCTCCTTGTGGGCGAAACCCCAACGGGGCCGGGCCTTTGCGCCCCTCGTACCGCGTTGCACCTCGCTCATTGGCAGCTCACGTATTTGCCTTGGGCCAACTTCGCTCGGTGCGCCTTGTACGAGGGAGCGCAAAGACGCCGGCGCGATCGCAGCAATTGTTCAGACCTTCCCTAACCCGACAGTGCAATTGCAGCCCGGCGCGTTGCTTCGGCCAACATCGGGTAGTCCATCGTCGTCAGCTGACCCTCGCATACCAGCATCTTGCCATCGACAAAACTGTAGTCCACATGATCGTTCTGACATAGCACCAGTGCGGCAACCGGATCGGCGTGCGCCCCGACAAAGGGCCGCCGTTCGGTATCGAAGGCGATGAAATCGGCCGACATGCCCGGGGCGAGATGTCCAATATCCCCCCGTCCCAACACCTGGGCGCCGCCGCGGGTGGCGATCTCCAGCGCTTCCCGGGCGCTCATGCCGGCCACGTCGACCTCCCTGAGCCGGGCCAGCAACAGCGCCTGACGCACTTCATGGAGCAGATTACCGGTGTCGTTTGATGCCGAGCCGTCTACACCCAAGCCCACCGGTACTCCGGCATCCCGCATCCTCCGGATCGGCGCGGCGCCGCTGGCCAGACGCATGTTGCTACAGGGGCAATGGGCGACACCGGTGCCGGATTGTGCGAACAAACCGATTTCGGCGTCACTGAGCTCAACACAGTGCGCGTGCCAGACATCATCGCTCAACCAACCCATCGACTCGATCCACTCTCCGGGCCGCCTGCCGTAGCGTTCGCGCATATAGGCAATGTCGTCCTGGTTCTCCGCCAGGTGGGTGTGCAATCGCACGCCGGGGTAACACCGCGCCAGCGCGGCGGACTCACGCATCAGATGTTCGGAAATGGTGAACGGCGAACACGGCCCCAGCGCCATCCGGATCATGGCCTGTGGGCGATTGTCATGGTACTGCTCGATCAGCCGCTGTGAATCATTCAGTATGTCCGTCTCACGCTCCACCACTGAATCCGGCGGCAGCCCCCCCTGGCTTTCGCCGATGCTCATGCTCCCTCGCACGGCGGTGAACCGCATACCCACCTCCGTCAGGGCACGGATCTCGTCATCGATGCTGCAGTCGTTAGGGAGAATATAGAGATGGTCGCTGGACGTGGTGCAGCCGCTCAAGAGCAGCTCCGCCGCCGCCAGTTTGGCGCTGAGGTAAATGTCGTCAGACCGCATTCCGGCCCAGATCGGATACAACGCCTTAAGCCAGGGGAAAAGGGTTCCATCCGGTTTCACCACCCGGGTGAGCACCTGGTAGAAGTGATGGTGGGTGTTGATCATCCCCGGTATCACGATGTAGCGGCCCTTGAGATCGAGCACCTCGTCAGCGTCGCAACCCAGTTCCGCAGTGGTTCCCACCGCCTCGATCACATTGCCGCGGACCCTCAGTGCGCCGTTTGAAATCTCTCGACGCGGTGCATCCATGGTCACCAGAGTGTGTATGTTCCGAACCAGCAGCCGTTTCAAAGGGGCGGTGGCGGACGCGCCGCCGAGCGGATTGTCGCTCACGGACGATCGGCCCCGGTGATGGCCCAGTAGCGGACGCCGTCCCGCATTCGTGGTGCCAGCCCGGATCGGTCCGCCGCCGTCCGGCGGGTTGAGATCAGCTCGGCCAGATCGGCGCCCACCAGGGGGTGGTAGAGATGGTACTCGTGACCGGTAAACTGATAGCGGCCGGCCTCCGATACGTCGACGGTATCCATGCCGTCGATCAGGGTCAGAGACTTGCCGGCCTGACCGAGCCGAGGGTAGCCGTTGAGCTGCTCGGACAGGGCCAGCGGGGTGTCGTTTACAGACGCATACAGCGTCACGTGCCCAACCAAAGGGCGAATCCAGCCAAAGGCGTCGACAAACGTCTCGGCGTCGAAGTCCGGCGCCATCAAAATAAGCTGATCGATCAGCGGCTGCGTTTCGGGCGCTGCGTCGAGACGGTCGAGCGCATAGAAGGCACCGCGGGAGCCTATGCTGTGCGCCAGCACGTGCAGGGGTGTCTCCGGCCCCATCTGGTCGTTGATCTGCTGGATCGTTCGCGCCAGTAATGGGACGCTCCACTCCACGTCTACCTGGTCCGGCAGGTAGTTTGCCGGGTTGCCGTCTGAGGGCCAGCTGAACAACACCACCTCGGCTTCACCCTCCAGACGACGCTGCAGATCGGCGCCTGTCCGACACGCGCGCTCAAAACCGTAGTTGTAGCCATGGATCAGCAGCAGTACCGAGCGGCCCGGGGATTCCGCAGTACGTTGCTTGAGCCGCCGCCAGAACGTATCGGTGTCTGGGTCTTGCTCCACGAACAGCGTGCGGGACTCGGTGGGTACGTAAAAGGGCATGTGGTCGGCCAAGTCGTTCATCAGCGCCATGGGCGAAAACGCCACCCGGCAAACGCCGGAATGCACGGCACCGCGTTCACCGGTGTAGCCCACCCCTGCATCCCTCCCCGGCCTGCGACCACGGTTGGTAAGGTACAGGACCTCCACGGAGATCTCCGCGGCTTGCTCCACGGGGGATACCGCGCCCGCGGCCGCCATCGCAGGCTCCAAGCCGATCGCGGTGTAAAACATCAGGAGCAGCAGAGCCCTCACCGTGTCGCCGTCCCATCAATGCGCTTGACGCGATAGCCAATGCGCGGGAAATGAACCAGGCAGCGGCCGATCCGGGCGTCGACTCGTCGAATCGCGATGTCGTCGGTCCCCAGACCAGCGAGATCGCCGCACACGGGCGGGTCCCCGCCGTCTCCCTCCGGCAGCACCTGAACCGGGTCTCCCAGGATAAGTCCTTGTGGATCCTCGGAATCGACCTGGGCCGCATCCTCCGGTTCGGCGGCGGCAGCCAGATCCAAGGCCGCAGTGGCCGAAAGCTCGCTGGGGTGGCCGTGGCCAATGTCCGCCACCCGCTGCATCCAGTCCGTCAACCAGGGCAAAGCGGCCAACAGCACGGGGCCTTGCTCGCAGCGCCCCTGGATAAACCACGCCAGGTAGTAGCACAGCGCATCGGCGAGACCGGGTTGTTCGCCGAACATAAAGCGTCGACCGTCGGCAAGGCTGTCCTCCATCCAGCTCAGGTGCCCGCGCAACTGGGACAGGGTTGAGGGCAATTCCGCGCTCAAAGCCTTTAGATCATGTTGCGGACCGAAATACAGGCGACCTCGATCGGCGGCAAAATCCGCTGGCAGCGCGTCCACCTGGCTGGCCAGAACCACGGTGAGCGCCGATTGAAACACCGGTCCGTCAGCCCACCGGCTGATGGCCCAGTGCATACCGGCCGCACCCTGGGGATACAGGGTCGGTTCCGGGTGGCGCCGCTGAATCTCTCTGATGATGCATTGGCTGTCGCAATACACGTTCGCGCCCACCTGCATCACCGGCGTCCGGCGATAGCCCCCGGTCAGGGGCATGAGCTCCGGCTTGGGCGGCACCCTTGGAATCGTGACTGACTCCCAGGCCAGACCCTTGATGCCAAGAACCACCCGAACTTTCTCGGACACCGGCGATTGCGGGTAGTGATGCAAAATCAGGCCGGACATGATTCGCTGCTCCCTCTGGTCTCGATCTTGATATCAGTCGGGAACAACCCTAACTCAGCGGGGCTCAATCCAGAAACCGCGTGAATGCATCCACCGGCTCCCGGGGTGTCCGATAGCGATTGACCG
The DNA here is from genome assembly GCA_963783675.1 of uncultured Gammaproteobacteria bacterium. GTDB lineage: Bacteria > Pseudomonadota > Gammaproteobacteria > Competibacterales > JAHEDQ01 > JAHEDQ01. The sequence continues at coordinate 59,177 of CAWAOU010000020.1, forward strand.
GATCGGCGGTGTCAGCATAGCCCAGGGCCATCCCGCACAGCAGGGTACGATCCTGCTCAATCCCCAGCACTTCACGGACGATGTCAGGATACTCGACCAAGGCCGCCTGGGGGCAGGTCGACAGGCCTTCGTCCAAGGCGGCCAGCATCACCGACTGGATAAACATGCCGCAATCCATGAACGAGCCTTTGTCCATCCTGGAATCCAGAAAAAAGAACAGCGCGGTCGGCGCATCGAAGGCACGGTAGTTTGCCACCCATTGTGCCCGTCGCCGGGCCGTATCCTCGCGCTGGATACCCAGGGTCGTATAAAGCTGCAGACCGCAGGCCCGGCGGCGCGAAAGATAGGGCTCGCGCCACTCCTCCGGATAATAGGCATAGTCCATCCGCGATTCGACGCCGGCATTGTATGCGTTCAGCAGGGCGGCGCATAAACGCTGTTTGGTCCCACCCCGGGTGACCACCACCTGCCAGGGTTGGGTGTTGGTACCCGACGGCGCCCATCGGGCTGCCTCAAGCATTCGCTCGATGGTGTCCCGCTCCACCGGTCGATTCAAAAAGGCCCGGACCGATTTGCGCGCCCGCATGGCATCTTGTGCGTGCATGTCTGGTGCTCCGTTATGTGCTGCGGCACAAAACCCCTGGCAGTGTTTCCCACAGGGCTCAAGGCCGGAGCGCCTGTCCCCTGCTCCTGTCGCCTGCCGAAAACGGTGTAGTCTCCCACGATGGTGACAAATTCGACACGCCCAAACCGGCAAATTCAGGCGATCCTGCTGGATGCGGCCGGCACCCTGATGGAACCGGCCGAGCCGGTGGGCCAGACCTACGCCAGAATCGCGGGTCGGTTTGGACGCGCCGCAGATCCGGATCGACTGCTGCGGGCTTTTGGCGCCGTGTTCCAGTCCATGCCACCGATGGCGTTTCCCGCTATGGCGGCTTGAGGAACTTAAGCCCGTGAGCGGGGCTGGTGGAAAACATTGGTGCGCAAGGCCGCGGCGGATGCCGACGCTGATGCCGGAGGCGTTCGACGCGTACTTCGACACGCTCTATGCCCACTACGCAGACCCAGCCGCCTGGCGCTTGTACCCGGAAATCGTTACCTGCCTCGCTCAACTGCGTGAGCGGGGGCTCGCCGTGGCGGTGGCCTCCAACTTCGACTCACGACTGCCTGGCATACTCAAGGGTTTGGGCATTGCCGATCTGGCCGGTCCGGTGATCTACTCCACCTCGGCCGGGGTGGCCAAACCTGAGCCCGGTATTTTCCATCAGGCCCTTGCAGCACTGGGCGTGGACCCGGCCCGGGCACTCCACGTGGGCGATGGCCTGGAACCGGACTACCATGGGGCGCGCGCTAGCAGGACTTTCGGCCCTGTTGTTGGTACGCCACGCCACGGCGAGGGAGCCGCCATCCCAGAGGACCATCAACTGACGGATCTCACCGGCGTAGTGGCATGGGTTGACAGTGGACCGCGCCACGGTTGACGCGTTCTGCAGCGACAGCGCAACTTGCGGCCCCGCCCTGAGAGAATCTAAACTCCCGGGGGTCGATACCGGCGCTGCCTGGCGATCCTCATGGCGCTGACGAAGCATGCGGAATGCACGCCGGAAAGGGGCAAACTCGCTTCATTTGGATGGCAAATATGAACGGTTGCCGAGTGCAACCCCAACCCTCTGAGGAAACCGAACGGTGAAAATTGAACATCCTTTGGCGACTGCTGGTGGCGATGGTACTGGTAGGCACGATGGCCGGCTGCGGCGACACCTGGAAAGGCATGAAAAAGGATACCGGTGACAACATGGAAGCCACTGGCGAGGCGATCGAAAAGACCGGGGAAAAAGTCAAATCCGAGTAGCCCTCGCGTATAACCCGATCGCCTGAGCCGCACATCCCAAGGCGATCGGGTCGTATGCCGCGTTAAGGAAAGGGCGGCATTGACGCGGCCCGGCCCAAAGAACACATCCAAATCATCCTCGCTTGCGTAAAATTCCGGCGCACTCTTACGCCGCACCGCTCGATCAAAGGCATGACGGGCAGGCGGCCTACGGGTCCATTTTCGACAAACCCAGTTCGGAGCGATAGATGATGAAAGCACTTCCCAATGCGCTGCTGGTACTGCTGCTCGGCTTCAGCCAATTGGCCGTGTCCGGCGTCCAAATCGATGCTGACGCCAACGGCGTGGCGTTGCAGGGGCACGACCCCGTGGCCTATTTCACCGAAGGCAAACCGGTGGCTGGGCAGGCCGACTATGCCGTCGAACACAATGGGGCCAGCTACCGGTTCGCCAGTGCGGAGAACCGCGACCTGTTTGTCTCCGATCCCGACAAGTATGCGCCCCAGTACGGCGGATACTGCGCGTTTGGCACCACCTTCAATATGAAGGTGCCGGGCGACCCAACCGCCTTCAAGGTGGTTGACGACAAACTCTATATCAACTCAAACCCCGATATCCTGAGTCGCTGGTCGCAAGACATTCCCGGCAACATCGGCAAAGCCAACAGTGCCTGGCCGGAAATCGTCGATAAATCGCCCGAAGAGCTGAAAAAGTAGTTCAACCGGGGGGCTCGGCTTCGCTTCCGCCCCCCCGGTCTCCTGCGACGGACACACGCCGCAGGATCGCCTGCAGGAGAGTGAGAACGTATGCCTGGATCGGAGCACGGGGCGAATCAACCCACTGAGCGGGAAATTGATGCTCAGGCTCTAATCATCTGGAATTATCATTTGATGGGCCACCATCTGCAGATCAGCGACTGTCTGCTGGCACTGGGCAGCAATGACCCCCGTGTTGCCGAGTACGCTGCCGAGCTGTATCTGGCGGGGTGGGCCCCCAGACTGATTTTCAGCGGTGGCGTGGGCGCACTCACGGCCGGTCTGTACGGGTGTTCCGAAGCCGAATTCTTCGCCAGAATCGCCATCGATCTGGGGGTTCCGGAAGACCGGATTCTGGTGGAACCCCGATCCACCAATACCGGTGAGAACGTTGCCCTGACCCGCACCCTGCTCGACCGGCAGAAACTGGCCGTGCAGCGCGTGATTCTGGTGCAGAAACCGTTTATGGAACGGCGGGCATACGCGACCTTCAAACGCGTGTGGCCCGAACCGGAGCTGATCGTCACCTCACCACTCGTCGGCTTCAGCGACTACCCGACGGATACCCTCCCCAAACAGGACGTGATCAACGTCATGGTGGGTGATCTTCAGAGAATACGGCTGTATCCGGCCCGGGGGTTCCAGATTCCACAGGCGATTCCCGATCCGGTATGGGCGGCATTTGAGAAGCTGGTGGAATGGGGCTACACCCGGCATCTGGCGGAACCACCGAACAGAATATGAACACAGGTTCCAGGCCGTTCTCCACGATCCGTTCCAGCGATACCCGTGGTCTATAGAACGCTTGCCGACCTGCTGGTAGTGGCCCACCTGGCCTTTGTGCTGTTCGTGGTACTGGGCGCCCTGCTGGTGCGGGCCCGTACCTGGGTGGCATGGGTGCACCTTCCGGCGGCTGTCTGGGGCGTGGCGGTCGAGATCAATGGCTGGATTTGCCCGCTGACGCCCCTGGAGAACCACCTGCGCCGCATGGGCGGCGCCGCGGGTTACGACGGTGGATTCGTCGAGCGCTATCTGTTACCGGTGCTGTATCCCGTTGGCCTCACTCACAACACCCAGATCCTGCTAGGGGCGATGGTGCTGCTGGTCAATCTGGTCATCTACGGCTGGATCTGGCTTCGATGCAGACGTCAAGGCGGGGCGCCTGGGCCATCCTGATCGACAGAACGCTTTTGCAGAATGACCAGGGTTTCCACGCCGTTGCGCACTCGGTCACAGAGGGCAAACCCGAGATTGAGCTCGTGTGAACAGCGTTCAAGAAACGCCACCAGCGTGGTCGTCGTCCATACATGAAAATGAATACTGTAGCGGGCGGCCAGAAGTGTCTGTACACGCGCCGCCGCGGCTTTCCCGGTCAGGCCCTCCACCGTTTCGGCCCATTCGTGATAATGCGCGCTGCGAGAGGCGATGCCGCCATCATGACGGTCGGCCAAAAAGTGAAACCAGTCCGTGGGCAACCGCCGTGAGTCGAAGGTAAAACGCTTGTCCGGGACCGCCAGGTAAGCAATGCCACCCGGCCTGAGCACCCGCATCCAGGCCGACAGCATGCCGATCGGGTCCTCGCAGTGCTCCAACAAATGATTCCCGATGATGAAACTCTGTGAACCATCGGCAAATGTCTCGAGCCGCTCGCCGTTGTCGACCCGGTCCACCGGCGCCAATGGCATCCCGGATAGCTCCGGATAGTGGGCTTGAAGTTCGGCGGTGGACATGCGATCGACATAGGACACACGGACATCGGCCGGAACCGGAAGAGGCTTGTGCAAAGCGCCCACTTCAATACCGCTCCCGGTCAGCCAACGGCGGGCCAGGTCCTCGCGCCGGCGAATCAAGCTGGCGAGATTGCCGTAGCGAACCCGGAGATAGAGCAACGGCGCCGTCAGGCGTGACCATGGCAGCACTTGGGATCTCAGTTGGTTAAACTCAGATGGGGGTCGCACCCCACCAACGGACAAGATTGTAGCGACCCGGGCTCACCTCCGCCGGCAAGGCCAGCAGCTCCCCGCCCTTAAAGGGGATCGATTGATCGCTGGCAATCACCGCACCGGAAGCCAACAGCGGCGGCAATAGCATGGCCAGACGGGCCGCCAGCTTGGCATTGTAGTCGCGCTCGCCGGTACCGATATCACAGTGCACCAGCGCCGCCGGGCTGGGCAGACGATCCACCGCCAGCGGCAGGGTGTCGCGGATGTCGCCCAGGATCAGGTGGTCCGGATCCGGCACGCAGTCCGGATGGGCCGCCACACCGAGATCGAACACAAAGATCTCGCGCTCAGGCAGAGACTCGCGTAGGTGATCGAAGGTTCGCCCGTTGCCCAGCCCCAGTTCCAACACACAGCCCTCCGTATCCCGAATAAGATCGGCGGCGAGTTGCAAACAGGCGCGCTGGGCCTGCAGCCTGCGGATCACGGAATCGAGTCGCGACATAATACTTCCTTGAGTGATCTTGCGGGTGGTCGGTGGCGGATGCGGGGCCGTGCCCCGGCGCAATCTCCCTGATACACTGAGACGGCCTGGATTTTACGCGTGGCGTAACCTCGGCAGCTGAGCACCGAGTGTACGCACTCTGCAAACGAGTTCGAAGGGTAAGCCATCCAGCTGCCAACACAAGTGGACAAATCTCCGACCCATCAAAAGACCCGGGCGGGGGTGCCGAATTCCCCCTACCCTCTCAGTTTCCAACCACCCAAAGAGGACATGACATGAGATACCTTCTGGCGCTGGTCGCCCTGATCGTTACGGCGACACAGCCCTTGGCCGCAGCCGAACTGGGGGGCACCCTAAAGCGCATCCAGGACAGTGGAACCATAAACATCGGCTATCGAGAGCAGGAGCCGCCGATGTCTTTTGTCGATGCGGACAAGCAGCCGGTCGGATACTCCATCGACCTCTGCAGTATCATCGTCGATGAAGTAAAGAGGGCTCTGAAGAACCCGAACATTACAATAAAATATGTGCCGGTCACTGCCGCGAACCGGTTTTCGGCCGTTGCAGACAACAGCATCGATCTGCTGTGTGGCGCCACGACCAAGACCTTGTCCCGGAGTAAGTTGGTGGATTTCACCCAGCTTACCTTCGTCACCGGCGGCTCCCTGCTGAGTCTGGGCAGCGAGAAGATCGGCGGCATCGCCGATCTCGCGGGCAAGAAAGTGGCGGTCACCGCCGACACCACCACCATCGAGGCCTTGAAGGAGGCGATCAAAGAGGCTGAAAGCGACGCGGAGATTGTGTCGGTGGAAGACGCCGCAGCCGGGCTGAAGGCAGTGATTGCCGGCGAGGTGGCAGCGTTCTCGTCGGATCAGGTGGTCCTGATCGGTCTCATCGCAACCCACAAGGGCCCGGAAGAACTGGTCATTGCACAAGAGTTGTTCTCGTTCGAGCCGTTCGCCCTCGCCCTGCAAAGAAACGACGCGGATTTCCGTCTGCTGGCCGACCGTGTGCTGTCGCAGCTCTACCGAAGCGGGGCCATCATGCAGATCTATGAGCGCTGGTTCGGCGGTTTCTCGGACGAGATCCCGGGTTTGCTGGAGGCGATGTATCTGCTGAACGCCAACGCTGAGTAAACAGGTGTGGTCGAGGGCGGCGTGGAAACCAGAGCCGCCTGCCCTCGCCCACCGCCGGCTCAGCCGATGGGGATGGTCGCACGGTCGATCACCCGGCGCAGCACAAAGCTTGAATGGACCCCGGTTACCCCCTCGATCCGGGTGATCTTGTCCAGCAGAAAAGCCTGATAGGCGTCCATATCACGGACCACCACTTTGAGCTGGTAGTCCGCGTCCTGTCCAGTTATCAGCAGGCACTCCAGCACTTCCGGCAAGGTGGCGATAACGGCATCGAAGTTGACGAATCGCTCGGGCGTGTGCCGATCCATGGAAATGTGAATCAAGGCGTACAGAGTAAGTCCAAGCTTGCGCGCGTCCACCAGCGCCCGGTAGCCGGTGATCACCCCATTTTCCTCCAGGGCGCGAACCCGCCGGAGACAGGGTGAAGGCGACAGGCCGATGCGCTCAGCCAGCATCTGATTACTGATCCGCCCGTCCTGCTGCAGGATCTGGAGGATATGCCGGTCGTATCTATCGAGTTCCATGACTGCGCCTCCCCACAAACTGCGCTGCAACCATTCCACTGCCAAAGCATGAATTAGTGATTATTGCTGAAATCTTCCGTAAATGGGGAAAATCATGCTCATTTAGCGAGCAATAGTTAGGTATTCGCAATCATCTATCTCGAAAACCGACCTATTCTGTGGTGGTTCGCTACTCGTGGACACACATGCACTGCTGCTCATAAGGCAACGGTGGAACAGACCCGCCCCACAAAGGACGGGCTGGAGGCCCCGGAGACGGAACCGCGTTCTACGACCGGCAGGAAATGATCTAACCCAATGGAGCTCACCGTGACAACCTTCGATCATCGCAAGTACCGTCCTGCGCCGGCAGTGACCCTGCCCGATCGCCAATGGCCCAACCGCAGCATCACACGGGCACCTCGCTGGGCCAGCGTGGATCTGCGGGACGGCAACCAGGCACTGCTGGAACCCATGACCGTTGCCCAGAAACGGCGGCTCTGGGAGTTGCTGTTGAAACTGGGTTTCAAAGAGATCGAGATCGGGTTCCCCTCCGCCAGTCAGCCTGATTACGACTTTGTGCGATGGTTGATCGAGGAAGGCCAGATCCCGTCGGATGTCACCGTCCAGGCGCTGGTGCAGGCCCGTGAGGAGTTGGTGCAACGGACGTTTGAGGCGCTGAAGGGTGTCAAACGCGCGATTGTGCACGTCTACAACTCCACCTCCACGGTACAGCGCGAGCGTGTATTCAAGCAGGATCGTGACGGGGTTGCCGCCATCGCTCGCAACGGTGCGGAGATGGTCAAGCGTGAGGCTGCACGGCATCCCGACACCGATTGGGTGTTTCAATACTCGCCGGAGAGCTTCACCAGCACCGAGATGGACTACGCGGTCGAAGTGTGCGAAGCGGTGATGGATGTCTGGCAGCCCACCCCGGAACAACCCTGCATCATCAACCTTCCGGCAACCGTGGAGGTGGCAACACCCAACTGTTTTGCCGACCAGGTCGAGTACTTCGCCACGAACATCAGCCGCCGGGACAGCGTGGTGCTTTCGGTTCACACGCACAACGACCGGGGCGGCGCGGTGGCGGCCGCGGAACTCGCCATCATGGCCGGAGCCGATCGGGTCGAAGGCACGCTGCTGGGCAACGGAGAACGCACCGGCAACATGGATATCGTCACCATGGCGATGAACCTCTACAGCCAGGGCGTGAACCCGGAACTGGATCTTTCGCGACCGGACGAGATCGTGGCAGTGGTCACCGAATGCACCGGAATCCAGGTACATCCGCGACATCCGTGGGTAGGTGAACTGGTCTACACGGCGTTCTCGGGCAGCCATCAGGATGCAATCCACAAGTGTTTGCAACAGCAGCGTGCGGACGAGCCCTGGGATGTGGCCTATCTGCCCATCGACCCCCGGGATCTCGGGCGCGACTATCAAGCAGTCATTCGGGTAAACAGCCAGTCTGGCAAAGGCGGTGTCGCTTTCGTGCTGGAACGGGATCGGGGGCTCAAGCTGCCGCGCTGGATGCAGGTGGAGTTCGCCCGCGTCGTACAACAGGCCAGCGAGGCAGTATCCGGGGAACTGGATGGCGATACCATCCACCAGATGTTTCGCGAGCACTTCGTCGTTGATGACGGCCCAGTAAAGCTGGAGGGTTATCGTTTGAGCAGCGGCGGCGGTCGCGACGTGATCGAGGTCAACGTAATGGACGCCGGGCGGCCGGTGGTGTTGAAGGGTGAAGGGGAAGGCGCCATATCCGCCTTCGTCGACGGCTGGACCCGTCACAGCGGTGAACAGGTCAACGTCATCGATTACAGCGAGCATGCGGTGGGCGAAGGTACGGATGCCGAAGCCGCGGCCTATGTCCATCTCAACGTGAGCGGCATGCGGGTGTCGGGCGCGGCGCTCGATCAAGACGTGGTCAGCGCCTCGCTCAAAGCCATACTGTCTGCGGTCAACCGAGCCCAGCGCCAGCGACAGCAGGCCGCATAGGCAGCGACCTCCTCGCCAGACCTGTCACCGGCCCAAGCGAGGCCACTTGGGCCGGTGACAGCGGATCAATCGCCCCGCTTGACCTCGACCTCATAACCCGGCGCTTCCGTCTCGGTGTCCACCATGGCGGCGGGGAAACCGGGCGCCGTCACACGGGTGCCCACCTGGTCCTCCAGCCGTCGAATGATGTTGGGCGACAATTCACGGGGGCCGAAGCGGCTGGCGCCGTCTTGAAAGATATCGACCAGCATGGGCGCCAATTCCAAAGCCACACCGGCGCGCTCGGCCACCGCAGCGAACAAACCCACGTCCTTGATCACCAGGTCCATGGTGAAGTTGATGTCGCGGCTTCCGTTCAGGATCACCTGGCTCTCGGTCTCATGGACAAATGAGTTTCCGGACGAAATGCGGATCGCCTCGTAGGTGGTGTTCAAGTCCATACCCGCGAGCTTGGAGGTGATCAGCGCCTCGCACAGGGAGACCAGATTGGCCGTGGCCAGATAATTGGTCACCACCTTCAACACCGAGGCCGAGCCCAGGGCTCCAGTGTGCAGAATACGGCGGCCCATGATGGTGAGCAGCGGCAGAGCGCGCTCGAAGGCGTCCCGCTCGCAACCCGCGAAGATGGCGATATTCCCGGTATCCGCCCGATGACACCCGCCGGACACCGGACAGTCGATGGGCATCGCGCCCAAGGCCGACACCTGAGCCCCCAGGCGTTTCACCTCGGCTTCGTCGGTGGTGCTCATCTCCATCCAGAGCTTGTCCGCGGACAAGCCGGAAAGAATGCCATCCGCCGCCTCCATCACCGTCGCCGAAGCGGCGGGAGATGGCAGACAGGTGATGACGGCATCGCAGGATTGGGCCATCGCCCGGGGTGAGTCGCCCCAGCGAGCGCCGCGGTCCAGGAAAGGTTGCCCAAGACCGCGATCCAGATCGCGAACGGTCAGATCCACGCCGTTGCGCAACAAGCTACCGGCGAGCTTGCCGCCCACATTGCCAAGTCCAATAAATCCAACTTTCATGGAATTACCCGCATGCGATGAGTAGAAAGGCTCCGGCATTCCGAATGCCTCGGGTGCCGAACCGGCGATTGTGCCGCCTGTCGCCGCGCCGGCGTATCGAAATTCGACCGCAATGATCTGCTTGCCGACCCGGCGGACGACGAAACCACTCAACGATACTTTTTAAGGTAGGCCTTTTCGAATCGCTCCTTGGCCCAATGCATTGCGCGCATGGGCGGGAGCATCAGGTTGCGCTTCTCGGTCCTGACCACCAGCATCCCCTTACGCCCGTCATCGACGATGCAGGCCAACTCCCATTTGACGGTCTTGTGGGGCACGCCGCCCTTGAGTTCCCCGACCAGATTGGCGGCTGCGGCCCGGGCCTGCACATCCGCCATGTGCGCCTGCTTGGGTTTCCAGTCCGGGCCGGGAAAACTGCCACTATCGCCGGCAACATACACCCGATCATTGCCGGGCACCCGGCAATGTTGATCGGCCTCGATCAGCCCCCCGGGGGAGCGGGGAAGGTTGGTGTTGTCCAGCCAGGCAGGGCCGGTCATTCCCGGCATGAACAGAATCAGATCGGCGGGGAACTCGCCCCCCTCGGTGATGACCTTGTCCGCTGCCAGTGCTTTCATCTTGTTGCCCAGATGGGTTTCAATGCCGCGGTCGCGCATGGTTTTCAGAAGACGCACAACGGCCTTGCTGCCAAGACGCTGCCCGGGCTGTTCTGCCGGACTGAAGAACACCAACTTGAAACGGTCCCGCCGCCCCTCGTCCCGCAACTGCTGGTCGATGCCAAACAGAAACTCAAACATGGGTCCGCCGCGCATGGAAGACGGCTCTTTCGGATTGCTGGCGAATCCGACAGCAACGGTGCCACCGTCCATGGCCTTTAAGCGATCCCGAATCTGCTCGGCTTCCCGCACGCCGGCGCAGGGCACGATGGCGTGCTCGATACCGGGCAGCTTGCGGATGAAACGCCCCCCGGTGGCAACGATGAGCCCATCGTTGCCGACCCGACCGTTCTCGGTGATCAGCAACCGCCCATCCCGTTCCAGGCCAGTGGCGTCACCGGCGTGGAAGTCCACGTTCATGCGGGACAGGAAAGGCCGCAAATCGATCTCCAGATCCGGACCGCTGCGTTTGCCCGACGGCACCCAGATCAGACTGGGCCAATACCCGAACACGGGCCGCCGGCCCACCAGGGTGATGTCCAGCTGCCGGTCCAAATTCCGCAGGGTGCGAACCGCGGTCAGCGCGCCAAAACCGGTGCCGATGACAGTGACGTTGCTCATAGTTCGATGTTCCCTGCCAGGTGGGGATCAGTCTCCAGGACCCGCAGGCCGCTGTCGCTGATCTGGGTCAGCGCCGACACCATTGCGCCGGGCAACCGGAACCATACGCGCTTCATTGCAAGACTGGGATATGCTCTGCGCACATTCAAGCATGCGGGGGACAATCGTCATGAGCGGGTTCGCTGAGAATCTTGCAGCCCTGCCCGGCGTGAATAGCATTGCCGCACTGGAACTTCATGCCGAGGGCTGCGAGCCCGCCGCTGTGATCGAAAACGTCCCGGGGCAGCAGGGCTCGCTGCGCATCTACTACAGCGTCGCGCTCAAGTTCGGGGGTATTGGTCCGTCTGCGGCGCGCCAGGCGCTGGCCCTGTATGCCGAGAAAGTGGACGAAGCCCGGGCTGCCCCCGGCACCCACCCCAATATCGATCGCTTATTTGACATCATCGAGCGGGACCTGCACTACGCCGTCAAAGCGGTACCCAAAACAGGGTGACCGTGGTGACCCTGGGGAACCGCCGGGCAATCATCCCGCAGGCAGCTGCGCAGAGCGCAAAAAAGAATTTGGTGTTGCCCGTAGGGGTTCCGGCCAAAACGGTAGTTGTACGGCAGTCTTAACTCAACAATGGCAGAAACGGACGTTCGTTGTGCCGCGGTGGATAGCTCTTGTCAACCCACACCTGCTGGTCGTCGGTGCGCCATCGATCGGCAGCTCTGCAGCGATTGCGGTCATTCAGTCCCGGGTTGGGTGCGGGCAAAGCCGGCCTCGGGAATCGTCAAGAAATTGGCTGAAACACTCGATTACGGTCGACACCAGGCCGAAGCGCGGATTGTCGAGTGTTTTTGGCGTGAAGCCACTACTGGGCACCACCATGACGCTGCAGGACCGCGCCTATACTTCCCCCATCTGGTACACGCCGGCAACACTTTAAGACAGACCGATGGTTGCGAAACCATCGGCATGCTCAGCGATATGGCTTTTCAGGACGCGCAGGCGGTGGGCTTTAACACCCGCTGAGAATTTCGAAAGCCGACACTAGCAAGATGGCGGAGACGACTCCTGCCCCAAAACTGCCCGTTTCCAGATGGTTGACGTCAAAAATCCGAATCAACCGCTGCACTCAAGCTGACGCCTATGGGTCACCGTCCCGCTGGCGGCGCGCGCGCCAAAGTGCCGGCGTGACGCCAGACCATCGCTTGAATGCGTGGATGAATGCGCTGCTGTCGGCATAGCCCAGTGATACAGAGATCTCAGACAGGTTTGCGTTAGTCGCGGACAAAAGCTGCTGAGCCACGGCGTAGCGCACTTTCTCGAGCTCATGTCGAAAGTTCGTTCCCTCAGCCTCTAGCCGACGATTCAAGGTGCGTTCATGCATACCGAGTTGTTTGGCGATTGCTGGTGCCGAGCATTCGTCATGACATCAGGCATTGGCGCAGCAGACGGCGCAGCTCGCCCGCAAAGTCTTTTGCCTGGTTTGCTCTAAGGTTTATCGCCTGTTTGACAAGGTGGTCGTGAAGCAGGGAATCATGGGATGACAAAGCATGGCTAAGCCACTGGGTTGGAAATGCGACGGCGCTCTGATCCGAGTCGAACCGCATCGGTGCCTGGAAGAACCTCTTATAGCGCGCCAGATCCCGCGGCGTCCGCCGCATGAGCAGTATTTCGCGAGCTTGCCAACTATCGCCGCACAGTCCACGCATGATCTGGAAGGCCATGGCGACCGACAGATCGTGGATCTGATCTTGGGCCTCCACGCCGGACAGGTGGATAGCGTAGCCGAGAAAAGTGGTATCTCCGCTGGTGGCAAGGGTAGGGATGCCACCTTCATCATGAAGCTGCAGATAATCGAGCAGTCCACGAAGCGCAGCATTGACATTCGGGGCGGAGCGGAGCAAGTAGCCCGCAAGGCCAAGATGAGAAGGAACCGCCCGCTCTCCGACCAGCAACCCGAAGTGATCGCATCCGGTTGCGGCCACGCAGGATTCGAGCAGCTTGCTGCCTGCGACAAAAGAGATTCGAAAATCGGGGTCTACGAACTGTGCCAGATTGAAGCCGGCCCGTTCGAAAATGGGTATCGGGTCGCAGCCCAAAGAACGCAGGACCGCCGGCAGGCTAACCAAGGGTCCAACCCGGACGCTGGCGGTCGCTCTCGGAGCACGATGCGCTTCAAAAGACGCGGATGACGGCCTTTCCTGCAGCATTCGCAATTCTCTACTGATCGTGTCCGAAATTGTCATTGCTTTGGCGGGAAATAGCAATGACTGAAAGAACTGGCGTGATCTAATTCCAGCCATCAGTAATCGTCTGCCATCTAAGGCAGGCAACAAATGGGGATCGGAACCCTTCCCGCATGGGAAGCCGGATCGTCGGCCGCACTACGAAGGGGCCGATATGCCCGCGAGGCAAACGCATTACCGTCCCGCATTCCATGGGGGCAACCCCATTTCCCTGCGGTCTGAAGAATCCCCTGGAAACTCAACCACGGATAAAAATAGGAATTGAAATGAAACCAAGACGCACTCTCCTGACCGCGGCCCTACTGATTGCGGCAACCGCATCGTTAAGTGGTTTACCGGCGACCGCCACTGAGGCGGAGAACAAGGCGCAGCTGATGTTTGTGCAAAGCTCGGAAAGCCTGAAGGCTGACGACAAAACCCTTCGGCTTGTTAATGTCTCTCCTCAAACCGTCTATTTCACTGATCGACCGGTCCGTGAGGCCGGCAACATCACGATGCCGGCCTATCTCGAAGAGTGGACAGCGGCGTCAGGCCCGAATAGTTTCAGCCAAGACCCGCCCAATGCGACATTGTCGGTGTATGAGTCTGACGACAGCGAGAACACGCTAACGGTGGTCGAAATCAGCCAGCCAGTCGTTGAAGGACGGGACCTGGTTTATCACTACAAGTTGCTGGAAGGCAAAGTACCCACTACCGGCGGTGCGACGTCGTTGTTTATAGACTGGATCGGTGTGGGTGGTGGCGTGGGGCCAGGCTTCCATGGTGTAGGGGTTGGTCGTCGTGGTGTCCGCATTCGGTAAGCGGTCAGAATCAAGACGCAAAAGCGCAACTGAATCATTCGAGACTATCGCCAGGGGGCAATCATGAAATTCGCGGTGAAAGCGGCAATGAAAATGGACACAAGGGGAGGCAAGGCGAAAGTCCTGTGGTTTTTGCTGGTTCTGGGTGGCTTGTTTCTGAGCGGATACGCGTCTGCGGGAACATCCATCGAGACCACCGGAACCCTGGTTCGCCCAGCGCCACCACTACTATCAGCGGCAAGCAGTTCCCGCCGCCAGCGCCGCCATTCGGCGGCAAAATCGAGCGCAACGCGATCAATCGACGCCCTGGTGGCCACCGCGCGTGGTGCCGCCCAAGGGTGCGCCCAATATTCTGCTGATCATGACCGATGACACGGGCTTCGCCGCGCCCAGCACCTTCGGCGGGGTAATCCCGACTCCTTCGCTGGACCGCATCGCCAACAATGGCCTGCGCTACACCAACTTCCATTCCGTGGCGGTGTGCTCGGCCACGCGAGCCGCCCTGATCACCGGGCGCAACCATCACGAGATGGGCTTCGGCACCGTCTCCGAAACTGCCACCGGCTTCCCCGGCTACAACAGCATCATGACCCGGGACAAGGCGACCATCGGCAGGATTCTCAAGGACAACGGCTACCGCACTTCCTGGTTCGGCAAAGACCACAACACGCCGGATTTCCAGGCCAGCCAGGCCGGTCCCTTTGACCAGTGGCCGACCGGCATGGGCTTTGACTATTTCTACGGCTTCAACGGCGGCGACACCAACCAGTGGCAGCCCAACCTGTTCCGCAACACCACCGCGATATATCCCTTCGTGGACAATCCCGACTTCAACCTGACCACGGCGCAGGCGGACGACGCCATCGACTGGATGAAGCGCATCGATGCCCTCAATCCCGAGCAGCCGTTCCTCGTCTACTTCGTGCCGGGAGGCACGCACGCGCCGCACCATCCGACGCCGGAGTGGATCGAGAAAATCAGCGACATGCACCTGTTCGACGAGGGCTGGAACAAGCTGCGCGAGACCATTTTCGCCAACCAGAAGAGGCTCGGGGTGATTCCGCCGGACGCGAAGCTGACGCCCTGGCCCAAGGACATGCTGAAGGAATGGGACACACTCTCGGCTGACGAGAAGAAGATGTTTATCCGCCAGGTGGATGTCTTTGCGGCCTACGTCGCCTACTCCGACCATGAGATCGGCCGCGTGATCCAGGCGGTCGAAGACATGGGCAAGCTCGACAACACACTTATCATCTTCATCAGCGGCGACAACGGCAACAGCGCCGAGGGCACGATGATCGGCACGCCCAACGAGGTCGCCGCGGTGCAGGGCGTGCGATCTGCCGGTCGAGGCCCAGCTCAAGGAATTCTACGACGTCTGGGGCTCCGACCTGACTTATCCGCACATGGCCATCCCCTGGACCTGGGCTTTCAGCACGCCGTTCTCCTGGACCAAGATGATTGCCTCGCACTTCGGCGGCACCAAGCAGGGCATGGCCATTTCCTGGCCCGGTCGCATCAAGGACAAGGGCGGCATTCGCTGGCAGTTCCACCACGTCATCGACATCGTGCCGACCATCCTGGAGGCGACCGGCATCCCCGCCCCGAAAGTGGTGGACGGCCTCGAGCAAAAGCCGATCGAAGGCGTGAGCATGGTCTATACCTTCGATAAGAAGAACGCGAACGCGCCCTCCACCCACAAGACCCAGTACTTCGAGATGGTCGGGGATCACGCGATCTACCACGACGGCTGGATCGCCAGCTCCAAGGTGGTCTCACCGCCATGGGACAACTCCGGTGCGGCCCAGACCGATCCGGCGGGCTATCCCTGGGAGCTGTACGATATGGGCAACGACTGGACCCAGTACGAGGACGTGGCCGCCAAGTACCCGGAGAAACTCAAGGAAATGGAGACCCTGTTCTGGGCCGAAGCGGAGAAGTACCAGGTCCTGCCGCTGGACGCAGCCAAGTTCACCCGCCTGGTCGCAGCCGCGCCCGAGTCTATCGGCTGGCCGCAACGTGTTCACCTATTCGGGCGAGATGACCGGTACGCCCAACGGTGACGCTCCGAGCGTTCTCGCGGCATCCTACAACATCAAGGCCGAGGTCGTGATCCCGGAGGGCGGCGCCGAGGGCATGCTGGTCACCCAGGGCGGCCGCTTCGGTGGCTACGGCTTCTACCTGCTCAAAGGCGTGCCGGTGTACACCTGGAATATGCTCGACCTGGAGCGGGTCAAGTGGACTGGCAAGGAGGCGCTCTCGCCCGGCAAGCACACGCTCGAGTATGACTTCAAGTATGACGGTCTGGGCGCTGCCACACTGGCCTTCAACAGCGTCTCTGGCCTCGGCCGCAGGGGCACCGGCGTGCTGAAAGTCGATGGTAAGGAAGTCGCGAAGATCACGTTGCCCAAGACCATCCCGCTCACCCTGCAGTGGGACGAAAACTTCGACGTGGGCGCCGACACCCTCACCGGGGTGGACGACAAGGATTACCAGCCGCCGTTCAAGTTCACGGGTGAGCTCACCAAACTGACCCTGACCATCGACCGGCCGAAATTGTCGCCCGAGGATATCAAGCAGCTGGAAGAGGCAATGCACAAAAACACGGCCAGCGAGTGACGAGACTGACAATGTGTCACTGGGCTGAACAGAAGCAGGTGGCCGAGTTCATACATCCGGACCTGCGGTCGGCGGTGCTCGGCAATAGCGAATAAGTGCGTCTTGAGCTGCATGGTGACCACGCCCAATACCGCAAGCCACGGGGTAGAATTGCACTATTTTCTTGGCATTGAACAGCCCGGGATGGGGGAGGCGTGTTCCAATGTGTTCGATGAACGATTGCTCAGAAACCGCCCTGTCAACCCCGAGCCAGCTTCTGGTATGCGTTTAAGTTTCCGACAATGCATTGGTGTTTGCCTGGCGCTGATGAACCTGGGCGGTTGCGCTTCCTACGGAGTCATCGAGAACACTCCCGTCACAGATGACTCAGGTGTACGCCAACCTTACTCCGTGAACACCTGGGCGGCTGCAAAGACCCTCCGACGACATCACCTTTATCTTGGCATTTTCTGGTGGCGGGACGCGTGCCGCAGCCATGGCCTACGGCGTCCTCGAAGAGTTGCGTGACACCAACGTGGTTATCGATGGCCGCCGGGAGCAGCTGCTCGACGAGGTGGACTATATCACCTCGGTATCCGGGGAAGTTTTACCGCGGCCTATTATGGATTGCACGGTGAAAAGATATTCAACAGTTTCGAAGATGATTTCCTGCGGGCCGATATTGAAAAGCATCTGATCGTGAGCCTTTTCAATCCAATCCACTGGTTCGGCCCCAAGGGTCGGACAGAGAGGGCCATCGAGTACTACCAGAAAGTATTGTTTCATGGCGCGACTTTCGCCGATCTGCTGCAGACAAGCCGCCCCATGATCGTCATCAATACTTCAGACCTGGGTTACGGCGTCCGTTTTTCCTTTATTCAGGATTATTTCGGTTTTCTGTGCTCCGACCTCTCGTCCTTTTCCGTCGCGAGGGCGGTTGCCGCATCTTCAGCAGTGCCAGTGATCTTTAACCCGGTGGTGGTGGAGAATTACGCAGACTGCGGAGGGCATGGCTTTAGCTGGCCGGCGGATGCAGCGGAGCGGGCGAAGCAGGACGCAGATTTCGGCATGCTCTACGAGGGACTTCGGTCCTACAGCGACAAGCGAAACCGCAAGTACATTCATTTCGTGGATGGCGGCATCACGGATAACCTTGGATTACAAGCCATGTCAGATGTCATAGCTGTTTCAGGCGGTCCTGCTGCCTTATTGAGCAAGTTGCGAAAGAAAGCTCCCAGCCATGTCGTGTTTCTTTCAGTCAACGCATCCACCGAAAAAGCGGATGTTATGGACGAAAGCACCAGGGAGCCATCCGCGCTTGCCGCTATGAACGCAATGACTGATGTCCAGTTGCACCGCTACAACGCGGCAACCGTGGAGCGGGTCAAAAATGAGCTTACCGCCTGGGCAGCGGAGATGTCGACGCCGGCGCATCCGGTGACGCCCCACTTCATCCAGATCGGTTTTGAAGACGCCTCTCAACCGCAACTGAAGCTGTTTCTGAACAAGATTCCCACGTCATTCAGCCTTACGAATGAGCAAGTCGACATCTTGATCAAAAGCGCGCGATCTATCTTGCAGGCGGATCCCGAATACAAGCAATTTCTGGCCGAACTTGAGGACCGATAAGGGGTAGATGAATGGCCCGAACGCGAGCAGTGTGGCGCGGGTGTTCCCCAAACCTCGGACATGACTTAACTGGCGACGTGGCGGCGGCTACAATCTCCGGCCGAGTGTCACGGTGACGGGTAGTGCGGCAAGCACGGGAGGGCTGTAATTGTCTGGGCAAACTCCCGCGCGACAGATCACCGACCACGTCAACAATCGCTCCCGCCCTGGCCTGTGCCTGTCGCGATGCGGCCGGGTGAGCGCTCGGCCATAGCCTCACAATAGCCTCAGGGCGGCTTGGCCAGCTTCATCGCTTTCAGCCGCGCCATGAGCTGAGCTGCGGCCAGGTAGCCGTACAATTTTTCCCCTAAGTCGGTGATGGTCATCGGGGTCCCCAGCAGCACCATAGGTCGGGCAAGTTGCATGTGTTTCATCACCGGGTTCTCGCATTCCCGCTGTTCCGGGATTTCGCCCCGCTTGGCGCGGCTCATGGTCTCCTGCCGGTTGTCTGCGCACCAGGCTGAAATAGCCTTGACGTAAGATGGCGAGCCCACCTCGGTGCGCGGGAACAGCATGTAGCGCACGCCTACCCCGGCGTCTGAGAGCTGCCCGATACTCCTTGTGCATTTTTCGACAGTAAGGACTATCCGAATCGGTGAAGGTAGAGATCGTGTATTGGCTCACCATCGTGGACGCATATCGAACTCTGTGCATCGCCCCGTCGCCAAGTGTGCGGGCCGTTCTTGAGGGCGTCGGGAGTTTCCCCGGCAATCGGTAGACCTGTTAGGCTGACGAGCATCTGGAGTTCGCAAGGATGCGATCATGTTGCCGTTACCGGCTGGCAGGTCGATGACCGCTTTCAGCATTATGTAGAGCCTACATAGCAGCATGAACCGGCCCATCGGGGAGACCTGACCTGGCCAGCAATCTTCGGCCGGAGAGTGCCAGTTGTCCGGCCCGCCGAAAGGCACGCAGAGACGGCCTTGAGCACACGATCGTGTCAGCCGTTACACCTGCCCGCGCATGGCGGTCTGAATCATCCAAAAACACGGTTAAACGCGGGTTTTGGCGCACAAAGCACCCGAGGCAGTAGGGGTAGCCAGGGGTCGGAGCTAAAAGTGCGGGGAATAGGCCGTACAGCGGCCAGAAGCGCCGTGTAGATGCAACTCTGAAGTGCGTGCTGGCTGCCAGTGGAATAAGACCTCAAGCGGTTTCGGACGGGCCATGGGATAACGCCTTGGACCGTTTTAGGTAGACAAAGTCACTTACGGGACGGAACGCTAGATTTCGCCGTCCGCTTGCGTGATTTTGGAGGCCCTACGTTTTTGGCACCTCTCGTCTGTCCAGTTCGCTTCGCAGTGTTTTCTGGCACCGATCGGTTGGTACTCGGCTTTCGTTTGCTCATGGTTGTCTCTCGGTGGATGATTCCCACAAGGGTGTAGGTATCTGCACTACTGCACCCGCGCCTCGGTTGCTGTGAATGAAGCTGTGCTGACATGATGATTGACGAATTCGGCATGGCCGACCGGCCCGAACAGAAGGATCTGCAGCCCAAACAACAGGGCGACTGCTAGTTTTCCACCCATCGGCTATTCCACAAGCTCCGATCTGAGGATGTTCAGATCATTCGTTGCCTTGATGCCGATCCTGATCGTAGACGCCTTGTAAGACAGCACACGAACCTCAATTGGGCCACCCGCGAACAATTCAGAAATTGGTGTGTTGGGGTCCAGGTCTTCCTGGATGTCGATCACGATGGATTCCGCCGGGGCGCCTTGTGAGTACGAGCATGGTGCACCTCCTGTGCCAATGGTCCCGTGGGATTGGTGGGCAAAGTGCAGGCCAGGGTGAACGTGGGACCGTCCATTCATTCAAGTTCCGAACACATATAGTAAGACCGCTTCTGTTAAGGGTTGTCCGATGCCTGCCCTCAAGCGCAGGCGCTGTTGGCCTACCCGAGGGTTCAGTGGGCAGGCGTCGGGCCATGGGGACGGGGTGTAGACTGCTGGATCGCGTTTGCTATCGTCGGCAGGCATTACGATATAAGTCCATCCGATGTCTTGATATGTCAAATTTCGCCGCAGACGCCGTGATAGCATGGCATTCAAGCGTCGGTGGCAGGCATTGGTGACGACCTTCGTCCAGACAATCGATGTCGAGATGAAACGTACGCTGATTCTGAGGGGCGACTTGATGACGTCGCAACGCACAGCGCCCCGATCTATGCGAGGAATCGAAGATGAACCCAAAGTGGCTATCGAGCCTCCTTGCTGGCACATTCCTGCTTGCTTCTATGGCGACGCTAGCGGCACCTCAGCACCGCCAGATTCCCGAACGCAAGCAAACTACCCTTGGCCTTTACATGAGCGCGGCGGAGGCCTACGAGAAGTTTAAGGCCGCACCGGACAAGGTAATGCTCATCGATGTTCGGACCCCGGAAGAATACGCTTTTGTCGGTCACCCGGAGATGGCGTGGAATGTGCCATTCGCCTTTGTCACCTATCAGAGGAAGGACGGCAAGACCGAATACGGCCCGAAGATGAACGCGGATTTTGTCAAGGAGGTTAAGGCATTAGTTGAGCCGACCGACACCGTGCTGCTCATTTGCCGCTCAGGTGACCGCAGTGCCAAGGCAGTCGACCTGTTGGCGGCTGCCGGCTTCGAGAACGTGTACACGGTCATTGACGGTTTCGAAGGCGACAAGGTGAAGGATCCCGACAGCGTCTTTGACGGGAAGCGGATGAGGAACGGCTGGAAGAACTCGGCCCCTTGGGTCTATGACATCGATCCGGAAAAACTCATCCTTGAAGAATATGGATCCAAGGAGACGAAATAGTGCGGCCTATGGGCCGGACTCGAACCAACCCAGAAGCGACGATCCAGAAGCGATGATCATGATCGATAATCTTTCCGCTATGGTGCGGCTGTCTTCCATTATGGCCTTTGCCGCGGCGGCTCTGGTGAGCGGCTGCGCGACGGATTCCAGCCTCTTTGGCGACGGCACCAGCGTCACCGCCAGCGACCCGACCCTCCTGACGCGGAGCGGCTTCCTGTCGGACTACGGGCGCCTGGCTGCGGGCAGCATTCCGACCTGAGCCGGGGCACCTTCGCCACCCTGATTTCTTTGCCGGATGCAGACGAGACTTGAAACAATCACACACGCACGGCAGGCCAACTGATGAAAACGACCACGAGACTTATCACCTTCCTGGCGCTGCTGCTGTTCGTTTGGTACCTGTTCGCCGACCGTATCACGCCCTATACGTCGCTCGCGCGGGTCAAGGCGATCGTGATCGAGGTGGTGCCGCAGGTCTCCGGCTACGTCGCCGCGCTGGCGGTAACTAACGCGCAGCTCGTCGAGGGTAGCGACCTGCTCGCCCGGATCGATCAGCGACCCTTCGTGCTGGAGGTGGAAAAGGCGCGCTCCGCCCTGCAGTCGGCGACCCAGGCGGTAGGCGCCAGCTCGTCCCAGGTCGAGGTCGCCCAGGCCAGCCTCACCCAGGCGGAGATCAATCTCAAGAACGTACAGGTCCAGAACGCGCGCATCCTCGAGCTCGACCAGAAGGGATTGGTCGCCAAGGCCAAGGTGGACGACATGCGCGCCGACCTGGCCGCCGCCGAGAGCAAGGTGGACGGGGCGGCGGCGGATCTCGAAAAGGCGCGGCAGCAGCTAGGTGACAAGGGCGCGGACAACCCACAGATCCGCTCCGCCATCGCCGCGCTTGGCGAGGCGGAGCTCAATCTGGAATGGACCGAGCTGCACGCGCCATTACGTGGCGTCGTGGTCGATCTGACGATCGGCGAGGGCACCTTCGCGAAGGCGGGCCAGGGGTTGATGAATCTCGTGTCCTTCGAGGAGGTCTGGGTCGAGGCCTATCTGACCGAGAACAACCTGGCGCGGGTGACCGTCGGCGATCCGGTCGACATCGTGCTGGACCTCTATCCAGGCCGGATCTTCAAGGGGGAGGTCAGCAGCATCACCAACGCCGCGTCCGTCGGCCCCGACGCGACCGGCAGCCTGCCGAGCGTCCCCGAAGAGCAAGCCTGGCTGCGCGACCCGCAACGGTTTCCGGTGCGCATCCGCATGCTCGGCTACGAGATCGGCAGCGAGCACGCGGATATCCGGCGCAATCTCAACGGCCAGGCCAACGTCATCGTCTACACCGAGGACAACGGATTCCTGAACGCCTTGGGGGCGGCCTGGATCAGGCTGATCAGCTGGCTCTCCTATGCCTACTGAGCCGCATACTGAGCCGCTACCGAGACCGGGCTCCCTGAGCCGGCCGCTGATCGGACCATCGCGCGGCAAACCCATGACCGCCGCGCGCTCCGGCTCGGCCTCGGCGTGACTATCACCTTCGTGATCGCGCTGGCATACGACTGGACTCTGGCCTATCTGGCGCCCATCTTCACCGCGCCCCTGTTACAAGCGCCGAGGGCGCCAACACCGCTCGCGGCCGTCGGCATCCTCCTGGTGACGACCCTGATCATGGGCCTGTGCCTGGTGGCGGGAGGGCTCTCGCAAGCCTACCCGGCGCTTTTCCTGGTCGCGCTCTTCCCCGCGCTGTTCTCGACCTTCCGCCACGGTCTGCGCGGTGGCTCGTCCCTGGTGCTGATCCTGCTGCTGGTCGGACTGATGCTGGTGCCGATGGTCGCGAATACCACGGTGGAAATCACGCGGGATGTCGCCGGCTCCTTCATCGTAAACATCGGCATCTCGCTGGTGGTGACGATGCTACTCTTCGCCCTGTTCCCGGTCCTGCCAACGGAGCCGACGCCGGCACCGAAGCCGGTCTTGCCGGCGGCGGAGGTGACCCGGCGTGCCTGGATCCTGACGGCCATCACCGGCTCCTACGCGGTCGCCTACTTCAGCTTCGGCTGGACCAACGTCCACACACCCATCTACATCGCCATCTACGCCTACAGCGCCAACCTGGCGCGCGGCCTCACCGTCACCAAGGGCATCCTCGCGGCCAATGTCGCGGCGGGTCTGGTCACCTTAGCTATGTACCAGCTCACCGTCATGGCGCCGCACTTTCCATTCGTGGCGACGATGACGCTGGCCGTAGTGCTGGTCCTCGCCCGCATGATCACGTCCGATGCGCCCTGGGCCCCGCTGGCCGGATTCGCTCTGAGCGTGGTGATGATCCTCTACGGCGAGTCGATCATTCCATTCAGCGACGAAGGCGGCGCCAACTTCGCCGACCGCTTGGGCGAGCTCGGCATGGCGGCGATCTACGCCGTCGCGGCACTCTACGTCTTTGATGCGTATTTCCCCCCGAGGGAGTCGGGATCGGTGGAAGCCCAAGAGTCCCCCACGCCTACAAGTGAGATCACTTAAGCGTGAGCCGGACGACCCAAGCGTGAATGCTCATGAACTCTCACATCACGACATTTTTCGGCGTTTTCCCTCACGGCTAGCTCGTGCAGTACCAACGATGACGCTTGCATTGGAGAGCAGGTACGAGAACCGATATCTAAGAAGCTCGCCAAGACTGTCGTATCGGCATGGCCGACCGGGCCAAGCAGGAAAAGCTGCAACCCGACCAACAGGGCAAATGCCAGTTTCGCGGGCATCAGCCACCCCACAATCCTACCGAGCTCAAGGCCCTGACCGAATTACTTTCACGATGCCGTCGTCAAGGCGATATCCGATGGTTATGCGGTGGTCGAGGAATCGGGTCCGGATGTATTGCGTCTGTGAATCGCCGTTACCGATGTGGTGCCGAACAAGCCCGAAGCGTCCGTAGTGACGCTGGTCGTTCCTTTTTTGTGGGTCGGTGACGCTGCCACCGGTGCGGCACAAGGGGAACCGGGGAGCACCATGTTCGTGGGCGAGGCATCGGTTTAGGTGGAGGCGTTGGACAGCGTCACCAGTGAGCAAATCGGGGCTTACGTGGATACGCGCATTCCGAAGAAATACAACTGGGGTGAAGGCGTTACACGAGGCGCTACGGATTACGTGAACTCGTACTCCACCTGGGCCTATGTCAAAGAGTCCATGGACTACTGGGCTAAGGTGCTCAGGGAGCGCATTGATCAGGCGCACGGCAAAACTGCTGCGACCAACTAAGCTCTCAAAAACTTCCCACGGCCCCGGGCGCTCATCCCGAAGCGCCCGGGGCTGTTTCCGTTCAGGTACGCAATGCCTTTATCCCGGGCCCGTATCGCGTAGACGGTGCACACAAACGGTGATCTCAGCCCGGTCGTTGCGGCTCTGTCGGCAAGTTCGAGTCGTCCATGACGGGTTCCCTCCCGGGATCGACCGCCACCAGTCGACGCCGCATTAATTCGTCACCGTTCCATCGTTGACGTCGGCCAGCAGGCGTTGAAACTCAGGATCATCGCGCAGTAGCTGGCCGCCCACTGCGATCAATCGATCGACCTGATCATCGGTCAGAGAAAAGCTCGTGGGCACCTGGTTGAAGAACTTCTGATCTTCCTCGTCGTCCAGTTCTTCCAGGCTGATTCGAATCAGGTAGATCTCAACCGGCTGCCCGGGTGTTGAAAGTGCTTCCGACCATTCCTGGGCGGCCGCTTTGATCAACTCATCCGTCGCGATGTTGTAACGATGGAGCTGCACGTTACTCATGGCCCCCACCGTTTCCGACAGTGAGGGGTGTTTGTTGCTTTCATCCATTTCCGGTTTAGGCGAGGTGGACGCATCGACCGAGATCAAGACGAGATGGGTGGGTAGCGCTCTGCCGGTTTTTTTGATGAATGACTCTGGGCCCCCCGCAACGGCTATATAATCGAACAACGCAAGCAGACCCAGGTTGTCGGTGATGCCGCCATCCACGAAATGGGCGTATTTGCGGGTGTCCTTGTCGTAGTAGGTTTCCAGACCTGACACCAGGCCCTCAAGGCGCAGACTCCCCTTTTCCAGGGCCCGTTTCTTGGCCGCCAGCAGCCATTCCGGGGGCGTCGTGCCGCAGTCCGGATAGTTCTCCAGTACCACCGGATTGAACACAATAGGCACGGCCGAGGAGGCGGTAACCGCGCGAGCAACCGGGTAGGTGGACAGATCGGAACACAGAAAATTGAAGTAATCCTGGGTAAAGGAGAAGCGGACGCCATATCCGAGATCCGAGGCATTGACGATGATCAGCGGCAGGTCGTCCCGTTTGAGCATGTCCGCATAGGTCGCATCCTCAAACAGTTCCCGGTTGTAGGTTTCCACGGCCAACTCCGTGCGGCCGCTGGAACTGAACCATCGGAACGGGTTGAACAATCCCCTGACCAGAGATCCTTGTACGTCTTTTCTCAGAAATTTCTCCTCGAAATCCTCGAACAGTCGCTCCCCGAACAAGCCGTAATAGGCCGCGGTAAAGCTGCCGCCGGATACGGAGCTGATGGTGTCCACTTCCGCCAGAAAGTTTTGCGCGCCACCGTCACCGCCTTGCCACGGCGTGTCCCGCATCTCCTTCAGGACGCCGTAGGAAAGGGCCGCCGCACGGGTGCCGCCGCCGGACAAAGCCACCGTTATGGCTGTCTCGCCATGGCTTGAGCGCGCAGTGAAGGTTCTGACCGAGTAGCCATCTTCGCTGCGCGGCGTGGCGATGGGGGTGTTTTCAATCACGCCGTAGGATGCGCAGCCGGACAGCAGTACCAGCACGGAAACTGTAAAAAGCACTCGCCCTGGTGCATACATGCCGTTACCTCTCTTGCAGCTCAAACGTTCGGATCGTCGATAGGTCCACAATAATTTTTAGGCCATAGATCCTGGAAGAAAACCGGCGATACGCTGTATGGTCCAGAATGCGGCCACCCCACCGATCGCATAGGACGCCCATTGCCGGGAAACTGGGGGCAATGCCATCGGTAGTCGGCGCAGTCCGACCAGTATGGCCGACACCGTCAGTATGAACAGAATCTGCCCCGTCTCCACACCGACGTTGAACGTCAACAGAGCCAGCGGCACTTCGTGCTGCGGCACGCCAATCTCCGAAAGCGCACCGGCAAACCCCAACCCGTGGAACAGCCCGAACACAAACGCGACCAGCCAGGGGTAGCGTTCGGTCAAGCCAGAATCGCCGTGCTGTTTGCGGATGATCTCCGCGGCAAGAAACAGAATACTGAGGGCTATAACCGCCTCTGTGGGGGCGGCGGGCAGATGCACCAGGTCCAGGGTTGCCAGAGCCAGGGTAATGCTGTGGGCCACGGTAAATGCGGTCACCGCCTTCAACAACGGGCCGAATCCACTCACGATCAGCATCAGGGCCAGCACGAACAACAGGTGATCGACGCCTTCCAGGATGTGGACGATACCCATGCGCCAGTAATCGCCTGCGATCTTGAGTTTCGACGCCTGCAGCGGGATGGTGAAACTCGGTGATGCGGGCCGCAGTATCGCCGAGTGCTGGGTGCCGTCCTGCAGCTGTACCAGCAGCAGGACATCCGTCTGCAGGGCGGATAGTCCCTCGATGACAATCGTTTGCCCGGTCAGTGTGTCAGCGTTGTTCTTGTAGGTGCCATGTTCCAGCAGCGCCCCGGGCAGGGTCTGTGCCGTGGTCGATCCCAGCAGCTCCAGACTTTCCGGCAATCGTGGCGTGATCGCCAGCGCCCGGTCGCCGCGGGTGGGAACCTTCCAGGTGACGGCATAGAGGCCGGTGTTTTGTTCCTTGATATCGAGCAGCGCGGGGCGGATCTCGTCGGCCTGCACCTGGATGGCCGGCATGAGTCCAAACAGGACCAGCGCCAGCACGATCGGCCAGGGCATGGAACGCGTCATCAACGGGGTTCCTCAGCCAGGACCGACACCTTTTCACCGTTGGCAGGCGCTTCGATCACAACGGTGTATTGCTCGCGCAGGTTGGCGTAAAACTGCTCGTTGAGTTCCTCGCTCCTGGCCGTGGTCCAGTCCCGTGTCACCCGTTCGCGCACCGTCGCAAAGTCCGGCGCAGGGGGTTGAACTACAGCGCTGACATACACCAGATGAACACCGTAACCGGACAACACCGGCCCATGCCATTGCCCGGGCGTCAAAGCCACCAGCGACTCGGCAAACCCGCTGCCAAACTGCTTCTGTATCTCGGCCTGATCTTTTTCCGGGTAATAGTCCTGCAACATGAGGGAATCACCCAACGCGCCCGCGCTCTGCTTGGGTTCGCCCTGTGCGATCAATGCCGCCTTGATTCTTTCCGCATCAGACAGAGTCGCGTCCCCACGTTTGTCCGGGTCCAGGAAAACCTGGGTGAAGGTGTAGCGCGCCGGTGCCTGATAACGCGCCTTGTGTTCGGCGAAATAGGCCTCGAGCTCCTGCTCGGTGGGGGGCGTCAATGCCACCAGGTCTTTGGCGAGAAACTCCAGCTTCTGTGCCAGCCGCCGGCGGATGACGCTGTCATGTTTGTTCAGCCCCATGGTCAGGGCCTCGCGGTACAAAACAGACTCTCGGATGTACTGTTGAATCAGGCCATCGAGTTCCGCGGCCGTCGGCAGGCGATTCCATCGCTTCTGCCATGCAGTCTGCATCCACTCGACTTCGCCCGCGCTGACAACAATGGTTTTGTCGTCTGCTTCCGGCGCCGGTTCGGCGAACACGCCGTACAAAAGATAGATCGCTGCGCCGATAAACAGAAAATGCACCAGCGGTTCACGTAGCAGCTTCACGCTTGAATAACTCCTTGATGTGCGCGGCGTCCACGCCTGGGACAGATCACCCGCATTGGGTTGCGGATTTTGAGGTCTGGGCAGCGCCTTGGCAAGTCGGTGGGCCACCCTGTTCCGGCCCCCGCCGTGGGCGCCGCGCCCCCTAGGCTGGGGGGCGGTACAGCGTGATGTCTAAGGTCCGGGGTGACCGAATCGGGATCCCGCTATGGCAGCGAACTCTGCAGGCCGTAGTAGTAGTCCGGGCGTTTGATCAAGTCTTCGGACGGCGTATACCAGATCGGCGAGGACCAGGCGCGCTCCTGTATGGTCGGGGCCACGTCCTTCGGCGGATCGATGCCCAGCTTGACCGCGTCGTAGGTGGTCCAGCGCGGGGTGGGGATCTCAAGCACGCGGGCGTAGTAGACGGCGTGATGGGTCGGATCGAAATCCGGATCCGTCCACACGGCGCTGAGTTGTGTGTCGCCGATATCGTTGGTATAGGTCGCCTTCTTGAGGTCCACGGTGTTGCCCACCGCAGGGACGCGGGTTGCGAGTTCGCCACAGATCTTGCCCCCGGTCTCGTCACAGACCACCTGCTTGCGTGTGTCCGCATCGGACCAGACCACGTCGTAGACTTTCTCGTAGGCATAACCGCGGTCGAACCAGCCCTTGACGATCTGCACCCGATCGAGATTGCCGCTTTCCGGGTCTTTCAGCGCCCAGACCGCGAATTTCGGGGCTTTGGCGAGGTCCTTGGCCGGGTGCGGGCCCAGGTCGCTGCCCATCGGCACGCCGTCGGCATAGGCCTTTTTCACGAAGTCCGCATCATCGGTCAGGGTGTCCGGGAAATCCCAACCGCCGAAGAAACGCAGCCGAATGAACGTGCCGGAGGTGCCGTAGGTTTCCTTCGACTTGATTCCGTCAAAGATCGCCTCGCGGGTGTTCTCGGGTGCCCAGACGCCGGTCAGAGTCGTGGATGAGAAGAAGCGCGCGGGCTCCCCGGCGACCGACCCGGTCGATCCGAGACGCACCTCAGGCGTTTTGTCGGTATTTCCATGGACGCCGAAATAGGCGAACTCCTCATTGGGGTTCGCCGCGTTGTGCGAGTCGCCGCCACCGACGATGCCGAATTTGTAGGGGTTGGCGCCCAGCTTCTCCTGAAAGCCGATACCGGTGATCAGCCCTTGGCGCACAAAGCTCCCGTCGAGCTTGCCAACCACGCCGCCAGAGCCGAGCAGGTTGTGGTAGTAGGTCTCGAAGCCAGCGAATTCGTCCGTGGGCGAAAGCGAGCGGTCGGTCTCCGACGCGCCCTTGGTTTGAGCGATCTCGGTTGCGACGGTGTTGGCGGTGCTGCGCTCGGCCCATTCCTTGGTGATCGGCGATCCATAGGAGGTGTGCGGCGCGTACATCAACCCGTTGGAGACATTCCCGTTATGCGGGATCGAGAAGTTCTCGTGCCCCATGGCCCGCTGCACCTCCTGATAGGTCCACAGATCCTCTCGCTTGACCGAGTCGAAAGCGGAGAATTGAACGTCCGGGCCCGTGTCGTCCCGGAAAAAGATATTGTGATGCAGGTTCTGGTACTGAGGGATCGAGGTCCACTCAAACGCGATCAGGGTGGTGAACTTGCCGGGTTCGTTGTGCTTGTTGACAGTTTTTTTCTGCTCGGCCCAGATCGATTGCATGATCTTTGGGTCGTTCATGTATGAGATCGGCACATTAACGGCGGCCGAGCTGATGATCTGCTGGAACGCCGCCTCGCCCTGTTTCGGATCGCCGGAGGCGATTTGCTTGCCGATTTCCGTATCGGCCAGTGGGTTGTCCTTCTTCAGGAGCAGCGGCATCATGCCCATGTACTCGGCATGGTCCGTAATCGCACACCAGTCATAGGGCGTCTTTTTCTTGTGTTTCTCGCCGGTGGTTTGAAGCGTAATCTCCTCGCCCTTGCAGAATCGCAGGGCATCGTCGGGCGTGTTGCGCGTGCCGAAGGCAAAGGCATCCGGCGAGTTCACCGTGTGCAGGTGTTGCTCGCCGAAGTAGACATTCTTCAGCGGGTTGGGCTTCCCCGCCTCGCCGGCTGGCTGACCCACATTGTCCTGTGCGGAGGCGCCCGATGCCGCCGCGCCCGCAAGCACCGCGAGCATGTAGATGATTGACCTTTCGGGGCGGCCCTTACGATTGCTTTTCATGAAATACTCCTGCATTGAGTTTCGCCGAATCCGAAGCAGCCGGTAGCGGTTCGCTCCGCAGCAACGGCGACGGAACAGATGAGAGGGCCGAGCACCGCCAGCGCCCCGCTCATTTCCCGGCAACCACGCCCGGGATCTGGTACTGACCGTTCAGCACCTCGATGTCTGGCAGGTACATGCGCATCAACAGGTAGAACGGCTCCTTCGGCGCGGGCAGCCAGTTCGACTCCTTGTCCTTGCCCGGCGAGTCGGCCTGAATGTAGATCACCGTTGAGCCATCTTTCTCCACCGTCAGCTTGTCGGCGCTGCCGATCTTGTAGCGGTTGAGCGCGTTCGCGACCATCAGCCGTTTGCTCGCGTCGTACAGCGTCACCGACCAGAACGCACCCACGGGTGGTGTTCCATCCTTGGCGAAGGTGATCGTGTAGTTGCCCTTGGAGGCATCCAGGACCTTGCCTTCGCTGTCCTTGAATGCGCCCGGGTAGTAGGCCTCGATGGGCGTGTTCACGAACATCGCCTGATACCCGATCGCCGCGCGAAACAGGTAGTTGTTGCCGAAATACTCGTTCAGGACCGGCGACAGCTGCCAACCGTTCACGGTCTCGCCCATGTCGACGGACTTCGCAGCGAGCATGGCTTTACCATCGGTCACAGCCTGAGCGAGGGATTTCTTTTCGCTGTCGCTCAGACCCGACGGATCAAAGCCCCGATCGGTGGTCAGTCCGATGTTCTCAATCAGCCCGAGGACGCCGGCATCGGTGCCAAGTGCACCGTTGACAACGAGCGTGTCGCCGAGTTGCTCGAAGAATGCGAGCTCGCCTGTGTGCGCCTTGGGCTTGACCACCGGGACCTTGGGTGGCGTGTAGGACTGCCCCCAGCTGCTGAGCGGGGTCATGGACACCTGTTTCTGCAGGTCGTTTACCGCCTTGACGTCATTCTGGTCCGCCACAAACCAGCGCCCGATGATGAATCCCGTCGGCGTGGGCGTCTCGACCCGGATCACGTCAGCCGGCAAAGCGCCTTTTCCAACCCGGCGCGACCAGCGCATAGGCCTGTTGCCGGGAGCCCATGGTCCGTGTGCTGGCATAGTGGAAATTGTTGGTCCAGGCATCAATGAACTGGTAGGTGTAGTAGCGACCCTTGGCATCCGGTTTGTACGCCCAGGGCATAGGCCTGCTTGGCCTTCGCTTCGTCGGCGGAAATCGCTGGCTTGTCGTCGGCGGCCAGCGCCGGTCCCGTCAACGCTGTTCCAACGCTGAGCGCAGCGATCGCGGCTACCATCCTGTTCATTTCATGTCTCCCAAGTCGGGCTCGGTTGCCCCATGATTTGACGTTGTCTCCAATGCGGCGGAACACAGTAGGGCCGTCACGACGCCGGGTATGATCATTTTTGCCATCGGAATCCCCCTCGAATTCTACGACGAGTTTTTGGACTGAAACTGACTGGGCCGACCGCTACTTGCCCTGATCCTTTGCCATCGCCATCACCTCGGGCGAGGGCGTGTACCAGATGGGTGATGACCAGGCGCGTTCTTGCAGGGTGGCGGGCACTTCCGTCGGTAATGGGAGATCGTTCCGGGCGGCATCGTAGGTCGACCAGCGCGGGGTGGGGATCTCAAGAACCCGCACGTAATAGGCTGCCGAGTTGGTCGGATCAAAATCCGGATCGGTCCACTCCGCCACCAACTGAGTCGCGCCGATATCGTTGGTGTAAGTCGCCTTTTTGATGTCCACCGTATTGCCAACGGGGGCAGGTTACCCGCATCGTCCAGCGCACGTTTGTCCGGGTCGCTCCAGGCAACATCGTAGATCGCTTCCCTGGGGTAGCCGGTGACGGGGTCGGGCCAGGCTTTGACAATCTGGATGCGATCAAGATTACCGCTTTCCGGATCCTTCAGCGCCCAGGCGGCAAAGCTCGGGGCCTCCGCCATGTCCTTCATTGGATGCGCAGGCATGTCTTGCCCCATGGGAACGCCAGCGCCATAGGCCTTCTCAACGAAGTTCTCGTCTGCCGTGATGTTCTCGGCCATATCCCAGCCACCGAAGAAGCGCAGCCGGATCAGGGTGCCGGATGTGCCATAGGTCTCCTTCGATAACATCCCGTTGAAGATGCCCTCGCGGGTGTTCTTCTTCGGCCCAGACGGCGGTCGTGCCGGCGGAGGAGACAACAAAGCCTGCTTCGCCGGACGGGTTTGGGGCGGGGTTAAGTCGCTTTTTGGCCGTGTCATCCGCCAGACCGTGCGCGCCATTCCAGCCGAACTCCTCGTTTCCGGAATAGCCGGAGTGAACGTCGGCACCCGCCACGACACCCATCTTGTAGGGATTGTAGCCAAGCTCTTTTTCGAGCTTCATGCCCTGTGAGATACCAGAGCGGTAGAAAGCGCCCCGACCCTTAACCGCGGGCGTAGGCAGCGAGATCATATTGTTAAAGCGCTCGAAGTCGGCAAAGTCATCGTTGGGTGAGAGCACCGGATCGGTTTCGGAGTTGCCTTTGGTCTGCTGCATCTCGAACAGCGGCTCGTTGAGCGCCTGACGTCGGGCGTACCGCTCGTCCATTCTGCCGCCGAGGAACTTGTTCTCGGAGAACATCCAGTTGTCGGATACGTTCGAGTTATGCGGAATCGCGAAGGTTTGGATGCCTTGGTTGCGCTGGTATTCGAGATAGGTCCAAAGATCCTCCGGCTGATCCGAGTCGAATGCCGAGAAAGGCATGGCCGCAGCCTTGTCCTTGAAGAACACATTGCGGTGCATGTTTGCGCCGTTGGGGATCGAGGTCCACTCAAACGCGTACAGCGCAGTGAACTTGCCCGGATCGTTGTGCTTGTCCGCAGCCTTGATGAAGTTCTGCCACATCCCGGTCCGCAGTTCAGGGGTGATGTAATCGGCTATTGGCTGATTGGCGAGCAGACTGGCCAGGAGTTTGCGCACGGCGGCAGCGGACGCGGCGGGGTCTGATTGACCTTTCATTACGGCCTGCGCAAGGTCCGACTTGGACAGAGGACTGTCCGGGTTGGCGAACTCCTTCAGCACCGAGTAATACTCGGCGTGATCGGTAATTGCGACGAAATCATAGGGTGTGCGCTTCTTGATGGGCACGCCGCTGGTCGAGAGTTTCACTTCTTCGCCCTTCCCGTATCGGTAGGCATCGTCCCAGGTGGCGGTCACGCCGATGGTAAAGGCGTCGAACGAACTCGACGTGTGCATGTGCTGCTCGCCGAAGTAGACGTTCTTCAGCGGGTTGGGCTTGCCGGCTTCGCGGCCAGGCTCACCCATGGAGTCTTCCGCCAGGGCGACGCCCTGACCGGCGGTCATGCCCACAAGCAAGAGGGCCAGGGCAATCTTGCTGGGCGAGACTGCGCCCCTGTTTTCAATCCTGTTCATCGCATTGTGTTCCTCGTTAATTGGGTTCCTTCACGACCATGGTCGGTCAGGACGGTGGGTGCAGGCGTTGGGTGTTCCGTACCAGTTACTTTGGGAACAGGAAGGTGAAACTGAACTGGAGGTTCCAGTCCGAGGCGCCATCGGGCCTGAGGGAGCTGGGTGTGTAAAATCCCTGCAGCTTGGTGTTCACATGCTGCTTACCGATTTTGAACACTCTGCCCGCGCCGCCCCCGAACGGGACCGTCCATTTGTTGTCGCTGTCTTCTTTCCAATTGGCGGTGATGACCGGGGTCGAAGTCAGATACCAGCCGCCGCTGTTGGGAATGTTGTAGTTCAAGAAGTACTGGAAGGTGAAGGCGTTCACGTCCTCGGCGGAGCTTTTACCCGCAAATGACCAGATGTTCTGTACCAGCGCGCCAACCACCCAGTGGCCCGGCATGGTCAGGACCACGGCCGCCGGCCCGGCAGACCACTTGTTCGAACTGAATTGGTCGGCGCCAACGGGGATGCTGATGGCGGGACCCAAGCCCCAGATCACCTTGCCCGGGTTGGCGGGCGAGAAAAAACCCTGGTAGAGCAGATCACCGCCACCGGTCTTGCTGTCCAGTGTTCCATTGACTATCAGATGACCGCCCTGGGTTGGAATCGTCACCTCTCCGCTGACACTCTCCCGGTAGATCACCGGCATGATGGCTCGATTGATCAGATTCCAGTTTTCTGAAAACTTGACCGGCAGAACGGGCTTGATGTTCAGCACGTTGACGGTGGTGTCTTTGTCCGGCCCCGCCCGCCACATATAGTTGTTCTCGAACGGGACACTGATCATGTTTGCGACCGGGTTCTGGCTGGCCTTGGCAATGTCAGCACTTCCCGCCGGTTTTGGGCTCCCCTGGGCCAGCACGGCAGCGGGAGAACACAGCGCCACTCCAATGATCACCGTGCTGAGCGATCGCAATCGCGCGTTTCTGATTCCCATCTGATTCCCTCGACAGCAGTCGAACAACGATTGGGCGTTGCCACGTCGTGTTGGCCTGGTTATGCCCGCCTTGTGGAGCGACGCAGATAGCGATTTTCCAGAGCCATCTCCGCCACCATTTTTTTCAGTTCCTCATTTTCCCGTTGCAGCAATCGGAGTTGCTCCGAGTTCGAAGCAAACGCGGGAAACCGCTTTCGCCAGCGGTAGAAAGTCTGCTCACTGATGCCATGTTTACGGCATACCGAGCGCACGTTGCCGATGACCCGTGCCTGCTCGAGGATGCGTTGGATCTGACCGTCGTCATGCCGTTTTGCCGTCACCTCTAACCACTCCGGAAACTGGCTGCGACAAGCGCTCAACGCGATTCTCAGCGTTGGCTGAGTGACACTATGACGTTAGGGGGGGCGTGGCTATGCAGAATCCGCAAACAAACGGCTGATCAGCCCACAGGCGTCGTCTGGCGTGGTTTGTCAGTGACCGTATCGCGGGTCTGCGGGCCGTTGCCTCGCGCCGGTGTCCGGCTGCATTGCCGGGCCGGCTTTATTGTGAACGCTGAATGCGTGCGTTAGTGTCTCACCTATGATGGAGAACAGCGCAGGCACGATCGAGGCGACGGATGTCGGCCCCTATAATGGCATGCTGGCGCCCTGGGAAGTTCGCCTGACCCAGCTGTCCAACGGCGGTTTCCATGGGCGCCTGGACTTTGCCCGGATTGGCGAAACGGTGATCTACCGCGAACGATGGTCGCGCCGGATGCTGGTGGACGGCCTGTCTCCAGCCGGATACTTCATGATGGGCATGCCGATCAACCTCTCCGGCACGACCAACTGGTCCGGAGAGGATCTGGATGCGGGCACTGTGGCCTGCGCATCGCCGTCGTCAGAGTTGAACTTCACCACACCAGAGGGTGCCGACCACCTGGTGATTTTGGTGCCCAAATCCCGCGTGATCGACTCATTGGACCATGGAACGCTTGCCCGGCTGCCGTCGGCCGCGTTTCCACGCCACAGTCCCGCCGACAGCGTCGCCGCCTGGAGTCGTTTGCTTCAACGCCAGCTCGGCAAGAGCGCACGCGGCCCTGATATGTCCCTGGATTTGGGCGACGTTCAGTGTTTCGAATGGCAGATGTTGGCCCTGGCGCGGCTGCTCTTCGGTGGGATTGCTTCCGACGCAGAGAGCGCTGCGGCTTCCAGGAGTTGGAGCGTTGTCATCCGCGCCCGTGACTTTCTGGACAGCCGGATGGGCGTCAGCAGGGTGAGCGATTTGGTTGCGGCGGTGGGTGTGAGTGAACGCACGCTTGAGTACGCGTTTCGAAAAACCTTGGGCATCACACCGAGTTGTTTTCTCCGTAGGCACCGCATGAACTGCGCTCACCGCGACCTGGCTGCATCGGCTTCCGATTTCCCTTTGACTGTGACCGAGACAGCCCTGAAGTGGGGCTTTCCCGAGCTCGGGCGCTTCGCCGTTGAGTACCGCAAACTGTTCGGCGAATGCCCCTCCGAAACGCTCAGCAAAAGCGAGACGGTTTCCCAAAGACTGGCTGACGCATGCCGCTAGGGGGGGGCAAAACCGGCATTCTCAGCCATTCCTGGCCAGCTTGCGAATACTTTAACTCTGTTGAGCAGGGTTTCGAAGGCCGCGATCAGATCGATCGGGGTGG
>CAWAOU010000021.1:0-160378 GCA_963783675.1 uncultured Gammaproteobacteria bacterium
ATAGGCCGCCGTCCGCGGTGGCGCTGCCTGCCTTGATTACGTCAGCTATCGAACCTTGCCCGAGAACGAAGCCATAGACGACGCCTGGCGTGAAGGCAACATAAACCACCTTTGTTGGCACCTGCGTTCAGCGGTCTCCTGCGTCCGCCAATCGCCTTTGAGTGGCGCCGACGACGGGTTCGCCGGCGCGCGCTTCGCGCTCCCCCTCTCTCACCCGGCGAGCCGCCACTGTTGCCGCGCCGCCGATCACGGACGAATCGCCGTGCTCATCCTCCTAGGGCGGCCGCCCTCAGGGGCTTCGCGCCCAGCCGCTTTCAGAGCCAAGTGGGTGAGGATCTTCTCGATGACATCAGCGTCCTCAATGCCGGCAATCATCCTCACTGCCCCACCGCAGGCTGCACAAGCTTCGAATGCTATGCCGAAGACACGCTTGAGGCGTTGCGCCCAGGTAAGACAACTGGAAGCATGGTCAACGGTAGGAGCATGACATGGTAGCCAAGAGAGCGAACGATCACATCACTGTGGTCATGGTAGTCGATTTCCTGAGACCCTCAGGGACTGGCTAGTTGCTGAAAAAAAGTGCGATGGCGCTTGGTGTAAACATCCGCGTTCTTAGAACGCGGACTTGCCTAAGCCCCCTAAAAGGGGGCGCACAAAGCCAGCCTTCTGAGAAGGCTGGCCGATGAGCTGTCCCATCCCCCACTATTTCCTGAAACTCATCTCTTGTTGGCGCAGCTCCTGCTTTTCCTGATACTTCACATACTTTCGTATGATCTCCGCATCAACGCCCACCGTTCACGCAATATCCCTTCGCCCAGAAGTGGTTGCCCAGTATGGCCTCTTCCGAAGGTACGGGAATCTCGTGAATAACCTCAGCGCCGTCCGCCCCTTGACGACACCCATCAGCTTCGAAATCGATACCTTCGGCGGCACCCTCACCAACAGATGTACATGATCCGGCTGTACGTTCAGCTCCACAACCCGGCACCGCAGTTGACTGCAGAATACCTCGATGCTGTTGTGTAACTCCTGTCCAATGACGCCCTTCAATACCCGGAATCGATACTTCGGTACCCATACTATGTGATATTGGCAATGCCACAGAACATGCGTTAACTTCTCGAATCTGCTCATGTTATTACCTTCGTTGATGTTGTGGGGACAACTCAACGTCGGTCTAACATGGGCTGCCATTCATGACAGGCCAAGCCAGTCATTCATGACCACGTCCTTAGGACGTGGGTTTCTAGACCGTCGTAAACATCCGCGTTCTTAGAACGCGGACTTGCCTTAAGCCCCCTAAAAGGGGGC
The DNA here is from genome assembly GCA_963783675.1 of uncultured Gammaproteobacteria bacterium. Lineage (GTDB taxonomy): Bacteria > Pseudomonadota > Gammaproteobacteria > Competibacterales > JAHEDQ01 > JAHEDQ01. Next base: position 1,312 of record CAWAOU010000021.1, read on the forward strand.
GCACAAAGCCAGCCTTCTGAGAAGGCTGGCCGATGAGCTGTCCCATCCCCCACTATTTCCTGAAACTCATCTCTTGTTGGCGCAGCTCCTGCTTTTCCTGATACTTCACATACTTTCGTATGATCTCCGCATCAACGCCCACCGTATCCACGCAGTATCCCTTCGCCCAGAAGTGGTTGCCCCAGTATGGCCTCTTCCGAAGGTACGGGAATCTCGTGAATAACCTCAGCGCCGTCCGCCCCTTGACGACACCCATCAGCTTCGAAATCGATACCTTCGGCGGCACCCTCACCAACAGATGTACATGATCCGGCTGTACGTTCAGCTCCACAACCCGGCACCGCAGTTGACTGCAGAATACCTCGATGCTGTTGTGTACCTCCTGTCCAATGACGCCCTTCAATACCCGGAATCGATACTTCGGTACCCATACTATGTGATATTGGCAATGCCACAGAACATGCGTTAACTTCTCGAATCTGCTCATGTTATTACCTTCGTTGATGTTGTGGGGACAACTCAACGTCGGTTCTAACATGGGCGGCCACTCATGACAGGCCAAGCCAGTCATTCATGACCACGTCCTTAGGACGTGGGTTTCTAGACCGTACTAAATTGCGAGAAATACCCCGTACAGCGCAATCGACATCACGATAAGGTAGCCGGACATCAGAGGGGAAGCTTCACCCTTGGGCGTCGAGGTCGTGTAACGCGGCATGATGATGCCAAGTTCGGCCATGGGGATGATTACGCCCAGGTAGGCTACAGACCCCTTGAGATTGTATTGCTGCTCCCCGTGACGCAGAGCACCGATAATTAGTGTTACCCCCACCAAGCCGTTGAGCACGATCATTAATGCCGAATACAGCATATCGCGTGCAAGCGTCGGATTGTTTTCACCGGTAATCATGCCGGCCGAGATCATGATGACTTCGATGCTGATTACAGAAAGTGTCAGTATCAAGGTGCCGTATGGCTCACCGAGAATTATGGCCAGGCTGTCAGCATGTCGTACCACACTGAAAGGCAGCCACAGCATGACCACAAACAGCCAGCTAAACAGGAAGAAGTACCAACCCGCCTAAGACAGGTCAGCCAGCCAGCTATTACCGTATTGTAGGAACAGCAGTGTCGTGATCGCACCTGTCCACAATGCCAGTTCACTGCGAAAAATTCCGAGGGAGTGTGTCGGAACGCTTGTTTTCATAGACTGCTATTTCACTGGCAGCGTCAGTAATGGCTTAGCGCCGGGTACCTCACCAACCACCGAGCTGAAGAAGGCGTTTAGCAGCGTGAAACTTTCTCGTGAATCCAAATCCGTCGCCGGTATGTAAAACCAGGTTCCCTTGTATCGCACCTTGAGCCAGGCACTGCTTGGTTCGGTCGGGGAGGACAGTACGGTCAGGAATCTGGAATCCGCGAGGCTGCGATTGCGGGCCAACCCGCTCTCCACATCTGGAGCGGGCACCTGGATGTAATTAGCCGCCATGCGCAGGATCTCGATCACCGACCGGTTGGTCAGCCCGATATGCGATACCTTCTCATCCGGATCAAAGATCTGCGCGAGTTTTCCGTCGACGACGCGGATGGCCTCGGGAGACACGTCGGCGACATCCGTGATGGGAAAAGAGTAGAGGTCGGGGCGCAGTTTGAGGAGTGTCCGCAGGCGCTGGGCGCGCGGGTCATCGTCGGATTCCTTGCTGAATCGTAGGAACACCGGCTTTGAGACACTATACGGCGTTGCCATTCCTGGCGACCGGCTAAGATACAAAAGGGATTAGGACATGCCTTCGGCAACCCCGCGTGTGTCTATCTGCGAGATCGGTACCGTTACTCCTCCGTAATTGCTCATCAGTCCATAGGCCATGTCGTCGGAGGCGCTCGAAGAGATCTACAAAAAACACCCAGAGGCCAAAGCAGAAGTCGAAAAGTCTCATGGCTACGCCGTGTTCGACAATGACAGTGTCAATATCGTGCTTTATGTGGCAGGTAAAGGTAGGGGCGTCGCCTTCAAAAGCGAGGACGCTAAACCCGTTTTCATGACCATGGTGCGGGCCGGAACTGGTCCTGGCGTCGGCTACGACGATTACAAACAGCTACTGGTGTTCACGGCTGAAGGCGCCTACGAGGAATTCGACACAATAGGTGCAGAAGTCGGCGCCTCAGGAGACCTGGGGCCGTTGTACTCAGAATCCACCACGTTCAACCCGTATATCAAGACCTACCATGTACACGACAAAGGTTTCGACGTGCAGGTCAACTGGGGCGGTGTCTACTATGTCAAGAACAGTGGTTTGAACAAGGAGTAGTCGGCTTTCGCCAATTTTGTTCCTGGGGTTGACGGTAGCAGACCGCTTCCTTTTCGCGGCGCTTTATCTGTGGAGCGGTCTGCCGGCGACTGCAGTTTGGGTGCTGGGTTTGCTTTGTGGCCTGCTGCTTGTCAGTGAGGGCGCCGGACTCGGTTATCTCGCATGGCAAGTGCCTAAGGCGTAGATGAAAGCACGCTTCGCAATAGCAGGCACGGGGTGAGTTGCCAAGAGTATCCGCGATAGCGGAAAATAGCAGTCGATGAACATTGCTGGCCCAATTGTTTGGGTTCTTGCCCTCGTGCTTCTCTTCTGTACGCCGATTGTCGCATTGGCGCAGGCTGAACCGTACCGAGTGCTTATACTAAACTCGTTCAGGCACACTCTGCCCGTGAACACGGATTGGTATAACGGGCTCGTGCGTGGATTCACTGCCGCAACCGATCTAAGGGTTGAGATTTACATCGAGTCACCGGACGTGTCTCGATTTGGCGATAGTCACTATGTATCCAACCTGCTCGCCATCTACCGCCGTAAGTATGAGGAGGAGAAGCCACATCTGATTGTTCCGACCTATACACCTGCATTGCAGTTCCTGCTCGACCATGGGGAGAGCCTGTTTCCCGGTATCCCCATCATCTTCTGCGGTGCGGATAGCCGTTTCGTAGGCTCGCAAGAGCTGATGCCACACATTACCGGCGTAACCATCGAACTTGACGTCAGGCACGTTGGAGTTGGCCCTGCAGATCCACCCAGGCACCCAACGGGTGGCCGTGATCGTCGGATCCAGTGCCGTAGGCAAGCAGATCGAGCGCAATGCCCGAGAGTCGCTGCAGCCGTTCGAAGGCAGGGTTGATTTCATTTGGCTGCAGGGCATGTCACATGCCGAGCTGACCGAGGCGGTTAGCACGCTGCCCGCTCAGTCGGTGATCCTATATTTGACACAGATCCAGGACCGAACTGGGCGGTCCTACATACCTGAAACTGCCGCAGTTATCCGCCGCAGCGAGTGCACCGATCTATGGCCTTTGGGACACCTTGCTTGGGCATGGCATCACGGGCGGTCGTCTGATTACACTGGAAAATGATGGGTTTCAGACCGCGCAAATGGCGTTGCGCGTCCTCGGAGGCGAAGATCCGGCGGGCGTGGCCGTTGTCGACAGGGCCGAAAACAGTGCCATTTTCGACGACCGAGAATTGACGCGGTGGAACATCGACGAAGGCCGATTGCCTGCGGGCAGTCGAATCGTCAATCGCGAGCTGTCGGTTTGGGAGAAGTACTCGACAGAGATCGCGATCGTGGCAACCGTGGTTGCTCTGCAGGGGTTACTGATTGCTGGACTGTTGCGGAACCGGGCGAATCTTAGCCGGACGCAAACGGCGCTTCTGACCGAGATCGACTTGCGCACACACGCGCAGACCGAAACGCATAGGCTGATGAGCAGGCTGGAAAAATTCAGCAAAGAACGCAGCCTGATTTCTTTGACTACCGCCATAGCGCATGAAATCAATCAGCCCCTGATAGCGATTCAACTATGCTCAGGCGGGGCAAGGCGACGCTACAGAGCAAGGCCGATCAGACCACAAAGATCGATGAACTGATCCGGAAAACAGAGCAGCAGGTCGTTCGGGCGAGCGACATCATCGAGCATGTTCGAAATCTGGTCTGCACAGATGAGGTGTATCTGCAAGCCGTGCCCCTTGATCACGTACTCGAAAAGGTCGTTCAAATAATGGAGCCGGAACTGGAGGATAGTGGCATTGGCATTGAACGAATACACCCCGCAGACTTCCCTCTGGTACTCGCCGACACGCTGGAAATACAACTGGTGTTGGTCAATCTATTGCAGAATGCCATGCGCAGTGTACAGCCCCTAGGAGATCCGGCCGAACGTGTTGTCAACATCGAAGTCCGCCAGATCAGTGACCACAAGGTACGCGTCAGTGTGGCGGATCGCGGGGGCGGTGTATCCCTTGACGAGGCCGAGCACATATTCGAACCTCTTCATTCCGGCCGAGGGGATGGTATGGGCATGGGGCTCGCCATTTGCCAAACGATCCTGACCGCCCACGGCGGGCATATCTGGTACATGCCAAATCCCGCTGGCGGCGCCATATTTCATTTCACGCTGCAGATTGCTGCAGCATGATCGAAATCCGTTAAAGGCGATGGCACGACAAACCGTATTTATCGTTGACGATGATGCTGTGGTGCTCGATTCGGTGCGGGAGCTAGTCGAATCGGTCGGTTTACATGCAGAGACGTTTGCTTCTGCGCAGGCGTTCTTGGAGAGATTTCGGCCGGAACGTGCAGGCTGTTTAGTCCTCGATGTGCGGATGGGCGGAATGAGCGGTCTGGGCCTACAGGGCAAGCTGAACGAATTGGGTGCCAGCATTCCTGTCATCGTACTGACCGGCCATGCCGATGCTCCCATGGCCGTGCGGGCACTGAAGAGCGGTGCCATCGATTTCATCCAGAAACCCTATCGGGACCAGCTCTTGTTGGACAGCATCAACAGCGCACTGGCAGCGGACGAGGATCTCCGGCAAGCGACCTCTGACGGAACAGGCGAGCCTCGATGATCGCCTGACGACCCTGACGGAGCGAGAGCGTGAGGTGTTCGATAAATTGCTTGGGGGCAGCAGCTCCAAGCAAATCGCCAGGGTACTCAATATCAGTCACCGGACCGTCGAAGCACATCGCCAAAATATCTTGAGAAAGTTCGAAGTCGGCTCAGTGAATGAGCTCCTCTGTCTGTTGGTTTCACCAGCGGACGGCGGCTAGAAAGGGCCGCATAGTTCTCCCGTCAGCACCCGCGGATAGCTCTGAGCGTTGTGCTGCCTGTTCAGTAATTCAGGGTGCCTCGCAGCCGCCAGGACGCGCCCACTGCGCGCGACTACGTACGCAGTCTAGGTAGTCGGCCGAATGGGCCTTCCAACTGATTTTGCAATAGGCTTTCAAGCCTGCGCATGGACACAAATCGGCCTGAGAACGATCGAGTGAGGCGTTGTGGCGGATACGTTGAAATTCCCATTCTGATCGTGCGCCTGTCATTGCGCCAGTTCGAGGACACTGATGAAAAGCCACACGGTGGTCGTCGTGAGTGACGATGCTTCGACCTGCGATTCGATTAGAGATTTGCTCGAATCAGCGGGACTTCAAGTCGAGACCTTTTCGTCATTGCGAGCGTACCTGCCGGTGGCAAGCCCGCGACCAGGGAACTGCCTGGTAGTCGATCATGGCGGTGACGTTACCATTTCGGAAAGCCAGTCAGAATTCGCCGAATGCTGCGCCCTCATGGCGGTCATCTTGATTACCGAGCGTGGCAATGTGGCGGCTTCAGTGCGTGCCATCAAGGCAGGCGCCAAGTATATCGTGGAGAAACCCTACAGGGAAAAAAGCTTGTTGGGGCGCATCAAGAAAGCGTTGGAGGCAAGCGCACACACGAACAGTTGACGGCCCTGAACGCTTCGGCCCCAGACGTGAATCTTCGACCGAAAAGAAGTGAATCATCACGTCCATTCGCCTCATCTACCCGCCAGCTCTCGGGAAATGAAGCGGATCGCTTTGTGCTCGCTAACGGCGAGAGTTTACGAGCTCCGAAGCTGTTGAATCAGATCACCGTTAAAAAGAAACCGACGATATCCGACCGAACAATCAATTCTCTCTCTCAGCCTATTGAGTCGGTCACGTGCGTATTCCGGTCCATCGTGAACACCGATTCTGGTTCAACGTGAACACCTGTTCTGGTCGAATGTGAACAGTCATTCCGGGTTCAACGTGAACGCTTTTCCGGTCATTTCCGGAATCGGTGTTCACGATGCCGGAACACATGCTGTACGGCGGCTTCGAGGGGCCGACCCTCATCACTTGTGCAGCATGGCTGCACGAAGGACTCCGTCTTCCCGTGCGCCTTCGTGGAACACAGTCATCGGTGAAGCTTACATTGCGGTCCAGCATCATCACGGCGTGTCAAAGACCGAGGCCCGAACCGGCTTCACCCAGGTCCTCGGCAGTGGGTTGGTGATACCGCTGAACGGCAGATCCGTCATTGCAGTTGTGGAATCCAAGGGAGGGTGTGGCTTGCTGGATCGATTGATCGCCAACGACTATCGTCGCACCGAGATTGAAACCCTGATGCTCGACCGGAAAATGGCGGCTTTGCCTCACACACACCAATCGTAAGCTGCACGGGCGGCAGATGAGGAGCTCCGGCAGGCGACGTCGGGCGGAAAAGCAAGCCCCGCTGATCGCCTGACGGCCCTGACGAAGCGAGCGCCTCAGGTGTTCGACGAGTTGCTTAGTGTCCGCAGCTCCAGGCAAATAGCCAGGGAACTGGATATCAGTCACCGGACCGTGGAAGCAAATCGCCAAAATATCTCAAAAAAGTTTGAAGTCGGCTCAGTCAAAGAGTTCATCTGTCTGCTGGTTTCAAGAGAGCGCAGCGGCCAGGGAAGTTCTGGTTTATTCCCGTGCGGTACAGTAGAGCGCATGGAATCCCGCCTCATTTCAACCACTTCTTGAGTCTCCCGCACGAAGCAGACCTCGTTTGCATCGCTGGCCTACCAGTCGATGAAGAATCAAACCCCGCGGGAGCAAATAATCTAAGGGCACATTTCCCGGTGGCAAATTGCCGGCCTCAACGAACCTTTCCAACACCGTTGGCCCATTCAGGGCGGTCAACACCACCCAATCCCAGCGTACGCTTTACCCGCGCGGCTTGTACCAGATCGGCGAGGTGTAGGCGCGTTGTTGCTGCGTCGGCGGACCACGTCGGAAGTCGGAACGCCATAGAACGCGTGCGTCATAGGTGGTCCAGCGTGGCGTGGGGATTTCAAGAACGCGAACGTAGTAGAAAGCCCCTTGCGCCGGATCGAAATCGGGATCGACCCAATGCGCCTGCAACGCGGCGGCGCCGATCGAGTTGGTAAAGGTAGCCGTTTCGATGTCGACCGTGTTGCCCACGGGCTCACGTGCGCGGCCGTCTTCCCCAATCGTACGTCCGTCTGACACCGCCAGATCGTAAACACGCTCGTGCGTCTCGCCGTCGGCATCGATCCAGCCTTTGATCATCTGGACCCGGTCGAGGTTGGCGCCGTCCGGATCGCGCAGGGCCCGCACCATGAAGCTGGGCGCCCCACCCTCCGGCGCTTTGAACAACTCACCGCCCATGGGCACGCCGTTGCGGTACCCCAAAGACACGTAGTCCGCAGTCGCCATGTCGTCAGCAGTGAAGTTCCAGCCGCCGAAGACCCGCACCCGCATCCGGGTGCCGGTGGTCGCGAAAACCTCTTGCCGCTGGAACGCGTCGAAGATTTCGGTGCGCGTGTTCTCCCGCGCCCAGACCCCTGTCAGGCCAGCGGCCGTTTCCTGCGCCGAAATGATCCGAAGGGCAGGATCTGCCGCCGGGATCACTTCATGGTCGTGGCGGTCGTCGGACGGTTCCGTCGACGGGTACTTGCCAAAGAAGTTCTCTTGCCGTGTGGTCGAAAGCGCGGTGTGCGAGTCGGTGCTGCCGGTCATTCCGAACTGATAGGGGTTGGCGCCGATCTCCTGCTGGAACCGCAGGCCGGACTGATAGGCCGACCGCGCGTATTCGCGGGCCAGCATCTCGGGCGTTTTTGCCACCGTGCCGGCGAGGTTGCTGACATCCCAGATTTCGAAGTCAGCGAACTCGTCGTCCGGCGACAACAGCGGGTGGGTTTCTTCATCGCCCTTCATCTGGGTGACTTCGTGCAGCGGCTCCCAGCGGTTACGCCGTTCGGCGTATTCGGAGTCGATCGGCGAACCGTCGAACTTGGTGTCCGAGAACATGAGGCCGTTCGACAGATTGCCGTTGTGCGAAATGGCCAGAACCCGGCCGCCGGTGTCCTCTTCGTAGGCTTCCATGTAGTCCCAGAGAAGCTCCGGATCGGGCGCGTCGAAGAAGGCCAGCGGCAGCGTCTGGCTGGTCTTGTCGATGTCATCGCGGAACAGCACCACCCGGTGCAGGTTGTCGCCTTGCGGTGAGAAGGACCATTCGAACCCGGTCATGGCCGTAAAGGTGCCCGGATCATTGTACTGCTCGGCAATTTGTAGGAACTCGCCCCACATCGAGCGCGTGAGGTCCTGCGATTCAAACGGGTTGATCCCCTGGGTTGAGAGATCGATGATCTCTGCAAAGGCCGCCTGGCGTCCTTCCAGGCCAGAATTGAACTGTTCATAGATCTTTCGGCCCCACGGATCTTCGAGCAGAAGCGGGTCGGCGTTAGTGAGCGCAGGCGCCAGGCCAATCATCTCGGCGTGGTCGGTGATCGCCAGGAAATCCAGCGGACGGATGAGTTGAACCGACTGGCCGGTGTTCGAAATCACCTCGTCACCGCGAGCGAAGCGATAGCCATCGGCGACGCCGAGCCGCGTGCCGATCAGGCCCGCGTCGAAGGACAGTTCGGTGTGAAAGTGCATGTCGCCGAAGAGCACCTTGTCGGGATACGTCCGGCCTGCGTAAGGGGAGTACACGCGTTCGTCCGAAACTTCCTCGGCGTCGATTCGGCTATCGTAGGCGGCGAGCTGTCCCGGGGCCAGCGCCCCGGCCAGAAAAGCCGCCACACCGGCGATTGCGGTTCCTCTCAGCGTGCGCGCGCGTGCAGTCGGTGCTGTTGTCTTGTTGTCCAGCGTGATCATGTGGTCGGCTCCTCAATCATTCGGGTTAATCTGCATTCCGCTGTCTTCTGGTGTCAGATCGGCGCATTGTGCCTGTGGGTCCGTCGGACCGGCGTCCGCGATTGCGTCCGGGTACCGGATGTGCCGCGCTTCGATTGTTGGCCAGAAAAACGCTTGGCGCATTCAATTCCATTCTCCGACCGTTCACGTGGGATCGATGCTTTAACCGGGCTGCCATGTCAGCGGAGAACCGCCCGGCGGAACCGTCGCCGGCGCACCCCGGCAATCGAAAGCGGGGTCAACGGCATGCCAATGACGTCGATGAAAAAGAGAGATGTCCACTCCGGTCGCGGGCACCTCGCCTTCCAGGACGTTCACCGTGTAGTGCAGGTTCTAACCGTCCAGCATCGGGTCGCGCAGCACGACCACCACCTGCTTAAGCTCTCCGTATTCGAGGATGGACAGGTCCGCGTTCGGCGGGTCTGACAAGAAGCTGTCGGTGCCTTCGCTCCAGAACGGAACGAAGCGCGCGGTCTTCATGTTGCCGGCGATGCGCTCGGGCCGATCCGCGAAGAACAGGGTCACCGGGCTGACACCCCGGAGCGTCAGGCGGTTGTCGCCGGCGGTGTAATCCATGCCCTTTGCGGTCTGCACGAACAGGAATTCCGCCTTTGACTGGCTGGTGTCCTGCGCCAACGCGGCGCGGGCCGTGGCGCTCAGGGCCAACGCCGCACCGGCGGTAAATACTTGGCGTCGCGTCGGGCCGGGGCTGCAGGGGCGTGTCTGACTTGCGCATCTTTCGGGTTTCTCTCCTTGCTGTCTGGGCTTCCGAGGCCTTCCGCACCGCTGCTTTTACCTTTGTGGTCCAGCGCGCACCCACGTTTACCGCGGGCCGCGCATCCGGACCGCAACGGTGCGGATGCGCGGCGTTTTTTTGGTGGTAGTCGTCATGGTTTCTGCACCCGACCCATGCGCGGCGGCAGCACCGGCCCCGCGACGCCGTAAATCACGACAATACCGTCCCCGCCGCCAAAAGTCGAAATTGGTCGGGCCGGATCACTCGCGAGTGCGGCTTCCGGATTGTTCCAATTGTTCGCAACCCAGACATTTCCGGCCGGGTCAATGGCCACATCGGTGACCAACTGGATGCTGCCGCTTTCAAACACGTGGATGACATCGCCGGTCTTCGTGCCAGCCGCATGGCCTTCGGTATCATCTCCAGCCATCAGCACAGCGCCGCGCCCATAGAAGTTACCGACCCAGATGTCATCATTCCCGTCCACATTGACGCCCCAGGGCACGTTGATCCCGTCACCGGAATAGCCCTTGGCATCGGGCTGGCTGCCGTCAGGACGAAACATGTTGACCATGCCCGTGCTCTTAAACTCGCCACTTTCGAGGACTTTGAACAGATGCTCACCGGCGAGCCGGAATTGCGTCATGATAGAGGCACCGTCAGGGATCTTCGGCGGCGGGAAGTCGAGTGACTGCATGCTTGTCACCCAGACGTTGCCTTTGGAGTCCAGCGCCAGGGCGCGAACGCTGATACCGACGCGGAAAGACTCGACCTTCGAAGGGTCGTCGGCAGGAAACCGCAAAAGCGTGTCCGATTGCGAGTTGCTGACCCAAACGCGATTCTGACTGTCGATGACGATATCGAATGGCGACTTCAGCCCATCGACGCTGACGAGCTTTCCGTCCTTGACCCGGCCACCCGGAAAATGCAGCAATCGATTGCCCGAGCCCTCGGCAATCCAGACATCGCCGTTCGCGGCGGCACCAAGGCCCATCAGGCCGGCAAGTTCTTCGGTGAATGGGAAATCCTTTTCCGTTCCGATCGGATTCCCATCAAAATCCAGGACGAGGATCTTTCCGTTGAAACTCGTAGCCCAGACCTTGTCGTGCGTCACGAGCGTGCCCCAGCCGACGCCGTCGAGGCCCATACCGGTAAATCCGGTGATGGGCGGGGAAAGCGGCGTACCGTCAGGCGCGAGCTTGGCAACGCCTCCGCCGATGCCGTTGACAACGCCGGATTGCGAGCCGGGCATCCAGTTTTGACCGCTCCAGAGATTGCCTTCTGAATCGAACATCAAACGGCCCGCGGAATACACCCCGCCGCCTGCAAATTTGAGCAAAAGCGCGAAATCATCCGGAACGTAGCTAAGGTATGGCACGAATGGCGCGCTTCGCGGGGACCCGTCCTTTGGTTGGGGATATGCCTTGTCAAACAAGGCGAAGAGCTCCTTGGGAGCAGCCCAAGGTGGTATGCGCGATGCCGGCCATCGCTTCGAGTGTTTTTTTTGGCGTTTCCCCGCCGATTGGCGTTGCCGCCTTCAAGAAGTTGGTGCGCCAAGCATCGTCGGCCACGGTGGCGAAGGCAGTGATGAGCGAGCCAAGCGTGTTCACTTCGCGAGTGTCGTGTTCTGCGGTGCTATTGATCGGGTCCAGCAGCACATCGCCCCACCCGCCGGTCACGGGGTCCACCAGGTTCGGCGCATTGCCCGCCGCGATGCGCAGGCCTAGAGGGTTGCCACTGATCTTTTCGCCGTCGATGAATCGGGCGCTGGTGAACGCCGAGGCGACGGTGGTCAACTCGTTGACGACCACCTTTCGGGGGGTTTGGTTCCCAACACCGAGAGCAGCGCCAGTTGTTTTGCATCATCGCGGGCGACGATGTAGAGCACTGAGTCCTCGGGAGCCGTATCGTCGGAGATTGAAAACGAGCCGTCGGCACCGCTGCTCGCAGTCGCCAGCTGCTGGGGCGCCTCCTCGCCGGCTGTTCCCCAAAGGGTCACAGTGACGTCAGGCACCGGCTGGCCATTTAGCATGACCGTCCCGTCGATGTTTTGGGCAACGGCGGTCTGGCTCACCCACGTGATCGCCAAAAAAAGTGTTGCTGTCGCACCTCGAAGAGCCATCATTCGTTATCCCCTACCTTAGGTTCGTGATTTCGGACTGTGGCTGTTGATCGACGTCCGTCCGCTACCATGATTCAGAGTGCGGCGCGCTAAGAATGAATGCCATCGCTCGTCGCGTGGGATATGCGTCCGTCATAAAAACCGCTGTAACGAGGCGCTGCAACGCTGAATCGATCTTTCTGCTACTTTAGCTTTAACGAATCGGAGCAAAGAATTTTATTCGTTCTAATACCTAGGCTACCTACGTAGTTGACAGTGCATCGGCGGCGGGCAAGCGTCATGCTTGATCCGGCCAAAAGTTACAGTTCTGGCTGTTGTGCATCCTGCTCTTGCTCGCCCTGCTCGGTATGGGCTTAACGGAAGCTGTCGCCAGCAGCGGTGCGCTCTACTGGTTGATCTTGCTCTTGATTCAATGCCGCGGCCAGCTTGGGACGCGCCCACTGGGCGCGACTACGTACGCAGTCTAGGTAGTTGGCCGAATGGGCCTTCTAAGCGATTGTGCAGTAGCCTCTTGAAGTGGCGGATGGACACAAGTCGGCCTGAGAGCGATTGAGTGAAGCGCTACGGCAGATACATTGCAGATCCCATTCCGAGCGCATGTTTGTCATTGCTCCAATTTGAGGGCACTGATGCAAAGTCAGACCGTGGTCGTCGTGAGTGTCGATTCTTCGACCTGCGATTCGATCAGAAATCTGCTCGAATCAGTCGGTCTTCAAACCGAGACCTTTTCCTCATTGCGAGCGTTTTTGTCGGTGGGAATTGGCGGCGCATCGATTGACAGATGGCGTGGGGTCAACATCAAGACACTCGCTTCACAATCCATTGCTCGATATGTTCGTTTGTCGAACGCCTTCAGTTGGTTCGAGTTTCCCACGATTGCTACGGCTTGAACAGGCGGTAGCAAAGGTTGGATCTAGCTTGTCAGGGAGAGGTCGAATGATAAGACCAAACCCCGTTCAGATTCTTACGCTCGTCTTTGCCCTCAGCGGTGTGAACTCATCGGCGTATGCCGCTGAAACAAAAACCAGCGATCTGGCCGAGGCCGCGCAGAACCCGATTGCATCGATGATCAGTCTGCCTTTCCAGAACAACACCTATTTCGGTATCGGTCCGGACGACATTACTGCCAACTCACTGCTCATCCAGCCCGTTTACCCAATATCACTCAGCAAGGATTGGAACGTCATCGCTCGAGCGATCGTTCCGCTCATCTATGTCGAGGGATTTCACGCAACGGACCCGGAGGTGCCGAACGCAAAAATCGATGTCGACAACACTTTTGGACTTGGGCGACATCAATCTAGCTGCCTATTTCTCGCCAAAAAAATTGTTAGACCTGGGCGGCGGCAAGTTCACCTGGGGAGTTGGCCCATCGCTCACATTGGATAGCTCGACGAGCGATGACATCGGCAGCGAGAAGTGGAGCGCGGGTCCTGCCGCCGTCGGCGTCTTCATGAAAAAGCCCTGGGTTGCAGGTGCGCTTGTCCGGCAACTCTGGTCTTTTGCGGGTAGCGACGATCGCGAGAGCGTGAACCAGTTTCTCTTGCAACCCTTTGTCAACTATAACCTGTCCAAGGGTTGGTACCTCGTCTCGTCGCCAGTTATCACTGCGAACTGGAACAGAGACAGCTCCAACATATGGTCGGTCCCGCTCGGCGGCGGCTTCGGCAGGATCTTCAAGATCGGAAAGCAGCCCGTGAACGCTCAGGTTCAAGGCTTCTACGACGTCGCTGAACCGGACTTCGGTAATGATTGGTCGTTGCGGTCCAGTTCAGTTTCTGTTCCCGAAGTAGAAGATGGCGTAGCGGTTAACGAAAGGGGCTGAAATGCAGGTCAAGTATCCCATTAGATCCTATCGACCCTGCTCTCACCCCTGTGGATCCCAAAAAAAGCGTGCCAGCTGATTCGATTGAAATTTCCCGAGCCGTTAGGCGCGCTCATGCCCATGGCGCGCGTCCTCTTCTTTCTGTTTTCCTTCGTCACCTCGTGGGGTCAAAAAACTCCAACCTATTGAACCATCACATTTTGCCCCTGGCGAGGGGTTCTGCCCAATCTTTGTCCGGCATACGACGGCGCTTAGAATGCGAGCCGTAATTTGGTAACACCGATACGCACGGAGAAGCGGATGGATTGGGTTCGAATTCTGGCCTACATCACCGGAACGGTCGACCAAGAACTTCTCCTGCGCAACGAGTATCTTGCAACGGAGAACCGAATCCTGAGGGCGCAGATCAAGGGTCGGCTCTTACTGTCGGACGCTGAAAGAAAGACGCTCGCCGACATCGGTTACCGGCTCGGCCGCAAGGCACTTGAGGATGTGGCAAACGCTGCCAAGCCGGACACGATTCTCGGCTGGTACCGAAAGCGGGTCGCCCGCAAGTTCGATGGGGCCCACGCACGCCATCACCCTGGCCGGCCGCGCATTGAACCCGAACTCGAAAAGCTGGTTGTGCGGATGGCCAAAGAGAACCTCGGCTGGGGTTACGATCGAATCGTCGGTGCGCTCGCCAATCTGGGCTATACCCTCTCGGACGAGACGGTGAGAAACATCCTCCGCCGCAACGCCATCCCGTCCGCCCCAGAACGCAAGCAGACAACGACCTGGAAAGAGTTCATCCGCGCCCATATGGCCGTGCTCGCAGGAACCGACTTCTTCACCGTGGAAGTGCTCACACTGCACGGCTTAGTCACCTCTACTACGTGCTGTTCTTTATCCACCTCGAGAGCCGCCGAGTGGAGGTTGCCGGCATCACGTCCCATCCCAACGAGGTGTGGATGAGGCAGATCGCCAGGAATGTGACGATGGACGAGTGGGGATGCCTTGACGAGTGCCGGTATCTACTCCATGACCGTGACACGAAGTATACCCACTCGTTTCGCCAGATCATTAAATCCGGTGGCGTCGAGCCACTACGGCTACCACCGCGGAGCCCTAATTTGAACGCCCATGCTGAGCGCTGGGTAAAGTCAATCAAAGACGAGTGTCTGTCGAAGTTGATCTTCTTCGGTGAAGCCTCGCTGCGGCACGCGCTTCGCAACTATCTGATGCACTATCATGGCGAGAGAAATCATCAAGGCAAGGGCAACGTGTTGCTGTTCCCCACAGTCAAGACGAGAAGGAACTCCGGCGAGAGTTCAGTCCGATGTCGAAAACCCTTAGGCGGAATTCTCAAGTACTACCACCGGCAGGCCGCATGAGTTTTTTGACCCCACCAGGACGACATCTGATGCGCGCCGCCCACTATCGCGTGTTCCGTGGAAAGGCATTCGATGCTTGGTAGCAGGTGACGTACGCTTGAAGGATCCGAAGGGAGCGATCATATCGAGAACCAGTCCTAACCTGACAAAACCTTTTTAATAACCTGCTTCTTTCTGGTGCCGGAAGGCAAGCACATACACCGAATCGTTTTTTGCTTCGTGATGATAAAGCGCTACATAGCCAGAGTCTCCAAATGGAACGATTAACTCGCGCAGTGCAGGAAGATCATCAAACGGCCTGCCTATCCCTGGTTCCGTTTCAAGAAGCGCGAATTGGCGCTCTATCGCTTGACCGGCACGCATCGCCGCCTGGGGATTTTTTTCAGCCAGGAACCGCCGACAGCGCTCCAATCCCTGCGCTGCACCTTCCGTGATAACTACTCGTGGCACTGTGGGATCTGTGTTTCCTTATCCGAGCCCCAGGTGTTTAACCAGTCGCGCACTTCCTGGCCTGTCAGGTGTCGCCCGGTTTCCTGATAAGCCGTCCATGACGCCAAGGCCTCCTGCTTGAAGCTCTCTCGTGCTTCTTCGCGCTCGACGTAGTTGCGGATCGCTTCACGCATGATCCAATGCGCCGAACGATGCCGCATGTCAGCCAGGCGCTGGATACGACTTTTCAACTCGTCGTCAAGTTTTACCGATGTTGCCATACTGAACTCCTTGTTATTACCAGGTAGTACCTTTGGATAACATACCACATATTCAGTGCTTCCGTCGCTAACTGTAGGTTGTGGATCCCGAGAAACCGTGCCAGCGGATTCGATTGAAATTTCCCGAGCCATTGGGCACGCTCATGTCCATGGCGCGCGTCATCTTCTTTCTGTTTTCCTTCGTCACCTCCACGATTCGGGCGCGGTTGTCACTACAGCTCGAAAATGCTGCCCGGTTTTGTCAACTTAGCCCAGCTGAGGCGACTCCGATCGCCTGACGAAACCGTGCCTCGATTTCATTGGATACAGGTTACCTCCTGCCACGCCACAAAGGCGCGGCCACGGAGGATTCGATAATTTGCCGCCCGCAGCAGATGTCTGCCGACGCGAAACAGATTGTGCACTTGCCCATGAACGCTCAGAAACCGTTGCGCCTGGGCCGATGACGCAAACCCACGCATCTGACGTTCTTGTTCGCGCGTGTGTTCATGCGACACCTCGGCTCGAGTGTTGGCATGCTTGTCTTGACAGTGGACAACTGATGGCATCATCTCGCGTTTCGCTGCAACATAGCTTTGAAGTTTGTCCGTGGTCAGCTCGTTAGGGATTCGCCGTCGGCCTTTCAGGAGCTTACGGAAGAAACGTTTGGCGGCAGGCTTGTCCTTGCGGCTTTGCACGAGGATATCCAGCACGTCACCGTCCTGGTCGACGGCACGCCAGAGATACTGGCGTTTGCCCTGAATCGACACGGTGACCTCATCGAGGAACCAACGGTCGCCAAGCGTCCCGCGGCGCTTTCGGAGGCGTCTCGCGTAGTCGAGGCCAAACCTGGCACACCACTGCCTGATTGATTCGTACGACACGATAATACTGCGCTCCGCCAACAGGTCCTCGATGTCGCGCAGGCTCAAGGTAAACCTATGGTAGAGCCACACTGTGTGACTGATGATCTCGGGTGGAAACCGGTAGCCGCGATAGCTTGGTTGACTGCACATGGACACAGTGTCGGCGATCGGTCGGCAACTTGACAGAACCAACTCAGCTTGCGCGCCAGGTTCTCGGCCTTCAAATGCGTATATCGCCGCAGAATGCGCAGATCCTTGTGTCCGGTGATGCTGGCGACCTCCATGATGTTCAGCCCCTTCTCGAACAACCGGGTGGTCGCCTCGTGGCGCAGGTCGTGGAAGCGCAGGTCTTCAATGCCGGCCCGTCGCGTTGCTCGCATATAGGAACGCTTCACCGCCTCAGTCGTGACGCCGGGGAAGACGTCACCGTGCAGAGCGCGCAACATGGCGACGGCGGTCGATGACAGGGGCACAGTCCGTGCCTCGCCGTTCTTGGTGTCCGGCAAGTGGGCGGTGCGGCGGTTCAGGTCGATGTGCTGCCAGCACATGCGTAGCAGTTCACCCTGGCACATTGCAGTCTCCAGTGCGAGTTGCACCATCGGTAACAGCCATCGATTGCGCGCCTCACGGCAGGCCGTGAACAGGCGGGCCTCTTCACCGGGCTGTAGGCGCCGGTCGCGCGGACGTCCGCCGGGCGGCAGCTTTATATCACGCACCGGGTTGTGGACATGGATGTCCGATTCTTTGCGCGCGACCTCGAAGACGTGGCCGAGCAGGACCAGATCCCACTTGACGGTCGCCGGGGTGACCTTGCGCAGACGCTCGTCGCGCCAGCGGGCGATGTCGACACCGCGGACCCCGGCGACAAACCGGCGAGCGAGGGGATGACGCATCATCAAGTTCAGGCGGTTGGTCTCGGGCTCGGCACCCTTCTTCAGCGGGGTGACCACTTCCAGATAGCGCTGGAGGAGTTCCTTTAGCGTGGTCGACTCGGCCTCGGCGCGGGAAATAAATGCGCCCTTCTCCATCTCAACCTCGATGGCGCGCGCCCACTGCTCGGCCTCAGTGCGGGTCTCGAAGGTCCTGGTCTGCAGTGGATGGCCCTTCTTCCGGACCTGGGCCCGCCGCTGGTAGGGGCCGCGTTTTCTGAAGGGGGCATCGCCACACTCCGTTCGTTGGCGAACGAGTGTGACAACGCTGTGACAAATAATCGTTTGGGAACCCGATCGA
Organism: uncultured Gammaproteobacteria bacterium; assembly: GCA_963783675.1. Classification (GTDB taxonomy): domain Bacteria; phylum Pseudomonadota; class Gammaproteobacteria; order Competibacterales; family JAHEDQ01; genus JAHEDQ01. The sequence goes on from CAWAOU010000021.1 coordinate 19,162, forward strand.
GGGGTGTCGTGGATCCTAACTGACTGATTTAAATGGTGGGCGCGGCTGGGATTGAACCAGCGACCCCTGCCGTGTGAAGGCAGTGCTCTCCCGCTGAGCTACGCGCCCGTTTGAGGTGCCGTATTATTAAGAGCCGCCCCTGGCACGTCAAGCGCAACCGATCAGCGGCTTTCGTTATACTGGCGACGTTCCTCCCAAGAGATATCAACTATGCCCGTCGAGGACACGCTGTCCGACCTCACGACCTTTACCACCGTTCTATCGGTGGAACTTGATCCCATGGCGCCGAATCGTCCAACGGCGGCGCCCGGGATACTTTCACGGACTGCCGCGCTGGACCTGGCCGAGGCCGTCGCGACGGATCTGCGTGGGCTTGCGCCGGAACTGGACCAATTCGGATTGGTGGTGCCTGGCGCGCTGTACGACCAGACTCAACTGTTGCGTGCCGGGTTTCCCATTGTGGAGTCTCTGGAGGCGGTGTTCCGTGGTGGCGCTCAAAACGGCTACACACCCCAACTGATTGCCCTCGGGGTGGATGACGGCAAGGGCTTTCCGGTCCGTGTGCTCAACCCGGAGTACCCACAGAATGTGGTGGGTCCACTTCTGTTGATGCCGCTGACCTTCGTCGGGCCTGCCCCGGCCATCAGCGAGTTCGGCGAAAAACTGGAAGAGACTCTGCTGCATACCGGATTGGTGTCGAGCGCGACCCGTCGCCTGATCGAGCACCACTTCGGTCTGGAGCCGGTGCATTTGTCATATGCAACCCTGGCCGATCTCTGCGCGCTGCTCAGCGTGCAACTGGAGAATGCCGGATTCACAGAACTCTGGTCGTTGCTCGAGCATGCGTTCTTCGATCGCTTCGAGCCGCTGCTGGTGCGTCTGCCGGAGGCCAATCTGTTCGCAGCCCGGGGGCGGCTGGTGTACACGCCGATCTACACCCTGGATGTATGGCAGGCCTCCACCGCACCACCGGATACCGAAACCGGTTTGTCCTCATTTCTCGCATGGACCCGCCTGCAACGCCAATACGAGGTCACGCTCCAGGCCTATGGCATGGAGATTCGACACGTGCTCGCAATGGGCCCGATTGGCATCAGTGAGCCCGAAGCTGTTTGGAATCAACTCTCCCACGGGGCGGTTCTGGGCGGCGCCTGGTATTGCGAAGAAGCGGCCATGGCGGACGCCACAGAGCGCACACGGCGCCTGGCCATCACCAACCAGAGCGTGCCCGACTTGGGCACCGTGGCTTACACGGTGGAACGCTACTCGGACCACGCCCTGCAGTCGCGGGAACATTTCTATCCTCTGAGCCCGGACGGTCTGCAGGCCATATCGGATTATCTGGCAACCCTGAACCACGGCCAGGGTCTGGAACGCACGGTGACCCACAACGAACAGATCACCATCGATCCACGCACCGGACTCATGATCGGCGCTAACGGACGGCAGGCCAACCGGGAACCTGCCGTCGCCCATCATTGAGGCGTTCGCTTGCGGGTATTCCACTGCGACAGCTACATACTGCCACTGCCGGCGGGCCATCGGTTTCCGATGCAGAAGTATCGGCGCCTGCGCGAGCGGGTGGCGGGGGAACTGGGCCCGGGATGGGAACTGCTGCGTCCACCGGCGGTGTCCGACGGACAGATTCTTCTGGCTCACGATCGGGACTATCTGGCACGGGTGAAGGACGGCGCTTTGTCCCAGACCGAACTCCGGGGTTTGGGCTTTCCCTGGTCCTCGGAACTCGTGGAACGCGCCCGACGATCGGCCGGCGGCACCCTGGCCGCGGCGCGGGCGGCCCTCGAACAGGGTGTCGGAGTGAATCTCGCCGGCGGCACCCATCATGCCGGCATTGCCCGGCCTGAAGGTTATTGCGTGTTTAACGATGCGGCCATTGCCGCCCGTACATTGCAAATGGAGCAACGGCTTAGGCGCGTTGCCATCGTCGATTGCGATGTTCATCAGGGCAACGGCACGGCGGAAATCTTCCGGCACGACGCCAACACCTTCACCGTCTCGCTGCACGGGGCAAAAAACTTTCCGTTCGACAAACCCTTGAGCGACCTGGATCGGCCGCTTGCAGACGGAACCGGGGATCAAGAGTACCTGGACTGCCTGGACCAGACCTTGGCCTTGATGGATCACCGATTTACACCTGAGCTGATTATTTACCTGGCAGGCGCCGACCCCCATGAGCAGGATCGTCTGGGACGACTCAACCTGAGCCGGGAAGGACTTGCCGCCCGGGATTTACGTGTATTTGAGTATTGCCGCGATCGGAATCTCCCGGTTGCCGTGGCCATGGCCGGGGGGTATGGTCGCGACATCGAAGACACGGTGGCAATCCACCTGGAGACCGTTCGCCTGGCAGGCATGTGTGCCCGCAGCGAGGGTCTGATGGATCCGCCCGCTCAGTTGGAGTCGCACTGATTTATGCCCATCAGAGTTCGCTATTTCGCCAGTTTGAGGGAGCGCATCGGCCGGTCTGAAGACAGTCTGGATGCCAAGCCTGATCTGACCGTGGCTGAGGTGTGGGCGACCCTGCAGCCCGATCGGCCCTTGGACAGCAACACTCTGGCAGCGGTCAACCAGGAGTACGTCGAGTCCGACCGTCGGGTTTTGGACGGGGACGAGGTGGCATTCTTCCCGCCGGTGACGGGGGGCTGACATGCATATCGAGGTGTGTGAACACCCCTTCAACCCGTGGGAAAGGCTTGCGTCGTTTGAGTCGGAAAAGGGTCCCCGGCCCGGCGGTTTTGGCGCCACCGCGACGTTCGTGGGCACGATGCGGGATTTCAACGAGGGCGATGACGTAGTCTCGCTCACCTTGGAGCACTATCCCGGTATGACGGAGCGGCAACTGGAACGCATCGTTTCAGAGGTCGATGATCGCGATGGGTTGCTGGATGTGCTGGTGCTCCATCGCGTGGGTCAGGTGGTGCCGGGCGACCCCATCGTACTGGTGGCCGTGTGGTCAGCGCACCGCGCCGCGGCGTTCACGGCCTGCCGCCAGATCATGGAAGCGCTCAAGTCCAGCGCACCCTTCTGGAAAAAGGAAGAACTCAAGGACGGTCAACGCTGGGTGGCCCAGAACACACCGGGCTAAGCTGGGCCCGGGTGGGTCACACCAACGGCGTTGAAAATGCCCTCTAAACACTCATTTGCTGGGTGTAAACTGCGCTTTCTCCACCGTTTTCGCCTTGCCTCGCACTCGACCGAAACTGTTTCAACACGCGGCTATTGGGCCAGCAGTTTCACTTCCACCCGATTGTTGAGTGCGGCAATCCGGTTCCACTCCCCCGCCGTGCTCACCTCGTCAGGATCCGGGTAGGGAACCGCGGGCTGTTCGTCGCCGTAGGACCTCAGTTCCACCCGTATGGAGGAAGGGTTGGCCCGCAGCCGTTCCAGATAGTCGGCGAAACTGTCGGACTGAGCCTCGGCGAGAATCAATGCCAGGTCGGCGGGCTGACCAATGCGATCACAGTCGGCCAGGGACAAACCTGGCTTGGCGACACGAAAGCCGGTTTTCTCGCTGCCGCTCAGACAAAAACGCCCCACGTGGCCAGCCACTTGCACCGTACCCTGGAAATCAAACCACGTAAGCCGGGAGACAAGCCCGGTCAGGCGGTCGGTCCAGGCTTGGTCGAAGGGCGGGACACCATAGGGGTAGGCGGTCTCCTGATTGAGTGCCCATTCGACGCTTTCCAGCAGCGCCTCGGACCGTTGCATCTGGCGAGTCAGATCGCCTCGTGCGTCGTTGTACATCACCAGCGACCACAACGCCGGCAGCAGGAGCAGGACCGCAAACAGCAGCAATTTGAGATAGGCGTGGTTACCGCGGTCGGTCTCGGTTACGACGTCCTGAAGCTGTTGCGCCCGGCGTTGGTCTGATTCGCGCCGATCGTATACCTCATTGGCCGTGCTGACGGCCACCGTTTCCAATCCGCGCTCAAGGGTTTCCCGCAAACCGGTGGCCTCTTGACGGAAGCGGCTGAGGTAATCGTCCATCAAACTGGCGAGTTGAGCCTGCATGGACTGGGTATCCACCAGCCTCGCCGTGCGCCGTGCGACTTGTTCGACCAAGTCGTCCGCGGGCAGCTCACGGCCGGGGAACAGCTGAGCATCGGGCCGGACCGGCACCGCGTCATTCGCTGGCACGCGCCGGTCGGTGACCAGACCCAGGCCCTTGAGCACATTGAACAACTCGCCGGGGCGCACCTGCTTGGACAGAATTCCAACTGCGCCGAGGGCCCGCGCCTGGCCAACGTAAACCTCACCTTCCTTGGCGGTGTACATCAGGATTGGAATCATGGCCGTGGCCGGGTCTTTCTTGATCTCCTGGACCGCCTGCAGACCGTCCATGCCCGGCATGTTGTGATCCATGAAGATGACGTTGGGACGATTGGAGCTGAGATACTGCAGCGCTTCCTCGGCGGATGCGGCCGTATCGACTACCAGATCGCTCTTCTCCAACATCTGGCTCAGGATGATCCGCGCGGTCTTGGAATCATCCACGACCAGGGCTCGCTTGCCTGCCATTGCGCTTCCGTTGTCGTGTTTGTCTATTGGGGGTTCCCGGGAGGAAGTCTATACCCCAAACACCGGTGGTGTGGCCGTGCGGTCCATCGCCGAGTCGACCTTGGTGGTCGCCTCCCGGTCGCTCGAAATCGCCCACAATCCCGGACTGTATCAGGCGAAAACAAGGCATATAGTATGCCGCTCCGGTGGCGCAACCCATGAGGCAGAGTCTTGCAACAACATGATCCCAATCCAGTCGAAAGCCGTTGGATAGACATAGGCGCCAACTTGACCAATACGGCGTTTGCGGAGGATCTGGAATCGGTGCTTAAACAGGCGAGTGCCGTCGGCGTCCAGCAGATCGTCGTCACGGGTACATCGGTAGAGGAATCCCGGGCCGCCCTGGCGCTTGCACACGCGTACCCATACCAACTGATCGCAACCGCGGGGGTTCACCCCCATGATGCCCGTCACTGGGACGCCCAATGCGCAGCGATGCTCAAAACGCTGATGACCGATTCGAAAGTGCGAGCCGCAGGAGAAACCGGACTGGATTTTAATCGTGATTTTTCACCCCGGCCGGTGCAGGAGCGGGTGTTTGAGGCGCAACTGGAACTGGCCGGTGAGAGCGGATTACCGGTTTTTGTTCACGAACGGGAGGCCAGCACACGGGTGGCATCCATTCTGAGGTCCCATCGCGATAGTCTGGCGGATGCGGTTGTTCATTGCTTTACCGGCGACCGCGACGCGTTGCGCGCCTACCTGGACCTGGACCTGTACATCGGAATCACCGGATGGGTTTGTGACGAGCGGCGGGGGCTGAGTCTGCAGCAGTGTATTGGCGATATTCCGGACAATCGTCTGATGCTGGAAACCGACGCACCCTATCTCCTGCCCCGCACGCTGCGCCCGAAACCAAAACGAAGCCGCAATGTTCCCGCGAATCTGCCTCACCTTGGCCAGCGTGTGGCCGATCTCCGTCAGCAGTCGCTACAGCACGTTGCCCGCATCACCCGGCACAATGCACAGCGCTTCTTCCGCCTGCCCAGCGACCAGGCCGAAAACGACCCGGTCGCTTCAGATCAAGACAGGCCGGGGTGCTGTTGATCAAACCGGCTGAGAACGCGCCCGATTACCGCCACGCGTTCGCGCTTGTGCCGTCGAGTGGCAAGAACCAGGTCTTCCTCCATGAACCGGCGCAGGGTTCGCAAACCCTCCGGCGTGTTTTGAAGACAGGTTGCCAGTTCACAGGCCACCATTTCCGGCATGTGCTCATGCGCCGCGAGAAACGCCACGTCCTCCTCGCACATGTCTGTAAAGCCAACGCATTCTTCATAGGTCAGCATCACTACTCTCCTAGGGCAACAGCCCGATGTTTCCTTGCATTCGCGTCACTCTGGTGCGCTCACCCTCGCGAGCGCACCCACAGGGTGCAACGGTCACGATTCTTGGATCCGGACCTGCATAGAACAGCCTCGCATTTGACACTCAGATGAGAAATATTTTTCATCCATAAATTAAATATTTAACGATACTTCCTGAGAATCTTTATAGATCCGGTCCCGCCGCCACTCATGCGCCTTCTAAGGGCATTTCGCAAGACGCGGGCCAGCCCACACCAGAGCGAATAACGGCAGCCTAACCCAGTCTTCGTGACAGGGTGTTTACAGCGCCGTTGGACCCCCAAACAACACCGTGGCACCATCCCTGCGGAACGCAGATCAATACCGGAGCCCGGATGACCCAATGCACCGTCGCTGACGTTCTTCAAGGCACTCCCGCGCCCGGTCAGGCGCTGACGCTCAACGGGTGGATTCGAACCCGTAGGGATTCGAAAGCCGGTCTGTCGTTTCTGATGCTCAACGACGGGTCCTGCCACGATTCACTGCAAATCGTGGCCGACGCGGCACTGCCCAACTACACCGGTCAGATCCAGCATCTCACCACTGGGTGTTCGGTCCGGGTCCAGGGCGTGGTCCAGAGGTCACAGGGCAAGGGCCAGGGTTTCGAACTCATGGCCAGCTCGGTTGAGGTGATCGGTTGGGTGCAGGACCCGGATACCTACCCGGTCCCGGCCAAGCGCCACAGCTTCGAGTATCTGCGGGAAGTGGCGCATCTACGACCGAGAACCAACACCTTCGCCGACATGGCGCGGGTACGACACGCCTTGTCCCAGGCGATTCATCGCTACATGGACCAGAACGGCTTTTACTGGGTCCATACCCCCATTATCACCAGCGGCGACTGCGAGGGGGCCGGCGAGTTGTTTCGGGTCTCTACTCTGGATCTGGCCAACCTGCCCCGTGCGGCCGACGGCGCTGTGGATTTTGGACAGGATTTTTTCGGTTCCGAGACCTTTCTGACGGTCTCGGGGCAACTGAACCTGGAGGCCTACTGTCTGGCCTTGAGCCGGGTCTACACCTTCGGCCCCACGTTTCGGGCGGAGAACTCCAACACCAGCCGCCATTTGGCGGAATTCTGGATGGTGGAACCGGAAATCGCGTTTGCCGATCTTGGCGACAACGCCGATTTGGCGGAGGACATGCTCAAGTCGGTCATGTCCACGGTGCTCGAAGTCTGTGAGACCGAGATGGCCTTTTTCGATCAGTTCGTGGACAAGGGCCGCCTGGCACTGATTCGCAGCGTGATTGAGAAACCGTTCCAGCGCATGACCTACTCAGATGCAATTGGAATTCTTAAGAAGAGCGGGCAAGACTTTGAGTTTCCCGTTGAATGGGGTGTGGATCTACACTCCGAACATGAGCGGTTCCTGTGCGAACAGCACATCCGCGGACCGTTGGTGGTCACCGACTACCCGGTTGAGATCAAGGCCTTTTACATGCGTCTCAACGAGGATGAACGCACCGTCGCGGCCATGGATGTGCTGGTACCCGGAATCGGGGAGATCATAGGTGGGTCGCAGCGCGAAGAACGCCTCGATGTGCTGGACACCCGCATGAGTAGCGCGGGCCTGCCGCTGGACCACTACCAGTGGTATCGTGACCTCAGACGCTACGGCTCGGTGCCGCATGCTGGATTTGGTCTAGGGCTCGAACGTCTGCTGGGTTATCTGACCGGTATGGGCAATGTACGCGACGTCATCCCGTTTCCGCGCACCCCGAGAAACGCGCGCTTCTGAGCCTCAGAATACAGACGCTGCGCAAGCTCAGGGCTGTAGACGCCGCCGCTCCCAGACACCGTCCTTGCGCTGAAAGCACAGTCGATCATGCAGCCGGTTCGGTCGCCCCTGCCAGAACTCCATCTCCTCAGGTATGACGCGGTATCCACCCCAGTGCGGCGGGCGTGGGACGGGCTTATCCAGGTAGCGCGCCTCGACCTCGGTCAGAGTGCGCTCCATGATCTCGCGTGACGCCACGGGCTCACTTTGGTCAGACGCCCAGGCTCCGAGGCGGCTGCCCCGTGGCCGACTGGCGTAGTACGCATCGGATTCGGCTGCCGACACCCGTTCGGCCCGGCCTTCGATCCGGACCTGCCGTTCCAGCGAGGCCCAAAGGAACACCAGGCAGACATGGGGGCTGTCCGCCAGCTCACGACCCTTGCGGCTGTTGTAATTGGTGTAGAACACAAAGCCGCCGTCACTTACATCCTTGAGCAAAACGGTGCGCGCGTCGGGCCTTCCCAACTCGTTGACAGTGGCCAGGATCATGGCGTTTGGCTCCAGCACATCACCCGCCCGGGCCTCTTCAAACCAACGTTCGAATTGCACCAGCGGGTCTTCTGCCACCGTCTCTTCCAACAGGGCACCGCGCTCATAGGCCCGGCGCAATTCAGCCAGCGTTGCTTCGTCTCGGTTCATGGGTTCCGGTGCTCCAACCAACAGGCGCCATTGTAGGATACGACACTAGGGCAGAACCAAACCATACTTGCGAATCTTCCGATCCAAGGCGGGTCTGGAGATGTCGAGGACCTCGCAACTGCGACCCTTGTGTCCCTCGCAGTAGTCCAACACGTACTGAATGTGATTGGCCTCGACCTCATCCAGGGTGCGGGGCGCATCAACCCGCTGACCCTGAGCATCGATCCGCTTGTCCGGCCCCGATGTGTTGGCGCCGCCCAGAACGACCAACTCCGGCGTCAGTGCCTGGCTGCGGCTGCGAATCAAGGCTTGGGTCAGAACGTTCTCCAGCTCACGCACATTCCCCGGCCAGTCGTGTGCGGCCAGAAGCCGCATCGCGCCCTCGGTGACCCGCAGGGGCGGCCGATGAAGCGCGGTCGAAAGACGACGCATCAGGCCCTCGACCAGCAAGGGCAGATCGACCAATCGATCGCGCAGCGGCGGCATTCGCAGATGTATGACCTCGAGACGATAGAGCAGGTCCTCCCGAAAGGCCCCTGCCGCGACCTCCGCCTTGAGATCGCGATTGCTCGCGGCAATCACCCGGGCTCGGGTTGTAAGCTGCTGCAGCCCACCGACGCGCTCGAAAACGCCTTCCTGCAACACTCGCAACAGCTTGGCCTGGAGCGGCAAAGCCAACTCCCCCACTTCGTCCAGAAACAAGGTGCCGTCTGTCGCCAGTTCGAATTTACCTTCCTTGCGTCCTATGGCGCCGGTAAACGCGCCTTTCTCATGGCCGAACAACTCGCTCTCAAGCAGTGTTTCAACAATGGCCGCACAGTTCACCGCCAAGAACGGGCCCTGGCGACCGCTGTGGTTGTGAATCGCGCGGGCAACCAACTCCTTTCCGGTGCCGCTCTCGCCCGAGATCAGCACCCGTGCTTCGCTGTCGGCCACCAGCGCGATTTCCTTGCTCACTTCCAACATTGCCCGACTTTGGCCGATCATATCCCCCGGCTGGGCGCCCTGGGCGGTCGACTCATCCAGCGCCCGGGATTTTCGAATCAGCCGCCCGTGTTCCAGGGCCTTGGTGATCGCATGGCGCAACTCCACCGCCTGAACGGGCTTATGTATAAAGTCGAATGCGCCATGCTGTATGGCCCGGATAGCGAGGTCCAGGTCGTGCAGGCCGGTCATCATGACCACGGTCAGGTCCGGCTCTGAATCACGCAACTCCTGTAGGAAATCCACGCCCTGTCCATCGGGAAGCTGCTGATCCAAAAGCACCAGATCCGGCCCGGAAGATGCCAACACCCGCCGGGCCTCCCCCAGGCTGGTCACGGCGCTCACCTCCAGGCCCTGCTCCTCGAACTGAATACAGAGCATGGCGTTCAGAGCCGCATCGTCTTCTACCACAAGGATCCGCGGTTTCATTCGGGACTCAAGGACGCTCGTAAACGGGGTGCAGACAACATGATAGTACCTGGTGTCCCATCCCATAAGTTCGTCGCGTTTCAGAGGGCGCCCGACGGGCGAGGCGATAGGCGCCTATCCGCTGTGTTCGGCTGTGTTGGGCCGTGTTGGACGGTGTTGGGCACGCTTGAGTGAGCACAGGCCAGTTCTGCGGCGGCCCGCCTGACGCCTGGGCGCTTCTCGCCTTGCTGAGATGCAACGAATTCATGGGGCGGAACACTTCAGAGACCGGCCCCGATGGTGCCTTGGAGCCGCCGTACCGCGGGTTCTCGACGCCAGCGGCCGCGGGACGAATCGGCTTATGGATCCGTACGAGTCCTGCCAATAGCCAGCGTCGCCTGGCGATTGTTATGCTGGCCCGGTTTGAATCCTGGTTTGGAGCGTCATGACCGCACCCCAACGACATCAGAGCCCGGAACACGCCGACGAGCTGGGCAGAGTTCTGACCCAGGTGGGACAGGTGGTGATCGGCAAAAACCGACCCATACAGTTGGCCCTGGCCTGTCTGCTGGCCCGTGGCCACCTTCTGATCGAAGATCTCCCCGGAGTCGGCAAAACCACCCTGGCCCACGCCCTGGCGAAGTCCCTGGGGCTGCAGTTTCAACGCATCCAATTCACCAGCGATCTGCTGCCATCCGACATCATCGGTGTATCGATCTACGACCGCGAGGCCGGGCGTTTCAGCTTTCACCCCGGCCCGGTGTTCTCCCAACTGGTGGTGGCCGACGAAATCAATCGAGCGACGCCCAAGACTCAGAGCGCACTGCTGGAGGCGATGGAAGAACACCAGGTGACGGTGGAGGGTGAGACCCGGCGCCTGCCGTCGCCGTTCTTTGTGATCGCGACTCAGAATCCGACCGAGCAGGTCGGCACCTTTCCACTTCCGGAATCCCAGCTTGATCGTTTTATGATGCGCATCTCCGTCGGCTATCCCGATGCCCAGGCGGAGCGGGCTCTACTGGCCGGTGAGGACCGCAGACTGATGATCGAGCGTCTGCCGGCGGCCTTGGGCGAGGACACCCTGACCCAGTTACAGATGGCGGCAGCGGGCATTCACGTGTCGGCCAAGTTGTTGGATTACGTACAGCGCCTGTTGCAGTGGTCGCGTCTGAATCCACAGGTGGCCATAGGGCTGTCACCCAGGGCTGGCCTGAGTTTGGTGGCCTGCGCACGCGCCTGGGCCTTGATCGAGGGGCGCGACTACGCGCTACCGGAAGACGTGCAGACGGTTCTGGGGCCGGTCGCCGCCCACCGTCTCCAATCCAATGCGCTCTCGACGTCCACAGCCAACGGAGACTTGATCGAGGCAATGCTGGAACAAACCCCGGTCGACTGACGCCGAGTTCAACAGCAATATGTCCGTGCAAGCCGCTTCCAACGCAGCTCGGCCCACCACCAGCCGCTTGCTGCGCAGCATCCAGAGCTGGACCCGGCAGCGCCGCAAGCCGCAAAGCGAACCCCAGGTCATCTCGCCCCGCTCAGCCTATATTCTGCCCACGCGCATGGGCTTGATGTATGCCGTTATTGTCTTCGTTCTGTTCATCGGATCAATCAACTACGGCAACAACCTGGGTTTTATGCTTACCTTTCTCCTGGCCGCCCAGGGGGTGGTGTGCATGTGGCAGACGCAGCGGAATCTGGTGGGTATCCGTGTACATCCCCCAAGAGGAGAATCGGGCTTCGTCGGCACGTCGCTGCATATCGGCTATGGTCTCGAAAACCCAACCCGGCGGTCCCGCTATGCCCTGCGCCTGGAACTCGACGATGGCGTTTCCAACTGGGTCGATGTTGAGGCCGAAGAGACAACCCAGACATTTGTACGCTACACGCCGGACCGACGTGGCTGGACACCGGGCATCCCCGTGCGGATCGAAAGCCGCTATCCATTGGGTTTGTTCTGTGCCTGGACCTGGATCGAGTTCCACCCGACGCAACTCGCCTACCCGATGCCGATAGGCGACGCCAGGCCACCATGGGGTGGCACCACGGCCGGCGCGCAAAGCGAGACCCGGGGCGACGAGGAACTGGCTGCAATCCGGGAGTACCGACCCGGCGACCCCCGACACACCCGCGCATGGAAAGCGAGTGCTCGCCTGGATCGACCCATGACCCTGCAATGGCAGGGCGCTTCGGGCCGCACCGCCGAGTTCGATCTGGATACGGTTCCGGGGCAGGATCTGGAGTACAAGCTCAGCCAACTCGCCCGGTGGATCGTGGATGCCGACGGCCTTGGACTGGTCTATGGACTCAAACTCCCCGGTCGCACCATCCCATTCGCGTCCGGCCCGGAACACCGCGCCCGCTGTTTGAACGCTTTGGCGCTGTGCCCGAAAACCGCAGCGCACCCATGAAATCAACGCGCTGGGAATCCCAACCCGTCTCCCGTCACGCATTGATCTGGTCGGTCGGCGCAACCTACTTCGCGTTGTCACCCCACCTGCTGAGTCTGCCGGTATGGATCTCCGGTTTGATCCTGGCCACCCCTGTTTGGCGCTGGCTCAACCTGCGCGGCACGCTTGCGCTCCCCAATCGCTGGTTACTGGCCGCTTTCACCACCATCGCGGCCGTGCTGGTGCTGATGGCCAACGATCTCATGATCGGACCCACCTCCGGCGTTCAATTGCTCGCAGTCATGACCGGGCTCAAGGTTCTCGAAACACGCCGGGTGCGTGATGCCGTGCTGATGGTGTTTCTCGGCTATCTGCTGGTGGTGACACGGTTCTTTCAATCCCAAAGTGTGTTCGAGGGCATCTACCTCCTCTTGAGCGTTCTGCTTCTGACTTCGGCCCTGCTGGCCATCAACCGCCCGGCACGCGCTCCGGGTGTTGGCTCGCTGATCAAGCCGGCGCTGTCGTTGACCGCCCAGGCGCTGCCCGGCATGCTCATTCTGTTTCTGCTGGTGCCCCGCCTGCCCGGGCCACTCTGGACCGCCTCATCCGGCACGGGTGGGGTCACCGGCATCAGCGATCGCATGTCGCCCGGGTCGGTCAGCCAACTCACCCAATCCGGCGCCGTCGCCTTTCGCGTCCGATTTACGGGCCGGCCACCGGCGCAGTCCGATCTGTACTGGCGTGGGCCCGTGCTGTGGGCCTATGACGGCACCACTTGGAACCGCTCCGACACGCCATCGGACATACGCCCAGCCAGCGCAGCGGGTGCCCCTCCGACTGTGCTGGCACACTATGAGATCACCCTGGCCGCCAACCCCCAACCCTGGATGTTTGCGCTGGAGCATCCGGTCACCGTGCCCGAAACGGGCCGACTCACCGATTCGCTGGAGCTCGTGCACCGGACCGGCGGTTTCAATCGGACCGCTCGGTACACGCTGTCCTCACGTCTGGACGCAAGCTATGTTGCACCGCTATCACCCTCGACCCGCGCGCGGGCACTGCAGCTGCCCGACGGCGCCAACCCGCGTACGCGCGCCCTGGCCAGGAAGTGGGTGGAACAGGGTCTGAGCCCGGCGCAGCGAATCAATCAGGCACTCGGTCTGTTCCGCACCGCACCCTTCACCTACACCACCAATCCGCCGTTGCTGTCCGGGGACCGCATCGACGCATTTCTGTTTGAAAGTCGCAGTGGTTTCTGCGAGCACTTCGCCAGCAGTTTTGTCGGTTTGATGCGAGCAGCCGGGGTTCCGGCCCGTATCGTGACGGGGTATCAAGGCGGCCAATTCAACCCCATGGGCGACTACATGCTGGTGCGTCAGGCCGATGCCCATGCCTGGGCCGAGGTGTGGATTGAAGATCGGGGCTGGACCCGGGTAGACCCCACCGCCGCCGTATCCCCCGAGCGGGTGCAGCGTGGGCTGCATGCCGCGGTATCAAATCCCGAGCAACTCCCCTTTCTCGCCCGCGCCGGCGGCGACTGGACTCACCGGGCAGCCTTGGCCTGGGACGGACTTTATCAGGGATGGAATCAATGGGTGATGGGATTCGGCCCTGAGAATCAGCGGCACCTGATGGAGCAGTTCGGTCTGGATTGGTTCGACTGGAAGCAGATCGGGTTGACCCTGGCCACCGCGTTGGGTTTCTGGCTGGCTGGACTGTGGTTGGCCTGGTTGGTATTTCGAACCGTACCCAAAGTGGATCCGGTCAGCCGTGCCTATGGCGTATTTTGCAGGCGCATGGGTAAGGCAGGATTTGCCAAGCGTCGTTCTGAGGGCCCGATGGACTATGGACAGCGACTGGCCCAGGCTTTTCCGGATCGATCGCGGCAAATCAAGCAGATAACGCACCTCTACAGCCGCCTGCTCTATGGTTCCCGCGATGCTCCGGACGAAATCCTGATCAGACGTTTTCGTCGCACGGTGGCCTCGTTTCGACCCTGGGGAAGTTCTGATCAGTTGTGAACGTGCATCTTGGGTGTGAGGTGCCGCTAAGCCGCGGCCGACTTGCGCTCAGCCCGAATCTGACTGTCCCGGCACCGTCGTCCGTGCATCTGATCCTGCCGAATCGCAATCTCGCGAACGGCGTCTCGTTCGACGAATTGGGCCAGGGTAATACCACGCAGGAAATCGTGGATCTGCTGGCTCAAATCACTCCATAAATCGTGGGTCAGACAACGTCGCCCACCCTGGCAGTTTTCTCTGCCCTTGCAGCGGGTCGCGTCGACATTTTCATCCACCGCACAAACGATTTCCGCCACCGTGATCTTGCTGGCCGCACGCGCCAGCCGATAGCCACCGCCCGGCCCGCGCACACCGGCCACCAGTCCACCCTTGCGCAACTTGGCAAACAACTGCTCCAGGTAGGACAAAGAGATGTCCTGGCACTGGGATATCTCGGCCAGTGTCACCGGTCCTTTCTCGTCATGCAGCGCCAGATCCATCATGGCTGTCACCGCATACCGACCCTTGGTCGAAAGTTTCATGAATGCACTCCCATGCACGAATCCGGGAAATCCATCGTCATAACGTGGAAATTATAGTACCCGACCAAATTGGTCAACATTTAACTGGCGACGCGGGGAGATCAGCCGGGTGAAGGCGCGACAGGTCATAGGCAGCCAAGGGCGCCAAACGGAAGAAAGCCGGGGTTGGCGTCAATGCGAGGGTTTCAGAGCACCGCGGCTGTAGTTCGATCCTCAAAACGGTGCCCCTGATGCAGGCAATAGCGCAGCCACTTGTACAAAAATCGATTGACGCGCCAGCGGTCACGCAGGTCGAAACCGGATTGAGTCGGCAAAGGAAAATCCGGCAAATGGCGCAAATGGGCGGCCATGACTTCGGCTGCCCGGGCATCATGATAGACGCGCACCCTCAGATCCGGCTCGAGTACGATGCCTTCTGCACGTTGGAAGCGGTAGGTGAGCCGGATATCCGATGTATAGCGGTGGCGCTCCAGCATCTCCAGTTCCAGTGGCAGACCGTCACTCAGCTGCGACGTCCACCGCATGCCTGTGGACGGCGCTGAGGGCACCAGTCGGCGCATCAGAATATAGTTGCGCTCGTACAGTTCCATCAACGCCGCGAAGCTTTGACGGGTGGAGACCGACGACGCCCATTCTTTGCAAGTCAGCAACATGCCCTTTACCATTGCCGCGCCCGAACGAGACGAGCGCCGAAGCCAGAGGGTAGCAGCGGGCGATTTCCATTGACAAGCAAGGCGCCGGATACCAGTCACGGTGCTTGCTCAACGAGGGCTTGTGACGACGGGTATCAAGTGCCCGTTGATCTCCTAGGGACTTAGGGGCTCGTGTCGCAGGAAACCTGACGCGAACGAACGAGGACCGTACCCGTGGCTGAATACGTGCTTTGGTTTGATTCATTGCGAATGGATGACGTTGAACGCGTGGGCGGAAAAAACGCCTCGCTGGGTGAAATGGTCAGCAACCTGGCTCACGCCGGGGTTCAGGTCCCAAACGGTTTTGCCACCACTGCGGACGCCTATCGCGATTTCCTTCAATCCAACGGGCTGGAACAGCGCATCCAACAGCGACTGGGCAACCTGGACGTGGATGACGTCAAGACGCTTGCGGAAACCGGTGCCGAAATCCGCCAATGGGTGATGGATGCGCCGTTACAGGCGGATCTGAAACAGGCCATCGGCGATGCATACCAACAACTGGTCGCCCAGGCCGGCCACCCGATCACAGTGGCAGTTCGCTCGTCGGCGACCGCCGAAGATCTGCCGGATGCGTCCTTCGCCGGGCAACAGGAGACGTTCCTGAATGTTCACGGCTTGGAGCAGGTCATCGCCACAGTGAAGGCCGTATTCGCTTCACTGTACAACGACCGAGCGATCGCCTACCGCGTTCACCAGGGCTTTGAGCACGGCCAGGTCGCCCTGTCGGCGGGGATACAGCGCATGGTGCGCAGCGATCTGGGCGCCAGTGGCGTCATGTTCACCATGGACACCGAATCGGGTTTCGACGGCGCGGTGTTCGTCACTTCCGCCTACGGGTTGGGAGAGACCGTTGTACAGGGTTCGGTCAACCCGGACGAGTTCTATGTGCACAAGGAAACGCTGCGTGCCGGCCGGCCCGCTATTCTGCGCCGGACGCTCGGTCAGAAAGCGATCAAGATGATCTACAATCCGGACCCTACGGCGGGCGAACGGGTCAAGACCGTCGACGTCGAACAAGCCGATCGCGCCCGTTTTTCCCTATCCGACACGGAACTCGAGACGCTGGCCCGGCAAGCGCTGATTATTGAGGATCACTATGGCCGTCCGATGGACATCGAATGGGGCCGCGATGGTGAAGACGGCCAGATCTACATCCTGCAGGCACGACCGGAGACGGTGCAGAGCCGCGGCAACAGCCAGATACTTCAGCGTTATCACCTGAGCGGGCAATCCAAGCTGCTGGTCAGCGGCCGCAGCATCGGGCAAAAAATCGGCGCCGGTACGGTTCGGGTGATCGGCGGAATCGGTGAAATGGAGCGGGTGCGTCCCGGTGATGTGCTGGTTACGGACATCACCGATCCGGACTGGGAGCCGATCATGAAGCGCGCCTCCGCCATTGTGACCAATCGCGGGGGGCGAACCTGCCATGCGGCCATCATAGCGCGAGAACTGGGCATTCCCGCGGTGGTGGGTTGCGGCAACGCCACCGAACTGATCGCCGATGGCATTGCGGTGACCGTGTCCTGCGCCGAGGGAGACACCGGCCACGTGTATGAAGGTGAGTTGGCCTATGAGGTCAAGGAAACCAGTCTGTCATCCCTGCCGGACCTGGCTTTTAAGATCACCATGAACGTGGGCAATCCGGACCGAGCCTTTGATTTTGCCAGTTTGCCCAATCATGGAGTGGGACTGGCCCGGCTTGAGTTCATCATCAATCGAATGATAGGCATCCACCCGAAAGCCCTGCTGGAATTCGATACGCTGCCTGACGACGTAAAGTCGACGGTGGCCAGCCAAATCAGCGGCTACGCCGATCCAGTGGAGTTCTACGTGGAGAAACTCAAGGAGGGCATTGCCACCATCGGTGCGGCGTTCTATCCCAAGCCGGTGATCGTGCGCCTTTCGGATTTCAAATCCAACGAGTATGCGAGTCTGATCGGGGGTGATCTTTACGAACCGGACGAAGAGAATCCGATGATTGGGTTTCGGGGCGCATCCCGATACATCGCGGACAGCTTTCGCCCGTGCTTCGAGCTCGAATGCAGGGCAATGCGGCGCGTGCGGGACGATATGGGGCTGACCAATGTGCAAGTCATGGTGCCCTTCGTCCGAACCTTGGATGAAGCGCGGCAAGTGGTCGACATTCTGCGGGACAATGGTCTCGAACGGGGCAAAAACGATCTAAAGCTGATCATGATGTGCGAATTGCCGTCCAACGCGATCATGGCAGAGGCCTTCCTGGAGTACTTCGACGGTTTTTCCATCGGATCCAATGACCTGACTCAGCTCACCCTGGGTCTGGACCGCGACTCCGGCTTGATCGCCCATTTGTTCGACGAACGCGATCCGGCCGTAAAACAGCTTCTGCACATGGCCATTCAGGCCTGCCGAGCCCAGGGCAAGTACGTGGGCATCTGCGGTCAGGGCCCTTCAGATCATCCCGACCTGGCCAAATGGTTGATGGAAGAAGGGATCGACAGCGTCTCGCTGAACCCGGATTCCGTGGTGGAAACCTGGCTTTACCTGGCCGACCAGAGCGTCTGACTGAGCTTTCGAGACCAGAGGCCGTGTGCGGTTCGGCACACGGCGGGCGGGCTTAGGCAACGGGCGAAACACGTGGATGATGCGCCGGTTTGGTCCAGGGGTGAAGCGCTCGGTGGCGCGTCAATGTTCGGTCAGAACGCGTTGACCACCCGCCGCACGCCCGGCACCCGACTGCGGATCAATCGCTCCACCACGTTCTTGAGATCCAGCGGGGCATTCGGACACCCCGCACAGGCGCCTTTCATACGCACTCGCACAATCCGATCCCGGATTTCCACCAGCTCCAGATCGCCGCCGTCCCGCGCGAGTATCGAGCGCGCTTCCTCGATCGCACCCGCCACGGCCAGCGCATCCACCGGGGTATCGCTGTCTATCTCACTGTTTTCCGCTGCCCGAGCCGACAGCACCTGAGCCCGATCGATACGCAGTGCCATCTCGGCATCCAGCGCCTCGATAGCGTCGAGCTCTCGCTCAGAATAGAAGTGGTCGGGATCATCGCTGAGCAGCGACACCAGCCGTGGATCGCGTTCAGGCATATGGCTCACAAAGGGCGAAAAGACTCATGCGCCTCCCGCCGCGCCACTGGCGGCGCCCGAGACCGGCGTCTGGACAAATATCTCGGTTTCGTCGTTATAGATCGTGTCGTGATCCCAGGGCAACTTGCGGTAAAGGCCGCCTTCATCGAAGGCCACGAAAGGATACTTGATGATGTCGAAATACGGCGAGTAGTCGAAGTCTCGCGGAACCGACAATCGGGAATTGCGGTGATACAGCCGGATCGCACCATCACGGTTGGCTTGAACGACGGGCATGACCGGGAAGTTGATGGACGAAAATGCCTCCGTCAACAGAGTCGAGCACACGGTCCGCGTCGCCTCCCCCGCATTATGGGCGAACAGACTGGACCGCCAGCGCCGGGGCAGAACGGCCCAGGGAAACAAGAACCGGGCGAGATCGAGAATCTGGCGCATGTCATAAGGGGTGCCGAGACGCCGGGCCACATGGCTGACCACATGCTGCGCATCCTGTCTGGACAGACCGCGAGGCCTGCAAATGCGCAAATGATCCTGACGGTACTTGGACAACGGCACCACCACAGTGCCCTCGCCGATCAAGGCCTCCACCAGAAGCTGTTCGTTGGGGTCGCCCTGAAAACTGTGACGTATGTGAAGTCTGAGCTGCGGATCATCCACATCCGCCAGGCGTCCGATGTACAGCGCGGTATGGGTCCACGCACTCTGAGTGATGAGCTTGATGACTTCGCTGACCCGGCTGCGTCCTTCGACAAGCAACACATCACCAGGCCGGACTTCAAAACGGATCTTATCGAAATCGCACAGTGGCGCCACCGGGGGTGGCTTTTCACGGTTCAGGAACCCGGTGATGCGCCGCCCGACCCAGCGCTTGATACCCATGATCTGTCCTCACTTGGCGGCTCTCGGGTGGGCTACCCGGGATCAGTGCGGCTCTCGCCGCCGGCCCTTGATCTAACCTGAAACGAAGCAAACGCTGCGCCACCGCGGCTCGCGCTTGTTCCCCAGAACGGCATCGCTATTCGAGATAATAGAAGATCACAAAAAAGGCCAGAAGGACCGTGACCCACATCACCATACTGCCGGTGGGCCAGGCGCCGGTACAACCAATCCGAATCAGAATTCAACGATGGCATCTCCGCCGGATACAGACCCGTCTCAAACAGAAAGACAAAGGCAAGAGCCGCGAACAGCAGCAGCTGCATCAATGACGGATGGACGGAGTACTAGTGTCACGAGTCACAAGTTCGTTGACCTTCAGAGCGCCCCAGATTCGCCAATGCAAGGCGCGGATGCGAAGGCATAGTGAGTTCTGTCGAGCAGCTCCAACGCCGCAGTGGCAGATCTGGGGCGCGCCCGTCGGGCAAGACCGGTCAGGCCAGACGATAAGCGCCCGTCCGCGGTATTGGGCGCGCTTGAATGAGCGCAGGCCAGTCCTGCGCCCGCCCGCCTGGCGCCTGAGCGCTTCTCGTCTTGCTGAAATGCAATGAACTCCTGACTCACGACACTAGCCCTCGATCAGCGGCGCCAAAAAAGCCACCAATGGACTGATCATGAAAAACAGCAGCAGGCAACCGAACGCGGTGATCATCGGTGGCAAGACACAAAACAAAGGGGCTTCGCGTATACCGTCGCCTTGCGATCGGCCTTCATCGGACGCCGGCATGAAAAACCCGCGTGCCACCACCGGCATCAGATAGGCGATGTTCAGCAAGGAGCTGAGAAGCAGGATGCCCATGACCGCGATGCTACCGGCATCCGCCGCCCCCATCAGCAATAGCCATTTTGACCAGGTACCACCCATGGGCGGCAGACCGATAATGCTCAGAGCACCGACGAAAAACGCACCGAAGGTAAAGGGCATCACCCGGCCGAGACCGTTGAGCTGGCTCACCTCGGTTTTGTGGGTTGCGGTGTAGATGGCACCGGCACAGAAAAACAGAGTGATCTTGCCCACTGCATGGGTCGCGATCTGGACTGCTCCGCCCATAACGCCCATGGATGTGGCCAGCGCTGCACCCAATACCACATAGGACAGTTGACTCACGGTCGAATAGGCCAGGCGAGCCTTGAGGTTATCTTTGGTCAAAGCAACCAGAGACGCGATAAGCACGGTCGCACCAGACACCCAGATCAGCCAAACCGACGCGCCGGTGGTGGCCAGGGTGTCGATTCCAAACACATAGATGACCACCTTGAGAACCGCGTAAACACCGGCTTTGACCACCGCAACCGCGTGCAACAGCGCACTGACCGGCGTGGGCGCGACCATCGCCGCTGGGAGCCAGCGGTGAAACGGCATCAGCGCCGCTTTGCCGATCCCGAACATGTACATGGCCAACAGCAGGGGTATCAGGCCAACCGCCACATGGCCCGACACTATCCCGCCTAGCTGAAAATCAAGCGTCCCGGTTGCGGCCCAGGTCCAAATAATGGCCGGGAGTAGAAAACCAATAGAGGTGCCCAGCAAAATGCCGAGATAGACGCGCCCCCCCTGGCGCGCTTTCTCGTCGCCCTTGTGGGTCACCAATGGATAGGTCGACAAGGTCAGGGCTTCGTAGAACACGAACAAAGTCAGCAGGTTTGCAGCAAATGCCATACCCATGACACTGGCGATCGCAACCGCAAAACAGACATAGAAACGGCTCTGGTGCTGCTCCGAATTCCCCCGCATGTAGCCGATTGAGTAGAGCGAGTTCAGTGGCCAGAGCCCAGCGGCGACCACGGCAAACAGCATGCCCAGGGGTTCCGGCCGAAATGCGATCTCGAGTCCGGAAACCATGACCAGCAACTGGACTTCAGAATGATCGCCGGCGGCAACCCGCGGTAGCAGAATAAGCACCCACAGCAACAGCAGAAGCGCGCCGCACAGGGTAACGCCCTCGCGCACATTCGGACGCGAACCCAGCCACGGGAGCAACAACGCAACCAAAACGGGGGTACCCAGGCACAGCAGCATCAGGCTGGCGGTCGTCATCACCAGCCCGCCATCAGTTGCCCGGCCGCCATGGTCGCGGCGCCTACGGTTAATGAGGTATCGATGCCCAGATACAGATTGGCGATCACCAGCACCCAGATGGGGAGCAGCATGGACAGGGGCGCTTCCGAAGCAACCGGAGCCTCAGCCAGCGACGCACCAAAGTAGGCCACCTCCACTACACGCCAGATGTAGACCACCGCCATGAGCGATGTCAGCAGAATCAGGCCGGCGATCGGCCAGTATCCGGCTTCGATGGCGGCGGCGACCAGATACCACTTGCTGACAAACCCCACCGTCAACGGCACCCCAATCAAACTCAAGCCGCCGATCACAAAGGCGCCCATGGTCCAAGGCATGCGTCGCCCGACCCCCGCCAGATCCTGGATCTGGGTACTGCCGGTGCGCAGCACCAGAGCCCCCAATGCGAGAAACAGCGCCCCTTTCATCAGGCCGTGATTGAACAAATGCAGAATGCCCGCCGTGAGTCCATTGATGGAGCCGAAACTGATCCCCAGAATCATGTATCCGATCTGGGCAACGCTCGAGTACGCCAGCATGCGCTTGACATTGTCCTGGAACAGCGCCACCAGGGACATACTGAAAATCGCCACCAGCGCCAGTGGCATCAGGATCAGATCCAGATTCATGGTTGCGAAGGAGAACTCCGCACCAAACACGGTATAGAAAAACCTCAGCAGCATGTACACCGCCACCTTGGTGGCGGTGGAGGCCAGGAATGCCGTTACGGCCGACGGCGCAAAGGTGTAGGCATTGGGCAGCCACAGGTGGAGCGGAAACAGTGCCAGCTTCAAGCAGATGCCCACGGTCAGGAAACCGAAGGCCACGCGGATGGTGCGCGTGTTGTTAACCTGTTGAAGCCGTTCGGCTAGATCGGCCATGTTGAGCGTGCCGGTCATCACATACATCAGACCGATGCCGATCAGGATAAATGTCGCACCGATGGTGCCCATGATCAGATACTGGTAGGCCGCGGTAAGCGCTCGCCGATCCCGTCCAAGCGCGATCATGGCATAGGTGGAAAGGGATGAAATTTCCAGGAATACGAACACGTTGAAGGCATCCCCGGTTACGGTGATGCCCAGCAGACCTGTATAGCACAGCAGCAACGCGGCATAGAAAAGCGGGATGCGGTCGTCCGGCAGTTCGGCTTCGATACTGCGACCTGAGAACGGCACCACCACCGCGGCCATACCGCAAACCAGCAGCAGCACAAATGCATTGAGGATATCGATCCGGTACTCGATGCCCCAGGGTGGTGGCCACCCACCGATTTCATAGCTGACATAGCCGCCAAGCCAGGCCTGCTGGAACAGGACGACGGCGACCCCGAACGATATCCAGGCCAATGCGACCGATAGCGCCCAGGCCCATCGTGATGAGCGCATCAATGCACAAACCGGTGCCCCCAGCAAAGGGATGACAACCGACAGGATCGGCAGTTGCACGCTGATCAAAACTCGGGATCCTGTATGTGGATCTCGGTCTCGTCCACCGTTCCATAGGCTTCCTTGATCCGGACCACCAGGGCCAAACCCAGTGAAGTGGTGGCGACCCCCACCACAATGGCGGTCAGAATCAGGACGTGGGGCAGCGGGTTTGAATAGACCACGTCCCCTTCCATCAAAATGGGGGCAGTCCCGTGATCAATTTTCCCCATACTGATGTAGAGAATAAAGACCGAGGTCTGAAAGATGTTCAGACCAATGATTTTACGCACCAGATTGGTGCTGGAGATGACCACGTAGAAGCCGGTCATCATCAGCAGAATAAACAGCCAGTAGTTGAACAGACCCAGGAAATTCAACGATCTGTCTCACGCCGCCGCCCGGCGAAGGCGTAAAAAACCGCCACCATGACGCCAAATACGGTTACGCCCACACCAAGTTCCACCAAAAGAATGCCCAGATGCTGTCCGGCGTGGCCGTCCTTGGCGAGCACGTCGTACTCCAGGAACCGGCCACCCAGCAGCATGCAAGCGACGCCCACACCCGCGTAGATCAGAACCCCGCTGGCCAGGCAGATGCGCACCGCGGACACGGGCAATGCATGCTCAGCGGCAGTCAGACCCGACATCAATGCATAGAGGATGAAACCGACTGCGAACAGCACCCCGGCCTGAAACCCACCACCGGGTCCAAAATCACCATGAAACTGCACGTACAGCGCGAACAGCAGTATCGGTGGAATCAAGAACTTCGCCGCGATACGGATGATGGCATGGTGTTTCATTTCGGATCAGCCCGACGCCGACGTCGACGCCCCAACAGAAGCAACACACCAACCCCCGCCGTAAAAACCACGGTGACTTCACCCATGGTGTCGTAGCCCCGGTAGCTTGCCAACACCGCCGTGACCACGTTCGGTATGCCAATGCGCTCCGGTGTCTCAGCCAGGTAGCGCGGTGCAACGTGCTCATGGACCGGATTGTCCGGTGCGCCAAAGGGCGGCATATCCACCGTGCCGTAAACCAGCACCGCGCCCGTCACCAGTACAACCAGAAGAGGAACCACCCGGCGCTGAACCACAACGTGCTCTTCGGTCCCCACCAGGGCCAAGGTGCCCAGCATCAGTATGGTGGAGATTCCAGCCCCCACAGCCGCCTCGGTGAAAGCCACATCGACAGCGTCCAAGACCACGAACAAGGCAGCACTGACCAGGCTGTATATACCGGAAAGCATGACCACGGCCACCAGATGGCGGGTGCGTACAATGGCCAGGGCGACAACCGCGAGCAGGCCGAGCAGCGCGAAATCGACTAGGAATTCGATGGGGGTTCCTCCGGGTCGTCATTGGCCAACAAGGGCCGAAAACCATCCCGAAGTGCGATCTTGGCCAGCGCATGGCTGGCGACCGGGCTGGTCGCCCAGATGAACAGCAGAATCAACAGCAGCTTGACCGTGACCAGAGTCAATCCCCACTCGATGGTCAATCCGAGGATCAGCAGGCCTGCGCCCATCGTATCCGTCAAACCGGCTGCATGCAGCCGGGTAAAGATGTCCGGCAACCGCAGCACACCGATCCCGCTGATGACCAGGAACGCGCACCCCCCAAACAGCAGTACGGCCTCAACTATGGTCAGCAGCCAGTTCATCGGGAATCGGCCTCTACATCCGCGTCGGCGTCCGCGCCGAGATCACCCATCTCATAGAACTTCAACACACCCACAACACCGACGAAATTGATCAACGCATAGACCAAGGCAATGTCCAGAAAGTCGGGCCGACCAAGCATGAAACCGAGCACCGCGATGATGAGGACCGTATTGGTACCGAACATATTGACCGCGAGGATGCGGTCGTAGACGGTCGGACCCTTCAGGGCGCGGGCTATGGCCAGCGCCATGGTCACCAGAATGGCAAGGGCAACCGCCGTAGTCACAAGCGACCTTCGAGGCGGCAAACGCGGGCACCCATGTCGCCCGACTTCAGATCCGCCGCCGCCGCCCGCGTAAGCGAGTGAACTTCAAGATCATCGTCCGTCACCTCCAGCGTCACGGTGCCGGGGGTAAGTGTAATTGAGTTCGCATAGGTGACGCGCCCAAGGGGCGATTTCTGACGTGCGGGAATCCTGAAAATGGTGGGCGAGATCGGCATCTCTCGGGCCAGCACAATCCGTGCGACCGCGATGTTGGAGCGCCAGACTTCCCGCACCAGCCAAGGCCAGTACAACAACCCACGAGCGAGGAATCCGAGCGAAACACCTTCGAAATCGGTCAACGACATGCGCGTGGCCAGCCAGGTGACAAGCGCGGTAGATGCAAAACCGAAGAACAGCAGCAGCGGTTCCGCATAGCCCGAGAGCAGCCACCATAAGCCGCCAAGACAGACGAACAACCCGAAAACCCGCATCTTTGACGCCATCGTCTGCGACCCCGCGAAAGTAAATGATCCGGCCCCGGTCCCTCGACCCAGGCTTCTGCCGCTTGCCTGCGTCTGGTATACAAAATACCAAGCGCAGCCTAGGGGCGCGCCTATCTGCCTGTAAATCTGCGCTGCAACAAAACCCAATCAGACAGCAGCGGTACGCATACCGTCACTGAACGGTCTCGCGGTCCTGGCGCCACAGGCAGATGCGTCCGCATGCCTTGTCCAACTGATCCAGATACGCCTCGTGTTCGTGCATTTCACCCTCATCCGCGGCAAGCACCGTCAGTTTCTGTCCAGCGGGGCGAGTGGGCGCCGCGCCCCCTGTGCCTACCTCGCCGTCCGCCTGCCCTGTGCCCGAGGTTTCCAGCATCAGCGTGCTCTGACCCGTGGTCATGGCCAGATAGACATCACCCAACAATTCCGCGTCCAGCAATGCCCCGTGAAACTCCCGATGCGCGTTGCTGATCTCATAGCGCTTGCAGAGCGCATCCAGCGACGCCCGCTGGCCGGGATGCATACGCCTGGCCATGACCAGCGTGTCCAGGACGTCACAGTGACGCTCGATGCGGGTCGTTTCGTTTCCAAGCAGACGCAGTTCATGATCGAGGAAACCGACGTCGAAGGGCGCGTTGTGTATCACCAGTCGCGCCCCGTCAACGAACGCGAGGAACTCATCGCAGATCTCGGAGAAAAGCGGCTTGTCGGCCAGGAAAGCGTCCGTCAGCCCGTGTATGTCCACCGCACCGGCATCGACTTCCCGTTCAGGGTTGAGGTAGACATGAAAGTGTCGTCCTGTGCGGCGGCGGTTCAGCACCTCCACACAGCCGATTTCGATGACACGATGCCCGTCGGCCGGATCAAGTCCGGTGGTTTCGGTGTCAAGGACTACTTCACGGATCGCCACATCATGCCCTCATTTCGTCAATGCCCCGATTGGCAAGACGGTCTGCCAGTTCGTTCTCCGGGTGCCCACTGTGGCCCTTGACCCAGACCCACTCAAGCTGGTGCTGACTCGCAAGCTCGTCGAGATCGCGCCATAGATCCATGTTCTTGACCGGTTTTCCAGCCGCTGTCCGCCAGCCCCGCCGTTTCCAATTGGGTAACCATTCCTGCAACCCCTGCATCACGTACTTGGAATCTGTGGTGATTCGCACCTGACTGGGCCCGGTCAACGAAGCCAGTGCGCGGATTGCAGCGGTCAGTTCCATCCGATTATTGGTGGTCGCGGCCTCCCCCCCATAGAGCTGTTGCTCCCGGTCAGGAAAACGCAGCAACACGCCCCAGCCTCCGGGGCCAGGATTGCCGCGACAGGCCCCGTCGGTGAAGGCTTCAACGCGTTTACTTGTCAATTCGGGTCCTTGGCGTTGGTTCGACCACCCGCGCCGAGGCCAGCGCCCGGGTCGGGCGCCAGACGCGACGAACGGGCGTCAGGGTGGAAACGCGTTTGCGCGACAGCATGACATATCCTGCGCTGGACAGGTTCACACCAAGGCCGTCGGCAGCGCCCAGAAAATTGAGGCCGATACGGCTCAGGAAGCGTCCGCCAGAGGCAGTGGACAGTACGCCTTGAACGCTGCGGGTCTCAAAGCCCAATAGTTCGAACCAGTCCCGCAAGCGGCCGGTCCGCAGAAAGCGACCGCACCAAGGGGCTCGGTCACCGCGCTCCAGCATGCTGCGCAGCCCCCACAGCGACCACGGGTTGAATCCGCAAACCACCAGATGGCCTTCCGGAATCAGGACTCGATCCACTTCTCTCAGCACTTGGTAGGGACTGTCGCAATACTCGAGCACATGGCACAAAACCACCACATCCACCGAATCGCTGGCAACCGGGAGATACTCCGGCTCAGCCAGGCATCCGCGACCCCAGTCCGGGACTGCCACCGGATCCAGGGTATATTGCCATAAAGTTCGGGCCGATTGGGTCGGGCAAGCGGGCGTGGATGCACCCACCAGGACGAGATGATACCCAAAAAGCCGCGGCAGAAAGGTTTGCAACACCTCCACTTCAGAGGCATAAAACCGCTTTCCCAACGGCGTCTCGAACCACGCCCGCAGAGCGCGCCAGGGCTGTGTGGAAACCGACTGCCTGGATCCGGTCTCTGAGGTGGGCCGTTTCTGCAACATGCGAGATATACTACACTGCCGTTGTCGGGCAACGATTGCCTGGCCCGAATGCGACACTATAGTCGCTCTAACCTCAAGCCGGACGCAACTCTGACCGTGGATGTTGAAGAGCAGACTCGAGCAGACAGGCGTCGAGAAAAATAAGGGGCCATTCGGGATGTTGCGAATCAGTTTCGGGTGTCTGCTGATACTATGGCTGACCGGCTGCGCTGGCCTTGCGCCAAGCACGGGCCACACGGATGGCCAGGCACAGCCAGATCATCTTGCAAGCGACAACGACCATCACTGGCGGGCGCCCCATTTCAGTGAAGTCGGCGGTTCCGAGGGACATACCGGGGATATCTGGACGCGGATTCGGGCCGACTTTCGTTTGGCCGGCATCGAGCACAAAAGCATCCAGAGTGAACTCAAACGCTACACCAGACATCCGCACGACCTGATCGAGTCCAGTGAACGTGCGTCACCGTTTATTTATTTGATCGCGGACCGAGTCTCGGATCGGGGCATGCCGGGCGAAATTGCGCTGGTGCCGTTTGTCGAGAGCCAGTTCCGCCCCAAGGCCAGATCGCCGCGCAGCGCGGCCGGCCTGTGGCAGATCATGCCCAGCACGGGTCGCCGTTTCGGTCTGGATCAGAACTGGTGGTATGACGGCCGCCGCGACGTACTGGCGTCCACCGACGCGGCGCTCGACTATCTTAACCATCTGAATGGATTGTTCGACGGCGACTGGCTACTGACCCTGGCGGCATACAACGCAGGAGAGGGCCGGGTTCGGCGGGCAGTTTCATACAACGCCATGCGTGGCCTCCCCACCGATTTCTGGCATCTCAAACTGCCCACGGAGACGCGGCGATATGTGCCCAAGATTCTGGCGGTTGCCAGAATCGTGGGAGACCCGCAGCACTACAACGTCGTGCTGGCGTCCATTCCCAACCGTCCCGTGCTCGCCGTGGCTCAGACCAGCGGCCAGATGAAACTCAGCATGGCGGCGGAGTATGCCGAAATCCCTGTGGAAGACCTGCATGAGTTGAATGCGGGATTCCGGCGTCGGGTCAGCCCTCCGGGCGGACCGCATCAGCTGCTGCTGCCGTCCGAGGTGATCGGCGTCTTTGAGATGCGGCTTGCGGAAGCCGGCCCGCCGACCCCGGTGGAGTGGCAGGCCCACAAAGTATCCGGTGGCGAGACCCTCAGCCATATCGCGCGACGCTACGGCCTGCCGGTTGCCGCCATCCGGGACAGCAATCAATTGACCGGCGATCGTATCCGCGCAGGGAGCACCTTGATCATACCCACTGAGAACGTTGCTCAGGTGACGGTGGTCAGCCAAAACGATGAATCACTGAGCAGCCCGCTGACCTATACCGTGCGTCGCGGTGACAGTCTTTGGTCGATTGCAAGCAGATTCGGCGTCTCCCACCGGTCGTTGGCAGATTGGAACGACATATCGGTTACCGCAGTGCTTCGGCCCGGCCGCAAGTTGCTGGTCTGGACCTGACCCCCATGCCGGCTGCAAAATTCGCCCCGACGGGGAGCTTAGCACCCTCAGTTCACGCACTTCACGCTGCCCGGGACTCATTCGGGTTGGTGTCGCCCGCCGATTCAGACTTTTGGGTATGATGCCTCGGAAGTCTTGTTTGCCGGGCATCGTCCGGTTTACGTTTCGTTGTATCGAGGACCACACACATGGGATTTCTCGCCGGTAAGCGCGCCTTGATCGTCGGCCTCGCCAGCAATCGCTCAATCGCTTACGGCGTTGCGTCCGCAATGCATCGCGAAGGGGCCGAGTTGGCATTCACATTTCAGAATGAAAAGCTGAAGCCTCGGGTCGAGAAGATGGCGGCGGAGTTCGACAGCCACCTCTGCATGCCCTGTGACGTCACCAGTGACACTGAGATTGCCGCTGTGTTCGAGACATTGGGACAGCACTGGGACGGGCTCGATATCATCGTGCACTCGGTGGCTTTTGCGCCCGGGGATGAGCTTCGAGGGAGTTACGTTGACAGCGTGACTCGGGAAGGGTTCAGCGTCGCACATGACATCAGCGCCTACAGCTTTGTGGCGCTGGCAAAATATGGGCTACCCATGCTCAAGGGCCGTCAGGGCGCCCTTCTTGACCATGAGTTATCTGGGCGCGGTCCGCTCGATTCCCAACTACAACGTCATGGGTGTAGCCAAAGCCAGCCTCGAAGCAAGCGTACGTTACATGGCTCAATCACTGGGCCCTGAAGGCATCCGCGTCAATGCCATCTCGGCCGGACCGATACGCACGCTGGCCGCCTCAGGCATAGCCAACTTTCGCAAAATGCTCGACGCATTCGCAGCAGTCGCACCCCTGCGGCGAAACATTACGACCACCGAGGTGGGCAACACCGCTGCCTTTCTGTGCTCGGACCTGGCATCGGGCATAACCGGTGAAATCACCTATGTGGACGCCGGCTTCAACACGGTCGCCGTAACCGGAGCGGAGTAGACACACAGAAAACGCCAGGTCGATTGCCCGATCTGGCGTTTGGGTCCCGCTCAATCCAAGGATCGGCGACAATGCATGATCTTAGAGCCGATCGGGGAACAGCTTGATGTCGGCATTTTCCCTAAGAACGCGCATGATGCCGTCATACTCCGCCGCAGCGCCCTGGCGGCGGAGCATAGAAACGACCTGATCGAGCGTTTCATCTTCGACCGCCTCGGGATTGCCTTCGATGACGGCCGCGACCATGACCACGGCCCGATCGCCGCCCGGTAGCTCAACCGACCCGAAACTCGCAGCGCCATCTTCAGGACGTGGAAGCCTGAACGCCTCGCGCAGAATGGCTGCATCCAGTGTGGTGTCGGATCGGCCCACAGGTACGGGCGAACTCCATTCCGCCTCCTCAGCGGACGCCAGTCCGGCCAATTCAGCACCAGATCGGGCCTGGTCGAGTAGCTCCGCGCTGTGCTCAGCAATCCCCTCCAAGGCCTGCTCCCGCTTCAGCCCTTCGGTCGCTGCCTCACGCACCTGCTCCAGCGGCAGTGTGGCGGATGGCTCATGCTCGAGGCTTCGGACCACCAGCAACTCCGAGGGACTGACCTCTATCACCGGACTGTTGACGCCGTCTTCCAGGACGTCCGGACTGAATGCAGCTTCAATGACCCTCGGATTGGCCCACATTCCGTCACCACCCGTCCGCTCCAGCCAGTCGCTCTCCCGCAACTCCAAGCCCAAGGCATCGGCCACTGGCTCGAGACTGCCGGGCGCCTCGAATGCGATATTTGCAAGATCTTCGGCGCGCTCGTAGAACAGGTTGTCCGCTTGTTCTGTTTTGAGCGCCAGCTCTAGTTCCGCGGCCGCCTCCTCCAGCGTCTTACCGCGCTCAGGATTGATCTGGTCCAGGCGGATCAGATGGAAACCGAAATCGCTGCGTACCGGTTCCGAAATCGAACCAACGGAGTCCATGGCAAACAGGGCGTCTTCAAATGCGAGACCGAGCATGCCACGAGACACTTCACCCAGATCGCCCGCCTCAAGTTCCGTCTCTCCCTCAACAGCCGCCAGCTCCATAGCCTCGTCGAAGCTCAGTTCGCCGCTCTGTACGCGTGCCTGTATGTCTTCGATGCGGGCCAGACTCGCCGCAACGGCCTCTTCATCCGCGTCTAGATCGAGTCGCATCAGAACGTGGGACGCCTCACGTGTTTCCTCGCGGATGTACTGGCCCCGACGCTCCTGGTATGCCGCCTCCACCGCACCGTCCGGCAGCGAAACCTCCCCGGCCAGCGCGTCAACCGCCAACCGTACGTATTGCAGACGCACCCGTTCGTTGGACACGAACTGCTCTTGATTCGCCTCATACCAGGCTGCCACCTCGTCCGCGCTCACCTCGATCTTATCGATGTACCGATCGAGCGCCAGCCTGAGAAACCCCACGGCGCGTTGCTGCTCCTGCAGGGAGAGCAACAAATCCACATCGGCTTGCGTCGGTACGAATGAAGCCACGACACCGTCGCGAAACTGCTGCGCGGTCAAATCGGCGCGAACCCGCTCCTCAAAACCCTCCACCGACGAACCCTGGCGCCCTAACGTGTCCCGATACCGCTCCGGGTCAAAGCGCCCGTTGGACTGGAATGCAGGCACCGCGTAAACCGCGGCCGCAACCTGCGCATCGCTGGCTCGATAACCCTGTTTGCGGGTCACCTCATCGATCAGCCGCTGGTCTACGAGTTGCTGAAGCACATCCCTCCGCATGCGGTCTTGATCGAGCATAGCGGGGTCGAACTGTCCACCGAACAGAGACTGCATCCGTGCCTGCTGGTCCTGAAAAGCCGTTTGAAATTCGGGCAGTGTAATATCCGAACCCTCCACCTCCGCAACGACCACGGTGCCACCGCCTTGGTACTGATCAATTCCCCAGAACGCAAAGGGAATCACCAGTAACCCCACGATGCCATATGCGATCCATCCGGTGGCACGGTCTCTGATTGCTTGAAGCATGGTTGGTCAGTCTCGTAAATACGCGCACCTCACCCACTTGGGGGGAGTTACGGCGAGGTGATGAAGACGGCAGAGGAGGAAAATAGCATAACCTGCTGAGAGGACGCTATTTGATAACGCAAGACACGGTCGAAACGAAATTGGCGGACCGGACGGGACTCGAACCCGCGACCTCCGGCGTGACAGGCCGGCATTCTAACCAACTGAACTACCGGTCCACTGTTCTAATATTCGCGGGGCTGCTACCCCCTAATCCAAGACGCCCAACAAAGCATGCGCCGGTCCAAGGACCGGAGCACATGCTTATCGTTACGAGCTTGGCGGACCGGACGGGACTCGAACCCGCGACCTCCGGCGTGACAGGCCGGCATTCTAACCAGCTGAACTACCGGTCCGTTGCTGGGTAGCTGGTGGGTGCTGAGGGGATCGAACCCCCGACCCTCGCCTTGTAAGGGCGATGCTCTACCAGCTGAGCTAAGCACCCCCCACGAGCGAGGGCGCTAATTTACAGCATCTTTGAGGGCTTTGCCAGCCTTGAATGCGGGGACTTTTGAGGCTTTGATCTGGATGGTATTCCCGGTTCGCGGATCACGCCCGGAGCGGGCTGCACGCGATCGAACAGAGAAAGTTCCAAAGCCGACGAGGGTGACTTGGTCATCATTCTGGAGCGCCTCGGTTACGGCGCTCACCATTGCATCAACAGCTCGGGTCGCGGCTGCTTTGGGTAGGTCGGCCGCTTCGGCCACTGCATCGATCAACTCGGATTTATTCATTCCGTCCGCCTTCTGGTATTTCTGGAATTGAAATTAGCTCCGGGCCGGGCGCGATCTGTGCCGCCTCCTCCCTCGGTGACGGCTTTATAGCAAGCGCCCGGAACATGTGTCAACCGGGCTCAGTGAGCCCGGACGCGACCGCTCTTTTTGCCATCTTCGGCAGTCGTCTCGGCCTCGCTTTCCTGCAGCCCCCCCTCTTCTCCACTGCTGTCGCTTCGGGGCACAGGCATATGTTGAAGCGCCAATTCTAGGACCTCATCAATCCAACGAACCGGTCGGATATCCAGACGGTCCAGAATGTTGTCCGGTATTTCCGCCAAATCCTTTCGGTTCTCTTCCGGAATCAACACCATCTTGATGCCTCCGCGGTGCGCAGCCAGCAGTTTCTCTTTCAATCCCCCGATTGGCAAGACTTCACCGCGTAATGTGATTTCCCCGGTCATGGCCACACTCGCTCTGACCGGAATCCCGGTCAAAGCCGAAACCAGTGCCGTGCACATGCCAATGCCAGCGCTGGGACCGTCCTTCGGCGTTGCGCCTTCCGGAACATGAATGTGAAGGTCCTGCTTTTGATGAAAGTCGTCGGCCACGCCAAGAACCCGGGCGCGACTGCGAACGACGGTTCGCGCAGCCTGTATCGACTCTTTCATCACGTCGCCAAGCTGGCCGGTCAGTATTTCTTTTCCGGTTCCACGGACCACCGCCGCCTCGATGCGCAGCAATTCACCACCCACCTCGGTCCAGGCAAGACCGGTTACCTGGCCAACCTGGTCCTGATCCTCCGCCAGTCCGTAGCGAAAACGGCGGACGCCGAGATAATCGGCCAGAATCTCAGGCGTTACCACGCGCTCTTTGTGTTCCTGGTCGAGCAAAATCTCCTTGACCACCTTGCGCGAGATCTTAGCCACCTCACGTTCCAGGTTGCGCACACCTGACTCCCGAGTGTAGTAGCGGACGATATCACGCACGCTATCCTCGACAATCGACAGTTCGCCCTCTTTCAACCCATTGGCTTGCATCTGCTTGGGAATGAGGTAACGCTCTGCAATGCTGGTCTTTTCGTCCTCGGTATAACCCGGCAACCGAATGACTTCCATTCGATCCAGCAGGGGGGCGGGAATATTCAGCGAGTTGGCGGTGGCGACAAACATGACCTCGGACAGATCGAAATCCACTTCCAAGTAGTGGTCGTTGAACGAATTGTTCTGCTCCGGATCCAGGACCTCGAGCAAAGCCGACGCGGGGTCACCACGAAAATCCATCGCCATCTTGTCGATTTCATCGAGCAGAAACAATGGATTGCGAACACCGACTTTAGACAAATTCTGCAAAATCTTGCCGGGCAACGAGCCAATATAGGTTCGACGGTGACCGCGAATCTCGGCCTCATCCCGCACGCCGCCCAAGGACATGCGGGTAAATTTGCGATGGGTCGCCCGAGCGATGGATCGACCCAGTGAGGTCTTGCCTACTCCAGGCGGCCCCACCAGACACAGTATGGGCCCTTTAAGCTTGCGAACCCGCTGCTGTACCGCCAGGTACTCGAGTATGCGTTCCTTGACCTTCTCCAGGCCATGGTGGTCCTCGTCGAGCACATGTTCCGCCCGGGTGAGATCGTTTCGAACCTTTGATCGCTTTTTCCAGGGCACGCCAACCAACCAGTCCAGGTAGTTGCGAACGACTGTGGCCTCGGCAGACATAGGCGACATCATTTTGAGCTTGTTCAGCTCGGTGCTCGCTTTGGTCTGGACATCCTTCGGCATGCCGGAGCTTTCAATCTTACGCCCCAATTCCTCGAGTTCGTTGGGTGCATCCTCCAGGTCGCCAAGTTCCTTTTGGATGGCCTTCATCTGCTCGTTGAGATAGTACTCTCGCTGGCTTTTCTCCATCTGCTGCTTGACGCGGGAGCGTATCCGTTTCTCCACCTGCAGAATGTCGATTTCACCCTCAACCAGGCTCATCAGCTGTTCCAGCCGCTCGCGGGGATTCTGAATGCCAAGCAAGCGCTGTTTTTCATCGAGCTTGAGCGCCATGTGGGCGGCGATGATGTCCGCCAACCGACTCGGGTCATCGATCCCCGACAACGAGGACAAGACCTCCGCCGGGACTTTTTTGTTGAGTTTGACGTACTGGTCGAAAATGTTGAGCAGCGACCGCATCAACACCTCGAGTTCTCGCTCAGCCTCATGGGGAAGATCTTCGAACACGCTGAACTCGCCCATGAAATGTGGGCCGTCGATGTCAATCGCCCGAATCAGCGCGCGCTGGCCGCCCTCAACCAGAACCTTGACCGTGCCGTCTGGCAGTTTGAGCAATTGCAGGATGCTGGACAAAGTGCCCACATCGTGCAGATCATCCACCTCAGGGTCGTCTATTTCCGCGCTGCGCTGTGCCACCAGCAGAATCTGCTTGTCTGATTCCATCGCGGCATCGAGAGCGCTGATCGATTTCTCTCGACCAACAAAAAGCGGGATCACCATGTGCGGGTAGACCACCACGTCGCGCAGCGGCAAAACGGGCAAACGCCCTTCACCATCGAGGATGTCGTCGGAAGTTTCGTCGGAAGTCATATGCCTTGGGCCTGTCAGGTCGGGGTGCCGGTAAACAGTACCCGCTGTCTCAGCGACCGCGGGACTGTTGCGGATATTGGGGCAAGGGCCCGGAAATCAAGCGTAGAGCCCGAGCCGTTGAAGCCAGGGCCCGCTGAATAAGGCGTCAAGAGGCTGTTGGCACGGCCTCAGTCCGCCGCGGCGCGGCGAGACTCTGCGTTCTCGTAAACGTAGTAGGGATTGCTTTCACCCAGGATCACGGGCTCATCCACCACCACCTTACTCACATCTTCCATGGACGGTAAGTCATACATGGTATCCAGCAGAACAGATTCTAGTATGGTCCTCAGGCCACGGGCACCGGTCTTGCGCTGCATCGCTTTGCGTGCGACCGCCCTGAGGGCATCTTCTCTGAACTCGACCTCAACGCCTTCCATCTCGAACAGCTTGTGGAACTGCTTGGTGATCGCATTCTTCGGCTCGGTCAGAATCTGGACCAGGGCATCCTCGTCCAGTTCCTGGAGTGTTGCCACCACCGGAAGCCGGCCTACGAACTCCGGGATCAGCCCAAACCGTATCAGGTCTTCAGGTTCCACTTCCGCCAGAAGATCGCCCACGGACTTGCTCTCATCCTCACCTTTGACCTGAGCCGAAAAACCGATACCGCCGGTTTCCGAGCGGCTTTGAATAAGCTTCTCCAGTCCGGCGAAGGCGCCCCCGCAAATGAACAGAATGTTGCCGGTATCCACCTGCAGAAACTCCTGCTGCGGGTGTTTGCGACCACCCTGCGGCGGAACCGACGCAATGGTGCCCTCGATCAGCTTCAGTAGCGCCTGCTGCACACCTTCACCCGACACATCGCGGGTAATCGAAGGATTGTCGGACTTGCGTGAGATCTTGTCGATTTCATCAATGTACACAATGCCGGTCTGGGCCTTGTCCACGTCGTAATCGCATTTCTGCAACAGTTTTTGGATGATGTTCTCGACATCTTCGCCAACATAGCCCGCTTCCGTCAGCGCAGTGGCGTCAGCGATGGTGAATGGCACATTGAGCAGCCGGGCCAGGGTTTCCGCCAGCAGCGTTTTACCGGAACCGGTGGGCCCGATCAGCAGGATATTGCTTTTGGCCAGCTCGACATCCCCTTTCTGCTGGCTCACTTCCAAACGCTTGTAGTGGTTGTAAACCGCAACAGACAGGACTTTCTTTGCCTGATTCTGACCTATTACGTAGGAATCCAGGACTTCCTTTATCTCATGCGGCTTAGGCAAAGCGTTGCCCTTCGCCGTCTCCTTGTCCTCCAATTCCTCGCGAATAATGTCGTTGCACAGCTCAACGCATTCATCGCAGATGAACACATTTGGCCCTGCGATCAGTTTTCGTACTTCGTGCTGGCTCTTACCGCAGAACGAGCAGTACAGGAGCTTGCCGTCATCACCCCTGTCAGTGGTGCTCATATCCGACCCCTCTGAAGATGCTTACTCAATATCTGCTCTGTCCCAGTTGAAACAGTAACCCGCTCAACGCCCCCAGCCGCCACAACTCGGGGCTAACGACATTCAACAACGTCCCGCCCGCGAAGGCAAGGTGTGAGAGCCGGCAGCCAAACCGCAGCATGTCGCTGTGGCCTGCCCACAATCACACTTTGGCCCCACCGGGCGTTTCTCGGTTGCTTAGAACCTGATCCAGCAAACCGTACTCCACGGCGTCTTCGCCACCCATGAAATTATCCCGGTCGGTGTCCGAGGCGATCCGCTCCAGCGGTTGCCCAGTATGGTGAGCCAAAACCTCGTTTAATCGCTCACGCCAGCGCAAAATCTCTCGGGCGTGAATATCCACGTCGGATGCCTGCCCCTGAAAGCCGCCCAGCGGTTGATGAATCATGACTCTGGAATGCGGCAGACAAAAGCGTTTCCCTTTGGCGCCCCCGGCCAACAGCAACGCCCCCATGCTCGCAGCCTGTCCAATGCATAATGTGCTGACATCGGGTTTTATGAATTGCATGGTGTCGTAAATCGACATTCCGGCAGTTACGGCGCCTCCCGGGGAGTTGATGTAGAGGTGGATGTCTTTGTCCGGATTCTCGGCTTCGAGAAACAAGAGCTGTGCCACAACCAGGTTTGCGGAGTAGTCCTCAACCGGGCCAACCAGAAAGATAACCCGCTCCTTGAGCAGGCGTGAGTAAATGTCGTAGGCCCGTTCGCCCCGGGAGGTCTGTTCCACCACCATGGGGACTAGATTCAATGCTGTAACGTCCATCGAGTGCTCCGGCAATCGCAGCGCGGGGATCAGCCCGTGTGCTCCTCAGGGTTCATGATCGCATCAAAACTCGTCGCTTCGTCTGCAAGTTGGACCCGCTCTAGAATCCACTCCACAGCCTGTTCCTCCAAAACCATCCCGCGCACACTGTCCCGTGCCTCCTCGTTCTGACGGTAGTACGCCCGGACCTCGTCAGGCTCCTGGTATGTGGATGCCAAGCTCTCAATGTGGGCACTGATCTTACTCTGATCGGGTTCCAGTTCATTGGCCCGAATAATCTCGTTCACAATCAGGCCGAGCCGAACCCTTCGATCAGCCGATTCGCCGAACCGCTCGCGCAGCTCATCGGTGATCTCAGCATCGCGGGCGTTCTCCGCCGTCAGCGCACCGGCCTGCACTGCAAGGTTGCGCAGTTCCTGATCGAGCAAGACTTTAGGCACGTCCAGCTGGTTGACCGTGAGCAATCCATCCATGACATGTTGCTTGAGTTGGGCCCGTATGGCTTGATCAAGTTCCCGACCCATGTTCTCCCGCAAATCAGACCGCAGTTTTTCAATGCCGCCTTCCTCCACGCCGAACGACTTGGCGAAGTCTTCGTCCAGGGCGGGCAACTCGGACTCGGCAACCTCTTTGACCGTTACTTCAAAACGCACTTCGCGCCCAGCCAGACCGGGGTTCGGATACGCCTCTGGAAAGCCAATGGAGAAACTCTTTTCGGCAGCCTTGGAGAGCCCTTTCAGCTCGTCCTCAAACCCGGGTACGAATTGACCGCTGCCGATGACGATGGGCATATCTTCACCCTGACCGCCCTCGAACGCTTCGTCACCCACGAAACCCTTGAAGTCGATGGTTATCTGGTCGCCGTCGCCCGCCGCCCGATCAACCGCGTTCCAAAGCATCCGCTGGCCGCGCAGCTTTTCGATCATCCGATCCAGGTCGGCATCCTGCACATCCGCAACCGGCCGCTTGAGCTGAAGCGTTTCAATACCGGTCACCTCGAACTCTGGGTAGACCTCAAATGTCGCGAGGAATTCACAATCCTGACCCTCCTGCGCCGCTTTCACATCAATTTCAGGGCCACCGGCCGGGCGCAACTTCTCCTGGGTCAGGGCCTCAAAAAACGTTCTCTGAACGACTTGCCCCGCCACTTCGTCGCGCACTGCTGCACCGAAGCGTCGCTTAATGACCTTGATGGGCACTTTGCCCGGGCGAAATCCATCAATGCGCGCGGTCCGACTGAGTTCCCGGAGGCGTTTTTGAACTTCGGTGTCGATCGTTTCGGCCGGCACCTGCACCGTCATGCGTCGCTCAAGTCCGTCCAATTCCTCAACTGACACTTGCATCGTTACCTTCCTATGCTCGCCTCGCGACGCTTACCGCTTCGGGCCGCGTCGGGGTGTATCAAATCAGCGCCTATACGGGGTGGTGCGAAAGGAGAGACTCGAACTCTCACGGGCATTGCCCACTGAATCCTAAATCCAGCGCGTCTACCAATTCCGCCACTTTCGCTCGTTCAAAACAGCTCGGCGCCGAGTACATCCGACTTGAGGAGCGCGTTCTACCTCCCCAAATACGACAAAAGGGGCTGCGCAACCGCAACCCCTCGTGAGGTCTGAAATGGTGGGCCGTCAGGGACTCGAACCCCGAACCAATTGATTAAGAGTCAACTGCTCTACCAATTGAGCTAACGGCCCATTTTGTCAGACTGGGGTGGATGACGGGACTCGAACCCGCGACCACTGGTACCACAAACCAGGGCTCTACCAACTGAGCTACACCCACCACTGACTTCCACCGGATATTTGGCGCGCCCGGCAGGACTCGAACCTGCTACCCTCGGATTAGAAGTCCGATGCTCTATCCAAATGAGCTACGGGCGCAGAAATCCCGTCCATACTTCCGTGCCGAGCCCGCAACGCTCCGCGCTGGTCGGGGTAGAGGGATTCGAACCCCCGACCCCCTGCTCCCAAAGCAGGTGCGCTACCAGACTGCGCCATACCCCGAATTGTCAGACTCCGGTGCCCCACCAAACCGGGGAGCGGAATGATAGCGGCCCCGCCAGCGCGCCGTCAACGCAATTGCGCCGACCAAACCGCCGCCTGCGTCGCGCACGACTTGAATGCCGCCGTGGCCAATCGGCACATCAAGGCAGTCCGATGGCGATGAAGTCCTCCGTCTGCCCTGCTACTATCCGTCCACCCAAAACGGCAACCAGAGGAGCGCGCCCGGGATGCGCAGCGTTATTATCGGACTTTTGGTATCCATGTTCAGCAGCCAGGTCATGGCCGGTACTCAAGTGCAGATGCAGACCAATCTGGGGGTGATCACTCTTGACCTGTTCGATGAGCAAGCCCCTGCTACAGTTGACAATTTCGTTGCATATGCCCAAGACGGGGCATTCGACGAGACGATCTTTCATCGCGTAATCGAAGGGTTCATGGTCCAGGGCGGTGGATTCGACCAGAACTACGAACGACGGGATACGCGGGAGCCGATCCAGAACGAGGCAAACAACGGTCTGAAGAACACCCGCGGCACCATTGCCATGGCCAGAACGCCCGCGCCGCATTCCGCGACCATGCAATTCTTCATCAACGTGGTGGACAACACATTTCTGGATCACACGGATGAAACACCCCGCGGCTGGGGCTACTGCGTGTTCGGCCAGGTCACCGGAGGCATGGATGTCATCGACGCCATCGCCAAGCTCAAGACCGGCTCTGCCGGCCCGTTCCCGAAGGACGTACCAATGGAAACGGTCGTGATTGAGCAGGTCACAGTGAGTCGCCCCTGAACCCTTTCCGGAACAAGCAAAGCAACAACCCACTTCTGGAGCGTAGAATGATCCGCTTGAACACCAATCTGGGTGCCATCATCGTAGAACTTGACCATGAGCGGGCCCCTGAGACGGCAGCCAACTTCCTGGAGTATGCGAAGCAAGGGTTTTTCGAGGGAACCATTTTCCACCGGGTGATTCCCGGATTCGTTATCCAGGGCGGCGGGATGGAGTCCGGTCTCAAGGAAAAGGAGACCCGCCCTCCAATAAAGAATGAGGGTGAAAACGGCCTCAAGAACCTGCGCGGCACACTGTCCATGGCGCGCACCCAGGACCCTCACTCGGCCTCGTCTCAGTTTTTCGTCAACCTCAGCGACAACGCGTTCCTCGATCATCAGGCGCCCACCCCTGCGGGTTGGGGATACTGCGTTTTCGGCAAAGTAACCGACGGGATGAAAATCGTAGACTGCATCGCCGCGGTACCCACGGGCAGCAATGGCCCGCATCAGGATGTGCCGGTCAGTGACGTGGTGGTGGAATCGGTGGAGGTGATCGAAACGCCGTGAGTCCGCTTTTAATTTCAGACCTGCATCTGGACGCGTCCCGACCCGGGATAACCGGCATGTTCCTTCAGTTCCTGAGAGAACGCGCTGTCCAAGCCGAAACGCTCTACATCCTCGGTGACTTGTTCGAAGCCTGGATTGGCGACGATGAGGATAGCCAGCTGAGTGAACAGGTCTGCGATGGACTTCGACGGCTGACCGAGCATGGAACGCGTTCGTTCGTGGCCCATGGCAACCGGGATTTCCTGCTGGGGTCCGGCTTTGAAGCGCGTACCGGAACCACACTTCTGGATCAGGCCACGGTCTTGGATCTGTACGGCACCCGGACGCTGCTGCTCCATGGTGACGAGCTGTGTACCGACGATCTGTCGTATCAGACCATGCGGCAACAACTGCGCAACCCACAATGGCAACGCGAGTTTCTCGACCGGCCATTGTCCATTCGCCGACAGATGGCGGCCCAATTGCGGGAGACCAGTCGCGATTCGACCCAGGAAAAATCCATGGAGATCATGGATGTCAATCAAAACACGTTGGAAGCGTTTATGCGCCGCTATGGGGCGACTCGTCTAATCCACGGCCATACCCACCGTCCAGCGGTGCATTCGTTCTTGCTGGATGGGCAATCAGCGGAGCGCATCGTGCTGGCTGACTGGGAATCACAAGGGCATGTGTTGTCCTTCACCCCCGACGGAGAGCCGAAGGCCGAAACCCTGGATTGAGAAAATCAGACCCACACCAGGGTCCACAGCAATTAGGCGCTGGTACTCACGCCGCCCTATGGTCCTGAAGTCAGAATTTCAAGCTCATTCGCAGTGAACCCGGCCTGAAGACGCGCCTCGGTGTTCAGTGGCCCGTGCGCCGCTACCGGCATGTGGCGGGTCAGTAAACGAGAGAATGTTGTCTCCGAATCGAGACCTCGTTGCGCGCAGATCGAGCGAAACCAGTGGGTGCCAATCGCCACATGATCTATCTCTTCGCGCAGGATGATACGTAAAATATCCGCGGTCTGATCGTCCCCTGCCGCCTGAAGGCGCCGAATCATCCCCGGAGTCACATCGAGGCCCCGAGCCTCCAGCACTCTTGGAACCAGCGCCATTCTCAACAACACGTCGTCAGCGGTTTTGACAGCCACCTCCCAAAGGCCATCGTGAGCGGGAAAATCACCGTATCGGTATCCCGTCTGTCCCAGTCGCGCCTCCAGCATTTCGAAATGCCTCGCTTCCTCAGCCGCCACCCGTAACCAGTCGCGATAAAAGGCATCGGGCAAATCGCGGAACCGGTATACCGCGTCCAGGGCCAGATTGATGGCGTTAAACTCGATATGGACGATGGCATGGATCAGGGCCGCACGTCCCTTGGTCGAACCGAGGCGACGACGCACAAGATCACGGGGCGCAACCAGGGTGGGCTTGGCCGGGCGCCCCGGTACGAGGACAGGCACTGGCGCGATTAACGATTCACCGGGAGCCCGAGCTTGGGTCCAAGCATCTTGAATGCGCCGCACATACGCCACTTTGTCCGATGGGCAGGGGCACATCAGGCAATGCCAGGCAGCGTCATGTAGATTTGCCACGATATGCCTCTTGTGAAGCTCTTCGTTTAACCTGGACGGAGCAGATTAGAGACTGAAAACGCGCCGATTCAAGGCGCGGCATGCGAGTGATCGTTGTTCATATTGCCAACGTCTAGCAGCGTGGTTCGAGGCTGCTAGACGTGCATTTGAGTCCCGAGACGCGCGTTCAGGGTAGAGATCAAAGGCCACTTCATGACTGGCCACTTCCACCCGCCGCACCTGTGGCCTCGCTTGGCTCGCCAGGCGAAACGCGGTAAGCCAAGCGACCACGACTTTTCGACAGCACGCCTTCGGGCTATGGTTAGGGTCTGTATGGTACACGTTTTCAACAACCCGACCCGGACAGGCCGAGTACTGATTGCCGGTTGCGGCGATGTGGGCATTGAACTGGCCACACGCCTACACGCAGACGGTTTTCAGGTGACAGGAATACGGCGCAGGCCCGCCGGGATGCCGGATTTCATAACACCCCTGCAGGCAGATCTGGCACAAGCGGAATCCTTGCCCCGGCTTGCCCAGGGGTTCGACTATTTGGTCTACCTGGCCTCCGCCGATGGCTATTCTGAAGCGGCTTACCGAAATGCGTACATGGAGGGACCCAGGTCGCTGTTGGAATGGATCATCGGACAAGGTCATGTGCCCCGCCGCATGCTGTTTGTCTCCAGCACGTCGGTGTATAGCGAGGAGGGTGGCGGCTGGGTGGACGAGGACAGCCCCGTCCGTACCGGTCATTTCGGTCCAGACAGCCTGTTGGCTGGCGAACAAATCGCGGCGCGCTCCCCGATCGAATCCGTGGTCGTTCGTTTTGGCGGCATCTACGGACCGGGTCGCAGCGCACTGCTAGACCGGGTGCGAGCGGGTACAGCGACCTGTACGCTCGGTGCCTACACCAACCGAATCCACCGGGACGACTGTGCCGGCGTCCTGGCCCATCTGCTCGCTCTTGATGAGGTGGAGCGCGTCTATCTGGCGGTGGATTCGGATCCGGCACCCGCCTGTGAAGTGCAGACCTGGCTGGCGGACCGATTGGACGCGCCGGCGCCTCAAGTCATGCAACGGAACGGTCGCTACAACAAGCGCTGCAGTAACCAGCGATTGCTGGC
The DNA here is from genome assembly GCA_963783675.1 of uncultured Gammaproteobacteria bacterium. Taxonomy (GTDB): domain Bacteria; phylum Pseudomonadota; class Gammaproteobacteria; order Competibacterales; family JAHEDQ01; genus JAHEDQ01. Next base: position 62,651 of record CAWAOU010000021.1, read on the forward strand.
AACCGGTTATCAATTCCTTTACCCGAGCTATCGCCAAGGCTATGAACATCTTATTTCTCAACGTGATTAGCGTCCCGCCCCATGGGTTGCTTGCATTTCAGCGGGGCGAGGAGCGCCCGGAGGGCGGGTTGCGACATAACGAACTTATGGGACGGGACGCTGGGATGCAGCCGCAATGATCTCGTCCAGCGATTGCATATTCTGTTCGATCGCCTCGGGCCAGGCGCCGGCAATTCGCGTTTACGAGGATGCAACGACGATTGCCTTCATGGACGTTGCGCCGGCCAGCGACGGACATCTGCTGGTCATTCCGCGCAGCCATCACGAATCCATACTGGATGTGGGCGACAGCGCGATCACTGATGTTGCCCGGGTGGTTCAAAAAATGGCGCGGGCAGCACAGACCGCACTTGCTCCGGACGGTATGCGGGTCAGCCAGTTCAACGGACGGGCCGCTGGGCAGACGGTTTTTCACTATCACGTGCATCTGGTGCCGATCAGGGACGGCGAACGCCCTCCATCCCATGGGCGGTCAGCCGGTGACCCGGCCACGATCGAAGCCATCGCCGCCCGGATTCGCGCCTGCCTTTAAGGCGCCTCTGGTCCACTTGTGAACCTGCATCTTGGGTCTCAAACGTACAGCTCCGTCGTTGCAGATCTTGGCTGGAAAGCGACCACTGACGGCGAAGTGTAGCTTGAATGCGCGTTTCACCCTCTAATCTGGCTCGTAGAGAACAGGGCAGAGGCTCCTTCAGAGACTGCTGACGGTGCAACATGCTTCACCAAACCCGCATTAAACTTCTTACCCACGGACGCGGCACCTATGAGTGCACGGCACAGGCACGGGCTGCGGTGGCCACCAGTGGCGTTCAAACCGGGCTATGCCATGTGTTCTGTCATCACACCAGCGCATCCCTGATGCTGTGCGAGAACGCAGACCCAAGCGTTCGTTCTGATCTGGAACGGTTCATGGCACGCGTTGCGCCGGACGGTGATCCCAGCTACGAGCACGACCAGGAAGGTGCTGACGACATGGCGGCGCACATTCGCACGGTGCTGACCCAGACCGGGTTGTCGGTTCCGGTCACGGACGCTCGGCTGGCACTGGGCACCTGGCAGGGAATCTATCTTTGGGAACACCGCACGGCGCCATACGAGCGGCGGATCACCCTGACAGTTCAGGGTGATTGAGCCCCGGGATAAATGAGCACTGAAAATGAGCTCCAAACACGAGCCCTGAAGTTGACACCATGAACTGGGTTTGCGCCGGTGCTAAAGTGACCACCTGACCCAACAGAGCAGTCTGATCCTGCTGGAGCCCAACGGAAATGAACTTCGAGAAGGTTGCGTTCGGTTTTTTTATCCTGCTCGCCCTGACCCTCAATTTCGGATTCTTTCTCGGCGATGTCGACAACCCCGACCATCACGATGTGTTTGAACTGTTCGCCGCCATCGTGGTGAATCTGATCGCCACCGTGCTCAAATTCGGTGATCGCACCCATATGGGGGCTGTGTTGCTGGCTACCAGTCTGGTGGCCGACCTGCAACTCATCGCCGCTGCGGCGGTCTGGGCGGTGGCGGTGCAGGTCAGCGATGCAGGCACCGACCCCGCCACCATTGCCAGCGTGGTTTCACTCTCGGGTGGCGCGCTGCTGGCCAATATCGCGTCGGTCACGCTGCTCATCGTCGAGACCGTCACCCTGCGACGCTGAAACGCACCCCTGTGGTCAAGGTTTTCATACTTTTCTTTCGGCGCATGCGGGCGCCGCTGCTGGTGCTGATCAGCGCCTATTCAATTTCCATTGCCGGGATGGTTCTGATCCCCGGGATGACCCCCGAAGGTGAACCATGGCGTTTCGACTTTTTCCATGCGTTTTATTTTGTGAGTTTTATGGCGTCCACCATCGGCTTTGGTGAGATCCCCTACCCGTTCACAGGCGCACAGCGCATCTGGACGTTGATTTCAATCTATTTGACCGTTATCAGCTGGCTGTACGCCATCGGCACGATTCTGTCCTTGATTCAGGATTCCACTTTTCGACGTGCGGTGGCGGAATGGCGTTTTATTCGCAGCGTCCGGCGCATAGGGGCGCCGTTCTACATCGTCGGCGGATACGGCGAAACCGGACGCCTGCTGGTTGGCGAACTGTGTCGACGCGGTATCCGGGCGGTGGTGGTGGAACGCAATCCCTCGGCTATTCAGGATCTGGAGCTGGAGAACCTGAGCTACGAGGTGCCCCATGTCCTCGGAGACGCCAGCGCATCCCACAACCTTCTCGAAGCCGGCATCCGACTCAGCAACTGCGTCGGCGTACTGGCACTGACCAGCGACGATCAGAGCAACCTCAAGATAGCCATAGCCGCGAAACTGTTACGCAAGAAGCTAAAAGTGGTTTGCGTGGCAAGGTCCAGCGATACCATGGCAAACATGGCGTCATTCAACACCGATCACATCATCAACCCATTTTATCTGTTCGCCGACCATATGGCTCGGGCACTGCACGCGCCGCGTTCGCACGTTATCTATCAGTGGCTGGTTCAGCCCGGTGGTCAGCCCCTAACCGAACCGAGAACGCCCCCGCGGGGCACCTGGCTGTTGTGCGGCTATGGCCGCTTCGGCAAGGCCATGGCGCGGTACCTGCGGTATGAGGGCGTCTCGACGGTGGTGATCGAACCCTTTCCGGACGCTGCCGGCGCACCGGAGGGGACCGTAATAGGTCGGGGCACCGAGGCGGTGACCCTGCGCGAAGCCGGCATTTATGAAGCGGCTGGGGTCATCGCTGGCACCGACGACGATGCCAACAATCTGTCCATCGTAATGACCGCGCGGGATATGACTTCCAAGCGTACGCGCCCGAAGGCAAGCAGTTTCGTCGATGAAGACGATAATTCCCCGGCCGCGGAGAGGGTGAACGCTCAGCACCACAATGGCTCCGGGCTTGAATCCGGCGAACCCAACAGGAATGGCGCAGACGACGATGAGCGGCCGAAGGAAAGCCTGTACCTGATCGCTCGCGAAAACCGCCACGACAATCACTTGCTGTTCGAAGCGTCCAGGGTGGATATGGTGATGCAAAGCAGCCGCATGATCGTCTGGCACATTCTGTCGTTGATCACCACACCGCTGCTGGATCGTTTTCTGCGTCAAGCCCGCCACCGCAGCGAGGAGTGGGCTTCGGACCTCGCCATCCGAATCCGCGCCACCTGCGGCGAAGTCACACCAGACACGTGGGCTGTAACAGTCGACGGAGAAATGGCACCTGCGCTTGCGGACGCCATAGCGGCTGGCCATGAGGTCACGCTCGACATCCTGGGGCGTCACCCACGGGATCGAGGCAAGATTCTGCCAAGCATTCCCTTGATGCTGGTGCACAAAGGCGAAGAATCGTTACTGCCGGCTGATCATCAGGAACTGGAAATCGGCGACGAGGTGTTGTTCTGCGGTCATCCGAAGGCCGAGGATCTGATGCGCTGGGCAACGCTAAACAGCCATGCTCTGGACTATTTGCGTGGAGCCGGAAACGAACCGCAGTCGAGTATCGGGCGCTGGATCGCTGCAATGCGAAGGACATCGGCCGCGCGAACCGACGCATCGCACAGCAAGCGTTAGGGAGCCTCTGAACTATTCTGGACGAAGCAGATTGGAGGGTGAAATGTGCAGATTCAAGGGGCGGATCGCGGGGCAGATCGCAGGTAAGGGTCACTCCTTGGCCGGCAGCCCGTATCGGGGCAGATCCTCAAACCGCAATGCCGGGGCTGCCTGAGGATCGGTGCCCGCACGCGAACCCGCCTTTTCCCAGCGCCCCACCTGGGCCACCCCCTCGGATTGACGTGCCCGGGCCACAAGCAGCGCCTGGTGCAGTGCGCCGTCGTATGGGAGCCGGTAGGCACGGGGCGCCTTCATCCAAGCATCCGTTGGCCGCGCCCATAAGAAAATGGCACCCGACTCCGCGGTGCGTTTATCCGGTTCTAGGACCTCTGAGGCCACCAGCACAAACGGATCCGGCGGCCACGCCGAAGCGGGCCAGCCGCTCAACTCGTGCCAGGCAAAGTAGGTAAACAGATAAAAGACGCCGGTGACGGTGATGGCCCCGGCCTTGATAGGCCAGGCCCAACTGCTGCTGAGATTCAGGCTCAGCAGGAGAACCGCGATCGTCACATAGGCCAGGGTCAGGGCGACGATCCAAACCGTCATGCCGGGTCGAGCCCATAGGGGGTCAGGCGCTTGGGCAGGGTGTTGGTGCCGAGTACGGTGCCGTCTCCCGCCAGGCTGAAACGGATTACCGTTCGCTCCGTATCTTCCTGCTCCAACAGGATTCGCTCCGCGTATACCAATTGTAAGGTTGGATTGACTTTTTCCACTTTCACAACCGCCTCTACCGGAGCCAATGGCTCAGCCTCGTAGTAATACAAGTTGACCACATACTCTCCCGCGACCACGCCACGTATGGTCACCACCTCCTGGTTTATGGGGTGCACCCGCGGTTCTCCGTTGACCCATATGGTGTCATTGACATCGCCCCGGTCATCCCGATCCAGGTGCAGCCACCCGGCTTCGCGTCGAAGATAGGATACGATCTCGCCATTGGGATCCTCGACCCAGAGATCGACGTCGTCCCCACGATCCTCGGGCCACTCCACCGAGATGATGAATTCCGCCTTTAGATTGACCCGGCCCAGCTTGCTGACCGGATTCAAAAACAGGATGGTCAGCAGAAAAAGGAAGGTGAAACCCAACAGCGCATTGAACAACAAGTCGGTGAACGGATCCGTATAGTAGCGGCGCGGCCCCATCTCAGGGCGCCCCGGCGACTGCTGGGTCGCGCCCAAGCGCCGGTTTGAGAAACACCTCTGACGCTTCAGCAATGTCCGCCAAGAGGAGATCCGCCGCCCGGTCCAGCATGTGGACCTGCACACCGAGCAGCATGCCGCCGATGAGGCCCGCCAGGGTGGTGTACAGGGCGATGCGCATGCCGCCGCTCATTTTGAGCAGCAAGCCCTGTAGCGTACCGAGGTCCACCGCATCCAGGCTCACCAGCGACCCCAGCATGATGACAAACCCCACGACGGTGCCCATCAACCCGAGCTTGAACATGATGTCAGCCACCAGCCAACCGTACTCGTGGCGCCCCTTGACCCGTTTGGTCATCACCTCCATCAGAGGACCCTGCTCAAGCAACCCGGACGACTGCGCCCCGGCATGGGCCTGAACCAGTTGGCGCCAATGCTGCTCCAACAGCGTTGCGCCCGACAAGGGCGCTCCACCATACCCAACACCGTCAGACGTCAACCAAAGCCTGTTCGGCGCTGCTGCGACCCGATCGATAACCCTCCAGATGCTTTCCCGCTCGCGTGAAAGCTGCCAGGCTCTTGCCGCAGCCTGACTACTGGACAGAACGAAAAGCAGCAGTATCGCCAGAGACAGGTAACTCCGATCGCTGCTGATGAGGGCCTGGATCAGCCCCTGGTGCCAACATACGGCGGCGACCCAGATCAAAACACCCCACATGATCAACCACCGCAGGGCCAGATCCATTGCCGGTTCGCGCCGGCCTGGCTCGGTCGCGCCAACACGCTTCCCGCTGGGTCCCGGTTGCATCGCCATCTCAGCCGCCCGAGGGCGATGCCTTGGCTGCGCGCATCAGCGCGCCGATATGGCTGGCGTAGAAAAAAGCGCTGTCGGCAAGTTCAACGGGCAGGCGTCGTGCCGCATCCAGGGCCAAGCTGTAAAGACGCGCATCACCAAGCCGCTCAGCCAAGTCCAGACTGACCTCGATCAAGACCGCTGAAGCAGCCGGTATGGGCCCGTCCGACAAAGCCGGCTCCCACCCTTGCACAGCGATAAACGACTCGGTAGACGCGCGCCACCCGCCGGCCCCATGGAACCGGGACCAGGCATCCAGCGCCAGTCGTCTGGACAAGGCCAGATCCTCGGGCTCATTCGTCAGCTCCGCCCAGGCAGTCAGCCCTGCCACAGCCCAGGCATAGTCTTCCAGATCCACCTCCCCAACCGCTTCGCCGGTCCGGGATCGGGCCCGGGCCAACGTCTGCCCATCCCAAAGTCGATTCACCAGATCATCGCGGATCGCTTTGGCGCGTGTCCGATACCGGTGTTCACCAAAGCTGCTGGCCCCCCGTGAAAAGGCCAACAAGGCCATCCCGTTCCAGCCGGCGAGACGTTTGTCGTCCACAGGCAAACCGCGAATGGCTCGCACTGCCAGCAGCTTAACCCGGGCGGACTCCAGGCGCGCCAATAGGGCATCGTTGCTGATCTGCATCTGTTCGGCCAGGGCGGCGACATCGTCTTGAAGTATCGGCAGATATCCCGCGTCGAACGGCGGTACACCTTCCATGCCCCAAACCTCCCCCAGGAATGCCCGCTCCTCCAGATCCAGGGTCTCGCTCAGGGTATCCTCACTCCAAAGGTAGTAACCCCCTTCCACATCCTGTGTATCCACCGCCGAGAAGCTCGCCACCAATGCGTTGCCCGGCGCAGCGAAACGTCTGTCCAGAAAGTTCAGGGTGTCGCGGGCGACCCGGGCGTATGCCGGATCGCCCAGGCGCAGCGCGGCGTCTCGATACAACTCCGCCAACAGTGCATTGTCATACAGCATCTTCTCGAAATGCGGGGTTTGCCAGTTGGGGTCCACGGTATAGCGGAAAAACCCACCATCCAGTTGGTCCCGAAGTCCCTGCGTCGCCATGGCGCGAAGCGTCGTCCGCAGAATATCATCGAGATCAGGGTCCGGGGACTCGCTCTGCAGGCGCAACATCAAACCCAGCTGTGGCACAGAGGGAAACTTGCTCTGGTCTCCGAAGCCACCGGTCATGGGATCCGCGGCCGCATTGGCCTGGGTCAGAAAGGCGGCACGAAAAACCTGTACGCCGTCGGTTAGCGACAGGGGGGGTGGCGGCGGTCGTTCACGGGTCAGTGCCTGCGCCTGTCGCGCCGCCATCTGTTTCAGCTCATCCCGATTTCCGGACCACTCGGCGGCCACACCCGACAACACTCGCTCCAGCGCTTCACGGGGCTGATACAGGAAACCCACCAACGGTTCGCCGTCTGGCGTGAGGATGACATTGAGTGGCCACCCCGCTACCCCTTGACTGCGTTCGACAAACTCCATCAGAGTGCGATCGAGCGCGGGCCGCAGTTCCCGATCCACCTTAATCGCCACATAGTCCTTCGCAAGAATGGCGGCAACTGCCGGATCGCGAAAGCTCTCGCGCTGCATCACGTGGCACCAGTGGCAGGCGAAGTAGCCCACAGAGACAAACACCAGACGTTGACCCTGCTGTGCTGACGCAAATGCCTTCGCGTCCCATGGCTGCCAGCCCACCGGATCCTCAGCGTGCAGTGCTAAATAGGGTGAGGGATGGTTTTCTAGTCGGTTGTCTAGACCCCAAACCAGGCATGGTAGCCATAAGAGGAACAGGCAGAGCCTGCCCCATCCCTTCCCCGGAATACGGACCATCTGCAACCCCATCGACGACCCCCAAGGACACCGTTGCTTTTGTATCCAGTGCCGACCTGCAACGACCAAACCCCCAGATCGGCCTTACTAGATCGGTCTTATGGTAATGGAGCATCGCCCGCCGTTACAGTTCAGCCGGCAGCGGCGACACAGGCCCGAAGCAGAGTCACATACTGCCCGCCTGCAGGCCATAAGCTCGACCGGTGCGCAAGCCATCGCTCGCCAATTGCTCACTCGCTCTGAGCGCACCCATCGGTGCTTTAGGGAAGGTCTGGGAACAGACCGGATAGGCGCTCCACCACTTACACCCATCCAAGCCCGATCGGCGGTTCAAAAGCGGCCGCAGGTGGAAACCGCGCCACTGAGGCGTTCAGGGTAGTGAGCGGATGATCTCGCGGTACTGCTCCTCAGGAAACGCTTTCATGGTGAGCGATCGAACGTTGCCGAGAGCATCCAGGGCCAGCGAGAACCTGGCCACGGCCTCGTCTTCGGACGCCTCGACCCGCAAAACCAGGTCATAAACGCCAAGTGTCAGATAAACGTCTTTCAACTCCGCACCACAGGATTTCGCCAGGAACCGGGCCGCGTCCGCCCGCTTCGGGGAACTCTTCACGTTGGCGATGCCTTGATCGGTGTAGTTGACTAGCATGATGTAGGTGGACATGGCTCGGCTCCTTGCGATTAAGGATTCGAAATCGGGGCCATCGACAGCCAGCTGGACCCCGCCAGGCGTACTTTGAGCACCTGACGTGGTGCAGACCCACTGACCCTTACCGGAACAGTCTAGCAGTCGGGGGCAGACCAAGCTTCCGCAGAGACCGCAGACGCGGAAGACAAAAGCACCCGTCTGCTCGCACCAGAGTCCAGCAGCCACCTCCGCATCACTGTGACGGTGGTCACAACAGATCGAAGAGACTGCTCGGGAATCCAAACCGGTTGCCGAGAAATTTGTGGTGATCAGTTTCTTCTGGTGTCCCAATGCCTATGCGATGGTGGGGCTGAATAGTTGCAATACCGCACGGCCAGGTACGGTATTGCGACCTTTCAGCAAGGCAGTCAGCATTGCAGCCGCTCGACAGGGCTTGCTATGCCCTCCCACTTGCGCATCGCAGTGACGCCTATGGGATTTTCTGAATCTCTGCTTACTTATGGGGCGGCACACTAGGGAAGCCGGTATAGTGCGATCTGTATTTGCCCTTCGGAGGGGCCTGTGTACGGCAGCGTTCTGTCTCCCGATCCTGAACTCGAGATTCTTCATCAACCCCCGTCGAAGCCCGTCGATGCGCCGGCGGTCCTGCTGATCCACGGGGCCTATACCGGCGCTTGGTGCTGGGAATCGAATTTTCTGCCGCACATGACGCAGCGTGGACTGGAGGTCCACGCTTTGAGTCTGCGCGGACACGGCGGCAGCGGCGGGCATCAGTACTTGCATTTCAGCCGCATACGAGACTATGCACGGGATGTAAGGCGCGCGCTCCAGCACATTGGCAAACCGACGGTTCTGGTCGGGCACTCCATGGGCGGGCTGGTGGTTCAGCGGACCCTGCAGCAACAATCCGTGCCCGGTGCCGTCCTGATGGCCTCGGTGCCGCCAACGGGGCTGACCCGCCCGTCGATGCGGCTTGCCCTATCCGATCCGACCGTGTTCCAACAGCTCAACATGGTTCAACTCGGCGGCTATCACATGATCTCGGCGCGAAGTCTGAGACGGGCGCTGTTTCGACGCGACATGCCACTTGACCGGGTCGCCCACTATCTTGGTCATGTGCAATCCGAATCCCTGAGTGCGTTGATTGACATGTCCGGCGTCGACCTGCCCAACGCGGCTGCGCGCATACCCTGCAAAACACTCGTTCTGGGTGGCAGCGCTGATGCGCTGTTCAAGATCTCAGACGTGGAAGAAACAGCGCGGGCATTTGGGGTCGAACCCATCGTATTCAAGACCATGCCCCATGCCATGATGCTCGATCGGGACTGGGAAACAGTGGCTGACACGGTAACGGACTGGGTTCTCGCCTTATAACCACGGTTCGGCACGCTACCCTTAGGGAAGGTCTGAACAATTGATACGAATCGCGTTTCGGTCCACAAGGGCGAAACGCCGGAGGGGCCGGGCCTTTGCGCCCCTGGTACCGCGTTGCACCTCGCTCATTGGCAGCTCACGTATTTGCCTTGGGCCATCTTCGCTCGGTGCGCCTTGTACGGGGGAGCGCAAAGACACCGGCGCGATCGCAGCAATTGTTCAGACCTTCCATAGAGAATAGTCAGTGCAACCGACTCGCCTGCTGCACGTTTGGCAGTTGGCCCAGTCGATCGACTATCCGTGCCAGATGGGCCATATCGCGGACTTCAATGGCTAGCTGCATGCGTGCGGTGGACTCCTGGGTGTCGGTGGTGGTGCTGAGGCTGATCACGTTGGCCTCTTCCTTGGCCAGCAGTGTGGTGATATCCCTCAACAAGCCGGCACGGTCGTAGGCCACAATCTGCAGGTCAACTGAATAGTTGCCCTCCTCGCCCAATCCCCAGTCGACTTCGATGATGCGATCGGGCTGCCGTGCCTGCAGATTCAACACGTTGCGGCAGTCGGCCCGATGAATGGTCACACCCCGTCCAAGGGTAATGTAACCCACGATTCTTTCAGGGCGCACTGGACGGCAGCACTGGGCCAGGTGGGTCATAAGATTGCCCACCCCACGCACCTGAACCGCGCCGTCACCGGCTTCGCCCTGCCTTCGTTTCGGCCGGTGCACGAAACGCTCAGCGGGAAAGGCCGGGGCCTGTTCCTGGGCGGCACCCACCACTTGCGGCAGCGTGATATCGCCAAACCCCACCGCCGCCAAGAGTTGATCCACCGATTCGACCTTCAAACGTTCGGCAACCTTTTGCAGGCTGATGCCGCGCAGACCCAGGCGGGCGAACTCCCGCTCTACTGACGCGCGCCCGGCCGCCGTGTTGTTGATCTGATCGGCCTGGCGGAACCACTGGCGGACTTTGCTGCGCGCGCGACCGCTCTTGAGAAATCCAAGGTTGGGATTGAGCCAATCCCGGCTGGGAGCACCCTGCTTTGCAGTCAAGACCTCGACCCGCTCGCCGTTGTTGAGCGCGTAGGTCAGGGGAACGATGCGCCCATCGACCTTGGCACCCCGGCAACGATGCCCTACGTCACTGTGCAGCTTGTAAGCAAAATCCAGCGGCGTGGCGCCCCGAGGCAAGTCCAGCACCTGGCCCTTTGGCGTCACTACGTAGACCCGCTCCACCAGCGCCTCGGCCTGAAACCGATCCAGCAAATCACCGTCGCCGTCTTCGCCGGTCTCAAGCAGTTGCCGCAACCAGGCGATTTTTTCCTCGAAAACCCCGTGTTTGCCTTGATCCCCTTCCTTGTAGCGCCAATGTGCGGCGACGCCGAGTTCAGCGCTCTCGTGCATCGCCTGTGTCCGGATCTGGACTTCCACGGTGCGACCTTCTGGCCCCAGTACCGCGGTATGCAGCGACTGGTAGCCGTTCTGCTTCGGGTTTGCAATGTAGTCGTCAAACTCGCGCTTGATCGGGGTCCACAGCGCATGGACCACCCCCAGAGCGCCGTAACAGTCCTTCACCGAATCCACCAGCACCCGCACCGCACGAACATCGTACAATTCATCGAAGCGCAACCTCTTGCGCTGCATCTTGCGCCAGATACTGAACAGGTGTTTGGCGCGGCCGTACACGTTGGCATCGATGCCGGCACGCCGGAACTCCGAATGCAAGCGATCCACCAAACGCTGGATATAGGCTTCGCGATCGGCCCGCCTCTGATCCAGCGATTTGGCCAGGGTGCGATAGGTGTCTGGTTCAAGGTAGCGCAGGGAAAGGTCTTCCAGTTCCCACTTCATTTGCGCGATGCCCAGGCGGTTCGCAAGGGCTGCGTAAATGTCCCGGGTTTCCTGTGCGAATCGCTTCTGCTCCTCGGGCGCAGCGTCATCCAGATGGCGCAAGGTATGGAGCCGTTCCGCCAGCTTTACCAGCACCACCCGGATATCGCGGGCCACCGAAAGCAACAACTTGCGCAGCGCTTCCAGCTGATCGGAATCCGGATGCAATCCGTCCCGAGGAAGCAGGGTTCCCGCAGCCTCCAATCGATACACATCCGCCACCAGATCACCCAGCTTAGGCGGAAAGTGCTTTGAAATCGTGTCCTGGCTTGCCCGTCCAGTCTCCAGTGCAGCGCACAGCAATGGCACCGCGAGAATGTCAGTATCCAGGCCCAACTGCTCCAGTATGTCCGCAATCGCCAGAGCGCGAGCCAGGACTGGACAGGGTTCGGCCTTCCCTTCGCCGTTCGAAGCCAAGTCGAAGGCCGACGCGAGCAGCCCTAATCCCTGGCCCGAGCGGGTGGTTCCCAGCCGATCGAGCCATACTTGGAAGTCGGCCTCGCTCGGTGGCACCCGGGTTGAACTCACCATCTGAAAAACCGACCCAGGGGGTGCGATTCAAATCGAAAGCTGGGGACGGGTGCGAGGATCAAAGTGCCTCCATGGCCAAGGCGTGACAACGGGTGAAAACCGTTGGTGGGTAAATCCCGCGTGTTACATCATGCCGAGCAGCGATCAGAGGCCGAGGGTTCCTTCACGCTTGCCCCGCAACGCTGATAGACGGTTTGCGTATTACTGATCCCGGTCAAAGTACCTGCCGTCCATACAGGACACAATCCTTGAATCTCATCGATCAAGCGACAGTTTGAGTATATTTGATTTTTTGAATATTCTAATGTTCTCATTGAGCTGCCCCGCTCTGAGTAAGGCCACTGAAACAAGAAGGAGGAGTGTCAAATGGCACATATCGTGATCCTGGGCGCAGGAACTGGAGGTATGCCCGCCGCATATGAGATGCGCGAGCAATTGGGCACGGAACACAAAATCACTGTGATCAATTCTGTAGACTACTTCCAGTTCGTACCGTCGAATCCCTGGCTGGCCGTGGGATGGCGCAAACGCAACGACATCACTTTCCCCATCGCCCCGTATCTGAAAAAGAAGAACATCGACTTCATCGCCGATGTGGCTACGGAGATCGACGCAGAGAACAACAAGGTGACGGTCAAGGGCGGGCAAACCGTCGACTATGACTATCTGCTGATCACCACCGGCCCGAGGCTGGCCTTCGAAGAGGTCGAGGGCTCTGGTCCGCACGGCGGCCACAGCCACTCCGTTTGCACCGTGGACCACGCCGAAATGGTGTACCAGGAATTCGAGAAACTATGCGAAAACCCAGGCCACGTAGTGGTCGGTGCAATGCCGTTTGCGAGCTGCTTTGGCCCGGCGTACGAGTTCGCGTTCATACTGGATACCGCATTGCGTAAGCGCAAAGTGCGCAACAAAGTGCCCATCACAATGGTGACCAGCGAGCCCTACATCGGCCACCTCGGTCTCGGTGGCGTCGGCGATTCCAAGGGGCTGCTGGAATCCGAATGCCGCAACCGCGACATCAAATGGATCACCAACGCCAAGACAACCAAACTTGAGGCCGGCAAAATATCGATCGACCAACTCGATGATGACGGCAATGTCGCCAAACAGCATGAGCTGAGTTTCGAGTTCGCGATGATGTTACCCGCCTTCAAGGGTGTCGATGCCGTGGCCAATGTGGAAGGACTGTGCAATCCCCGCGGCTTCGTACTGATCGACGACCATCAGCGCAATCCCAAATACCCCAACATCTTCTCAGCGGGCGTATGCGTCGCCATTCCCCCGGTCGAGGCCACTCCAGTGCCCACCGGAGCGCCCAAGACCGGCTATATGATTGAGTCCATGGTCACGGCGGTGGTGCACAACATCCGCGACGAACTCGCCGGCAATCCGGCCACCCACAAGGGAACCTGGAACGCCATCTGTCTTGCGGACATGGGCGATACCGGCGCGGCTTTTGTCGCGCTGCCACAGATTCCGCCCAGGAACGTAAACTGGTTCAAGAAAGGAAAGTGGGTGCACTACGCCAAGATCGGCTTCGAAAAGTACTTTTTGCGCAAAATGAAATCCGGAAAGTCCGAACCGTTCTATGAGAAGTTCATGCTCAAGACCCTGGGTATCGAGCGTCTCGAGTAGCGCCGAATCGGCCATTTGGCATCGGAACCAGGCGGGCCCTTTGGCCCGCCTGTGTTATTTCGTCTCGGTCTAAGCCCGGGCCTGCAAGGCGGCAATCCGCTCTTCCAATGGCGGATGTGACATGAACAGGCGTTTAAATCCCTGACCCAGTGATCCGTGTATACCGAAGGCGGCCATCTCACTCGGTAGCTGACTGGGCTGGTGAATAGCCTGCAGCCGCTGCAATGCAGATACCATCTTGCCGGCACCGGCGAGGCGGGCGCTGCCGGCGTCTGCCCGAAACTCCCGCTGACGGCTGAACCACATCACGATCATGGATGCGAACAACCCCAGAACCAGTTCCGCAACCATCGTGGCCAGGAAGTATCCCATGCCAACGCCCTGGCGACTGTTGTTGCCGCGCATGGCTTGATCGACGATTGAGCCGATGATCCGGGCAAAAAACATTACGAAGGTATTCACCACGCCCTGAATCAGGGCCAGGGTGACCATGTCACCATTGGCCACGTGACTGACCTCGTGCGCCAGCACCGCTTCCACCTCATCACGATCCATGGCATGCATGAGACCGGTGCTGACGGCCACCAGGGCTTCGTTGCGTTTCGCACCGGTGGCGAACGCATTGGCATCGGGCGCGTCGTAAATCGCCACGTCCGGCATGCCAATACCCGCGGCTTGAGCCTGTCTCCCAACCGTCTCAAGCAGCCACTGCTCCACCTCGTTCGCTGGCTGCTCAATAATCTTGGCCCGGGTGGACTTGAGGGCAATCCATTTGCTCATCATCAGCGAGATTAACGAGCCGCCCATGCCGAATATCGCGGTAAACACCAACAAGCCGGTCATATTCGAGCCGTACTGATAGAGGTACTGATCCACGCCCAAAATTCGGCACACGGCGCCCAGCAACATCACCACGGCCAGGTTCGTCCCGAGAAAAAGTAACACCCGTTTCATCCCATTCTGCTCCACTGGCGGTTGGCTATAGACACCTAAGTATGGCTAACACCGACTCATTTCAATAGTTGGCCGACAGCGGCCGAATGGACATGTTTCTCACACGCCACGGTCCGGCGGCAAGTCCGGACAGGCAGCGCGGTTCAAAAACATCGCGTCACCGTAGCTGAAAAACCGGTAACGCTCAGACACCGCGTGACGATAAGCCTGCATCACCGCATCGTATCCACCGAACGCACACACCAGCATCAACAAGGTGGATTCCGGCAGATGAAAGTTGGTGAGCAAAGCGTCCACCACTTGGAATTGATAGCCAGGAACGATGAACATTCTGGTTTCGCCCTCAAATACATCGAGCTGCCCCCCCGCGGCGGCGCTCTCCAGCGCGCGGACGACCGTGGTTCCGACCGCGACGACACGCCCCCCGTGGGCACGTGTGTTGTGCACCCGCCGCACCAGATCGGCGTCCACGGAAACCCGTTCCGCGTGCATGTGGTGCGACTCAATATCGCCGCTGCGAACCGGTTGGAACGTACCCGCGCCAACGTGCAGGGTCAGAAACGCAGTCTCCACACCCAGCCCCGCAAGCGACTCCAGCAGGGCCGAGTCAAAATGCAGTCCGGCTGTCGGGGCCGCCACCGCCCCCGCCCGGCGCGCATACACCGTCTGATACCGCGCCTTGTCCGTGGGTTCATCTGACCGCTGAATGTATGGCGGCAGCGGCGTGTGCCCATGCTCGTTCAACAGGCTTTCCAACGTGTGACCGGCGCCAGCCCGCAACTCATAGAGACCGTGATCCCGCCCCACGACCTCGAGAACCGGGCGGTCATCAACCCATAGCGTTGCGCCGATCCTGGGGGCCTTACTGGCCCGTATGTGGGCCCAGGCCCGCTCCGGTGCAATGACCCGTTCGATCAGAATCTCCACCGCCCCTCCGGTCTGTTTCCGAGCAAACAGCCGCGCGGGGATCACACGGGTATCGTTGAAAACCAGTAAATCACCCGGATTCAGACAATCCGGAAACGCTACAAAGCCCAGATCCGTTAGGCAGCCCGGAGTTGTGCCCAGCACCAGAAGGCGGCTGTCGCGGCGCGACGCCAATGGACGCTGGGCGATGAGCTCGACTGGTAGGGTGTACTGGAAATCGGAAGCATCCATAGGGCGAGCATGCTAACAGCGCCCCCATCGATGGAGAAGCCGACAAAGCACCGCCCATTTTGTCGACACAACTTGTCGACCGAGCCAAAATCTCTATACTTGGCGTCCCTTGCCGGGATGGCGGAATTGGTAGACGCAGCGGACTCAAAATCCGCCGAGGGCAACCTCTTGGGGGTTCAAGTCCCCCTCCCGGTACCACTTGGGCCCCATCGCGCCCAAGTACGGATCCGTGTTGTAAGGGCGCAGTCGTGGGGTGACGCTTCAGATCTCGGCGGGATCATCTGCACTGAACGGCAGTCGAGCGACATATACTGGGGTGTCCGTGCTCCATCCCTTCCAACTCAGCACTCAAGGCCCAACAGGGAATTGAAATGCCTGATGCCGTGCTGACAGGTCGGCATAACGGCCTGGCCAACCTGTTTGATGCTTGTATCGGACTGAAAACCGACGAACGAGTACTTCTGGTGATGGAAGCGCTCAAGAAAGATACTTCGACTGATCATGTGGCTGCGGCAATCGCCGAGGCCGCGCACCGCGCGTGGGCGAGTAAAATACATCCCGGCGCCGGTTGCTTGAAGACCCGAGCGACTCTGACCCCAGAGTTCCTGAACGCCATCTCTCAAGCGCCGACCACACCGTTTTTTTGGCCCGTCTCGGTGACCAGCTGCGTTTCGATGCGCTGCCGGGTGATGGTTGCAAGACCATGTGCTACACCCTTGATCAGGAACTACTGTGCCGCCCCGTTCGCCACCCTGCCCCACCGGGGCATGGTCCAATTGGCCGATGAGCTGGAATCGATCTTCGGGTCGAGTCAAAGCTGGCGCATTCGCTGTCCTCTGGGCACGGATGTGAGCGGGGAATCAGTGGCGACAGATTGGCGGAGCCCCCCAGAAGCGGGCTCAATGAAGCGTTTTCCGGTGATGACCTTTCAACCGGTATCGGCCGGCAGCATGGACGGCCGCGTCGCTCTGTCGCGCTGGTTGATCGGCACCGGTTCACGTCTATACCGTCCTTATGCCCTCAAGTTGTCTTCGGTGGTTTTCGCTCGGGTCAAGCAGGGCCGTATCGTTGGCTTTGAAGGCAAGTCCAGAGACGTGAACAGCATCGAGGCCCACTATGAACACGTGGCGAAACGGTATGGTCTGAATCGTGACCGCGTGCACTCCTGGCACGTGGGCCTGAACCCGGGAACATTTTACTCCGGGTCGCCGGAGGCGGACCTGATGAGATGGGGTGGAATCGCTTTCGGGGCGCCCCGTTACCTGCATTTTCATACCTGTGGGGACGAGGCCCCCGGGGAGATCTGCTGGTCGGTGTTCGACGCCACGGTTGAAGTCGATGGAAAAGCTCTGTGGCGGGATGGTGCGTTCCAGTTCACCCAGCATGAGCATTTCAGTCGCATTTCGGCGGCATATCCCGCCCTGTCGGAAGCCTACGCCCACGCCCGCACGGATATCGGGGTCTGATCAACCCCTCTGGTCGGTCTGGAGCCTACGCTCCAACCAACGCACGCCGGCCGAGACCATCAGAATCAAGACCAGGTACTCCAGAACCAGGATGGTGTAGATCTCCAGTGGCCGATACTCGGTTACCACCAACTCATTGGCACGACGCGTCAACTCCTGCATGCCGATGACCGAGACCAGGGATGACATTTTCAGCATGTAGACGAACTGGTTGCCCAGGGCGGGCAGAATACGACGGATTGCCTGGGGCAGAATAACGAAACGCATGGTGTCCACATAGCCCAGGGAGATCGATTTGGCCGCCTCATGCTGACCCCGGGGGATGGATTGGATGCCGGCCCGAAAAATCTCCGCCTGAAACGCGCTGTCGGACAGAGCCAGTGCGATAACACCCGCCCAGAAGACATTGATGGAAACATCGGCGATCTGCGGCAAACCGTAGTAAACCCATAAAATCAGGACCAGAATCGGTACGGCACGGACAATCTCCACGTAAATGCGGTTAAAGGCTCGCAGCCCGCGTCGCTCGGATAGACCCGGTAACGACACCAACAGGCCGACCACGACCGAGATCAGGATCGCAGTCAGTGAGAGGGCAATGGTCTGCTTCAGACCCTGGAGCAGGAACTGGAGGTTGGACAGCCCCTTAGGCGTCATGGGCGAGACCACGTACCAGCCCCAATTGGCCGAGCATCCAGCCAACGCCAGACCCATGCCTCCGAGCACACCGATGCGGATAGTCCTGTTCATGGCTCCCATCTCAATGAGCGAGTATCTGCTGCAAGAAGCGCTTACACCGGTCGCTTTGGGGATCATTGAAGAAACGCTCCGGCGGCGCCTGTTCGACAATCTCGCCTCGATCCATGAAGACCATTTGATCCGCCACCCGCCGCGCGAAACCCATCTCGTGGGTTACACACACCATGGTCATCCCGCTTTCCGCCAGTTGTACCATCACCTCCAGGACTTCGGCGATCATCTCCGGATCCAGTGCCGAGGTCGGCTCGTCGAACAGCATGATCCGGGGCTCCATGCACAATGCCCGCGCGATGGCGACCCGCTGCTGCTGTCCACCGGACAGTTGCGCCGGATACTTGCCGGCCTGCTCCGGGATCTGAACGCGCTCCAGATACTGCATCGCCCGGCTTTCCGATTCAGACTTTGACAACTTGCGTGCCCGCAACGGGCCCAGGGTAAGGTTCTGCAGCACGGTCAGATGCGGAAAAAGGTTAAACTGCTGGAACACCATGCCCACCTCGCGGCGAATGGTTTCAATGGATCTGCGGTCATCGGTCATCTCCACGCCATCGACGATAATCCGGCCCGAGTCATGCCGCTCCAGGCGGTTGATACAGCGAATCAAAGTCGATTTACCCGAACCGGACGGCCCGCAAACCACCACGCGCTCTCCGAAACCCACGCTCAACGTCACGTCGTTCAGAGCTTTGAAGTCGCCAAAGAACTTCCCCACCCCCTCTAGGGTGATGATCGCGTTAACTGGCGAATCCATGAGTTGTCTCCCGTTGCCTCGGACCCAGCAGTGGCTTGCTGTACGCCCGCTATCGCCCATCACCATATCAAGATGCCGACAGGGTCAGAAGGGACTACCGATTACACCACAGCCGAGTAAAACTGCAGCGCTGCGGCATTGAACCGGAACTTTCGGGTGGACTACTGCGGCGAGCCGCTAAACTGATAGGACGATTCAACTTGATAAGCGTGAACAACAGGAGACAGACCGTATGAAGAAGGTGATGAAAACACTGGCGATGCTCGGATTGCTGGTTGGGGCACTCCCAGCCATGGCCGATGGCGCGCTGCAGGACATATTGAGTTCGGGCGTCCTCAAGGTAGGCACCACCGGGGATTGGAATCCCATGACCATGAAAGACCCGGCAACCAATACCTATACCGGCTACGACATCGACGTCATGACCCAGCTGGCCGCGGATCTGAGTGTAGAGGTCGAGTTCGTTCCCACGGATTGGAAAACGCTGGTCAATGGCGTGGTGGCCGGGAAATATCACCTTACCGGATCGGCTTCGGTCTCGCCCGCTCGGGCAAAAGCCGCAGGCTATTCAGACAGTTACTTTTCACTGGCGACAGTGCCGCTGACCCTGACCAAGAATGCCGCTCGATTCAAGGACTGGGACGACATCGACAAACCGGATGTCACGGTGGCCGCAACCCTGGGCACCACGCAGGAACAACAGGTCAAGGACTTCTTCCCCAATGCCAAGCATCAGATCGTCGAGGCACCGGCTCGTGATTTTCAGGAAGTGCTTTCCGGACGCGCCGATGTGCACATTACCTCCAACGTCGAGGCGTATAAATTGGTGGAACAGTATCCCGAGATGATGGTAGTGCCCGTGGCGACCCCCAAGGCACGCACACCGATTGCCATGCTGTTACCGCAAACGGACCAGGTCTGGATCAACTACGTCAACACCTGGATCAAGCTGCAACAGGAACGAGGCTTCTTTGACGCTCTGGGCATCAAGTGGAAGCTGTCCAACTGAATGAGGTGGGTTTTGGCCCGTGACTTGAGGCCCCCGAATAGACTGCGCCGCGGCGCGGCTGAGTGGGCGTCGAAATGCTGACGCTGTATGCCGTTCCGGCCAGCCTGTACTGTGCCAAAACGCGCCTTTGCCTGCGGGCGAAGGCGCTGGAGTGGCGGGAAGTATTGCCCGTCGGGGGATACGGCAGCGCCGAATACGCCGCGCAAGTTCCCGCCGGCAACCTGCCGGCCCTGGAGCATGAGGGATTGCTGCTGTCCGATTCCGAAGCCATCAACGAGTATCTGGAAGAGCGCTTTCCCCGGCCGGCCATGCTGCCGGCCGGCGTCCAAGACCGTGCCCGGGTCAGATCCTGCTCGCGCTTCCATGACACCCGACTTGAGCCGGCGGCACGCACCCTATTCGATCAGGTCGATCCCAACGGGCGGGACCTGGAACGGGTTGCGCTGAGCAGGGACACGATTTTGCTGAGGCTGAATCAGTTCGGTCAACTGCCCCGCCACGGGCCGCTGATGCACGGCCATGTGCTGACCCTGGCAGACTGTGGGTTTCCGATCACTCTGACCGTACTGAAGACACTCGACAAGGTGATGGCGCTGAATCTGATCTGGCCCGGCCCGGTCAGCGACTACTTTGCCGCGGTTCAGGACAATGCGTCCGTGGCGGCCGAACTCAAGACCTATCGCCCCGCCATACAAGCCTGGGCCCAAGATGCCGCCGGAGTCGAAGGCTGAGACTGTCCTTGTCTACCCCGACTGCGTCGTAGCCATCTCACAGGCTCACACGTCGGCATGCCGCCGAGATGCCCTCATTCCTGGTCCGCGGCGCTGGGGTCCGTGCCCTGCTGGGTCTCTGGCGCATTGCGATAGTCAAAAGCCCTGGCAAAACGCCGTTCCAGATACTCGCCGCAGGTTATCGGGGCATAACCAACTGATCGCGTCGGGCCGAACACCGCCGCCGGATCCACCAACGTCTGTGGATCCGGGTCGTAGGCCAGCACCAGCGACAGTCGTTCACGTCCCGAAGTATTGACGACCCGATGGGGCGTAGAGCGATACTCGTCGTCGGTCCAGCGCGCCAAGAGATCACCCACGTTGACCACCAGGGTCCCGTCCAGGGGTCTTGCGGCAACCCATTGACCGTCGGGGGTCTGCACCTGAAGCCCACCCAGATCATCCTGGCAAAGCACCGTCAAAACGCCGAAGTCTGTATGCGGGCCGACACCGAACTGATCGCTCCCCAAACCGGGCGGTTGCGGCGGATAATATACGAACGAGCCGCGACTGAGCGGGCGGTCGTTGCTGCGCAGAAAGAAATCGGCGGGCTTGCCCAAGCCCAGCGCGAACCCGCGCATCAAGTCATATGCCAGCCTGTGTCCATGGTCGAAGAAATCCATGGCCACGTCCCGTAACTCTGGCAGTTCGGACGGCCAACGGTTGGGACCACGCAGGCAATGATCGCGCGCTTGTGTCGCGTCATCCTCATGCCCCCAGAGGTAACTTTCCTTGAGATCGGGCTTGCACCCGTCCTGCATGCGTGCAGCCCCTGGACCTAACCAGCCGCGGTGTTGAGGCGAGATTCGCACCTTGGACTTGGCCGGATCCGGCATGCGAAAGAAATCCAGTGCTAACCGCCGGGCCCGATCGATCGTGTCCAATGGCACCCCGTGGTTGGTCACATAGATGAACCCGACCTCACGACTGGCCCTATGCAGCGCGCGGGCAACGCCGGAGGGGTCCGTGCTCGCCCGCAACGGCGCCAAGTCTATTACCGGGATGCCGCCATGGTCCGCACAATTGGCAACGCACTGGCTCACCCGATCCCTCCCTGCGAAAAAAGGAGTTGCCGGCATCCGAAACGAAGCCGGTTTAGCGCAATGATCAACCGCGTGCGCCCTCAGGCTTTGCTGTAATAGCCAACCACGTCCCCGTCGGTGGTGACGCCGAGCCCGTTCAACAAGCGATTGACGTAGTTGAAGTATCCCACAATCTGGTTGGCCTCCAGAATCTCGCCGTCGCCCAGCCCTGCATCCCGCAACGCCTCAACATCCTCCCGGCACATGCGTCCCGGCTCTCTCGTCAGTTTGCGCGCATATCGCATCAGCGCCAATTGCGCTCCATCAAATGCGTCCTCCGGGTGATCGCTCCGCAACGCCGCCTCGATTGCGTCGACCCGGATCTCGTCATCGATCAAATGGCGCGCATTGGCCCAGTGGTTGGCGAGCGAGTATTCGCAATCGTTGAGCCAGGAGACATAAGAGGCAATCGTCTCCTGCAGCCACGTGGGCAAGGTGTTTGCGGGATCATGCAGTGCCGCCCGGTACAGGGTCACATGACCCCGCAGGGTTGCGGGCCTCAGGGAGTGTACCCGCATAACGTTGTCGACCGTACCATGGGGCGTACGGGCCAACGACAAAGCCTCAAGCAGATCTGTATCCGCCTCCTCGTCGGTCAGCATCTTGATCCAGGCGGTCATCTGCTCCTCCAGAGATTCGAAAGAAAAAAAACGCTAGAAGCACGGCCCCGCATGCAACAGTGGCCGCGGATGCGCGCAGTTCGGTAGAGGGCGTCCTCGCCCCGTGCGGCCGCGTTGAACCGAATGCCGGATGACACGGAAGCGCGAACGATGGCCCGCGAGGGATCAACGGACTGCTGTGCAGGAGCGCCTCAATTTACTCTGGACTGAAGTAGAGTGGAGAGCGAACTGTGTAGATTCAAGACGCAAATCGCGAGTGATGTTAGCTCAGTTGCGAAGATTTGCCATGCTGACGCCATTCATTTAAGACCCGAAATGCACGTCTGGGAGTGGATCGAGACCTTCCCTAGTGATCGGACGACCAGGATGCAATTGGGGCCGGCCGGCCAACATAGTAGCCTTGGGCATAGTCCACGCCGATTTCCCGCAACTTGGCCAAAGTATCGGGACCGTCCACAAACTCCGCGATGGTGCGTTTGCCCATCATGTTGCCCACCTGATGGATCGATCGCACCATGGCCTGGCCCATGTCGTCATTGGCCAGATCCTTTACGAACGCGCCATCGATCTTGAGATAATCCACCGGCAGATTCTTGAGGTAGGCAAAGGACGAGAGACCGCTTCCAAAATCGTCCAGGGCAAAACGGCAACCCAGTTCCTTCAGCGCCGTGATAAAGCGACCGGCTTTGGTCAAATTCGATATGGCCGCGGTCTCGGTAACCTCGATACAGACCCGTTCGGTATCCACCGCTGTGTCCCGCAGCGTTTCGGTCAGAAAGCGCAGAAAGTTGTTATCGCTGAGGGAGTGGCCTGACAGATTTATGGCATAACGGGTGTGCTCAGCGGGGGTGCCCGATTGGCCCTCCATCCAGGCCAATGCCGCCGAAACCACCCAGCGATCCAGCTTCACCGAGAGACCGTAGCGCTCCGCCGCGGGAAGAAAGGCGCCGGGCGCAATAATCTGGCCGTCCTCGTCTTCCATGCGCAACAGAATTTCATAGTGCGCGGGTTCGTGCGCGTCCGGCAAAATGGGCACGATGGGTTGCGCAAACAGGTGGAAGCGCCCCTCCTCCAACGCCGCATTGATACGGGTAACCCAGCGCATCTCCTTGCGTCGCCTGAGCAGGTCCTCATCCGACTCGCTGTAGAGATGTATGCGGTTGCGACCGGCTTCCTTTGCGGCATAACAGGCATTGTCCGCCGCCGCCAACGCCGCCTCTACACCGTCAATACCGCCGTCGATCGCCACAACTCCGATGCTGACGCCGAAACTGAACACCTTATCCAGCCAGCGGAAGCGAAACTCCTCTACCGCGCGGCGCAGACCGCCACCTATCCGCAGCGCGGTGGGCAGGGTACAGGAATCGACCAGGACCCCGAACTCGTCCCCCCCGAGGCGGGCCACCGTGTCGTTCTCACGCACCTGCTCCACAAACAAATCACTGAGCTGACGCAGCAGTTCATCCCCCGCTGCGTGTCCGCAGGTATCGTTGAGCACCTTGAACTGATCCAAGTCCATGTACAGCAGTGCGAATTGGGACTGCCCGCTGCGGACCCATTCGAAGGCCGCTTCAAGACGCGTTTCGAACTCACGCCGATTCGATAGACCGGTGAGGCTGTCATGGGTTGCCCGGTACTCAAGCTCGGTGGCAAGCTCATGGTTCTCGGTGATGTCTTCGCTGACCAGAAAGATAGAAGGTCCTTCGTCCCCCTGCGCCGTGACAACTCGGGCTGTCTCCCGTACCCAGATCTCACGACCGGCCGCCAGGCGCTTGCGCACTTCCCAGCGGTGGAGACGATCCGGTTCGGCCAGACACTGTTGGATGCGATGTTCTATGCTCGGCCGACCTATGTGAAAAACGCTCATGTTCTGGCCGATGAGCGCGCTCGCTTCCAACCCCAATTGCTCAGCTGCAAAGTGATTGACGGAAACGATCCGCCCGGTGGTATCGAGGGTAAAGAACATGGATGGATGCAGGTCGTAGAGCATCCGGTATCGCTCTTCACCCTGGCGCAGGGCGTCCCGGGTTTGCTTCAGCTGAAGGATCGTACGGTTGAGTCGTTCGATGGTCATCGCGTTGGCGATCTTGGTCGATGCCATGGACGCGATGGTGGTCAGCAGCTCGCAGTCGTCGTCGCTGTAGAAATCCGTTTCCGGATGCTCAGAGTCGATCACGCCAATGACCCGTCCATCATGAATGATGGGCACAGCCAGTTCGGACAGCCGGGCGTCGTCATCCACGATGTAGCCTGAGTGGGCCCGGGTGTCGCGTATATTTTCTGGTTTGCCGGTCTCGGCGACCCTGCCGACGATGCCCTTGCCCACCGGAATCAGGATTGGGTCAAGTATCTCGTGGGCGACAGGGTTCTTAGCACCTATCGCCGCCTTCTGGACCAGGGCATTGCGCTCTTCGTCCAGCAGGTACACCACGCAATCATCGAAGCCCAATTCTGCGATCGCGCTTTTGGCCACCAGCCAAAGCACATCGTCCAGACTCGATTCCTGAAGGAGCAGCAAGCCAAGACGATTAATGACCCTCAGCGATCGGGTCTTCTCGGCGAGCACATCCTCAGTGTGTCGGGCAGCTACCCTATCGGACGGGGTCCAATCACCATTGCCGTCACCGGGCTCCGACTCGTATGAGCTGAGGTAATGGCTCGACATTGCTCCGAGGGTCCCCAATTGGCCGCCGACCGGCGTGTCAGCGCGATGTCCGGCGTCCATCTGCCTCTGCGATAAGGGCGATTTCATAGCAGAGGAAAGCAGTTTCCAGGCCAATCAAAAAGATGCGGCTTCGGCAGATGCACTGTGACATCTCCTACAGATGCTTGGTCTGAGCGCACGGACAGCTGGCACGACATTCGCTACAGTCCAAACCGTCACAACCGCGTCGCGCTCTGCCACGGGGCGAACGTGAAAACAATCAAAACAAAACGCGAGGACACAAACGTGTTGACAGCAACGCAAATAGACCTCAATTCTACCCCAGATCTGGCAGCTGTTATCCGGGCCCACCTGGGTGATGTCATGACCGACGAAGGCCGCGTCCCAGGATACGGATTGAACCTGGCATCGGCTCATCACGGCTTTGCCAGCGACACTTTGAAACGACGCTGGTGGAAAGACGCCTGCGCCCGCACTGAGCGCGGCTGCCAGCCGGTCGTGGCCTATCACGACGGAGAACGCTGGCGTTTCATGATTGCCCTTATGAGTTGGGCCGGCGCCCGGCTCGAGTATACCGCGGAGTTGTACCCGGAGGGTTTCGCCCTGCATGTGCGCGAGTCCCTCGCCCACCTCGAGGCCCAGGCCGATGGGTAGTGCAGCGATGGACGACTTCACCTTGCCGGGCCCCCTGTGTCGCAAAGCCAGTGCCTGGGTCCATGATCCCGGATTTCAACGCTATGCATCCCGTCAGACACCCCCGCAGGGCTGCCCACGCTACGACAATGGCCGCACCGGGGCAGCGCAGTTGATTTGCGACACCGTCGATGTGCCCGACCTGCGTCGCCTCGATCTGGAACCCAACGTCGGTGAGCGTCTGGCGGTTCTTGAAGCGGACTTCAAGCGGTGGCTCGGGCGATGTCACCAAGGACCGGTGGCCGCTGCCTGATCTGGACTCACCTTCCGTCGGCCATGGGAAGCGACGATCCGAATAAGGGATTACAGTCGCCAATCTGATACATCGCCTCCAAGAGTGGATGCACGCACCCTGACCACGGTGCGGACGCGGCTGCTGCAGGATCTCCCAGATAACCTAACACCTGCGCTGGCCCCAGTGGTCCCTGACGGCGTTGCAGATCGTCTCAAGAGTGCTGGCCATTCCGTCTGACCGAGCCTTGTCAGGAAACACGATGCCTGACCACAACCGTCAAGCGACGTGGGAGGCACGACACCAGCGCCTGCTCTGCCATGCGACTGAGAGCACCGACTCCATAGCGGCATCTGACTGATTCGCTCGCACTCACCGCCCATAACCCCTGTCTAAAACCCATTCGCCCCCTTCCGCTGCTTGCACGACGGCACTCGGCCAAGCGTTTGCCAGAGTCACCAAAATCAAAACGCGTCCCCGTCCATTCTGATCGGCCGGCGTGGGCTGGTTACCCGGTATGCATGGGAGTCATCCCAAAACCATAGGTTCAAGGCCAACGCCTACGCATGAATGGCAAGTATTGAGGTTGCGTCCCAGGGCCGTCTGCTCAACGGCACTCAGTATCCAGTCAACTCCGTCGACGCTATGCGCACCAAGCGCGGCACGCTCCACCACACAGGGCAAGTCGCTGAATCGGCTTATCTGCCCGCACGCATGACAGGGTGTTGCCTCTACTGAACTCACGCAGGGCCCCTCCTAATCAAAGTGATCGGAGCGCCCCATCCGCACTTCCATTGCCAGATCCTCATGGACAAGCCTGTTCAACTCCAGAGTATGTTGAGACCGAGGCCAATCAGGATCAGTGCAGATGCCCATTTCAGGGCCGTGGACATGGATCGATTGGATGACAGTTTGGCGGCGACGGTTCCACCCCCAAACGCCACAATCAGATCAGACGGCATGGCTGTCAGCGGCACCAGCAGACCCAGGATGAACATCTGCCCGGTGACCGAGCCGGTGGCCGCATCCACGAACTGAGGCAGAAACGCAACAAAGAAAAGCATGGTCTTGGGATTGAGCACCTCAACCAGAACGCCCTGCCAATAAATTCTGGACAGAGGATCCATGTTAACGGCCTGCAATCCCTCGGGTTCCGGCTCCGACGATCGCAGCGTATCTATACCGAGGTAGATCAGGTAAGCGGCGCCCAACAGTTTGACCGTCGAGTACAGGGCCGGTGAGTAGGCGAACAAGGCTGCCAGACCGAATGCGGCGAGCAGTACATGAACGAACCCACCGGTGGCCAGACCCGCCGCGGACACCAAGCCAGCGGATCGGCTTTGACCGACGCTGCGCGACAAAATGTACAGCATCGAGGGCCCAGGCGAGGCGCTTAATGCAAGGCCGGCTACCGTCACCAGCAATATGGTTTCAAACGATGGCATCCGTCACCTCCCGCTATGCGGATTCCCGTCCATTGAGCAGCACGCCCGCGTCCTCAGTGGCCATGGCCCCATTCTGGCCTGCGTTCTGGATATTGATACTGTGGCTGTTGGGACCCTTGTTCTCGAACGGGTTCTGCGGCGGGGGCATGGATGGAAGTGCAATCTCCCCTCGCTCATATCGTTCCCGCAAGTAGCCAAAATCCCGCAGCATGTTGCCCAACAAATGGTGGCCCGCGGTAATCGTTTCATAGTTGGGTTGCTTGCCGAGTGTGACGAAGGGCTTCAGGGGCGCCACTTTGGCGTCGTAGTCGGCCGCCACGAAGAACGGGATCGAGTAGCGTTCGGTTCCCGCGTTGACGACCCGGTGCAAGGTCGAGCGGAATCGACCATTGGTCCAGGCTTCCAACATGTCCCCTATGTTGATCACGAAACTGCCATCGATAGGCTCGGCATCCAGCCACTGATCATCGACCGTCAGCACCTGAAGCCCCGGATGCGCCTGATGGAGAATGGTGAAACATTCGTAGTCCGTGTGGGCGCCCATGTTCATGGCCGCCTCATTGCGTGGTGCGTTGTTGGGCAGGTAATGAAGCAATCTGAGCTGGGAAGTGGGTTTGCGCATGTATTGATCGAGGTATCCCGGATCCAGGCCCAGGTGCATCTCGAATCCACGGCACATCTGACGGCCTACACCAGCCACCACAGAGTAGTACTCGGAGATCGTCTCCCGGAACGCGTCAACATCCGGCCATACATTGGGTCCCAGCAGCGGTTTGTCGGGACCGATATCCGGATCGTCCGGGTCCAGGTCCACCGCAAGATCAAAGGCCTCGTAGTGACGACCGCCCTTTTCGTCATTGTAATTGCCGGTTTCTGTGACTGGCACGTAGCCGCGATGGTGGGTAGAGTGCCTGACGTGATAGCGTTCTTTCTCGGTCTGCGGGAGAGTGAAGAACGCATCCGCCCGGTCCAGAACACGCTCGATCAAAGCCGGATCCACCCCGTGACCCACGACGTAGACAAACCCCACCTCTTCGGCCGCTTCGCCCAGTGCATTGGCGGCGCGCCGCCTGGCCGCCGAGTTTCTGGACGTAAGCTGGGAAATATCGACCACTGGAATAACCGAACCGACTGCCCGGTTTGCGCAGTCCGGTAGCAAGGCGGCTTCAAACTCAGCCCCTTCGGACGCTCTGTTTAACATTTTCGATCCCCATTCTTTTGCGGTGCCGAACTCACCCCCTGTGGATCGGCGCCTATCCCCACGAACTTTTTTCTTTTTATGTGGTTTGAACCTACCAAGCCACTCTGGGACAGGCAACAGAAAAACGTCACGATCGGATACTTAACTAATTGATTTTCGGATAATTCTTACTTGGGGTACGAGACCGCTTCAACACAATTGCGAGATATCGCACCGCCCATTTCGCATTCGCCTACACCCAGCCCGAGGCATAACAAAACCGGGGACATGTTCGCCAACTATTGTTATTGCAAAGTGCAGGCCGAAACGCGATTCGTATCAATTGTTCAGACCTCCCCTAGTCAGGGGGAAGATTCAGTCCCAGTGTCGTGCACCAGAAGCTCAGGACCGAAAACCGGATAGGCCTGGGCGAACCCTCGGACATAAGTACCCGCCACCGGAGTCAAGCGAATGAGGTGAAAATCCTGCAGCGGACGGATCAGATTGACGGTGGCGCCAAAGCGGGTCTCCAGACCATCCAGGGCCTGCTGCCAGACCGGCTCATCGCGCGCCACGCCGACGGCGGTGGCCCGAAAACTCAGTCTCCGGCGAGCAAATGCGTTCGACCGCTCCGAATCCGGCGCCAGCAACATGACACCCGCATGGCCGAATTGCAGAAGATTCCGCGTATGCGCGGCCAGTTCGCTCACATAGACATAGGCATGGGGCGTGCCGCGCCAGAACGGCGCCAGGCTCGCCTCAGGCTCAGATTCGCCCCGTGTGGTGGCCATCACCAGAGTGGCACAGGCTTCCCACAGCCGATCGACTTCCTGCTGCAGTTTCGACGTCTTGTCGGTCACCGGCTTTTCCCCAAGTCATATGGTCCGAATCGAGAATGGCTGCGATCAGCACGGTTCCACCCCCGGCTGCCGTGCAGACCGGTTCTAAGGCGTCGGCGGAGCTGTGGACCGCGTTTTGTCGCAGTGTCATACTGGCCGCCGTTTCGGGGCGGATCAGCCTCGTCGATGGTTAAGATTTCGACAAACCAGTATCGGGAGTCAACGGATATGAGGCGTATTGTCAACGCCCTGGGCGCTGTTTTGATCAGTCTTTCGGCATCTACCGCCCTCGCCACCGGTGATGCGGAACAAGGCCGCTACAAAGCGCACACATGCCTGGGTTGCCACGGTGCCCCGGGCTACAGCAATGCCTACCCGACCTACCACGTGCCCAAGTTGGGAGGTCAGCATGCCGAGTACATCGTGGCTGCGCTGAACGCCTATGCTGCGGGTCAACGGAAACATCCAACCATGCACGCCAACGCGGTAACGCTGAGTGAGCAGGATATCGCGGACATTGCCGCGTACTTCGCCGGTATGGAGCGGCCATGATGAGAACCAGCAGCCTGACTACAGTGGTAGGGATCAACTTTCGGCTTCGATTCATAGCCGGTATCGTGCTCGGCTTTGCACTGGCCACCACCGCCGCCGCAGGAGGCGATCCGGTCGCGGGGCGCGAGAAATCGAAGGTTTGCGCGGCCTGTCACGGCGAGGATGGCAACAGCCCCAATCCGGCCTATCCAAGACTGGCGGGGCAGTACGCCAACTATCTCGAGCGGGCGCTGTTGGATTACCAATCCGGCGAACGGCAGAATGCCATTATGGCAGGGCTTGCGGCCCCTTTATCGAAAGCAGATATAGAGGATCTGTCAGCCTACTTCGCCGGGCAGAACGGGGATCTGTTCGCGGTCGATCTGGATTGAGCCGAGCTAGGGAGCCTCTGATATATTCGTGAACCTGCATCTTGGCACGGAAATGCACAGCTTCATCGCTGCAAATCTTGGCAATAGAACAACTATTACCTGCGATCTCCGCCCCGCGATCCGCCCCTTGAATCTGCACATTTCACCCTCCAATCTGCTTCGTCCAGAATAAATCAGAGGCTCCCTAGTGGGCCACGCAGAGCAGCTTGGTGGTCGCGAAGTAGCGCCGCAAAGCAAGGCGTGTATTGCGTCGCCAATCGCGCCTGACTGAAGAATGGGCTTCGAATTTGTGTCGACCCATTCTGGAATGCGTCCCCAGCTGTGATCAGACTTTCCCTAAGGCTTCGAAACGCAGCTTCGTTCGGCCCGTTTCACCTTCGGGTCCAAACCGCACCTCGAGCATGGCCGCCGCGCCATGCGCGTCGCGCGTCAGTACGGTGGATGATCGGGTGCCGTATGTCGGGCTCTGTACAAAGATCGAAGACAGCATGCGCTCCCATTCCAGGCTCACGCCGGTTTCTGGAAGCTGCGGCTCGGGGGCCTGATCCCGATCAAGCAACGGGGCGAGCAAATCCTCCGGCGCACTCAGTTTCTCCAGCGCTCCCGCAATAGATCTGGTCGCTTTCTCGAGTTTGGGCCAAGGCGTGTCGAGCAAATGATTGCTGAGGCCGTATACACCGGGCGGCAGGCGACGCTGTTCGCCCGTCGCACCGGCTACGTAAACCAGTTCGCTCGGGTCGGCCAGCAGCAAGTTGAACGGACCGTAACTGGCGGCATCCCGCGCCACTTCGGCCCCATAAGTTTGGGGCCGGTCGTGGCCTTCGAGAAATCCGGTCACCAACCAGCCACGACTCTTTGGCCGCACATCATGTCCACCGCCAGAACGGTAGTTGGTCACAGCCGCAAAGCGACCGTCGCGGGTATAGCCCAACCATGTGCCACCCGCCTGCAGATCCCGCCCCGCCGCAATCCCGGAGGGTCCGTCCCAAACCGCCAAGGGGGCGGTTGGGCGTTGGTAAAACTCATCCCGGTTGGCGGCCACCACCAACGGAAATGCGGCACTCGCCTGCCATGCACAGACGATCAGACACATTCGCACAATTCACGACTGACCCGGCACCCGTTTGCCAGTGGGTTCACTTGGCACCCGTTGCGCGAGGGCGTCCGGGGTCACGAATCCATTCGCTCCAGGATCCGGGATACAGAACCGAGCCGCCCAAACCGGCACGCTCCATGGCCAACAGGTTGTGACAAGCCGTGACCCCTGAACCGCACATATGCACCACTGACTCCGGCGCAATGCCGCCCAGACGCTGGCTCCACAGTTCCCGGAGCGCAACGGGGCTGCGCATC
This sequence comes from uncultured Gammaproteobacteria bacterium, assembly GCA_963783675.1. Taxonomy (GTDB): domain Bacteria; phylum Pseudomonadota; class Gammaproteobacteria; order Competibacterales; family JAHEDQ01; genus JAHEDQ01. The sequence continues at coordinate 94,105 of CAWAOU010000021.1, forward strand.
AAACCCGAGGGTTGGAGATTCTCGGCGTGGGGCTGACTGAGCGCACCGGGCACATGCCCGGCAACCGGATCGATTGGTTCATGCTCTCCACGAAACCGTTCCCCAGAGCGGGCATCCACCAGTGTCATCGACCCGCTGTCCAGACCGCGCACCAGCGCATCGGTGGAAACGGCTCGGTAGCGGCTGGCCCTCGGCTGAAACTCCTTAGCCGACGCCAAGGTGTCACCATCCTCGGTATCGCCTCCCTCGGCGACCCAAGCTTGAAAGCCGCCGTCCAGCACCCACACGGCGTCGTGTCCCAGCCATCGCAACAACCACCATAGGCGTGCCGCTATGGAACCGTCACCGGCATCGTAGACCAGTACGTCAGTGGTGCGGTCCACGCCCCAATCGCCCAACCGGGCCGCCATCGCCGCAACCGAGGGCAAGGGATGTCTGCCGCTCTCGGCGGTGACAGGAGCCGAAAGATCCCGATCGAGATCCGCATACACAGCGCCTGGAATATGGGCCTCTCGATAGTGGGCCCGGCCGGCCTCCGGGTCCAACAGCAGAAATCTGCAATCCACCACCCGCAGCCCAGGGTCTCCCAGTTGCCCCATCAGGGTGGACGCATCCATCAGCGGATCGCCCTCCATCATCGTTCACCCCCGGTTCAATCCGCACCAATATGGTCTTGCAACCGCACGGGCTGACGCCGCGCGCCCCAGTTTCCAGGTTCTGCCTCAAACACCCCGGCGCAAGGAGTCCCGCATTGACGGCATGCACCGCTGGCGTCCAGTGCCCACACCCCGAGCCGGTACCAATCACGACCGATCAGGCATGCCCCACAGACATGACAATAGGTGCTCCCGCCGTCACTGTCATGCACATTCCCGGTGTAGACATAACGCAGTCCGTTTTCCATGGCAATGGCCCGGGCCCGGGTCAGGGTCGCCGGCGGTGTGGGCGGATGGTCCGTCATCTTGTAGTCCGGGTGGAAGGCCGTGAAATGCATCGGAACATCCGGACCCAGTTCCGCCGCCACCCAACGACTCATCTCGCTCAATTCGGCATCCGAGTCGTTTTCACCCGGGATCAACAAGGTGGTGATCTCCAGCCAACAGGATGTCTCGTGTCGGATATACCTGAGCGTTTCAAGCACCGGCTCTAAGTGACCTCCGGCCAGTTTCCAATAGAACCTGTCTGTGAACCCCTTGAGGTCAACATTGGCCGCATCCATATGGCGGAAAAAATCGACCCTGGGTTCGGCACACACATAGCCCGCGGTGACCGCAACGCTGCGGATGCCCCGGGCATGGCAGGCTTGGGCGCAGTCCACTGCGTACTCCAGGAAAATCACCGGATCGTTATACGTAAAAGCCACGCTACTGCAGCCAAGCTGTTGCGCGGCTCGGGCAAGACTCTCCGGCGATGCCTGATCCGCCAGGGTGTCCACCTCACGAGACTTGCTGATATCCCAGTTCTGACAGAACTTGCACGCCAGATTGCAGCCAGCGGTTCCGAACGACAGCACCGGGGTACCCGGCAGAAAATGGTTCAGGGGCTTTTTCTCGATCGGGTCGACGCAGAACCCGCTGGATCGGCCGTAGGTGGTGAGCACCACCGCCCCGTCGCGGGCTTCACGGACAAAACACAGCCCGCGCTGCCCATCACGCAACTTGCAGTAGCGTGGACAGAGATCACACTGGACCCGGCCATCCGCCAGTCGGTGCCAATACGCGGTTGCCACGACAGACCGATCGTTTTGCATGTCTCACCTGGTCATCACGCCTATAAGCATCGAAGGATGCATGCAGCGAGAACTATACTCTTGGGTAAGCGTCTCCACAGCGAAGGGCAAGCGAACGATGAGCCAGATCAACACTTTTGAGCGCGAATCCCGTCCCGCGGCGGTGGCGGGGCTGTTTTATCCCGACGATCCAGTCGAACTGAACACCGCCTTGGACCGGTACCTGGCCGAGGCCCGCCCGTCAATGGCGGAGGTAGACGATAAAGCGCTGATCGTTCCCCATGCGGGCTATATTTACTCCGGCCCGGTGGCGGCAACCGCCTATGCACGACTGCTGAATCGTCAAGTGCCTGTTGACCGAGTCGTGCTTCTCGGTCCGTCCCATCGACTGGCCTTCCGGGGCGTCGCCGGTTGCAGTTGGCGCTGCTACGAAACCCCACTGGGTGAAATCCCCTTGGACGGGGACACCATGCGCCAGCTCGCCAGCACCGGATCGATCAGCATTCTCGATCAAGCCCACAGGGCGGAACACAGCCTTGAGGTGCATCTGCCGTTTCTTCAGCACACCCTGGGCAGATTCACTCTTTTGCCACTGGTGGTGGGCGACGCCACGGCAGAGCAGGTCGGGCGGATTCTGGAAACGGTCTGGGGCGGCGACGACAGCTTGATCGTCATCAGCTCGGATCTGTCGCATTATCATCCCTACGACGAGTGCCGTACGCTGGACCGGATCACCAGCGGCAGAATTCTGGATCTCGACTACGACGGTCTGGATTATGAAGACGCTTGTGGACGGACCCCGATCAGCGGTTTGCTCTGGGTCAGCCGGTCAAAATCATTAGAGGGCCAACTTTTGGATCTGCGCAATTCCGGCGACACCGCCGGGGATCGCCAGCAGGTGGTGGGTTATGGCGCCTACGCATTCCATTGACGCACCCCTGTCGGCGGATGCCCGACTCACTCTGCTCGACATTGCCCGTGACTCCATTCTGAACGGTCTCGATCACGGTGCACCGCTGCAACTGGATCCAGAGCAATACCCATCGCCACTCTGCCTGCCTGGCGCGAGCTTCGTCACGCTGCACCTGAAAGGCGCGCTACGCGGTTGCATTGGATCGCTGGAGGCACGTCGCCCACTGATTCGGGATGTCGCCGACCATGCTTACGCTGCGGCTTTCGACGACCCGAGATTCCCGTGCCTCACACGGGCGGAACTGCCGGACCTGGCGATTCACATCTCACGATTGAGCCCGCCAGAACCCCTGCACTGCGCGAACGAGGCCGCGCTGCTTGCGTCCCTGCGGCCGGGTGTAGACGGACTGATTCTGGAGGAAAACAACCACCGCGCCACCTTTCTGCCCGATGTCTGGGACCAGCTGGATGACCCGTTCGTGTTCCTCAGCCAGTTGAAGTACAAGGCCGCTCTGCCCCTGGACTACTGGTCAGACAGCATCAAGTTCTATCGCTATACCACCGAGAGCTTCCCGGCGTGAGGCGCCAGCGTCGTACATCGACGGGACGGTCCACATCCCAGCGGGTTGGCAACTCAACCCAGTCGTAGCCCCGTTGGTGCAGGCGACAGCGTGTCTGGCTGAGAACCCGACTGCTGCTCCAGCACACCCCGCAGAACAAAGCCCGCGACATGCGTCTCAGGCCCAACAGAACGTAGCCACCATCCTCTGCTGGACCCAGCACGGCTTCCCGACCCCGCGCCAGACTGGCGCACGCCAGATCCAGGTCGGCCGTGGTTAGGGAAACGCAGTCCCCACCGATAACCAAGGCCCAATCCGCATCGCGCAGAACCCGCCGGAATGCATACGACATCCGCTGCCCCAGATCGCCCAAAATCTGCCGCCGCAGCACCGCACCGGACCGACGGCCGAATGCGCGCAAGCAGGGATGCTGGGTGCCGGGCGCACACCAAAGTTCTATGGGCGCCAGACCGGCGGCCCGATCGAGGGTATCACCCAGCATCAGCTGGTACAGGCGCGCCGCTCCGCGCTTACCGTATACCCGCCGCAGGCGTGTCTTCACCTGTCCGGGCACGGGTGCCTTGGCGAAAACCATGATGCGGCCGCGAGGATAGCGCGCCGGTTGATCCGATTCTGCGGGGCGTGCGTTCTCAGTCACGGTCACGCCAATAATCGCATCTTCGGCTCAGCGCGGGGCGGAGGGTCGGCGCATACAGCCGCGGGCACCGACAATGCGCTCATTCTTTGCACCGTTCCACCGGACTCATCCGATCGGACTGTATCAAGTCCCGGTAATACCACCGGGTCAGGGCATCGGGATCGACCCCAAGAAAATAAGCGCTCCGAATCAGCCACATCCGGACTACGGTCCGGACAAGGCCCTCGCGCTCCCATTTCCGGCTGGAGGTCACCAGCGACTCGGGCGCCCGCCGGGATGTAGCCACGCGACCTAACCGACGTGACAGCTCGATGTCCTCCATCAGCGCGATATCCGGATATCCACCAACCTTTCTGAACGTATCCCGGCGAACGAATACGCCGTGATCCCCCGTCACCACACCCGTGAGGCGGACACGCTGATTCATAAACCACTCGACCACCCGGTAATCGGCGCCGTGACCGGAAAGACGAATGTCGAAATGACCCCATACACTCCCGTCCGCCAAAGCCTGCCTCAAAACTTGGTCCGCGTTCTCCGGCGCAAGCGTATCCCCGTGCAAAAACCACAGAAACTCGCCAGAGGCCGCTTCTGCGCCAAGATTCATTTGCCTCGCCCGGCCCGGCGGGCTCTCGAGTACTCGATCGACCCAGGAATGGGCAATCTCCACCGTGCCATCGATGCTGCCGCCATCCACAAGCAGAAGCTCCGCGCCCCGCTCGCGCATGGATTGCAGGCGCTGCAGTGTGCCGAGGATCAGGCGACACTCATTGCGCACGGGAATGATTACAGACAGACGAATGGGCAAACGACGACACCGTTGGCAGAGCGCCATCAGTAGTGTAGCATCCGGGCCGATTCAGATGGGGCCGTAGCTCAGTTGGGAGAGCGCGACAATCGCACTGTCGAGGTCAGGGGTTCGATTCCCCTCGGCTCCACCAAACAAACATCCAAAGCCGTCCCAGGACGGCTTTTTTAATTTGCCAATCCAAGCACTTACGCCATTCCCGCGTCCGGAGTAGTCCTTTGACATCCGGGGGCAACTGGGGGCAACATTTGGGGCAACTCGCCCACTCCGGTATGGAGTTGCGCCCAATGCCCCTGACCAACACCGCAATTCGCAACGCCAAACCGGCGGCCAAGGCCCGAAAGCTGTTCGATGGTGGCGGACTGTATCTCGAGATCGCCCCCAGCGGCGGCAAGTGGTGGCGGTTGAAGTACCGCTTCGAGGGTAAAAAGAAACGCCTCTCCGTTGGTGTGTATCCCGATGTGTCGCTGAAAGCTTGCCGGACCGCAAGCGCGCTGGACACCGGGCTCCGTCACATTTACGCAAGTGAAGCCGCTCAGGCGAAGGCGAGAAACCCCCTCAATGCACTACTGCACACTCAAAGAGAACCCGAACATAGAGGCACTGGAGATCTTGGACGATTTTGGGCCGCAGTGGTGCATTGAGGTGCAAGCTTCGCTATATCTTGATGTCGCACTTCTCAATGCACAGGGCGGAAGCGATCATTGGTGGGACTCGGAGCTCGACTTCGTTACGCGATGGCGATGGCGTGTGACACCCGTACCCGTGCGCCTCGAACGGTCACGGCGATCGATCGCATCTGTCCGAGAATGCCCTCTGGTTCCCGCGATGGGTCTATCGTAATGACCCAGATTGGCTTGCCACAGTGTCTGACCAGATGGGCAAGAGACGCCCTCAGACTGCCCGGCTGGCAGAGCACCTTCGAACAATCCCCGTCGGACCGACCGGATATCAAGGGCGGTGAGCGATGCGGCGAGCATCGTGCTGCCCCACTGGCGGACGGCCACAGGGGAAAGGGTGTTCATTCGACTTACTCATATCTCTACTAGACGTGTCGGCTGATCGACGCTACCTCCGCTCCCTCGACTAGCTCTCTAAAAGCCTCGCCGGACATTCGGAGGAGCTGTTCATGGTCGCCCGATTCGAAACAGACCGCCGGTAACTCCAGCAACTTTTCCTCGACGATCATCTTCAACCCGAAGGGCTCTCCACAGGCCGGCACCGCGCCCACTTCGCAGTCCTCAAACAACCGACCTACCTCAGCCTCCGTGGCAAGGCCGGCATGATGTCCCAAATGCTGGTGAATCCAACCAAATTGCAATCGGTGAGTGGCTGGCACCACGGCCAATAGATATGTGTCTTCCTCGGCCAGGACCACCCCCTTGGCAACGAACTCACCGGAGACATGTGCGGCCTGTGCCGTCTGCATGCTCGTCACCGTGTGCAAATGCGGAACCGTCTCATACGGGATCCCCCTGGATCTCAGATGCTCCTTGAGCGAATTGGAGATTGCCATTTTCGTCGCCTCCTGTGCTCGCCTTCATTACACTCAGAGTATAGGTGGCCGAGACCGGGGGCGCGCGCAGGCGTTTCTTGCGATCTCAGTGAGCGGGAAACATGGCCCCATTTGTTCCGCGAGCACGGACGCAGATAAGCTGACTGCAGCAACAAACGGATGACGAAGGAGGTCCGTCATTGACGAGAGTTCCTCCCAGTTGTTTACATTCCAATGTGGCAATCTCTGCCAGGCGGACCGCTGGCCACCCGTCATTTGCGACCCCACCTTGGCCGATGCCGCCCTCGACCACCTCGTCTACAACGCTTACAAGATCAGCCTAAAAGGAGCATCGATGCGCAAACGCAAAGCAAAATTGACGCAGCCAACACAACCCGAGTAACAATACACAAACCCCGCGTCGCTACGCTCCGATGGGTGGCAGCTTTCAGTGGGACACGCAAGCAATCAGTCCTGGGGTTGGATCAGGTAAAGATACGCCCGTGCGGTAACTCTCGGCGACAATTCGCTCTGCTTCGATCTGGAGCTCCCATTCAGACTTAATGGGGCCTTTCTTGCTGGCTTCGAGCCGCCGCAGCCTGGTATCCAGCGACCTAGGCATATTGCTCTAACCTTTCGATCCGCTGGACCAGTTCCTCGGTCTCCAGGATGCGTGCTTTGGCCGTTAGCACTTGCATTAGCGCTGCAGCCTCAGATGTAATGAGTTGGCGGTGACTGACTTATCGTCACGTATTCTGTGTTGAGTTCAGAGATACGAGAATGCTCAAGAATAACCCGAGCCTGACGGACCAAGTCTACAACGCGATCGTCGACGAGATTTGCGACGGACGGGTAGAGCCGGGAACGCACTTCGTTCAAGCGCGTTTGGCTGAGCGCTATGGAATCTCTCGACAGCCGATCCAGCAGGCCATGGCTCGGTTGAAGGCCGACGGCATGGTGGAGGAACTCGGCCGTCGCGGGTTATTTGTGGCCCCACTTGACCCCGTCCGCATGCGGGATCACTACGGGGTTCGTGCTGCGCTTGACGGCTGGCCGGCCCGAACCGCAGCACAGCGCAATCGCTCCCGATTTCTCAGCTCGGCTCCAACGAGAGGGACGCAGAGCCTTGGATAAAGGCAGCGTTGCGGTTGCCGACGGAGACGTTGCCGTGCAGGTTCGCTTCGACAGCGCCTTTCATTTCATCATCTACGGTGCGTCCGGGAACCCACTGGTCCCAACAACGGCTGAACCGCATTGGCGCTTTCTGCGCCGGGCGATGGACGCCGTGCTGCGCAAGATTGAGTCGCCCGAAGAAATCTGGCGTCAGCACCGCTGCATATTGGACGCCATCACTTCCGGGGACAGCAGAGCGGCGGAGGCGCTGGCGGTCGAGCATGCCCTGAATGCCGCTGACCGTTTGTCTGACGTTCTCAACCAGCATAGGAGAACAAATCAAGCGCCGTGACGCCCATGCCCTCGATTGGACAAATGCTTCGCACCCAGGCTCGATTGCAATCGGATCGGATCGGATCGGGGCGCGCGACCTGGACCGCGCCCTGACGTTTGCCGCCTGCGACGCGCGCGCCTGCAGGCTTGCCAACACCCTGCTCGGCTTCGGCCTCGCAAAAGGTGACCGTGTCGCGGTGCTCGCCTGGAATCGGGTCGAGTGGCTCGAGATCTATGCGGCGGTGGCCAAGGCAGGCTTGGTTGCGGTCCCGATCAATTTTCGGCTCGTCGCCCCCTAGATCCGGTTCATCCTGCAAAATTGTCAAGCCGCTGTGGTTATCGCCGAGGAAGAACTTCATGGGGCTGTCGAAGAGATCCGGGATGATCTTGACATGAAGCCCGATCGGTTCATTCATTTGGGGGCCGATCGCGTCCCAGCAAGACGTTCCGCAGGATCTGCCAAAGGCCGGTTTTCGGGGCGACAGGCTGCTGCCCATCGGACTGCTCCCCGGCATTCCCGCTTTAATCGCGGGCAGACTGATAGATCACACCGTTGCGGTGGTGACCGAAAGCCCGGGCAACGGTGCGACAAGAGACCGGTATGCGCAGGTCGGGGCGCCGCCGGACTGAACGGGGACACCCCGGGTGGACGATGTCCGAAACGGTCCTAGAATGAACGCCATCAAGCAATACCCGAACACAGCGAGATACGCAGCGGCAACGTAGCGTAGGTCGGCGGCAGAGATTGCGGTCTTGCGGGGTTAGATTGCGCAATGGTCAGTTCTGGCATCAAGGGAATCATCTGCATGGGTCCAAATCCGCTTCAATCACTTTTCGATCCGCGCTCGATCGCGGTTTTCGGCGCCAGCGAGCGGGCCGACAGCGTCGGCGCGAAGGTTTTTGCCAATCTGATGACCGGCAGCTTTGTCGGGTCCGTCATTCCGGTCAACCCGAAATATAAGACCGTAGCCGGCCAGCGCTGTTTCCCGTCGATCGGCGCGTTCGAGCAGAAGATCGATCTGGCTGTGATCGCCACCCCGGCGGCCAGCATTGCCAAGATCGTACGGGATTGCGGCGAAGCCGGCATCCGCAACGCGATCATACTGTCCGCCGGGTTCGGCGAACAGGGCCAGGATGGACACACGCGCGAGGCTGACCTCATCGATACCGCCCGTCACGCCGGAGTGCGGTTTCTGGGACCGAACTGCGTCGGGCTGGTAAGGCCCTGGATCGGCATGAACGCTACCTTCCTGAAATCCGAAACGCCCAAGGGCCGTCTTGCCCTGATCTCGCAATCCGGCGCGCTGTGTTCGGCGATCTCGGATTGGGCCAAGCCGAATCATCTGGGGTTTTCCGCTGTCGTGTCGTTGGGCAATTCCGCGAATATCGGCTTTGGCGATACGTTGCGCTATCTCGCCGCCGACCGGCATACCGATGCGATCCTGCTTTATGCCGAAGGCGCGCGCGATCCGCGTGGGTTCATCAGCGCGCTGCGCCATGCCGCACGGGTCAAGCCGGTGATCGTGCTGAAATCCGGGCGGCATGCCCAAAGTGCGAAGGCCGCGCATACCCATACTGGGGCGCTGATCGGGTCGGACACAGTGTTCGACGCCGTTCTGGAACGGACGGGCGCGGTGCGGGCCGAGACTTTCGGGCAACTGTTCGCCGCCGCCGAGATCCTTGCACCCAACCGACGATCTGCCGGGAACCGGCTGGGCATCATCACCAATGGCGGCGGCGCGGGCGTGCTGGCCGCCGACCGGGCGGGCGATCTGGGGATCGCTTTGCCGCAGCCCTCGGACGCGACGGTAGCCGCGCTGGACAGATTGCTGCCGCCCTACTGGTCGCATGGCAATCCCATCGACATCCTGGGCGACGCGGAACCCGACGCCTACGGCGCGGCGGTCAAGGCGGCCCTGGCCGACAAGGTAATGGACGGCGTGCTGGTGATGCTGACCCCACAGGCGATGACCGACGCCTCCAGTGCCGCCAAAGCGTTGCTGAAGGCCGCAGCAGGGTCAAAAAAACCGATCCTCGCCTGCTGGATGGGCGAAACCTCGGTCACCGAGGCGCGCAATTTGCTCAGTTCTGACGGCATCCCGGATTTCACCACACCAGAACGCGCGGTCGAGGCGTTTTCCTACCTTGCCCAGCACCACCGCAACCGCAAGCTGGCGCTGGAAACCCCGGCCCCACTGTCGAACCATCACCCCCCCGATCTGGACGGCGTGCGGATGATCCTGAACGCGGCCTTGTCCGAGGGTCGCTCCATGCTGAGCGACGTGGAATCGAAGGCGGTGCTGCGCGCCTTCCATATCCCGGTGAACACCACAGTCGAGGCCCCAACCGCCGCCAAGGCTCTGGTTGCGGCGGAAACACTAGGATTTCCCGTCGCGCTGAAGATCGACTCGCCCCAGATCAGCCACAAGTCCGACTTAGGCGGCGTGCGGATGAACATCCGTTCCGCCGCAAACCTGAAGATCGCTTTTGACGAGGTCACAGCGGCGGCTCGCGCCGCGCGCCCCGAGGCTACGATCCTTGGCGTCACAGTCGAGGCGATGGCCCATCTCGACCACGCCCGTGAACTGGTGATCGGTGCCGTGCAGGACCCGGTCTTCGGGCCCACCATCCTATTCGGCGCGGGCGGCACCATGGTCGAGATATTGCGCGACAGTGCCGTCGCCCTGCCCCCGTTGACCACGGTGCTGGCGAACCGGCTGATCGACCGCACCCGCGTGTCGCGCCTTCTGGACGCCTACCGCGACCAGCCCGCCGTGGACCGCAACGCAGTGATCGAGGTGCTGCTGCGCATCTCGGACCTGGTCTGCGAGATGCCCGAGATACGAGAGCTTGACATCAACCCCCTGTTCGCCGGTCCGGGTGGCGTGCTCGCCGTCGACGCCCGCATCCACGTCGCCCGCCCGCCTGCCAGCGCGCGCCCGTACGACCACATGGCGATCATCCCCTACCCCCGGCGTCTGGTGCAAACCGGGTTCCTGGCCGACGGTACACCGCTGACAATCCGCCCGATCCGCCCCGAGGACGCCGAAAGCGAAAAGACCTTCGTGCGCGGTCTCTCGCCCGAGGCCAAGCAATTCCGCTTCATGGGCACGATGAACGAGCTGAGCCCCGAGATGCTGGTCCAATTCACCCAGATCGACTATGGTCGCGAAATGGCGCTGATCGCCGTGCTGGGCGAAGGGCCAGAGGCCCAGCCAGCGCGGCGTCGCGCGCTATGTCATCAACCCCGACGACCAAAGCTGCGAATTCGCCATCGTCGTATCGGACGAGGTCCAGGGCAAGGGCCTGGGCACCCGGCTGATGGCAGCGCTTATGGACGCGGCCCGCCTGCACAGGCTGACCATGATGGAAGGCACCGTGCTGCGGCAGAACACGGGCATGCTGCAACTGATGCGAGACCTCGGCTTTTCCGTCACCCGCATCCCGGACGACCCCGACGTGGTCGCCGTCGAACGCTGGCTGTAAGGAAAGCATAAAGAGACACCATGCTGGCCATCATCTCGCACCCGGACTGTCTGAACCACGACCCCGGGCCCCTACACCCAGAGACGGCTGAACGGCTGGGCGCGATCAACAATCAGCTCATCATGTCGGGCCTTGATTTCGTCGTGCAGCACTACGACGCCCCTCTGGTCACACGCGTCCAGTTGGAACGGGTACATGACGCGGACTATCTGACCCGCGTCTTCGCCATGGCCCCCACCGAAGGATATGTCGAGATCGACGGCGATACCGTCATGTCCCCCGGAACCTTGAAGGCCGCACAGCGCGCAGCGGGCGCGGGGGTGATGGGCGTCGATCTGGTGATAGACGGCAAGGCCGGGCCTGTGTTCTGCGCCATCCGCCCGCCCGGCCACCACGCTGAACGCGACAAGGCGATGGGGTTTTGCCTGTTCAACAACATCGCCGTAGCCGCGGCCCACGCGCTTGAGACGCACGGACTGTCCCGCGTCGCCATCGTCGATTTCGACGTGCACCAAGGCAACGGGACAGAGCATATCTTCAAGAGTGAGCCCCGCGTGCTGTTCTGTTCCATCTTTCAGCACCCATTCTACCCCTTCACGGGCCATGGCTTGGACACCCCGACCTTGGTCGATGTCCCGCTCAAGGGCGGCACCGGCGGGCCGGAATTTCGCAAAGTGGTCACCGAGCACTGGTTCCCTGCGTTGGACCGTTTCAAGCCCGAGTTCCTGTTCATCTCGGCGGGGTTCGACGCGCATTGGCAGGACGGCATGGCCGGGCTGAAACTGAAAGAGACGGATTATGGCTGGCTGTCGACCGAATTGCTGAAGATCGCAAAGACCCATTGCGATGGGCGCATCGTGTCGATGCTGGAGGGCGGGTATGAGCTGGGGCCACTGGCGCGCAGCGTGGTGGCGCACCTGAACGCATTTCTCGACTGACCCCCCGGTTTCCAGACTTGCGTCAAAGCCAGGGTGGTCTCTTCTGCACAAGACTGCGGGTCACAGTGCACTGTGACCCCAGAGGACAGAACGAACGACGACCTTTATGCGGCGGTTGGCGTGGCGAAGACCACCACGGTGAAAGCCCGGCTGGGCATCGCAACCGCGACCGGCGCGGCAAGCTCGACACTGCAGAGGGGCGGATCGAGTATGCCATGCTGAAATCTCTTAATGGCTCAGCGGCAGCGACATCGCAGGGACGCGATCATGTCAAAGCTGGCGGCTGGCACGGGTGTCGACGTGCCGCCGTATGTGCGCCACCGCCCCGAGCGCACCGTTCTTTATCAACTCGTTGAGGAACACAATCCGGCGTTCAAGGCGCACCTGGCGGCGCAGGGCAATGCCCTGCCGGGATATGTGGAGCAGGAATTCGAGGACTACCTCAAGTGCGGGCGTCTCGAGCACGGGTTTCTGCGGGTGCGCTCCGAAACCTGTCATGCCGGGCACCTGGTTGCTTTTAGCTGCGAGAAGCGCGGCTTTTGTCCCAGCTGCGGCGCTCGGCGCATGGCCGAGAGCGCCGCGCTGCTGGTCGATTAGGTCTTACCCAGTGAACCCATCAGACAATGGGTGTCGAGGATCCTGTCAGGAATTCGTATTTCAGCAGGTGAGCGGACTTCCGCATTGGGTGTTGTTCCCCTACCCCGCCCAGCCGATGATCATATCGGCAAGTTCATCCGAATTTTCCTCCATCATCAGCATGTGACCGTTACCGTCGATACCGCGGTCTGGCAGCCACCAGTATTCGGCTTTCGCGCCCGCATCGATGAGCCAGTCAACGACCGCGCCGTCGATTTCCTTCGGATGATCGGTATCGTCGGAGCCGGTAAACACCATCACGGGCAGGCCGTCGAACGCCGACAGGTTATTGATCTTCAGTTGGCTGCCGCCGATATTCTGTCGCTCGTATAACAGGCGTGGCGGGACAGCGGCGACATGCCCTGCGTAAGATTCCAATGAGCCGCTGGGGAAGCGCTTGGACGTGCCGATCAACTTGTGGCTGACAAATTCCAGGCCACCGGCATAGGCACGATCGCGCGACAACCGACGGAGCATGCCGAAGGATTCGACCACCACTTCATCCTCAGTCTCCTCGATCACCGTGGCTTCCGGCTGGATATTGCCGGGCGCACCGGGTGCGACGGCGACGACCCGGTCGATCAGCGGCCGGTTCTGTTCGATCAGCTTCCAGCCCAGCGCACCGGACATCGAATGAGTCATCAGCACGATTTTGCCGATCGGCGAGTCGGCCGCCGCTTCGGCCAAGACGGCTCCCAGCGCGGCGCAGACGCGTTCCCCGGTCAGATCGGCGAAGGGTACGTCGCCGCTCCGCCCGCAGCCAGGCCAATCGGGCAGCCAGACCGGATACCCCGCCGCGGCAAAACGATATGCCCAGCCCGGCCGGTTATCGGCCGTCAGCAGGTAGCAGGCGCCGCTATGCCCACCACCATGGATCATGACGACCGGCGGTTTTTCGGTCATGGGTGTCGGCGTCAACCGGTCGGCATAGATGGTCATTCCGTCGTGATGGACAAAGCGCGCCGCGTGTTTCATTGACGACATTCTTTGTATTAATCCTTGGCTTGAAAATAAGTTCCGCTACGTGAGCGCTGATTTGGAAACAAACCTAACTCAGTTCACGGGTAAAACCCTGGGCACTTGATAGTCTTTGAAGGCGTCAACGTCCGGACGATAGGCACGAATTAGGAAGTTCCAGTCATCCTCGGGAGTAGCTGCGTAGCTGGGGAATATAGGCTGCATAAAGGCGCTTTTCCTCCAATCAAAGGAGGATCCCGAGTCCATCTGCGTCGCCTAGTAGAGCCTCTGATCTATTCGTGAACGTGCATATTAGGACTGAACTGCACAGCTTCATCGTTGCAAATCTTGGCAATAGAACAACTATTATCCGCGATCTGCCCCGCGATCCGCGCCTTGAATCTGCACATTTCACCCTCCAATCTGCTTCGTCCAGAATAAATCAGAAGCTCCCTAGCAACCGTCGATCTGCCCCCTTGATGTGGCCTTGACCTGAATTCCAGCCCCCAATCCGGGCAATGCTTGCTCGCCGGCACGCTTTCGCGACTGATACCAGCCATCGGACCAGCTGCCACCGTTGCGGCGTCTCTGCGAAATAACCACAACAAATCCCCACATATGCGAATTTTGCACGACGATAATATATGATATTACCCATTGGCATATAGGATCATGAATTCGACGCAAAAATATTGTCTGCTGTGCGGCGAGGTTTTCCCGCTGGATGGTTTTCATCGGATCAGGGCACGATCTGACGGGCGCGATTCGTATTGCAAAGCCTGCCGCCTGGACGTGAATCGGGACTACCAGAATTGGCGTCAAACGCGGTCACTCAAGCCCAAGAAACGGGTCGAGCCGGGTTCACTGCCGGGTCATATCCGATGGGCTCGGTGTGAGCAGCAGTTGTCACATGAGGCGTTCTATCCGAGCGACCGCAGCTTTGGGCGATATTGTCGGGAGTGCACGGTGGCCTACCAACAGGAGTGGGTGGTGAGGATCAGGGCAGGAACGCATTAGCGTGGGCAACACCCTGACCGACCAAGCGCGAGGGGGGTACTGGGTCAGATTGCGTCCGGTGAGATTGGCCCTGACGCGGCCCATAGAGTGTTCACCGGGCTGCGCCGTGACCTAGAAATAGAGGATCTGGGAAGATGAACGAGTGATTCAGGCAGTTGGAACTCAAACTTGTTCGGTAAGCGACGACTCCCTTCGCATCCTGTATTGAAACCGGCGATTGAAGATCCGTTTGGCCGAGACAAATACACGAGGCCGGAAAGAATTATGAGTTGATGGTGCCCGCCAAGTCCAATTGTCCACTCGAACTATGTATGCTCAACGTGTGAAACGTTGCGCAAGTGCATCGTGGAATCATTCAAATAGGGGCAACCATGGGGGTAACTCGCCTGTTCATGATTGAAATTTTCCTGTTTAGGCAATGAGTTATTGAGTTTTATCGGTAGACCTCGCTGCTCCCGCATGCCAATCAGATCGCAGCGTGCCTACCTCACCGATGCATGACTCGACTTGATCGAACAGAGCCCTCAAGCGTGGGCGTTTTGCCGCCAGTGCGGTATAAAGAGGTCTGACAGATACCGTACGCAGTTCGGACCAACATCTCCTCCCCGTAGCTCAGCAGGATAGAGCGTCCGCCTCCTAAGCGGAAGGTCGTGAGTTCGAATCTCGCCGGGGAGGCCAATTATCAGAAATACCGGTTGAGCGCGTCCATCCGGTGTTCCGGGCTTCAGTGCGACTACCTGTATTCAGTCTCAGATCAAACGGTTTCCGGTACGCCGCCGTCAGCTTTCCGTCCTTCCAGGTGCAGTTCGATTGTCGGCCCTAAAGTTCGTCTCGGCATCGCTCTCCAGCCAGCCCTGCCGTTGCAAGAACCGGCCGATGCGCTACGCAACCGTGCAGGCCAGTTGGGTGAGCTCGGCACCGTTCGGCGCCTTCACCCAACGGAATCGGAGTACGCCATCGGGGCGCTCAACATGAACCCCATCGAGAAACAGAGTGTGGAAGTGGGTCCTCCGCAATGGGAAGAGCCATCAAGAAGAATCCGAAAAGAACCCCGTCGTTCTTGGCGTCTTGGCGTCCTGGCGCGACAATGATCGTTCCAGGCGGGTTTTTCCTCACTGCGCCACTCGCTCAGGGCGTCGGCCCGGGCTCGGTTTTCGATGAACGGTCAAACCAACATGACGACGATATGGCGCAAGCTCTCGTTCTTGCCGCGCTGGCGGCACATGAAGTCGGTGCATCCGGAGTTCGAGCTCGGCAACGGAACCGGCGTCGGCGCTCCGCGGCACATTTTGTGGCGAGGTAAGGAGGTCGGTCGAACTCTCCCGCTCACCGCCCTCGCGCGACCGAAATTTACCGATTGCTTTATCGTCGCGAGCGGGCCTTCGCTGGCGAGCCAGGACCTTTCGGTCTTGAGGGGGCGCACCTGTATCGGCGTCAATGGCAGTATATGCAAAGCTGAGGAGTCCGGGTTTGCCTTCGACTACCACGTCATCGCCGACCGTAAGTTCGCGGTCGATCGTTTCGAGTTGGTGGAGCGGATTCTGCAGTCGCCAGCCGATTGCCTCTTGAGCTTCCGCGTCCTGAACGAGATCTGTGCGCGACGGGCCGAGTTGTTGGCGCGCGATCGAATATTCTTGCTCTCCGAGATCAATTCGCACTACGGCGTGGCGAGGCTCGGTCCTTCCGCGTTCCGGCGCTGGGCGGCCCAACAGACGGACTTGTTGATTCCCGACGATGGGTGCTTGCCCCGACTCGCGGCCCGGCATCCGCACCGGGTCGGCTTCAGTCGGCGCCTCGATATGGGCGTATTCACCGCCCAGACGGTCGCTTTTATCGCGCTTCAGATCGCGTATGCACTCGAATGTCGGCGCGCCTTTCTGCTCGGCGTCGATCTCGGTGGGGACGGCTTCGGACGATTCTACGAGAACGCGAGCAATGCCGCGCCGACCCGGCTCGCTCGTGACCTCGAGCCGTATATTCTGCCTTCGTTCGAGCTGACGGGACGCTTGCGCGAATCGTTCGCGATCTTCAATCTCTCCCCGGACAGTGCCTTGCCCGAGATGTCGATACCGAGGCTGACGCTCGAGCAGGCCATCGAGCTGTGTGACCGGAGTAACTCTGATGAATGCGCCGCGAATCAGTGAGGCAAATCCCATTGACGACGACTCTGACGTGCGGATCTTCGTGGGTGCGCACAAGCACGAGCAGCTGGCGCTCAAGGTTCTCGAATATTCGATCGTGCGCCACACTGATCTCGCTGTCGCGGTGCGCACCGTCGACAACTCTCTGGCGCCGATGCCTGCCGATCCGCGCTACGCGCCGTACACGCGTTTTTCGTATGGCCGCTTCGCGATACCGAAGCTGGTCGGTTATCGCGGCCGCGCCATCTACATGGATTCGGATATGCTCGTCTTTCGCGACATCGCGGAAGTGTGGAACACGCCCTTCGATGGAGCCAAGGTCCTGATCGAGCAGCAGACCGACCGCAGCCGCAAACGGGGGCGCAGTACCGCGTTCATGATGATGGACTGCGCGGCGCTGCGTTGGGACCCGGAAGAGATTATTGCCGGCCTTGGCGTCAAGTACGATTACGAACAGCTCATGTCGATCGATCCGCTTCTCGCGGCGGGCGACCTGCGAGACGGCTTGCCGCTCGGCTGGAACAGTCTCGACCGGGTGAACGACGACACCCGACTGTTGCACTTCACCAGAGTCAGGACACAGCCCTGGGTGTACCCCCTTCATCCCCTCGGACCGCTGTGGACCGCGGAGGTGAAGAGGATGTTGGAGGACGGAGCCCTGACCGCGGCAGAGGTGCGGGCCGAGGTCGATTGCGGTCACGTTCGACCGTCGTTGCTGGTCGAAATCGGGGAGGACGAGACACGGTATGCTGGCGATTTGACCCCGAAGGGTTTGCAGGCGCTCGATCGCAGTGCCGGATTCGTGCCTCACAGGGAACTGCGCGCGTCGATCGAGCGGCGCGAGGCGGCACGTGCCGAGCGCGAACGCGAACTCGATCCGAAGGGGTACGAGTGGAAGGCGCGGTGGCGGCGCTGGGGCAAGTTCTGGCGCCATCCGGTGCGCAACCTGCTCAATCCGCTCTAGTGGGCCATGCGGGCCTACGGCGTCGCGGCGGCTCTCGACTTGGTTCTTCGCTTCATAAGGCGCCGCAAGATCTCACCGAAGCCCTCGGTGATCAGCGCTCTGGTTTCGGCTTCGCCCTGAAACTCCCGGAGTTTGCGCAGATCCTCTGCCGCCAGTGAGAACTGCCCGCGCAGGCAGCGCTGCAGCAGGTGGCGCGCCTCGTCGCGGGCCAGGCCCGATCGGAAGCGCGGCTCGGTGAAATAGCTCGGGTGGCGACTACAGATCTCGATGACGGTTGGGATGAAGGTGTCGAGTTGTGCGGAGAGAGAGCCCGGCGTGTAGTACTTCGTCCACAGCATCTCTGACGTAGTGGCGACGCGAGTCGAGCGCGTCAGGCGCAGGACGAGGTCCATGTCCTCGCGCCGCCGCAGCGCCTCGTCGAAGAGTCCCGCCGCGATCAGTGACTGCTTGCGCCCGCTGATCGCCGGGGTGGCCTTGTAGACGCGGCGATCAAACACCGCGCGCTCGATCGCACTGCTATCGCGCAGGTTGGGGTTATTTCGCGCGGCCGTACGTTTCCGGTTGGCGAGGCGCGGGTAGATCACCTCGAACGAATCTATCAGCACTTCGATTTCGGGGTTCTCTTCGAAATAGCGGTGCAGGTAACTCAGCTTGTGGGGAAGAAATCGATCATCGCTGTCGATGAACGAAATCAACGACGCGCGCGCATCGTGCACGCCGCGGTTGCGCGCCGCGCTCGGGCCGCTGTTCTCAGCTTGCCGGATGGTGCGGATCCTTGGATCGGCGATCGATGCGACCACCTCGACGGTCCGGTCGGACGAGCAGTCGTCGATCACCAGAAGCTCGAAGTCCGAGAAATCCTGCTCCAACACGCTGGCGATGGAGGCGCCGATGCTCTTGGCCCGGTTGTAGGTAGGCATGACGACGGAGATGGCGGGCTCGGGCAAGGAAGCACCTGAACTGCAGTTGGGCCCGGGTGCTGTGGCGCCCCGGGAGAGTCGGTCCAGCGAACGAAGAGCCCTTTCGCTTGCAGCCTCGGATCTAATCGCCGACTGGGTGCAAGTCAAAACAGGCTCGCCGACTCGGCCGCCATGGTCGCGGTACATTCACAAGTATAGGTCGAATAATGGCCCTTCCCCCTCAGGTTCCTCCAGTATTCCGGGGTAACTGGGCAACCCTCCACCCACCGATCAACACGATTCCCGTCTGAATCCTGTCGCCAAAGCCAGGGGATCGACACATGTCGGCGCGACTTTCGCATCGAGGAGGGGGAGAATCCTCTCGATCACCACCTGTTCCTCGATATAGGCGATGATCTGAACAACCTCGCCGCAGCGCTGGCCTCCCCTGCCCCGCCTTTACGGTGGCGCCCGCGCGCAGTATTTGCTGTTCTCTGTTCTGCGCAAATACCCCGTGGAAGCGGGTGAAGTTGACCCGCGGTTTCGGTACCAAAGCCGCCAACCGAACGATGAAATCTAACGGCTCGACAGAATCCCTGAATCGATTTTGAACGGCCAAAGGCTAGCCGCGCCTTACAGGCTCCATCAGAAAGTCTAAAACCGTTCCTTCTTCAATTGGTTCCAGTCAATGCGACTGGCCGAATCCGCGTAGACTATCGCAGCCTCGGAAACCCCACGGAAACCGCCCAGCAGGCGATAGAAATTCCCGCCCTCCGCGTCACTTATAGCACTTTCCTCCATCGCGTCGAGGACCGCCTCGAACCGCGCTTCCAGTTTGGCGATACGCGTCTCGAGCCTCTCTCGTAGGTCGCGCGCGTCGGCCGCCCCTGGCATTTCCGCCCATCGGCGACACCCCTCCTCGATTACGATTCGCCATTCCCGCACGTCGGACATCAAACTCCGCACAAGGACGGCTGCCTGTGGGGACTGCCGGGCTTCGACCAAATCCTGCATGCGGTAAACAAGAACCTGAAGGTCGGCCACGACAGCCTGAATCTCAGCGGGAGCCGCGCCCGGATACTGCCCGGGATCGATCTGGCTCCCCCAGCGCGAGAGCTTGCCGGGAAGAGACTGCAACTCCTGCCAATGATAGGCACGCTTCACGCGTTCCATGGATGTCTTGTCCTCGAATCTCTCCACCGCCATTCGCGAAAGCAGGAACTCACAACTCCGGAAGAACCGGCCCACCATGCTCACGAAAGCCTTCTCCGGACGGGGCGAGCGCAAAATGTAGGACAGGGCCGTGACCACGAGCAGCGCCATCATCGTGAAAAGAAACGCATTGGCCGCCGCCGCAAAATCGTAGGTCTGCTCATTCTGGATCCCGAGCATGTTAAACATCGCAAGGAAGATCGCCGGCCGTCCGATTCCATTTCCATCAAAAAAGTAAGCCGCTGCAAATGCAAAGCCGAAGATCAAGATCCCCAACTGCCAGAAGACCGACAGCGCTGGCATGATAAAAACGAAGGCCACAAGCCCCACCACATAGGCATAGCCGAAGGGTTTCAAGAACGCTGGCCGGATGAATGGCGCCTGCACCAGGACCAACGTGATATTTGGAATGAACTGGTACCAAGAAACATGTCCTGGCGGGTTGACATAGATCCAGATGAGAAAGCCCACCCACATCGAAGCCGTCACCATGATGGCTCCACGAATGCGGTCAGGATCGATCGGCGAAAAACCGAACGGACCGGCGACATCTCCACCGTAGCCATCCCGGCCTGTGCCCGGCCTGTCAGGCTCGTAGCCTTCGATATCGCGGACGCAATCCACAATCACGCCCACTTGGGCATCCAGTTTTTCCAGTTCACTCTTGGTCACCGCCACGGCGGCGCGCGTGAAGTGATCCATCCCGTCAAGGAGCGTCTTGTCGAGGGAGATCGTCACATTACACGACTGCCGGGCCGGCTTCTCGCCACCCAGCACACGACGCGCGTCCTCAAAACGCGCCTGCAACTCGTCAAGCAGGGCCTCTTCGTTCACCAGCACCTGCCTCGTCGATGCCTTCTGGATTTCTGGGAAGCCGGACTTCAATCGGTCAAGAATCTCCAGTGAAGACAGGAGAAGCCGATGTAGCTCCCTCCAATGATGCCGTAGCTCGCGCACCTTGTAGCTCTCAGCCGCTGCCGCGTTCACGGTCTGCTCAAGTTGCACGACCATTTTCCCCGCACGGTCACGCAGTTGCTCCACCGATTCACGTTCGCCCTGATCCGTATCTCTCCCGCCGACCGCACGCTCCCGGTAGCGCACCATAAGCTTCTCGAACGTCCCCATCAGGTCGCCGCTGATCTCCTGCAATGAATCGATGTTTGACCGCGGCCAGATCAGTAGGGACACCACGGTCCAAATGCCGATGCCCATCATCGTCTCCAGCGTCCGATATGCCGCAAACTGAAAGGCATGCTCGGACGATCCCGGACCGGCCGTGGTGATCATCATCGTGACAAAACCCGCCACAAACCAGAAGTATTGTCCGTTCCGGCCCTGCACCATGTAGGCGATGAAAAAGAGATAGGGAGTGAGCGCGAGGATGAATAGCCACCGGTCCTGCGGAAACAGCGCGAGGTAGAACAACCCGACGACAAACGCGACCAGCGTGCCACAGATGCGATACGCGCTTTTCTGAATCGACTGTCCCGCCGTGGGCAAACTGACGAACGCGATGGAAGTGGCGACCCAGGTCGCGCTCATCCAGTCCATACTGAGCGCCACGTAATAGCCAATCACGATGGAGACACCGATCTTGATGGCTTCCTTGGCCTTGGTGGAGAGCGGAATCATTCAAACAGGCCTTTCGGTGACGTCCTCAGGAATACAAGCGTGTTCTGCGCGAGAAACAGATCACTCGCGAATCGAAAATGTGATCAAGTGCCGGATCGGAAACGCTTTGCGAGCACACGAATCGAGCCGAGAGAATCTCGCGTTCCTTCACCCACCTGCTCCTTGGTGCCAAGCCCTCGACGAGGACCTGCAGACCCTCGAAGTCACATGTCACAACCAGGTCCTCGAGACGCTGCCCCCCTCCCGCCGCCTCCTCAGAGCCCGCACGCTGAACAAACTCGATATCCATGGCCTTGCTCATCGTATTAACCAACTCAGCCATGCGATGAGGCTTCTTCAGGAAGTCTTCAAACCCGGCTTCGGCGAACGGGTAGCATAACCCGCCTATACCTCCGGCGGCAGCCCCGCATCGCCTCCGTCAGCGTTACCGGTGGGTCGTCGATTTCACCTGAGAAGTGCCCCGGAACGACATTCGAGGGCCTGAATCCCCCCAACCACAGTCCCGCTGATACGCATTTCCCCGTTGCGCCGGCCAGCCGTCACCGTTGCTGCACCGCGAGGGTCGCAGCCTTGGTGGCATCGTTGAGTACCCGCTTCTGGAAGCAAAGGGATTACTCAGCCTTCGGCGTTTCGAGGAAACTGTAAGTGCTTGTGAAGAGGTATTGGTACGCACGCCCAAGTTCACCGCGGCGCCGGGCATGGCTGGTGCCAGCTATGCGACTCTAGACGAACATGAGAAGGCAAAGAACATTTTTCAGCATCCCAAGGCGCCGTGAATGGCGTTTAGGCGTCCCAACCATGGGTCTGCGCTCTAGTGCGTCATGCGGGAAGTTCGGTTATTCACGGAGCGCCGCTCCCTCAGGGCCAGCCCACAAGCCACGTTGACCGCGTTACACTCGCTGGAATTGGCGACGGCCAGTCCTGCGCTTGCGTGCCTTGCCAACCCGGCTTGTGGACTGGCTGTGGGTTACCGAACTTCCCGCATGGCCCACTACCAAGCCCCCAGTATCGTAGACAACTGGGAGCATTGACTCGGACGCTTGCTCGACAACCCCTATAAGGCCGCGCCCTGCGCACCAGGACCCGGCTTGAACGCGGGATCTTTTCCGGGGCAGTCCGATAGCGGATAGTGCACACTGGGCGATACTACCTGGCTTCGCCTCAGGCCGGCTCACCCCCGAAATGCGCCCAGAACTCATCCCGTGCATGAGTGCGGGGAAACGGCGTTGCCGGAACGGGAACCTCCAGAAACCGGCACAGAGGCTCCCATCCTTCGGCCACGTCGAACACCAGCAACCGCTCCGACGGAATCGTGGCGCGGACCTTCTGGTTGTTTCGTCGATAGGCCGCGATCGCGGCGTCGCGGTCGGTATGGTCGTCAAAGGTATCCTTTGCGAACCATGCCGACATGGTGGCGAAGATGTCCTGAATATGCGGCGGAAGATCCAGCGTCGGCGCGGTGGTGAAGAATTTCCCGATGGTGCCGTTGAAACTGTTCCACCACACCTCTTCCGGGCGTTCCGTATGCACCACCTTTGCGTCCGGAAAGGCGACAGTGGTTTGCTCCCAGACCGCGGCGCCAGGCCAGTCCACCTGCGCATTGTAGCCATCGAAAACCGCTACCCAGTCGACCTGCTCACCCACCGCGATCGATTTCCAATACGCAGGCTGAGCCGGGTTCTCCATCACCTCGATCATGTGGTGGCAGGGACCGAAACCGAGCTGTTCCAACGCCTGTTTGGTCGACATTGTTCCGGTCCGGCCAAAGCCCGATCCGATTACCTTGAGAGCCATTCGACTGTCCCCTTCAGACTGCAGATAACGCGTTGCCACCCGACATTGCTATTGAAGCAAATTTGGATTCGATCATGCGACCGGTTTAAACGCTCTTCCCGCAAATGTCCATGCCGTTCGCCCCGGCCGATCGGGCGCCGTCCGCCCATGAAACCCAGGTGCGGATGCCCCTTTTTCCGAAGTCAAAGCCCGCATGCCGACCGGCCCGGTTTCAGTTAACTGACCGCTCCGGGCACCAATCCTCGTCAGACGTAGGGGCAGCACTGGCCAAGACGTGTCCTGCCTGTTCAAGCCGCTGGTGGGCCCGCTTTCGGGCAAGCAGGAGTTGCTCTGGCGAAAGCTGGGCGCCCACCCGTTCGCGGTAGCGGCAAGCAAACGCGAATCCCTGCCTGCCTGAGGCGGTAAGCCAGGCATAACTTTCAACCAGGTCCTGCGGAAGTCCATGCCCTTTGAAGGCCAGCACCCCCATGTTGAATTGGGCCTGCGGGTCGCCGGTTTCCGCCAGTGGTCGAAACTCGATCACAGCCTCAAGGTAATTGCCGGAGGTGTAGGCATCGACCCCGTTCTGAAGGCTACTCGCCGGTATCGCCCCAGAGTGAAACGACATCAAGAGCAGTAAGGGAACGGCGCCCATACCTGCGGTGCGACGCCCACCCGAACCGGTTGCAGCGTTGTCGCTCACGCTTTCGGACCCCAAGAATGAGATGATGATGATATGGTGATTTTCAAACCTTCCGGACGTCCCTTCATGAGTGAGTCGATTGTCCGCCCACTGCCTTTGTCCTTGAGCAGACTCAGCCTCGTCTCCGGCTGGCTCCTGCTGCTGGTCCTGGGGTTGCTGGGCAACGCACCCGGGCAGGCGGCGGACGACTACTCGCGAATCGTGATGATTGGGGACAGCATGTCCGATACGGGCAACCTGTCACGCCGGTCAGGCGGCAAGATTCCTGCCAGCCCACCCTATTTCAAGGGTCGCTTTTCCAACGGCAAAGTGTGGATCGAATATCTTGCTGGCCGGCTCGCGCTGCCTGTCACCAACCGTGCGTACGGCAGCGCCCAGTCCGGCTACGGCAACCTTTCCGGGCGCTATCCGGGCATGCGGACGCAGGTGGATTCGTACCTCCGCAGTCGCTCTGGCCGCGCCGACCCGAGAGCGCTGTATATCGTGTGGGGCGGGGCAAACGATTTTTTCGGCATGACGACAAGCCAATCGGCGGAGCGAACCATCGCTGCCGGCGTGTTAAATATCGTAACCATGGTTTCGCAACTGGCTGTGGCGGGGGCGCGTCAGATTATCGTCATCAACCTGCCGGATCTGGGGCGAATTCCCTATGCCGGCTATGCATCAAGCCCTGCGCCCGCAACCCTGACCCGCTACAGCCGGCAATTCAACAGTCGCCTGGCGCGGGATCTTGCGGCAACGGGTCTGAAGCACACACTGATCGACAGTTTCGCGATACTCCGCTCGGTTCAAGCCAATCCGGGACGTCATGGATTCACTGACGTCCGCCGCGCCTGCCTGGCGGGAAAATGCACCCAACCCGAGAATTTCCTGTTTTTCGACGACCGTCACGTGACGACTCGGGGACACCAGGTGTTGGCGCAACTGATCATGGACGCGTCAAGCGTGGCGCCGGCGAAAGCGACGGCGGCAGCCAAGGTTTTTCAACAGCCCAGCGCAAGCGGCCAACCGATCACCCTGGAAGCGGAACATCATCACCAGCGGGTCTCAGCCGGTAGACACAGCTGGGCTCAGAATCGGGATGCGCAAGCCGCAGGGGCGCAATCCATGCAAACCACACCCAACATAGGTGTACTCATCCGGGCTGGCCAAAAAACCCGCGCGCCCCGACTTGACTATCGCATTCGATTCCAGCGACCAGGCACATACTATGTGTGGATCCGCGGTAAGGCCGCCAACGGACGGGATGATTCACTGCACGTGGGCATCGACGGATCGTTGCCCTCAACAGCGGATCGCGTTACCGGCTTCGATCGCATATGGACATGGTCCCGGGACACTCAGGACGGTCCGGTTGCACGCGTCCGGGTTGCCAAAGCCGGTGTCCATACGCTCAATATTTGGATGCGCGAGGACGGTCTGTCGGTGGACCGACTGCTGCTTACCCTCAACAGCAAGTATCGACCGAGCGGGATTGGTCCAGCGGAATCCGTTCGCAAATAGCCTAATTTCCGGGACACAAACGCGAGCAGCACGCGACGCAACGCTTGCCACGACCCCTGATCGATCAATACAATTGCGATAGCCCACCACATTTCGGTCCGCCGCAGTTAAGCGGTCGGATACAGCAAAAAATGAAACCAAGCCCGAGCCGTTAACCACGGAACGGACGGGCGAGAATTGGAAAGCGGATATTGAACACCCGTATCACAAACCTGGTCCGCAGCATCGTATTGGCCGCGGCCTGTGTCGCTGCCGCGCCTGGGCTGGCGTCTGACTATTCAGGCCTGATCGTATTTGGCGACAGCATGTCCGATACCGGCAATCTGTTGGCTTTGACCGGCGGTGTGAACCCGGCCGACCCACCCTATTGGCAGGGCCGCTACTCCAATGGGAATGTGTGGCCCGAGTTCATGTCTGAGACCGCCACACTGCCACTTAAGAACTTCGCTCACGGAAGCGCCCTCACCGGATACGACAATCTCGACGGTCCCTACCCTGGATTGTTGACCGAGATCGACGACTATGTGGCGGCGAATCCCGCGGGTACCGACCCCGATGCACTGTATGTGATCTGGGCTGGCGCCAACGATTTTTTCGCTTTAGGAGACGCGTCGGGCGCAGACGCCGCCACGGATGTGGCCGTAAACAATATTACAACTGCCGTCCTAAGACTCGTGCAACTCGGCGCCCGGCATATTCTGGTGGGCGATCTTCCAGACCTGGGTTTGATTCCCTACGCGGACGGTCCAAGCGCGCTGGTCCCACCCGCACTTCTGACAACAGGCAGCGCGGAGTTCAATCGCCGGTTGATCCTGTCCCTGTCTAATACCGGTTTCCCTGTGCGCCTGATGGACATCTTTGATTTGACTCAGCGCGTCGCCGCCGATCCAGCGGCCTATGGCTTCGGCAACGCTGAAGACCGGTGTCTGTCGCGCCAGGGCGTGCCCTGTGCGGAACCGGATACCTATTTGTATTGGGACGATCGCCATCCCACCACTGCCGGGCATCGAGTGCTGGCCAGTCATGTGGAATCGATCAGCGGCACGCTGAACCGCAGCCGCTCCACGCCAGGCGTGTTCAATCCGAACACAGCCATGTTTCGCCTCTACAGCGCGGCGGCGGACGAGCCCCCAACCTTCAGGTTCCGATATGGCCAAGCCGGATGGGTGCCCCTGGCTGGGGACTGGAATGGTGACGGTATCGACACGGTCGGCCTATTCAACACGACTACATCCCGTTTTTTCCTCCGCAACGAAAATTCTACTGGCCCAACGTCCCTCGCGTTTACCTTTGGTCAAGCCAATTGGGTTCCGCTCACTGGTGACTGGAACGGCGACGGCACCGACACCGTCGGCGTGTACAATCCAAACACCGGTCGCTTTTTTTTGCGCAACAGCAACAGCACCGGGCCCAACGACATCACCTTCCGGTTCGAGCAAGCCGGTCTGATACCGATCGCCGGAGACTGGGATGGTGACGGCATTGACAGCATCGGCGTTTACGATCCCAACACCACACGTTTCGCTCTGCGCAACAGCAACTCGGCCGGGCCGGCTTCCTATATGTTTGTGGTCGGTCAACCCGGCCGAATCCCGGTAATGGGCGACTGGGACCGTAACGGGACCGACACCGCCGGCGTTTACAATCCCGCCACGGGGCAATTCGCACTGCGCAATATTCACTTTGGCGGACCGCCCGAAGTAGTCGCCCAACCAGGGCCTCCAGGTCAATTGCCGATTGCGGGCGACTGGGATGGGCCCGACTTTCCCTAGGGGGAAGTTCGGTAACCCACAGCCAGTCCACAAGCCGGGTTGTCAAGGCACGCGAGTGCAGGACTGGCCGTCGCCCATTCCAGCGAGTGTGGCGCTCAACGTGGCTTGTGGGCTGGCCCAGAGGGTGCGTCGCTCTGTGAATGACCGCACTTCCCGCATTACCCACTAGCTTCGCGATGGCTTGACTGACTGTCGCCAGTAGGCGATTTTGTACAGAATCGGCACCAGCACGAGGCTGACCAAAAGCGAAAAACTGAGCCCGCTGACCACGGTCACCGCAAGCGGGCGCAGCAATTCCGTCCCCTGCCCCCAACCCAGCGCCAATGGCATCATACCGACCACGGTGGTGATGGTGGTCATCAGTATGGGTCTAAGTCGAATCGCGGCCGCCTCCACGATCACCGCATCCCCACCAGCCTGCCTCTGACCGATGGTTTCCACCAGTACAATCGCATTGTTGACGACGATGCCGGCCAGAACGATGAGCCCGAGCCATACCGGCATGGATACGGGCAGTTGGGTGACGTTCAGACCGATGGCAACGCCGATGAGGGAAAATGGGACACTGGCCATGATCACCAGAGGTTTTCGCAGCGACTCATACTGTACGGCCATCACCACCAGAACCAGGAACAAGGCCAGCCCCAGCAGGGTCATGCCGGTGTTACGTCCTTCGCGCAGTGCTTCCATCGCACCCCCATCGTAGAGGGTGTAGCCAGTCGGAAGGGCGAGGTCTGCCAAAGCCTGGCCAATGAGCCGCTCCAGCTCGAGCAGACTGGTATCCGGATCCAGCCGGCCACCGATCTCCACGATTCGCAGCTGGCTGTCGCGCCGAATCTGCTGTGGCGCGGACTCCAACCGCACCTCCGCCACGTCACCCAACCTGACCCGCCCTCCATCAGAATCCGATCCAGCGACGATCAAGCCTGGTAACTCGCTCAGCTCGGCAAACCGTTCCCAGGGCAGCCGCAGCCGAATGTCGTAACTGCGGGCAGACTCAAGGTACTGAGATACAACCTCGCCCTGCAGCGCCGACCGGAAAGCACGTCCGACATCCGCCACGGTGACCCCGAGGGCAGCAGCCCGCTGGCGGTCGACGTGGACAGTCAACTCCTGAGTCACATCGTCGGCGGAATGCCACAACCGCCCGATGCCCGGCAACGGCTCAAGCCGATCGACGACCTGATCGGCGAGGGCGGACAGTACATCGAGATCCGGACCCTGAATGCGAAGACTGAGTGGATCATCGCCCCGGCCGATGCGTATCCCGGGGATGCCCTGGACCGCAACATAGGTGCGGACGCCGGGCAAGCCCATGCCGTCCAAAGCCGCCCGAATTGCATCCGCCACCTGCTCGCTGCTTCGCCGCCGCTGCTCCGACGGCGGCAGATCAACTCTCAAACTGGCACGATTGGACGATTGGTAACTTGTACGACCCTGGGTATACCCACCCACCATGGCCAGCACACCCGAAACGTCCGGTTCCGCGGTCACGACCTGCTCGATCTGGGTGACGGCAGCGTCCATATCGTCATAGTCGATACCGGGATCGGCACGAATCCAGACGCGTATGTCCCCGGTATCGACCGGCGGCAGAAAGGTCTGATCGTGCCGTTCGATGGCGACAATGGCCCAACTCAAGCCCGCGACCGCGACCAACAGTGGCATCGCCGGGTATCGAACAAGCAGCCCCAAAGCCCGTGCATAGCCGCTTTGAGCCCGGTTGGCCAATGTCATCAGGGGAGCGAAACGATGCCGGGTCACCACCGTCGTCGACCGCCCCGCCATGGCCGGCACCACGGTCAGTGCCACCAGCAACGAGGCCAAGACAGCGACTGAAAGGGTCAGCACCAATTCACTGAACAGCAGACCCACCAGCCCGCCCATAAAAAGAAACGGAACGATGGCCGCCAGGTTGGTGCTGGTGGAAGCCACCAGAGCGCTCTGCACTTCACGCACCGCCGATGCACAGCGGGCTATCGCGTCGCCACGGTCATTCTGGTGGCGGTGAATGTTCTCTACCATGACAATGGCATTGTCCACCAGCAGCCCAATACCCAGCGCCAGTCCGCCGATGGTCATCAGATTCAAACTCAGGCCCCAGAGTCCCATCAATGCGAATGTGGCCAGGATCGCGAGGGGAATGACCAAACCCACCACAACGGTGCGCCTCAGGTCTCCGAGAAACACCCAGATCACCAGCATCGCCAGAACGCCGCCGCCCAGCGCCGCCTGGCTCGCGTTGCGCAGAGAATCGCGGATAAACACCGCCTGATCGGACACCAGGCGCACCGAGACGTCTGGCGGAACCAGGCCTTGCGCCCGCATCCACACCAGCCGTTCCTGGACTCGATCAACCACTTCGACGGTATTGGCCTCAGGCTGCTTATGGACCGACACTCGGAGCCCGGGTTGGCCATCAAGACGCACCCGCAGGCGCTCCTCCGCTGTGGTGTCCACCACCTCGGCGATTTCACCCAGGCGGATCAGGCGTTCCTGGCCCCGGGTGTCATCAATAGGCAGCACCGCATTGCTGAGATCCGTAAGATTTTCGAATCGCCCCGCGGTTCGACTGCCATACTCCCGCCCCGGCGCCCGCAGACGTCCACCCGGCGTCTCAACGTTGCCGGCCTCGATGGCCTCGGCCACGTCGTCCAGCGAGAGACCCAGTCCCGCGAGCCGCTCCTGATCGGGTAGCACCAGGATCTCACGTCGCTGCCCTCCCTCCAGGTCAATCGCGGCAACCCCCGGCAAATTCAGCAGCCACTTGCGAAATCCTTCCTCGGACCAGTCCCGCAGCTCAGTGGGCGACCACAGTGCGGACGAGACCACATACTGCAGGATGGGGGTTTGCGAGGGATCGCGTTTCCTGACCACCGGTGGGTCAGCTTCCCGGGGCAATGCCCGGCGAGCGCGTTCAAGTTCGACGCCGACTTCCCGCACCACCGCGTCCATATCGGTGCCATAGGGAAAGGACAGGTAAATCGCGCTTCGCCCTTCGCTGGTTCTGGATTGCAGAGCGACTGCGTCCTCCGTGACGGCCAAACGCTCCTCCAGCAGCTTGGTGACCTCCTCCTCCATGACGGTGGCGGGCACGCCGCCATGGGTGACGATTACACGAACCTCCGGGTACACGATAGGGGGCAGCAGATCCACGCTGAGACCCCGGTAGGCCATGACCCCGAGCACCGCCACCGCAAGTGCCAGCATCATCACCCCGATTGGGTGGCCGGCGGACCAACCTCCCAGACCGGCACGCTGATCACCCGGACCTGACACAGACCTTACCTGCTGCCCATCCCCGGATCCGATCACACTCAACTACGCCCACTCAATACCGAAACGGCCTTGCCGTCAGACAAGCCCAGAAAACCGCGGATCACCACTTGGTCACCGGCCTCAAGACCGCTCAATATCTCCACAGATCGCGCAAGGCGCAATCCGGTCGTCACCCCGACCCGATGGACCTGTCCATCATCTCCCAGTCGGTAGGCGAACTCCCCGGCGCGGTCGCGCTGAACGGCGGCGATTGGAAGCACCAGTCGGGTGGCACCCTCGACGGCAATCTCAACCCGGCAAAACTGACCGGCATACGCGCCCTTGGGCACCTCGGTCAGCGCCACTTCCAGGATTCCACGTCGGGTCAACGGGTCCACGCTGGGGTGGATGCGGATAATCTCGCCAGCATGAGTGCCGCTGCCCAGCGCATCGATCCGAACCCGTACCCGGTCGCCGCGGCGCACGTGCGGCAGGAGCAGCTCGGACACCGAGACTTCCGTGATGAGTGAAGTGGGGTCGGAAAGCGTCAGCAAATGGTCGTTGGCAGCCACCAAATCCCCCGGTTCCACCAGACGCTCGGTCACCACAGCCTCGAACGGTGCGGTCATGCGGGTGTAGGAGAGTCGGATGCTCAAAATTCGTTCCTCCGCCCGCGCCACCTCCAGCGCCGTTTCCTTGCGCGCCAGTTCATCCTGGCTGACCAAGCCGTCGCTGACCAGGCGTTCGATCCGCCTCAGGTCGGCCTCGGACTGCCTGCGCAGAGCTTGCGCCTTCACCCATTGCGCCTGTAGCAGTGCATCATCGATGCGGGCCACCAGTGCGCCCTGGTTGACACGATCCCCCTCGAAATGCGGCACCTCAGTGGTGCGACCGGCCTCGCGGGCAAAGATCCGAACTGTGCGCCGCGCCCTGAGGGTTCCTGCATAGGTGTTGTTGATCGCCAGGTCCCGTCGTTCCACCGGCGCAGTTTCCACCAGATGCGGAGGACGGGCCTGCGGCACGGCGGGTGCGGGGGCGGTCTCCTCCGCACAACCCGAAAAAAAAGGAATCAGACAGGTCAGCAACGCGGCCATCCAAGGGTGAACCCCGGTTCCGGGCGTGTTCCCAATCTGCGCCATAGATTCTCAACTCCACGCCCAGGAATCGACTGCTCGGTAGACCCGAAACGAAACTGGTCCACTACAGCCCTCAAACACGAACCACTGCAGTATCGCCGATCCCGGTCGATTATTGTGATCACAGTTGCCCACGCAGTTTGCGGAACAATCAGATCGGCCGGATCTGCAGTTTACAAAGCGGGACAATTGCGGTCCCATTACAAGGATGAAACCCCACCACACCCGCCCGTGAACACCGCAATCTGGCTTTGGCTGATGGTTGCGATCAGCGCAGTCCTGGCAGCTGTAATCTTGAGGCGCAGGGCCGCGAGCCGGCGCAGGCGCAGTGCGGCGGCCAAGGTTACCCGGGCCCCGGTCGCCACCTGGGGCGCCCGGTTTGTGGTGCCCCCTGGCGCAATCTGCTGCGATGCGGCCAAATCGCTGATCGACACCAGCTTCCGTCATGGGCAAACGCCCACCTTGCCATTGCCGGGGTGCGACGTGGGTAACTGTCCCTGCGGCTTCGAAGCCCACGAGGAACTCCGAGACAATCAGGAGCGCCGCATCGAACAGGACCGCCGCGACGCGATTCGGTTTGACACCGAAAACGGCGACCGCCGCGATGGCGAAGACCGACGCCACGGGAATAACTCCTGGCGCGGACCCTAGGGAAGGTCTGTTCGTAAACGTGCGTTTCAGCCTTCAGGCTGATTCGTCCAGCGTAAGTCAGACGCTGCTCAGCGGGTTTTCGGGTGCAGAAAATGGCTGCGGCAGTGTTCCGGTCCCACGGCCAGCGGGTGCGGCGGGACCCAGCGAGAATCGTCAAACATTTTTACAATGCGGGCGAAACGCCTAGAATCCAGAGAAACGGGGTGCACACGTGCAAGGGTTTGAGCCGTGGGCCGGCCGTTCGATCCGCCTTGCGTTACGGCGGGGTATCGATGCTAACGATCATGGAGGTGGGCCGTGGCACTGGGATTTTTGAGAACAAGACGTCGCCGGGATCGGCGCGGTGCCAAACCAACACAGACGGGTGGTGGCGGCCTGAGGTTCTGGGGACTGAGGATCACCGAGCCCGAGAGCGGCGTTTGCTGCGAAGCCATGCGTGAAATGGCGGGCCGGTGCTATCCCATTGAAAATGCACCTCCACTGCCCATCCCGGATTGCGATCTGACCATCTGCCAGTGCCGTTACGAGTATCTTCCTGAGCGGCGAGCCAGTCCGGAGCGTCGATCTGGAGAGGACCGGCGCTCAGCCATCCGATTCGACACGGCGTGCCCAGACCGACGCTCCGGTGAAGACCGTCGCGCCGACAACAATCTTTGGAAATGGGCTCAATCCTGAAGCGGCAGGCGCCGCGGCAAATGCGAGCCCAGGGCAAGCGTCTGCTCCGGCCGGAGCGGGCGCCTCCCTATCGCTAAGGCAGGTCCGGAATCACGACCATTCCCAGCGCCGACCTTCTACCGTATCCTTGCTGGCCGTTTATTCTGAAATCTGACAGAACGCAGTGTCTAATCCGTCGCCCGATCCTGTCCTGGAAGCAGAGGACCTTGAGTGCATACGGGGCGACCGGGTTTTGTTCCGCAGCCTCAGTTTCCGTGTCGGAGCTGGCACCATTTTGCTGGTAGAAGGTCCAAACGGCAGTGGCAAAACCAGCTTGTTACGGATGGCCTGCGGCCTCAGCCAGCCGAGCACTGGTGCGATCCGGTGGCGCGGGGAAAACCTTCGACGCGGTGCTGACAGGTTTTACAGCGAGTTGTCCTATGTGGGGCATTCACCGGGTATCAAGGCGGATCTGACACCTATAGAGAATCTGCGTTTCGACCAGTCGTTGGCTGGCGGGAGGGCAGACCTGAGCGACATTCTTAACCGAATGGGACTGGGGCGGTTCATGGATACGCCGTGTCGGTTCCTCTCAGCGGGACAAAGAAGGCGGGTTGCACTGGCCCGGCTACAGGCCTGCCCCGCCACCGTTTGGATACTCGACGAGCCCTTTACCGCAATCGACCATGAGGGCGTAGCGGACTTGACCCGCGTCATGGCCGAACACGCACGATCCGGCGGACTATTGCTGCTCACCACCCATCAAGCCGTGGATTTTGACTCTTGCCAAGTACAGACACTGCGCTTAGGCCAGTAGTGGAACCCAGCACGCTGACGGCGTTGTGGGCGCTCATGCGTCGCGATCTGACTCTGGCCTACCGACACCGGTCGGAACTTCTCAATCCGTTGTTGTTCTTTGTCATCGTGGTGAGCTTGTTTCCCCTCGGTATCAGTCCAGAAGCAAAAACACTGCAGACGGTGGCACCGGGCGTAGTCTGGGTGGCTGCGCTGTTGGCCAATCTATTATCGTTAGATCTGATGTTCCGGACAGACTTCGAAGATGGAACCCTGGAGCGATTTTTGTTGAGCCCTCATCCACTGCCGCTGCTGGTGCTGGCCAAGACGGCGGCCCACTGGATCGTCGTGGCGCTGCCGATGATCGTGTTCGCCCCAGTGCTGGGCCAGCTCATGTTTCTGCGGCCCGACGCCTACTGGGCCCTGCTCGCTACGCTGATCCTTGGCACCCCGGTTTTGAGCCTGATCGGTGGCATCGGAATGGGGTTGACAGTTGGACTGCGTCGGGGTGGCGTATTGCTGTCTCTGCTGATACTGCCCCTGTATGTGCCCGTGCTAATATTCGGTGCCACCGCGGTTGATGCCGCCGGGGCCGGGCTTGACGTCAGCGGCCATCTTTCATTTCTGGGCGCGCTGCTGCTATTGGCCATAACCTTGGCGCCGCTTGCCACCAGCGCCGCGCTCCGGGTCAGTCTGAGTTAAACGCCTATGTGGGTCTGGTTTCACAAATTCGGATCTCCGAGATACTTTTACGACTTCGCCGGGCGTTGTATCCCGTGGTTGGGGGCGGCCTGTGCTCTGCTGATGGCGGTGGGGCTTTATCTGGGTTTATTTGTCGCCCCCCCGGATTATCAGCAGGGAGAGAGCTACCGCATCATCTTCATACATGTGCCCAGCGCCTGGATGTCGATGTTCGTCTATGTGGTGATGGCATCGTCAGGTGCGGTCGTTTTGATCTGGCGGGTCAAGCTGGCTGAAATTATTGCCAGTGTCAGCGCGCCTCTGGGCGCCAGCTTCACCTTTCTGGCACTGGCCACGGGCTCGCTCTGGGGCAAACCCATGTGGGGCACTTGGTGGGTATGGGACGCACGGCTGACCTCGGAGCTGATACTGCTGTTCCTTTATTTCGGATTCATGGCGCTGGAAGCGGCCATCGAGGACAAACGGACTGCGGCCCGTGCCACCGCCATCCTATCCCTGGTTGGCGTGATCAATATCCCCATCATTCACTACTCGGTATATTGGTGGAATACGCTGCATCAGGGCGCCACCGTCACCAAGATGGACACCCCGTCAATACACCTGAGCATGCTTGTTCCCCTGCTGTTGATGGCAGTTGCATTCCAGCTCTACTACGCCACTGTGTTGTTGATTGGAACACGCACTGAGTTGCTGTCGCGTGAGCGGCGCACACGCTGGGTCGCAGAGGTCATCCGGAATTCATGAGTGCGCAAGAGTTTTTCCACATG
Organism: uncultured Gammaproteobacteria bacterium; assembly: GCA_963783675.1. GTDB lineage: Bacteria > Pseudomonadota > Gammaproteobacteria > Competibacterales > JAHEDQ01 > JAHEDQ01. Next base: position 129,309 of record CAWAOU010000021.1, read on the forward strand.
GGCGGCTACGCCCTCTACGTGTGGCCTGCCTATGCGCTCTCACTGGTGGTGCTCACAGGTCAACTTTGGGCTGCCTTGCGACGCCGCAGAAAACTAATTCGGGACATAGAGGTCCAAAATCGCAGTCCGGAGACGCACACATGACCCCAAAAAGACGCCAACGTGTCATGCTGATTTCGCTTATGGTGCTGGGTATCGGCGGGGCCACGGCGCTGGGCCTCAATGCATTTCGCCAGAACCTGCTGTTTTTCTTCAGCCCAAGCCAGGTGGCAAACGGCGAGGCTACGACGGATCGTGCCTTTCGCCTGGGCGGAATGGTTGTGGACGGCAGTCTGGCCCGCGAGGATGACGGGCTAACGGTGCGCTTTGCGGTGACCGACACCGCAGAGGTGGTCAACGTCATTTATACCGGAATCCTCCCCGACTTGTTCCGGGAAGGCCAGGGTATTGTTGCCATGGGCAGGTTGGACAATTCGGGTGTGTTCAAAGCCGAAGAAGTGTTGGCTAAACACGACGAGAACTACATGCCACCGGAAGTGGGGGAAGCGATGAAAGCGGCTCAACGGGCAAAAGCCCGGGTCGAAAACTGAAGGGCACGATTCCATGATCCCTGAACTCGGTCATTTCGCCTTGATCCTGGCGCTCTGCGTCGCGCTGGTACAGAGCACCGTGCCCATGATCGGCGCCGCCCGCGGCGACCAGGCCATGATCAACTTCGCCCGTCCATCGGCCTACGCCCAGTTTTTATGCGTGGCCGTTGCCTTCGCAATACTGACCTACGCCTTCCTGGCCAATGATTTTTCGGTGGCCTACACAGCACGCAACTCCAATACCGCCCTGCCCACCCTTTTTCGCATATCCGCTGTTTGGGGTGCCCATGAGGGCTCGCTGTTGTTGTGGTCTTTGACCTTGTGCGCCTGGACCGCCGCCGTTGCCCGCTTCAGCCGCAACCTGCCGGAAGCCTTCGCCGCCCGCGTCATTTCGGTCATGGGGTTGATCAGCATCGGCTTTCTGCTGTTTATGTTGCTGACCTCAAACCCGTTTGAACGGCTGTTTCCAGGACCGGTTGACGGCCGGGATCTCAACCCGCTCTTGCAAGACTTCGGACTGGTGATTCATCCGCCGATGCTGTACTTCGGCTATGTGGGATTCTCGGTGGCGTTCGCGTTCGCCATTGCAGCCATGCTCGACAAACGCCTCGGCACCGAGTGGGCCCGCTGGGCCCGACCCTGGACCAGTGTGGCCTGGCTGTTCCTGACCATCGGTATCACTCTCGGTAGCTGGTGGGCTTACTACGAACTCGGTTGGGGCGGTTGGTGGTTCTGGGATCCGGTTGAAAATGCCTCATTCATGCCCTGGCTGGTGGGCACCGCCCTGATCCATTCTCTGGCGGTGACTGAAAAGCGGGGTACGGCCAAGAACTGGACACTGCTGCTGGCGATCTTCGCGTTCTCCCTGAGCCTGCTCGGCACGTTTCTTGTCCGGTCCGGCGTCATCACTTCCGTCCATGCCTTCGCCACCGACCCGGCCCGGGGTGTGTTCATTCTCATATTCCTGGGCCTGGTGGTGGGTAGCTCACTCAGCCTGTACGCGTGGCACGCCGCACAGTCCGAGGATCGGTCACGATACGCCCTGCTGTCCCGGGAAACCCTGTTGTTGGCCAACAGTGTGCTGTTTGTCGTTGCCACAGGCAGCGTGCTGCTCGGCACCATCTACCCCTTGATCCTGGACTCCCTCAGCTTGGGCAAGATCTCCGTGGGTCCGCCCTATTTTAACGCGGTGTTTGTCCCCCTGATGGTACCTGTTGCCCTGCTGATGGGAATTGGGCCGCTCATCCAATGGAAGCGACAGGAACTCAAGCCCCTGCTCCGGCGACTGGTGCTGCCGGCATCTGCCAGCGTCGTCCTGGGTCTGCTGATGGCCATCGCACTGGGCGGCCCGTCCATGGCCTGGGTCGCCCTGGGACTTGTACTCGCCGCCTGGGTGGCGCTTTCCATAATCCAGGATTTGATCCATCAAACCCGAAACCGCAGCTCGTTTGTCCAAGGCCTTACCCAACTTCGGCGCGGTTACTACGGCATGACGCTGGCACACTTCGGCGTTGCTGTGTTCGTGGTCGGCGTCACCATGTCGAGCAACTTCAGCGTGGAGAAGGACATCCGAATGGCGCCCGGTGAGCGCGCCGAGGTGGGTGGTTACGACTTCCTGTTCGAAGGCAGTCGCGCAATCAACGGCCCGAACTACTCCGGCTTCAGAGGCTCTGTGGCGGTGTATGACGGCGACACCCAGGTGGCGGAGCTGCACCCGGAGAAGCGGATATATCGCGTCCAGCAGAGTCCCATGACCGAAGCGGCGATCGACCCGGGTTTCACGCGCGATCTCTATGTCGCCCTGGGCGAGCCGCTCGAAGGCGGCGCCTGGAGCGTGCGCGCCTACAGCAAGCCATTTCAACGCTGGATCTGGCTGGGCGGCATCTTCATGGCGCTGGGCGGGTTCGTCGCGGCCACCGACCCCCGCTACCGGCGCGCAGCAGCGCGGGTGCCGGCCAGGCATTCGGCGCCGGCAGGGGGCTCGGCAACCGCGTAGCCCAGGTAACGTCAGCGACCGGAACGTAGGTGACGGTCATAGAGGATGTTCAATGCCCCGATTCCTTATACCGCTGGTGGTGTTTATCGCGCTGGTCGCGGTGCTCGCCGTTGGCCTGACCCGCGATCCCAGACTCGTGCCGTCGCCCCTGGTGGACAAGGCCGCACCCGCCTTTATCCTGCCCACCGTGGCCGACCCGGGGCGGGAAATCGGGATAGAGGATCTCAAGGGGCAGGTGGCCCTGCTCAACGTGTGGGCCAGCTGGTGCATCGCCTGTCGCGAGGAACATCCGTTTTTGATGGAGCTGGCCCAGGAGCAACTGCTCCCGATTTACGGATTGGACTACAAGGACCTGCGACCGGATGCGCAGCGCTGGCTGGCACAGTTTGGCAATCCGTACCTGCAAAGCGCCTTCGACGAGCAGGGTCGGGTTGGCATCGACTGGGGCGTCTATGGCGTGCCGGAGACCTTTCTCCTGGACGCGGACGGTTTCATTCGCTACAAGCATATCGGCCCCCTGAACCGGGAGATCTGGGAACGTGACATCCTGCCCCTGGTGCGGCGATTGAAGGAAGAAAACGCATGACCCGCACCGTGCGCGGCCTTGTGCTTGCCGCCCTGCTGTGGCCCCTGATGGTCCTGGCCGCTGTGGACCCCTATCCGTTCACCTCGGAAGTGGACGAAGTACGCTTTCGATCCCTGATTGCGGAACTGCGCTGTCTGGTCTGCCAAAATCAAAACCTGGCGGACTCCAACGCAGAACTGGCCCAGGATCTGAGGCAACAGGTCTACGAAATGATTCTGCGCGGCGAAGCCGATCAGACCATCGTTAGCTACATGGTGGATCGTTATGGTGATTTCGTGCTGTATCGTCCGCCGGTAAAAGGCACGACGGCGTTGCTTTGGGCTGGACCCTTCATGCTGATGCTGCTCGGATTGATCGCGCTGATTCGAACCGTACGCCGCCATGCCTTGGAGCAACAACCCACGACGGCCACCAGCAACCGGGGTACCCACCGGGAAGAGCCCGAGGAATCCCAAACACCATGACCACATTCTGGATACTCGCGGGCGCACTGCTTGCGCTCGTGATGACGATGCTGCTGCGGCCTTTGCTGGGAATCGGTCCAGGAAAACGCATGGCCCGGGAACGAGCCAGTTCCTTGAAGCGGGCTCTGGCAGAAGCCGCCGAATCCCACCGCGCGGGCGACTTGGATGAGACGGGCTACCAGCAGCAGCGACAAACGCTCATGGAAACCTACGCATCCGAGCTGGAGCAGGACGGCGCCCCGGCGCCCGCCTCTCAACGCCGCAATACGGCGGCCGCGGTGCTGGTGCTGGTCGCAGTGCCGCTGGGCACGATCTGGCTGTACCAGAGCCTCGGCGCAGGTTCGATCGCGTTTGGGCCCTTGTCCGGAACGTCCAATCCGGCGATCGCATCGTCTGGAGACGCGGCAAACCCCGAATCCGTTGCGTCGGTGGACGAGCTGATGGCGGGGCTGGAGGCCCGGCTTGCGGAGAACCCCGAAGACCAGCAGGGATGGGAACTACTCGGTCGCAGCCATTTGGAACTGGGCCAGTTCGTCGAGGCGGCCAACGCCTACCAGCGGCTGTATGAATTGACAGGTGACGAACCCAGCGTGATGGTGATGTATGCCGAAGCACTGGCCCGCTCACGCGACGGCGCGCTGCAAGGGGAGCCCACCACTCTGGTGAACAAAGCTCTGGCACTGGAGCCGAATAATCAAAGAGGGCTTTGGCTGGGCGGACTGATCGCGATACAAGACGGGGACGGGCCGCAGACCCTGCGGCAATGGCGACATCTGCTGACCCTGCTACCGCCCGACAGCAGTGTGGCGCAAGGATTGTCCGATCAGATCCGCGAGGTCGAGGCGCGGTTCGGACTGGCGGATGCGGTGCCACCGGCCGCTGCCGCGCAACAGGCCCCGGCCGCCAGCGGCGATGCGCCGTCAGTGACGGTGGTGGTGGAACTGGCGCCGGACCTGAACGACCGTGTCGGCGAGAACGATACTCTTTTCGTGTACGCCCGTGCCGTGAACGGGCCACGCATGCCCCTGGCCATGGCCCGTCACGTCGCCGGCGAACTGCCGCTGCAAGTGCGCCTGGACGACACCATGTCGATGATGCCCAACATGACGCTGTCCAGTTTTCCCACCGTGGAAATCGTAGCCCGCGTTTCCAAGAGCGGAACAGCGACACCGCAGAGCGGCGACCTGATCGGGACCAGCCCACCACTGGAGGTGAGTCCGCAAAGCCAGATCGCGGTACAGATCAGCCAAGTGGTACCGTGATCGTGTGATTTTGAATCTGACCCGTCTTCGCGACATCAGCTTGGGGGGTCAGGCAGCCAGAGACGAAATTCGGTTCCTCGGGCATCGCTGAACGCCAAAGTCAGATCACCGCCGTGGGACCGCATCAGGTCCCGGGCAGTGGGCAAGCCGAGACCGGTACCACCACTCCGCCCCGAGGCTGCGAAGGGTTGGAACAGGCATGGCTGGGCCGCCGCCGGAATGCCCGGCCCCTGATCCCTGAACCGGATTTCAACCCCATCATCGCGCCGCTCCGCCGAGATGCTGATCTGGGCAGGCCCTTCGGCGGCAGCCAATGCGTTGCGTCCCAGATTCATCAATATACGGTAAAATCGCGCCCGATCCGCCTGAACGCTCATGCCGGACTCTGCATCCAATGACCACGACCATCCGTCCGCGGCCATGACACTCAGCCCCGCGCCCACCTCATGTACCAACTCAGCCAGATCGAACCGGCTTCGGTGCGGCACTGCCTGCTCGCCACGGGCGAGATCCTGGGTCTGGGCGCACAGATCCACTGCCTTCTGAACCGAATTCACCAGCAGATGCGCGACCCTGGCGACACCCGGATCCTGCATCCGGGCCAATCGATCTGAAGCCATGGACACGGTGGACAGAATGCCATTCAGATCATGGTGTATTCGGCTGACCGCATCCCCGAGAAGGGCCAAGCGGGTTTTCTGAGTCAGTGCCGTGCGCACCTCCCCTTGCATTCGAGCCAGCTCAGTCTCCACCAGACCGATTTCATCCACCCGCCCGCTGGGTTCAATCACAGACGCCCGCGCCTCGGGGTTTCGGCGAAATGCCTCCAGATTGCCGGTAATCCTGCGCAAGGACTGGACCATCAACCATTGCAAAGTGAGATACACCAGCCCAGCGGTGATCAATGAGATCATGACTGAAAGCGTCAGAATGCGCCTGGAGTAGTCGTACATCTCACGAGTGAGTTGAGACTCGTCCATGTACACTTCGATCACCCGCTGCGGTTCCATGGGCGGCGGGCCGTAGACACGAATCACGCGGTCACCGCCGTGGCGCATTGCGATAAACGCCTCACGAATCGCGACCCAGGCTGTCTCGTCCCGAAGGTCGAAGCTTGCATCGACCATCACGGGTGCGCCCAGCATCAGCTCACTATAGGGTGGATTCCACACCTCGATGGCCAGCAGGCGCGCCGTGCGAAGCAACGATGCCTGCAGTTGCACATTGGCTTCACGACCCGCATTGGATTGCAACACCAGGGTCGCGAGATTCGCCTCAGACAGCCGCTGCTCAAGGTAGACTTGGCGAAAACGGGCGATGGACGGAACGTATATGGCCACCTCACTGAGCATGACAAACGCCACCGTCAGCACCAACAGCCGCCAGGACAAGCGACGGCGTACCCCGGGGAGCCTAATCTTCATATGCGTTCATTCGGCTTGAGAAGGATTCCGCTGCAGCTCAATTGTCCAGTCTTCAGGTTTACGCGGCGCGGACCGGTAAAGACGCGATTCTCATGCGGACCTGAGCAAAGCCTATCACTCCGTTTGCCGATACGGGACCCAGGAACGAGACCCAGGCTGGACCACCGCCCATGAGTCTGCGTATCGCCACCTTCAACCTTCAGAACCTGGACGACAGGGTCAGCGATGCCCGTCTGGCAAGACTGAGCAACATCATAGTGGGCACGCTGGAGAGCCCTCAGATAATGGCCTTGCAGGAAGTGGGGGCCGAGGCCGGGACCCGCCACAGCCATAGCGCCCCACCCTGCCGAGCCTTGGATCGCCTGTGCCTCCGCATCGCCCAGGACGGGGGACCCCAATATGTCCCACTCCAGGTATCACCCCGAGCCGGCCACGATGGTGGCCAGGCCGGAACGGACATCCGCCCGGTCATTCTTTTCGACCCGGCCGCAATCGAGTTTCAAGCAAGAGGACTGGCTGGGCCCGATGACGCAAACCACATTGTGAATGAAAATCAGCGCCCTCGTCTCAGTCTCAATCCGGGACGGATCGAACCCATCGATCCCGCGTTCGAGGGTGATCCGCAAAAACACTGGCGCCCCAGCCGCAAAGCCTTGGCAGCCGAATTCTCACACCAGGGCCGTCAACTGCTGTTTGTGGTCTGTCATCTCACGTCCATGCGTGCGGTGAACCGGCGCCTTGCGGAGCACGGGCGGCGGCAACGACATGCCCAAGCCCGTATCATCGCTGACTTCGTGACCAAGTATCGACGCATCAATGCTGACGCGTGGACGATTGTACTGGGGGATTTCAACGATACACCGGGGACTAAGACGCTGGACCTGATGCGTGGGGGTGAACTGGTCAACCCTATCACTCAACTGCCCAAGCGAACCCGATACACTCGCCGCCACGGCGGCCGACCCCAAGCGTTGGACCATATACTGATTCCGCCCGAGCTCGCCGATCAGGCGACGCTGACCATTCCCCATGTCAACACGGATGCCGATCCGGCGCACCGAAGCAGCGATCACGACCCGGTTCTGCTCACCCTGACTTTGTAGAGTCGGCGATCATCCGTGAACGTTGACCCCAGTGTCTCGTCGCACCTGACGCTGGGGTCATGCATTGGGTCGCGTTCCACTATACTTGAGCCAAGCACACGCAAGGCCAAAACCTGATGGCAATGAACGCGATAAAGCTCGGGCTGTTCGACCCCGGCTCGGAACTCGCAGACCGGTGCGCCTGCTGCGCGGGATCCATGAACCGACGATGCTCGGTGCGCTCGAGTTGCGAGGGAAGCGGGACCGGCACTGGCTGCCATTCGAGCATGGCGCCTGAAATCCTGAACGCGAGCAGTTGACCGCGGAACGCCGCACCTCATTTCGGCAGCACGGCACGTCGGCTATGCTGAAGTCATGAAATGTGCATACTGCCCAAGCAGGAAAACGCTATGACCGATCCGACAACCGACCTGCGACCGATCTGCTTCATGGTCATGCCCTTTCGTCGCAAGAAGGTCGGGGAGCCTCGCAGCGATGACGCCCCGCCCGAGGTGGATTTCGACGCGCTCTGGGACAAGGCGTTTCGCCCGGCCATCGAGGCGCTCGGCTACCTGCCGGTCCGAGCCGACTACGATCCCGGCACGGTGATCATCAAGGACATGCTGGAGCGCCTGGCGCTGGCCGACCTGGTGCTGGCCGACGTCAGTCTTCCCAACGGCAACGTCTACTACGAGGTGGGCCTTCGGCACGTCGCCAAGGAGACCCACTGCGTGATGCTCGCGGCCGCCTGGTCGCGTCAGCTATTTGACATCGACCAGTTCACCGCCATCCGCTACCCGTTGACGGATGGGAATGTTCCCGACCAGGAGGCCAAGGCGATTCGGGACATCCTGGTCGCAAAGGTGCCAGCCCTCCAAGGTTCGAGAACCCCTTACCACGAGTTTGTTTCGGGCCCCGCGGACGAACTGGCGCGCAGGGGGGTGTTCCGCGATCAGGTTCAACGACTGAGCGCTTTTCAGGCCCGCGTGCGCGAGGTGCGGCTGCTCACGGACAAGGAGGCGCGCAAGGGGCGGCTCCAGGAACTCGAGCAGGACATTGGCGAGCACGCCCGCGCCATGCCGGACGTGGCGATCGAGCTGCTGTGTCTTATTCGCGACGAGATTGGCTGGCAGGAGGCCCTGGACTTTGTCGAGAAACTCCCGGAGACCACCCGCGCCCTGCCCGTGATCCGCGAGCAATCGCTGTTGGCGCTTGCCGAAACCGGCAGTCCGGAGCAGGCGATCGCCCAGTTGGAAGAGTTGGTGAAGGAGATTGGCGACAGCCCGGAGCGACAGGGGCTTATCGGCGGCCGCTACAAGCGGCCTGTGGCGCATCGCCCGCGATGCGCGCACCGCGCGTAAGGAAAAGCGGCCCGACCTGGAAGAGAAACGACATCTGGAGAAGGCCATAGAGCACTACCGGCTCGGCATGGAACTCGACTACAACCAGTATTACTGCTCGTGCAATCTGCCCCAGCTCATGCGTGCACGCGGCCGCCGGGGTGACGAACAACGCGCGGCCATCATCGACCACTTCGTGGTGGCGGCCTGCGAACGTGCCCACAAGCGCGGCGAACAGGACCCGTGGCTACGCCCCACGCTGCTGGGCGCCGCCTTCCGCGCCGGCGACCTGGACAAGGCCCAGGAACTTGCCGAACGCGTGGCGCTCGAAGGCGCGACGCGGTGGCACCTGGTCTCGACCATCAAAGACCTTGCGGACGCCGTGACCCAGACCAAGGATGACGAGGCGCGAGAGGAGCTGCAGGCGGTCTACGACGAACTCGCAGTGCTGGTTTCATAGGCGAAATGTGCGCCCCAGGTCAGCGCTCATACCGGAAAACCTTCGAAGCCAAAATGAAACGGTGCATGTAGAGGTTCGACAGCAGCGGCAAAATCAGCGCCAGCAGGTGACGATCGCTCAACATCGATCCGCAAGCCCTTATGTGCGCACGCCGACACCTCGGCGCAGCAGGCGCAGCGCCACCAGGAACAAAATCGCAATAAACAGGATAATAATGGTGTATGCGGTGCCCAGACTGATATCCGACACGCCGAGAAACCCGTAACGGAAAGTATTGACCATGTAGAGTATGGGGTTGAGTTTCGACAGGCCTTGCCAAAAATCGCTCAACAGGTTAATCGAGTAGAACACACCACCCAGGTACGTGAGCGGCGTCAGAATAAACGTCGGCACAATGGAGATGTCGTCGAAACTCCGGGCATAGACGCCGTTGATCAGACCGCCCAGGGAGAACAACACCGACGTCAGGAAAACAACGCTGACCGTCACCCAGGTGTTATGCAGACTGAGATCGGAAAACAGCATCGCCACCAGGGTGACCACCAGGCCCACCAACAGGCCGCGCACCACACCCCCCGCCACAAATCCCAGTATGATCACGGCGTTCGGAATCGGGGAGATGATCATTTCCTCTATGTGGCGCTGAAATTTCGAGCCGAAAAATGACGAGACCACATTCGAGTAAGCGTTGGTGATCACCGCCATCATGATCAACCCCGGCACGATGAAGTCCATGTAGTCGAAACCGTCCATGTCTCCGATGCGCGGACCGATCAGGTTGCCGAAGATGATGAAGTAAAGACAGGTGGTGATCGCCGGCGGCAAGATGGTCTGCATCCAGATGCGCAAAAACCGCAACACCTCCTTGACCACTATGGTCTGAAAGGCAGTGAAAATCTCCCGGGGACTCACGCTGCGGGCTCCGTGGAACGGATCGCGCCCCGCTCCACCAGATGCATGAACAATTCCTCGAGACGGTTGGACTTGTTGCGCAGCGAGGTCACTTCGATCCCTCGGTGGGTCAGCATCGCGAACAACTCGTTGATCCCCTGCGCCTTGTCTACCTCCACCTCCATGCTGAGATCATCGATCCAATGGGCACGGTAGCCCGGCAAATCCGGCAGGGCATCGATGGGCTGGTGGAGATCGAGAATGAAATGCTCCACCTGAAGCTTCGCCAACAGGGACTTCATCGACGTGTCCTCAATGATTTGCCCGTGATCGATGATGGCGATGTTGCGGCACAGGCTCTCAGCCTCTTCCAGATAGTGGGTGGTAAGGATGATGGTGGTGCCCTCGCGATTGATCTCACGCAGGAATCGCCACATGGATCGGCGAATTTCGATATCGACCCCTGCGGTGGGCTCATCCAGAATCAGCAGGCGGGGTCGGTGCACCAGGGCCCTTGCGATCATCAGGCGGCGTTTCATGCCACCCGAAAGATTCCGCGCCACTTCGCCCCGTTTGTCCCACAAATCCAGCTCACGCAGCAAAAGCTCAGCACGGCCCGACGCTTCAGCCCGTGGGATTCCGTAGTAGCCGGCCTGATTGAGCACAATCTCCCGCGTAGGTTCAAACGTGTTGAAGTTGAACTCCTGGGGCACCAGCCCGATGCAGGCCTTCACTGCGGTCGGATCGGTGTCCAGATCGTGATCGAACACCCGGATCGAGCCCGCGGACTTGTTCACCAGAGAGGTAATGATGCCGATGGCAGTGGATTTTCCCGCACCATTCGGCCCCAGCAGGGCGAAAAAGTCGCCCTCGTTAACCGACAGATCGATGCCGCTCAGGGCTTGAACACCCCCGGTGTAGGTCTTTTGCAGTCCGGATACGCTCAGAGCTTTCATGGCAAACGGATGGTCTCGCAGTCGTGGCAATGCGCTAACATGCCTGTGAGGGCGCAGAGGTGCAACGGTCGATGAATGTTGAAACGGCATTGAGGGAAATCAAAGCAGTGGTTGGCGATCGTGGATTGATCGACGACCCTGCATCCGCCGCCCCGTTTCTCAGCGAACAACGAGGTCGTTTCACCAGCCACGCGCCGGCCGTGGTGATGCCCGCCGATACCAACCAGGTCGCGGCGGTTATGAAACTGTGCGGCGCACATGGCGTGGGCGTGGTGCCCCAGGGCGGCAATACCGGCCTATGCGGTGGAGCGGTGGCGGGCGCGCCGCAAATTCTGCTCAATCTAGGCCGTATGAATCAGGTTCTGGCGGTGGACCCCCTGGACTACACCATCACCGTCGAGGCGGGCTGCGTGTTGCAACGTATCCAGGAGGCCGCATCCGCGGTGGGCCGTTTGTTCCCGCTCAGCCTCGGGGCCGAAGGGAGTTGCCAGATCGGTGGCAATCTTTCCACCAACGCCGGCGGCATAAACGTGCTGCGCTATGGCAACACCCGAGATCTGACCCTGGGATTGGAAGTGGTTCTGGCGGACGGCACCGTTTGGCGCGAGCTCAACCGCCTGCGCAAAAACAACACGGGTTACGACCTGCGGGACCTGTTTATCGGCGCCGAGGGCACGCTGGGGATTATCACCGCCGCCGTTTTGAAACTGTTCCCGCAACCCACGGATGTGCAAACCGCCATGGTTGCACTGGACTCGGTGGACGGGGCGTTGCATCTGTTGGATTCGGCCCGTAACGCCAGCGGAGATGCCCTGTCGTCATTTGAACTGCTTTCGAACACCGCCATGGACTTCGCCACCCGTCATGCCAGCGGCTGCAACAATCCCTTTGACCAGGCGCACCCCTGGTATGTGTTGTTGGTGTTCGCCGGGGGCGGTTCCACGCCGCACATGCGAGGCGCGCTGGAACAGTGTCTGGAGTCCGCCTTTGCGGATGGGCATATCGTCGACGGTGTAATCGCCGAGAGCCACAGCCAGGCCCAGGCCCTGTGGCGCATCCGTGAAGGCGTGGTGGAAGCACAAAGATACGAAGGCGGCAGCATCAAGCACGACATATCAGTGCCGGTGTCGCGGGTTCCCGAATTTCTGGAGCGCGCCGGGCAGGCGATCGCCCGGGCCTTTGAAGGCGCACGTCCCTGCCCCTTCGGCCACCTGGGTGACGGAAACATTCATTACAACGTGAGCCAGCCGGTTGGCGCCGACCCCAATGCATACATGGAACGGTGGGCGGATATGAACCGGGTCGTGCATGACATCGTCGCGGAGTTGGGTGGTTCCTTCAGTGCGGAGCACGGGATCGGCAGCATCAAACTCGAGGACATGCGTCGCTACAAGACGCCGATCGGCCTGGACATGATGCGCCGGATCAAACTCGCCCTAGATCCCGGCGATCTATTGAACCCGGGCAAAGTCGTTCCACGGTTGGACGGTCGGTCGGTCCAGTGAAATCGAAGAAACGCATTCACGCCCCCATCCCCGCCCATGCCTGAGTTCGATATATCCAGCGCCACAGTGATTGCACTGGCCGTGTTGACGCTGGCCGGTCTGGTGCACGGGGTGCTGGGAATGGGTTTTCCGATGGTCGCAACCCCGCTACTGGCCCTGCAAGGCGATCTACGTCAGGCCGTGATCGCAACCCTGCTACCCACCATCGCGGTCAATCTTGTGAACATCGCACGGGGGGGACGCTGGACTCACAGCATCGGCACTCATTGGCCGCTGGTTCTGCTGGTACCGTTGGGCACGGTCCTCGGCACTTTCTTGCTGATGTCGGTTGACCCTGTCCCGCTGCAGTTGGTGCTGGCCGCGGTGATCGTCCTTTATCTGACCCAGAACCAACTGCCACCGGGCCTGTTCGGCTGGGTTGGCCGGCGACCTAAGCTGGCCTACGGCGTATTCGGCCTGGGCGCGGGCCTGCTGGCCGGCAGTGTCAACGTGATGGTGCCCCTGCTGGTCATCCTGTGTCTTGAGTTGGCCATGGGCAAACTGGCCATGATCCAGGTCCTGAACCTGTGTTTTCTGACCGGCAAACTGGTGCAAATGGCCACGTTGGCGGCCTTGGGAACCGTGGGGGTGAGCGACCTGGCGGTCTACCTGCCACACACAGCCGTCGCTCTCGCCGCCCTATGGCTGGGATTTCAACTGCGCGACCGGCTGGATGCCGCCAGTTATCTGCGTTGGGTGCGCCGGGCGCTGGCGCTGATCGCGGTTGCGCTGACGGTTCAGGTCGTCCTGGCGTGACGAGTGATGCGCGATGGGTCAGGCGTACGTAGTGTTTCAGAGCGCCTCGCGAAGCGCTATCAGCTCGCAGCCAGCGCATCCATCAGGCCGGAAACCCGGCTCACACTATGGCCAACTGCTTGTTGGAGCGCCATGATACTGGCGCTCAGCGTCACTTGGCCCCGTGCCCGCGTCAGTGCCGTATACAGCAGCTCCCGACCCAATAAGGTGCCGTGGGACTCGGGCAACACCACCAACACCCGGTCGAACTCGGAACCCTGGCTCTTGTGTATGGTCATGGCAAACGCGGTCTCGTGCTCCGGAAGACGCCCCGGCGCCACCGATCTCGTTTCATCAGCCCCGGTTCGGAAATAGACCCTGAGCTGGCCGGTATCCGGCGCGACAAGGGCAATGCCCAGATCCCCGTTGAACAATCCCATGCCGTGATCGTTTCGGCTGATCAGAACCGGCCGTCCCGGATACCATGCGCCGCCGGACCGGGTCCCGAGGCCCAGGGCCCGCTCCACCGCGTGATTGACCCGCTCGGCACCGGTCCGCCCCACCCGATGGGGACAAAGAATCCGATACCCTTCGAATGCTTCGAGCACGGTGGCGGGTGGGGCATCCTGAATGACCGCCCGGGTATACGACGCATACCCGGCCCGTGCTTCTGCCACCAACTGCTCCAACACCTTGGCGCCGCTGAGTGCATCCGAGCGCAGCCAGTGGACATCCGGGTACTCGGTCAGTGCGACCTGGGTGGCGCTGAGATCACCTCGATTGACCGCGGCGGCCAAACGGCCTATGCCGGAGGTCGAGCCAAAGCGATGGCTGCGTGCCAGAAAGGTGACCGAATCGGCAATGCCCCGCGTCGTTGTGTCGGTCTCCACCGGCTCACCGATCAGGGATGAAAGTTCCCTGGCCATGGCCGCGGAGAACCCGTCATTTCCGGAACAGATGTCGCCCAGCACTGCGCCCGCCTCCACCGAGGCGAGTTGATCCTTGTCACCGAGCAGAATCAATCGTGCGTCGGGCGCCAGCGCTTCCACCACCCGGACCATCAACCCCAGATCCACCATTGAGGCTTCGTCAACGATCAAAAGGTCCAGCGGCAATGCCCTGGCCGGTCCGTACCGCGCACCGCCGTCCGGACGTATGCCCAGAAGTCGATGGAGGGTAACGGCCTCACCCGGTGATGAGAACGTCTCGCGGACCGATGCCGGAAGACCACCCCACCCAGTCTCAACCGATGTCTCGAGTCGGGCCGCGGCTTTGCCGGTGGGCGCTGCCAGCCCCACCCGCAGCGCACCGCCCTCCAGCCCTTGGAGCAGAGCCAAAACCCTGAGCACCGTAGTGGTTTTACCGGTGCCCGGCCCGCCGGACACGACACACAGCCGGCGCAACAGTGCAACGCCGGCGGCACGCCGTTGGAGGTCCGGATGACCTGGGTCCACGGGCCCGAACAAACGCTGAATCAAGTCGCGGGCGTCCGTCATGTCGAATGTGGATGGGATCGGACCGGCACGGGCTAGCAGTGCGCGTGCGAGGCGCTGTTCATAGTCCCAGTATCGATACAGGTACAAACGGCCCCGATCATCCAGAATCAGCGGGCGTCGGGTTCCCGGCGTCCCGACGACTTTGGATAGAAACAGTTTCTCGCGCCAATCTTCAAGCTCAAAGCCCAAGGGACCGGTCTCCAACTGGGGAAACAGGGGACGCCCGATAAGCTGTGCAAGCGGTGCACACACATGCCCACGGCCAACCCAGTTGCTGGCCACACAGGCGGCGAGCTCGGTTACCTCAGGTACGGTGTCGTCCAGCTGGCGAAGCAATCGTCCAAACGCCCGATCAAACGGCAGTATGGTGCCTGATGTTTCCAGTGCGTCGAGATCGGTCCCCGCATCCGTTTGGCCACTCATACGGGGCGACCGCCGAGATACGCATCCAGGTCGCCAATGATTTCCGCACTGGGGCGTTCGAAAAACACCCCGTGCCCGACCGGACCGTCCCGGCCCATTCCACGGAGAAACAGATAGTACGCGCCCCCAAAGTGCTGATCGTGGGAAAACGACGGGAGCCGCAGACGGAGGTAGCGACACAATGCCACCGAGTAGATCAGATACTGCAGCCGATACCCCGCCTGGTCCATTTCTCGAGCCAACGCCTCCGGGCCATAGTCGCCCACGGTGGGACCCAGCCAGTTGGACTTGTAGTCCGCCAGATAGAAGCGGCCCTGAAACTCAAATACCAGATCGATGAATCCCTTCATGAAACCCGATAGCCGGGCGCCGGCGTCAGCCACCCGGTAGGTACCCGCGCCCTGACGCTGCAACAGGCGCGCAACCCCGGCCAAGCTGTCGGCCGCCACTGGGTAGTGAAACTCCAGTTCCGACACCCTTTGACCAGGTGCAAGATCGCTCAGGCACATGCCGTTTTGCGTATCCAGGGGACTGTCCACAACCCGCTGCAGCCATGCGCCCACGCCCTTGCCAAGCCCGGGATCGAACCCATGACGATTAAGGGTCGTTTCCACCGTCCGGTCGCGGTCGCCGGGGTCGATCTGGTGAAAATCCCAGCCCTCGAATACGGAATGCAAGCAGGTGCCAGCAGCCGCGCCCCGGGGAAACCGACTTTGGATCGGCCCGTCAGCCGAAAGCGCCGTCGACGCTGTTTCCGCCAGGTCATGTTCCGGCAGATCCGGCGACAATCCGCCCAACAGAGAGGAGAAACTCATCAGTCTCCAGGCGCTTTCGATCGATCCCGGTGGCTGACGCGCCGATAAAACCTGAGCGGAATTTGCAGCCGGATCAGGGCTGACTCGATTCGGGTCGCGGGGTTGAAGCGCCTCAACGGAGATGTCGCTGCCCTCCGTCAGCGACGCCAGTTCGGTCAGCAAAGCGGTGTCGTCCAGCGATTCAAGCCGGCCGGTCAGCTCCAAGATACCGTCTTCCGTGCGCTGCCGATGTAACAGCCAGGCCAAGGCCGATGTGCCGTATCGGGGTCCACGAGCGGCCACCACATAGCACTTCGACTTGGCTCGCGTGAGTGCCACGTAACAGAGACGCATGTCCTCGGCCAGGGCTTCGTTTTGCGCCGCGCGTTGCGCGTCCAGAGCCTGCGGGCGGCGCAAATCCACCGTGTCCTGCCCGCAAACGCCGCCGTCGTGATAGCGAAGCGCCAAATCCTTGCTGGTGTCCCTGAGACCGGTCCAGAGAAACGGACAAAACGTGACCGGATATTCCAGCCCTTTGCTCTTGTGGACCGTGACGATCCGAACCAATTCGGCATCACTGTCCAGGCGCAACTCCGCCTCGTCGCCCGCGGGAACGTCTGCGCATCGACGCTCGGCAAGCCAGGTGAGCAAGCGCTCCGGACCGAGCCTGCCGGTCAGGGCCCGCGCCTGCAACAGTTCCGCCAGGTGCAGCAAGTTGGTCAAACGACGCTGACCGCCCAAGTGCCCGAGCAGCTTGATGCGTACTCGGAATCCGGTAAGCAGGACCCGAAACATGCGCATAAACCCGTGTTCCCGCCAGGTCAGGTGCAGTTCATGGAATCGATCGCCGATGGTGTCCCAGCCCGCTTCGGAGTGCTGAAGCGCATGAATGTCGGTCGCGTCATGGCCCAGCATCACGGTGCCCAGGGCTGCGGCAACCAAATCCCTTCGGGAGGGTTCCAGCACGGCGGCCAGAACCCGCTCCAGCTCCAAGGCCTGTAACGAGTGGAACACACTGTCCCGCCCCAGCTGCACGCTGACCACCAGACGTTCCGCCAGGGCGCGCTGCATCTCACGCGCCTGCGCGTTGCTGCGCACCAACACGGCGATGTCGCCGGCCGTGAGGGGGGCGGCGCCCAGCCGGGCACGCCCCGACCGGCCCAGGTAAAAAGCCTGGCGATTTCGTCGGCGCTGGCCTCGATTACGCGGGACTGGAGGGGACCGCTGGCCCTGGGTTTACCCTTTTCATTCAGACCGAGATACCAGATCTCGAACGACATGACAGGCTCACCATCGATACGCAACTGCGGCGCGTCCGTCGAAGCAGCGCGAACCGGGGAGAATGCGATCTCCGGCACCACAAAGGCATTACCAACACGGGAAAAAAGGCGGTTGACCGCATCCACCAAAGGCTCGCCGGAACGCCAGTTGGCACCTAGAGCATACCGGTTGACCGCTTCCCGGCGGGCTTGCAGGTAGGCAAACACATCGGCGCCCCGGAACCCGTAGATGGCCTGCTTGGGATCACCCACCAGAAAAACCGGCTCCGCGATGCCACTGTAGATGCGCCGAAAAATGTCGTACTGAATTGGATCGGTATCCTGGAACTCGTCGATGAGGGCCGCCCGAAACTGCCGCCGTACCGCTTTTGCAAGCGCATCGTCGGCGCTGTCCCGCAACGCGGCCTGCAGGCGGATGAGCAGATCGTCAAAAGACTGAAGGCGCAAGACGCGCTTTCGTTCTGCCAGGGTTTCAGTTGTCCAATCGCGCAGGGAGAGCAGCAGATGCCGGTACAAGCACTCCAGGGTCTCGCTCCAATCCCGGTAGCTGGACAGCAGCTCGCCTACAGCCCGGAAGAAGGGGTGGCTGGGCACGGTCTGGCCTTTGTTGGTGCCCAGTTCCATGGATGCCAGGTCGAACTTGCCCATTGCCTCCGGGGGCGGCGCATGGGTCTGGCCGGTTCGAAGCCAGGCATCCACGGCCGCGAGCCCGATTTGCACGGTCCGAGGCCGAAACCGGACCTTGTTCAATGCGGGATTGTCCTGAACCAGGCTCCGAATCTCGGCCTCCTGCTCAGCCCAAAGGCCACGGGCTCGCTCACGGGCAGTGAGGTATACGTCCAGAACCGATTCCGGCGCAGGTACCGCAGGCGGCGCGATGACCGCGAGATAGGGTTTGCCCAGCAGAGGAAGCACATCCGCCAGCATCTTGTCGGGTGACACCGCCCGGGTCACCAGCCAGGGCATGACTCTGTCGGCCGGACCGTAGAACCGCTGTCGCCAGAAATCGTCCACAACCTGCTGCAACAGGTCGGTTTCGTCCATGATCAATGCGGTATCGAATTCCGCGCCGCTGGCGAAGGCTTGATCCCCCAGCACCCGCTGGCAAAACCCATGGATGGTGAAAATCGCGGCCTGATCGAACCCGCGAATGGCATCGTCCAGACGCCGCCGGGTCTCATGGGTATCCGGGCAGTGCTGGAGCACGGCCAAAATCGTCGAGTCACCGCTGCTGACGCCGTCCAGCACGTCCCGGGTCTGTACCAGCCAGTTTCGAATGCGCCCTCGCAGTTCCTGTGTTGCGGCCACCGTGTAGGTGAGCACCAGGATGCTGTCAACCGTGCGACCCGATTCCACCACCAATCGCAGGTACAGGGCCGCGATGGTAAAGGTTTTGCCGGTGCCTGCGCTGGCCTCGATCAGATTGTGGGACGCCAGCGGTACCGTGGACGGGTCAAGCGGACGGTCCGCACTCATGACCACTCCGCGGCCTCGAACAGCGGCTCCCACACCTCAAGTGCCAAGGGTCCGAAACGCTCATCAGCAGGAAATTCTCGCCGGTAAACGTAGTCGACATGGGCATCGTCGGCCTCGGCCCAGCCGAAGCCCGTGCCCAGCCAGGCGGCCTGCGCCTGATCCAAAGCCGGCCGGACGCCGCTGCGCGCGCTCCGACTGGCTTTGACGAAAACCTTTGAAGCATTTGGAAAAAAGGGCAGCGGTTCTCGTCTGCCCTGCGACAACAACGCCACGAGCCGCGCCAGCAGAGCCCTGGAATCCGCCACCGGCCGCAACAACAAGTAACCGTCGCCACCAAACAGGTGACTTTCCGGGACCACCCCGCAGGGTGCGCTGGCATTCAGGCATAGATGGGAAACCCAAAGTCTCAGCCAATCCCACGGACTGACCTTGCTCAGAGTGACCCGATGCAGGCCGTGGGACGAAAGCGCCTCCAACCGACCACTGAGTTCAGTGTCAGCAACAGTGCAATGAAAATCCAGCGGCTCCATGGGGCTGAACTCGGACAGCAACGGATACTGAGATTCAAACGCTCGCACCGAATGCGACTGCTCCTGGTAGGCCAAATCGCCCACCGGACCGTGGGGCAACATCCCCGCCGCCCGGGCGACAGCATGGCCTTGCTGATCCCGCTGGGTAGCGTCATACGCCAGGATGGATTGCTGGAGTCGACGCAATCCTCGCCTGTCCAGTTCGAACGGCTCACGATGCGACAGGGCCCCCTCTCCGGCAATCAGCCGGATACCCAGGCCCTGCTCCAGGAAATGGCGGCTGGGGTTGAGCAGAAAACCGGTCAGCTGATCGAGTGTCAGGTCCGCTACCAGCGGCGCCTCATCCGCCAATGGGGCATTGAACAGTGGACTCGGAAGGCCTTTCGCCGAGGCCTGCGCACGTGCCGCATCCAGCAGTTCAGCCGAGTAACTGAACAGCGGCGAGTTTCCACGAAAGTAGGCCGGATCGAAGGCATGTAGTGGATGCCGAACCTGAATGGCTTCTCTGACCTCACCCGGCCGAGCGCCGTAGGCTCGGTCCAGGGTATCCAGCAGCTCTGCCACCAATACCGATGGCGGCAGAGTGGAATTGTCTTGCTGGCTAATCCCCACGTAGCTTAGATACAGACGCCGCCGCGCCGACAGAATGGCCTCCAGAAAGAGATAGCGATCATCCTCCCGCCCCGACCGGTCACCCCGCCGCCAGTCTTGACCAAGGCGGTCAAAGTCCACGTGGCTGTCCAAGCGCGGATACACGCCATCATTCAACCCGATGAGACAAACCACCTGAAAAGGCACGCTGCGCATGGGCACCATTGCGCAAAAGGTCACGCCACCGGTCAGAAAACGCCCGGCACCACGCCCCCTATCCAAACGCTGCTGCAACTGCTCTAGGACCACCTCCAGGGGCACCTCACCCTGATAACCAGCCTCCTGGCTGGCCTGGGCCAAGCCGGTTATGGCGTCCCGGATCTGCTGCAACTCCGCACCCTCCTCGTTGTCGCCAAGAAAAAACTGGTCAAGAGTGTGTTCCAGACAAATTGCCCAGGCAGCCGGGTGGCGCGGTAGCCGCGATCGCTGCCTGAGCGCGGTCAGGCAGTCGAAGAACTGGAGAAACCGACCCAGAATCTGGGTGCCCCCGGCGTCCAGGCGCCCATCGGGCAGGATGTGACCGAAAACCTCCGGATCCGAACCCTCGGGTAGGGCGAAACCCAACACCAGACGCTCCAGGCCGAAGCGCCAACTGTGCTCGTGGGTCGCGGGCACACCCTGCTCGGCGCGCATCGCGCCATCCACGCCCCAGCGCACACCCAGATCCCTCACCCAGTCCACCAGCCGCTCACGATCGTCCTCAGTGAGCCCGAAACGTCGCCGCAGCGCGGAATGATCAAGCAGGGACAACACCCGATCCGCCTCGAACCGGCTATTCAGGGTTTCCAGCAAAGACAGCAGGGCGTCGGCAATGGCGCTGTCCTGGCGTGCGCTACGATCAGCAATTGAGAACGGGATCCATCGGTTGCCCGATTCGGAACCGAACACCGCCTCGATGTATGGGCCGTAGGTGTCGATGTCGGGGGTCAACACCACGATCTGGCCAGGGTCGAGGGCTGCATCGTTCGCAAACATGGCGAACAGGCGATCCTGCAGCACCTCCACCTCACGCATCCCTGAATGACAGACATGAACCTGGATTGAATCGTCGGGAGTGAACCGCACATCCTCACCCCCGTGGGTGTACTCGCGCCAATTCAGTGTCAATATGTCGTTCTGCAAACGGCACAGTAAAGTGGCAGCCTCAGCCGGCTGGAACAGTGGGTGCTCTATAGGATCGGCCGCAAGCCACTGATCCAGACAATCCCGACCCTGGCGCCCCCATGAGGCCAGTAACGGATGACCCACATCCAGATAGGCCGCACGCTGCGCACCCTCTCGCTTGGCTTTGGCGAGCGCCTTTTCGGAAACGATGTCACCCCAGTACGCCTCACAGGGATTGAGAAAATACACCCAGACGTCGCTGACCAGCGCCAACGCACGAAGAATCTCGCAATAGCTTGGCGGCAGTGCGGCGATACCGAATACATGGAGCCGTTCGGGCAAGGTGCCTGCTGATATCGCGGGGCCCATCAGCCGCTCGAGTGCCCGTTTCTGGAGCGTCACCCGATGGCACCCGGTGGACTGGGTCATGATGCGCCATAGCGCCGCCTGCCAGTCCGATCCGTGGCCGTGCTCCCAGGCGTCGATCCAGTCGGGACGATAGATCAGATAGCCGTCATAGGTATCGGCTATCCGGTTGGCAAGCGCATGCCGACGCGCGGCATCCCCGCCTTCGATGTAGCGTCGCAAGGGCTCGAGCTCTGGCCTATCCAGGCCCTGCTCCAATATCTCGAGAATGCGCCAGTTCAGAACTTCGGGTCGATATGAGGATTCGTCGGGCACATCCTCGCCCAGCAGAGCGCGAAATGTGTCCCAGATATGCGCCGCTGGGAAAGGAAACATGAGATTGGCCGCGACACCCTGGCGTTGAGCCAGGCGGAATGTGAGCCAGCGTGCCATGCCCTTGCTCTGAATCACAATGCGATCCGGCGCCAGCACCGACCCGGCAGCACTCTGCTCAAGGCAATCAGCAAGCGCGTCCGCCAGCAGCTCGACTCGGTTCCCGTGCACCAGGTTCAGCATCGGCGCCCCTCGTCAAAAAACGGCAATAACGCCGCCGACCCAAATCTCACATTTTCCGCCTTCCCCTTCATTGCGCGTCCAACACCTGCCCTACCTCGACCGTCCAACTCAAGTCAGTGAGCAAGGCAATCGAGCCTGTGCTCGTCTATCATCCGGGCATCAGTTTAGCTCAGGGACGGCCCGGTGTGGCTGTACAGGGAGAAAGCATCGTGAGGATCAGCGCCGCATTCGACGGAGGCAATATTGAGGTGGTGGACGCCAGCCAATCTGGTGATATCAGACTCAAGATTCGGACAGACCAAGAATCGGAGTTCCTGCAGTGGTTTTACTTTCGAGCAACGGCGGACAAGCCGGGTGAGTCGGCGCGGCTTCGCATTGTAAATGCCGGCGAAACCACCTATCCCGACGGATTTCGGGACTATCGAGCAGTGCGATCCGTCGACCGCGCAACCTGGACACGCATCGATACCGAATTCGATGGTAAAACCCTCTCATTCGATCATGATCCTGGGCACTCAACGGCCTACTACGCCTACTTCGCGCCCTACTCGATGGAACGGCACGCCGACCTGATCGCGCGCATGGGCCAGCGTGCGCGTGTCATGCATCGCGTCCTTGGAACCACCCTCGACGGACGTGACCTGGACCTACTGCAAATCGGCGAGTCGGCACCAAACCGGCAAGTCTGCTGGATCATAGGACGCCAGCACCCTGGGGAAACCATGGCCGAGTGGTGGATGGAGGGTTGGCTGGACCGTTTGACGGATCCCGCCGATCCGGTGAGTCGCACGTTGTTGTCGCGGTGTGTGTTCAATGTGGTGCCCAACATGAACCCAGACGGAAGCCACAGGGGCCACCTTCGCACGAATGCGGCCGGCGCCAATCTGAATCGGGAATGGTCGGAACCCAGCCTGGAGCGCAGCCCGGAAGTGTACTGGGTGCGACAGGCTATGCATCAAACGGGGGTTGATTTCTCGCTGGACGTCCACGGTGATGAAGTGCTGCCCTACAACTTCATCGCCGGATTTCACGGAATTCCCTCACTGAAGTCTGAACAATTGGGTTACCTGGATAGCTTTAGCAACCATCTCACCCGTCTCAGCCCAGATTTTCAGCGGGAACATGGCTACCCGATCAACCGACCGGGCCAGGGCAACCTGACCATGTGCACCAACTACATAGCTGAAACCTTTGGTTGCCTAGCCATGACGCTGGAACAGCCCTTTAAAGACAGCGCGGTAACACCCGATCCGCTAAACGGTTGGTCGCCGAAACGGTGCCAGGCTATGGGTCGCGCCTGCCTGGACGCACTCCACCTGACCCTCGCTGACCGGCCGCTCAAGTAGAGCCATCCCGAATACGACTTGTTCCTGCTGACCCGTCGCCAGAGCATGGGGAGGTGCCTGGTAGTCGTGTCGCATAAGTAAGTGGCATTCCAGAAAAGCGATCAGCGTGCAGCCGTTATGCGAGCGTGCGCAGGTCCAGCCTACGCTCATTCAAGCACGCTCAACAACACGGATGACCCCTCATCGCCTTGGCCACACGGCACGTCCCAAATGCGTCCTTGCCGCGTTGCAGCTGTTCGACAAAGCCATGCCATGACTTCGCAACTGCGCATTGCACTGACGCACTTGGGACGTTCTGAATTGCTTCTTACTTGTGGGAAACGGCGCTAGTCGAGGCCGGGCCCTTTGCGTCGATCCAGCCCACCCTCTCTTGAGTTGCCCGATTTTCGAATGTCATACCAGGCGAATATTCCGACCAGAACCAAAAGGGCTAATAGCAGAACAGGTTGTTGCATATTTCTTCTTCGGTTTATCTGTAGCGCTGAGTGTGCAGGCAAAGACTAGGCGCTCACCGCCTTGAGCCCAAGGGCCTGGCTCGCAGGCGAACTGCGGAAATTTCCTATTTGTTCGTGGCAATTGCCTGATTGGGCCAGAAAATGACTCAGCGTTTAAACCTCCGATTCACTTTGGAATATATAAGACTCATATAGTTACGCGATATATAAATAACTTACATGAGTATAATCTGCTAACTAATTGTTAAATATCGTTAAACCTTCCATAGGCTGCTGTCAGCAATAGCCGCTTGTGGTACTAACCGCTTAATCATGACGACATTCACGCGTTCCGCGCAGAAATCCCCAGCCACAACGGTTTAACGGAATGCATGGACTGACTGCAAGAACCGGCCCGTAACGACACGACCCCGAAAGAGATCGTCGCTACGATATAGAGCGGGTCAATCACAAGAATCTGCCAGTGACTGACGGCGGTGGACATAGAAGTTGTACCGTGGTGTCGGCTAAGGGATGATTCCCTGCGCCGAGCCCTACGCAAGCGTGCGTGCCGGGCCGACCGAACTGGAGACGACGATGGACGAAGGTAGGGTTGCAGGAAAGGCAGGTACCGTGGCATTCCTGCAGAGCATTTTGGGTCTTCTGGCGCGTCTGGCCGGCGTGGTGCTTCTGATCGTGGGGCTTTGGACAGGCATTCAGGTCATGGGCGAGGCCTGGAATCTGTATCAGCAGCCCTCCGCAATCCATGTTTTCGCGGAGGCGGTGGAAACAGGCTCCAACATCGACAAACTTCTGACGCCCGGCAGCAACTCAGGCGCATCAGGGGGCGAGGCATCCAATCAACCACGATACGCGGCCACCGGTGACGATTTCAGGCCATCCTACTTTCTTGCCTGGGTCATCGTGCTGTTCACCCTGCTGCTGATCGGCCGATTGGCCTTCTGGGCGATAAAAACCGGCGGCGAGCTGGTGCTGTACAAACCCCGACACATCCGAGTCCAGACGCGTGACTAAACCTGAGACCTGAGCAGCCCGAAACGGCGTCGCGCGCAACCCGTGATTTACTCTGGCTCGGCGTCACCCACCCGAACGGTCTTGCCGATCGCATAGATCTGCAGTTCTTCGTCCACCAGGCGTCTAAAGGAAAGGTCGAGCCCCAGATCCGTGAGACTGCGATCATAGATCTGCAGCTCGTATCGTCCGTCTTCAAGCACTGCCATGCTGTAGACGCTGAGGACATTGCCGTCCACCCTGGCCCATCGGAGGGTTTCGCCCGACAGCAGGTCTGCCTTGCTTTTGCGTGCGAAAAGACTGGATCGGGTGCTCTCGATCAGCCTCCCCTCTTTATCCCGCTCAAAGTGACTTTCCTGAACCCAGCGTTTGACCCCGTCGACATCCCGGCGACCGTCCACCAGTCGTACCGATATCCATGCCGCACTAAAGCCACCCATTTTCTCGGGTGAAATGCTGATGTCCAGATCGCGCACCTCTCGCAAGCTTCCGTCTGAATTGAACAGTTCAGCCTGCCCCACGTATTCGCCGAAGAAAGGCTCCAGTGAATCTTCCGCATACGCGCAGCTCGCCATCACCCAGAAAGACAGTGTCAACACCCATCCCAAAGGTCGGCTGACGCGCGGGGAACGGCTGATTCTCTGAACGGTTGGGACGGTGCATGGATTGAACTGAGACGCGACTGCACGCCCATGAGAATAATTGCAAGTACTTGACACGCTTGATTTCATCAGATCAGCCTCCCGACACTCTGCGCATCTCTGCTTCCACACGACGAATGCGCTCACCGTTGCGCAGGTAAGTAAACTCCAGTGCCAAGCCAATATCAGTCAGAGTGCGTCGGTAGGTGGCCAGGCTAAAGCTTCCGTCCACCTGCCGGGCGAGTTCGTAGACTGTAAGGGTCCCATTTGAGAGGCTGGCCCAACTGGTATACTCCGAGTCACTGTCGCCCAGGCCCGACGGTCCGCGGTAGACGCCCGGGCGCACCTGGGAAAACTCGAGACGCGAGGATTTACGGCGGTACTTGGGCATGCCGGATGCGTCCTCCGATCGCATAAGCGTCTGCCAGTCGATCCAGAACCCGTCGCGTCCCGCCGGGCCGATGGACATATCGAGATTGCGTATCGACAGCTCGGAATCCTGCCCTTCCAGCGACTCGGCGGACGCGATCGCTGCCCCTACGAACGAACCGTGAAAATCCCGCAATTCCGCTGCGACTGCGGACGCGACACCCAGCGTCAACATTGCGGTCGCTGCCAGGCAAATCCATCCCGCCACCGATTTGACAGTCATCGTGCCACCCACCTCACAAGTATTCTTCATCAAGGGTCGAATCACTTCTCCCAATCTAAGCTTAGACCGACTGCATATCCATGTCAGAATTCGAGTTTGAGTGTGCGGGAGGCAGAACCCATGACGACGCCATGCTTTAATTTCTGTAGGCCGATCATCCTAAGCGTCTTACTAGTGGCTGCACAGACCGCCGCCTCCGCAGATCGCCACGCCGGTTACTACTATCCGCCCCCGGAGAGCACTGAAGTGGTGGACACCCGGGGCGAACCGCTACCCGGCTCGGACCGAAGGCGGCGTATCCTGTTTGTGACAGAGATGACACGGGTTGCTCTGGGAAACCCCTACCCACCGGACATGGCCATTTTCGCCAAGGGGGCAGAAGCGGAAAAGCTGATCATCACGGCGCTCGGGCCAGGCCGCTATGACACCCTTTATCGCATTCGGGGCCTGCTGGCTTTGCTGACTGCAGAGGCGCGGCAGACACCGATCTTTCAGGATCTGCAAGTTGAGGACGTATTCACGTTCCTGGATCTTCTGGGATTGCTGGGTTTTCAGCAACTCACGGTGACAAACGGGGACAACTTCGCTCATCGGATTGAGTTGAATTAGCAGATCATTTCTCCGGGCCACGTGATGGGCCGGAGTCGCCGGCCAGAAGCGCGGCGACCAGGCCAAAAAAGCCAGCAGAAACCCTGCTGGCACAAAGGCCAGCACCCAAAGGGCGAGCCAATCCAGATCGGCGAACAACAATCCGAACCCGACTGACAGACCGAGCGCGCTGATCACTGCGCCGGATCGTAACCAAGATCAGCCCGATTCGATGTATCAAGTCATGGGCACCATAGCGGTCAGAAGGACCTCCGATCGCCAACGTTACAGGGGTGGTCCACCAACCCGCATGGCCAAGTTGCCCCCCATGCAATGAGCGCTTTCCAGTCTCGGAATCAGCCCTCTCAGCGTTCTACAGCAAGGGTGAAAAATCCAAAAAAATAACCGGCCAACATCAGCATCCATCGACCGGAGTTTCATGTTGTCAGCAAATGTTCAGCATCCTGCGAGTTGCATCGGCTGGCGCCGCTACAAGGCCCCCCGCCGCCGAGAGCGTGGTGAATCTGGACCAATCAACGCAGCCAGTTCCGAACAAGGCATGAACTCATTCATTACGGACACGAGACCCACCCCACTCTGAATCAAGCACATATTGCCCTGATACGGCTCTGATACGGCTCCGACGCAGCGGTGCTTTACCACATGATCGAACGTTTACTAAACACGGGCAGCAAAGACGCGAATTTTGGCTGCGCTCCTGCCACGTCGATGATGCGATCAGCATCCCCACGCAATGCAATGTATTGCTATCGGATTACTTTAAGATGACAATCTTATGGCCAGTCGCGCATCACTAGGAATACACAACTGAAACTTGCACCCTATGCTCGGTTAGTGCTGAAGTCACCGCGTTCCGCGACAGGCGGTTTTCGGCTACTGCACCGCAGGCATGAGGGATTAGTCTCTACAAAAGATCTCGACGATGCTGTGCGTACCCGGTTTGAACAGCGTCCGAAAATGGGACCGTCGCCTGAGTTACCTCGCGTTTCGACCTTAAGCGTCAATGGGATGGATTACTACCTGAGACTGTACCGTCTCGATCGGCTCATTGCCGCCGCTCGTGCCCTTTGGGTAAGTCAGTTCGCGCTGCAGGCAGGTATCGATATACCAAGAACAGTGCAGACCTGCTTCACCAAGATACGAGGGCAAAGGGTATTCGCGATACTGGAAGAGTCTGTCGACGGAACGACTTGTTGGGAGAAAATCTCCCCGCTCAGCGTGGCAAGCCTTGCCGATTCTGCGAGACGATGGCACGGTATATCGCCGACCTGCGTCAAGCCCTACAAGGGCTTGTTTTTGCGCGATCAGCGGCACGTTCCAGCGACGCGTGAAGCGCGTCGAACAGTCCGGACAGCCATGGAGTGAGACCGAACGCAGACTTATCGACTTGGCTCAGCAGATGCTGGACCGCCCAGAGATGCATGGATTCATCGCCCTGTCACACGGAGATGTGAACCCGCACAATCTAATTATGCGGAAGACTGAATCGGTCGCTTGGATAGACTTTGAGCGGATCACTCTAAGACCGATCTGGCACGACCTGAGTGCCATGATCAGCAACGTTTTGCGGCGCCACGGAACCGCTTTGGTTGATCTATTTGAGAATCGCTATTTCTCAGGAATGCCAGAGCTGCACGAACACTGGCTTGCAATTCATGCGCACTGGTTTCTGATCTATCACGTGATTGAAGGGGTAAAGTGGCGAAGTAAACCGCGCGAGGGTGACAAGGGCGGGAGCATGCGGGAGGAGTGGGCACGAAAAGCATTCCTACTGGCAGCATCTTTTGAAGGGAGTAAGCAGAACCAAAGATCTTCGGCTGACCTCATGGCACATGCTCAGAAGGCGCTTCAGAGCAAACTTGAGCCGTAAGCGCCCGGTTATGACACGTGGCGGGCCTATGCCGGCACAGCCGAGGAGTTTTCTTGTTGTACTGCGTCGGCTGTTCGCTCGGCGACCCGCCAGGGCAACAGCGCTTCAATGGCGTCGGTGTCTTGTGGGGAGATGGCGGGCAGTTTCTCGAACAACTCTCGCAGATAGCAATAAGGCTCCAAGCCGTTGGCCTTCGCGCTGCGCACGATGCTGAAGAGCACGGCACTGGTCTGAGCACCCTTGGGGGTTTGACAGAACAGCCACGCCTTGCGGCCTGACAAAGAGACGGATGTCGCGTTCGGTCGCGTTATTATCGATCTCCAGTCGCCCATCCTCGAGATACGTTTGCAGAGCTGGCCACTGATTCAGCGCATAGCTCACCGCCTCACCGAGCAGACTCTTCGGCACGACCCGCGGTTCGATCTTCTTAAGCCAGGCGTGGAACTGCTCAAGCAGCGGCTTGGCTATATCCTGGCGGACGCGGTAGCGGCCTGCGTATTCAGGCGAACGTGAACACCTGATTTCTCGACGCCTCACGTAGCGGGCTTTTTAGCCCAGGCGTTCATCATCGGTCAACTGACCGCGGATCTTTCGCATCGACACACCTTTGAGCGGCAGGCGGTGTGCGTTGTGCATCAACCGGTCTAGGATGGCATCTGCGAGCGTGTTATCGCCGATGCTGGTGTACCACTGGTCGATCGGTAGCTGACTGATAACGAGGGTGGATGTCTGTCCGTGGCGGTCATCCATAATTTCCATCAGATCATTTCGGTGGGCCGGTTTCAGGGGCTGGCCAAACTCACGGCAGAGCATCGGCGCGATCTGCTGGAGATCCTGGAGGACCGCTACGGCGCCCGTTCAACCCTGGTAACCAGTCAATTCCCCGTCGAAAAGTGGCATGACGTCATTGGCGATCCCACCTTGGCCGATGCCATCCTCGACCGCCTCGTCCACCAACGCTTACAAGATCGATCTAAAAGGAGCATCAATGCGCAAACGCAAAGCCGAATTGACGCAGCCAACACAACCCGAGTAACAATACACAAACCCCGCGCCGCTACGCTCCGATGGGTGGCAGCTTTGCACCGGTCCGGGTGTCAGGTTTCAGTGGAATATGCAAACAGCACAAGCAATTTTTTGTAAGTCTCTATCAGTATCTTACCAAAAAAACCCTCAAGCAATTTCTCCAGAACGAACTGCCGACTCTCGGAGCCGGACCGAATGTTGTGAGCGAAACGGGGATTTCTCAACGTGACGCCGTTCCTGAGTACGATGCGTCTCCGAGCGTTCGCAGCAGAGCCTCTTTAAAATCAACCGCTTGCCTGATACCAAGTTCTTTCTCAGCCTTGCACGTACTGTAGCGAATATCTCGTGACATACCATCGATGACAACTCTTGATACTTTGGGCGTCTGATGGCCACCCGACAGGGTGGCTCGGGCTTCCAGAAGCCATGCCGCAACTCTAACGACAAATGGAGGAATAGGGACAACTCTGATGGGCTTACCTGTTACAGACCGAGACCGTGCAACCGCCTCCCGAACAGTCCGTTGTGGCATGTCGAGAATGTTGTAAGTTTGCCCTTTGGCTTGGGGTACAGCCGAGGCCATCAGCACGAGGTCAACGACGTTATCGATGTAGGCATATGGTAAATGATTTCGACCCATTCCTATCATGAACCGAAAGGAACCCACATCCATCAATCCCCTTCCGGGCGCATGTTTGGCCCCTGGACCGTACACAATACCCAAACGCAACACGGTGACCGGGACGGTGTGCTTTGCGTTGTATCGTTGCGCGCATTGATCCGACTCGATCTTTGAACGCATATAGTGAGCCCAATTAGGGGGCCTTTGCGCATAAGGGCTCAACTCGCGAATCGCCTCTCCGGTGGCGGCTGCTTCAAGCCCGTAAACCACCACTGAGCTCATATGCACTATACGCTTGACGCCCGCTTTCTCAGCAGCCAAAAACAATGACTCTGTTGCCCTGACATTGACCCGCTCATGCTCTTCCCAGGTCGCCCTGTTGGTTGTGATCGCCGCACAGTTGATAACGACAGACACATCTTTAACCGCTTCGTGAACGACCTGTTCGTCGCAAATGTCACCGTAAATGACCTCGGTGGCTTTCCTGAAGGCACTCGAAACTCGATCAGGGTCGCGCGCAACGATCCGAACCCGAGCACCAACTCTAAGCAGCGCCGCAACGACATGACTGCCCAGGAATCCTGTGCACCGGTCACCAGGACGTGCCCCAAACCGCCATATGTTTCCACCATGGCATGCTCAGCTGCAGTCTGCGGCTTGCACGTTGGACGCACGGACTCAAGCACTGGTTGACTCACTTAAAGCCGCATCATCAATCTACCTATGAGCGCCTCTGAACTCAGCAATTCGTCTCTCCCCTCATAGGCTGGACTTACCTGTTCCGGCCCCAATCCCCGCCCGTGCCGTCGCTTTGCCACCGGCGTCCTGGACCT
>CAWAOU010000022.1:0-15020 GCA_963783675.1 uncultured Gammaproteobacteria bacterium
GGCTGAGAGCAGTCCGACCAACGCGATCAACAGTGCCAATAGCACCACGTGCGAAGCATGGATCCGGGCCACCGTGACCGAGAGTGCCGCATAGAAGCCGGCGATCTGAAGCTGCACGGAGATGAGCATCAGGCCGAACAGCATGCCCAGCGTGCCGAAGTCTATGGCAGCGATGGCCTCCGCCTGATCCAACTCGCCAAAAGCGAGCAACGCAACCGCACCGCTGAGCGCCACCGACGCACGGTCCATCCGCAGCCCGGGTACGCCGCCCATGATCATACCGAGGTAGACCGCCAGAAAGACGATCAGCGTAATGGACAAATGCACACCCTCGCGAACGGACCGGCGGCCAAGGCGCAAGAACCGTTGCGATGCGAGGCACCGCAGCGAAGCTCACCGAAGATTTGAGGACCGCGAAGCGCCGTTCTCTGAGCCAAGTATAGGAGACCCAAACCGACTTTTCGTCTGGCCGGGTCAGCTCGAATCTGACCCCGATTCATCAAGCCATGAAAAGCCAATGATGCCGGCCGTCAGATCTTCCGCTTTGCGTGCGGCTATGACCAGTTCGCACCGCGCGCCTCCTTGATCATGCCACTAAGCTGTTCGACGAACGACTGCTTGTTGAACTTGCCACGCGCGTCGCGCGGCACGATCACCGTTCGCAGCGAGACGATGTCGAATGGGGGTGCCGCTGTGAGACCCTCCTCATGGGATTCACGAACCGGTATCCAACCCGTGTTTCGCGTTTCCGGTAAATCACCCAGAACATTGAGCATTCCCGCTTCGAAAAGCACATTCGCATTGTCACGATAACGAGGACGTGTCTTGCCGCCAACTGGCTCCGACAGATAACAGACACCGAACAGGCATGTGGAAATTCGATCTATGACTTGCGAGTTGATATTCCCGCTCTCAGAAATGTCGCGCCAAAAGACCAAGTCGAAATTTCCGATCCCCTTGAGTGTGTCCTTTATTGCATCCACGACCTGTTCGTCCGCTTTGGCCGCGCTGGCGACGAACACTTGAGGTCGACTGAGCAGGGATGTCGCTGTTCGGAGACCGTCGCTCAACCGCTCGATGAGGCGCCGACGTTTCTCCAGCCTTTCCTTGTCTGTCTCGTGCAACCACAGAATCCTCGCCAATGCGTTCGCAATGGCCATCATTTCGTCGCGACCCAGCTCCGTGCACTTCAGCGTTTCCGGAAACTCGAGATTCATGACGCCGAAAACACGCCCCGCATAGCGAAGCGGCAGAATGATCGAAGTACGCGCCTTCCCATCCGCGTAATCCAAATACGGCGGGAGCGCCTCCTCCGCGATTGGACTCCAATGGTTCTTGCAGACCGTGGTTGCCCCTTCGCCTGTCGTTTTGCTCAGCAAACCGCCGTTGTCGGCGGTTATCCACAGCGGTCGATCGAGGTCATAGGCCCAGGTCGTATGGCAGCGATGAGTGTCCCCGCGTCGGATGGGGAAGTCCTTGGTGGAGTGACTCGACCAAACTCCCGTCAAACCCGGCTGGTCCCGTAACTCCGGATGTGCAGTGGACTCAATCTTGGCGCCGTCCAGTGCGAGCTGGTAGAAGCAGACACCCAAAGTCCGTCGAAAGTACCGGTCGATGATCTCGCCAAGCTCTTCGATGACCAGCCGGTCCACGGTCCCTATCGACCAGGAGAAGTGGGTCAGGTAATCGCCAGCGCTTTTGAACACAAGTGTCCCTCTCGACAGTTTTCAGGAGATAGAGATCAGAAAAAATAAAGGGTCTGCGCCCCCGTCGATTTTTTGAACAAGCGTCTCGTCCCATACGGACGTCGCATTTCAGAGCGTCCCCGACGTGTCAACGCGAGGTGCAGCGGCAAGCGATAGTTTGGCTCTTTCAAACCGATTTCAGGCCGCAGGGTCGGATTGCGGAAGCCCCTTTTGCACGAACCGACGCTGAGCAGCCGACGACGCACGCAGCACGAAGAACGGAAGCGTGCTTTTTGACTGCGAGAAACCGAACCAAGGCAACACCCATACTCCCCCTATGAGTATAGAATATCCGCCCCCCCTAAAGAATCGCGTGGCCGTTGATGGGTTGGCGGCGAAGGCACTCGGGCGCATGACTGGGCCAGCGATTGTTGCAGTGTAATAACGCCGAACTGGACCATGAGCTGTCGTGCAGTTTCCTCGTACTTGTATTCCTGGTTTTTGGTATTAATAATTAATACATATTTCCTGTGTTGAGGCGAACATGCCCAGAAATACATCGGTGACCCTTGGCGAGCATTTCGATGCGTTCGTCAAAGAGAAGATCTCCGAGGGCCGCTTTCAGTCGGTCAGCGAGGCGGTTCGTGCCGGTCTGCGGCGTCTGGAGGAGGACGAGCTCAAGCTCGAAGCCCTCAGGGCAAAGCTGGCGGCTGGCGAGGCGAGTGCGCTGATCGAGGATTTCTCACCGGCCGGGTTCCTGGCCGAGATGCGCGAAAAACACGGCAAGTGAGCGCAACCTATGCGCTGCGAGAACTGGCCCGTGCCGACCTTGAGGCGATCTGGGTCTATACCGCCGAGCAGTGGGGCGTGGAGCAGGCGGAGCACTACCTCAATAGTCTGTTCGCCTGCCTCCGCGACTTGGCCTGGAACCCTCAGCTCGGCCGGCTGCGCGACGAGGTGAAGGCAGGCTACCGCAGTTTCCCGCAAGGTCGCCACGTGGTGTTCTATCTGGTCGTGCCGGCCGGTGTTGAGGTGATCGGTATCGTGCACCAGGGCGCGGATGTCGACAAACACCTGGGGTAGCCGCTATCCGGCTACAAGAAGAGACACCGCCATGTGGCACAGGGGGCAGCGTGCTCGGTACGCCGACGACGGCTCGCGCAACTGGGCGGCAACGAACCGCAGCCCGAGTCCATCAAACGCTCACGGATAACAAATGGTCAGCCTCACGACCGACAAACGCAACGGAGATCCTTTCGAACGAAGCGGCTGCTTACAACCTGAATACGCAGAAGCGCGGCAGGTATGCGCCTTAAACCGCGACCCGGTACGGTGACCGAGGTGCGGCCATCGGGTTCTGCGATCCGATCAATCCAGCAGTATATGCACGGTAGAACCGCGCTCGATCCCGAGGATGATTGGATAGCTCCAAGCGGCTGCCGGGTTCAGAGCTTGTCGATCAATGACTGGATGTATTGTGTACGCAGCGCAATATCTTCCTGCAGCTGCTTGAATTCGGCTCTGATCAGATCGGCCAGATCCTTTCCGTGTGTCCGCACCGTCTTGAGTCGCTCAAGCTCGCGCAGCGCTTGCCGCAAAGCCGGTGCGCTCTCGTACATGGTCTCTGTTTGCCGGGTGCCGCTATCGACCACTACCGATTTCTTTATCCGAGGGAACTTGTAGCGCCGGCTGACCGGCAGCAACGAACCCTTTTTCCGATTGTAGGTTATTTGCAGGATGTCGGTCTGGGCTGCCGAG
This sequence comes from uncultured Gammaproteobacteria bacterium, assembly GCA_963783675.1. GTDB lineage: Bacteria > Pseudomonadota > Gammaproteobacteria > Competibacterales > JAHEDQ01 > JAHEDQ01. The sequence goes on from CAWAOU010000022.1 coordinate 3,444, forward strand.
TGCACCGCGAATTTCTCAATCTCCAGCGGATGCCGCACGCCCATTTCGGTGAGTTTTGGATAGTCGCTCATATCATAAAATCCTGAGTTCGTTGGGAGACGTGAACTTGTGGGTCATGCTGGCCCCGCGAGTATCGAGTAAACGCCCCTTCCCCTCAAGCTCGTTGAGTGTTCCAGGTTACCTGCGGTAGCCGTCCGCTCACTGGCCAACACGATCTCCGCCTGAATCCCTGTCCCGGTGGCGGCTGTCCTTGTGGTCGGTGCAACGGCGAACAAGTCGCCTGCAAACCCGTGTTCAAGGTGGATTCCGGAGTCGGAATGCCGGTTTGATGACGTTCCACAGTCACGCCGACCACCGACTGGCTCGACAAAGAGAGGCTGCCGGACGAAAAGGCTGCTGACACGGCTTGTGCGCCAAACCGACCGTGGCACCGTCCGTTGCCACTGCGAGCATCCGGGTTTCCGCTTGCTTTTGTGACACCACGTCACTAAATTGCGACACCATGTCACATTTAGACCTTGCACGAGCACAGGCGCGTGTTAAAGCCAACGGGGCCCCGAAGGCGCGCAAGTCAGATCGGACCCGCAAAGCGATTCTCGATGGCGCGCTGGAGTTGCTGTGGACGCAACCGTTCCGGGAGATCAAGGTCGCGGACCTGATGGCAATCGCAGGCGTCAGCCGGTCAGCGTTTTACCGGTATTTCGACGATCTTTACGCCTTGATGGATACGCTGCTCCAAGGTCTTGAGGCCGACATATTCGAGGCAGCAGCTCCCTGGTTAACCGGTGATGGCGACCCGAAGCATTTGTTGCGTCAGTCTTTGTCCGGACTCGTCAGGGTGTGTTTCGAGCGCGGCCCACTGCTGCGGGCGGTGGCGGACGCCTCCACCACCGACGAGCGCCTAGAGCGCGCCTGGGCAGCATTCCTCGACAAATTTGACGAAGCGGTCGCCAGCCGCATCGAGCAGCAACAGGCCTTGGGCTTGATTGAGCCGTTCGACGCCCGTTCGATTGCGGTTGCGCTCAACCGTCTGGACGCCTCGATGCTCATCCATAGCTTCGGTCGCCACCCTCGGCGCAATGCCGAGATGGTCCTCGAGGCGCTGACCCGAATCTGGACGTCAACCCTGTACGAGTCGAAATCGACGACGAACGACAGCGAGCCCTGAATCTTCACACGTATGGGCGCCGATGCGCCGGTTGAGTGAGAACGGGTTTGTACCAGAAAAACAAATTGGAAAATTGAGGAAAGCCGAACATGAAAACAACAACCCTGCTCGCTGCGGCATTGGCGGCGGTACTAAGCACCCACGCCTGGGCGGAAGGAGACAAGATGATGATGACCACACCGATCCCCGAGGGGATCGAGACGCCCGACACACTGGAAACCTCCATTGGCACCCTGACCTCCGTCGATGGTGTCCCAGACGCGGAAACAACCCAGAAGGTCTACGACAATCTCGATCTCAATCGCGCAACAGAGGCTTTCCTGAACGGTATACCGATCGCCTCCATGTATGCGCTCAAGCACGGCTTGCTCAAGCACGGGCCGGCCAATACCACCGCTGTGCTGTTTGAAGAGCTGATGGACTCCAAAGCGCTATGGCTGACCCCGAACACCACCTCAGTCTACATGGCGTCCTGGTTGGAGCTTGGCGATGAGCCGATGGTCATCGAGACCCCACCCAACGTGCTGGGCTTCCTGAACGATGCCTGGTTCCACTACGTGGTGGATTTCGGAAACGCCGGCCCGGATGAGGGCAAGGGTGGCAAGTTCCTGATCTTGCCGCCGGGTTACGACGGCGATGTGCCAGAGGGCTACCACGTCGCGCAAACATCGACCTATGGCAACTGGGTCATCTGGCGTGGATTCCAGGTGGACGGGTCGCCGAAGCCAGCGGTGGACGAGACTAAGTCGCTGTTTCGAATCTATCCGCTTTCCCAGAAAGACAATCCGCCGGAGATGACCTTTGTCAACATCTCGGACCAGTTCGACAACACCATCCACCGAATGGACTACGGCTATTGGGAGGAACTCAACGCGACCATCCAGGCCGAGCCGCTGGCGGGTCTCGACCCTGAGACCCGAGGGCTGCTGGCCGCCATCGGTATCAAGAAGGGCACTGAATTCAAGCCAGATGACCGCATGAAAAAGATCCTCACCGACGCGGCCAAGATCGGCTCAGTCACGGCACGGGCGCTGACTGCCCGCCCGGTTGACCATCGTCACTACCTCTATCCAGGCGAGCGCGTGTGGACCAACCCCTTTATCGAGGGCCGCTATGACTTCCTGCTGGATGGCGAACGGCTGCTGGACTCACGCATCTACATGCACTTCTATGCCACTGGGATCACCCCCGCCATGGCGGTGAAGAATGTGGGCAAGGGGTCTCAGTACGCCATCGCCTACCTGGATAAGGATGGCACCGCCCTGGACGGCAGCAAGACCTACAAGATCAACTTGCCAAAAGATGTGCCCGCCAAAGACTTCTGGTCCTTCACGCTGTACGACAACCAGAGCCGAGGCATGCTGCAGACGGATCAGCGTTTCCCGGGGGTCGACAGCAACAAAGAGGGACTCAAGCAGAACGAAGACGGCTCCTACGACGTCTATTTCGCGCCCGAGGCACCCGATGGTCAGAAGAACAACTGGATCCAGACCGACCCGAGCAAGGGCTGGAACACCATTCTTCGCCTGTATGGTCCGCTTGAGCCCTTCTACGACAAAACCTGGATGCCGGGTGATCCCGAGCTGGTGGAGTGACCCGCAGATGTTCCTAATCGCACGTTCGTCGGATGCTGACGTACTCGCAGTTGAAGACACGGGGCTGTGGGCATCAGCTCGATTCCAATAAGGAATGGGCCCAGTGAGGAATGGGTCGGTCTCGTAACTACGGGGCCGGCCCGTCTTCGATCCGCGCTAGAAGGACCAAGATACTGGGGCAGTGCATCCGTACTCAGGCGAGCACGTGCCGGAAACGCGGAACAGTCCACCGGCTGCCGCATTCCGCAGCGCCAAAGAGCGATCCGCCTGATCGGCAGGATGCCTCCGCTGCAGATGTAAAGGGAGAAACCAATGAACTTGTCGACCTCGGCCAAACTGATCGCCCTTGTATGCATCATCGCCACTATGGTTGTCGGAATCAGCATCGGCGGACCCAAGTTTATCAACGCCATCCAAATGCAGTTCGGCTCAAAAGGCAAAGTTGATCTCCTTGAGCGCTGCATGGAATTGCCGGGATGTTCCATCGGCCCAGCAGACTTGGAGTTTTACGAGCGTTACCGCGCCGTCCGGGGAAGTGACGCCGCACAGAAGATCAAAGACAGCGAGGCTGTCCAAAAGGCGCTGGAAGAGTAGTTTTCATAGACCTCGGCGGCATCGTCCAAACGCTTGGGGCTGACTCGAAATAGACAAGAACCGGCCTCAGCGAGCACGAGTCACTTGCGGGTCCGTCGTACTCCGTTTTCTTTACGATATGCTTGCGCAGATCATGCACAATGCCGCAACGGTCACGACATATACACAAGATCTAGGGTGTGGTGACTCGGAGGTTGGGTTGAGGATTCGGTATGCTTCTGGATGAGATACATCGTAAACGCGCAATCATCGCACGCTTAGGGCATCAGTATGGCGCACGACGCATGCGGGTGTTCGGTTCGGTGGCGCGGCGAGAGGAACGAGCTGACAGTGACGTGGATTTCCTGGTGGACTTCCCTCGGGGTTACGATTTGTTCGCGCAGCGCCTGCCCTTAGCGGACAAGCTTGCCGAGCTGCTGCAACGACCCGTGGAATTGATTCCCGAGCATGAATTGAATCGTCACATTCGCGACCAGGTCATGCAAGAGGCTGTGGACTTGTGAACAAGCCCTGGCAGCCCTACGCGCAACATATTCTGGATGCCGTCGCGAGGATTCGGCGGGTCCAGGCGCGAGGTGATCTGCGAGAGGATGAGGTCTTGTACGATGCAACACTGCGCAATCTACAGACCTTGTCGGAGGCTGCTCAGAACCTGCCTGAGCCGTTGCAGGCCCGTTGCCCCGGAATCCCCTGGCGCGAAATTCGTGGCTTCCGGAATATTCTCGTGCACAACTATCTGGGCAATATCGACCCATTTACTGTTGCCGCTGTAGTCGACACTCATCTCCAGCCGCTGGAAGACTGTATCCGGGAATTGTTGGCCGGTGACGAAGTGTGAAGATGCCGGCGGGCGAACCTGAACAAGTTGTGTGGACCGTCCGCTAGTCGCACGTGGCGAGCGGTATCGGCCCGGTGGATCGCAGTTTGTGCCGACCCGGCGAAACCGATCGGAGCCATCGGGGCGCTCGATACACAGCGCATCGAAAAACGGCAGACGCCGCACTCGCTTTGCCCGCTGCCCGGTTCGTGACCTCGGCAGACCCAAAAGTCCGCGCGGGAATTGCCGATGGTTTCCAAGGCAGGCTGCATCCATCACCAACAACCGCGGCATGATGCTTCAGGCGCAGACCGACGGACGAAACCACGTCAACGGCAACAGTCCCGATCTATCGCTCGGGCATTCGGTCAGCTCGGGCAACCCTTGGGAACCACCAGCAACTTACCCACATACTTTGGCAGTTCACCCCGGAAGACATTGCTGCAGGATTGAGACGTGCCGAAAAACTCAGCCTGGTACTCACCGCCGTTAGGGCAGGCGGCGGTGCGGAAGTAGGTCACTGAGCCGTTGGAGGGCAACGGGTCCGCGCTCCCAAAGCTGAAGGAAACGTCCGTCGCCTCGGTTCCGAGCCTTTCCCGCGCATAGGCCTTGACCATGTCCACACAGACCCCGGTGCACTGTCCGCCTGCGCAGCTTCCGGTTTGTGCGGGTTCGCCGGATCCACCGCCCGCGCATCCGGCCACCAGGAGCGAAATCCCGGTGATGCTCAATAATGTTGACAATTTCATCCGATACCCCCTATGGGTGTTGAACATAGACCGGTGGCAGGCCCCGGCTTGCACTGGTTAGGGAACACAAAGCATGCGGACACGTTTGCAGATCCTTTGACGGATTGGAAGTCTGTTTGGCCACCCATCCGACTCTCCAGGCACCAAACGACTCTTCACTGCGCATTCAAGCCGTGCAGGTTTTGACCGTTGCGTGAGAATCGGCCACTTCGTAGTTTTTCTGCTCGATCTATTCGCAGAAAGCATCGACCTCCTCAGCAGAAACCTCAAGCGTCTCGGCGGCCGCGTCTCCTTGCGAGGGGACGGGGAAGTGCGCTTCCAGCATTTCCAAGAGGTCACCGACAGATGCCGCGACCTGCTCAGAAAGCGGCTCAGGCTGTAACCACGCGTCGTGATTCCGAGCTGGGTCAAAGAATAATCCGTAGGCGGGGCCTCGAAGATAGGCAGCGAGTGCGCGGCCTGTGTCAGCATCAAGCGCATTGATTACCGACGCCGGATCTTGGGAAATAAAGCTTGCATCGAGGCCTCGTTGACCTTTGCGCTCAGCACCGTTCCACCGCTTTGAATGAAAGACCATGCAAGCGCTGAACTCTGCGATGTCTTATCGGCGAGAGCCTGAATATCCTGCGGAGCTGCTTGGATGTCGGCCCAAGCATACTCTTCACTTGGGTTCGCGAGACAGATTCGAAGGTGTAATGTCCTTGGCTGCGCAGGTATGCATATGAATTATCTCATCCAAACTGACTGCCGGAATCGCTGCTGATGACTGATCACAAAGCCGGTACCAGGGAACCCCGTCACTACCTGAGCTATGTGCGTGAAGAGCTGATCGGCATGTGGAAGGTACAGGCTGTCGGTGAAACGGTAGCGTCGCATGCACAACGTGATAAAAAGTCCGAAGAATGGATTAGCAGAGCCCTGCGGAAACGCGAAGCCCTGCGAGGCAATCATGCCGAGGCAGTATGGCCCTGGGCATTTCAGCTGGGGCGCACACCTGCCGCCAAGTCCTTAAAGGCGGGATATACGTTGTGGATCGTGACCCGCCCCAGCGGTCTGGGACAGCAGTGGCCACCGGCCCTGGTCGCCCGCATGACACTGGCAGAGGACGTCCAGCGTGGTCCTGATAGGCGAGCGGCGCGCAGGCACCTTCCTTAAAGAACACGGCGAATCCGGGCGAACTGAAGGCCAGCAGGGAAGAGCACTGCAAGGCCTGGGCGACGGTAGCCAGATCGGGCTTCCAGAGCCTCAGGCGCATCAGCGACCCGTCTTCACTGCAATTGTTTGCCCAAGGTCTAGGCAGCCATTCCGTATTTCTCAGCTATCGCTGGATGGATCATGAAAACCACACCGCCGAATTCGCGAATCTTTGTGGTCTGGTGGAGCATATGCTGGTAAGTGCGGGTATGGGTGTCTGGCTCGATCGCCTGACCTTACCTGCATCAAGGTATGGCGCAACAGAGCGTCGAAAAGTTATTGAGAAACTTCTTCGGACCCCGGCCAGGGACACCCCTGTATTATTGGCGCTGATCACCAGAAACTACGTCGGACTATCCGGTAGCGGCAAAAAGAACCAGCGGTATACCCTGCTCGAGTGGGAGCAGGCAAGCAGGGTCGTTCGCCGGAATCGCGAGCCTTGCGACAATGAAAGATTTCTATCGCAGCCTGGGGAACGCCTGACTGTCGAACTTGCACGGGACGCACCCGTTGCCGATGTCATTGCTGAAGTGAAGGGTATTTGCTCGAGCCAATTGGCGTCATCCAGGCGATAAACCCCGATATCGGCATTGACAGGAGCGATTAAAGCATCGTGTCCTGCGAGTGCGCTGTGAGGATTGTCATCATCAGCGCTGGATGGCTTGCAGTTATAGACGACCTGGTAGGTAGTTCGAGCTGGGTCGTCTACCGTCTGACGAGCAATCTCAGGACTTCGAACCGCTTTCGAGAAGCCGCGGCCATTCGATATCAGAGTGAACTGGAGCCTGGAATCAGCCGGGTTGTGCCATGAAGGTACATTTTGTCAGATAGATTTTCCGTGCGAAGCGGGAGCCTGCCGGGCGTATAGCAATATAAACCACCTTTTCGGCGGCCAGCAGTCTCTCCACACCGGTGTCGGCACCTGCGGTCGGCGGTCTCCTGCGTTCGCCAATCGCCTTTGAGTGGCGTCACGGCGCCCGAATCCACCCGGACGACGAGTTCGCCGGCGCGCTTTTCGCGCTCCCCCTCCCACCCGGCCAGCCGCCACCGTAGCCGCGCCGCAGACGTCACAGCCCAAGGAGGGTCATCGTTGGGTCATCCCCTTCTAGTCAAGCAGCCCCCGCTGGGGCGGCGCCGGGCACGGCGGCCGCCTCGGGGCTTCGCGCTCAGCCGCTTTCGCATCCAGGTGGGTGAGGATCTTCTCGATGACATCAGCCTCCTCAATGCAGGCGATGATCCTCACTGCCCCACCGCAGGCTGGCCAGGTTTCGATGTCAGATGCCGAAGACGCGCTTGAGGCGCTGCGCCCAGGTCATCGCGACACGACGTTCGGCCGGCGTGGGCTCCTCCGGATACTCCCTGCTGTAGTGCCAACCGCCACTGCCCCGCCCGGCCGCCGTTGCCCGCGCGCGGTGTTTGCTGTTCGACGCAACGACCCCATGGAAACGGGTGAGGTTGACTCGCGGCTTGGGCACCAAGGCCGACAACCGGGCGATAAAGTCTACCGGCTCGAAGATCACGTGCGTTGTGCCGTCACGGTACGGGGTCTTCAACTGGTATCGGATGTTATCGTTCGGGGTGAGCGACCGGCGCTTTTCCGCAATCACGGGGCGGCTGATATACCGGCACAGCCGTTCCAGCTTCTCGCGTTCATCCGCACGCGCCGCCACGCCCGCGTGCAAGGAGAACCCAGCCACCTTACCCATCCCAGTCTGGAACGGCTCTTCACACGCCGGCAGTGTCTGCAGCGTGAACACCTTGCGGCCCTGTTGTGGCCCGACGGCGATGCGGTACGTGATCTACGAACCCAGCAGCTCACTGATGTCGAGCGCGTTGGCCGGTGTGACCGAGGCGCTGTGCACGGCACCGCTGTTCAGGTCCACCCCCACGTGCACCTTCATCCCGAAGTACCACTGATTGCCTTTCTTGGTCTGGTGCAACTACGGATCACGTGCCTTCGCCTGGAAAAAGGAAAGAATCAACAAGCTGTTGGAAGTGTAATCTCCCCATTTTTGATCGAGCTCAGAAGTAGGCTTCAAGCGGCTGTTGCCAACATCTGGTTAGGGGTGATGCCTCCGAGGGCCATGGTGCGGTCTTTCGTAATTGTAGGGCCATAGCCACTCAGTGGCGGTTTGCTGCGCATGCTCGATGGATTGAAAGAGGTGCTCGTCCAGCCATTCATGGCGCACCGTGCGGTTGAATCGCTCGATAAAGGCGTTCTGTGTCGGTTTGCCGGGCCGGATAAACATCAGACGAATACCGCGCCTGGTGGCCCAATGCTGAAACTCGGCGCTGCACATCTCGCTACCGTTGTCTGAGCGAATCACCTTGGGTTTGCCGCGCCATTCGATGACCTGATCCAGCACTCGAGTGATCCGAACCGATGGCAACCCGAAACCGACCTCGATGCCCAGTCCCTCGCGTTTGTAGTCGTCCAGCACATTGAAAGTCCTGAACGTTGCCGACGATAACATCAGCCTGGCGACCTTCGAAGCGCCCCGACACTGCCCAGGCACCCCCCACCGTACACGGAAGTGCAGGACATGGCGGGGCTCAAAGACTTTGACTTAGAGCAAGTCCTCACGGAGTGGGCCGCGGTAGGATAAAGGCTAGGAGTCTGTCGGATTGAACCGTTCGAAGCGAAAATTCATCGGGGGCGAATCAAATCAGTTTATCGGGCGAGGCGAATAGCAGGGCTATTTAACGAGCGCGATAAGGTGAGTTGATCGCCATCCGTGGATTTGCAGCCGAACAGCGTTAAATCCGACAGACTCGTAGGGACAGCGATGGCCGAGTAAACGAGATTCGAAGGAGTGCCCGTGGTGAACAAGAAGCAGGACCCGCAAAATAAATCGCCGGCGTGTTCTCGTCACCCGGACGAAGCTAACCGGAAGCGAGCCGAGCCGACAGCAAAGAGCCCATCCCGGCGTGGGTTTCTCAAGACCGCCAGCGGCGCCAGTGTCTTCTCCGCCGCGACCTCGCTGGGATTGGGTGGGCTGCTCGCGGTCCCTGCGCAGGTTCAGGCCTCGGGAACGGGGCAGTCGCGGCTTGATCAGCGACGCCAGGACGCCTTCCAGATCCGCATGCAAACCGCGCGTTTCCATCGACTGCGCGATGACTATCCCAACCACAAGGACAACGGCGACGAGACTCGTTACACCGACCGCCGGGCCAGTTTTTTCAAGTGCCTGCCGCAGAATGATCTCGGCGAGGTCGATGGCGATGCATACAGACTCTACAGGAAGGCGCTGTACAGCGGTAAGCCGGCCGATTTCGAGCGCATCCCCCTGTCACCTGAGGCAGCGCGCAGGCTAGCCAACCCACAGGCTGCCTACGCCTTCGACTTGATGGGTTCCGACTCGTGGACCACCGCCCTCCCGCCCGCGCCCGCTTTCGCCAGCGCCGAGAATGCTGCGGAGATCGGCGAGGCGTATTGGCAGGCACTTGCGCGTGACGTCTCTTTCACCGACTACCCTTGGGATGCCACTACCGTCGCGGCCATCGCGGATCTGAACTCCAGCTTCTCGGACATCCGGGCGCCCATCTGCGGTGGCCAGATCACAGCCGAGACCCTGTTCCGCGGCGGCATCCGGGGCGATATGAGCGGTCCCTACCTGAGCCAGTTCCTATGGTATGACGTGCCCTACGGGCTGTCGCTGATTGAGCAGCGCTACCCGATTCCGGTCGCCGACTTGGACTACATGACCGACTACGGCGAGTGGCTGGCCATTCAGCGTGGCGCCGATTCGCGCAGCGAAGTGGTGTTCGACAACACGCCACGCTACCTACACAATGGCCGGGCAGTAAGCGCCTATGTTCAGAAAGACACTCTGTTCCAGGCGTTTTTCAATGCCGCCCTGATCATCGACCGCTTTGGCCCGGATGCCCTGGACGCGAGCAACCCCTATCTCCACTCCGCCAACCAGGAAGGATTTGCCACCTTCGGCTCGTCACACCTCTACGATATGGTCATCAGGGCAGCGCGGCTTGGCCTTGAGGCCGCCTGGTTTCACAAGTGGCTCGTGCATCGCCGCCTGCGTCCCGAGGTGTTCGCCGGGCGCGTCCAAAATCAGCTCGAAGGATTCAAGGACTACGACGTTCACCCGGACATCCTGGCATCGGCGGCCATCGACCGGTTGCGTGCCAGGTATGGCAATGCGCTTCTACCGCAGGCCTATCCAGAGGGCTCGCCCACCCACCCTTCCTACCCGGCGGGCCATTCTGCAGCGTCCGGCGCCTGCGCCACCGTGCTCAAGGCATTCACCAATGAGGATTTCATCATACCGGAGCCGGTGCAGGCTTCTGCCGATGGCCTGTCCCTGCAGCCCTGGATCGGTTCCGAACTCACCCTGGGTGACGAGATCAACAAGTTGGCAAGTAACATCATAATGGCGCGCTGTCATGCCGGGGTTCATTACCGCAGTAACGGTAAAGGATTGGCTGTGGGCGAGGCCATGGCCATCGGCATGCTGCAGGACTACAGCCTGACCTTTAACGAACACTCGGACGGTTTCACTCTGACGACTTTCGACGGCAAGCGACTCCGGATCGTCAACGGCAAGGTGAAGCGCGCGTAGACGAGAGCCTACAGCCCCTGGGGTCCTCATGATTTAGCACTCTCTCCCAGACCAATCGTGCTTCGCGATCTGGGACTGCATCGTCAACAACATCATGCGGCGTTGTCTTAAATAATGTGCATCATCTGGCGTGCAAGATGGCATCGAAGCGAGCGGCATGACAGGCCGGCAAGGCCTGGCGGGCGGTTCGCTCGGCGCGAAACGACCATCGTCACTAGCAGCGAATCGGGGTAGTGACGATGGTCGGAAACGCCGAACCGCAACGCGTGCCGGCCGATTTTCGGAATGACACGCGAATGACGGATTCGTAAACTGCGAACAATCGGCGATTTCATCCGTGGCCACTGCGGCTCAGTGGCAACAAGGCGCGACCGGGCCAGGCAGCGCGTCGCGGCTTCCGCCGTTGGTCCTTGTTAGATCGAGTCGCTGAGGCGGCATCCATCCAATCCGGGGTTATCCCCGTGGGGTCAAAAAACTCCAACCTATTGAACCATCAATTTTGCCCCTGGCGAGGGGATCTGCCCAATCTTTGTCCGGCATACGACGGCGCTTAGAATGCGAGCCGTAATTTGGTAACACCGATACGCACGGAGAAGCGGATGGATTGGGTTCGAAGTCTGGCTAACATCACCGGAACGGTCGACCAAGAACTTCTCCTGCGCAACGAGTATCTTGCAACGGAGAACCGAATCCTGAGGGCGCAGATCAAGGGTCGGCTCTTACTGTCGGACGCTGAAAGAAAGACGCTCGCCGACATCGGTTACCGGCTCGGCCGCAAGGCACTTGAGGATGTGGCAAACGCTGCCAAGCCGGACACGATTCTCGGCTGGTACCGAAAGCGGGTCGCCCGCAAGTTCGATGGGGCCCACGCACGCCGCCATCA
>CAWAOU010000023.1:0-117632 GCA_963783675.1 uncultured Gammaproteobacteria bacterium
CGACCGCATTCGAGATAAGCCTCGAACTCCCGATCGACGTATGCGGGCAGTTCCCGACCCTGTGCCGCCAGCTGGGTCTTGAGCGCCGGATAGTGTTCGTCGACCAGCTGATAAAGCAGGGTGCGCTCCGGGCGGTGGCGCTCGTAACGAGACGCACCGACACCAGAACTGGCTTCCCTGCCAGCCGACAGCTTCGACATGATCGCGTCCCTGCGATGTTGTCAAATGACCTCAAAAAAACTCATCCGATTCACAGCACGCTATCGAACAAGAGCCGGCTTCAGAGGGCGCCTTCCGTTCTGGCACTTGATATCGTGACCCAGCGCCGCACATCCGAAACACGATGCAACGGCGTGCAATTTCGGTGCGCACTCGGAACGTGTGCAAATCTCGGTGGGCTGGCTTTGGCCTACCCCTCCACGTTGATCTTGTTGATCTCACTCATTGGGTCGGCAGGTAGAGTTCCACCGTATGCAATTTAGGGACTAATACGAACTTCTGGGTGTGAACCAGTCGGCCACCGCCGAGGAGTTGAAGCGGGCGTATCGCAAGATGGCGCGCAAGTACCATCCGGATGTCAGGAGGGAGGCCCTGTTCGGTCAAGGCGGAGTCTGCAGGCGGGCGGGTGACGAATTGGCGGGGTAACGATCCGGTGCAGGGCGGACAAGTGGTGGCGGCCGGGGATGCACGACTGCATGCGCAAGCGCTGACGCTGTTGGCAGCGGGCGCGGTCTGATCCCACCGACGGCGCTCAACCCCGCGGAAATCTCTGGGTGACCGGTCCATCCGCCGTCAGCAGCGTGTTGCTCAATACCTGTTCCTCGTGTTCCATACGCCAGCTCAGCAGTTTTTGCGCGTAGCGCAGCATTTGCTCCCGGTGGCCGGGGTCATTGGCGAGATTGTGAAACTCGTTGGGATCCCGCCTCAAATCGAACAGCAGCGGCGGCAGGGCGGTGAAGTGCACGTATTTGTAGCACGCGTCGCGGATCACGTTGAGCGCGCACTGGTCACTGGCCAAACCCAGAGCCGCCTCGGCGCTCTGGGTCACAGGCTATGCACATCCGAGGAGGCCAGCACCGCCTCCGGCGTCGAGCTGTCTCATTTCGACCTCCAGGTCCGCCTGCCTCGCGTGCTCATTGAGGTCCGAGAGGTGCCTGTCGAAGAAGAGTTTGGGCGGAGCTATGGATGCCATATCAGATGCGAATAAAATCCAGATGTGAACGATTCTTGATGCGCTAGTCGGCATTGTTAGGCGAGAATAATTCAAACGCAATTCTAAGAATACGGAACCACTCGCGCACGCACGGTGCGTAGGATCGAGGCGCAGCACTTGTCTACCTTCGCGGGCTTTCATGGCTGCAAATCGGCGGAAATACAGACCAACCGCAAAAGCTGTCGAAGCAGCACAGGAAGAACCGCTGATCAGTCTATTTGTCTATTCTTATGAGAACGCATGAAATGAAAAAGAACTTACTAGTGGCTACGCTGGCGGCGCTGTGGCTGGCGCCGCTCACCAACGCGGCAGAAATTATCCATGATGCCGAGTACGCCATTCTAGACGCACAAAACGGCGAGAAATGGGCTGCCGACGATAAGGCGATTGAAGAGAAGCTAGCTGAGATCCGTGAGAAGAACGGCGGCAAGCCACCGAACATTGTCTATATCCTTTTGGATGACGTAGGTTTTGGTGAAATCGGCATGGATGAATTAAGCGTCATTCGCGGCTACAAGACACCGAACCTGTCGGCCCTTGCAAAAGAAGGCCTCAGCCTGCAACGCGCGTATTCCGAACCTTCATGTACGCCGACACGAGTAGCTATGATGACGGGTCGCTACCCTATCCGTACGGGATTGACTGAAGCCAAGACCACACTCTCCGGTGAAGGTTTGGCTGGCGAAGAAGTCACCGTCGCAGAAATACTCCGGGATGCGGGTTACAACACATCCCATGTTGGCAAGTGGCATATGGGTGAGATTGCACAAGCTTATGCCAGCAATCAGGGTTTCATGCATGCAGAGTTTCCCATCCATCAACAGGCACAGCTTGCCCTTATGGGCATGGATAGTGTGGATGTCGATATTATACGAGGCGTGGATGCTGCTCGCGAAGAACAGTCCTTCACGTTGGATGCACAATTCGCGCTCAACCCCGCGCATATGGTGGTCGGCGTTGAACAGCGCGATGGGAAACTTTATGAAGTCAATATCGAGCCTGGCGAAGCCTGGACCCAGAAGAAATACCGTGACATGAACGAGCTGTACCAGAAAAACGTATTAAGCCAGCTTCGTACCCTTGCCGAGCAGGACGAGCCGTTCTATCTGAACTACTGGCCCATGTTCCCGATCAATTTCGTGCAGGAACACAAAAAGGAATACAACACCCTGAATGGCGGAACGATCGCCGCATCCATCGTTGAGATGGATGAGTGGGTTGGCCAGATTCTCGACGAAGTAGAGAAGCTGGGTATTGCGGAGAATACCGTGATCGTAGTGATGGGTGACAACGGGCCCTTCATGCAGTATGCAGGCCCCACGGGTCAGTCCGACCGAATCTATCGTGGCGGAAAAACTGATCACCTGGAAGGCGGTGTCAGGGTCAATGCCTGGGTGAAGTGGAAGGGCGTTATTGAGGCAGGGGGTTTTGCCGAAGACATAATTCATGTCAGCGACCTTTACACTACCTTTGCCCGGCTGGCGAATGCTACGGACGGAATACCCAGGGACAGAGTTATCGACGGCTTAGATCAGAGCGGTGTACTGCTTCTCGGTGAGACGCATGGACGACGCGATTATTTGCATATCTATGAAGGGACTGAGCTTAAGTCTGTTGTGAAAAATAAATACAAGATGCATCTGGCGCCGCCAGGTGCCAACCCCATCACAAGTGCTCATATCTACGATCTCTACCGCGATCCAAGAGAGTCGCGCCCCATCGACTCGATCAAGGTCAGTCCTTGGGCTGGTGGTCAATTCGCCGGCATGGTCCAGCGTCATATGGCATTGAAGCAAAAATACCCGGACAGGCCCCCGACCCATGGCATGCCTTATGAGGGCATTGGAAACCTGAGGCCGGAAACCAGGGAATTAGTTGAGGCCTTCAAGTTGGGCGCGGGTAAGGCAGAGTAAGGCGCCATGGTAAATCGCCGTGAAACGCTGAAACTTTCCGCTGCGGCGGCGCTCGGGCTGCTCGGCGCGCAGAAAGGGGTAGCAGCCACCCGAAGAGGCCGAATCGAGAATCAAAGTTGCCGGCTACCCCTATGACCGCGTCCAGGCCATTAAGGATGGGACGGTAGGCATCGATGGGTCTGACGTCAGTTTTACTAATGAATAAATTTACAATCTTAATGATCATGCCTTCGGTGAGAATAAGACCTACCAGGTGACTGAGATTGGCCTGATTCCCTATGTGACCAAATATATCGACGAAGGTTTTCGCGATTACATACTCACCTGAATCAGTGATTTCGTTGCGTTAAATTGCCGATAACATGCTGATCTATTGAGGGATATTGGGTAAAATGGGTCCTCGTCCAATTCACCGCCTGGGTGAGGCATGCGCAAGTTCCGAATCGAGCGATCGCGCACTGAAGCCTATACCCCCACCGCCGGCCTCGCCCTCGTCGGCCACTGCATCAACCGCCATACCTCGCTGGCGAAAACCGCCCGCTCTATACCTAAACGCCACGGTATTCCCAATATCGATCTGTTCGGCACCTATTTGGGGTTGCTGTGCGTCGGCAAGAGCGATTTCGAGGCCGCCGAGGCGATGCGCTTCGATCCGTTCTTCAAACATGGCCTCGGCATCAAGCAGTCGCCGTCAGCGCCACGGCTTCGCCAACGCTTTAATGAGGACGCCGCGGCGATCATCCCGCTGATCGATAGTGAGTTCAAGACTGATCTGGATCTGGAGCGCCTGCCCTCGGGCAAGTTCGACACCAACGATTTGGTGATGGCCTTTGGTGTGCTGGCCTACAACATCCTGCGCTGGATGGGGTTACGCGGGCTGATGGGCGAACACGCCCCGATCCGCCACCCGGCGAAGCGGCGTCGGTTGCGCACGGTGATGCAGGAGCTCATCTATCTCGCCGCCCGCGTGGTGCGTAGCGCCCGGCAACTGACGCTGCGCTTCAGTCAACACTGCCCCGGCTTTAAGGCCTTCCGGAAACTGCACGCCGAATTCCCCTGAGCCGTAGCCCCTCAAGAAACGCCGATGGTCCAGAGGGCAGGGTGCGGTGTGCCCGTCGGTCGCGCAATGTCATCATGCGAGTTTCTCGGAACGAGATTCGCCACAATCCGGCATCTCTCGGTGGCGTTTTTGAACGCCGCCAGCCAATTCGGCTACGTTTTCCAGGCGAAGTCACGGATCCAGGACTCATTCCTGTTTTCATATCGAAAATGTTTCGTCACCGCAATATTTACGTACACATAGATTCTGGTATTGAGAAGCCGGAAGACCTTCGTGGTCGAAAAGTAGGTACGCCAGGATATGGCGCGAGTTCAAATACGTTGATTCGCGGCATGCTCCACGATCAGCACGGCGTCGCCCCTGCCGATATGCACTGGATCGAAACGACAAAGTCATCCGACAAGACGGGATCATTAACGCTTCGAGCGGTGGTGGATCACGTTATCAATTGTCTGACGATTTACCATTGGAATTTGGGCCGCCTGGAGTAGGCGAATCCGAGCTGATACTCAGCGGCCGTTGCGATGCCCTGATTGCAGCAATTACGCCCAAAGTAGTCATGGACGGCAACCCGAACATACGTCGGCTGTTCACGAACATAAAGTCAACGGAGAAACAGTATTTTCGGGATGCCGAGCTCTTCCCCATTATGCACGCAGTTGCGATACGAAAAGATGTCGCCGAGGAAAATCCCTCCTTGCCAGCGGATGTTTTTCGCATGTATAGCGAAGCTAAAAACATCGCCTACGATAATCTGAGGACAACGACCGTTTTGCGGACGACTCTGCCCTGGGCATCTGATGAGTACGAAGAAACCACGCAACTGATGGGCAAGGACTACTGGCGATACGGATTCTCCTGGATCTGCGCAACCGCCTCTCTGTCCGACAGACATAGCTTGTGTTTGATAATCACCGCGCCGATCACCAAGCGGGCATCCTTGCTCGGGCGACCCCGCTCGCGGGACAGCCCTTGATAATATCCCTCCGCCAGTTCGTCCCACGGAATACACTCGCCCAACTTAACCCAGCGGTTACCTCTATCGAGGGCCGTTTGGAAAGGCCAGTCGAATTCATCGAGCGAGAGTTGTTTTTGGCTTTGATAACGGATCATAGGTGCACGGCTTTTGCTGAAACTGACGCAGTTCTCGTGCAGAATTATACCGCAAAGCCGTGCGATACTATATTAATATCAATCGGTTGTAGTTCCTGAGCAGGCTCTAATTACAGGCTATTAACCCGGCAACAAAATATCGAACATGTCATGCGGCATATCGAATGTGCTCGTTACGGAAATAGGATTTGACGCGGTTGGGGCTTCGCTGGAGCGAGCGCAAGTGAGAGAGCACCTTGTTCTTCAACTGAGCGGCGTCGCGTACCGGTTCGGCGGCATTGAGTCGCGCCTTCAGGTGGCAGTTCAGGTATTCGTCTGGGTTGAGGTCCGGAGCATAGCTGGGCAGGAAGAACACCTCGATCTGCTCCTGCTTGCCCTCAAACCAGTTGCGCACCTTGCGGCTGTGGTGAACACGCAGACTGTCCAGCACCAGAAAGACCTTGCGGCCCGCTTCCCGGATAAGCCGTTCCAGGAAGCGGATTAGCACCGCCGAGGTCAGTGTTTCGCGATACATCATGAACCGCACCGTGCCCTGGTTGGTGATCGCGGACATGACGTTGACCCGGTGGCGATGACACTGGGAGAGCACCACAAACGGTGTCTTATCTTTGGGGGCATACCCACGCGGGTAGTGCTCAACGCTGGAGACCGCTGTCTCATCACCCCAGTGGATTTCGGCCCCTTCGGTCTTGGCGCGCTTGGCAATGGCAGGGTAATGGGTCGAAGTGGTCGGACCATGCCAATTGATTGATTAGTATCAGCATCGTGGGTAGATGCAGTCGGTTTTCGCGCTTAGAGGCCGCATTTGGGTACCGAAAGAACGCGTGTAACTGTTCTGGGTCGTAGGCCGACGCACACAGTCTTAGAGGCGCGTTTCCGCCGGCCAAAACCGGCCTCCAAGCTCGTTTCGGCTCGCCTGTGGGCTACTAACTCGCTTTGTTTCAATGGATTGCCGTGGTCCGACCCCGATCTAATGTCGATCCCGACCCCGATCTAGATCAATTAAGTTGATTGACCGATTATCCGGTCACCAGTAGAAGTTCAATCCGGCCAGCGGGCCATGTTGCCGTGCGTCATATTCATAGCGGTCGAGCCCGCTGCCGTTCGAGTAGTCAAAATCCATCCATTTGTAGCCGGCGAAGACCGAGCCCCAGTCCCTGAATCGGTAGTCGAACATACCCACCAGGTTCCAGGTACCGTCCGACCCCCCTCTGGCGTAGTCCACGCGGCCGATAAAGCTCCAACGCGCCGACATGCGTGTCGTTATCCGCCCTCCGAAAAATGCATCCCACCAATCCTCCTTGGTGCTGAGCGATGAGAGGGACGGAATCGGGATGCCTTTCGCCTTCAGTTTCTGCTCCACGTATCGGGCACCACCCAGAATTTCAATATCGGTTCGGTCAAACCGGGCGACCCGATAGGTGACGCCGAGTTCCGCCATGGTGTTCTTGAAGTTGATATCCACACTGGAGCCGTTGGGCAACACCGCTTCCGGATCGAGACTGACATATTGATACTCGGCGAACAGGGTCAGATCCTTCTTCCTGGCCTCGCCGTGAAAGGTGAGCACCGCGTCCATGTTTTCCAATGCGTCCTTGAATTCAATGTCCAACGGGGCTTCCGCAGGCCCAATCGCGGTTCTGCCATCGATGCCCATGCCCCATAGAAACAGTGGTGCGAGGCTGAAGTGCCAGTCGTCGTCTGACTTGTCGGCCTGTGCCGCGGCCTGTGGGAGGGCGACAAAAAGCAATGCCAGCGAGGTCATCGTGTTCCGAAATGTGCTCATCACCGCTCCAGTTGTGTGTTGCCGGATGTCCATCCTAATCAGAGCTTTGCGTTTGAGGCAACGTCGGCACAACGCGACCTATCAACCATGGGTTTGGGCTTTATCCCTTTCGCCGTGTTCTGAACCGGTCACGTGAATGCCGTCCGCGGTAGCGCGACCGGACGCCGTCGCTGCGAAAGTTCTCGTTGTCGAACCAAACCCGAACGCTGCACCGCGTTCCGTATGGGAACGCGCCCATGATCGGAAAACGAGAACGTGCAATTGCCTGCACAAGTAGACGCTGCGGCTATACTAATCATAGGTGCAGTCACCTGCCCACCTTCTGTAGCGCGGAGTCGGAAGCTTCCTGCGGAGTGGCTCCATTTGTCATAATGCACAACCCGACCAGCATGAGAAAGAATCGCTGCATTCGTTCAATCATTGCTCTTTAAACTGCACCACGCGCGAGCACACGGATGGCTTGACTCAATTTGCATCACCACCATTATCGGCAAATAATATCGAAGAGCACATCAAAGATCGTTCAGGTTGCCACTAATGGAAAGCGAAACCGCCCAGTTGCTCATGCATCGTCATTACGACGAGATAGGCGAGTGGGGTCAGGAGGTGGGTTGGGACTTCGACTGCCAGCAGGTCGAGCCAGGCGTAATGAGTGCTTATGCTGCAGCGGTCGGTACGGCGCGCTGCGTGGTCACGCGAGGCGAATTTTCTCGCAGTTTTCGGCAGGCGGGCAGCCCGCCCGGTGGGATGGTGACACTGGGTTTCCCTGATCAAGAAGTAACCGAATTTGATTGGTGCGGTAAACCGGCCCGCGGTGGCGACATTGTGAATTTCAGCTTGGAGAGCGGATTCGAAGGCACTACCCCAGCCGGATTTGCTGGCTTTGCGATTTCAATCAGCGGAGAACTGCTGAATGAAACCGCCGACGACCTGCAGATTAAGGTCAACATTCTGAAGCTGATCAGAAAAGAGTCAATATGGGATAACGTGCACCGATCAACCAAAATTCTCAGGCAACAATTTCTGATTGATCTTGGACATGCACGGGATCGAAGTGGTCGGAAAGCGAGGAAACTTTTCAGCCAGACAACAGCCAGTCGCGTTCTGCAGCTCATTTCCGGCATCTGCAGTGCCGACAACACGGCCAGCCTGGCGGCCCGTAGCCGTGCGACACGTCGTGCACTTGAGTATATAGAAGACAGCAACACGTCCGCTCTTACCGTCGCAGAACTCTGCAAGCAAGCGGGTGTTAGCGCGCCGACGCTGTATCGTGGTTTCGAAGAGGAGTTCGGAATAGGTCCGAAGCGATTTATACTTGTTCAATGTTTGTCAGGTGTGCGCAAGGATTTACGGACTGCCGACCCCGACTTGACTATTAGTGACATAGCGAACCACTGGGGCTTCTGGCACATGGGGCAGTTCGCTGCAGAGTATAGAAAGTGCTTTGGCGAGCTTCCCTCCCATACAAGGTGTCTCAGCAAGGTAGCAGGCTGATCTGCCTGCGATCCGTCACCAGTGCTCTATTACCCGGGCGCGACTTGTCACGCTGCCAGACTGTGAAAGCACCGGAAACCAAACAGTTTGCGGGTGCCATCTAGGCAAGGTCTGATTAATTAATACGAATCGCATTTCAGTCAAGGAGGGCGCAAATGCGAGGTTCGCGGTGCAGCGCCATAGTCATTTTTGCGTGGGCTTGGGGAATTTATTTTGCGCCGTAAGCTGGTCATCGGTCGTCCCGACGCTCCATCGACTTTGGGCAAAGGGGGTTTGTCGGTCCTGACATGTTCAGAGCTGCCCGACATCCGCAAGATTAAGGGCGCTGAGGTGGGAGGGACTTCTTCGGCCCCGTGGGGCCGCATTCATCGTCTGGTCATGCTGGCCCGTTAGTGTTTAAGGTCATCCCCGTCGCCGTGGAATCGGTCTGTGGGTAAGGGAAGTTTCAAGTGCGAGCAAACTCGCGGCCGCCGACAATTCTGGTGTCGATGGCGGAAACCAACAGGAAGGTCGTAAATGTATAGGACTGCGGTTTCTGCGGCGGCGGCTTGTCTACTCTTATTTGGGACAGCGCAGGCGGACGTGTCCGATGCGACTGTTCAATCACTAGGCGCGCCCGACAGTGTCGAAACCCGTATCGGCACTCTGGAGTTCTCCAATGGTGTTCCAAGCAAGCACACGGCCACGGTCGTATTCGATACGCTCGACTTCACCCGTGCGCTGAACGTCTATAACAACAGCTTTCGCGGGGCGTAGGCACTTGGCCTGCTGAAGGGGTTCCAGAGTGTCGGGGCAAACAGCGGCGACATTGTGATCTTTGATCAGTTGATGGATGCGAATTCGCTGTTCCTGACCGCAAATGCCGACACCATTTACTATCTTGGTTGGGTCGATCTCTCGAACGGACCTGTGGTGATCGAGCAGCCCTCGGGTGGGCTGGGCGCGATCAACGACATGTGGTTTCAATGGGTTATCGATATGGGCAAGCCGGGGCCCGACCGGGGACTCGTTGGCAAGTACCTGATCGTCGGTCCGGATTACGATGGCTCGTTGCCGGAGGGCGGTTATTTTCTGGCGCATGCCAAAACCAACACGGTTCTCTATGCCCTGCGGGCTTTCATTGACAACGGCAACGACCCGAAACCGGCAGTCGAGAACATCAAGCAGAACCTGAAGATCTATCCCTATGCTGCAGGCAGCTTCGGAACGTCCGTCGCCGAGGCGCTGGAAGGGATCGTGCGCCTCGCCGGTGAGCCGAAAATTCCGGAGACGAAGTTCATCGACGCCAGTGGGATGTCGTTCAATACAATCCCGCCCAGCGATTTCGGTTTTTTCGAGATGATTAACGAAAACGTGCAGAACGAGCCGCCCACCAGCTATGACGTGGAGCTCGCGGGACAGCTCGCCGCGATCGGGATCGTCCATGGCAAAGAGTTCAAACCCGACGAGCGGATGAAAGCAATCCTCAGCGACGCTGCCGTGGTGGGACAGGCAGTCGGCCGGGCTCTGCAATGGCAGTTTGCGGACAAGCACCCGGATTGGGCCTACTACGAGGGATCGCACTGGGGCAGCATGTTGTGGGAGGGCGGCGCCTTGTTCGAGACCCCGCCGCCGCAGTTCGAAGACGGCATGTTCAAGCCGTTTCCGCCGACCGGCGCGCGCACGCTGGATTCGCGCACGGCTTTTTACTATGCCTACACGCTGGACAGCCCGGGCATGATCATGCGGATTCCCGGTGTGGGCTCGCAATACCTAATGGGCTTTCTGGACTCGGAGGGCGCGCCGTTCGACGGCGCCAAGACCTACAAGGTGACTTTGCCCAAGGACATCCCGACGGAGGCGTTCTGGTCTCTTACGGTGTACGACAATCAGACTCGCTCAATGCTGCAGACGCCTCAGAAGTACCCGCGCGCTGGAAGCCAGAGCTATCCGACTCCCGCAGCAGTGGCGGCTGAAGATGGCTCGACTGCCGTGTACTTTGCGCCTGTAAAGCCAGAGGGTGTGGCCGATGGCAACTGGATCCAGACCGATGCCGAAAAAGGCTGGTTCACGATTCTGCGTCTTTACAGCCCATTGCCCGCTTTTTTCGATAAGTCGTGGCGGCCGAGCGAGGTTGAACTGGCGGATCGGTGACTAACAATCCGCGGCGATCCCGTGTCGGAACGGCGCGGACCTCTATCTGCGGGCGAAAGCACCGGAAACCCGCGCTGAGGGATGCGTCGTCAGTAATCCTCCCGCACTTCGCTGCTTTTCAGCAGCCGGCAGTCGCCATCGGGGCCCCCATCGTTGAGCTTCTGGTTCAGGCCGCCCACTGCATTGTCCAAGGGCGCGAATGCCGCGTCGATGGGACCCTGAGGCTCGCCTGCACAATCCGGGTTGCTTGCGCATCCAAGTACAAGCGTGCTCACCAAGAGTGCCAGGAGCGGGCCGCGGGAATGAGTTGGGAACGGCATCATGGCGTTGCGTTCGCCTCCACAGGTTTGAGCAGACCCAATGGTAGCGCATGACGCCAGGGCCATTGTCCTGAGTTGGCATCGGTCGCTTGCTCAGCCATAGGTTCGGAACATGGACCCGATCCGTCCACCCTGCTCTGATCGCTGGTCCGCGCCCTCCGGCAACCCGCATAGGTTTCAAGATGGAAAGGTTGGTGTCGATTGATGCCAACACCTGTTTTTTCCGCTCAGCGCGTATGTCAACGTCTCACCCTCACCCCGTATACCGGGTCGCGATCGCGAAGACCACTGCAGCCAGGATTCTATGATCGGAGTATAAGACGAACAAACGCCCTTTTCCGAAAGTTGATCGAGTATCCCCAAGTCATCAAACAGTCGCCAAACCGCGTTTCAGTGTGGTGTCGGCCGTGATCGGCCCTTCTGGGCCGGCAGAAGCGGCCAAGATCGAGTAGTTCAGCCAATTTCTTAACGAATTCCCCGCATCGGGCCGAACGCGATCAAAGCCGCAACGCTCAGCGTCGCAGTCGGGGGGTGTTACCGGGTAGCCCGGTTCAGTCGTCGAACCGTCCCGCCTGGGGCGGCGCCCGACACGGCGGCCGCCTCGTGGCTTGGGGCTCAACCGCTTTCGCATCCAGGTGGCTGAGGATCTTGTCGATGACCTCCGGCTGCTCGATGCAGGCGATAATCCGCACCGCCCCACCGCAGGCCCGGCAGGTCTCAACGTCGATACCGAACACCCGCTTCAGACGCTGCGCCCAGGTCATTGAGGCGCGGCGTTCGGCCGGCGTCGCCTCCTCCCCATCCCCCGTCGCAGCACGCTGGCCTCCCCTGCCACGCTTGGCCGGTGTCACCCGCGCGCGGTATTTGCTGTTCGGCGCAAACACCCCGTGGAAACGGGTCAGATTGACTCTCGGTCTGGGCACCAGGGCCGCCAGCCGGGCAATGAAATCGAGGGGTTCAAAGATGACGTGCGTCGTACCGTCGCGGTACGGGGTCTTCAGCTGGTAACGAACGTTCCCATTCGCGGTGAGCGACAGGCGCTTTTCCGACACCGCCGGGCGGCTGATGTAGCGGCACAGCCGCTCCAGCTTCCCTCTTTCATCCGCTCTCGCCGCCACGCCCGCGTGCAGCGAGAAACCGGCCACCTTGCCCACCCCGTCATCGAACCGATCATCGCAGGCCGGCAGCGTCCGTAGCGTGAATACCTTGCGCCCCTGCTGCGGCCCGACAGCGATGCGGTAGGTGATCGACGAACCCAGGAGTTGATGCATAGGCCCGGCCTCGAAGTGGTCGCCGGCCAGATAGCAGTTCTCCGCATCGCGCTCCAGCAGCCCCTGCCGTTCGAGGTAGCGGCCGATACGCAGCGCCAGGGTCTGCGCCAGCCGGCTGAGTTCGGTGCTCGTCGGCGCCTTCACCCAGCGGAATCGGAGCGAGCCGTCCGAGCCCTCCACGTACACCCCATCGAGGAACAGCATGTGAAAGTGGATGTTTAATGTGACGCACTCCGATATGTGAAGTGACCGGTCGGCCGATCTCCAATGTCTCAATGAAATAGGGACCTATGCACGCTGGCGCCCGCTTGCGCTGCACATAATGCGGGTGCATGACTGTCTCTGCCGTGCCCACTTTCGGGTGCATAGGAGGTTGTCATGGTTTTGGAAGATCTGTTTTGTCGCCCCTCAGCACTCGCTCGGTTTCGCCTGCCACCACTGGGCCCGCAAATGGACGGGTTCTGTGACTGGCTGCAGCCCCAGGGATTTTCCCGTTGCGCTCTGCGCCGTCGGATCTGGCAGACCTCGCACTTCAATCAATGCCTTCGTAAGTGGTCGGTGAAGACGTGTCAGGAGGTGAGTTCAGCTCACGGCGAGCGATTTCTCCGCCAGCATTTGTCACGCTGCCGATGCCGCGGCGGACACCGCTGCGGCCGTGCCGGTGCTCACGGCGCGGTGCGCTCGCTCATCGAGTATCTGTCACAACGCGCGCTGCTCGCCGAGTCTCAACCCCCGGACACCCCATACCAAGCGGTGCTGCAACGCTACCTGCACTACTTGCGGTGCGAACGCCACCTCAGCGAGACCACCGTCAAGAACCACCGAGTCCATCTGATTCCCTTTCTCGAGAGTCTCGGCACGCCGCTAGCGGCGCAGCTGCAGCAGCTCTCGCCCGAGCAACTGCTCGCCTACTTCACCCAGCGCTCGCAACATAGCGCACCCAGCATGCCGCGACTTCTCCAGGGGGTATTGCGTCGGTTCTGTCACTTCTGCCTTCACGAAGGCTATCTCGAGCGCGATCTCCAAGCCGCGATCCCGCCGCTGCGCCACTATCGCCTGGGCACGGTGCCTCAGGGCATCGACGCCGAGGATGCCCGCAAGACCCTGCAGTGTATCGACCGCACCACCTCGATCGGCCGCCGTGATTTCGCCCTCATCCTGTTGCTGCACACCTACGGCGTGCGCGGCGGGCAGCTGCGCGCGCTGCGCGTGCACGACATCGATTGGCGAGGGGGCCGGATCCGATTTCCGGCCGCCAAAGGGGGAAAAGAAGTGCTTGTGCCGTTGACCGATGAGGTAGCACAGGGCTTGGTCGAGTATCTGCGCCATGGCCGAGCGCAAGCTCCGTACCCGGAGGTGTTCTTGACCGCGCAACCGCCGTATCGCCCGCTGCGATGTCCGGCCACGGTGTCGCTGCGCGTGGCCCAGCGGATGCGTGAGGCCGGCGTGGCGCTTCCCAGAGCCGGTTCCCACAGCTTCCGCCACGGCTTCGCCACCCAGATGCTCGAACAGGGCCAATCCATGAAGACCATCGCCGATCTGCTCGGGCATCGCAACATCAATACGACCTTTATCTACACCAAGGTCGACTTCAACACGCTGCGCCAGCTCCCCCTCGAGTGGCTGGAGGCAGGACCATGAACGATCGTGATTTTCTCAGCGCTCTGGCACCTCGGTTGGACGAGTTTCTCGCCCTTCAACGCGCTGGCGGCCGTGACGCCAAGAGCCAGCTCGTGCTACTGCGCTACCTCGACCGCTTTCTCCATCAACAACACTTCACCACCCCCTGGTTGACGCGCGAGGTGGTGGACGAGTATCTGCGATCAACCGTGCACCTCAATCCCCGCACCCGAGAAAACCGCTGGTGCATGCTGCGCCAGTTCTGTCGCTATCTGCGTCAATTCGAGCCCCAGTGCTTTGTGCCCGAGCACAAGCCCTGCCGGGTCCCCGCACGAGCGCGCACCGCGCATATCTTCAGCGAAACCGAGATCCAGGCTATGCTGCGTGCCGCGCAGGCGTTGCCGCCCTCCGGCTCATTGCGGGCCCAGACCTACTTCACCTTGTTCGGACTGCTCTACACCACCGGGCTGCGCTGCGGTGAGGCGTTCGCTTTGAACGTGGGCGATGTCGATCTCGAGCGAGAGCGGCTGTTCGTCGACCGCGGCAAGTTCGGCAAGTCGCGCTGGGTACCGCTCTCAGCCTCGACCACCCGCGTCCTTCAACGCTACCGCCAGGAACGCTCACGCGCGGCTCCGGCAGGCGCGCACAGTCCCTTTTTCATCACCCCCACCGCGCGCCGGCTCTATCACACCAACGTCGACTACGCGTTCCGAGCCGTCCTCAAACGCTGTGGTCTGCGCGGTGGCAAAGGCTCACCCGGCCCCAGTCTGCATCACCTGAGGCACAGCTTTGCCTGCCACCGATTGTTGGCGTGGCATCGAGCCGGTCAGGACGTGGAGGCCCTTCTGCCGGCGCTGGCCACGTATCTGGGTCATGTCAATATCGCCTCCACCCAAGTCTATTTGCAACCCACCGCCGAGCTCCTGGAAGAAGCCAATCAGCGCTTTCACCAGCGCTTTCTCCAGAGTAGCTCGGTGATCGGAGAACCCGCATGAACACCCCTCGACGCATCGCACACTGGATCCACGGATTCTTCCGCGACTATCTGACAGCACAACGTGGGTTGAGCAAGAATACGATTTTCAGCTATCGCGACAGTGTGAAGCTGCTTTTGCAGTTCGTCTCGCGGCGCACCCGAAAACCGCTCGATAAGCTGCGCTTGGAGGACATCGACGCGAACACAGTGCGGGCGTTCCTCCACGACCTCGAAGCGACGCGTGGCAACGGTGCCCACACTCGAAATTGCCGGCTCTCGGCATTGCGTGCGTTCTTTCGCCACGTGGCCACCCAAGCGCCCGATGCCCTGTTGCACTGTCAATCGATTTGCGACATCCCGCTCAAACGCACGCCGTCGCGGCCCATCGAATACCTCGAAGAGGCGGAGATACGGGCGATGCTCGACAGCGTCGACCCGCAGGCGCGCAACGCGCGGCGAGACTATGCATTGCTCTTGTTTCTCTACAACACCGGTGCACGGGCTCAAGAAGTGGTCGACCTCCAGCTCGACGATCTCAGCCTACAGTCGGTCTATCAGGTCCAGCTCACCGGCAAGGGCGGCAAACAACGCAACTGTCCGTTGTGGCCGGAAACCGTGGCGGCGCTCGAACAAGCCTTGCAACAACGGCCTCCCCACGCGCGCGAGTCGACCTCGGTGTTCCTCAATGCCAAGGGCGAGCCCCTCACCCGTTTTGGGCTGCGTTACATCGTGCGCAAGTACGCGGCCAAAGCCGCGCTGCGATGTCCGTCTCTAAAATCAAAGAAGACCGGTCCGCACACGATTCGACACGCGACAGCGATGGCCTTACTACAGGCAACCCACGACATCACGGTGGTCAAGGACTGGCTCGGACACGCGGATGTGAATACCACCCACGGCTACGTCGAGGCCAACATGGAAATGAAGCGCAAAGCACTGGAGGCGTGCCACGCGCCGAGCGCAGGAGACGGCAAACGCCACGCCAAGTGGCGCACCCCGAGCCTCCTTCAGTGGCTCGAGGAGCTCTCGCGATCGACGATTCGTTATGTGGAGAGCTCTTCGGACTTCGTGTTCCCGGAGACCCACGCGGCGCAGGGCTAGACAGCCGGCGCCCGGACGACACCACATAACGGAGTGCGTCACATGTAACATCATATGTGGAGCTCCACATATAACGTTCATATTGAGCGCGCTGCCGAAGCGTTGGATCAGCGTCAGGGCGCCGGTGTGGGCCATCTTACGGGTAAACCCGGCCTTCTTAATCAGATGCGTGGCGATGGCGCGGTAGACAATGCCGAGCACCGGGCCCATGACCGCCGGGCGGGTATGGCCTCGAAGGTCGCTCACCGGATTTACAGATCACTATCGAACAAGAACCGGCGCCGGAGAACGTCGTCAGCAAGGCTCTTGATATAATCACCCGCCCACCGCACCTTCAAACCGTGGTTACGTCAGGGTCTTTAATCCATTGAGAAGCGGTGCGAGAACTTGAAGCTGCACTAATGGCAATGATTTTGGCATGAACGTGTCACCAAATTATTGAGCAGACCTACAATCAGTTCACAATTTGGACCTTCGTCAACAGTTACCTGTCATTTTTTGCCAAAAATCGTTCGCGAGTGATACGTAGTGACAGGCCAAGTTTGGCTCAACCTGCGATGATGCCAAATTGGTTCCCGTAAAGGGACAGCAAATCATTGGGAGTTCAAACATGAGATTAGACAGGTTTTTTTCGGCCACGCTGGCATGCGGGTTTCTGGCGTGCGGGTTCCTAGCATTCGGAGTTTTACCTGCTTCGGCGCAGAGCGACGCACCGCGTCAGGTGTTGTTCACCAACGTCAACATCTTCAACGGCATTGATGGCGAGTTGATGGAGAACGGGTCTGTTCTGGTCGAAGGCAACCTGATCAAGACCGTGTCCGCCGAGGCAATCGACGCACCTGATGCCTTCATGGTGGATGGCGAAGGGCGCACTCTGATGCCCGGCCTGATCGACATGCACTCGCACATGTGTATCCGGAACGGAATGCTGGAGTTTCGCGACAACTATGACCAGATGGCCAACGGCGCCTATACCGCACTTGTTCTGCAAGACTATCTTGATCAGGGCTTCACCACCGCGCGCGACGCCGGCTGCAACATCCTTGGCATTGCGAAGGCGGTGAATAACGACATCATTCCCGGACCGCGTCTCTACCCGAGCGGAGGCTTTCTGAGCCAGACAGGTGGTCACGCTGACACCGGATCCTTTAACGACATTCCCGGTGACATAGATGATCTCGAAGCCCACATGTTCGGCTTTATCGCCGATGGCGTTCCCGAAGTCATTCGCGCGGCGCGTCACAACCTCCGCGCAGGTGCCACTCAGATCAAGGTCATGGCTGGCGGCGGTGTTGCCAGTGAATTTGATCCACTGCACACAACTCAATACTCACTGGAAGAGCTCGAGGCGATTGTCGGTGTTGCCGAAGACTACGGCACCTATGTATTGGTGCACGCCTATCACGACCGTTCGGTCAATCGGGCGATTGACGCCGGTGTCCGCGTGATCGACCACAACTTCCTCGTCTCCGAGGAAACCATCATCCGCATGAAGGAAGAGGGCGTCGCCCTTTCTGTTCAGGCCGTCCAGTCGCTGGAAGCTTTCGGCGATCCCGAGAGCATCACCTTCTTCAACGCCGACCAGAAAGCCAAGGCGGCTCAGGTCAACGCTGGTGCGCAGCAGATGATGGAATGGGCGGTCAAGCACGAGCTGTTGATGGTCACGGGCGGTGACATGTTCGGACCTGATGTGGTGCGTCAGGCTGACAACATCATCTGGTTCAACGACAAGGTTGCCAACGACCCTCTTTTGTCTTTGCAAACCGCGACGAGCAATGCAGCCGAAGTGCTGAGCTGGACTGGCGGTATGAACCCCTACGTAGAAGGTACCTTGGGCACGATTGTCGAAGGTGGCTATGCAGACATCATTTTGGTTGATGGCAACCCGCTTGAGGACATCAGCGCGATCAAGCGCGACAAAGTGGACTTCGTAATGAAGGACGGGGACGTTTATAAAAACTGGCTGCCCAGTGAGAGTGCCCCGGCTTTCAAACCTGCAAAACCGAGCCGGGACGCCTATTTCGGCAACCTCTAATTAAAAAAATGATGGCCTCGCCGCACCGGATTGGTCGCGGCGGGAGCTTTCTGTTCAACTTCTCCAAGGGACTACTCAATGATACGAACCCTTTCTATCAGCCTGATCGTTGCTGCGGCGTTGCAGGTTTCTTCCGCTGCGGCGCAAGTGTCCGACGCAGCCAAACTCGGCGCGAATGCTG
Organism: uncultured Gammaproteobacteria bacterium; assembly: GCA_963783675.1. Classification (GTDB taxonomy): domain Bacteria; phylum Pseudomonadota; class Gammaproteobacteria; order Competibacterales; family JAHEDQ01; genus JAHEDQ01. Next base: position 18,217 of record CAWAOU010000023.1, read on the forward strand.
GCGCCATGGAATTTTGCCGCGACAACTTCATGACGGATGACGACAACGGCCGGTATGCGCTGCTCGTCGCCGCAACGACCAAGGAATTTGCATCACTTGACGGTGACAAGACCAAGGCACTTGTCATGAAGAAGGCCGCCGAAGACGGAGAGTATCTTGGTGATCAGCTTGACGCGGGTCGCTGCGAGAGTGTCCGGAAAATTCTTCTGACTCAATACGGCATCAATTGACCGGTGTTTTTTCGACCGGTTGCTGATCCGTATGCGGGGCGGTTGTTCCCTCGGCCGCCCCGCAAACACCTACTAAAGAAGGAAGTCACTATGAAACGAACAATCATTGGGGCCGCGTTCTGCTTGCTCTCAAGCGTCAGTCGAAGGGGTCGGACCAAGAATTGGTTCTAAGGGGTCGGACCAAGCCAATTGATTAATTTGTATCAATATTATGGGCAGTTTCAGTCGGTTCTGGCGCTTAGAGGCCGCATTTGGGTACTGAAAGAACGCGTGTAACTGGGTCGGGTCGTAGGCCGACGCACATAGTCTTAAGAGGCGCGTTTTCGCCGGCGAAAATGCTCCTCTAAGCTCGATTCGGCTCGCCTGTGGGCTACCAACTCGATTTGTTTCAACGGATTGCCGTGGTCCGACCCCGCTCTGGGGGGACCCCGCTCTGGGGGGGTCTTGGTCCGACCCCGCTCTGGGGGGGTCTCTCCGGGCCCTCCTCCTCGAACAAATCCAGACACTTTTGCTTGAACATCGACATCCCCTACGCCGTGTGGCAGAGGCCCGATCTTCTCACCGTCGAACCCGACCTTGGCGCCGTTGGGTTCGCGAAGCGCTCTGACGAGATTCAACAGCTCGCGCAACCCCACGAGACAAAAAAGCTGCGAATGCCCGGTAAGCGTCGTGCACGCCCCCCCATCAGCATCGGTCCAACCGCGTGGGAGCTTCAGCGACGAACCGTCGCCGAGGCGCACGACCACCCATGCTTTACCAACGGATAGCAGCTCGGGCGCCTGACCCTTGAGCGGATGGTGACGACGGGTGACGGTGATCTTGGAGGGGAAATCTGAAAGGTAGTACTTAGTCTGCGGCAACCTACCCACGTTCAAGGCGACCGCATTCGAGGTAAGCCTCGAACTCACGCTGAACATACGCCGGCAATTCCGTGCCCTGTACCGCCAGTTGGGCCTGGAGCGCGGGGTAGTATTCCTGGATAAGCTGATAAAGGAGGGTGCGTTCCGGGCGGTGGCGCTCGTAACGAGACGAACCGGCCGAAGAGGTCGCCCGGATATTCGGCGTGTCTCGCGCCACGGTGTTCCGCGCGTTCGCGGACGAGGGCGGCGTGCGTTCCTTCCTGATGGCGCGTCGGCTGAAGACGGCGCGAGAAGCGCTGGCCGTGGCGCCCGCCGGGCGTGGAGAGATCTCGCGCCTTGCAGAGGAGCTCGGGTTCGCATCCACGGCCCATTTCAGCGACGCTTTCCTCGACCGTCACGGCATCCGCCCGAGCGCAGTATCCTCCAAGGGTCAGGACGGCTGGCCGGACTCACGGCATCTGGCGACAGCGCCCGTCGACCTTCAGGCGATGTGCTGCCGCGCCGCCGAAGTCTACGGGCGCTTTACCGGATGACTTGAACCGGGGCGCACACCCGCACGCCACGAGACTCCCACGGATCGACAAGCATGCGATGTAAGGGTAACTTCACGGTTATTCGTGGAGAATAACATGACCGAACCCACACCACGTCTCGCCGCGATCTGTGTGGCTGGTCTGCTGGCCCTGTCCGCAGCGCCCGTCCTTGCAGCGGATGTCAGCCAGGATGCCGTCGACGCCTGCATCGACGCCGTCCGTTCCGAAAGCGCGGCGGCGCCCGGTGGCCTCGTTCTGAGCACCGAGTTCTCCGAGGCGAACTCGCTGGTCATGCTGCAAGACGGGGCCGGGTCGGTTTGGCGCTGCCTTGTTTCGAACGATGGCAGCAACGCTTTCGTTGAAGCATCCGACGCGGCGCCCGTGCACGCCGCACCTCAGCCCGACTATGCCGACGGCATGCAGGGCGGCCCGGATTTTTGGCGCATCAACGTGCACAGCGAGCTCAACGTGCACTCTGCGCCTTCAACCTCGTCGCCCACGGTGGCCCGGCTGCATCGAGGTATGGTCGTCGAGAACCGAGGCTGCCAATTTGCCGAGGGGCGCAAGTGGTGCCAGATCGCGGATGGCGACGCCTCCGGGTGGGCCGCCGGCGAATATCTTGTTGAGGCAGCAGGCCCTTCCGCCTCGGCGCCTCAGCCGAGCCACGCCGCGCCGACCACGGAGACCGTGCGGGTCCAGTTCGCCGCCGGCACCAACGGCCAACAGCGCACCGGCACCCTGACGCCCGGCAGCTCCATCCGCTTCGTTCTCGGCGCCGCCAACGAGCAGACGCTCGAAGTGAGCTTCGTCAACACCGACCCTGCGATCGAGTATCAGATCTTCCTCCCCAATGGTCGCCATCTGCTGGACGCAATCTCGAACACGCTACCCTATCAGGGCTCGCTGTTCATGAGCGGTGACCATGTTATCGAGGTAATCAACCGGGGCCACATCGACGCGCGCTATGCCGTGTGGATGGGGATCTGGTGAAGTGCGCAAGACACTCACATTCGCAGCGTTCGCCTTTTCACGCGGGGCCGGTTTTGGGGGGGACTATCTGAAGATGCGTAGCATTCTACTAGTCGTGCTGGGGCTGATCATCGGTGGCGTTCTCGGCATCATCGGCGGCGGCGCCCTTGGCGTCGGCGCGGGTGCGGGTGTGGGCATCGTGACAGGCCTCAGGGCCGGTGCCTGCCTCACGCTGGAGGCGGCGCGCGGGCAGGGCCTGATCACGGCGGATCTGGAAGGCGAGATACTGCAGGCTGCTGCTCGTCAATTCACCTCCGAGGACCTCCCGGAGGGACCGGATACCAGCCAGATCGACTGTCAAGCCGTGCTCGCCGAAATGCGGGAGGCCGCGGCCGAATGAACCTCTGCCATCATGGCAGACCCGAGCGGTCGGCAGCGCGCCGAACAGCCATCCTTGACCCCGCAAGATCCACTCTGAAGGAGAAAACCCCTTGATCATGCGTACAGCCCTTGCCCTCGCTGGCATAGCCCTTCTTGCCGCCTGCGCCAGCGATGGCGGCTCGCGGCCACAACCGGCTTCTCAGCCCGCGCCGCCCGATGTCGGTTTCAGCGACATGGTGTCGGACGCCGCCGTCTCGAAATGCCGACTCGAGCTCCAGTCTCAGGTCGATGGCGGCGTAGAAGTGACCGGCACCGAGTTCTCCGAGGCCAACTCTGCCGTCTACATGGTGGTCGGCGGCAACCGCGCCCCATGGAAGTGCCTCGTGGCCGCCGATGGCAGCGGCGACCCGTATCTCGAATTCATGGGCACCGACGGCGCCCTCTGATCCGCGGCTGCCCGCGGGCGTGCCTTTCATGGCGCGCCCGCTTCTCGACAAAGGACTGGACGTGAGAACCACGCATCGCTTCGGCCTTGTCGCCACCCTCGCCATGAGCGGCGCGGCGCAGGCCGCCGTGGTCAGTCAGGACGCCATCGACGGCTGCATCGACGCGCTGCGCGTTCAGTGCGGGGCCGGGGGCGGGGGATGGTCACCATTCCGAGGCGAACTCGCTGGTGATGCTGCAGGATGGCAGCGGCACGGCATGGCGCTGCCTCGTCTCCAATGATGGCCGCGACCCCTATCTGGAGATGGCGGGCGGCGGCGAGAACCCGGCGACCACGGATGATGGCGGCGGCGTTTTGGCCGGCGCGCCCTCGACGGCTGAGGAGGTTGTGCGTTTCGCACGCGGCAGCAGCGGTACGGACCTGTCCGGTTCCCTGACGCCGGGCATTACGAAGCGCTACGTGCTTGGCGCGGCGAACCGGCAGACCCTTGATGTGGCGTTCTGGACCACCGATCCGGCCATCGAATACCAGATCTTCATGCCGGACGGCTCACTTTAGGGCCAAAATCACGCAGGATCGTAATGCATAAGGACCCAATACGGTGAATGCTGGTTGTCCGCTTCCAACTAAGGCGCTCATCGTGTGCGCTACCGCAGCGAACTTCCGCTTCCCGCCCATCCTGAAGAACGCGGATGGGTGCCGCGTTGCGTCAATCGACAAGTTGCACAGACTGCAGCAACAAGCGAGTGTAGGACGGATTAACGCCCTTTTCCCGAAGATTGGCGAGTATCCCCAGGGCATCAACCAACCGTCAACCTGCGCGTCGACGCGGTGTTGGTCCAAATGGCGCCCCTGAGGCGGCAGAAATGCTGTACTTCAGCGCGATTTTCCCAAGGTTTCCACGCTCGAGACGACAGCGACGCTGCCGCCGCGTTGATGTCGCAGTCACCGCTGGCTTTACTCGCGTGGTTGCACGCCTATCAGCCGAACAAGCTCGCCTGGGGTGGCGCCCGACACGGTGGTAAACGCCGGGCCTTCGGGGGTCGAAGGGGTTCGGACCAAGTCAATTTATTAATTTGTATCAATATTATGGGCAGTTTCAGTCGGTTCTGGCGCTTAGAGGCCGCATTTGGGTACCGAAAAAACGCGTGTAACTGGGTCGGATCGTAGGCCGACGCACATAGTCTTAAGAGGCGCATTTTCGCCGGCGAAAATGCGCCTCTAAGCTCGATTCCGCTCGCCTGTGGGCTACCAACTCAATTGGATTCAACGGATTGCCGTGGTCCGACCCCGCTCTGCCCACCGCGTCCCTGCGATGTTGCTGAGTCTATCAAATGGCCTCGAAGGTCGCTCACCGGATTTACAAATCACTATCGAACAAGAACCGGCGCCAGAGAACGTCGTCAGCAAGGCTCTTGATATACTCACCCGCCGACCGCACCTTCAAACCGTGCCTACGGTAGGCGAGATATGTGGAAGTCGGACCCCGTGGTGCCATCGGCCAGCAGGTGGAATTCCCAGACTCAACGGAAACCCTGAACCATGCGCGCCGAGGCCCAACGGTGCAGGGTTTCGTTGACCCATTCTCAGTTGGAAAAAACTTCTTTGAACATCTCTTGCATCTTTGCCCAGGAGTCGCTGTCCGCCTTGGCATCGTACTTTACCGGCAGACCGAACTTCTCGCCGTTGGCATCGGCGTCAGGATTCGTGAATGAGTGAACTACCCCTGGATAGTTGACGAACACATAGTCCACATTCGCGTTGTTCATCTCCGTCTCAAATGCTTCGATTTGCTCGGGTTTAACAAACGGATCATCTGCCCCATTGAACACGGCAATGCGGCTTTGTACGGAGCCGGCTTGCGCGGGTTCGGATGTGCCAAGACTGCCATGGAAACTGGCCACTGCGTCAAGCTCAACGCCACGTCGGGCCATCTCGAGCACAACGCCGCCACCGAAACAGTAACCGATCGCCGCGATTTGCTCGCCGTCAACGCTGGGTTGTTGCTGCAACAGCTCCATCGCTGCTCTAAAACGCGCCTCGGCAGCGCCCATGTTCTCGCGAACTTCTCCGGAAAATTTTCCAGCGTCGTCTGGATGATCAGCCACCTTCCCGTCCCCGTACATGTCTAGAGCTATGGCCGTGTAGCCTAGTTCGGCCAGCATGTCCGCACGTTTGCGGGTGTAGTCGTCATTTCCCCACCATTCGTGAACCACGATTACGCCAGGTCGCTTTCCGTCGATCGCGTCGTCGGTGGCGATGTAGCCGTTAAGGACAGTGTCGCCCGCCTGGTATGTGACTTCTTCGCCGACCACTGCTGCTTGCGTAGCGGGAAGGAATGACACGAGCAAAATTGCGATGATGATGCCTTGCATGTAGATCCTCCAATGAGAGGTGTTTCGGTTGTAGACGAGGTCGCATTGGCGCAAAGACCCGAACACTGCCCGTCTATAGCTTACTTAGTTCAGTGCTCGCCACAAAGCAATTGATTGGAAACGCCGGTCCCATGAAGCCGCAACCGGGGCGTCTTGCCAAGACCGAAGACTGGGTCACAAGAATGACGCTTGTTGGCCCTCGGCTTTAGCCTTAGAGCGCTGCTCCGGACTTGACAGTCGAAGGGGTCGGACCAAGCCAATTGATTAATTTGTATCAATATTATGGGCAATTTCAATCGGTTCTGGCGCTTAGAGGCCGCATTTGGGTACCGAAAAAACGCGTGTAACTGGGTCGGATCGTAGGCCGACGCACATAGTCTTAAGAGGCGCGTTTTTGCCGGCGAAAATGCGCCTCTAAGCTCGATTCCGCTCGCCTGTGGGCTACCAACTCAATTGGATTCAACGGATTGCCGTGGTCCGACCCCGCTCTGCTCCGCGACCCCGCTCTGCTCCTTATGATTACTTCACCATCACCGGCGTGGGCATTGGATAGGAACCGTCGACGAGAGGCATTTTGGGTCCATAGAAGCGCGCAGCAAAGCGGAAACTGCCTTCCGGTGCAGGCAGCCAGTTTTTCAACTGATTCGGCTCGCTGGGCTTGTCTTTCTGGAGATAAATGACCAGCGTTCCATCTGCCACCTGCAGCTCCTTCTGGTCAATCATAAAGCTGTTGATCGTGTAGCGATCAATCGCGTTGCTCACAAAGTAGCCGTCTTTGTTGTAGATAGGAAGAGACCAGAACTGCGTAACCGGCGGCAGATTATTCATATCGAAGGTCATGGTGTACTTGTTCTTGCCATCCAGCGACTTGCCCTCACTATCGACAAACAAGAATGCTGCGCCATGAGAGACATTCTTGTCTGGCCCTGCCCAACCGGCGTCCGCCATGACCGCCCGGCTTAAGTAGTCGGTTTCAAACCCTCCGACATTCTGTACAACCATCCAGCCATTCATATTCAAGAGACTGGTCTTAAAAGTATTTTTTACCTTATCATAGCCAGCTTTAAACCCTTGCGCCATTGCTGTTTGCGTGTCTTTATCCAGATCGGACCACGTAAAATCCATCCCCGGCCCGATATTAAGGGTCGCAAGTTGAGCCAGCATGTCGCCCTCCTTTTTGGAGTCCTTCATCAAGCTCATGCTGGGATCATTCAGAACCATATTTAGGATGGAGAAAAAGTCGCCCGCTGTCTGCTGGTCTACCTGACCCTTGGCGATTTCGGGCATGCGTGGGTATTGCTTGTACTGCCCGGGAACTATGTCGGCTTTGGGTTGAGGCACACCCTTATTACCGTTTGATATCCACTTACTTAAGGGCGTTATACTGATCTGATCCTGATAAGCATTAATCTGGCTGATGTCTTCATCCGAACCATTCAGCACAGCGATCCGGGTTAAGGCATAACTTATCTTGCTTGGAGCATGAATGACTTCGGTGGTGGCAAACTCAGCAGGTATTTTACCTTTATAGTCGTCAGGAACGATGATGTAGGAGCGCGCATCAGTGCCATTAAACTGATTCCCTGCCATTAAATAGAAGATGCCGTACTGATCCATGATTTGCAGGCTGAAGTAGCGGTCCTTGATCGCGGGCATCTCAATAATCACCGGCTCCTTTTGCATATCCAGAAAGCCGGTGCCATACAAAGTAGTGGCATTAGGAGTTACGACCGGAAAATCAGGCGTTATCTTTTTCCTAACATTAAAAAATCGATTGACCCCCACATAGGACTGGTTATCTTTATCGCTATTCTGCGTGTAGGTATAACGCTGTCCAAAAAAGATGACCTGCTGCAAACCATACGTATAGGAACTTTCTGCAATCTTTTGGGCTTCAACCAGAGTGACTTTTGCAGTCGCTGTTGAAGCGATGAAGAACAATGCTGCAGCCACTAAGATCCATGCATCGTTTCTATTTATATTTATATTCATTTTCGTATTATTCCTCATAGCTAATTATCAGGTAGTTCGTAGTGCTGAGAAAACCGCCTGTCATGCAGAAACAAATAGGGCAGCAGCCTGTAATTTACTCCGTTCGTTGATAGCTCTAAATAAGTAGTACTACTTATCGCTGTTAAAGGCCACATGCAAAAACCTTCGTGTGACCGTTGTGAGCTATTATGCTGCTATGCCAAATTCAGACCCTTAACGCCTTGGGTTGCGGCGGCTGGCGAAGCCAGGCGTACAGTGAGCGGGAGCGAACTGTAACCCCAACTGGTTATATACGCCTCACTACCAACTGCAACAGATTTAAGATCCAATGTGAGAGCAAAACTGCAGTAGAGCCTGCGTTTCAAGCAACACATACCAATGCTCTATTTTGGTTCGAGCTCAATTAACTTTGTGAATTAGCTTTGTTGCATCGTAGCCATCTTCGTCATTACTGACCTGTTGTGATTATAGGACGGATTAAGAGTATGGGACGGATTAAAGCACTGCAGTCGAAGGGGTCGGACCAAGCCAATTGATTAATTTGTATCAATATTATGGGCAATTTCAGTCGGTTCTGGCGCTTAGAGGCCGCATTTGGGTACCAAAAAACGCGTGTAACTGAGTCGGGTCGTAGGCCGACGCACATAGTCTTAAGAGGCGCGTTTTTGCCGGCGAAAATGCTCCTCTAAGCTCGATTCGGCTCGCCTGTGGGCTACCAACTCGTTTTGTTTCAACGGATTGCCGTGGTCCGACTGATCCCAGACTTCCTAAGCAGTTAATAAATCCAGCAAAACGGAAACCGCGTTTTCGCTTTGCGAGCTCAAGAATGTCATGACGGCAGCTTTCAGAATCTCCGCAGGAGAGAGTTGCGGATAGACGGCAATCAGCGCCTTGACCCATACCCGCCGCCTGATTAACCTCAGAAACTTCGCCGATATCGGCGCCAAGGGCTGCTCGACGTTGAGCGCCCAGCCGGCGCCGTCCACGCATGCAACCCCCCCTCGGGAGGTCGACGAATGCGCAACGACGATCTGGATTTCGACGATCTGGTGCTGATTGCCTGCGGGCATACAGCGTTTCAGCTGCTTTGGGCCGGCGTCAACCTCGGCGTCTTCGATGTCTTATCGGAGACGCCAGGGCTGACCCGCAATGAGGTCGCCAAGCGCATCGGCCTACGCTCGCAGCCGGGGCGCATCCTGATGACCGGGCTGGCGGCCCTGCGATTGGTCAAGAAGGACGGCGATCGCTTCCACAACAGCCCGATTGCCGAGCGATTGCTGACGCGCGCCAGCCCGGACAACATGGTCGACGTGCTCGGCTGGCAAGCGCATATCGTCTATCCGTCGGAGGTGGATTTTCTTGACTCGCTAAAGCAGTTCAAGAACCTGGGGCTGCGTCATTTCAAGGGTGATGCCGACAACATTTACCATCGCCTGCCCCACAACCCGTTCATCGCCCAGGTCTTTCACGATGCGATGAGCAGCCTCTCCGGATCGGCCAATGCCCAGCTCGCGCAGTGCCCGGTGTTCAAGGACATCCAGCACATCGTCGACGCCGGCGGCGGTGATGGCACCAATGCCATCACCCTGATCAAGGCGCATCCGCATCTTCATGTGACGATCTTCGACGGCGAGATCGCCTGCGAGAAGGCTCGCGAAAAGGTCGCTGCGGCGGGCCTTTCCAAGCAGGTCCACATGCATACCGGCGACTTCTTCAAAGACCCCTTTCCGGCAGACATCGATGCTATCCTTTTCGGGCACATGATGACCATCTGGTCGCCAGAAAAGGACACCGCCCTGTTGCGGCGCGCCCACGATGCCCTGCCCTCCGGAGGCCGGGTGCTCGTCTTCAACATGATGGGCGACGACGATGAGGTCGGTCCCATGAGCGCCGCACTGGGCTCACCCTACTTCCTGACCACGGCCACCGGTGAAGGCATGCTCTACTCCTGGAATGAGCATGAATCATTCCTCGCCGGCGCCGGCTTCCGGCAGACCGAGCGCCATGTGCTGCCCAAGGATCATGGGTTGCTGGTTGGGATAAAGGATTGAGCCAGATCTACCTCCGGAGGTCATGATGGACGCGGCAAGCTTCGATTACACCGCCGCGTTTTCCCGCAATCTCGGGCTGATCGGCCCCGCTGAGCATGAGGTATTGTGGGGGAGCCGCGTGGCCATCGCCGGCATGGGGGCGGTCGGCAGCGCCCATCTGGTCACGCTGGCCCGCATGGGGATAGGCGGCTTTCGGATCGCCGATTTCGACACCTACGAGATCCACAACATCAATCGCCAGGCCGGCGCCATGGCCTCGACCCTGGATGCGCCCAAGGTCGAGGTCATGGCCCAGATGGTCCGCGACATCAACCCGACGGTCGACTTGCGGACCTACCCCGAGGGCATCTGCAGTCGAAGGGGTCGGACCAAGCTAATTGATTGAGTTGTATCAATATTATGTGCAATTTCAGTCGGTTCTGGCGCTTAGAGGCCGCATTTGGGTACCGAAAAACCGCGTGTAACTGGGTCGGGTCGTAGGCCGACGCACATAGTCTTAAGAGGCGCGTTTTTGCCGGCGAAAATGCTCCTCTAAGCTCGATTCGGCTCGCCTGTGGGCTACCAACTCGTTTTGTTTCAACGGATTGCCGTGGTCCGACCCCGCTTTGCGGCGTATGGTCCGCTTTGCGGCGTCTGCTTGCTCAGCAAGCTGGCGCTTGAGACGGACCAACTCTCTGGCCTGTTCTTCGTCTATCTGCCCGCGGTTCTTGAGTAGCTGCGCCTTGCTCCGCCAGCCGTAAATCTGTGAGCTATGCAGGCCCAGCTGTGTCGCCGCCGCATTCACACCCACGGTGTCGGCCAATGCCAGCACTTCAGCTCTGAACTCTTCGGAATGCCGCTTCCTGGTCGTCTTGACCGCCGATCTCGCTCTTGTCATGGTTCACCTCTGTAGCGAAGGGTACTCGCTTAACAAGGTGTCCATCTGGCCTGGGTACGATCAGTTCAGGCTTCCCGGGTTGGCAGTTCGTCCTCCAGGAACACAACAGACTTCCTGCTCTTGAATACGACGACGGTCTTACGTTCAAACCCCTTCAACGAGTAGTGGATGTTCAGCTGCTGCTTGTCGAGCAGCAAGTCGATCCGGTGTACCAGGGAACGCAGGAAATCTCGGACGAATACATTCCTCTCCTCGTCCTCCAGCGAAAGGTGGAATCGAGATCGATGTTGTTCACTGAGCAGTGAGGTTCGGCAAGCTCTACCTGTCGGCGCTGGCTAAGGCTTTCGGCCTGGACCGGCGCCCGGGCCATACCCTGCCCTGGGCGCCGGCCAAATCGAGCCGTTTTTTTGGGCTTCGGATGCGGTATTGATGTCAGCACACACCACCAGGACGGACGTGATCATCGTCGGGGCCGGGGCCGCCGGGCTGATGTGTGCCATCGAAGCCGGGAGACGAGGTCGCTCGGTCCGGGTGCTGGATCATGCCAACAAGGCGGGCAAAAAGATCCTGATGTCGGGTGGCGGCCGATGCAACTTCACCAATCGGGAAATCGGCGCGGATAACTTCATTTCGCACAATCCCCATTTCTGCAAATCGGCCCTCAGCCGTTACACCCAGTGGGACTTCATCGCCATGGTGGAGCACCACCGCATCCCCTACCACGAACGGGACCTCGGGAAACTGTTCTGCGACCGCAGCGCCAAGGACATCCTCCGGATGGTGCTGACGGAATGCGAGACGGTGGGCGCAACAGTCCATCTGGACTGCAGCATCAGCCGGGTAAGCAGGATTGAGCACCCCCGCAAAGACCGCCCGCACCGCTTCAGGGTGGAGACCCCGGATGGTGACGTCGAGGCGGATTCGCTGGTCATCGCCAGTGGCGGTCTGTCTATCCCCAAGATGTGCGCCAGCCCGTTCGGATACCGGGTTGCGGAACAGTTCGGCCATAGCATCCAGCCAACGTCGGCCGGTCTGGTGCCCTTCACCCTCCATCCGGATGACAAGGCGCGCCTGGGCGAACTTGCCGGTGTCTCGGTCGAGGCTACTGTGCGGGCCGGCCAGATGGCGTTCGATGAGCCGGTTCTGTTTACCCATCGTGGGCTGAGCGGCCCCGGGATACTGCAGATCTCGTCGTACTGGCACCCCGGTGAAGCTGTGGCCATCGACCTTTTGCCCGGGCTGGACCTGATGGGTTTGCTGCCGGCCCGGCAGGCCGAGCAGCCGAACGTAAAACTGCGAACGGTGTTGGCGGGCATTCTGCCGAAGCGACTGGTCTCAACCCTGCTCGACGGGCATTTTCTGGGCGCGGATATTCGAGATACACCCATGCGGGGGCTTTCGCCTACCCGGATGGAACGACTCGCACAGCAACTGCACAACTGGGAAATCAAACCCAGCGGCACCGAGGGCTACCGCACCGCCGAGGTCACGTTGGGGGGCGTGGATTGCAGCGAGCTTTCATCGCAAACCATGGAATCGAGCAGGGTCCCGGGTCTGTACTTTATCGGTGAGGTGGTGGATGTCACGGGATGGTTGGGCGGCTACAATTTTCAGTGGGCCTGGTCGTCCGGATGGTGCGCGGGACAGGTTGTTTAGGCGCCCGCCCGGTAGAATCCAAAAGGCTCTCGGGGCCGGTTCAACCGCCTTCAATGGCCGCCACAGGCACCCGGTAGAATTCCTGATCATCGATGCCGATGTACCAGTCGTCACCCTGTTTGCCCCAGGTCAGGCGCCCGCCGTCCGGGGTGGTGACATCGTCCCGGGTGAAGTTGAGCACCCGCTCCCGCCCGCCCGGCCCGGTGACCCGAATCGACGCCTCCCCCGCGGCCCCTCGCAGAATACCCGCGGCGCAGGTGCCGTCGTGGGTTGGCGCGCCCTGTGAACACGACAGCAGAGTCGTGGCATCATAATCCGCAGTGGAGTAAGGCACTGTGGCGTTTTCGGATCCGTCGCCGGTACCCGGCAGACCGGCCGTGCTCCAGAAAACAAAAACCGATTCCGTGCGGGTTCTGAAGATGACCCCGTCCTTGCCGAGACCGCTCTGACGATACGCCGCACGACCGGCTGCATCCAAATAGTTGCCCGGTGCATCGCCGGTTGGGGTGAAGTCATAGGCAACGCCATCCTGGCGCTGTATCCGGACGTGGCCCTGACGCTGGGAAAACGTACAGGGCAAGGTCGCTGTCGCGTGGTCCTCCCCCCGGGGATAGATATCGCAGCGGGCATCGACCGTGTCGGCGGAAGCCGGTGCGGCCCCGATGGCGACCAGCGCCATCAAACTCGCGGCACGTCCGATACTGGTGAACAGCACACGCATAGGCCCGTTCCGCCCGCTATTGCGTCTGTTCGGCACTGGAATCCACCTCGTCGGACACCTGCTGCGGCACCTCCACCACCCGATGCCCACCGAACAGAATGCCGGCCAGGATCAGGATTTTGATGGCTTGCCCGAAGGAAATCTGTTTGATCCCGAAAACCTCTGGCAGCGTGGTGTTCCACAGCCAGCGGAAGATGAACACCATGATGGCGATCAGGATCAATCCGATGGCCAGACCCACAACCAAGCCAAATAGCTGCTCTTGCATCGCGTACTGCTCCAAATTCCGTTCCGACGGGCCCATGCACGGTCCCAACAAGAGCGGGAGTGGAACAATCCTCGCATTTGATGTCAAATTCGCGGACTTTTTTTGTCCCGTGCTCACGCGGGCATGCGTCCGGAATGACGCAGGAGGGATTTGACCAGTGTGCACCGGATGTGATCGAAAATGACGCCAGACAAAACGAAAGCACGCCCGGCGCAGGGCACAAATGGAATGCAGCGGCGTGTGCGGGACACTGTCGTGCGAGGCCGGACCTGTCTGCTGTCGACGCTGTTGTGCGGTCTGCTCGCAAGCACATCGGCGCTCGCCGGAAACGTGGGGGGCACCCCTACTCCCCACGCTTCGCCCAGGGGCGTGACCGAGCAATGCATAATTCTGAATGCCATCCCGGGTGGGCATTACAGCGATCAGGACCACAGCCAGGAACAGGCCTTTTGCGCCATTGACTTCTATCGAGGGGATCGCGGCCTTTGCCCCAAGGTCTTCAGCACCAGCCCCGGGACCCTGATCTACGACCTATCGCGGGGCGAATTCGCCGATAACGCAAACGCGTTTGAGGCTCAGCAATGCGCCACCAGCAGTCCCGTCAAGCGGGGCGCCCTGGGCGAACCCGTATCCTACAAGATGACCATGAACAGCACCGACACCAGTGCGACCTTCTCCACAGCGTCATTGCTCTATTACCACTTCTCCCGCTACCTGGACGCCCATGTCCATGTGCCGGTCAGCGTCTATCGATCCATGGACAAAAAGACCCACCTGGATCGCGTCACCCGGCGCGGGCTGGAGCTGTCGGGGCGACGCAAAGGCGCGGCCATGAACCATGCGGGGTGGCGCCTGCTTGAGGCGGCGGAACGCGATCCCGCTGCGTATCGACCCACCGATGAGCTGTTCACAGCCGATCGGGAACAGGTGTACGGGGTCTTACTGCACCCCCATGGAGACCGTTACGGGGCGGAAATCAACGGGACTCGAAAATCGGGCTGGGGGGCGGGTCAGAATCGCGATTTCCAGAGAACCGCCCCGTTTTTTGCGCTGCGCTCGCCGGCACCCCTGCCCGAGGCCATTGAGCACGGCATCCAGACGGCCGCAGAAGATCCGCAAATGCGCCAGGCCATGCGCCACGGCGCGACCCCCGAGCAAATGGTGTTCTGGATGCAGGAACTGACGGAAATCACTCTGCTGGATTACATCTTCAGTCAACAGGACCGCATCGGAAACATCGACTATCTGAGCTACTGGTATTGGGTTCAGGACGGCGAACTCAAACAGGCCCCGGCCAGCAGCACCCAGGTTCCCGAGGACATCGCGCGATATCACCCGCTACGCTTGAAGCGTACCCAACTGAACGACAACGACGCCGGCGGCCGCGTGGCCTATGCCAACTACAGCAAAACCACCGGCATGCTGGAGAATCTGCAGCCACTACAACGCCGACACCTACCGGCGGCTGATGCGTCTGGCACAGGATTTATCGGACCAGGGTGAGCTTTACCGGTATCTGGTCGACAGCTTCGGGCTCACCAGCAGACAGATCAACCAGGTTGTGAAAAACACCCAACAAGCCGCGGAGATTATGCGGAAGCAATGTAAATCTGGCGCGCTACGATTCGACCTGGACCCAAGCGCTTACCTTGTGAATGGACGCGCGCCCGAGACCCACATCGAGTGTGGCGGATGAACACCGTCGCCCGAGGGGAACGCACTCGCCACCCGAGGAAGTCTGCGCGGCAGAAAGGGAACGGTCTGCGCCTCATTCAATTCTACCGCGCAGACGCCTAGAGGCGTTGCGACCCTGTTGGCGCTGCTGCTCGGTTTGGTGTCGGCCGTGGCCGCCGCCGGCGCCCCTTTGCGCATCGCCGTGATCTCGGACCTGAACGGTTCCTACGGTTCAACCGACTACCACACCGCGGTCGCCACAGCGGTCAACGAAATCATCGCCTTGCAACCCGATCTCGTAATCAGCACCGGCGACATGGTGGGTGGTCAGCGACGCCCGCACCTCAGCCAGCAGCAAATCGGCCAAATGTGGGAAGCATTTGACGCAGCGGTCAGCCAACCACTGGCTGCCGCCGGAATTCCCCTGGCGGTAACGCCCGGCAACCACGACGCCTCCGCCTACGACGGTTTCCAACGAGAACGTCGCATTTACGCCGACCATTGGCTTTCCCGCCGCCCCAAGGTCCAATTTCTGGACGACGCGGCCTACCCGTTCCACTATGCCTTCGAAGCGGACGGGGTTTTGTTCGTATCCCTGGATGCGACGACGGTCGGCGCGCTACCCACTGATCAGTTGGAATGGCTCCGACAAATCCTGGTGCGCCACGGCCCCGAATACAGGGCCCGAGTGGTGTTCAGCCATGTGCCGCTCTGGCCCTTTGCCCAGGGCCGCGAAAGGGAGTTCATGGGCGACCCTGAGTTGCAGCTTCTTTTGCAGGAACACAAGGTGGACCTGTTTCTCAGTGGGCACCACCATGCGTTCTATCCCGGGGTCAAGGACGGCGTCACCTTTGTCAGCCAGGCCTGTCTTGGCGCAGGCCCGCGGCGGTTGATCGGTTCGCCGGCCAAATCGGTGCGCAGCTTTACCGTGCTCGAGTTCAACGGCGACGATATTCGCATCGCCGCACGGGAGGGTCCCGGGTTCACAGATGAGTTGGATTGGCGGACCCTGCCCGAACGGATCCGCAGTCCGGTGGCGGAATTGATTCGGGCCGACCTTGCCGAGGTCCCATCAAACTGATCGGTGAGCGGGCCAACCGCGCCCGATGATGAGGACAGGATGGTTGCAGCTCAATCCGCCGGCGGAGCCGAGTCTTCCATCAGGAAACGTCCGGCCACCCAGCCTTCCAAGCCCTGGAATGACACGCGGCACCAGTATCGTCTGCGGCTTTCGGCCCGCTCCGACTCGGACATGCTCTGCCACTCGCCATAGCTGGGAAGCCCCTGACAGCCCAGGTTCTTCAGGCCCCGGGCATCATGGGGAATGGCGCCCACTTTGGCCGCATCGGCCGAGGGCTCCGACCGCATATTGAGCACATCGTCCGCCGCCACGCCGGTGACGGCGTAGAAATCGGGGCCATCGGCCGTGGCGGAGACGGTCAGGTTCCAAACCAAGCTGCATAGGCCGAGCATTCCGGCCGCGAGGGATAGTCTGAACATGGGCAAATCTCTAAGGAGCCTCTGATCTATTCGTGAACGTGCGTCTTGGGACTGAAATACACAGCTTCATCGTTGCAGATCTTGGCAATAGAACAACTATTACCCGCGATCTGCGCCTTGAATCTGTACATTTCACCCTCCAATCTGCTTCGCCCAGAATAAATCAGAGGCTCCTTCACCTTCAATTCAGCGGGACATCCAGAGCACCGACTGGCAGGCATCCAGGCGACCGGCGATGCCCGGAAAGCGCCCCACGCCGGTGCCCGTGCATCGGTGCCGCGCCCCGCCGTGGTGCTTCCCGGCGATCATGCCTTCCTCGGCACAGCAGGACTCACGGGATAAGCTACTCTTAGGGTTTGAGTTTTCAACCACGGCACGGTTTCTGCGCTGGCCGACCCGGCGCCGAATGCCGGCAAGTGTCTGAACCAATCATCAGACCCGCCCATTGTTCCCACCCAAGTCATGCGGACATTCCGCTGTTCATCCCGGAGACGCTGATCATGTTTCGACCTCTCTACACCGCGATCGCCGTGGCTTTGTCCTGGTCATTGCTGACCACCGCCGCCATTGCCCAGGACGTCGTCAACTACGGCGTACAGCCCGCCACCCAACCCATTTACATCGCGCGGGCCCTCGGTCTGTTGGAGCCCATCGAGAAAAAACACAACGTCAAGATCGAGTTCCGCGTGTTTTCCTACGGCGCGCCGGAGAATCAAGCCATGGCCGCCGGGGAGCTGCAGATGGCATCCGCCGGCATGGGACCGGCCATAGTGGCGGCCGCGCGCCTGCCGGCCAAGCTGGTGGCTATTTCCATACTGGAGCAGACGGCTATCCTGGTGCCGACCGATTCGCCGGTGCAGTCGGTGAAAGACCTCAAAGGCAAGCGGGTCGCGTTTCCGGGCGAAGGGTCGCAACAGTATCCGCTGCTGCTCAAGGCACTGGCCGACGCCGGTCTGGAGGAGTCCGACATAGAACTGTTCAAAACCAAGGGATCCGATGTGCCCACTCTGTTGCAACAGGGATCCGTGGACGCGGGCATCACCTGGGACCCTCACGTCTCCAACGCCCTTGCCGCCGGCCATTCCCGCGTGCTGATCAAGGCGGAGGCCATTCTGCCGATCAAGGAAGGTCATTATATCGGTAACGGCGAGTACGCGCGCGAGGACTTCATAGAAGCCCGTCCCGAACTGGTGCAGGACCTGGTCACCGCGAATGTCCAGGCGATCGCCTTCATCCTGGAAGATCCCGAGGGCGCGGCCAAACTCTGGAGCGAGGAGATCGGATTTCCCATCGAGGTGATCAATTTCTCGATGGCGGAAGGCATCTCGGTCTACAGCAACAACATCGTGCCCACGGCCGAAACGGTGGAGGCCTATACCAAGTTCCTCAAGGACGCCGGCATCCTCAAGCCCGAGGACAATCCCAAGGTTGATACCCGATTCGCCGAGGCCGCGTTGAAGTAGGGCGGGCCCGGTCGTCATGACCCAGGAAACCACCTTGGCGGGAAGGACCCTGCCATTCCTGTACGCCGGCTTTTTTATCGTTCTGGTCTGGCAGATCGTGGTGGTGGCAACCGAAGCCCACCCCTCGATCCTGCCGCCCCCGTGGAACGTCGCCAAGGCGTTTGCAGAGCTCCTTGTCAGCGGGGAGATCTTCCGTCACACCGGGATCAGTCTGGCACGGGTCGTGTCGGCGTGGCTGCTGTCCGCGGCCATCGCCATCCCCCTCGGTCTGGCCATGGGCCGATCCGTGCGGCTGGAGCGGCTGGTCGATCCCCTGGTCGAGCTGTTTCGTCCAATCTCGCCACTGGCCTGGATACCGCTGGCCATTCTCTGGTTCGGTATCGGTGAGGCGGGCAAGGTGTTCATCGTCTTCATCGGCACTTTTTTCCCGATGCTGCTGGCCACTGTGGCCGGGGTCAAAGGGATCGACCCGGTGCTGGTGCATGCCGGTCAGGTGCTGGGATGCGGCGATCGCCTGACCCTGTTTCGAAAAGTCATACTGCCCGCGTCGCTGCCCAGCATCGTAGTCGGATTGCGCATCGCATTCGGCACCGGCTGGGCGGCCATCATCGCCGCCGAACTGGTGGCCGCACGCTCCGGTCTCGGCTACCTGATCGCCAACGGCATGGAGATCCTGCGAGCCGATCTGGTGCTGGTGGGCATGGTGGTGATCGGCATCCTGGGCGTATGCTTTGACGCCTTCTTCCGATTTCTCAACCGCCGTCTGGCCTGGTCCACATGAGCGAATCCAAAACCTCTCTCCGCGCCGGCAAGCCCATCACCATCGACCGGGTCAGCAAGACGTACCAGAGTCGATCCGGGGCACCGGTGGAAGCATTGAAGCCGTTCAGCTTCGAGATTGCCGCCGGCGAGTTCCTGGTGATCGTAGGTCCATCGGGCTGTGGCAAGAGCACGCTGCTTTATATGCTGGCAGGCCTGGGTGAACCCACCGCCGGCACCATCCGGGTCGGGGACGAGACGGTGACCGGTCCGGACATCGACCGCGGCATGGTGTTCCAGAGCTATGCCTTGTTCCCCTGGCTGACGGTACTGGGCAATGTGGAGTTCGGCCTCGAGAACAAGGGCGTGCCCCGGCAGGAGCGCCGCGAACTGGCCATGGATTACCTGCTGACGGTGGGGCTTGGGGATTTTGCCGACAAGCATGTTGCCGAGCTGTCCGGCGGCATGAAACAGCGGGTGGCCATCGCCCGGGCCTTCGCCACCGAACCCTCTGTCATCCTGATGGACGAACCTTTCGGCGCCCTGGACGCTCTGACCCGCCGCTTTCTTCAGCGCGAGTTGCTGCGCATCTGGCGCGAACACCGGCGCACGGTGGTGTTCATCACCCACTCGGTGCCGGAAGCGGTGGTGTTGGCCGACCGGATCGCGGTGATGACCGCCCGGCCCGGTGAGCTGAAAAGCACGATCGCGGTCGATCTGGCACATCCCAGGGATACGGCATCCGATGCATTTCGCGATCTGGAAGGCCGCATTTATGCCGAACTCGACGAAGAACTGGCGCGCACCTTTGCCGATGAAGGGCGGGTTTCCAGTGGCTGATCTTCACACCTTGGGGGCCCGCCAGGCGGTCGAGGCCATACGCACCGGCAAGATCACCAGCGAAGCACTGACCGCGGCCTGTCTTGCGCGCATCGCCGAGCGCGAGCCGCAGGTTCGGGCCTTTGTGGATTTACAGCCCGAGCGGGCCCTGGCGCGAGCCAGGTCGCTGGACCAACATGGCCCCGGCGACGACACACCGTTGCACGGTCTTCCGGTAGCGGTGAAGGAGATATTTGACGTCTCGGGCTATCGCTGCGGATGGGGCACGCCGATACACGCAGATCGCGTACCCGATCAACACGCGCTTTCGGTGGCACGGCTGGAGGCGGCGGGCGCGGTGATCCTGGGGACCACAGTGTCCACCGAATACGCCATCGCCGCCGCCGGACCAACCCGGAATCCCCACGATCTGGTGCGAACGCCAGGCGGGTCGTCCAGCGGCTCGGCCGCCGCCGTGGCCGATTGCATGGCGCCGCTGGCGCTGGGTTCCCAAAGCATCGGTTCCATCGTGCGCCCAGCGACCTACTGCGGGGTGTTTGGCATCAAGCCAGGCCTTGGCGCCATCGACACCGGTGGCGTCATGCCCCTGGCGGTGGAACTGGATCATGTGGGGGTTCTGGCACGGTCGGTGGAGGATATCGAACTCGCCTGCGCGGTGTTGTTCACGGATGTTCAGGCCCGCGCCACCGCCCCGGCCCCGCCCGCCATGCTGAGCCACGTCGTTCACCTCATCGGACCACTCCGATCCCGCGTTCAGCCCGCCAGCCAGAAAGCCGAACAGCGTGCGCTGGACAGATTAAAAGACGCCGGCGTGGCGGTTTCGAGGGTCGAACTGGACCGCGATTTCGACGCCATCAAGTGGATCATCGACGTGCTGCTGTGCCGGGGCTTTGCGACCCACCATGGGGACGACTACGAGCAACATGCCGGCGAAATGAGTTCACGGGTACGGGGACTGGTGGAGCGAGGACGAACCATCAGCGATACCGAGCACGAACGTGCCCTGACCGCTGCGGGCAACCTGGCTCAGCGCCTTGCGGCCCTGCTGCCACCCGGGACCGTCGCCCTGAACGCGGCGGTGGACGACATTGCCCCGCCGTTCACCGACGGCACCGGCGGACCGATCCTGCAGGGACTGTGGACTCTCACCGGCCTGCCCGCGTTGGCCACCCCCTGTGGACGAATCGGCCGTATGCCCATAGGTGTGCAACTCGGCGCCAGCGCCGGACAAGAGGCCAGCCTGTTCGCTGCCGCCCGACTGATTTTTGAGGAGGAGGTCGAGCAAGGGTAGGTGTGGGGCGACGGTTCGCGTAGCATCGGCATGCTTTCAGTCAGGGGCTTGTCCCACAGAATCGGTTGCTGCCCACTCCATGCTCTGGATCCCCCTCACCATCGCGGCCGCGTTTCTGCAAAACGTGCGGTCCGCGCTGCAAAAGTCCCTCAAGGGCCGGCTGGGCACCACCGGGGCAACCTTTGTTCGCTTCGTCTATGCACTGCCAGTGGCGGTTGCCTACTACATCGGCCTGATTCTGGCGACGGACCTCGCCGTGCCGATGCCGAACATCACGTTTACGCTCTACGTCGTCCTCGGGGGCCTGGCACAGATTGCGGCCACGGGCCTGCTGGTCTCGCTGTTCGATAAGCGCAGCTTCGCCGTCGGCACGACCTACTCGAAAACCGAAACCGTCCAAGCCGCGATCTTCGCGATTATCTTTCTCGGTGAGTCCGTGTCCCGGGCAGCAGCACTGGGCATTGCCGTCAGCCTGGCCGGCGTCCTCACGCTTTCCACCGCGCGCAAACCGGCTGCTGGGCTGGCACAGATCAATACATGGGGCGGTAAACCCGCACTGGTGGGACTTGGCTCTGGCGCGGCGTTCGGCGTGGCTGCTGTGTCCTACAGGGGCGCCTCACTGTCGCTGGGCGGCGAAGGATTCATCATGCAGGCGGCGCTCACCCTGCTCTGTGTGCTGGCCTTCCAGACCGTGGTCATGGCGCTGTATATGGCTTGGCGCATGCCGAGCGAGCTGCGCGCATGCATGCGCGCCTGGCGGCCGGCCATGTGGGTGGGTGTGAGCGGCGCACTGGCCTCGGCGGGCTGGTTCAGCGCCATGACACTTCAGAACGCAGCCCTGGTCAGGGCCCTGGGACAAGTCGAGCTCGTTTTCACCCTGGCCGCATCGGTGATCTTCTTTCACGAACGCATACTGCGGGCCGAACTGGTGGGCATCGGGCTGGTGACCCTGGGCATTCTGATTCTGTTACTCGGGTGACGCAGGGAACAGCCGGGTGCGGGTTGGCATTGTCCTGAAACCGACCCAGCCCACATACTCTGTATCGTCAGCATGAGGAGATCGTCATGGGTTGTTGCCATCATTTCGCGCCCACCGAGGGCGGGGCCAGCAGTTTCACGGTGGAAATGCCCCGTGTCACTTTCGGTCGGGGCTGCCTGTCGGAACTGGGTGAGCGGGCGGCCGGCCTGGGCCTGAAGCGCGTGGCCCTGTTCACCGACCCGTTTCTGCGGGACGGCCTGCAGATGGCCATAGCGACCCAGGCGCTCAGGCGCTCGGGGCTGGACCACGCGATCTTCGACGCCATCCGCATTGAGCCGGACCAGCACTGCGTTGACGAAGCCAGCAGGTTTCTCCGTGAAGGCGGCTTTGACGGGGTGGTGTCCGTGGGGGGCGGGTCGGTCATGGACACCGCCAAGGCGGCCATGCTCTACGCCCTGTATCCGGCGGATTTCCTGGACTATTTCGGCCCGCCCGTCGGCGGCGGCCTGGCCGTTCCCGTCCCTGGCCCGGTGCTGCCCCATATCGCCTGCCCCACCACCGCCGGCACCGGCTCGGAAACCACCGGTTTGTCGGTGCTGCGCATCAACCAGCTGGACTGCAAATTCGTCATCGGCAGCCGCCATCTGATACCCGATGAGGCGCTGATCGATCCGGCCTGCATCGACACCCTGCCCCGGCGCATTCTCACCTCCAGCAGCTTCGACCTGATGAGCCACGCCCTGGAATGCTATACGGCGCGCGCCTACACCCAGTGGCCCGAGGTGGCGGACCCGATGGCGCGACCCATGATCCAGGGCGCCAATCCGTGGAGCGACATCCATGCCCGGGAGGCGCTCAGGATCGTGGGGCAGTATCTGGTGCGGGGCGTGACCGATGCCGAAGACCACGAGGCGCGGGATAAGCTCATGTGGGCGGCGTCCCTGGCGGGGATGGCTTTTGGCAATTCCGGCACCCATCTGCCCCATGCGCTGTCCTATGCGATCACCCACCTGGTGAAGGACCGGGCCACCGACGATTACCCGGTCGCGGCGCCGTTCGTGCCCCACGGCATCAGCGTGATTGTCAACGCGCCGTCGGTATTCCGTTTTACCGCCAGCGCCGCACCGGCCCGGCACCTGGACGCGGCGCGATACCTTGGCGCCGACACCCGGGACGCATCGGAGGACGACGCCGGCGAGATCCTGGCCGGGCGCATGATCGAACTGATGGCCGCCACCGACATGCCCAACGGCATCGGTGACGTCGGATTCGGGGTGGGGGACGCGACCCGGCTGGCCGATTCAGCCCATCGCCAGCGGCGCGCCATCGGCAACGCGCCGCGGGAAACCAAATTCGAGGACATCGAGCACATCTTCCGGCACGCCGTGAGCTACTGGTAGGACATAATGGCAATACACATCGGCATCAACGGCTTTGGCCGCATGGGACGACTCGGTCTGCGAGTCGGCTGGCATCGACCGGAACTGAGTTTCGTGCAGGTAAACGAGATCGCCACGGACGCGGCCGGATCGGCCCACTTGTTGAAGTTCGACTCGGTGCACGGCATCTGGACACCAGACTGCGGCGCCGACGGCGATGCGATGGTGGTGGACGGCCAGTCCCTGGACTACACCCGCAACGCCGGCCTGGGGGACACCGACTGGTCGGGATGCGATCTGGTCATCGAGGCCACCGGCACCCACCACAAGCAACCCGAAGCGCTACAGACCTATTTCGACCAGGGTGTAAAGAAGGTCATCGTGGCCGCGCCCACCGAAGGGGCGCTGAACATCGTCTACGGGGTCAACGACGGCCTGTACGATCCGGCACAGCACCATTTGCTGACAGCGGCCTCGTGCACCACCAACTGCCTGGCGCCGGTGGTCCAGGTCATGCACCAAAGCATCGGCATCCTGCACGGCAGCATGACCAGCATCCACGACATCACCAACACCCAGACCATCGTCGACCGGGGCCATAAGGACCTGCGCCGGGCCCGGGCATGCGGCCAGTCGTTGATCCCCACCACCACGGGCTCGGCCCGCGCCATCAGCAAGATCTTCCCGGAACTGAAAGGCAAATTGAACGGACACGCGGTCCGCGTTCCGCTGCTCAACGCCTCATTGACGGATTTCGTGTTCGAAGCGGCCCGGCCGGTCACGGTTGAGGAGGTCAACGGCCACTTCGCAGCGGCGGCCAAGGGGGAACTCACGGACATTCTGGGTTACGAGACACGCCCCCTGGTGTCGGTGGACTATGTGAACGATCCCCGTTCGGCCATCGTCGATGCGCTCTCCACCATGGTGGTCGATCAGACCCAGGTGAAGATCTACGCCTGGTATGACAACGAATGGGGCTATGTAAACCGGATGATGGACATCGCCGTGAAAGTGGCGCTGTCCGGTTTCTGAATGCGCAACTATCTGACCGTCACGTTTGGGTATTGGGCGTTCACCGTTACGGACGGCGCCATCCGCATGCTGGTGGTGCTGTACTTTCATCTGCTGGGCTATTCGCCGCTGCAGGTGGCCATGCTGTTTCTGTTCTACGAGTTGTTCGGCATCGTCACCAATCTGGTGGGCGGCTGGCTGGGCGCCCGGATCGGGCTGAACCTCACCATGCACATCGGCATGGGCCTGCAGGTGCTGGCCCTGACCATGCTCGCCGTGCCGGACGCCTGGTTGTCCGTGCCCTATGTAATGGCGGCCCAGGCGCTGTCGGGCATCGCCAAGGACTTGAACAAGATGTCCGCCAAGGCCAGCGTCAAGACCCTGGTGGGGGGCGGTGGCGAGTCGAAGCTGTTCCGCTGGGTGGCGGTCCTGACCGGTTCCAAGAACGCGCTCAAGGGGGCGGGTTTCTTCGTCGGCGCGGCCTTACTGGAGTGGATCGGATTTCGCGGCGCGGTGCTGGCCCTGGCGCTGATGCTGTTGATGGTGCTGATCGCTACCGCGATTCTGCTGCCCAGCGGCCTGGGCAAAATGAAATCCAAACCCAAATTTTCGCAGGTCTTCTCACAGGTGCCAGCGATCAACTGGCTGTCGGCGGCGCGCTTTTTTCTGTTCGGCTCCCGGGACGTCTGGTTCGTGGTGGGGTTGCCGGTGTTTCTGTACTCGGTGCTGGGTTGGTCGTTCACCCAGGTCGGCGCCTTTCTGGCCTTATGGGTGATCGGCTATGGCGCCGTTCAGGCGGCAGCGCCCCGCTTGCTGAGCCGCGAACATCGTGGACGCGGTCCGAATGGCGCCACCGCGCGCACAGGAACGTTGGTCCTGGCGCTGATCCCGGCCGGTATCGCCCTCGGGCTGGGCCTGGGCTGGCCACCCGGAGCGGTGCTGATATCGGGCCTGATTGTATTCGGCGGCGTTTTTGCGCTGAATTCCGCGGTTCACTCTTATCTGATCCTGGCCTATTCCGATAACGAGCGTGTGGCCATGAACGTGGGCTTCTACTATATGGCCAACGCGGGGGGGCGACTTGCGGGTACGCTGCTCTCCGGTTGGGCCTATCAAACCCAGGGCCTCACGGGCTGCCTCTGGTGGTCCAGCGGCATGCTGCTGGCGGCGACCCTGTTGTCCATCCGCCTGCCGCCGATTCGGAGCGCGGCTTTACAGACCGGAAGCAATTGACTGGACCTGAAATCCACAACGAGTGCGACCAGGTGGCCGAGACGGCATGACGCGTTCCTTATCAGGCGGCAGAGCCGGGCGCTTCATTTGACAAAGCCCCGCCAATCTCACCCAATGACAAACCGTCCACAACCCGCCCTACAGTGGAGATGAATCATGCTTGGCACATTCAAACGCGTTGTTCTTGCCGCCGCACTCCTGATTGCTGCGAGCCTGACACTGGTGGCAGGCTCGGCGGCGGCCGACAGCTCCACCTGGGAGGCGATCAAGGAACGGGGTACTTTGCGAATCGGCGTAACCCAGGCGCCGCCCTGGTTCTATAAGAATCCCGCGACCAACGAATGGACCGGTCTCGGCGCATCCATCGGACAGGCGATGGCCGCCGAGCTCGGGGTGGAATTCGACCCGGTGGAAGTGACCTGGGGTACGGCCGTCGCAGCGCTACAGGCGAATAAGATCGACGTCATGTTCGTGCTGGATGCAACACCGGCCCGGGCCATGGCGATCGATTTTCCCTCCCAGCCCCTGCTCTACTATGCATTGGCCGTCCTGGCCGATGACGATCTGCAGATTTCCACCTGGGAGGATCTCAACAAGGACGGCATCAAGATCGCGGTGACCCAAGGCACCACCATGGACACCTATATATCGGCCCGGCTGCCCAACGCGGAAATCCTGCGCTTTCCATCGAACGGTGAATCGGTCGCGGCATTTCAGTCCAAGCGCGTAAACGCGGTGTCCTTGTTTCACCCGCCGCTGATCGCCATGCGCAAAAAGATCGGCCGGGGTCAGATCGTGCTGCCCTCGCCGGTTCGACAGTCCGCCTCCTCCGCCGGGGTGCGCCGAGAGTCCGACAAGACCTTCAGGGACTGGGTGAATACGGCCATTTCCTATTACTACCAGACCGGTCAGACCCAGGGCTGGTACGAGGAATTTCTCACCAGCTTCGACGTGGATCCGGCCACCGTGCCTGCCATCCGCCGGGAGGACTGGTAGACCGCCAGGGAGGCGCTTCGGCGCCTCCGTAATCGCCACCGACGCGATTACGGTCCATGGGCTACGAGTGGGATTTTACCGTTGTCCTTCGGGACTTCGACCTGTTGCTTCTGGGGCTGCTCAACACCCTCAAGATCACCGGTCTTGCGCTGCTGTTCGGGGTGCCTCTGGGACTGACACTGGCCCTGCTGCGACTCTATGGCAACTGGTTGGTGCGGATACCGGTGGGCCTGGTTATCGAGTTCCTGCGCTCAACCCCACCCATCGCTCAGTTATTCTGGTTTTTTTTCGCCCTGCCGATTCTGGTCGGCGTGGAAATGGACCCGTTCAAGGCTTCCGTGCTGACCTTCTCGCTGCAGTCATCGGCCTTTTTCGCAGAGGTGTTCCGGGGCGGCATCCTGTCCATCGATCACGGTCAGTGGGATGCGGCAAAAGCGCTGGGGATGTCCCGCAACGAAACCCTGCAACGCATCATCCTGCCCCAGGCAGTGAAACGCATGATTCCAGCGTTTCTGGAACGCGCCATCGAACTGATGAAAACCACCACCCTGGTGGGCACCATTTCCTACGCCGATCTGTTGTACGAGGCCAATAGCATCGCCCAGTCCACCTATCGCACGCTGGAGGTGTTCACCGTCGCGGCCGTCATGTACTTCGTGGTCATCTTCGCCTGCTCGGTGGCCGTGCAACTGCTTGAGGCGCGCCTGACCCGCCCCGATGAGTCGGCCCGGCACTGACATGGAACACGTCTGGGATTTTTCCGCACTCCTGAACAACAAGCAGTTGTTGCTCATCGGGCTGCGAAACACCCTGGTTCTGGCGGCCGTCTGCCTGGGGCTGGGGTTGTTCTTCGGCATGCTGGTCGGTGCCGCCCGGTACTCGAAGAACCCCCTGCTCTACTGGCCGTCCACCGTATTCGTGGAAGTGTTTCGCAACACGCCGGTGCTGGTTCAGATCATGTGGTTTTTCTTTGCCTTCCCGATCATCTCACCGTTCGATATCGACGCCTTCTCCGCCGCCACCCTGGGGCTGACGCTCAATACCACGGCGTTCTCCTCAGAAATTTATCGGGCCGGCATTCGATCCATAGAGCGCGGGCAGTGGGAAGCGGGCAAAGCCCTGGGCATGAGCTATGGGGAGCAGCTTCGACGCGTGATTCTGCCCCAAGCCGTGCGGCGCATGCTGCCGGCATTCATGAACCGGGCGGTCGAGTTACTGAAAATGACCTCGCTGGCGTCGGTGATCGCCTATCCGGAGTTGATGTACCAGGCGAAGATCATTTCCACCATCGAGTTCAATCCCATCGAGATGTACACCTCGGTGGCCCTGATGTTTTTTGCCATCGTTTTCCCGCTGGCACTTTTGGTCCAGCGGTTCGAACTCAAACACAAGGCACGTTGATGGAAGAAGTACTTCGCATCGAGGACCTGCACAAATCATTTGCCGACCTGGCGGTACTGAAAGGGATCGATCTGGCCGTCAACCGGGGCGAGACCATCGTCATCCTGGGTGCATCGGGCTCGGGGAAATCGACACTGCTGCGCTGCGTCAACTTCATGGAAATCCCCAGTTCCGGGCGCATCGTCATGAACGGCCAAGCCGTGGGACGCGCGGTGGGTGGCAAACAGACCTACTCGGAGAAGGAATTGACGCGTCTACGGGCCCGCGTAGGAATGGTGTTCCAGCACTTCAACCTGTTCCCCCATATGACGGCCCGCGAAAATGTCATGGAAGGTCCACGTACGGTGTTGAAACTGGATCCGGCTGAGTGCGCACGCCGGGCCGACACCTACCTGGACAAGGTAGGGTTGGGCTGGAAGGCCGACGCGCATCCCTCCGAACTCTCAGGTGGACAGCAACAGCGCATCGCCATTGCGCGGGCGCTGGCCATGGAACCGGAGGTCATGCTGTTCGACGAAGCCACCTCGGCGCTGGATCCCGAACTGGTCGGAGAGGTCCTCGGCACGATGAAGGAACTGGCTGACGAGGGCATGACCATGCTCATCGTCACCCACGAACTGGGCTTTGCCTACACCGTCGCAGACCGGGTTCTATTTCTGTCGGAAGGGCGCATCCTGGAACAGGGAACACCCGCCGAGGTTCTGACCTACCCGAAACAGGTAGGCACCAAAAACTTTCTGCGCGGACACGGTTCCTTCCGCCTGCCCGAACCCCAACTTGACTGAGACGCCCATGAACACATCCACCGACGGCCAGACCACCCATGACGCGGAAGAGGACGCTCGCAATCAGGATATCAAGATTTATGTGAATGGTGACCTGATACCCAGATCCCTCGCCACGGTGTCGGTCTACGATTCCGGATTCATGCTCGGCGACGGCATTTGGGAAGGCATGCGTCTGTACGACGGCGTCTGGGCTTTTTTCGACGAGCATATGGACCGGCTGTTTGAAACCTGCAAGGCGGTGTCCATCGACATCGAAATGGACCGGGACGACATCCGCGATGCCCTGGCTCGCACCGCCCGGGTCAACGAGATGCATACCGACGTCCATTGCCGCCTGATGGTGACCCGGGGCGTCAAGGTCAAGCCGTTCCAGCACCCCAGCCTGTCCCGTTCCGGCCCCACCGTGGTGATCATCATGGAACATTCGAAACCGGCAGACCGCCTTCAGTCCCGGGGCATCCGCCTGGCGACGGTACCCCAGGTTCGGGGTCTGCCCATGTCCCAGGATGCCAAGTACAACTCCCATTCCAAACTCAACTGCATCCTGGCCTGTCTGCAGGCCGAGCAGGCCGGCGCCGACGAGGCGTTGATGCTGGATCCCCACGGCTTCGTCAACACCACCAATGCATGCAATTTCTTTATTGTCCGAAAAGGTGAAGTCTGGACCTCCACCGGAGACTACTGCATGAACGGCGTGACCCGGCAGAAGGTGATCGACCTGTGCCGGGAAAATGGCATTCCGGTGTTCGAGCGGAACTACTCGCTGGTGAGCGCGTACGGGGCCGACGAAGCATTTCTGACCGGTACCTTTGGCGCACAGACACCGGTGGCCGAGATCGATGGCAAACCGATCGGGGACCCGGTCGGGGTGGGACCGGTCACTCAGCGGTTACGGGGTTTGTACAAGGATATGATCCGGGCCCACGTTGCAGCGCGCTCGTAACCATCGGGTTAAATCGTATCCTCAACCCCGATGCGGGCGCCATCGCCCAGAACCTTGCTGGTAACCAACAGACAGACCAGGGCCCATGCAGCACCGGCGATCCAACCGGCGATGATGTCGGTGGGCCAGTGCACACCCAGATAGAGTCTGCTGATGCCCACCAGGACGGTCAGCAGCACCGACCAGAATAGAAAGTAGACTTTGAACCGGATGCGTTCGCTGAAGTAAGCAAGCATGGCCCCCAGGGTGAGATACACCACCGCAGCCATCATGGCATGGCCGCTGGGAAAGCTGGCCAGGGCGGCGGAGGTCCCGTGGGGCACGATATCCGGTCTCGGGCGCCCGATGAATCCCTTGAGCACGGTGTTCAGGATCAGCCCGCCACCCACGGACAAGGCCAGGGACAGAGCCAGACCGGGTTTTCGCCGCAACCACAGATAGCCACAGGCGGCGACGGTCAGCAAGGTCAGGGTTCCAAACCCACCCAGGGCCGTCAGATCACGAACAAACACCTCCATCCAGGGTGGTCCCAGGGGATCGGACAGATCCTCGGGATTGCGAAACATCAGCAGCAGGTGGGCGTCGAAGCCGCGGGTGCGGCCCGCGCTGACCCCGCCCGCAAGCTTGACGAACGCAAACAGCCCAAGCGACACCAGGGCGATGACGATCTCGGTGGTGTACTCGGGCCAATGGGCTTTCCAACCCATTGGCTTGGCGTCGACCTGCATGATGATCTGAGGACCAGGCTTTAGTTACATGCCCCTTCCACGTAACCCTCGACCACGGCCACACTGCATGCCGAGCAGGCGTTGGAATACGTTACTTGCCTCAGGTCATCCAACTGCCCGCACACCGGCACATAGTCCTGAGTGCAGATTTCTGGTCTCGGTTCCTCGCACGCTGTCATGATGGGTGCGGGATCCGAAGTCGATGCGCAGCCCCCCATCGCGTAGACTGCAGCGGCGCAGATGCCAGTCAAAACCAATGTTCGCATGCCAACTCCTTCAGCCGAATACAGGCGGATCGATGGATGCCCGAATCGATCCGAACGGTTGCACCGTTGGCCGATTGTACATATGTTTTGAAGCCCTGGCGGCCAATCAGACCGGTGCCTGACCCGCCGCGATTCCGGGGCAGGCGCAGACAAATGCAGCTACGATCTCTACACCACCTCATACCGCAGACCGATATCGGACGTCCCATGCCCCTGACTCTGACCGTGAACCTGGAAGCCGATCCACAACCATCCAGCAACCCAACCGTCTGCGTTGTTGCGGCAGGATCAGGACCGTGAACGCACCTGAAATCCACGGTCAATCAATCGCGTTGAGGGACGTGTCCAAGGCATGGGATGGCCTGCACGCGGTGCGCGACATCAACATCGACGTGCCGCCGGGCACGTTCACTGTCTTTCTCGGGCCCTCCGGCTGCGGCAAGTCCACCACCCTGCGCATCATTGCCGGGCTTGAGTTCGCCGACCAGGGGCAGGTGCTGATCGGAGACCAGGACGTCACGTCCAAACCGCCCGCGCAGCGAGACATCGCGATGGTGTTTCAATCCTATGCCCTGTTTCCACACCTGAGTGTGGCCGAAAACATCCTGTTCGGACTCAAGGTCCGACGCACACCCAAAGAGCAACAGCGGTCGCGGCTGGCCAAGACCGCACACATGCTTGGACTGACCGACTATCTGGCGCGAAAACCCTCCCAGCTGTCCGGCGGCCAACAACAGCGCGTGGCACTGGGGCGCGCCATCATCGCCGAGAAATCCATTTGCCTGATGGACGAGCCGCTGTCGAATCTGGATGCGAAGCTGCGCAACACCATGCGCGCGGAGATTCGCGAATTACAGCAAAATATCGGATTTTCCATGGCCTATGTGACCCATGACCAGGCCGAGGCCATCACCATGGCCGACCAGGTCGTGCTGATGCGCGAGGGGCAAGTGGAGCAGGCAGGCCCGCCAAGAGAAATCTACGAGCAGCCGGCAACCACGTTTGTGGCCAGCTTTATCGGCACACCGCCGATGAATCTGCTGCCAGGCGCGGATCTGTGGCAACACCTGACGGGCTTTGACAGCGCACAAACCGACGGGCTGGAGAACGACGCGGCGCAAGGCGCGCTCACCGTCGGAATACGCCCGGAGCATATCCGCCTGACCGACGGCGCCGGGGTGCGCACGCAGGTGCGCAGTGTCGAGTACCTGGGCTCCGATACCCTGGTGGACTGCCGGGTCGGTGACTCCAGTGTGCTGGCCCGTGTCAGCAGCAGTTCGCCGCTGTCATCCGGTGAGTCTGCTACATTGACCTGGAAGGCTGACGACATGCACTACTTCGCGTCGGACACCGGCGCCCGGCTGGCCAAACAGCCTACCCGGACCCGTTCGCTGTTCGAGTGACTGCACGCTGTCGCCGGCACTGCGTATAACGAAAACTCGTTGGGCGATTCATTTTCTGAGGATGAGGAGGCATGTAATGGGCGTGATAAAGCGTTTTGACAAAGCACTGATCGCATCGGCCGTGATGCTGGGTCACATTGCCACGGCAGCGGCGGTGGATCTGGAGTTCTATTTCCCGGTGGCCGTCGGTGGCAAAGCCGCAGACACCATACAGGCCCTGACCGATGAGTATGTAAGCAACAATCCTGGGGCGAACATCAAGGCCGTCTATGCCGGCTCTTACCAGGAAACGGTAACCAAGGCATTGACAGCCGCGCGGGGCGGCAAGCCGCCGCAACTCTCGGTGATCCTGTCGGTGGACATGTTCACCCTGATCGACGAGGACGTGATCATGCCCTTCGACGGGCTGGTGCAAACCGACGAAGACAAGGCCTGGATGAGTTCCTTCTACCCCGCCTTCATGGAAAACAGCCAGACTGGCGGCAAGACCTACGGCATTCCCTTCCAGCGCTCAACCCCCGTGCTGTATTGGAACAAGGACGCGTTCAAAGAGGTGGGGCTGGACCCGGACACGCCCCCCGCGACCTGGGAAGAAATGGTCGAGTTCGGCACCAAGCTGGTGAAGAAAGACGCCAACGGCAACGTCAGCCGATGGGGCGTACGCATCCCCTCCTCCGGCTTCCCCTACTGGCTGTTCCAGGGCCTGACCACCCAGAACGATGTCATTCTGGCCAACTCCGATGGCAACCAGACGTCGTTCGACGATCCGCGGGTTGTGGAGGCACTGCAATATCTGGTGGATCTGAGCGGCAAATACGGTGTCATGGCGCCGGGCATCATCGAGTGGGGCGCCACGCCCAAAGCCTTTTTCGAAGGCCAGACCGCCATGATGTGGACCACCACCGGCAACCTGACCAACGTGCGTGAGAACGCGCCCTTCGACTTCGGTGTGGCCATGCTGCCGGCACACAAGCGTCGAGGCGCCCCCACCGGCGGCGGGAATTTCTACATATTCAAGGAGTCCACCCCGGAGCAGCAACAGGCCGCATTCGATTTCGTCAAGTGGATCACAGCACCGGAGCAGTCGGCCAAGTGGACCATTGCAACGGGCTATGTGGCGCCACGGGCCGATACCTGGGAAACCGACACCATGAAGGCCTACACCGCGGATTTCCCGCCCGCACTGGTGGCGCGTGATCAACTGGAATTTGCCGTCGCCGAGCTGTCGACCTATGAGAATCAGCGTGTGACCACCGTGTTCAACGACGCATTGGAAGCGGCCATCACCGGCACCAAGACACCGGCCGATGCCCTGGCCGAGGCACAGCAACAAGCCGACGCCATCCTCAAGGATTATCGTTAGTCTTGCGGGTTAGGCACGCGGGTTAGGCGCACGGGAAGCAGGCGGGCCGATCACGGCCCGCCGCATCATTGGAGCCCACTCTATGCTGCATCGACGGGCCTGGGTTTACGGTTGGCTGTTCCTGAGCCCAGCCCTGTTGTTCCTGTTCGCGTTCACCCACTACCCTGCGCTGAACACCATCATCAGCAGTTTTTTTTCGACCCCGCGCGGACGCAGACCGGCCAAGTTCATCGGCCCGGAGAACTACCAGGAGATGATGCAGGACCCGGTGTTCTGGAAAGTCCTGTCCAACAATTTCTGGTTCGCGGCCGGGACCATCCCGATCTCCATCGGCCTGGCTCTGCTGATGGCGCTTTGGGTCAACAGCCATCTGCGCGGACGCACTCTGGCGCGCATGGCGTTTTTTGCGCCCACCGTATTGCCACTGATCGCCGTCGCCAATATCTGGATGTTTTTTTATACCCCGGGTTTTGGTCTGATCGACCAGATTCGAGGCGGCCTGTTCGGTCTGCCGGCGATCAACCTTCTGGGCAACCCGGACACGGTGTTGGCCGCCATGATCGTGGTCGCGATCTGGAAGGAAGCGGGCTTTTTCATGATCTTCTATCTGGCCGCCCTGCAATCGATCCCCCCGGTGTTGCGGGAGGCCGCTGAGGTGGAGGGCGCCGGTCGTTTCTACTTTTTCCGCAGGGTCATGCTGCCCCTGCTCATGCCCACCACGCTGTTTGTATCGGTCAACGCCGTCATCAATTCCTTCCGCCTGGTGGACCACATATTCGTGATGACCGATGGCGGGCCCAACAACGCCAGCAGTCTGTTGTTGTTCTACATCTACGAAACGGCATTCAAGTTCTGGCAGACCGGCTACGCCGCGACCCTCACCGTGGTCATGCTGATCCTGCTTTCGGTGCTGGCCATCGGACAGTTTTTTCTGTTCGACCGAAAGATTCACTACCAATGAGGGCTGGGCGCGCCGGGTGGCCGGATTTCGACACCGCTCTCAATACCGTGGCCATGTGCCTGTTGGCGTTTCTCTGGGCGCTGCCCCTGCTCTACGCCATCTGGACCGCAATCCACCCTGCGGCCTACGAAACCCGTTTTGTCCTGACCGCGCCGCTGACGCTGGACAACTTCGCCAAGGCCTGGGCCGCTGCGCCCTTTGCCCGCTATTTTCTGAACACGGTGATGCTGGTCACCCTGATCCTCATCTGCCAGTTCACTCTCTGTACCCTGGCCGCATTCGCCTTTGCCCGCTTCCGTTTCCCCGGTCGATCCCTGTTGTTCACCCTGGTGCTGCTGCAGCTTCTGGTGATGCCGGACATCCTGATCGTGGAGAACTACAAGACCATCCGCGCCTTGGGTCTGGTAGACACCATCATCGCCATTGGGCTGCCCTATTTCGCCTCGGGTTTTGGCATCTTCCTCTTGCGCCAGACCTTTATGTCCATCCCAAGGGAACTGGACGAAGCTGCGCGCGTCGAGGGCATCTCGTTTCTGGGATTGCTGTGGCGGGTCTATATCCCGCTGGCGAAACCCACCTATCTCGCCTACGGTCTGGTATCGGTGAGCCATCATTGGAACAACTTCCTGTGGCCGCTGATCATTACCAACTCGGTGGAGACACGGCCGGTGACCGTCGGCTTGAGCATATTCTCGGCGGTGGATGCGGGGATTGAATGGTCGGTGATCAATGCCGCCACTCTGATGACATCCGGGCCCCTGCTGATCGCATTCCTGCTGTTCCAGCGCCAGTTCGTTCAAAGCTTTATGCGGGCCGGGATTCGATAGTTCTCGGCGCCGCCCTTTCGCCGCGATCGACTTCGATATTCGGTCTGCATTTGCCGACTTTCTCGCAGCATGTGCCCTCGTCGTCAGGCGCTCCAACGTATGGCGTTGTCTCAGTCCCGGCGCTGTTCGCTGGAAAGAGGCGAGAGAGCGCGACTGCCTTCCAAGCAGATCTGGGCTCTCCCGTTTTTTCGCACCGAATCTGTTGAAAAACGTGACCGCCGAGGATACGGTGGAAAACGCCTGCAATAGCGACCCCGGCCGTGGGTGAAGCGGAGACGATACCGGCGTTCACGGGTGGGGGAACCTCAAAATGAGTGGCATGTTGCCCACGGTGGCGACATTCGGATTCAAGGTCTTTCTACCCGTGCGCTCCAAACTGAGTCACCAGGCCTTCGCCCGTGCGCTTCCGCTGGATGGTGCGGGGACCACGGACATCTACATGCAATCCGGTGAACCCTTTCACGGATCGGCAGGATTGTTATTCGCATCAAGGCATGGATTGACAACCTGCCGATGTGACAATTGATCCAGCAAATGATTTGGCAAATGATCTGGATAACCTGCCAGACCCCTATTTCGTAGCGCCCGAGCGAGGGAAACACGATGCTCAGACAGGACACCTGGACGCAAGCTCGGATGTGCTTGGACCGGTGCCGCACCACTCGTTTTCAGCCGGCCGTGACCGCGTTCACGCTGACGGTTCTGATATCGGGGTGCACGACGGTGGGGCCCGATTTCGCAACCCCTGAAACCGACGTGCAACCCGAGTGGATCGAAGCCGAGAGTCCCGAGTTCAAACCGGAACCACCACCCGACGACGGGCGCTGGTGGACGGTGTTCGACGACGCCACCCTCAACCGGCTGATCGAGGTCGCCTATCAGCAGAACCTGACGCTGCAAACAGCCGGTGTACGGATTCTCGAGTCCAGGGCCCAGCTCGGTGTCGCGGTCGGGCGGCTTTATCCGCAGCAGCAACAGGCGACCGGTGACGTCACCTACGTCAAGAGCAGTAAGAACGTTGCCAACACCGCAGGCGGCGATCTCAACTTCTGGAACTATGACGTGGGTCTCACCGCAGGTTGGGAGATCGATTTCTGGGGCCGTTTCGCACGCGGCATCGAGTCGGCGGACGCCAGCCTGCTGGCCTCTGTTGCGCAGTATGACGATGTGCTGGTGAGCCTGACCGGGCAGGTGTCGGCAACCTACATCACGATACGCACCTTCGAGGAGCGTATCCGGATTGCGCAGAACAACATCAAGCTTCAGGAGCGAGGCCTGCAACTCGCCCGGGTCACTTTCCGCAATGGCGCGACCACCGAGCTTGACGTAAACCAGGCCGAGACCCTGCTACGGGGCACCCAAGCGACGGTTCCGGGATTCGAGACCGGACGCCGCCAGGCGCTCAACGCGCTGGCCACCCTGCTGGGCGTCACGCCGCTGGAGGCCTATTCGCTGATTTACGGCCCGGGCCGAAAAGCCGGGGGTCACGCCAACCGAATCTACCGACAAGACGGCCGCCATTCCAAGCGCGCCGCCTGAAGTGGCGGTCGGTATCCCGGCCGATCTGCTGAGACGGCGCCCCGACGTGCGCCTGGCCGAGCTCCAGGCATGGTCGCAGAGCGCGATCATTGGGGTGGCTCAGGCGGATCTGTATCCCAGTATTGGGCTGATCGGTTCCATCGGGCTCAGCGCGGGCGGCGGCACCGACAGCTCGCGCAACGGCAGCGTGAACTTCGGCGACCTGTTCAGCTCCGATGCGCTTCGTTTTCAAGGCGGACCGGCGTTGAACTGGAACGTGTTCAATTACGGCCGCATCAAGAACAACGTCCGGGTGCAGGACGCACGCCTGCAGGAACTGCTGATCAATTACCAGAACACGGTTTTGCGTGCCGGCCAGGAGGTGGAGGATGCGATGGTGGGCTTCCTGCAGTCGCAGCGCGAGGCGGAGTTTCTGCGCCAGGGCGTGCGCGCCGCGCAGCGCTCGGTGGACCTGTCGCTGATTCAATACCGGGACGGGGCGACGAATTACACCACTGTTCTGGACACCCAGCGTTCTCTGTTAAGCCAGCAGGATCGGTACACCGCGTCGCGCGGGTCGATCGCCCAGAACCTGGTGGCCATGTACCGGGGGCTCGGCGGCGGCTGGCAGATTCGCGAGGGTCAGGACTTCGTGCCCGAGAAGACGCTGGCAGTGATGCGTGAGCGCACCGACTGGGGCGGTCTGCTCGATCCCAAGGCGGTGGAAGACATACCACCGCCGGATGAAGCCATGAAGACCATGCGCACCCCCGATTGGTAAGCGTGGAGGCAGCGGGGCGTCATCCGCCGCCAACAGGTGTCCTCGCCCGATCGTGGGAAACAAACAGGGTTTCGGCTCAGTAGCGCGCCCGCAGGATAAAGCCAATAAGCGGGGCCGCATCGTAGTCGCTCTTGGTCAGCGTGTCCCCCGATCGATCGCGCAGCCGCAGTTCGCCGCCGAGTTCGGCGCCCGCAAAGACCGACGCACTGAAGGTCGGGGACGGACTGTACTCGATCGAAGCCAGCAGCGGGAAACTGGTGTCCTGCCCTATTCCGTCGCGTGCCGGGCCGCTGTCGTCCAACCTGAAGCGGACTTTCTCATACCGACCGGTGAGGCCGACTTTCCAGTCGTCCCGCAATGCGTAACTCAGTGTCAGGCCGGGGCCCTGGGATGCGGCAAGCCCTTGCCCCGTCGAGAGGTTCAATTTCTCAGTGACGTTCCAGTCGATGAGCAGAATCGGAAACACGCTCGAGCCACTGCCGAGCTGGCTGAACCAGCCCAAGCCGGGGCCGATGGAGAGATTTTCGCTGAATCGATAACTTGCCCCTGCCAATACCCCTTGCGTGCGGCCGTCACCCTGGTCCGCACCGGACTCCGCGTTCCAGCGCACGCTCGGTATGACGATACCCGTGACCTTTTCCGTAGCCTCGAAGAAAATAGGTGTGCTGACGCGATAGTCCCAGATGCGGTTCCAGGGCTCCCCTCCCCCAAGCAGGGCCCCGCCCCCGAAATCGTACTTGTTCTGACCGAAACCCAAGGACAGCGACACACGGTTCTTGCGGTCGAACGCGTAACCGACGCTGGGCTGAATGAACGCACGGGTCATACTGAAGTGACCTGTCCCGTTGTCGAGATCGCTCTGGCCCTGGTAGAGAGCCGCCGCTTGCAAGCCATAGAACCAGGGGCCACTGGGACGCTCCTGAGCTGTTGCCGCGGAAGCCATTGCGCACACCAGCAGGGCGGCGGCGACTGTTGCCAATTTCATCAATTTCGCCTGTTATCATTCGCAAGAAGGGATTTATGCTCACTTGAGGAAGGCATTTATTCGTGATCGGGTCGTGATCGGGTGTCTGGGTCTCAAATGCGAAGCGTCATCGTTGCACGTCCTGACAATAGAGCAACGATTATCCGTGATCTGAGCCGTGAATCTGTGCATTTCACCCTATTAACTGCTTCGTCCAGAACACATCAGAGTCTTCGGACCCAGACACCATAGACGGCGATACGCAGAACCGGTTCCGAATGTACATGCCCAGACGCATCAAACAACAGCACCGGAGCTTATGCTGTCGGTACGGTTGCCAGCCGACGGGCTACCTTGGGTATGGTGGTGCCGCAGGGGCAGGTGGTTCCAGGTATGCGATTTGCGCCGGCTGCCGGGCCCACGGAGGACGAGCGCCACGGCGATTGCAACCGCCCCACAATGGCCACGCCAGCCATCGGCCTGTGACAGTTTCGACGCAAGCCTGCGCATCGCCATTCGAGCTACACTCAGATACATCGCATCCAAGGATCGGCCATGCCAACCGAAACCCGGCGGACAACAAGAGGCCTTCACTTGATGTCCTCGGTTGAAATCCCGCGCGGAGAGGTACACCAATATCCTACCGAGATGTGCCTATTGGATTCACCGTGGACCAGTTTTCCAGCGTCATATCCTCGCTGAGAGGCAGCCGTTACTTCTTTTGTTTATCCTTTTTTTCTCTCAGGCGAAATGCCACGATTATCTTGTCAAGCAGCTTCCGATACGCCTTTAGAAGCTTCTTGGGTTTCTTCTTGTGTGCCTTGGTGACGCGCTTGAATTTCTTTTCGAAGGACTTGGCGAGTTTCTTCTGTTTTTTCTCTTTAGCCTCAACCGCCTCGGCGAGTTCCTTCTCATGAAGCGCCTTGATCAGCTCCCGGTCTCGTCTAGCGAAATAGATATCTTCTTCGGCGCGCTCCTTTAGCTTGAGCTGCTCTGAGAATGTGGACATGTAATCTCCCAATTGTCCAGAATGAGTATCGAGGAGCCCGTCGTGCTACGTGTCCCGAGTGGCTGGAGTTGGCCGGTGGAAGTCATCTGACCAATCCAGTCAGGAATTTTCAGTCCAGCCATTGTCGACCCACGCCTGCCGGTCGTCGATGCATTATTGTCTGGCAGCTCCGCAGCGATTGCGGTCGTTCAGTCCCACGGCGGCTACGGTCGAAGTCGGCCAACTCCGGCCGGCCAGCACGCCCCTATCAGGCGGGAATGACATTGCCTGAGATGAAAAACCCGCCACGTGGCGGGTTCGTCAACCCCACTCCATGGAGCGTCTATTGGCCCGTATTCCGGCCAAGATCCCATCCGTTGATATTCTTCGCACCGCTCGATCCGTCGTCCCTGTAGTACTGGTATTCCCACTGGATCTGCTCAAACCCAAGGGTCAAGTTCTCGGTCGGCCGAGCTTCGCCTGCAGACGCAGCCGCGGACACGGTGGTTATGATCGCGTTGTTCAGCCGGATCGTGAACACCGGCAAACTTCCGCGGTCCTCGGTCTTGGTAACCACTATCACAACTTCGCTGAAGGACCTCCCTTGGGCATTGAACAGACGCAAGCGTGTACTTGCTTTGTCGATGAATTTGGCAACCGCGATGTCATTGAAATTGACGCTTCCCCTAACCCTCCCAACGGTAGATGGGTCAGTAGATGCCGAAATTGACTGACCCTCGGATACCGCAAGCACCTCTATCCAGCCCTCATATCCGGCAGCGGTCGATTCACCTGGAATGATACCCTCATCGATCTGCATGTAGATGTCGGCAAGCGCTCCCGACGGTGTGACGAAACAGACTAGGGCAGATAGCAGCCAGACAACCGTATAGGCCCGTGTGTATTTCATTGCTCCCTCTCCCCTAAATGATTCGGGTGCAGCCCAATCGCGAAGCACCCCCATCGAGCCAGGTTAAGTTTAGCAGGGCCGTTGGCAATTGAATCCTCCCGATTGGCAGCGCCGCAACTGCTGTCCATACGTCGCCCCGGCGAACCCATCCTGATCGACGTCCCCGAAGACCTTGAAATGAGTCAACATCGAACACCGAGTGCCTGAGGTCTAAGGGAGGTCTAAGGTGAGGTCTAAGGGGTCGGACCAAGACAATTGATTGATTTGTATCAATATTATGGGCAGTTTCAGTCGGTTCTGGCGCTTAGAGGCCGCATTTGGGTACCAAAAAACGCGTGTAACTGGGTCGGGTCGTAGGGCGACGCACATAGTCTTAAGAGGCGCGTTTTCGCCGGCGAAAATGCTCCTCTAAGCTCGATTCGGCTCGCCTGTGGGCTACCAACTCGATTTGTTTCAACGGATTGCCGTGGTCCGACCCCGCTCTCAACCCGCTCTCAACGGTGATTCCATTACTGGCCCTGGTGCCCCTGCTGGGGGTCAGCGCGGCCGGCCCGGACGATTCCACCGTTCTGGGCCTGATCAAGGTCGTTGTGGTCCTGGCCGCCGTCATTCTGGGCGGTCACTATCTGCTGCGTCATGTGTTGAAAATCGTGGCCCGCACCGGTGTCCATGAGATTTTCACTGCCATGGCCCTGCTGACGGTCGTGGGCACCGCCCTGCTGATGGAGGCGGTGGGCCTGTCCATGGCCCTGGGTGCCTTTCTGGCCGGCGTGCTGTTGGCAGACTCGGACTATCGGCACGAACTGGAGGCCGATATAGAGCCCTTCAAGAGCCTGTTTCTGGGCTTATTCTTCATGGCCGTGGGCATGTCGGTGGAACTCGGGCAGATTGCCGAGCAGCCCGCCCGGGTTCTGGCCCTGGTGTTCGGCCTGGTGCTGGTCAAGTTCGTGGTGCTCTATGGCCTGGGGCGGTACAACGGGCTGAACGCGGCGTCGGCGCGCAATCTGGCCATTTCCATTTCCCAGGGCGGCGAGTTCGCCTTCGTGATTCTGAACGTTGCCGTGTTGTACCAGATCGTGCCCAACGCCGACGCGGACCTGTTGATTCTGGTGGTGACTCTGTCCATGGCCGTCACGCCCCTGCTGTTCGCCGTCAATGACTGGTGGACGAGCCGTAACCCGCCCGAAACCAGCACCGCCGCATTCGACACCCCGCCGGAGGAAGTGCGCCACGTCATCATTGCCGGCTTTGGCCGCTTCGGCCAGATCGTGGGGCGGGTGCTGCGGGCCAAGAAGATTCCGTTCACCGCCCTGGAGTCGGATCAGGAGCAGGTCGCCTACGTACGCAGATTCGGCAACCAGGCCTATTACGGCGACGCCGCGCGACTGGATCTGCTGCGCGCCGCCGGCGCTGCCGAGGCGGCTGCCCTGGTCCTCGCCATCGATGACATGGACGCCACGCTTCGGGCGGTGAAAACCGCGTCGAAGCATTTCCCCAATCTGAAGCTGTACGCCCGGGCCCGCAACCGCCAGCATGCCTACCAGCTCATGGATCTTGGCGTACGCGTGGTCTGGCGTGAAACCTACCTGTCCAGTCTCGACATGACCCGCGCCGTGCTGCGGGGACTGGGGTACTCCGACGCGGAAAGCACCCGCGCGGTGGCCCGTTTCCAGGAACATGACGAGGCGCTGCTGTATGCCCACCGTGCCCTGCATACGGATGAGGAAAAGATGGCGCAGGCCGCCATTCAAGGGGCCAGGGAATTGGCCGATTTGTTCGAACAGGACGCGGTGGACGACGCCAAGACCTGAGCACCTGCTGAGAACCAAGGCCAGCCGGCATGCAGAGCGATCACCTCACCCCCATCGACTACCTGATGGGTGCGGCCGTGGCGCTCACCTGGGGCATGGGTGTTGTGTTCGCCAAGGCGGCAATCGAGCATTTCCCACCGATATTGCTCATGACGCTGCGTTTTGCCGTCACTGCCGCGGCATTGGTCTGGTTTGTCCGTCCGCCGTTGGCCCAGCTTGGGCGTCTGTTCGGGATCGCGCTGGTCGCGGCGGCGCTGCAGTACTCCCTCACCTTCACCGGACTGAAGGGCCTGGACGCGTCGGTGGCGGCGCTGGTGATCCAGCTCGAAGTTCCGTTCCTGGTCTTGCTGGGGGTGATGTTTCTAAACCCCAGCATCCGGTGTTAGGTCAACCCACATATTCAGGTGCGATACTGAGCAGAACGGTTATCCACACTAGCGGTGGATAAACCTGTGGGTAACTACCGCAATCCTTCGCTAAGTTGTTGGTAGTGGGTCAGGTTTTTTTACAATGTCGAGTTTTTGTTCAACTGGCATAATTGCCATGAAAAACAATCACCTGTGATCGCGCTCGGGCACTCACAGATCCGATCACTGGAATCTGCGAGATGATTGGCCGGTCTTGTGGACTAGTCCCTATGTCAATCAGAAATTTCTTATTCGTACCGCGAAATTTGCCAGCCTAGGATGCAAAATTTCTGATTCCTGGCAGGGCCATGAGAGGCACCGTGCTGACTTCGCCGGCCTGCGTTCGATGTTCGCCTTGCAGGCTCAGCAGATAAACACGCCGATGCGCGACATTCAGATAGAAGGGCCCGCTCCGAAGCAACCTTGAGGCGGCATTCGACAGACGTCGACGGAACAAATCCGGGGCCA
This sequence comes from uncultured Gammaproteobacteria bacterium, assembly GCA_963783675.1. GTDB lineage: Bacteria > Pseudomonadota > Gammaproteobacteria > Competibacterales > JAHEDQ01 > JAHEDQ01. The sequence continues at coordinate 61,227 of CAWAOU010000023.1, forward strand.
TCGTTCCCGAGATCGACGATTCCCACGCCCGCCACTCTGCGCTGAGGGAACGCGCAGGCACGTCCGCAACACTCCTGAGTTCTGTGATACGAGATCGCCCTTCGCCGTCGGCAGGCGTTGCGCTCAGCAGCTGCCGAAAGAAAGGGGGATAAGTGGCATAAAGGCTTTTGCCCGGGCATTCCTCAAATATCAGAACACACGCGACCGAATGCTCATGCCAATGCCAAGGGTCTGCCCCAGTCTGTCCAGCGTATCCACATGCCCGGCGCCGCTCGAATCGAATCGATACAGATCGGCAGTACCTGCATGGCGCAGGCTGTGCTTGATGCACTGGCTCAAGATTTACTGGCGCTGCGTGCCGCCGGTGGTCAATGTCTTTGGCAGCCCGTCCCGACCCCGATTCGGGAGCCCCGCGGTGACGGAGAAAATGGCGTGAATGACTGCGTGAAGCTTGGTGCTTCTCCACGGATTCGGAGTTTTCGGATCGCGATTGTTCTGGCCGACCCGGAACTCGGGGATGACCTAAGTGAAAACCTTCTCCCTGTGTGGGACACCCTAGTCCCAAAGATCCCATGAAAGCGAGTGAGGTTGACTCGCGGTTTGCGCACCAAAGTCGACAGCCGATCGATGAAGTCGAGCAGGAAGCTACTGGCGAACAGGCTTGATGTAAAACGCTGGGATCATCGCTGCCCGAACGCTCCCATGGTTTCAATTTCGGTTGGCACTGCTTTGGGTTTACTGATGTAGTAACCCTGCGCAAAATCAACGCCGATTTCGCGCAACTGATCCAATACCGCTTCGGACTCGACAAACTCGGCGATTGTCTGCTTGCCAAGTGCATGCGCCATGTCGTTTATGGATTGAACCATGGTCCTGTCTACCGGGTCGTTGGCTATGTCTCTGACAAAAGCACCGTCGATTTTAAGAAAATCTACCGGAAGCGATTTCAGATAAGCGAATGAACTGAGCCCGCTGCCAAAATCATCCAGGGCAAAGCGACATCCGTATTGCCTGACCCTGGAGATGAACTGCGTTGCGTTCGACAGGCTGGCAATTGCAGCCGTTTCCGTAATCTCAAAACATATGTGACGCGGATCTACTGGGCAATCTGAAAGCCGCTCGGCGAGAAATTCTGCGAACTCTTCGTTACCGATGGTCTGCCCGGAAAGATTGACCGTGCACATGTCAAAGCTCTGCGCGGACTGAGGGTACATGCGAAGCCAGTTAAACACTTCGTCGATGACATAGCGATCGATTCGGGTGGCGAGGTTGTAGCGTTCGGCGGCCGGTAGAAACGCTGACGCCGAAACCAGCTCCCCCGGCGCCACCTCCATCCTGAGCAGAATCTCACAACCTATTCTTGCGGCGCTGTTCTTCCTCAGTGACACGATTTCCTGGCAGTGTAGCTGCAGAGCGCCGCGATCCATGGCGGCGCTGAGTCGGTGTACCCACTTAAGCTCACCTTGGCGACGAATCTGATCTTCGTCGTCGGGACGAAACACCTGCACACGGTTGCGACCGCTCTCCTTAGCCATATAACAGGCGGCATCGGCCTGACGTAGAACCGTATCTACACTGGCGCTATCACGGTTGACCGCGACCAGTCCGATGCTTACCCCAACATTGAACAGCTTGTCTTCCCAGCCGAAGCGAAAATCCTCTACCGCCTTGCGAAGCCCGTTGCTGACGCGTAGCGCTTCTTGCAGCGAGCACTCTTTCAGAAGCACCGCAAACTCGTCGCCGCCGATACGCGCCACGAGATCGCCGCGCCTGACGTGGTCATTGAGCACGTCACCCAGCTGCCTGAGCAGTTCATCGCCCGCTACGTGGCCACTGGTGTCGTTGACGATCTTGAATTGGTCCAGGTCTATAAAACATAGCGCATGCTGGGAATCCGTTTGTGCCACGTCCTCGATCTCGCGCACCAGCTGCAACTCGAATTCGCGTCTGTTGATCAGCCCAGTCAGCGAATCGTGGCTAGCCTGGTGGGACAGCTGCCGGGTGAGTTCCCTGGCGGTTGTGACGTCTCGTCCGGTTCCACGATAGCCTTTGAATATACCATCGTGGTCCACACACGGTAGGCCACTGACATGCTGGATTCGGACGGTGCCGTCACGCTGTTTCCAGCTTAGCTCGAGTTCTTCGAGAGCGGTTTGCTCCGCCAGCGCCTGGGCATAGCAATGGTGCTGCTGCTCGGAGCTGGTGTGAGCACCGAACACCGAGTCCAGGGTGGCGCCGAGGCAGTCGCCGGCGCTCATGCCAGTGTTCCTTTCGAACCGCTCTGACAAGTAGGTAAAGCGATGCTGCGCGTTCGTCTCCCAGAACCAGTCGGCGGCGGTCTCCGCGAAATCTTTGAACCGAGCTTCGCTGGCCTGCAGCTGTCGGTGCGCATCGGAGATCCTGGACACCATGAGATTGAAGCACGTGGCCAGGCTGTTTAGCTCGGCTGGTGCGCGGTTGCTGAGACTAATCGTCTCGGCGGGTTCGCCATGCGCAATGCGCCGCGCCACCCGGGTGACAGCTACCACTGGTCGTGCCAGGTAGCAGGCCAGCCACCAACTGAGTATTGCGGCAGCGATCGCCCCAAGCAGCCCAATGGCCGCCGTGACCTTCACCATATTCTGCGCACTCTCTTCGAGTTCCGTCAGCGGTTGCGGCACCATCGCACCCCAGCCGGAAGTGCCTGCCGCCGAGTACCCCGCGACCATCTCTTGATCCAGCATCGGTGAATAAAACACGGACACACCGGTATCACCTCGGATCATGCGTTTGACCGGATCAACTCCCGAAATGTCTTTCATTTCCGCCCGCCACTCTGCGCGGGGATGCGCTAGAACCCGGCCGGTCTGATCGACTATCGCGGCGTGGCCTTTACGGCCAAATGCGATCGACCGCTGCAGTTCGACCAGGTACTCGGTTGTTATAGCCCCAACCGCATACAAGCCGTCATCGAGCTGTTTACCAATGAAGATAGTTGGCTCTCCACCGCGGCCTGCCATGACAGGGGCAAACGTCAGGGTGTCTTGGGTCAGCAAAGGCAGTACCTTCTCTCTGACGGCCGGCCCAAGTCGTCCGGGTAGGCTTAGGTTGCCGGACACCACGGCGCTCAGGATGTGGCCGTCGCTGTCAACCACACATACATGCCGGAAGTGCAGATCACCCAACAGGTCCCTAAGATGCTCGTTGGCCATTCCGGCTCTTTGCATTGCCACGCTGTTTCTGAAAACCGCTGCGACGTCACGCGCATATCGATCCAACGCTTCCGTCAAGTGTTGGGCCACCATCAGATGCTTCTCATGCACCTCATCCAGTTCGCGCTCCATGGCGGGGTATTTGATCTGGGTGCCAAGCAACAGAACCGGGCCTGTCGACAGCGCGGTCAGGATCAGAAAGAGCAAAGTTCTGAGGCGAAAGCGTTTCTGCGTTACCATAAAGGCAGCATACAACCTCGCGCGCATATGGCGGTTTGCGCTAGCAAAGCGCTGCCGTTCGAATCCGAGCAACATTCAGACAGCACATTGGTTTCACCTCAACGCCCGTCATTGAGAGATCTAATCGATAGCAAAGATTCTACGCTACTCACGGCGCCTACTCTGCGGAAAGCGCGGGTAGTAAGTAGTCGAGTCAAAACCGGAGCGATGCTAAGTCAAACCCGCCATCTCGGTAGCGCTCCCACAGAGCCGAAATCTCTGGTGTCATCTGCGACCAGTGCAGGATTCCATTCTGCCTGCTCATTTGCGTCCAAATGGGCTCTACTATCGAGCGTGCATCTTTAAGTGCCCTCGCAGCCCAATCCGCATCTCCGGTGGTGCGCCCTCGTACGCCTTGCCAATGCAGATAGGCCGAAAGTTTTCCCGAAGCCTTCATTAAACACTGGGGTTCCCGCTCAATCACTTTTGGGGTGACGAAATCTATGGATGCTACTGCGACAGTAAATTTTCGGAGCTTTTTATCGTCTGGCGCAATTCGCCGCAGTGCCTTCTCGATATTTCCATCTTTCACGCAACGTTGGTATTCCTCTTCAGTGAGATTGGCACCAGTGGCAATTATGACCAGTTCAAAAACAGGTACTCGATCCCCATTCTGACTTCAAGGCATACCAGGCTAGAGTACTCATGATCCCGTGTTGCCACATCGAGCCAAGACGTGGCGCGGAGCAGGATAGCCACCCGTGTCGCAGTAGAACTCCCCCGAGACGATCCCCTCGAATACTTTACGTTGATTCAAGTATAAATGCGATGTCAATTGTGAGCCGAACATTCAAAAAAAACCTCATCGCCGTGATATCGAGGCGCCAGCTATCCATATTGCATACGATATGCCTATCCGCTAGACATGATGTTTTGACCTGCCCAGCCTCAACGTACGTGGGTTATGTTGACGTTGGACACATCACACAGAGCCACATTGAGGGGGCACTTCATAAAAGAGGATATCGCAAAGGCCATCAGTCAGCAGAAGGCAGCGGCGCTGGATGGTGCCGAGGGCTGCAGCCGCTATGGCGGCTATATTGGGTTGCATGTGCACAAGGACACGATCGCCGTGGCGATCGCTATGGTGGGTCGCGATGAGCCGGTTTATCGGGGCGAGATCGTCGAAGGCGTCGGACCGAGCCAATTGATTAATTTGTAACAATATTATGGGCAGTTTCAGTCGGTTCTGGCGCTTAGAGGTCGCATTTGGGTGCTGAAAAAAGCGTGTAGCTGGGTCGGGCCGTAGGCCGACGCACATGGTCTTAGAGGCGCGTTTTCACCGGCCAAAAACGCGCCTCTAAGCTCGATTCGGCTCGCCTGTGGGATACCAACTCGATTTGTTTCAATGGATTGCCGTGGTCCGACCCCGCTCTGCCCAACTTTCAATGGATTGCCGTGGTCCGACCCCGCTCTGCCCAACTTTCAATGGATTGCCGTGGTCCGACCCCGCTCTGCCCAACGCGCCCGACCCCGCTCTGCCTCTGCCGCGCGGGGTGTCTGCGAAGAGCCAGTTGCGCCGCATTGCATCATTCAGGGACAGGTGCAAAATGCCGTTGTCATCCAATTCGCGCAGCAGAATTTCGCTCACTCGCAGGGGTTGGCTCACCTTGATTCCTGAAGAATATTGATCTCGACGCTGTCGGCAAGCGTATTGGCGATGAAGCAATAGCGGTGCGCCCGGTGATGCATCTGTTCCAGCTTCGCTGCCTCAACCGAAAACCCCGTGTCAAAACCCACTTCCGGGTGCAAATCGACGCGCGTAACGGCCATCTGGCCCCTGGTGTTTTTACCAAGATGCGCGACAGCGTAGTCGTGAAAGCTCTCGACGGGCCATTTCGCTTTGGCTGCCAGGGCAAGAAAGGTCATCATATGGCAGCTGGACAACGCTGCCGCGAGAGCCTGTTCCGGGTTGGTGTTCTCGGGATCGCCGCCCCAATCAGGCGCCGCATCTGCTCGCAGATCATAGTTGTCGTTGTAGCGCACCGTGTGGGCGTTCGAAAACTTCCCGGACTGCAGGTCAGATTCGGATCGCTGCCAGTTCAATTCAATCGATAGTTCGGACATTTCAGTTCTCTTTAAAGGCAAGGCGCTCATGCGACTGCGATTTGCTTTTTGGGGTCGAAGAACGGTCGCTCAACAATGGTTGCGCGAGTCGGACCAGACGGTATCATCACCTCGACCGTTGCGCCGATTTCGGCATAGCCGGTCGAAATCATGGCCAGCGCGATGTTTTGATCAAGCCGCGGTGAATAGACAGCGGATGTTACTTTTCCGATGTTGTTTCCATTCTGTCTGACAGCCCAGAAAGTGGTATTCGGTCCGTTCAACGGTGTGCCTTCGATGCACAGACCGACTTGTTTGCGAGTCACCCCATTATCACGAATGCGACGTAGCGCAAATTTACCGATAAAGTCGGATTCCATATCCAGGTCGACCAGGCGGTCCAGACCCAGCTCGTAGGGGTTTGTGCTGCTATCGGCGTCGGCGTGATACGAGAGCATCCCGCCCTCGACTCGACGGATCGTGGAGGTATGCCCGGGTTTCAGGCCAAACGGTGCACCTGCTGCCATGATTTTTTCCCACAATTCATCACCGCGCGAGCCGTCCTGCAGGTAAAGTTCATAACCCAGTTCGCTGGACCAGCCAGTACGTGACACGATCAACGGAATGCCGTCCAGCTCCACCTCGCGCAGCCAGTAATAGCGCAGGCCCATGATGCTACTGCCAAACAGTGCCTTCATCACTTCACCGGATTTCGGACCCTGCAATTGCAGCGGCGAGACGTCGGGTTCGCGGATTGTGACATCGATCCCCGAATTAACAGCCACGCCCTGTGCCCAGAGCAGGATGTCACTGTCGGCAAGGGATATCCAGAAGCGGTTTTCAGACAACCGCAACAGGATAGGATCATTCAGGATACCGCCGTCGGCATTGGTGATCAGAATGTATTTGCATTGCCCAACGGAAAGATTTGATAAATCTCGTGGTGTCAGCAACTGGATAAATTTTGCGGCATCTGGGCCAGTGATTTCAACTTGGCGTTCAACCGCGACATCGCACAGGATGGCGTTGTTCACCAGGTTCCAGAAATTCTGTTCTGGATCGCCGAAGTCGCGTGGTATGTACATGTGGTTGTACACTGAAAATGCTTGTGCACCCCAGCGCACCGTCGCGTCGAAATACGGGGATTTACGGATCTGAGTACCGAAACCGAAATCGTCTGATTGCTTCATATTAAGCGCCCTTTTGCACCAACGACCGATCGGACGTGCGTTCGTTAAATTTACCTCTAGGTACAACCCAAATGCGGGCTAAAAATGTGTCGGTGAAAGACCGATCAGACTTTTGTCAATTGTCTGGCAGACCGTTCAGACCGATCGCACTATTTTTTGGTCTTGTCGGCTAGTCGCGCCAGGTTAGGCGGTTCGGATTTTATCTCTCTCGTCACGATGTAGGTCATGTAGCGTTCAATCCCCAAATCAGCCGCGAGCAGCGATTCCATCAGATTCTGAAAGTCCACCAGACCTGGGCTTATTATTCTCAGGACGTAGTCCATACCTCCACCCGTAGCGATACATTCGACGACTTCATCAAGTTTGCGAATATGGGACTCAAATCGATCAAAATCAGACTTGCGGTGATGGGTCAGCGCCAGGGTCACGACAACCTGGGTAAAATCGCCGATACGAGCAAGCGCAATATCAGCGTGATACCCGCGTATGAAACCGGCTTCCTTCAACTTGTTCAAGCGTGCCCAGCACGGTGTAGGTGACAAATTGACAATTTCCGCCAATTCGGTTTTGCTCATTCGCCCATGTTTTTGGACTGCGCTGAGGATGCGAACGTCGGTTGCGTCAATGTGAATTGCTTTCATTTCAGAAATTAACCTACAGAGTCTTTACGGATAACTGTTTAAAAATGGGCATCTTGGTTGAATTCGGCAGTCCTCATACAATTATACGAATGGCAGCTGTGAGTCGAGCCGCCGGGCAGCTTTCGTCAGATCGATGGCCGTTTCCAGCATCAAGCTGCCAGTCGACAGGGGCGTGCCGAGCGGCCGCAGTTGGCCGGTTGCCGCCTCTCGGCAGCCGCTTCGCGATGTCCGCTGTGCGTTAGCATGTGCCGAGTACGCTGTTTGCGGGCCCTTGTCACCCAGAGTGAGCCGGAGCAGCTGCTTACTCTCACCGAGCTTGGGTCGAAACTGCCCCTGTTTGGAAGTCAAGGTCTCGCCGTTGGTGAGCCGCCACAGCTAGGGACGGTCTGGATGCGCGGTTCAAGGCGGGCGCCAAACGTCATTCACGGTCGGCGTCCTGTTCCGGGGGGTAGACGGAACATTCGCCTTCAGTCGGAGGGTTTCTCCTCATTTTCGTGCACATTCAGCCTGCGAAAACGCTCCTCACCCAAAGATACTCCCCCTTGGATACGCCCATCCCGTATTTGCTAACTAATCGCGCAATCACATTTTCTCAGTGCTCTTGACTTCATAAGTGCTGGATGGTGGCCGGCAGAGAAGGTAGCCACCGGCACCGCATAGGGCCGAACAGTAGAGCACCATGCCAGCCTCGCTCCGAGACCAGATCGAAGGTGTTCGTGAACAAATCCGGGAGAAGGAGCTCGAGATCCTCGACCTCAAGCAGAAGCTGCGGGAACTAAAGGAGAAGCGAGCGCCGAGCAAGATGAACCTGTGCGAGGAAACGTACATCGAGAACATCCACCAGCCAAGGCCCGTCCTCGTCCGGATGTTCGTCAACGAGCACAATGTCTCCGTAGTGACCGCAAGCAGTTACTACAGCGCAATCAAGCAACGCGTTGCTCGCCTTCGTAGTGCAGAGGAGGCCGAGCAGGCATGAAATGCGAGGGGCAGGTGTGGGGGCCGATAGGTTTTGGTGCTGTCACCCACTCGGTGTGCGCAATAAACCGCATAACTATAGGATGGCCGGCGAACCGGCAGCACTCCGTTTCATGCCTTCAGCACCGACTCCACCAAACTGACCCAGAAATCGGCACCGGTGGTGAGGATAGCGTCGTTAAAGTCGTACTCCGGATTGTGCAAACCGCAACCACCGGGGCCGTCCCCATCATTGCCCAGCAGCACATAACATCCCGGGCGCGCCTGCAACATAAACGCGAAATCCTCCGATGTCATGGGCGGCTGGAATGCGTCCGTGACCTGATTCGCGCCGACCACGGCACACGCCGCCTCAGCCGCAATCTGCGTTTCATCCGGCGTGTTGATGGTGGGGTCGAACACGTTGCGGTAGCGAACCTGGCAACGCGCGCCGTGGGCAGCGCAGATACCCTCCGCCACCCGCTTCATGCCGGCCTCTATCAGAGTCTGGGCCTCGGGCGTGAACGAGCGGGTATCGCCCCGCAGTGTGACCGTCGAAGGCACCACATTTACGGTGCCGTCGGTGATGAACTCGGTGACCGAGATAACCCCACTCGCGCTGGGGTCGAGTGTGCGCGAGATGACGGTCTGCAATCCCAAAACCACCTGTGACGCAACCACGATGGGATCGACGCCGCGGTGAGGCATCGCCGCATGGTGGCCGACGCCTTCGATCACGATCTCGAAATTGTCCTCGGACGCCATCACCGGCCCGCTGCGGACCACGAAGCGGCCTTGCGGCAGCGAGGGGAAATTGTGGATCGCATACACGTCGCTGACCGGCCAGCGCTCGAACAGGCCATCCGCCAGCATCGCCTTGGCGCCCTGACCATGTTCCTCAGCGGGCTGAAAAATAAACACCGCGGCGCCGTCAAACCGGCCGTGCAAGGACAGGTGCTGCGCGGCCCCCAGCAGCATGGCGGTATGGCCGTCATGACCACATGCGTGCATTTTACCCGGCACCTGAGAACGGTGGTCAAACGTATTGCGCTCGTTGATGGCCAGGGCGTCCATATCCGCGCGCAAACCAATCATGCGCTGGGCCGTTCCGCGTTTCAGCACCCCCACTACACCGGTGCCACCGATGTTGCGATAGGTTTCGATGTCCCAGCTTTGCAGCAGTTCCGCGACCCTGTTCGCGGTGTGGGTCTCCTCGAAACCCAGTTCCGGCCAACGGTGAATCTGATGGCGCCATGACTGCATGTCGATGTGTAGATAATCGGTGATTCGCTGGTGCATGGGCATACTCAATCAATCAAGCGCAGACCAGTCCGGCGCACGCTCGGCTAATAAGCCTCTGATTTGTTCTGGGCAAAGCAGATTGGCGGGTGAAGTGTGCAGTTTCAAGGCGCAGATCGCGGGTAATCGCTTTTGTAATGCCGAGATGTGCGGTTCAGTCCCGAGATGCACGTTCCCGAATGGTTCAGAGGCTCCCCAAAGGCAGCCCGCCCAGCGCCTTGCTGAAAACCCACTTACTTGCCGGACACGACACTGGATATAGTATGCTCTGAAACACTGGAGGACGACCGTGAACTCGACGACCAAATCGAAAGCCGACGATGATGATGGAGCACATTTCGACGCCCTGTCGACCGATATCGAGAAGCTGCGTGCTGATCTCAGCAGTCTGGTGGACTCTGTCGGCACGCTTGCCAAGAGCCGCCTCGGCACCGAGGCGGCCGAAGGCGTTGCCCGGAGCGAAGAGACACTGAGCGACTTCGCGACAGAACTGCAGCGCATCGAAGGAGACATCGTCACCTCGACTCGCGAGAGTCCGTGGCGATCGCTTGGCATCGCGGCGTTGATCGGCCTGATCGTCGGCCTGATTCTGCGACGCTGAGACGCGCATGTTTCGCATCGCCCGGCTGTTTGTCACGCTCGGCGCGAGCCGACTGGGTGATCTACGCGACAGGGCCGGGCACCGTATTGTGTTTCTGGCGATCATCGGTGGGCTCGGTGGGCTGTTCGCGATTTTCGCGCTCGCGGCCATCACCGCTGCATTGGCGACGTGGCTCGGCATTGTCGCAGCACTGGCGATCATGAGCTTTTGCTGCTTCATGGGTGCCGTCGCCGCCTATTTCGCGATGGAAGCCATCGATCGCCGCCACCGTGAGAGGCTGGCCCAGAAGGCGGCGCTGCAGCGCAGGCTGTCCGAGGTGGCTGTGCTGGCGGCCTTCGGCGATCGGCAGGGTCGCGGGCTCCGGACAGACCGGGTCGTCGGATTCGGTTTGATTGCCGGGGCGCTTGCACTGTTGCTGTTGGGATCACGAGAGGATGACGATTCTGATGGCTAGTGTTGTACTTCGAATCAATCGGATTTTGTCTCTTGGTGTTGCGCTGCAGTGTATGGCGCTGCTCGTTCCGTGCTGGGCCTCCGACCTGGCAAAGGAACAGCGCTGGGCCGATCAGGTCATAGAACAACTGTTCGACGGTGAAGCGGTGTGGCTCACCGCTGATGGGATCGAGTTTCTCGGGCTTTACACACCCGCTGCATCGGAGCCAAAGGGCAGCGTGATTGTGCTGCATGGAATCGGCGTGCATCCCGATTGGCCACAGGTGGTAAACCCGCTACGCGTCGGTTTGTCGGAGGCGGGGTGGAGCACGTTGTCGGTGCAGCTGCCCATACTGGAAAACGAAGCCGAGGCGGAGGAATACCGACCATTATTCGAGGCGGTACCGCAGCGAGTTGAGGCGGCGACAGACTATTTGAAAAAGAGGGGTTCGCCTCCGATTTTCCTGGTGGCGCACAGTATGGGGGTTTTGATGGCGCTGCACTATCTTGGCGAGGACTCGAGCACCGGGATATCCGGCTTGGTCTCGATAGGCGCCAGCGTCGGCGGCCGGGGCAGCCTCGATGAGAGTGCATCGCAATTGGTTGGAATTCGGCTGCCTGTGCTGGACATCTATGGCGAAAATGATCTCGATTCGGTGTTGACCGGCACCACTACCCGTACAGCAGTCGCCCAGGCATCCGGAAACGACGATTTCACCCAGATCGAGGTCCCAGGTGCCGACCATTTCTTCGACGGCTACGAACCGCAACTGCTCGATGCGGTTGCGTCATGGCTCGAACAGAGGCGTTGATCCGGTTAACGCAGTGAATGACCTCGACCAGCTGGATTCCATAATCCGATCAACTCCGACCTTCCTTGCGATGGACGTTTTCAGATAAAAAAGGGGCTTTCAAGCCTTTATTTGCGACCAGTTTGGCCAGGTATCTCTTTTTTTCAACGAGTTGGGTTGGTCCGACCCCAGCATGACCGCCAGCATGACCCAGTCAACCACCTTCCATCAGCATTCGTCTTTGCAAATGAGGGGGGAGTCCATATAAGTCCATATAAGGCTCCTTAAAGGACCCTGTGTTGCGCCTCGCTTCAAACGACCAGCAGCGCGTCCAGCGATTTCGGGTAGTGGGTAAGCGGTTCGTAACCCTGATCGGTGACCACGATACTGTCCCCGACCTGGCAGCGTGTTTGTGCGTCGCCGACACATCCATCGACCGCGAGTACCATGCCGCTCTGCAGCACAGTTTGATCACCCCAGCTCAGTTCCGGCGGCTCCAGGTAGCTGAATCCAGTGCCGCGCCCACATCGAAACGGAAACGCATAACCCTCGGACTGAATCACGTCGGCGTAGGCGGCGTGAACCGATTCGGCGGTCACGCCGGGACGAATCGCAGCCAGCGCCGCGGCTTGGCTGGCGACCGCCGTGTTCCACATACGCGCGTGCTGCACCGTCGGCTGATCACCGATCCAGAAGGTGCGATCGAAACCGAGCTTGAACAAGCGAAAACTGGTCATCCCGCAAAAACACATAAACAGCGGCTCGCCCGCCTTTAGCCGCCGGGTGGAGGCCCGATGATGAGGCATCGCCACATCACTGCCCGAAGCCATGATCTGAAGGAAATGCAGCAACGGTGACATCATGGGATCGTCGCAGTGCACCTCCAGCAACTCGGCGGCCTTGCGGGTTCCGCTGACCATCGCCGCCAACGCAACCTCATACTCAGGCACACCCGGGGCCATCGCTTCACGGGCTCCGGCCATGAGCGCGCCGGCCACCTGTCCAGCCTGGCGCGCGATGGTAATCTCTTCGGCACTCTTGACGATCCGCAGCGCCGCCACATGACGGCTGATGTCCGTTGCCGGACCGCCGAGACAATCCACGATGCAGGTGCGGACCCGTGCCGGTGCAGCGTCGACGTCAAGGCCCACCGCGGCGCAACCCAAGCCGTTCAGAGCCGCAGACAATGGCTCGCGCCACTCCCCGCCCACGCCGTCCTGCCAGGGCCGTATTGTGCCTGCCGGCACCATACGGCGGGCCATGTCCTGTTCGATGACGGGCACGATCAGGTCGCAACGGCCATCGACCCACAGCAGTAACACGCTGGGACGACCGAACTCCATGTAGAGGAAGTTGTAGTACCCGGAAAAGCAGTAGATCGAATCCCGATCGGTGATCAGCGCCAGCGCCAGACCTTCGGCTTCCATCCGTTCGCACAGCCCGCGCACACGTCGCTTGAACACGATGCGGGCTACCCCTCAGCGTCTGATAACGTGAAAACCCCGAAACCGCTTAGCGTCAGCATGATCGGTTGGTGATCCGATGCATCGGTCTCGGTATTCACGGTCACGGCAGAGACCTGAGCCGCCAGTTCCGGGGCAACGAAAAAGTAATCGCGGCAGTGCGGACCCTCCTGCCACTGAACGCGGTCGAAAACGCCGCAGGTGGGTGGGCGGTCTGTTCCTGGATGCAGCAAAGGCCAGGCATCCAATAGCGAATCATCCCGGTCGTTTCCCGCCAGAAAGCGGTAGTCGGCGGAATCCAAGGTGAGGTTCAAGTCACCACACAATATGGTGGCCTCCGTTTCCGGGGCCGAGGCATAGAGGCCCGGCCCGCCCGACAGCGCGGGGTCGGCTGCCCGCGCCCGGGTTTCACGGTACAAAGCCGCCAGATAAGCCACCTGGGCGCTGCGCTGAGTGGCGGAAAAATACTCAAGATGGGTGGTTACGATCCGGCAGGGCCGGCCACCCCGCTGGACGATCACCTCGATCGCCTGACGCGGCATATTCCGGGTAGCGGAGTCTGCGGGCTGCGGCAACTTGTGCAGAAGGCACTGCAAAACCGGCAGCCGAGATAAAACCAGATTGCCAAAGCGCAGCCGCCCCCCCGCCGACGGGCGATCGATCGCGGACCCGAAAAAGGCCTCATGGTCGGGAAAACGTTCCGCCAGTTGCCGTACTTGGTCGGCCCCCTCCGACGCGGTGTCCTGCATGACCTCCTGACAACAGATGATGTCGGCATCGCCCATGGCCTCGAGCACAGCGGCGATGCGATCGACCCGGGTATCGCCATCGACCCCCTTGGCCGCCTGTATATTCCAGCTGATGATGTTCATGGTCACCGGGGTTGTCGAGCAAGTTCAGATACGAACAGTGTGCACCGGCACTGAGTCAGCCCCGGGATCGAATAGACCCGGGGGTGTCGCCGACCGCCGCCTTGGTACGACGGGTCATATGCGACTGGCTGGAAAAGCCATGGCGAAAAGCGACTTCCGCGCGCGGTGCATCGCTGGCATGAAAACCACCCCGACCCCGTAAGCCGGGGCCGAGGCAAACGTCTCAATTGCTCATGGCGTGCCCGCGGTGGGCGCCAGGGTACCCTCCGGCAGATACCAGTCCACCGACTGTGCGTCGGGCCGGGTGTCGTCATAAAGCATGGTCAACGGATAGGTATCGTTGGTCAGGTAGAACGGGAGCTGGTTGGCATAGTTGGGATCGCCCAACACGCCGCTGGTGCCCCCCGGCCAGACCGACTCGGTTCGGGACCCGTACTCGCTCATATCCGCCACGAACCGATTGACGGGACCGAAGCTGTAGGTAAATCCCTCGGTGCTGATCTGTTCGGGCTCAAGCTCGCGATCATAACCGCGGGCATCGTGCGCCGCCTGATCGAGGGTATCGAAACCACCATCCACGGGTATACCCTCCAGCCCCGCCACCACCGGCGGGAAAGCGCCACCTGCTGGCGGGGCGTCGTAGGCGCCTCCCAGCGGGTGTTCGAGTATCAGGCGGTGCAAGCGCCCCCATCGATAGGTGCCCATGTCGGTCGATCCATTGTAGATCGGTTTGAACGCCTCGCCAGACAGCAGATCCAGGCCGTCGAGCAAACTCTGCAGTACGATGATGTCCCGACGATCAGCGGCCTCCGCCACGCCGTCGACCTGAAAGAAATCGACACCCGATACACCCACACCCTGATTGGTATCGAAGTTGTCGAGCAGATAACGCAAGGCGAGCACGGAACGGTTGGACGGTGGACGGGGTACGTCCTCGGCCGCGACACCGTTGTCCTGACCGATGCGGTTCAAGGTCACGTCGAGAGTATTGGCCAGAACCTGGCTCCGCCAGGCGCTGTAGAGGGTCGTCGCCACACTGCGGTTAATCTCACCGGGCTGAAGCGCACCGGGCACGCCGTCCACATCCGATGCGTCGTAGCCCCGTGGCATGCCGCTGGGGGTGGTGAAATCCCAGTTCAACATGCGCCACAATGCCTCGCTCAGACGGGGATTCTGGCTCACCAGGGCGGCCAGCGCCGGGTCCGCGCCGGCTGCAGTGGCATTCAGGTAGGCCTGCAGGATGTAGGGTAGAAACACCCGTGCGTCGGGCATCAACACATCCGCCTGGATTTCCTGCATCTCCTCGAACGACATTTTGCCGTCGCCGGTGGACAGTTTTTCGGTCACAAGCGCGGTGGCCCGGGCGCCGCGTATGCCGATGTTGTAGTAACTGGAAAGATAAAAGATGCCGCCGCCGGGTCGAAACTGGTTGAACGGGTTATTGTCCAGATTGACCCCCGCCGGGTCGTTGTTGGAGTTGACAAACCAGCCGGCGGGCGGATTGATCAACTTGGGCATTTCGTCGAACGGCACGATCTCGTAGGGCGTGGCCTGGTTGGGCTGAGGATTTTGCACCGGTAGCCATTCGTTTCCGCCCTCACCCGAACGGATCACGCTCGGGGGGCGGCCGTTTACCGCACCGGCCTGCAGGTCCTCGCGAACCGGCAGCTCGCCGCTGACGAAGTAGGCGATGTTGCCCTCCTGGTCGGCATAGGCCCAGTTGATGGAACCGACATCGAAGAACCGGAGACCACTGGTGAACTCTGCCAGGGTGCGGGCCTCATCAAAGATTCTGAAGGTGTCCAGTTCCCGTGTCGGCCCGAAGCCGGTGTACTGAACGCTGATCGCCTCCGATTCACCAGTGGCGATCAGTTTGCCAACGTCCACTTCGATGATCGGCCCGTTGTTGCGACGGGGCATGATCAGGGTCAAGGGCGGAATGAACAGTTCATCCGTCGACTGCGCCGTCACCAGATCATCCGGCACACCGTTGCCCACCACGTTGTACCGAAAGGTCTGTGATATCACCGTCACCGGTTCATTCTGCCCGTTGTGCACGGTGAAAAATTGACCTGGATTGGCGGGATCGAGCACCACTTTCTCGGTGTAGAAATCCGTCGCATCCATGAAGTGAATCGTCGCCCCCCAGGCCATGTGAGCGTTGCGTCCCACGATGATAAAGGGTGCGCCGGCAAAGCTGCTGCCGATCACATCGACCGGCCCCGCCTTGAGACGATTGGGATAGAAAATCGTTGGCAAGGTAAGTGGCAGATGGGGATCGTTGGCCACCATGGGGGCGCCGGTGGTGGTGTTCGCGCCGGAAATTGACCACTCGTTGGAACCCCTGGGCCGGTCCGGATTACTCAACTCCTTGAGAAACGGCAGCGATTGCACCCGCTTCAAATAGCGCTCGACCATGTCCGCCGAGGCATCGCTGAGGGGGGACGTCTTAATGCCGTTCGTCTCCTTATCCGCGGCCGGTCCCTGTTCGCGGGCAGCGGCGCTCAGGGGTGTCGGAATACCCTCCGCATCGGGCACGGTCGCGGCCGGTTCAAAGGGTTGAGTTCGGTACAGGTCTTCGAAAAACAGCGCCTCACCGTCGAAACCCCCGTTCGCGCCCCACTCGGTGTAGGCCTGCAATGCACGCGTGTAGGTCAGATCAAACTGATCAAAGGAGAGACTGAGTGTAACCAGCTTGGCTACCGCGACGGTGTCAAGGGCGGTCCAGGGGGGAATTCTGGTTATCTCGAGCTCAGCATAGTCCGCCGGCAAAGGATGTCCGGCGATGTAGGTGTTGACGCCCCTGACATAGGCGTCGATAAAGCGCCGGGTTCGGGGGGACAGAACCGCGAGTGACTTCTCCGCGGCACGGCGCATGCCAAGATTGCGCAGTTCCACGTCACCCGCCAGGGCGTCCGGACCGAGCAACTCTGCCTGGGTCCCGCTGGCCTGGCGCCGGGTTGCATCCATTTGAAACAAGCGGTCCTGGGCATGCACCCACCCCTGCATGAAAAACAGGTCGTCCACGTTCGAGGCCCGGATGTGCGGTATCCCGATCTGGTCCCGCATCACCTGCACACCGCCCTGGAGCCCGGGGAGTTCGGACAAGGTCGCATCCTCAAAAAAGCCTTCGTCCAAGGCCGCGGCCGGACCGGGTATCAACAAGGAAACAAGGGTAAGAATCAGCAGGGCGAAAAGT
The DNA here is from genome assembly GCA_963783675.1 of uncultured Gammaproteobacteria bacterium. Taxonomy (GTDB): domain Bacteria; phylum Pseudomonadota; class Gammaproteobacteria; order Competibacterales; family JAHEDQ01; genus JAHEDQ01. The sequence goes on from CAWAOU010000023.1 coordinate 78,185, forward strand.
GTGAATTGCTTGTAGCAGACGCGATCGTCGTCGTTCATATGTCCAAGCCCCCAGGTTGCTTTGGCCGGCATACAAAAGCCCGCAACAATGTCCCACGGTAATGGGCAGGATCTCTACGGCGGCCTCGGACCCGGCCTCATCCAGTATAGCCGTTCAAATCGTGCAACGGACGCGGTGCCCGCCACCCGCGGAAAACGATGCCTGCCGACCCGTATAATCCGCCCTTACAATGTCAACTCGGTTCGCCAAGGCGGATTGGCGCCGGCCCGGGAAACGGTGATGGCGGCCGCACGGGCCCCCAGATCCAAGGCATCGCACGTATCCTGCTCGGAAAGCGAAGCCAGCGCCGCCTTAGTCAGCAGCCCGCGAGACTGCAACAGCGCCATGAACCCGGCGTTGAACGTGTCGCCTGCACCCACCGTATCCACCACGGTGGCCGGTTTCGCCACCACGGAGACGGTATGGCCCGCGGTATATCCGGTAACGCCATCCGCGCCGTGGGTGACGATCACCAGCTTGGGCCCGCACGTCAGCAGGCCGCCCGCCAGACTGTCTACCTCTCCGGGACCCTCCAACCAGGACAGGTCTTCATCGGATACCTTTACGATGTCGGACATCGCCAGCAGACGAGCAATGCGCTCACGATATGCCTGCTCATCGGACACAAAGCCGGGCCGGATATTGGGGTCGATCATGGTGAGGCGCCGCGGCGCCTCACGGCGCATCAAACTCTCGTAGCTGGATCCACAGGGCTCAGCGATAAGACTGATGCCGCCAAAAAACAGCGCAGCGACAGCATCCGCCAACGGGGGCAGATCACCTGGCGAGAGCAGCCGCCCAGCGGTGTTCTCGTCATAAAAGGCATAGCTTGCCTGCCCTTGGACAAGTCGAACAAAGGCCAGGGTGGTCGGCCTGTCGCGGAACACGATATAATCGGTAGCCACCCCACTCGATTCGAGTGACGCCCGCAGCTGGTCGCCGAAAAAATCCGTTGAAATTCCGGACAGAAAACCGACCGGCGCGTCGAGGCGGCCGAGGGCAATCGCCGTATTGAACACCGCGCCACCCGGATGCGGCGCGAACGCACTGTCTCCGCCGGCGGTCACTACGGGCAACATGTCGATCAGGGCTTCGCCGCAACACAAAATCATCGCCACTCCATTCCCTTGCTCCGTGTCACAGGTGTCTCGATTTCCATCGCCATGGCGCGCCGGGGTGCGGCCAGGGGCGGTAGCGAACATCGCCATCCGTCAACACAGAACAGTCTTCAGCCGAATGTCCGGTCGACGGCGATGATTCCCGTGAGACACTACACCGATACTATACTCGAACTGAATGACCAACCCGATGAGACAACTTCAATTGGCGTATTCCGGAAAACTGCCCGCCCAAGCCATTCGCTCCCACGCGGACTGAGGCTGGCAGCAGGCGTTGTCGGTTTCCCACTTGACTAAGCCAAACGCACGCTGCGGGGAAAACACACGCTGCGGGAACAGGTGTAGCCATCTTAGCCATGCAAAATTCTGGCGATGGTTGCTGACAATCGGAACTGCGTTACTGTTCGGCTGCGCCACCAACGGCACCGAACCACCGGATGCCATCATCGAGTCCGCGGAGCCCACCGTGGAAAGAATCCATTTCACCGGCAACGAGGCCTTCTCCGGATTTGCTCTGCGCGGCGTAATGGAAACCAAACAGCGGTCGAAACTCACCTTCTGGAAACCGGGCAGCCCCTATGAAGTCGATGTGCTCGAGCAAGACCTGCTTCGGCTGCGCAAATACTATTTCGACCGTGGTTTCCTCGACACTCAGGCATCGGTGGACGACGTTGCCGAAAGCGACGACAGTGAGACCGTCAGCATACTTATCGGTATCGACGAAGGGGGGCAGACTCGAGTGGAATCCGTCGGCATCACCGGCCAGCAGCCCCCTGAAATCCCGACCGAAGATGCGCTGATCGAAGATCTAGCGCTACGGGCGGGTAAGCCTCTCAACAAGGAGCAGTTCGATGAGAGCGTTGGGACCCTGCAGGAACATCTTGAGGATGCCGGCTATGCAAGGGCCTCCATCACACCCGACACACAGGTCGACGGGGCCACCTCAAACGCCCAGGTACAGTTCGAACTGATTCCGCGGGACAGGACCCGATTTGGTGCGATTACAGTGACCGGCGCCGAGCAGATTCCCGAGTATGTCGTTCGGCGCGAGATCTCGTTCAAGGAAGGAGACATTTACAGCGCCAAGGAGATTCGGGACAGTCAGAGGCGAATTTTCGAACTCAACATGTTCAGCGCCGTGACCCCAAGCAAGCTCAATCTCGCGGCAGCGGAAGAACCCCTGGACATCCGATTCGACGTTCGCGAGCGTAAACCCCGCTCCTTTGAACTCGGCATCGGCCTGAGCTCGGTGGAAAACATGCGCTACGAGGCCGACTGGACACACCGCAATCTGTTCGGCGAGGGCGAGACCCTGAACTTGCTGGCCCGCGTCACAGGCATCAACCAGGGACTGGAGGCCGACCTGGTCGAGCCCTATTTTTTCAACCGGGACACTTACGCCAGATACAAACTGTTCCTGCTCAATTTCAAACAAATCGACACCGACCCCTTTGGCATTGTCGACTCCATTTTCAACATAGAAGATCCCTATCCCGCCTATGATTTTTTCACCGCCGGCGCAGAGTGGCAGGTGCATCACGATTTCAGCAAAGAACTGGAAGGCGTCGCCGGGCTCGAATTTACCAGCACCGATTTCTATAACGTCGACTTTACCGCGGATGAGGAGTTGCTGGATGGTGTTGAGGACAACAAGCTGTTCATACAGTTTGTAGAACTGGAATGGAACGGTCGCGACAGTGACCTGATACCCCGAAAAGGCGTTCTTGTGCGGGCAAAGCTGGACCACTCGAACAACAAGCTGCTGTCCGATGCGAGCTACGCAAAACTTGAGCTCGAAGGGCGTTACTACCTGTCCCTATTCGACGATACAACACTGGCCATGCGTCTATTGGTCGGCGGGATAGAACCTTACGGCGGCACCGAGGTTATCCCAGTCAACGAGCGTTTCTACGCCGGCGGCCCCGGCAGTGTTCGAGGTTACTTGATCAACCGTCTTGGCCCACTGGATTCAAACGACAACCCGGTCGGAGGCAACAGCCTGATTGAAGGCAGCGCCGAGCTTCGCTTCCCGCTTGCGGGTCCCGTCGGCGGTAGCGTTTTTGTCGATTTCGGGAACGTTTTCCTGCCCTCCTGGACCTATGATCTGGCCGACTTGAAATACTCGGTGGGCGCCGGCGTCTACTACATGACACCCATCGGCCCGTTGCGTTTTGAAGTAGCCGCGGCGATCGATCCCAAAAACAACGACATCACCACGCCCTGGATCTTCGGCATCGGACACGCATTTTGAAGGCGACCACGGCACAGCGTTGCGGGGCGTTTTGAGCGTGTGGCGAAAACTGTTCAAATACCTGGCGCTCGCAGTGCTGGCGATGATTGCTGTGCTCGCGCTGCTGCTTATATCCCCGCCGCTGCTGGCGCCCGCTGTTCAGCCGGTGCGCATGATGCTGGTGCACGGCCTACTCGAAACCGTATCGGATTCCCTGGACGGCGGGCTCGAAGTGGACGATTTGAGCGGGTCACTGCTGAGCGCGCCGGTCATTCGTGGTCTCCGCATTGTCGATTCCGACGGCACACCCCTGGTACAGGTGGACGAGATACGACTCGGGTACCAACTGGCGGCCTTGATCAAGGGGCGTTTGCAGATCGACCAGATCGCGGTGGTCCGTCCCCGGGCAGACTTGAAACAGGATGAGAACGGACAACTCAACCTGGCTGCGGTATTCGCACCCCTCATGAGCGGCGAGCCGCCCCCGGACGATGCACCCCTCGCCCTGCAACTGGCGCTGGAACACCTTGAACTGACAGAGGGGCACCTGGATCTGGATCTCCCGGCCCTTACAACGGTGCACACCGTCGACGGTCTGGAACTCGCATTGGCCGCAGCGCTGGATCGCACCGGCTTGCGGCTCGACCTTGAGACCCTGACCGCGCGAACCCAACCCGCAGGGGTCAACCTGGTCCAGGGACAGGGAAGCATCAGCGTGATCGACGGCCAGGTGCGCTTCAGTGACTGGGTGCTCGCCACCGATACGAGCCGGCTGACGCTGTCGGGCGCTTTTCCAAGCGACCCGGTAGACAACGGTCCGCGGCTGGAACTGCAACCCCTGGATTTCACCGAAATCGGCCGGCTGCTGGGCGACGAGAGACTGATTGGAAACGTGACCGGGGCGCTGCAGGTCTCAGGCGATATCCCGGATCTGCACCTGGACGGCGCTCTGAATCTGGAAGGTGGCGAACTGAGCCTGGACGGGCGCTTCGATCTGGCCAGTGCGCGCAAGACCTTCGAAGGCGAAGTGCTCCTGGCGAATCTGAACCCGCGGAAGCTCTTCGCCATGGATACGCTGGCCGGCGATCTGAACGCCCGATTCAGCTTCCAGGGGGCGGCTTCGCGGCTGCAGGACCTGAGCGGGACGGCTGAGCTCGACATCCTGCCCTCGAGCCTGGGTGAGGTGGATCTGGAACCCTCACGGGCGAGGATTTCCGCCCAGTCCGAATCGTTTCAAATCGACCAGCTCGATCTAAACAGCTCGGTGCTCACGGCCAGCGGGGGCGGTGGGATTCACCTGTCCGGCCACTCAGACCTGCACTATCGGATCGATGCCGATCTGGATCAGTTGCAGACCCTGCTCGGACTCGATCGACTTGACGGTGATATTGGCTTGACCGGGACCGTGCGGGGCACCTGGCCCGAACTGGTGGCGGACGGTGCCTTGAAGGCCAGGGATCTGGCCTATGGGGAAACGACGCTTAAGACCGCGAACGTCAGTTTTGACGCCGAACATCTGGGCACCGAGCCGTTCGTCACCGCAGCATTGGAAATAGGCCAGGCCCAAAGCGGCGATCTCCTGTTTGACGGCGCGGAGCTGCAAGCCCAATACACCAGGAGCGGCGCCACCCATGACGCGCATTTCCAGGCCCAGCTCGCACAATCAGACACCTTGTCAGCGCTGCTGGAGGGAGGGTTCAACGGGCAAGGCCAAATAGTGCGGTTGGAACTGGACACACTCCAGGTCCAGATCCAGGACCATGAATGGATCAACGAAACACCACTGGAAGTCAGCCTGAGCCCCAACCAATACGTCATCGCGCCGTTCCGACTCCGACACGGCGAGGAGCAGATCGGCCTGTCCGGTGCACTGGCGGGCGATCGCCTGGACGGGCTGGACCTGGAGATCACGTCTCTAGACCTGGATTTTCTACGCACTCTGCTGGCTCTGCCGCCGCAACTGGGCGGCAGGGCTGATCTGGCGTTGAACGCGGCGGGCAGTCTGGCGCAGCCGCGTTTCGAGCTCCGGATCGACGTCCAACGAACCGACACGCCGGGCGAGGTGCCCTGGGAGCGTATCCAACTCAACTCCGAGTATGCACAGCAAAGCCTGACCCTGAGCGCCAAGATGGATCAACGAGCACATCGCGCCATCGAGCTGGACGCGGCGCTGCCAGCGAACCTGGCGCTGGTGGAACTGCCCCTGGAACAAAGGCTGATCGATCAGCCCGTGGCTCTGGCTCTGACCATCCAACGACTGGACCTGTCGGAATTGACCGAGAGTATGACACCCGCCGCCGACGGGATGCTCAGCGGTAAGCTGTCACTGACCGGGGACTACTCACAGCTGGCGTTGGACGGGGATATCTCCCTCAGCGGAGGGCAAATCCCCGCCGTCGGCGATCAGATCAATGCCGAGCTGAATCTGACCGCTCGTCTGCTGGCCGCGAACTCGGTCGACGCGCTGCGGGACGCCATACGGGACAATCGCGTTTCCGCCGAGGTGCCGGAGTTGGTACTTACGATACCGGAACTGAGCCTGATGCGACCCGAGTTTCCGGGTCCGGAACCGGTCGAAATCCATGATCTGGAACTGGCTGCAAACGGCAACTGGCGGACCGACGACTGGCGCGTCGCGGTGACCCACTTTGGTCTGCAGACCAAAGTGCCGGGCTATCCGCAGGCCGCATTGTCCATGGCGGCGGCATTGACACCGCAGCTTCTGCTCATTGAACAACTCGAAGCAAGCACCGCCGAATCCGCCTTGGCTGCACAGGGCCGCTACGCCCCGCCGGACGGCAGCATGGACCTGACGCTGGACATCGGCGCCCTGGAACTGCGTGACCTGCTGGCGGATCTGCCCCCCGACCTGCCCTCACTGCTGAGCGGGGCCATCCATGTCACCGGGTCGGCGGACAATCCGGTGATGAATGCAGAGCTTGAGTACGCGAACGCCCGGATCGGCGCCGATGCCGATGCCCAACTTGCGGAGCTGCCGCCGCGATACAGCAGTCAGCTGCGGATCGAGGGGCTGGATCTGAGCCGTTTCCCCTCACCCACAACGGGCACGGTCAACGCGACCCTGCGTTTGGACGGCAGTGGATTCAGCGAGACCGAACGCGCTGCCGCCCTGTTGCTGGACCTGGACACGGTGGATCTGAGCGCGCTGCCGGGCCTCACAGCCGCGCTGCGGGCGAATCTGGCAGGCACCGCACTGACCGTGGATGGACTCGATGTCATCAGCAGTCCGATCACCCTGCGTGCGAATGGCGTGCTGTCGCAGGACAGCACCAGCGACCTGCGCTATACCGTCACCTTGCAGGACTTGAGCCCCCTGCAATCCATGTTGGGGGTGCCCATCGAGGCACGGGGTGGGATAGAGGGCCAGGTGAGCGGTGACCCGGATGCGTTGCGCAGCGCCAGCGACATCAGGCTCGAGAACTGGCGCTACGGCGAGTGGCGCGGCGGGTCTGTCCAGGGGCAGCTGGCCCTGACGGACCTCAGCGCAAGTCCGACGGCGGAACTCAGTTTGACGCTTTCGGGTTTAGAGGGTCCAGGTCTTCCACCCAGCGCCCTGGCGTTGGCGGCAGGCTATGCCCAGAACGGCGGCACGCTCTCGCTGAACGTGGACCAGGGACCGTTCGCGGACTCCCGGATCGACGGCCGCTTTGACCTTGAGCAAGGTGTGCAGGCAACCCTGGACGTACTCAGATTGCAGCATGGCAACTGGGTTTGGGAGAACAAAGGTGCAGCGTCGCTGGGCTCGGACGCCACCGGCTCCTGGATCAGGGACCTGGCGCTCATCAACGGATCACAGGAACTGAGCCTCACAGCCGCCCTCTCGGCCGACGGCGCCCTGTCAGGGCGGATGCGGATGGATCGACTGGATGTCGGCGGCGCAGTGGACCATTTCGCGCCCCAGGATGAACCCATCAAAGGCATCGTTTCGGCGGACCTGACGCTTGGCGGATCCGTGAAGCAACCCAGAGTTGACGGCGATTTGGAAGCCACCGGACTGGCCCAGGGTGACTATGATCTCGGCGATGTGCGGGCCGAGGTTTCCACCGAAGGCGAAACCATCCAGGGCGTTGCGCGATGGCTGTTCCAGCAGGAGCCGGTGCTCACCGCCAGCGGTGGCTGGAACGCCGCCCGCCCGGATGACCTGAACCTGCAACTGCGCGCAGATTCCCTGGACCTTGGCCGGCTGCAGCCACTCTCAAATGAGATTCTCGCCAGCGGTGGGTCTTTGGATCTCGATCTCAGGCTCGACGGGAGCCTGGAACGACCTGAACTGTTCGGGAACCTCAACATCGACGACGGCGAGCTGCAGCTCGCGCCGCTGGGCGAACGTTTTACCCAGATTCAAAGCCGCCTGGTGTTTGACGGCACCCGTATCGTTATCGAACAGCTCGAGGCGCAATCACAGACAGGACCGGCACAGGTTAGCGGGGAGATCCGGCTTCAGGACCTGGCGATTGGTCAGGTGGACCTTGCCCTGCGCAGTGAAAACTTCACCGTCATGAGCACTCCCGCGATCGGGGCCGTGCTCAGCACCCGAATCGATGTTCGCGGGAACCAGGACGACATGGAGGTGACCGGTGAGGTGGTGGTGAACCGCGCCAACTTTCGCTACGAGGCTCTACCTGCGGGGGGACCCGCAACGGTGGAACCCTGGGAACTCACGGTGGAGGGTGTCTATGGATCCGGCCCGCCTATCGATAGCCCAGCGGATGGGGGCACGGACACGCCGGTTCCGGGCAACCGGTCGGCCCCGCCCCCACTGCCGTTTCTACGGGCCGACGTCACCATCGACATGCCTCGAAACATATGGGTTCAGGGCAGCGGAACTGCCATCGAACTGAGTGGAAAGCTGGCGGTCACCAAGGCCCTGAGAAAACCCATCATCGTATCGGGCAAGATCGACACCACACGCGGCTTTGCGACGCTGCTTGGGCGAAGGTTCAATGTGGACACGGGCCAGGTCATTTTCACCGGAACGCCGGATATCAACCCAGTGCTCAATGTGCTGGCCGCGCACCGGGTTTCGGACTACACCGTGTACGTGGAAGTAACCGGGGAGAGTTCCGAGCCAGACATCGCTTTCCGCAGCGAGCCGGAACTGGATGAGTCGGACGTCATGTCCCTGCTGATCTTCGGTAGAACCAGTGAGAAGCTTTCCAGTTCGGAGCAGGGATCGCTTTCCGGGGCCCTCGCCAGCGGCGTTGCCTCGACACTGCTCGAAAATACCTTGGGTCGGACCCTGGGTGTAGACACGGTGACGGTCGACTTGACCGACCCCGATGAGTCCACCTTCGGGGTCGGTCAATATCTGAGCGATGATCTGTTTCTCTCCTATGACCGCACCTTCAGAGATCCAAAGAGGGGCAACACCGGGGGCAGCACCTTCGGGCTGGAGTTCCACATCACGCCGAGATTCCGGGTGCGGGGGACCGGCAGCGATTTTGGCGAAACCGCCATCGATTTCATCTGGGGTTTCGACTACTGACGGAGTCGTACCCGGCGAGTGTGCCAACCCTGAGGCGCTGATGGTCACCCGGGGACATGGTGGCGGCCTGACGGCAAAAGCCTGGGCAATGACTAAGATTGTTTGGGACGGGCGTGCCGATTTACGGGACGGATGTTACAACGGATTTTTTTTACCAAAAGTGGGGAGATCATGAGCAAAGTCATCGATGAAGTTATGGTCGCCAACGAGAAGTACGCGGGCAGTTTTGGGGACAAAGGCAACCTGCCAATGCCGCCGGGGCGGCGCTTTGCCGTTCTGACCTGTATGGATGCGAGACTGGATCCGGCGAAATACGCGGGCCTCACCGAAGGCGATGCCCACGTGATTCGCAATGCGGGAGGCCGCGCCAGCGACGACGCCATACGGTCGCTGGTGATATCCCATAAGTTGCTCGGCACTATGGAGTGGCTCGTCATCCATCATACGGACTGCGGCATGGAGACGTTCACCAACGAAATCATGGCGGGGCTCTTGGCAAACAGTCTGGAGACCGCCAGTGTGGACGCCAGCGGCTGGCACGACACCGGGAAGGGCCCGGGTTCTCCGGAGGGCAGCTACATAAACTGGTTGACCATCTCGGACAACGCAGCCAGCGTTGTAGAAGACGTAAAACGCATCAAAGCGCATCCCCTGGTGCCTGCAAACATTCCCGTGTACGGATACATCTACGACTGCAAGAGCGGCCAACTGATGGCGGTACCCGAGGCCATCGAGGCCGGCAAAGCCGGCTGAGCCGCCGCCGCAACCAAATCATCAACCACCCGCGGGCGCCAAACGGGCGCCCGCGGCTTGCGATGCTCCGGAGCGCGGGTCCCATCAGGTAATATGCGCCCCCCGGGTCTCGACATACACCGCATACAGAGACTGACTTGCGGCCATGAACAGCCGGTTGCGCTTGGTTCCGCCGAAACAGATATTGCCGCAGATCTCCGGCAGACGAATCAGCCCGATGCGGTCGCCGTCGGGGGCAAACACATGAACGCCGTCATACCCGTCGCCGACCCAACCGGCTGCGGCCCAGACGTTTCCGTCCTCATCACAGCGCAATCCATCGTACGCACCGACCTTGCCATCCATTTCCGAGGCGGCGAACTCACGCCCGTTCTTGAGTGTGCTTCCGTCCAGGTCATACACCCAGATCATGTGCTTGGCGCCGCTGTCCCCATAATGCGAGGCGCCGGTATCGCTGATGTACACCTGGGTATAGTCCTGGTTGAAGCACATCCCGTTCGGCTTGTACGGATCGTCGGTGACCATGGTGATATCACCGCTTTGCCCGTCAATTCGATAGACCGCCTCCTTTCTGAAGGGACGCGGATCCGTATTGAAGCGCTTGCCTTCATAGTTCATCAGTGCGCCGTAACCCGGATCGGTGAACCAGATCGAGCCGTCGTTGGGATGGACCATGCCATCGTTACAGGCGTTGAATCGGGCGCCGTCAAAACTGTCAGCCAGCACGGTTACAGTGCCGTCCCACTCATAGCGAATGACCTGCGCGGGCTCGTGGCAGAAACTGATCTGCCGGCCCTGATAGTCGAAGGTATTGCCATTGCTGTGATTGGACGGGGAGCGAAAACGGCGCGTGACCTGGTCGGCCTCTTCAAGATAACGCAGGTTCTCGCTGTTCGGAATGTCGCTCCAGACCAGGAAACGCCCATTGCCGTTCCAGGCACAGCCCTCGGCCCAAAGCGTTCCGGTATACAGTCGCTGAATAGGGGTATTGCCGAGCTTGTATTTGAAACGCGGATCCAGCGCCACGATGTCGGGATCCGGATAGCGGACCGGTTCCGCACCCGGGCCGAAATTGCGGGCAAACGCCTGTGGCGCCATGGCTGTGCTGGCCGCCATCGCGCCGGCGGCCGCGAGAAACGATCTTCGGTTCATCCCGTTGCGGCTCCGACCGGAACGAGCAGTCGATCGCTCGTGTTCGGCAGAATCCTGCGCCCGTTCTACGCTCATGACTTGAGTCCTCGCATCATTGGCTGGTTTTCAAACGCTCCGGTCAGAGAATAGGTCAGCCTCGAGAGACTTGCCGAAAACACCATCCCACGCGAACGGCGAAACGCGCTTAAACTCCAGCGGGAGCGAATCCCTGCAACGCAACCACCGTTGAAATGCAGGTGGGCAGCACAACACCAACGGCCCCTGGGCAGGTCGGTCAATGCGCCAATGGTTCTGATGTTGGTGAATTGCTAAGGTCTGCTCTGGACTGGCCTCACAATTGGACCCTTGGACATCGACCCCACTCGTCCCGATCAGCCCGACAGGTATGAATTATTGCGTTCTGAATCGACGATCCGCGCACAAAAGAGGCAGCGACGCCGCAGCGCCGGAGAGAGACGGCAATGAGCGTCGCATCCAAGCGCCGATGGCTGATCCTGCCCGCCGTGCTCGCCGGGGTCGGCATTTTGTTTCTGCTGACCAAGAATCGCGCCGAGCCGGAGCGGATCGAGTACCTGGAGACCGCGCGGGTGGTGCGGACCATCCCCGCTCCGAAGCTGACGGTCCAGCCCAGATTTCTGGGCAACGGAAATGTCGAACCCAGCAACGTGTGGAACGGAATCGCCCAGGTCTCGGGAAAGATCGTTGCCATCGATCCCATGTTCAAAAAAGGCGCGGTGGTGCCTGAGGGGCAGTTCCTTCTGCAGCTCGACCCAAGCGATTACGAACTGGCGGTGCGCCAGATCGAGACCAACATCGAGGCGACCCGCGCCGAGCTTGCGCAGATCGACGTTCAGGAAGCCAACAGCAACGCCTCGCTGGCGATCGAACAGGACTCTCTGAGAATCTCCAATGCGGAGATGGAACGAAAACGCCGCCTGGTTGAGAGGGGCACCATTTCCAGCTCGGATTTCGAACGGGAACAGCGCTCCGTCCTGAGTCAGCGCCAAACCGTACAGGGGTTGCAGAACACCATCGCCTTGTACCCGGTGGAACGCCGGCGTCTGACGGCGGAGCTGGATCGTCTTGCCGCACAGATGGCCGGGGCCCGGCTGGACCTGGATCGGACAAAGGTCTCGGCCCCCTTCACCGGGCGGGTGTCGGAAGCCGATGTTGAACTCTACCAGTATGTGCGCCAGGCCGACCGTCTGGGCGTGATCGACAGCATCCAGCAAGCGCAGATCGAGGTCCAGGTGCCCATGCTGCGGGTCGCCCAGTTGCTTCGGTCCGAGGGCATTGACGACATACAGATCGCACAGACGCTGGATCTGTCAACTGCGCTGGGTCTGTCCGCACGGGTGTTCCTGGATCGGGAGTCGTTGGCGGCGGAATGGACCGGCAACGTCGCCCGCTTCAGCGACACACTGGATCCGCGGACCCGCACCGTGGGCGTCATCGTGGAAGTGGATAAACCCTATAGCGGCGTCGTACCTGGAGTACGGCCACCGTTGCTCAAGGGCTTGTTCGTCCAGGTCGAACTCAGCGGGCGGCCGCGGCCCGACACCCTGGTTATTCCACGCAGCGCGTTGCACGGAGACTCGGTCTACGTGGTCGATGAAAACAACCGCCTGCAGCGGCGTCTGGTAGAGACCACCCTGATAGGCAGCGGTTTCTATGGCATCGGTGAAGGGCTGGAGGCGCAGGAGCTGATTGTCGTCTCTGACCTGGTCCCGGCCATCGAAGGCATGTTGTTAAAGCCGCTGGACGATGAGGAGACCCTGACGCGCCTGAGACAAGCGGCAACCGGCGACGAGACCGACGGATGATCCGCTTCTTTGCCACCCATCCCACCGCCGCGAATCTGCTGATGCTGCTCCTGATCGTGGTCGGCACCGTGACCCTGCCGACCATGAAACGGGAAACCTTTCCGGACTTCACCCCAGCTGAAATCGAGATTCGAGTCCCCTATCCGGGCGCCAGCGCGGCCGACGTGGAAGATGCGCTTTGCCGTCGGCTGGAAGACGCCGTGGACGGGATCAACGACGTTGAGGAAACCCGCTGCCAGGCACTTGAGGGCGTGGCGGTCGCAACGGTCAAGATGTCGGAGTCCGGCGACTTCACGCGGTTCCTGGACGATGTGAAAACGGAAGTCGAGGCCATCGACACGTTTCCCGACCTGGCCGAGCAGCCGGTTATCCGACGGCTTGGGATGACCGACACGGTGGTGTCCATCGCCATCGGCGGCCCCATGGGCGTCAGCGATCTGAAAGCCTACGCGGAGCAGATCAAACAACGCCTGCAACGGCTGCCACAGGTATCCCAGGTCGACGTTCTGGGATTCTCGGAACACCAGCTCCAAATCCGGGTACCGGCCCAGGCACTTCGTCAATACGGCCTGAGCATCTCCGATCTGGCCAACGCGATACGCAGGCAGAGCATCGACCTGCCCTCCGGCACGGTAAAAACCACCGACCGCGATTATCTGATTCGCTTCACCGATCAGCGCCGCTCGGTGCAGGATCTGGAGGATCTCGTGGTCCTGGGCGCGGACGATAGCGGTGGCGAACTGCGCCTGGGCGACATCGCCAGGATCGACGATCGATTCGAGCTGGACGAGGAACAGTATCTGTTCAACGGCACGCGTGCCGCCCTGTTGCAGGTCAACAAGACCAAGTCACAGGACACGCTCCGGGTCATGGACGCGGTGGCGCAGTTCGTGGAGCGTGAGAACCAGACAGCCCCGCCCGATGTGGCCCTGTCGCTGACCCGCAATATTTCGTCCATCGTCCAGGACCGATTGGATCTTCTGCTCAGAAACGGCATCCAGGGCCTGGTTCTGGTTTTCGCCGTCATGGCGCTGTTCTTTCGCCTGCGGTTCGCGTTCTGGGTCTCCGCCGGGCTACCGATCGCATTCCTCGGGGCGTTCTTCGTCATGTCGGTGCTGAACTTGTCGATCAACATGATCAGTATGGTGGCGCTGCTGATCGCGCTTGGCCTGTTGATGGACGACGCCATCGTCATCGCGGAAAACATCGCGACGCACCTGCGCACTGGCAAGTCCGCCCTGAATGCCGCCGTCGATGGCACCCTGCAGGTCATGCCGGGGGTGGTGTCCTCGTTCCTGACCTCGGTGGCCGTATTCACCCCGCTGGCCTTTCTCTCCGGCGACATAGGCAAGGTGCTGAAAGTCATTCCAGTGGTGTTGATCGCGGTCCTGGCGGTGAGTCTGATCGAGGCGTTCCTGATTCTGCCACACCACCTGGCACATTCACTGAAAGACCACGAATACTCGTCTCGCAATCGGTTCAGGATGCGCTTCGATGCCGGCGTGGAGTGGTTGAGGAACGTGGCGCTGGGCAGCGCCATCGACGCCGTGCTCCGATGGCGCTATGCCTTTGTCGGAGTTGTTTTCGCCCTGTTTCTCGCCACCCTGGGCATGGTCGCCGGTGGTCATATCAAGTTTCTCGCCTTCCCCGAGATCGAAGGTGACACCATCGAGGCGCGGGTGCTGTTGCCCCAGGGCACGCCCCTGTCCAGCACTGAGGCTGTCGTCAGGCAACTCGTGGCGGCCCTGGGCCGGGTGGATGCCGAGTACGCACCCTTACAGGCCGACGGCCAGGCACTGGTCCGGGATGTCAGTGTGCGCTTCAACCAGAACATGGACGCCAACGAGAGCGGCGCCCATGTGGCAACGGTCACCGCGGACCTGCTGACCGCGGAAAGGCGCGTGGGACGCGTCGACGATCTGCTGGATCGCTGGCGCTTGGAAACCGGGGACGTGGCCGATGCGCTGGCGCTGAGTTTCAAGGAACCGCAAATCGGTCCAGCCGGCCGCGCCATCGAGATCAGGATACAAGGGGACGATCTGGAGCAGCTCAAACAGGCATCCCTGGCCCTGCAACAGTGGCTGAACGGATATCGCGGCGTTCTGGATCTGTCGGACGATCTGCGCCCGGGCAAGCCCGAACTGCGTCTGCGGTTGCGCGAAGGCAGCCTGGCCTTTGGCCTGGATGCCCGGGAAATCGCAGATCAGATACGAGCCGGTTTTTTCGGCATCACCGTGGACCAGATTCAGATCGGGTCCGAACCCTACGAAATCGATTTGCGGCTGATGGAAGGCGACACTGCGAGCCTGCAGGGTCTGATGGATTTTCGCATCATCACGGCTCGGGGTGACCAGGTACCGCTGGAAACCGTGACCGAAGTGGAACTGGATCGGGGTTTCGCCCGTATTCACCGAATCGACCAGCGCCGCACAGTCACCATCACGGCGGACGTGGACACCCGGGTGGCCAATGCCCAGGAAATCGTGGCCGAGACATTTGCCGAGTTTGCGCCGGAACTGCAACGGCAGTTCCCCGGCATCGTCGTCTCGCAAAAAGGCCAAAGCGATGAATCGGCGCAAACCGGCGGCTCAATGCTTCGGGGTTTTCTGGTGGGCCTGGTGGGCGTGTTCGTGCTCCTGAGTTTTCAGTTCAGAAGCTACATCGAACCGCTGGTGGTGATGAGCACGATTCCGCTGGCTCTGATCGGCGTGGTGTGGGGGCATATGGCGCTCGGACTCGAACTGTCCATGCCCAGCATGATGGGGGCAGTTTCCCTGGCTGGGATCGTGGTGAACGATTCCATTCTGCTGGTGGAGTTCCTGAAGGTTCGGGCACGTGAGGGTTACGAGATCCCGGTCGCCGCCGGCATGGCCAGCCGGGAGCGATTCCGGGCGATCCTGTTGACTTCGCTGACCACCGTTGCCGGCCTGATGCCCCTGCTTCTGGAAAAAAGTCTACAGGCCCAGGTATTGATTCCGCTGGCCACCAGCATTGTGTTCGGTTTGCTGTCGGCCACGGTGCTGGTGCTGTTTGTGGTGCCAGCACTGTTCTCCATCTTCAATGATTTCGGATGGACTTCGATGGAAAGCGAGCGGGAGAAGATGGCGGCGCCTGAACGCGCTCCCGATATCGGCTGAAGGTTGGCCTGCCCTGGGAGTCTGCGCAGGCGATACCCATGCGCTTTATGACGATCGAAACATCGGCATCAGGTCCGGTACGGCATCGCCCTCGGGTAGCGTCAAAACAGAATCGATCAGGCCTTGGGCGTCGTGGTCGGAAAGGCCTCCGTGGTCCAGCAGGAACCGGGCCTTGGCAACCATCTCGTCAGCCGTCAGGGGAGACTCCGGATCACCCTTGCAGTCCGAGCGTCGCACGGTCACAACGCTTCCGTCATCCAGCGTCGCCGTGACCGACGCCCCCCAGTGCCCCGGATAGGCAGAGACATAGGGTTCGACTGCGCTGAGCGTAACCCGTTCTCGTGCCGCCGCCAGTCGGGCGCGGCCCGCCTCGCCAAAGGAATCGAACGCGACGCGGCCATCGTTCAGGGCTGCGGCGACGCAGTGCTGCAGCGAAAACTTGGCCTCGTACTCGCTGCTGGGGCACGGGCGGTCGCACACCGCCAGGGCGGGTCCATAGGTCTGCACGGCGACTTGAACGACACGGGCTGTTTCGATCGTTTTTGACAACGCCAGAGCCGCGTCAATGGTGGGATGCGTATGGCGACAGCAGGGCCAGGGCTTGATGGAGGTACTGAGCAGTTGCCAGGGCGCGTAGGGCGCCGCCAAAACCCTCTCCGGGTCGGGATCGGGACAGGTCGCCTGGAAAAATCCGCGCGCCCCTTCCAGAATTTCCGGCGGACCGGTAAACCCGAGTCGGGCCAGATCGGCGGCCACCACACCGGCCTCGGCGGCCCGGCCGGCATGGAGATGCTTACTCATGGCGCCGGTATCCAGAAACTGCCAGAGACCGCTGGACTGCGTCCCGGCATTGCCCAGGGCATGGGTGGCCTGCTCAGCGGACAGATTCAGCAGGCTCGCCGCCGCCATGGCCGAGCCAAACGGTCCACAGGTCGCGGTGTTGTGCCAGATGCGGTAGTGCCCCGGCCCGACCGCCATTCCAATACGGCAGCAGGCCTCAAAGCCCTGCAGCACACTGATCAACATATCCGCCCCCGATGCGTTCTGGCGCTTCGCCAGCGCAAGACTGGCGGGTACCACCACGCAGCCGGGATGCACCACCGATGCCCGGTGCAGATCATCCACCTCCAGAATGTGGGTGAGCCCCCCGATGAGCAGGGCCTGGCGCCCCGGGTCATCGCCCTGCTCACGAGCCCAGTCCAGCAATATCCGGCCCGGAACGGAATTGCGGCCCGCTACGGCATTGGCCGCGGCGTCCAGCACGAACAGCGCGGCGTGTTGAAGATCCGCCTCGCTATAGGCTTTGCCGCGGATCAGATCCACCAACTCCCGGGTCAGGCTCATGATCGTTCGCTGGTAGGGATAATGAAGGAAGGTCTCATGCGCACTGTGCCTCGGCCTGCATGGCCAGCACCCCATCCATGCTCGACGCCCAGAGTTTGAGCTGATCACCGTCGCGGGCACCGCTGACTTTGAATGGCCGGGTGTCCAGGGTCGGACTCACCGCGCGGAAGCTGAACCGACTGAGATTCAGATCCGGATACTGGCGCCCAGCATGTTCCAGCAGCAGGGTGGCGATCAGCGGCCCGTGCACCACCAGGCCCTCGTAACCCTCCACCCGCCGGCAGTAGTCGCGGTCGTAGTGAATGCGGTGGCCATTGAAGGTCACCGCGGAATAGCGAAACAACAGCACCGGGTCTGGATGTATGGTCACCGTCCACCCGGCCCCATCCGGAGCCTGGGCCGCAGGCCGCGCCGAGGCACCGGGCGGGCTGGGTTCACGGTAGACGATGTCGTGCTGCTCCAGAATCCCGCCGCCCCGGTCGCCTGTGATCCTGTGTTCGACTTCCACAAACCCCAGGGTCCCACTGCGGCCCTGTTTGATCTTGATGCTCTTGATGCGGGACTCGCGCTGAATGGCCTCGCCGATCTGCAGAGGTTGACCGAACTCGAACCGGGATCCCGCCCACATGCGCCGCGGCAGGGGCACCGGCGGCAGGAAACCACCCAGTTTCGCGTGGCCGTCCTCACCCAGCTCCGAAGCGTCGTGGCAGGACAAGAAGTACAACCAATGCCATAGATAGGGCAGACGATCTCCATCCTTCGGATGACTGCTCTGTCGATCCAGGGTTGCCGCCAACGCCGCCGCCGGACGTGCGGCTACCCGATCCTCGGCCTGCTCGGTGTTGCCGACCCATTGGTTCAGGTGCTCGATATTGATTTCGACGCTCATCGCTCGAATCCGGATGCTGCACTGCCAAACTCACGGCGTATGGCCGCACTGTGCTCACCCAGCGCCGGGCAGCGCCCAAGCGCGGGTCCATGCCAATCGCACTGGGTCGCGGGTGCAGGGAGATCGACGGCTTCGCCGCTGGGCAACTCAACCGATGCGGTTCGATAGGCCGGGTGCGTCAACACCTCCTGCACGCTGTTGAGTACACCGCAGGCGATACGCGCACGCCGCAAATGGTCAATCAAAGTCTGTTGCGAAAAACCTCGGGTCACTGCGCTGATCGCCGCTTCCACCGCCTCGCGGTTCTCGGTCCGGGCCTTGTTCGATTCAAAGCCCGGACGCGTCGCCATATCCGGGACATCCAGCACATCGGAGCAAAGCCGGACCCATTCACGTTCGTTCTGGATTGAGAGCACCACGTCGCTGCCGGTGGTGGGAAAGCTGCCGTAGGGGACGATCGACGGATGACGCATGCCCACATACTCCGGTGCCTTACCCGAGTACGCGGTCTGCAGCAGGGGCACGGCCATGAGATCGGTCATGCTGTCGAACAGCGACAACCTGAGGTCACTGCCCTGCCCGGTGCGGTCCCGGAGCAAAAGTGCCTCGACAATGGCCCCGTGGGCGTTGATGCCGGTTACGATGTCGGCAACCGACACACCGACGCGGCCGTTGCCGCTGACGGAGGACAAACCGCTCTCGGCCTGCACCAGCATGTCGTAGGCGCGCATCCCCCGATAGGCATTGTCCTCGCCGTAGCCGGATATGGAACAGGTGATCAGCCGCGGATACCTTGCCCGCAACGCCGCCGGACCAAAACCCAAGCGGTCAACCGCGCCGGTCGAGAGATTCTGCACGAACACGTCAGCCCGACCGAGCAGCGCGGTCAACACGGCGCGATCCTCGTCCAGTTTCAAATCCAGACAGACCGACTCCTT
Source organism: uncultured Gammaproteobacteria bacterium (assembly GCA_963783675.1). GTDB lineage: Bacteria > Pseudomonadota > Gammaproteobacteria > Competibacterales > JAHEDQ01 > JAHEDQ01. The sequence continues at coordinate 97,114 of CAWAOU010000023.1, forward strand.
GCCATGGTTGGCCCAGACGAAGTAGGTCGCTTCCCCTTTGACATAAGCATCGTAGCCGCGGGCGAAGTCACCTTCCGGGCGCTCGACCTTGATCACCCGCGCACCGGCGTCCCCCAGCCGTGCCGTACAGACCGGCGCGGCAACGGCCTGTTCGATGGAAACCACCAGCACACCGTCCAGGGGTTTGGCAGTCGTGTCGTTCATATTTCGGGCCCCTTGCATGGCTCGGTCATCGGGGAGGCTCAAAACGAGCGCGGCATTTTCAGCACATGCTCACCGACATAGGACAGGATCAGGTTGGTGGAGATGGGGGCGACCTGGTAAAGGCGGGTCTCCCGCAGCTTGCGCTCGATGTCGTACTCTTTGGCGAATCCGTAGCCGCCGTGTGTCTGTACGCAGGTGTCGCCAGCGCGCCAGGACGCCTCGGAGGCCAGCAGCTTGGCCAGATTGGCTTCGGTGCCGCAGGCCTCGCCGGCATCGAAAAGGCGCGCCGCCTCCCGGGTCATAAGCTCTGCCGCGCGCATGTCCGCGTAGGACCGGGCGATGGGAAACTGCACACCCTGATTCTGGCCGATGGGACGGCCGAACACAGTGCGCTCGCTGGCGTAGGCGGTGGCCCGGTCGATGAAGAATTTGCAGTCGCCGATGCATTCATAGGCAATGAGGATGCGCTCGGCATTCATGCCGTCCAGGATGTACCGAAAACCCCGCCCCTCCTCTCCCACCAGGGCATCGGCCGGGATATCCAGATCATCGAAAAACAGCTCGGTCGTATGGTGGTTCATCATGGTTTCGATGGGACGGATGGTGAGCCCGTTACCCACCGCCTCACGAATATCCACCAGAAACACGCTGAGACCCTCGGTCTTGCGCGCTACCTGGTCACGGGGTGTGGTTCGCGCCAGGAGCAGCAACAGATCGGAATGCTGGGCGCGGCTGATCCAGACCTTCTGGCCGTTGACCCGATAGAGATCGCCCCGCTTCTCGGCGAAGGTTCGGATCGAGGTGGTGTCGGTACCGGCCACTGGCTCGGTCACACCAAAGGCCTGTAAACGCAGCTCGCCGGCAGCGATCTTTGGGAGATAGTTCTGCTTCTGCGCCTGGGAGCCATGCCGCAACACCGTACCCATGGTGTACATCTGGGCATGAAAGGCGCCGGGGTGGCCTCCGGAACGGGAGATTTCCTCCAGAATCACCCCGGCCGCTTCAACGCCGAGACCCACACCCCCGTACTCCTCGGGGATCAGAACCGACAAAAAACCCTCGTCGGTCAGCACCCGAATAAACTCGTCCGGATAGGCCGTGTCCGCCTCCAGCTTGCGCCAGTACTCGTTTGGAAAACGTTGGCAGAGACGCACCACGCTGTCGCGAATGTCTTGGTAGTCGGTCACCAGGTTGCTCCAGTGGGCAAGGAGAAGGACGCGGCACAGTATACCCGAGCGCCGCCGCTTCGCCTGCCCGCGGGTCTTGAGCCGAGAGACGCTGCAATGCCTGATGGCGAGCCTGCGGAAAGCGCGTCCGAGACGATTGAACACGGGCGCCCACTGACGTCAAGCCTCCGGCCTTGACCCCGCTCGAGTTGCGGTGCGCCGATTGACCAGCACGATGCCGGTACCCACCAGCACCAGAGCGCCGATGATGGATGGAGAAATGGTCTCATCCAGCAGCAGCCAACCAAACAGAACACCAAACAACGGTGCCAGAAACCCGAACGAGGCCATATCCGATGCCGGGTAAATAGACAGAATCCAGAACCAGGTCAGAAACCCGACACAGACCACCAGCAGGACTTGAACGGCGAAAATACCCCAGATGCGCACCGTCGGCTCGCGGACCAGATCACCAAACAGCGGCGCCAGTGCGATGAGCACAACAGATGACACGGCGAGCTGGTAGAGCAGCTGCATTTCGGGTGAGGACTTGGACAGGGCGCTTGCCCGGGCCAGCAGTGCGATCGCTGCCCAGCACATGGCGCCCAGCAGACACATCACGTCACCCAGCAGTGCACGATCCGAGGCGGGCGCCGACTGGTCGGTGAACGCCAGAACCACGCCGGCAATGGCCAACACCAGACCAAGCACCCGGCGCGGCGTCAGATGCTCGCCGGGAATCAGAAAATGCGCCCCCAACGCGACCCAGAACGGCATCGTATAAAAGAGAACGGAAACCCTGGAAACCGATGTGTAATCCAGACGCTTGAAATAAAAACATAAACTCAACACTGAATATCAGACCACAAGCCAGACCGGGCCAGAGGCTGCCGTCGCTCAGGGAGAGCCGGCGTCGCATGACGATGGCAAACAACAGTACCGGGACAAAGGCGCAGGCCGACCGCAGACCGGCCTGGAACACGGGCTGCAAACCAACATTGACCCATTTGACCATCACTTGATTCAGACCCAACAACATGGAGAAGGCCACTAAGACTGAGGCGCCAAACACATCGACTTGGGCTTTGCGGTGCATGCAGACCTGCAATCTCTACGTTAAATGATGTTTCAAGCTGACCGTGACCCGTTGGCGCGGATCGCGTTTCGATCCCAAAAAAGGGGGCGTGGTAGATGCGATACGCCCGGCCCACATCCTGGCGGGCGTGGCCAAGTCGATGCTATCTTTTTCTCGACATCTTTACCGGGCTTGAGTGGGGCGCTCCGCCGACTGACCGGGGTCGGGAATAATTCCAAACCGGCGAGGGCACCGGCACAGCGATCCGCAACGGGCTGACGCGCGGCGAATGCGATCATGGATCTTACCGAGCGCCAACTTGCGCACGGCGGTCGAGGTTCACGATCCACAATGGATTCGCGCACGACCTGCTGGCATCCGCCCTGTCCGGCCAGCGAAGCTTTGCTTGGATGGGTCTTGCGTCGCGGGGTAGCATCTCCGATCGAAAGTCATTCAAACGCAGAGGACCAATCCACACCATTGGCCGCAATCAGCCCGTAGAATGGACGACTGGATCGAGAGCCGCGTTTTTCCCGGCGCCTACCCGCCCACCCTTGGCGAGATGATGCCGATATTCGAGCCCAACGACTTCAGCATTATGGACGTCGAGAATCTGGGTCTGCACTACGCAAGGACCCTGACCCACTGGTTGCAGCGCTATGAGCTGAACTTCGACACCGTGCGGGAGAGTTCGACCCGGCCTTCGCCCGCGCCTGGCGTTTGTACCTGGCCGGAATTCCGCATTCACCACCGGTGGGCTGCAACTGTTCCAGGTCCTGTTCCAACGGCCGGAATCAAACGCCCTGCCGGAAACCCGGAATCATCTGTATGCGGACGCACAATGATCGAACACGAAGTCATTGTCGTGGGCGGTGGCCCGGCCGGCGCCGCGGCGGCATGGGCGAATCGGGGCGTGGATCTCGACTGTCGGGTGCGGGACGCGCCACGTTTCGCTGACTTTGTCAGGTCGGTGACCGATCTGAGTCGATCCGACTGAGTATCCGCATCGTTTCCACACTTTCCAGGCTCTGCGCATCGCGGTAAAAGGCTTGCCGCTGACTCTGCGCTCCACGCAACATTCCATCCGCCGTTACGAATTCGATGCCTGGATGCTGCAACGGACCGGCGCACCCTTTGACATGCATGAAGTCCGGCGCATCCAAGAAACCTACGTGCTGGACGCCCGCTACCGCTGCCGCTACCTGATCGGCGCCGGTGGTACGCGCTGCCCTGTCTATCGAACCCTGTTTCGGGAACGGCAGCCTCGTGACCGGGGGCTGCAGGCTGTGACCCTGGAACTGGAATTTCCGTTTGACTGGCGCGATCCAAACTGCCGCCTCTGGTTTCTGGACCAGGGCCTTCCGGGCTACTCATGGTACGTACCCAAAGCCGACGGGTTCGTGAACGTCGGTGTGGGGGCCATGGCCTCCAAGCTCAAGACCCGCGGCGAAGACATCCAGCGGCACTGGGCCCTGCTTGTGCGCCGGCTCCTGAGCAAGGGCCTGCTGGAAGCGCCGCCGGGTGATCCCGGGGGCTATCAGCTCTTTGTCCGCGGCCCGGCGGACACCATGCGGCGCCACAACGCCTTTGTCGTGGGCGATGCCCTGGGCCTTGCCACCCGTGACATGTGCGAGGGCATCGGACCCGCTGTCCGTAGCGGCCTGCTCGCGGCGAATGCGATCATGGACAATGTGCCGCCGACTTTGGGGGCCGTGGGTGAGTTCACCATCGGCAACAAATTCGCGCACAATGCACTGGCGTCCGCGCTGTCCGCCTGACACGCCCTTCCCGCACACCAGTCCACAATGAGGGCGCGCTTTTCGGCGCGTCAAGGCCACGGACTTTGAGATCCGCAGTGTGCATCCACGGCGTCGACCGATGCGAGCCGGCAACTGGCATCGTCTTGCCGACCGACAAGACATCGCTCAACCACCGGGCGGCATACATTATGACTTTCGCTTGTGACAGGACCGGGTGCTGGTTACAAAATCCGCGTGCACACCGCCGCCACTCTTGACCGCGGTCGCCACCCTATCGCTTGAACGGAACCAACCAGGAGATGACCGTGTCCGGCTTACTCAATGACGTCGACCCCGATGGCCTCCTGGAGTACTCGGTCGTGTTTACCGACCGCTCCCTCAACCACATGTCCCGGGCCTTCCAAGGGGTGATGAAGGATATTTCCAGCACGCTGAAACGGGTCTACAACGCCCGTTCCGTGGTCATCGTACCCGGCGGCGGCACCTACGCCATGGAGGCAGTGGCACGGCAATTCGCCGGCGGCAAGAAATGCCTGGTTCTGCGCAACGGCTGGTTCAGCTATCGCTGGACCCAGATCTTCGAGATGGGTGACATTCCGTCGCACTGCACGGTGCTGAAAGCGCGTCGTCAGGACGACAGCCCGCAGCCCGCGTTCGCCCCTGCCCCGCTGGACGAGGTGGTGGCAACCATCGAGGCGGAACGGCCCGACATGGTATTCGCCACCCACGTGGAAACCTCGGCGGGCATGATCCTGCCTGACCATTACATCAGGACCGTGAGCGACGCCGTTCATGAAGCGGGCGGGCTGCTGGTTCTGGACTGTATCGCCTCGGGCACGATCTGGGTGGACATGGCGGCCTGCGGGGTCGATGTACTGATCAGCGCGCCGCAAAAGGGATGGAGCGCCTCACCGTCCAGCGGCTTTGTGATGCTGAGCGAGCGCGCTCGCGAGCGGATCGACTCAAGCACCAGCAGCAGTTTCGCGTGTGACCTGAAGAAATGGCTCCAAATAATTGAAATATATGAGAACGGTGGGCATGCATATCACGCCACCATGCCCACGGACGCGCTTCGGGGGTTTCGGGACGTGATGATTGAAACCGAGAACTACGGGTTCGATCGGGTCAGGGCAGAACAACAGGAACTGGGCGACCGCGTGCGCGCCCTGTTGACCAGCCAGGGAATCAAGAGCGTAGCCGCCGAGGGCTACCAGGCACCCGGCGTGGTGGTGTGCTACACCGACGACCCGGAGATTCAGAGCGGCAAAAAGTTCGCCGCGGCCGGACTTCAGATCGCCGCGGGCGTGCCTCTGCAGATGTGACGAGCCAGAGGATTTCATGAGCTTCCGCCTGGGACTGTTCGGACTGGACAAGCTGCACAACATCGAGCGTTCGGTTGCGAGTTTGGAGCAGGCCCTGACGAAGGTGCTCGTCAACCGATAAAGCGCTGATAGACCACGCTGCCCCACACCATCGCGAGCAACACCAGGCTGAGAAAGACCGCCGCCGCGGACAGATCCTTCGCCCGCCCGGACAGTTCATGGTGCTCGGGTCCATGCCGGTCCACGGCCGCCTCGATGGCGGAGTTTAGCAATTCCATGATGAGGACAAACATACAGCTGGAAATCAGGATGGTGATTTCCATCGGAGTCCGGCCAAGCCAGAACGCACCGGGCATCAGCACCAGCATCAAGGCCAGTTCCTGACGGAATGCCGCCTCATGGCGCCAGGCAAGGCGCAAACCTTGTACCGAGTACCCTGTCGCACGTATGACGCGAACGATTCCGGTGTTGCCGGGTTTTGCCATTTTTCGTTTTCCCGCCTTGCAGGGCCTGGATTTGTTGTGCCTGAGCGACTTAGCCCACAAAGCGGTCGCACAGTGGGCAACCGCCGTCCGGGACCATTGCGGGATGCTACCCCATGTGACCCGCCTCGCAGTTTGCCGTGTTCCCGCGCCGGTAGGAACTGTTGATCAGCAACCTGGTCAACCGTTTAACGCAGGGGCATAACCCCCTCCGGCTCCTGCGGCCGCCGCTTATCACACAGCGCGACGTGCTTCTGTGAACCAGGTCACAGAAATTCGAAGCGTAGTTGGCACAGTCTGGGGCATAGGCAAAAACAATACCTGCCACCGATCTTCGTTTCCCAGCGTCCAGGACCGCAGAACCGCGAGCGTCAAACGCGGCTGTGGGGACAATCCGGCCAAGGCCGGCTCTTTTCAACTCGCAATGAGGAGAAGTCATGGGTATTCGAGCGATGAGGATGAACCGTGTTATAGGGGGGGCGTGCCTGCTGGGCATGGTGATCGGACTGCCCGGAGTGGCAATGGCAAAGGGTGGAAATGCCTGTGCGGGGCTTCCAAGCCACGCCAGATCTGACGGCGGCAACTGAGACGCCGTGGTCGCGCTGGGGACAACGCTGGACTCGGCAACAACATGTGGGCGACCGTGGTGAACCGGGACGGCACCGTCTGCGCGGTGACCCGATCGGGCGCTCTTGGTGATCAGTGGCCCGGCAGTCGGGTGATTTCAGCCCAGAAAGCGAACACCGCCAACTCGTACAGCCTGGAAGGTGACGTCGAACCTGGCGCCGGTATCGCCTTGTCATCGGGCAATCTCTACGGAACGGTTCTGGAGCAGGGCAGCCTGTTCGGGCTTCAGTTCAGCAATCCAGTTGACACCACGACGGCGTATTGGGGCAATGCCAGAAGATTCGGCAGGCCCAATGATCCCATGGTGAGAAATCGAATCGGCGGTGTGAATGTCTTTGGCGGTGGCTTGGCGCTGTATAATGAGGACGGCAAGTTGGTGGGCGGCCTCGGGGTCAGCGGCGACACCTCCTGCACCGATCATGTGGTGGCCTGGAAGGTGAGAGACGGTCTGCTCCTGGACAACGTTCCCGGCGGAGTCAGTGCGACGGGAGACGATAACCTAACATCGTCAAGCCGAGGGTCACGCCTGGAGAGTTTGAGCACCCAGACTGCGGTGGTGGCGTGAAGAGGAATCATCAACCTGTTTGCCGACCGACTATCCCGATCGGTCCAAATCCCTAATTATCCGGCTCGCAAGAGTCCATTCCGGGGCCTGATCGAGGCAGCATCACACCTCCTTCCCGGCTCCGGAATGTATTTAACACCCCTGACCATACTCGCAGCGATCCCACTGCAGTTGCAGGTCCGAACCGGCGTTAATCTCCCCCCGCCTTGACAGGCTCTCTCATGCCTGAAGTCGCGCAGCGATAAGCTAACCAATCAGCCACTCACACGTCTGCAAGGCTTCATCGAGCTTGCCAGGGCCGTCCCTGCCAACGACTATTCCCCGAATCATCGAACGATGTCGATAATCGAGACGGGCGGGCGAACCCGAAAGCCCGAATCATTGTCGTTCCGGGCGTCGTAACGGTGCAGCCACTCAAGTTGGGATGAGTCAGGATGTGGAAGGCAGTCGTCGGATTATCGTTTCGACAACGAATAGCACTTTTGCTGGGGCTGTCGATCGCCGTAATTGCGACGGCCGCGATAGTGGGGCCTGTTCCGCAGGATCCCGCTTACCATCTGTTCGCCGATAGCCGCATGTTGTTCGGGATTCCAAACTTCAACGATGTGGTGTCGAATCTGGGGTTTGCCCTGGTCGGCATTCTTGGGCTGCTCGCGCTGGCTGGGCCGAGACGGCAAACAGTCTTTGCGGAACCGGCCGATGCCCGCCCCTATCTCGTGTTCTTCCTCGGCATCGCCCTGCTCAGTCTTGGTTCCGCCTACTACCATCTGGCGCCGTCCAATGACCGCCTGTTCTGGGATCGACTGCCCATGTCGGTCGCCTTCATGGCAATCACCGCGGCCGTGGTGGCCGATCGCATCGATGCCAGAGCGGGAAACGGCTGGCTGATGCTGTTACTCATCGCCGCGGGCATCGCAAGCCTGCTGTATTGGGACTGGACCGAAACCCTTGGGCGAGGCGATCTTCGTCCCTACGCCATGGTGCAGTTTTATCCGATGCTCGCCCTGCCGCTGGTCGTCGCCCTGTTTCCGAACAGCCGATACACTGCGGGCGGCTATCTGGTCTGGGTGATTTTCTGGTACGGCTTGGCCAAGTTGTTGGAACATTTCGACGGCCAGGTTTTTGAGTTGCTGGGACATACCGTCAGCGGCCATACGCTCAAACACCTGGCTGCCGCCGTAGCGCCCCTGGTGGTGCTGCGTATGCTGCTGTCAAAACGTCAACAGATGGCAAGCCCCCTCGACGAACACTGAAACGGGCGGCCTGGTTGTGGCCTGGGGCAAGGTCACGGCATACTCCGCGCCCCCGGCCTTGCATAGGCCCAGAATCCTACGGGAGTCCGCATGACCGACATACTGGCACGCGCTGTCATGCTCCTGCTGCTGCTCAGTCCGCCCGTGCTCGGTCAGGTCACGGAATCCGAAACGCGATCTGAATCCGTCACCGACGCGACTGAAACGTCCCCATCCAAGGTCGAAAGGCTGATGTCGATTTCCAGTGCCGCGGCGGAGCAGCGCGATCGTCTCGAAGGGCTGGAACGCAGGCTGGCGGCGGCAACGGACGCCCTGGCGCGTCAGGAAATAGAAGCCGAGATCGAGACCACCCGTGGCCGCATCGCCAAACTGAACGCTGCCTTCGAACAGGTGGGAACCGGCGGTGTAACGGCTGCGGACCTGGTGGACGCGCCCTCGGAGGAGATCAACTGGCGGGCGGAACTGGAGATGATCAGTCTGCCTGTTCTGGCAAGCTTGCGCGACCTCACGGAAAAGCCCCGGCGGATCGAAGAGCTGCGCGCGGAAATCGATACGCAGGAAGAGCGCCTGGCACTGGTGGAACGCGCAGCTGCCTCAGTGGAGCAGATCGATGCGTCAAAACTGGAACCGGCCGCGAAGCAGCGGCTCGCCGATATTGCCCAGACCTGGCGTGCCCGTGAATCCGAGCTGCAGACGAGTCTGGAGACCGCCCGCTATCAGCTCGCGCTGCTGACCGGCGACGACACCTCCTGGGGTGACGAGCTGCGCGATGCTTTTGCTGAGTTCGGTCGCGGTCGCGGGCTCACCCTTTTGATCGCCCTTGCAGCGGGCACGTTGGCGTGGCTGGTAACGTGGGGAATTCGCACGGTCTACCAGCGGGTTCTGATACGCAAGCGGGGTCGCGCCAAGACCACCCGGTTGCGGATTGTCGAGTACGCTTTCCGCACCGGCGCCGCGTTGCTCGTCTTTTTCGCAGTAATGGCCGTATTCTACATCCGCAGCGATTTGCTGCTGCTCGCACTGAGCGCGGCGGCGCTGGTGGGACTGCTGCTCATGCTGCGCCAGGTGCTGCCCAGATACGTCAAGGAAACCCGTTTACTGCTGGACATCGGACCGGTTCGTGATGGCGAACGTGTGGTGGTCGACGGGGTGCCGTACAAGGTGGCGTCCATCAACATGTTCTCCATCCTGCGAAACCCTCGGCTTCAGGGTGTTCTGCGATTGCCGCTGCTGGACCTGGACGAGATGACCTCCCGGCCCGCTGGGGAAGAAGCCTGGTTCCCCACCGAACCCAACGACTTCGTGCTGCTTGCGGACGGCACATTTGGGCAGGTGCTGAGCCAGACCATCGAGCGGGTCGAACTGAAGGTCGCGGGCAGTACAAAGTTCGTCGACAGCAGTGATTTCCTGTCCCAGGGTATACGCAATCTAAGCGCGCAAGGATTTAGCGTTTCGATCACATTCGGCATTGACTATCAGCACCAGAACATTGCCCTGGACGCGGTTCCAGAGACGCTGAGGGCAGGCGTTCAGAGGTCGCTTGAAGCGGCGGGTGTGTGGCAACAGGTGCGGGACCTGACGGTGGATTTCAAGGAAGCGGGCGCCAGTTCCCTGGATTATCTGATCCTGGCCTCAATGGATGGCGAGGCGGCCGGGCTTTACTTCAAACTGGGCCGGCTGATGCAGCAGGCCTGTGTGGCGAACTGCAACGAACAGGGTTGGACCATCCCCTTCCCTCAGCTCACGGTTCATCCGGGCGAAGGATTCGGCTCGGGAAAAGCAATTCTGGCGCCTGCCTGAAGGCCTGGGACGCTCCGCTGCGACGAGCAAGTCGACGCCCAAGCGACTAAGCTTCGGATACGGACCGCCGTGCCGTAATGAGGCTTAGGCAACAGTCGGTTCCGCTATTTCCGATCGCCGGCGAGGCAAACCTCGCCAGGGGGTTGCGCATGATCAGGCGAAGATCCGCTCTCGCTGCAACAGTTGTATGTACTGCGCAGCTCTGTGTGTCCAGTGTCGCCTTTTGCGCGGCGTACTCGCTCCACGCGGCCGCACAACAGGGTCAGACCGATCTGGCGCTGCAGCTCCTCGCAGTGGGTGCGAACATAAACGAGCGTGACCCGTCCGACTCGTCACCTCTTTTTCTCGCCGCCCGTGGCGGGCACCCCGCACTGGTGTCGGCCCTGATCGCCGGCGGCGCCGATGTCAACGGACGCAGCGGTGGCGGAAAGACAGCCCTGCATGTGGCCTCTCCCGACGTTCTGGCGCAATTGCTGGCGGCGGGCGCCGATGTCCATGGGACGGACCATAAGGGATCAACCGCCCTGCACGCAGCGGTCCAACGCGGACAGCAGGTTTCGGTCGAGCGGCTGGTGGCGGCGGGTGCAGACGTCAATGCCCAGGATGCGCTGGGAACGACGGCGCTGCATGAGGCCAACGGCGCCATGGCCTTGATCCTGATTACCGCCGGGGCCGGGGTCAATGCCGCCGACGCCCAGGGGATCACGCCCCTGCATCGGGCTGCGACGCGTGGCGATCTGGTGGCGGTCGAAGCCTTGCTGGAACAGGGCGCCATGGTTTCGGTAGCGGATTACACCGGCCTGACACCCCTGCACAGTGCCGCCGTCATGGGCCACAAGCACGTCGTGGAGCTGCTGCTGACCTTTGGCGCCGATGCACAGAGCGTGGATGCATCCGGCAAGACACCCTTGGCCCTGACCCGGTCATACGGACGGAACAATCCGGTCAGCAGTCTGCTGTTGAGCTACGGGGCGTATTGAATCAACCGGAGGGTTCAACCCGCGCGCCACTGATTCGAACCCCCAGTGGACCCCGCTGTAGCCAGGTGTCCACCTGGGTCTCGCCGCGGCGAATCTGCACCGCGACAAACTCATCACGCACCCCCCCGGTTGTGGCGGTGCGCAGCTCGCCCGGCCCAAACACGGGCCGCCCGTTGTACCGCTCTATCACATCCCCGGGCAGTACCCCGGATTGTTCCGCCTGGGAGCCGGGAATGACGGCGCTGACCCGGACCCGATTCACCTGGCCGCGTGCGTACAGGTATCGATCGTAGGATGCGTCGCCGATCTCGGCTCTGATGTCGAAGTCATCGTCATCGAGCTGTTCGAGTTCCTCGAAATACCGGTCGCTGCGAAACCAGCCCTCCCGGCTGGCCCGATCCTGCAGCTCGAGCCTGTCCAGATCACGTTGCGCCTCCCGCCGGACCAGATCGTCCACCAGCGCGTCGGGCACGCCGGCCGTGAGGAGCGCAATACGCGGGTCCTGCGTCTCGACTTGCAGCTGAATCGGCACGCTTTGGTCAAATGCCTCCGGCAAAGCCGTTGCGCCCGGAAACTGGGACTGCAAAGACGCCACCTGAGTCTGCAGCCGCTCGACCTGATCGGCTAGACCACGCCAACGCTCGGACATTTCGTCGAACTGCTGCTGCATATCCGGTGGTGCGGAAACCATCTCATCGGCCAGTGGGCGATCGGACTTCGATGGCAACACGACGGTCAGCGGTTCCAGCGTTGGCGCAGGCACCGTGGGGGCGACAACGGCCTCGATCCGAACCGCCTTAGACGGCTCATCTGTACCCGACTGGCCAAAGGCAATCGCCCCGACCGAGGTACCGAGGCCAAAGGCGACGGCGGCTAGAGTGATATCGCGCCACATAGTCATGTCCACCAAAATGTCTGAATGCGGGGCCCGACAATCGAACCCCGATGCGGGTTGGTGCTCAGTTGATCAAGCCAAGTTCCCATGGCTACGGGGCAAAAGACTGGTTTACCGCGGCCGCGCACAAATCATCCAGCAATTGATCGCGCACAGATTGGTTTTCCAATGGCAACGCCTGACCGATGGGTCAGTGGGTGAACCCGGAGGTTAGAAACGCCAAGTGCATCGATTCCTATTCCGCCTTGGGCGACATGCCCGCACTCACGTAACCGACGATCATGAACAGCCGTGGGAACGGATTCAACCCGTTGCGCTCGACGGCGCCAATTTGTCTGGAACGCGCCATCTCAGAGCGACACTCGCCCGGGGCCGAGGCCCGCGGCTCAGTCCTGAGTGACCCGAAACCAACGGGTGCTGGGCACCAGAGTCAGCCCCTGCAGCAGGACCGAGGTCAGGACGATGAAAAAAACCACGTTGAACACCGCGTCCGCCCCCGCGATTCCGTACGACGCCGGGAACGTGGCCAGCACGATGGGTACTGAACCACGCAAACCCACCCAGGAGACGTAGCCAATCTCATTGCTTGGTTTTCCGAACGGCAGCAGGCACAGAAACACGCTGACTGGCCGGGCCACGAACATGAGAAACAGCGCCATGGCGATGGCCACGCCGGCCACCGGCAACAAGCCGGAGGGGAACACCAGCAGACCGAGAACGATGAACATGGCGATCTGCATCAACCAGGACAGGCCATCGTGGAATGGTCCGACCACCTCTCGCCCCACCTTGAGTCGATTACCAATTACCAGCCCGGCGGCGTAGACAGCGAGGAAGCCGTTGCCACCGATCGCATCGGCGATGCCAAAGGTCAGCAAACCGAACGCGAGCACCAGAACCGGCAACAGACCGGTGGCGGCGAGACCGATGCGGTTAACTACCCAGGCGCCGGCAAATCCGATGGCGCAGCCGGCTATGCCGCCGGCGGCAAACTGCAGAATCAGAGTCGTAAGAACCTGGCCCGCACTGGTGGACGGCTGTGTCATCAAACCCAGAATGACGGTGGTCAGCAGGACGGCCATCGGATCGTTGCTGCCGGATTCGAACTCCAGCAGATACCGTATTCGCTTGAGCGGCTGCACCGGGCTGGTGCGAAATACCGAGAACACCGCGGCCGCGTCGGTGGAGGAGACGATCGCCGCCAGCAGTAAGGCTTCCAGCCAGGTCAGTCCGGCGGTGCCGATGTTAAAGCTGGAGAACTCCCCCAGCATGAACCAGGCGAACCCTCCCAGCATGAGGGTGGTGACACACACACCGACCGTGGACAGGAGAAGGCCCGGCACCAGGACCGGCCGTACCGCCGACCAGTTGGTATCGAGTCCACCGGAGTAAAGAATCACCACCAGGGCCACGGTACCGACCGCCTGGGCGATCTCGGCCGAATCGAACGCGATGCCGCCCAGCCCCTCACTCCCGGCCAGCATCCCGACGGCCAGAAACAGCAGCAGTGCGGGCACACCCAACCAATCAGAGAGTTTGCTTGCCAGCACGCCAAGAAGCAGCAGCACACCGGCCGCCAGAATCCAGGTTTCGATCTCCAGCATTGCAGCCTCACTGACCTACGACAGGCCACCACTATGCCGCATCCGCCAGTTTAGGAACGAGTAGCATCGCCCCCGCGCTTCGATGGAAATCCAGGCGGGACTGTGGTGAAGTCTCGCTTTTGCGCAAACCGGCTCGGAACTGCGCCATCCGGGCAAGATGGAACCGTTGCGCCCACGGGCCATTCACGATCCGGTGTTGGTCGGGGAACTCAGGAGAGACATCATGGAGCCGCTGGTCGCCGTCATCATGGGATCCGCCTCGGATTGGGAAACCATGCGTCATACCGCTGAGACACTGGACGATCTGGGCGTACCGTTCCAGGTGGAGGTGGTCTCCGCGCATCGCACACCGGATAAGCTGTTCGCCTATATAGAAGCGGCTGAGGGCCGGGGCATCGAAGTCGTCGTTGCAGGCGCCGGCGGCGCCGCCCACCTGCCGGGCATGGCGGCCGCCAAGACCGCGCTGCCGGTGCTGGGCGTGCCGGTTGAGTCCAAGGCCCTCAACGGCATGGATTCGCTCCTGTCCATCGTGCAGATGCCGGCCGGCATTCCGGTGGCCACATTGGCCATTGGACGCGCCGGGGCGGTCAACGCCGCGCTGCTTGCCGCCTCCATCCTGGGGACAAAGCATATGCAGTTCCGGGAGGCGGTGAAGGCATACCGTCATCGTCAAACCGAAGCCGTGCTGGCCAACCCTGATCCGCGGACTATGAAACCATGAAGTTGGGCATACTCGGCGGCGGTCAGTTGGCGCGGATGCTGGCGCTGTCCGCCCATCCTCTGGGTATCCCGGTCGCCTGTCTCGACCCGGCCCCTTCGGCATGCGCGGCGCCTGTCACGGACTATCTGCAGGGCGCCTATGACGACCCCTCGGGATTGACCGAGCTGGCCGGCCGCGCCGATGTCGTGACCTACGAGTTCGAGAACGTCCCGGCGAAAAGCGTTCGGGTACTGTCAGAACACGGGCCTATCCATCCCGGTCCGGGAGCGCTGGCAACGGCCCAGGACCGTTTATTTGAGAAACGGCTGTTTCGCAAGCTGGGAATACCGACGCCCAGGTTTGCCGCGGTCGACAATCCCGCCGACCTGAAACGCGCCGTCTCCGAGCTGGGTCTGCCCGCCATACTGAAGACACGGCGGCTGGGCTACGACGGCAAGGGCCAGAGCGTGCTCAAGCTGCCTGGTGATCTGGATCAGGCCTGGAACGCGCTGGGCGGTGTGCCCTGTATTCTGGAGGCGTTCGTACCGTTCGAACGCGAACTGTCGGTGATCGCAGTGCGGGCGTCTGACGGACAACGCGCGGTCTATCCGCTGTCCGAGAACACCCATCGGGACGGCATTCTGAGACTGGCCCTGAGCCGCCCGGACGACCCGCAGCAGGAAACGGCCGAAACCCTGGTGGGCCGTCTGCTGGACGATCTGGACTACGTAGGTGTCATCGCCCTTGAGCTGTTCCAGACTCCCGAGGGGCTGCTGGCCAACGAGTTCGCACCCCGGGTGCACAACTCGGGGCACTGGACCATCGAGGGCGCGGAAACCAGCCAGTTCGAGAATCACGTGAGGGCTGTGATGGGTCTGCCCCTGGGTTCCACCGCCGCCGTGGGGCACGCTGCCATGGTGAACTTTATCGGCGCCATGCCGGATCCGGCTGCCGTTCTGGCCCTGCCCCTAACCCACTTGCATGCCTACGACAAAGCGCCGCGTGCGGGTCGCAAGGTGGGTCATGCCACGGTACGCACCCTGGACGGCACTCTGCTGGATGAGTATCTACAACCGCTGCTGAGACTGGCAAACAAGGTCGCGGACGGTTGAGAAAACCATGGTAACCGGCCATGAGACCACCCCCGAGGTCAGCACAAAAGCGTATCTCATGCTCACCGTAACCACCCTGTGCTGGGGGGCCAACGCGGTGTTCGGACGTTTGGCGGTTGGCGAGATATCGCCCATGGCGGTGGTGACTCTACGCTGGCTCGGAGTACTGCTGCTGCTGGCCATTTTCGCCCGCGAACCGGTACGGCGTGATTGGCCCATCCTGCGCCCCAAGCTGTTGTTTTTTGCCAGCATGGGCGCCCTGGGCTTCACCTCCTTCAATGCACTTTTCTATGCCGCCGCCCATTACACCAGCGCGGTCAACATCGGCATTCTTCAGGGTTCTCTGCCCATGTTCATGCTGGTGTTCGCCTACGCCGCCTACCGCACACCCATCACCGGTGTGCAGATGGCCGGGGTGCTGCTGACGGTGACCGGTGTGGTCATCGTAGGCACCGGAGGGCATCCCGGGCAGTTGGCATCTTTGCAGCTCAACCTGGGCGATCTGCTGATGGTAATCGCCTGTGTTCTGTACGCAATCTACGCAGTCGCGCTGAGACGTCGACCGGCGGTTTCCGCCCTCGGCCTGTTCACGGTCATGGCGGCCGCCGCCTTCCTGGCCTCGATTCCCCTGCTCCTGGCCGAGGCGGCCCTTGGGCATCTGCAATGGCCAACGCCCACCGGTTGGGTCATCGTCGCTTTGATCAGTTTGTTTCCGTCGTTTTTGGGGCAGATCTTTTTCATCAACGGCGTCGCCTTGATCGGGCCCGGGCGGGCCGGGGTGTTCGTGAACCTGGTGCCGGTGTTTGCCTCGATCCTGGCGGTGGTGTTTCTGCGGGAACCGTTC
The DNA here is from genome assembly GCA_963783675.1 of uncultured Gammaproteobacteria bacterium. Lineage (GTDB taxonomy): Bacteria > Pseudomonadota > Gammaproteobacteria > Competibacterales > JAHEDQ01 > JAHEDQ01. Next base: position 113,503 of record CAWAOU010000023.1, read on the forward strand.
CAGGGTTTTCACGCCGTGGCCTTGTCCCTGGTGCTGGGCGGCATCTGGTTGTCGGAGCGCGGCAAGCCGGCCTGAACACCGGCCGGGCCTTGCGTCTGGGTATGCCGCTCCGCATGGACTAGGATGCGGATGGGCACCGCATGGCATCGCGAACCTTGCCCCCACCATAGACCTGGCCCAACCCAGGACAGACCGTTAAGGAGCCTCTGATTTATTCTGGGCGAAGCAGATTGGAGGGTGAAGTGTGCAGCTTCAAGGCGCAGATTGCGGGTAATAGTTGTTCTATTGCCAAGATTTGCAACGAGGAAGCTGCGCATTTCAGTCCCAAGATGCACGTCCACGAATAGAACAGAGGCTCCTTAAGCGTAGATTGAGATTCAGGGGAAAACGATGATCCGAACCGGCGCCGAGTACCGCGATTCCATCCGGGATACGCGCGAGGTCTATGTCAACGGCGAGCGGGTGAAGGACGTCACCACGCATCCCATGTTCAAGCCGCTGGTGGACATCCGCGCACGCATTTACGACCTGCAACACGACCCTGCCACCCAGCAGGTGATGACGGTCGAGCAGGACGGTGAGGTCAACGCTGTCGGCAACGCCCTGCCCTATTCCCAGGCGGACTGGTGGGCCAAGCGAAGAGCCACGGACACGGTGTTGGAGGACATCGGCGGCGTGGTCACCCGGGTCGGCGATGAAACCGTGGGTGAAATGTGGTCCCTGTTCGACGGACAGGACGTGCTCAACGAGGTCGACCCTCAGTTTTCCCGCAACATCGAGCACCACATCCACCAGGTGCTGCAGGCCGATCCTTTCCACGTATCGGCCAACACCGACCCCAAGGGCGACCGCTCGAAAGCGCCCCAGGATCAGGACCCGGACATGCTGCTGCATGTGGTGGGCGAGACCGACCAGGGCATCATCGTACGGGGCGCCAAGTACGAGACCGCTGCGGCGTACGCGAATCAGGCGTTCACCAAACCCACCATCGCCAACTGGGGCGATTCAGCCTACTCGGACTATGCGGTGGGCTTCATCTGCGATCTTGGATCGCCCAATCTGAAGTTCATCTGCCGGACCGGTTTCAGCGGACGGGCCGATGCCGACGACTATCCCCTGTCCAACCGGTTCGATGAAGTGGACACCCTGGTGGTGTTCGACAATGTGCTGATTCCCTGGGAAAACGTGCTGTTCTATCGCCACACCAAGGCGGCGGTGTTCATCCGTGCCACCCTGCACCGCTATTCCGCATTCGCCTTCGTACAACGCAACCTCAAACTGGCGGACATGCTGATTGGCGCGGCCCTGTTCAACGTTCGCCAGACCGGTCTCGACAAACAGCAGGCGGTGCAGGAAAAGCTGGCGCAACTGGCGGTTTACCGGGAAGGCATCAACGCGCACCTCACCGGCGCCATCGCCCTGGCCGAACGCTCACCCGCCGGCTTGATGATGCCCAATCAGTCCCTGCTCTACACCGGCCGGGTGCTGGCCTGCTCGCAACTGCATGAGATGATCCACATTGCCCGGGAACTGTGCGGCGGACAAATCTGCGTGACCCCGGACAAAGCCTGTTTCGAACACCCCGACACCAAACCCTGGATGGAGAAGTTCTACACCATCAACGACCAGTGGGTGGCGGACGATCGGCGCAAACTGCTGGCCTTCGCCCGGGACCTGCTGAACTCGGACTACGCCGGCCACAGACTGACCTTCCAGTTGTTCGCCCAATCCCCGCCCTTCGCCCATCTGGCCGCGGTCTATCGCAACTTCGACTGGGACGGCCCGCTGGATTTCGTGCGCAAGGCGGCGGGACTGTCTGACCGGGTACCCGGTCCCGGTGAGCGCCCACCCGGCGATGGCGCGGTGACGCAATGGTTCGACCGGCAAAAGGCCGACGTGGCCTCGCCGGATACACCCTGACTCCATAGCAGCATATCTAAACACCGTCGGGACCTGACCATGACCCACACCCGCATCCGCCCCTTCAACACCCGAGACACCTATCCGGATCAGCGGCTGGACAACGATCTAGCCCAGGCCGTAGTCGCCCGAGGCTCGATGGTGTTTCTGCGCGGCCAGTGCCCCCAGGACCTGGACAGCGCGATCAGCGTCGCGCCGGGTGACCCGGTTGAACAGACCCACAAGGTGATGCAGAACATCGTGCAACTGATGGCGGAATGCGGCGGAAAAATGGAACATGTCACCAAGCTGGTGGTGTATCTGACCGACGTGCGTCATCGTGAAGCGGTCTACCAAACCATGGGCGGATACATCCGCGGCGTACACCCCGTGTGCACCGGCCTGGTGGTGGTGGCCCTGGCCCGGCCGGAATGGCTGGTGGAGATCGATGCGACCGCGGTTATTCCGGACTGATCCAACGCATTTGGGAGGCGACCGTCATGGCCGTTTTGACTCAGGACCAGATCGCACAATTCCGCCGGGACGGCGTACTCACGGTGGAAAATGCGGTCACGCCCCGGCTGCTGGCGGCGCTGCGCGCCGACTTCGCCGTCTGGGTGGATGAAAGCCGTAAACAGCCGGAACCTTACGGCGAGGCCCTGGACGGCCGGCCCCGTTTCGATCTCCAGCCCGGACACACGGCCGACGCCCCAGGTCTGCGCCGGGTCCAGGCCCCCACCGAGATTTCCAAAGCCTATTACGAGGCCATGGCCGACAGCGCCATGACCGACATGGTGGCCGACCTGATCGGACCCGACGTCAAACTGCACCACACCAAGATCAACTCAAAACAACCCGGCACCCACACCCAGGTCAAGTGGCACCAGGACTTCCCCTACACGCCGCACAGCAACTCGGACCTGGTGACCGCGCTGCTGATGATCGATGAAGTCACGCCGGAGAACGGCCCACTCGAAGTGGTGCCCGGCTCTCACACCGGACCGCTGCACAGCCTGTGGCATGACGGCGTCTTCACCGGGGCCGTGTCCGAGGATGAGGCGGCGCGAATGCAGGCGTCGGCAATCCAGTGTTGCGGCCCGGCCGGCGCGGTCTGCCTGATGCACACCCGACTGGCCCACGGGTCGGCTGCCAATAGATCGTCCAAGCCTAGAACGCTGTTCATCTGCGTCTACTCGGCCGGCGACGCGATCCCCTGCTGCCCCAATCCGGTTCCGACCGAACACCAGGGACTGTTCGTTCGGGGCAACGATCCGCACCGTGTTCGCGCCGAGTCGTTTGTGGTGGAAACGCCGGAGTTTCCGAGGGGCGCCTCCTTTTTCAATCAGCAGTCGAGTGGAGAGCGAGCGATGTCATGACTGTTCCGAAGGCGGTGCACTGACTAAAGACCATGGTCGCCACACTGGCACACTAACTCTTTTTGATCGCATTAAATCCCTATATATATCAATTATCTGACGCTTATTCGTCAGAACGTTTCTACGTCAGGTGTCAGAGTGCTTGGGATATATTGGGTGCATGGAACAGGTAGAGAACGACGGTTGCTTTGGCTGAGGCCACAAGGAAGGTCTGACCGATTGCTGCGATCGCGCCGGCGTCTTTGAGCCCTTGTGGACCGAAACGCGATTCGTATCGATTGATGAGACCTTCCTCAAACCTTCGACAAAGCCACGAGTTCGGCTTCTAGCGACGCGGCGCTCGGAAGCGCTTTCGAGCCGATGCAGAGAAGTTCGAAGCCGGATACATTCTGTTCCGGTGCCGTGCAGGCGGTGGCGGTGTCACCAACGCCCTGAATCATGAGAACCTGATCGCTGTGTGGGTCGCGCGACCAGCCCTTGAGTCGGTAAATGTCCGAACGTCCAGCCAGCCAAGCCTGCAGCGTTGTCAGGGCCAGCGGACGATTCCCGCGCAGCGTGCGGGTCGTGAAGGGATGGGTCAGCGCTTCGCCGTTCGGCTGACTGTCCGGCAAACTCAGCCTGCGTGTGAGCATTAACTTCAAGTCCTCGCCTGGCAGAGGATGCACTCGGTCAGTGCCCAGTCGGGCTGCCAGCAGCGCCATCACCCGGCGAAGTTCCGGCCGGGAAAGCCGGTCGATCTTGGATACCAGCACTCGATCCGCGGCGCACAACTGTCGCTCCACAGTGTCGGACGCCCAGCGGTCGCTGAGCTGTCCCAGGATGCGCTTTCCGTCTGCCAGGACGACAATCCCGTGC
>CAWAOU010000024.1:0-668587 GCA_963783675.1 uncultured Gammaproteobacteria bacterium
CAGAATTCATCGCCGGTTAATCGGTCGAACAGTGTGGCTGAAACTCACCGTACGGCCAGTTCATCCAGCTCGGGAAGGGCATCCAGTTCTGCACTACACGGACCGCCGGAAGGGCCCCCTGCCGCGGAGTAAGTGCTTCACGGCCCTCAATCCGGTTCCATCACCGTATTTGCCACGCCCCTGGCACCCATGAACACCGCCAGCAGCCGTGCGTCCTGTTCCCCGGAATTGCGCCCATTGTGCCGCGTCCGGAATGCTTCCAACATCGCGTCACCCGCCCGGTAGGTCCGTTCCCCGTCCGGTCCGTAATCCACCGTCAACTCGCCGTTCAGCATCCAGGCGAACAGCGGCGCATCGTGCACGTGCCAGCCGGTCTCCTGACCAGGCAACATGGTAACAATCGCCGCTGTGACAATCGGCGTTCCGGCCGGATAGGCAATCTCCTGCCCGATCACGGTCTCCGACCCCGACAGCAGAACATCGAGCGGCGGATACGAACTCCGCCCGAGCGCCAACCCGGAGCAAAGCCCCACTGCGCCCGCCAGCCCGGCGACAATCCACGGCTTTCGCCAAATCTTCACGCCCACGCCATATCTCCCTCAAGCTATCAGCAGCGCCGGTCCCAACCGAAGCAGAAACCAGCACGCCGCGACGGTCAGAATGGCGAAGGCCCACGACTGAGCGGTCGTCCGCAACACCATCTGGTCCAGCCTGGTGACCATCGCGCACACGATTCCATAGTCAATTCCCACGGAATAGTAGCTGAACCCGCAGCACCACAACGCCTGAACGGACGCACCATCAAGCAAACATCGTGGAACCGGGCATGGGCAGCACGGTCTGCGATATTTCCGATCCCCAGGTCCGCAATCGAGGCACCATCGGCTGGGACATCGCCCACGGTGATCCGGCGGAGGATTTGCGCGGGGATATAGAATACAAAACCCATATAGCCTGCGAAATGACCCGCAGGGCCATTCGGTTGGCGCTGCAGCGTGCGAGGGGATAAGACCATGGCAAAACAACACATCTCATTCACCCTCAACGGCGCCCAGACCAACCTGCTGGCAGAGCCCCGGGAACGCCTTATGCACGTGCTGCGGGAACAGCTCGGCCAGACCGGAAGCCATATCGGGTGCGAGAATTCCCTCTGCGGGGCGCGCACCGTGGACATGGACGGCGAATCGGTGCTGCGCGAATGCCTGGCGGGAAAAGATGAAGGCGCCCACGGCAAGTACCTGCATCACAAGCATTTCTTTACCTGGGAGGTGGGCGACAAGGACGACACCGACCGGGTGTTCGACTCGGCCGAAGTCACCTTCGAGTTCGAACAGACCACGCTTTACGTCTGCTGCACGGGCTGTCAGCACACCTTCGCCAACGCGCCCAAGGCGCATCTGACACAGGGCGCCCACGCGTGAGCGGCATCGGCGCGGTGCTGCTGGCGGCGGGGGAGTCGCGCCGAATGGGCGCGACCAACAAACTCAGCCTCATGGTGGGAGGGCGAGCCCTGTTGCGCCGTACTGCCGAGACCCTGCTCGGCGCCCAGCTGACTGAGATCGTCGTGGTGCTGGCCCACCAGGCCGAGACCGCGCAATCACTGCTGGCAGACCTGCCGCTGCAGACGGTCCAGAATCCACGCTACCGAGATGGGCAAATGACCTCGGTCCATGCCGGCCTCGAAGCCCTGACCGGTGGGTTCGAGGCCCCCATAATCTGCCTCGCAGACCAGCCGCTGCTGGAAAGCGCAGACATCGATCATCTGATCTACGCCTACCAGGCCGACCCGGACTGCTCCATTCTGATACCGGTTCACCAAGGTCAGCGGGGGAACCCCGTTGTTCTCGCCTACGCCCATCGTGAAGCCATCTTAGGTGAGTATCGAAACCTCGGCTGCCGTCGATTTATCGATCGCAACCCCGAACTGGTCACCACCCTGGAGGTGGACTCCAATCACTACGTGGTAGACCTGGACACCCCCCAGGACTACGCGGCATTTGAAGGCAGCCAGGAAAACCAAACGGCATCGGTCAGTCACAACCGAGGACTGAGACACGTCCAAAGAGATTCTGGATATCCTCACCAACATGCGGGCACGCAAACAACCCCACGCCGTGGCCACGGTAGTGGAGACCGTGGGATCGGTCTCGGCCAAGACCGGCTCCTATGAAACCATATCCATTCGTGAATGTGCGTCTTGGCCCTGAAATGGGCAGCGGCTGTGCCGATTCCACCGTCTCCGAGCCGGCCCAACACTTCCGTGCCAGTCCAGGCGGCGTCACACCCGCTGCGCTGTTCATGAGCATGTGTCCTTCGTCCCTGTGCGAGCCGGATGCCTGGCGCAACAAGCGGTACTAACACTCAGTAGAATTGTGCGCCAGTTCACAGAACACCCGCGGCGGTTTGCCCAGAATGGAATCCGACACTACGGTTCCCATTCAACAGAGGTGATAGCCATGAGCGACTACGAAACAGCGCCTTTCCAATCAATCACAAACATGGGCTCAGCGTGGATTGTGGCCGCGTCTTTGTTCGCGATGCTGATGATCATCTAGCAGCCGTAACCCAGTCCGCAGGGACGCGGATCACCAAAACATCGTGGGCTGGCATCGAACGCACCCGCAAATTCGCACCCACTGGGCAGCCATTCTTTCCCCGGAATTGCGTGCGTGGGCTAAAGTTCTCAGGGTTACTGCTGTTGTGCAGGCCTGTGGAACCGAGCGGAGTGCGTGCGTGGACAAGAAACGACTGCTGGGGACGCTCACGGGACTGTTGCTGAACCTCACGTTGCTACCCTGGGCCCTGGCGGCCGACATACCGTCGCTTCAATTCCAAATTGGAGAAGAGACTGTCCAGGCTCTGGATCTAGCCCAGCTCCGCGCCAAGCTCGCCGTACATGATATCGAACTGTTCGATCCCCATTACGAGAAGCAAAAACGGTTTCAGGCCTTTGCCATAGCGGATGTTATGGATGCCGGGTTCGGGGAGCGTTGGCGCGACCACGACTTCACCGAAGTCGTGTTCATTGCCTGCCGACGGCTATCGCGCCGTGGGCGCACCCGAAAAGTTGATCGAGCCCGGCGGCTATCTCGCCTTCGCCGACCTCGATTTCCAGACCGGTTGGGAGGCCATCAGCCGCAAACAAGCAGATCCCGGACCGTTCTATCTGGTCTGGCTGGGTGAGGCGCAAAGCACCGCAAACGCCTATCCCTGGCCGTGGCAACTCGCGGGCATTTCCGTGGTGGATTTTCGAGCACAGTATCCGAACGTGTATCCGCAGGGGACCGCCCCGGATTCACCGGCTATGCGCGGCTACACCATGTTCCGGGATCGCTGTGTGCGCTGCCATGCCATGAACCGCCAGGGTGGAATGGTGGGCCCCGATCTGAACGCCCCGATGAGCATCACCGAGTATCGCTCCCCGATGATGATTCGCGAGTTTATCCGCCACCCGTCGCGCTATCGCTACAGCCACATGCCGGATCACGGAGATCTGAGTGAGCAGAACCTGGACGATTTGATCGAGTATTTTCGCCATCAGGCGCCGAAAACACCCTAGTGTAGTGTCTTCCAAATAACTTGATGGTTGTGGTTAGGCATCGTGGTTACTGACAAGGCGCGGTGAGGAGGAATAGCCAGCGCTATTGCGACGATCCGCAACGCCGTCAGGGACCGCGAGGGCCAGCGCAGGTGTTAAGTTATTTGGGAGACACTACACTCGGTACGATCCCAATGTGCGATTGCGGTCCGCGATTGCGCCAGCATGATGCTTAACCGCTGGAAATGGCCGTGCCGACCAACGACACCGCATTCGATTGTGTTACTCCTGGCTTCGAACCAGGTGATCGGGAGTTCGAATCTCTCCGGGCGCGCATTTTGAACCCGATGGATAGACGGTCCATGCGCAGAACCCAAGCGGTCAGGATACCGGCGAGTCAAATATTGATCGAACCTCACCGAGCAATGCTCGGCATACCGAGGGTGTCGCCCAGATCGCCCTCGCCAACGATACGGCCGTCGCGGTATCGGTCGATTCACGCGCCTACATGCCGACCGTTCATTGACCCTTCTTATCCTGGGCTCCGCGTGCAATGTGCTGGTCCGTCAGCCACTTCTCCAATGCATTGAACAGTTCCGTCACAGACGCCTCATCCAGCTCACAGCTCGGTTCATCGCCGGTCAGGCGGAGGATCAGGCGGTCGTGCTCACCGTCCTGAATCAAAAGCTCATACTCGCCGGTGACGGCGCTGGGAAGTTTTGCCCGAAGCATGTCGTCTCCTCAATCGGCGATGACTTGACCAAATCGCCTGTGTTTACCCCAAAAAAGGCGGCATTCGTGACCTTTTGGAAAGTAAATCTATGTTCGGTTTTAATGGCGAACATGAAATGCAAACGCTCATCCGATGGTCGCGGCCACTGTCACGGGCGCACTAGCACGTAGCCCTCACCTACGCGCTCGACGATATGAGCTACCCCGGTCTGGACGGGGATGGCGTGCTCGGTCAGGACCGGCCGCTTGCCGGTCAGGCGTTCGAGCGTGTCCACCGTGTTCATGCAGGCAACGAAGCGCACGCCGCTGACGGCGAGGCTGTCGATGCGCGCGCCGCGGGAATTGTCCGCGAAAAGCAGCTCGATGCCCGGGCCGAAGGCAATGATCTCCACGTCGATCATGTCCGGCCCACCGTAGTGCTTGATCAGGTTGTTGGCCACGTCGAGCACGGCGCTCTGCTTTTTCTCGTCGGCGTCGGACAGCTGCAGAATCACCCTGGCCTCGGCGAAGGGTTTGGGATCCTCGGCGGGGAACTCGGCCGCCGTCGCGTACGCCACGAGGGCGCAGAGCAGCAGGCCGCCGCCAAACTGTGTAAATCGGAGTGTCATGGGTGCCTCCCCCCGAATCTGCGCGCCGAGCGGTGTCTGCGTGCTCCATTGCCACCCGCCGTTAAGGGACGCCGCTCAGGCGGGGTAGTCGACCACTCCCGGATTCTAGCCCAGGTTGCGCAGCGCCGGTGCGTTAACGTCCTCGACCCACAACGTGCACCGGTCCCGGAGACATTCCGCGACGACCTCCAATTACAGCCCCGGCCCGGAGTTCAAGAAAGTCGGTCATATTGCCGTCCAGTCACTCGATAGCTTAAAAGGCGAGGAGACATCAACCATTCCGTTGAAGAATGGGCAGATGGGAGGAGCCAAAGGCCAAGAACGCGTCATAGATCAACGCTCATCGCGAACGGTGCCGCCGCCAGAGCGGGGTTTGAGAGGCGAGCAGCAAGACGAACCCGATGGTCAGCACCAGCGATATGGGGTGCGAGACGAAGTTCCACAGGAACGTCCCAGTGTCTCCTCGCGCGCCGAGCATGGCCCGGCGGAAGTTGGAATCCATCATTGGCCCGAGGATCACGCCGAGAATGACCGGCCCGACCTGAAACCCGTAAATCTTCATGAAGTACCCGACCACCCCGAAACCGAGCATCCAGGCAATGTGACTCGGGTTGTTCTGGATCGCGTATGTTCCGACCACCGAGAACACGACGATTAGAGGGATCAGAATCGCCTTCGGGCACTCGACGATCTTGGTGAACACGCGGATACCCGTCAGTCCGAAGATCAACAGGAAGATGTTCGCCAAAACCAGATTGCCGACGATGAACCAGAACAGGTGTGGTGTCTCGACAAGCAAAAGCGGACCCGGCTTGAGCCCGTGGATGAACAGCGCACCGATGATGACCGCCGTAACCGCATCGCCAGGAATCCCTAGCGTCAGCATGGGGATATAGGCGCCGCCCACCGCTGCGTTGTTTGCCGCTTCGGGGGCGACCAGCCCTTCCTTACAGCCCTCGCCAAAGGGCACATCGGGGTTGTCCGTCGAGCGTTTGGCGTGATCGTAGGCGAGCAGCGCGGCTATGTCCCCGCCCGTCCCCGGCAAAGCGCCGATGATCGTACCGATTCCGGAGCACCGTACCGCCAATCCAAAGTACCGTTTCACATCCCGCCAACTCGGAACGATCCGCGTGATCTTTTGGCGGATCACCGGCAGGTGGAGGTTGTGCAATTGCACAAACGCTTCGGCCAAGCCAAAGAATCCGATCATCGCGACGATGTAGGGAATGCCCCCCATGAGTTGGATCGAACCAAAGGTAAAGCGGCCTTCTGCGGTCATCGGGTCAAGGCCGACCATGCCGATCAGCACGCCAAATGCACCCGCAAACGCGCCCTTGGCAAAACTCTCGCCAGAGAGCGTGCCGACCAGCAGAATGCCAATCAGTCCCAACAGCAGATAATCGCGCGAATTGAATTGGATCGTGAAGCCTGCGATCAGGGGCGCGAACAGCGCGAGCGCGAGGATGCCGACCAATCCGCCGAATACAGACATGACCGTAGTCAGGCCGATGGCTTCCCCCGCCTCGCCTCGCTGCGCCATGGGATAGCCGTCAATAGCCGTAGCGATTGCACTGGGCGCGCCGGGAATGTTGAGCAATATGGCGGTCCGGGAGCCGCCATAGACGCCACCGACGAAGACGCCGGCTATCAGCGCCAATGCATCGTTCACCGGCCAACGAAACGTAAAAGAGATCAGGATCGACGTCGCCATCGTCACCGACAGCCCCGGTATCGCGCCGACATAGATGCCGGCCAGCGTGCCCAGCGCTGTCAGCAGCACCAGGGAGGGGTCCAACCACGAGAGCGCGAGGTTCCCCAGCGCCGCCTCCACCTATAACCAACCCTGTAGAAGCGATCCGCGCGGCAGGACGACTTGGAAGATCATCCGAAAGACCAGATAGATTCCTGCAAGCGTTCCTGCTGTGAGCAGAAGCGATATCCACATACGCCTGCGCCAGAGGAAGGCGAAGGAAAGGAAGAGGAACACAGATGAACAGACCATGAAGCCGACGTACGGCATCGCAAAAACATAGCCCGGTTCTCCCTCAGTATTGCGTTGGCGTTTCAGGCGCCGCCGGTCGATCGGGCCATTCCCGGAATCTGTTCTAGACTGACGGAATGTTTTTGATTCACACCTCACATGAACACGCCGATGTCCTGGCGCGAGCCGTCGTGGCGGCGTGCCGCGGGCGTGCCTGGGTTGCTCCGGTTCAGCCCCGGCTGCTCCATGTGCTGTTTAACCAGCTACTGGAACGCGATCTGGATTTCGAGACGCTCCAACCGATTTCGCAGCAGGAGGTGGCTGCAGCGCTGGTTTCTCCCGAAGAGCGCTCGGAACTTATCCAACTGATGTGTGCAATCGAGGTTCTGTGCAACCCGGTCCCTGAGCCAATGGAAGCGTCGGTCCGCAGCTGGGCAAGCGCGCTGGGTGTAGACGACCCCGCGTTGATGTTTTTACGAGACCTCGTGGTTGGCGAAATGGCAAAGGCGCAACAGGACTTTTACCGCCTCAATTGGATTGGCGACCTGGACCGGAAACAACCGGAGTTCGCAACTCTGGTGGCCAGACAGGGCGAATCCGCCTACGCAGTGACCGTCGAGAAAGACTCGGCTCTGCTCAAGCGCTGGCACGGTCTGGGAGACTGCCCCGAAGGCAGTCTGGGCCGGCGTTTGTTCGAGTTTTATCAGACGCGCGGCTTTCTCATGCCCGGGGAACCGGGTGGCGCCAACGTCGCAGTCGCACAGCATGATTGGGTACATGTGCTGGCCGACTACGGCACGACACCGCTGGGTGAAATCGAAGTCGTCAGCTTCCAGGCCAGTTGCAGCCGATCGCCGGGAGCCACCCTGGGCCTGATCGGCGCCTTGGGCCTTTTCGAGTCGGGCGCCTTCACGGCCAGTTTGATTGCGGGTTCACATCCGGGTGAGGCCCTCTCCCTGCCCGGTGGCATCGAACGCATGAGCGAAGCGATGCAACGCGGCAGAGCCTGCAACACCGACCTGCTGAACTTCGACCTGTTTACCAAAGCGGATGGTCCGATAGACCGGGTACGGGGGGAGTTTGGGATACCCCCGAAGAGCGCGCGGGTCCTTGCGCTGGATCCGATCGGAGCGGCATCGCCGGGGTAGCCCGCATGTTGCACGACCGCGGATCACCTTCATCGACCTCGAACCGTGGTCGACCCTATCCGGGCCGGGCGCGGCGGAACCAACCAGACACTTGACTGGATTCACAATGCGTATCTTGCCAACCATTGCCTCAAGCGCATGCATACTGCTGTTGCTGCAAGCCTGTTCGCCCGAGACCGTTTCGGAAAGCCGCTTCGTTGAACCGGACAAACTCTACGAGACACTTGAGGCGAATATCCGTGAGCACCCAGACTTCGAAAGAGTTGCCGATATCGACCACGCTCGCCTCGCGGCAAAGGCCGGATCGCCGATGCCACCTGCGCACGTGCTCATCTGGTCCGACCCCGCCCTGGCAGCCAGCATCCTGCAAATCAATCCTCTGGCAGGACGCGAACGGTTCGGTCCGCGTCACCCTGAATGATCTTTTGGCGCAGGCTGAACGGCAGCAGGTCTCCGGCGGCATTCCTCTGCGGCTCATTAGTCGGAGATTGAAGAAAACGTTCTCAGAAGCCCTGGCAAAATGATCGCGTATTTGTCTATGCCGCGCCGAGCGAGTAAGACGCCTGTACAGTCGCGCCACAATGAACTGTGATGCTGTGCGTTCACATAGGGTTTTTTTGGGCAGGATCAAATCATGACGACACTTGTGGTCGGCGCCAGTGGCGCAACGGGACAGTTGCTGGTCGATCAGTTGCTCAATCGAGAACAGCAGGTCAGGGTTATTGTGAGAAATGCCAGTAAGTTACCTGAACGCTTCCAGAACAACGATAACCTGTCCGTGATCCAGGCAAGTGTCCTGGATCTGACCGATAAAGAGATGGCCCACCATGCCAACGGGTGCGAAGCAGTCGCTTCCTGTCTGGGACACAATATGAGCGTGAAGGGTATCTACGGCCAGCCGCGCAGGCTCGTCACCGACGCAACTCGCCGCTTGTGCGACGCTGTCAGGGCGACCAAACCGTCAAAGCCGGTAAAGTTTGTCCTCATGAACACCACGGGCAACAGCAACCGCGATCTGTCCGAGCCGATTTCCGTCGGCCAGCAATGTGTTATCTGGCTGCTCCGACTTTTGTTGCCTCCGCACGTGGACAACGAGGAGGCTGCGGACTATCTCCGCACCGAGGTGGGCCAGAACGACGGTGCAATTGAGTGGGCTGCGGTTCGTCCCGACAGTTTGATCGATGAAGGCGACGCGACCGAGTATGAGGTACACGCTTCACCGATTCGAAGCGCGATATTCGATGCAGGCAAGACCAGTCGAATCAATGTAGCCAGCTTCATGGCTGATCTGATTGCGGACCAGGAGAAATGGGATCAGTGGAAGGGGTGCATGCCCGTTATCTACAACAAAACATAATCGCTATTATGAACCAGCCCCAGGCCGACGGTTGTTCCGCAAATTAAGATGCCTCTATAGGCTCTGTGAAATGATAACCCTCCAGACGGTTCAGGCCGATATCACCACCTTGTCGGTGGACGCCATCGTCAACGCCGCCAACTCATCGCTGCTGGGCGGTGGCGGCGTGGACGGCGCCATTCACGCCGCCGCCGGGGCGGCGTTGCTTGAGGCATGCCGCCTTCTGGGCGGATGCGAGACCGGCGAAGCAATACTCACCCCCGGCTACGACCTTCCTGCCAGGTACATTATTCACACGGTCGGCCCAATCTGGCACGGCGGTTCCCGGGATGAGCGAGCACTATTGGCGTCCTGCTATCGCCGTTCGCTGGAACTGGCAGCGGAGCACGACCTCGCCTCAATTGCCTTCCCGGCGATCAGCACGGGCGTCTTCGGCTTTCCTGCTGACCAGGCCGCCAAGATTGCCGTTTCCACTGCGAGCGGGTTTGTTCAGTCGCCTTCGTCACTAAGCGAGATCATCTTCTGCTGCTACTCATCCCGCGACCACGACCTTTATGCCCAACTTCTTGCCCAAATCCGCGACGCCTGATCGCAGACATTCGCAGATCCGGCCATGGCGCCCCCGGGCCGGGGGTTTGTGATGAACATACTCGACCGGCGCGAAGTCACGACGTTGACCGGGCCAGAGACGCCAAAAGCCATCCACTCCACGAATTTTTCACGGCCGAACCGCAGGTTCGATCATCTCCGTAATAGAGGCACAGTCGGCAAAACCTTGGAGGGAACGAGCGATGAAACGAGTACTTGTTTCAAACGGCAACCCGATGGAGAAGGTGGTCGGATTTAGCCGCGCGGTTCGCGTGGGACCCTATGTTTCAGTTGGCGGGACGGCGCCAGTCGGGCCCGACGGCAAGACCGTCGGCGTGGGCGATCCCGCCGTGCAAACGCGGAGGTGCCTGGAGATCATTCAAGAGGCGCTCGAGCGGTCTGGCGCATGCCTGGGTGACGTGGTTCGCACCCGTGTACTCTTGACCAATATCGAGGATTGGAAGGCGGTCATCGATGTTCGAGCCGAGTATTTCGCCGATGTCAGACCGGTCGACACAATCATGCAGGTTTCGGGTTTCGTGAACCCGGAATGGCTGGTGGAATTCGAAGCCGACGCAATAATCTCAGACCAAAAGCCGCCGACGGAAATCGGGCCCGACGCATCTTGAGTCCCTGTTCGCTACATCCCGACGAGCAAACTACACAACTCGAAGGCCCAGCTATGGCGAGAACCCGATGAATGACATCGACTACATGAAAGCGGCTTACCTGGAAGCGCAAAAAAACATGCGAGGCGAAGATTATCCCGTGGGTGCGGTGCTGGTGATTGGCGACGAAATCATAAGCCGTGCATGCAATACCACGCACGCTGACTTCGATCCGACTGCACACGCCGAGATCAATGTTATCCGTAGCACGTGTGAAAGGCTGAAAAACCACACACTTGAACATGCCACCTTGTATACGACACTCTATCCATGCCCAATGTGCGAGGCGGCAATGGTCGAAGCCCGCATCGGCCGGGTCGTCTTCGGTTCAGAACCATTCCCTTGGATCAGAGAAGTTAAATACAAACAAGGGAAGCGCGTTTTGGATGGCCCGGTACTGGGTCAGGCCTGTCGCGAGCTGTTTGTCGCCAAACTGATTCAGAAGGGCCGGGCGGACATATTGGCTTACGGCAAAGCATGACCTGTGCACATGCTCGCGCTGTCCTGTGTGATTAAGGCAAAACACGCCACAGACCACCTCCGGCGTGAAGTATCAGGACATGTCCGGTCGGCATTAAAAGGACACCCATACATGGGCGAAACGATACTGGGTACTGACGGCCGGCCACGTTGCCTCTGGTCTGGTGCCGCACCAGAATTTGAGGCCTATCACGACACCGAGTGGGGCTTTCCGGTTTGCGATGATCGGCGCCTGTTCGAGAAACTGTGTCTGGAGAGCTTCCAGTCAGGGTTGAGCTGGCGCACCATACTCGCCAAACGCGAGAATTTCCGCGCCGCCTTCCAGAAATTTCGATTTCAACAAAGTATCGCGGTTCAGCCAAAGCGATGTCGATCGTCTGCTTCAGGACGCAGGCATCGTCCGTCATAGAGGCAAAATCGAGGCAGTCATCAACAACGCCCAGCGTGCCCGGGAACGGGTCGAACGAGATGGATCGCTTGCAGCCTTCATTTGGCGTTACGAGCCCAAGGCGGATCAAACGGCAAAACCGCAGTCGGCATCAACCTCCGCGGAATCGATTGCGTTGTCGAAGGATCTGAAAAAGCTGGGCTGGAAGTTCGTTGGGCCCACCACGGTGTATGCTTTTATGCAAGCAATGGGATTGATCAATGATCACGTGGAGGCCTGCGTGATCAGAGCCGAGGTCGAGGGTGCCCGCAGAAACCTCGGGCGACCTGGGCCCTGACAGGGATCTTGCCCACTTCGTACGCAACCATCGCAGGCGTGGAACGGGCGAAGTTTCGTTGGCTCCGAGGTGAGGATTCGCTCAAGGGCTACACAGCGCCCAACGAAACGACCCGGACTTTCTGTGAACACTGCGGTTCAAGTTTGTTATTCGCCAGCCCGAGGACGTCGAATGACATTGTTGAGATCGCCCTTGGCGCGTTCGATGGAGAACTGCCTTTAAGGCCGACCCTGCACATCTTCGTAGTATCAAGTGCAAACTGGGTCTCGATTGCAAGTGGCGAGACACAGTTCGAAGAGGGCCGGGGTAGCGCACTTTGCAGTGACGCCAACGGACGGGTGAGCGAATCACACAGAAGCGGGGACTCAAACTCTTTTGTGTGACGCTTTTTCTATAAAGAGGAATGCACACATGGCTCAGTACATCATTGTTTACCTGGGTGGGAACCCGCCATCCAGCCCAGAAGAAGGCAAGCAACACTTCGCGAAATATAAACGGTGGCTTGCGGACTTGGGCGATTCGGCAGTCAGCCCAGCCAATCCGCTAAAAGACACGAGCACGGTGAATTCCGACGGCACCGTTTGCAATGGAAGCAGGACATCTATGTCCGGGTATACGATCATTGCGTCGGATTCAATGGAGGACGCACTGGAGACTGCAATTGCATGTCCGTTTCTTGATATTGGCGGCTCGCTCGAGGTATCGGAACTGGTACAGATGCCGTTTTAGGGACAAGGTCCGAAATAGGTTTTAGTGCAGTGCCTCTCAAACGACTTCACACCTGCGCTTGCCCTCCCGGTCCCTGACGGCGTTGCGGATCGTCGCAATGGCGCTGGTTATTGCTCCTCACCGGCACCTCAAAATACGCTCTCGTTGGGTGCACACGCATCCGACTCACACCCCGATTCTCGAAGCCGGGCAGGTCCGGTCCATGCGATTTACGCCCGACACTCGGCGGCAGCTGAATCATGTCGCCCGTGTCAACGAATCTCGTCAACCCAATCGCTCTGGCGCTTGCCGCCACTTCCAAATGACTGTTCCCTTTGGGCTCTCTTGCCCCCCAAATACGTAGCAACCCTTATTGGATTCACCTCGGTTCGGGGGTATCACGGATGTAGATGTATCCAATGCACAGCGCCGATTGGACTCTGCATTCAGTTATCCGGGTACGACCGGGAAACCGCAGCGCGGTGAGTTCGAACGACGGCAAGGGCTGCACGTCCATTAGACAGCGCGCCCTGCATTGCAGCGATTCGGAGATTCAGGGCTTCCCTGGCAAGCCATTGAGGAGAGTGTAAATGCCGGGCAAGCAGAAACACGTCGCACTGTTTCCTGTCCCCTGGGTGCAGTCCGCGACGCATAACGCTTGGATGCCGGTCGTGCTGGCGACCATTCTAACGCTGTCACCCCTCATGGCTTTGGGCGAGGACTGGGTCTACAAGATGCGTCCCGGCGACAGCCTGTGGAGTATTACGGCCCAACACCTCAAACACATCCGCTACTGGAAACGGCTGCAAGAGTTGAACGGGGTCGATGACCCCTGGCACATGCTGCCCGGGACCGAAATCCGAATCCCGCTGTCCTGGGTGAAGTTGCGACCGACTACATTGGTCGTGCTGGAGGTCCGGGGCGAGGTGACCGCGCAATCGGATGATCGCGGGGATCGCGTGCCGGTCACCCGCGGAACCACACTCAGCAGCGGCGATTTCCTTCACACGGGTGCCGACGGCAGCGTCACCCTCGCTGTCGCTGACGGCTCCAGGCTGTTGGTGGGTCCGGGTAGCGACTTACAGCTCGAACGATTACGCGCCTACGGCAGTTCAAACTACGCCGATACGCACATACACCTGATGCGTGGACGTGCGGAAAGCATCGTTACGCCAAGAACGGGCGCTGATGTACCGCGCTATGAAATCAGGACCCCCGCCGCAACCTCAGCGGTGCGGGGGACCCGATACCGGATGAGTGCACAGGCCAGCGGGGAGATCAGCGCCACCGAGGTACTGCAGGGCTTGGTCGGCGTCACCGGCAGTGGCGTCAGTCGGAGCGTGCCTGCGGGCTTTGGCGCAATCGCGGCGATAGACAGCCCACCTTCGGAGCCCAAACCCCTGCTGGAGGCACCGGATCTGTCCACCCTGCCTTCTCGTATCGAGCGAGTGCCTTTCCCAATTGCTTTGCCGGCTGTTGCCGGACCTACTGCCCACCGCATTCAAGTATCGACGGATCCAGATTTTCGAACCCTGGTATTCGAACAGGTTATGGGCCTCGGAACAGCGCGTATCCCGGACCTGCCGGACGGCGACTACATTCTGCGGGTCCGTGCAGTGGACGCGGAAGGCCTGGAAGGGCACGACGGCGAGCGTCGTCTCACCGTCGATGCCCGCCCCGAAGCGCCGATCCTGGTGAGCCCAACACCCGGCGCACTGATATCGGAGGAGAGACCGGCATTCCATTGGGCACGCCCGGCGAATGCGGCCGCCTACCGTCTGCAGGTGGCCCAGGATTCCGGGTTCGAAGCGCTGGTGGCGGACCTGACGGATGTACGCACCGAGAAGGCCATCGCGCCGGGGACGCTGCAACCGGGGCAATACTACTGGCGGGTTGCAACACGGGCCGATGACGGCGAAGTCGGCCCATGGGCCGATGGGTCAATGTTCAAGCGCATGCCGCCAGCACCGGATTTGGAACAACCCGAAATCACAAACCAGGGCATTTCGTTCCAATGGGCACGGGGTCTTCCGGGAGATCGGTACGAGTTTCAGCTCGCGCGTGACCCGGATTTTCAGGACATCGTGCACCGTACCGTGGTGCCCGAACCGGACGTCCATCTCGACCGTCCGGAATCGGGGTATTTCTTCATCCGCGTTCGCACCATCGATAGCGCCGGCGACGTTGGTCCCTTCGGCACCCCGCAAAGGGTGAATGTTCCCCCCAGCAGTTACTGGCCGGCGGTACTCACCACGCTGTTGGTCTTGATCCTCGCGTTATGACTCGCAGACATCGCAGTCGCGCCGAGCTGACGATCCTGACGGCGCTATTGGTCTGCGCTGCAATTGCTCTCGATTGGTTCGGCCTGGCTTGGCGACTGGACAATCTGGTCTACGATGAACTGTTGAAGCTGAACATCCAGCCCTCCGACGATGACATCGTCATCATCGCCATCGATGAGGCCAGCCTGGCGGCGCTCGGACGCTGGCCCTGGCCACGCCGCCTCCACGCCGAAGCCATCAGGATACTCGACCAATCGGGCGCTAAAGCAGTCGGTCTGAACGTTATTCTGGCGGAGGCCGATTTTCAGGATCCGGAGGGTGACGATCTGTTGGCCGCCAGGATGCGAGCGTACGGGCGCGTGGTGCTGCCGGTGTTGCCCGAATCCACGGCGGCTGCGGGCCTGTTACGGGAAACTCAGCCGATTCCGGTCCTGGCCGCCAGTGCCGCTGCACTGGGGCACATCGACCTGGAAATCGAACCCGACGGCATCGTGCGCTACGCCTTTCTGAGGGGAGGAGTTAACGCGCCACGATGGCCGCACTTCGCACTTGCTTTGCAACAGGTCGCGGAAGGGGGTACGGCAGCCCATCCATCGTACACACCCCCGCTGGGTACCGGCTCCTGGGTGCGGGGCGACCACGTCGGCATACCCTTTGCCGGGCCACCCGGTCACTTCAAACGCGTTTCCTACATCGACATGCTGAGTGGCGAGACGGACCAAGATGCGCTGCGCGACCGTATTGCTCTCATCGGCGTCACTGCGTCTGGCCTGGGACATCCCGTGCCGACCCCCCAGTCCGGGGAACGAATGGGCATGCCCGGAGTGGAGGTGATCGCCAACATTCTGGCCGCTGAGCGTTCCGGTCGGTTTATAAGGACGCTGCCTGTGTGGCTTGGGCTCCTACTCAGCGGAGCCATTGCAATGTTGCCCGCATTGCTGTTCCCACTGTTGCCCACGCATCGGGTACTGCCGGTCGCGATTGCGTTGTTGGCGCTCCCACTGGCCGTGTCGGCACTCCTGCTATGGGAAGCACGTCTGTGGTTCGCTCCCATGTCGGCTTTGCTTGTGCTGGCTGCGAGCTACCCATTGTGGAGTTGGCGCGCCCTGCGAGGCCTTGCCGCATCACTCGATCGGGAACGCTCACAGGCGGAAACGACCCTTCGGACCCTGACCGAATCGGTCATAATCGCCGACGTTGTGGGAACGGTTCAGTATCTCAATCCAGCCGCCGAGCAGCTCACGGAATGGGACAAAAAGACCGCGTGCGGGCGGCCCTGGCAGGAGGTGCTCGAACTGATGGACGAGCGGGATGGATCCCCCATTCGAACGCTGTTACCCGACAGGCACGGCAATGGAACAACATTCGACCTGCCGAGATATTGCTCTCTGACCACCCGCAAAGGCTTCGCACGGCAGGTGCGCAGCTCGGTGGCACCCATGGCATCAGCGACAACAACCGGCGGTGCGGTCATCACCTTGAGTGATGTTACGGAGGAACGGCGGCTGGCTCAGCAGATGGCGTATCAGGCTACCCATGACCGGTTGACCGGACTCCCCAACCGCGTGCTGCTTCAGGATCGTCTGCGGCAGGCATTGGCCAGGGCCGAACGCGGCAAAACCGGTCTTGGACTGCTGTTCGCCGACCTGGACGACTTCAAACGGATAAATGACAGTCTGGGACATGCCGCAGGCGACCTGCTTCTGCACGATGTCGGGATTCGTTTCCAGTCGGCTTTGCGCGAAGAGGACAGTGTCGCGCGCATCGGCGGTGACGAGTTCGTGGCGATCATCGAGCGCCTCGCTGATGAGTCGGAGGTCACCGAGATCGCGCTCAAACTCATTGAGTGCATGAGGGGGCCGTTCAGAGTGGAAGGGCACGACACGATTATCGGCGTGAGCATTGGAATCTGCGTATACCCGCGCGACGGCGCGGACATCGAGACAATGCTGCGACATGCTGACATCGCCATGTACCGGGCCAAAGAACAGGGCGGAAACGGTTTCCAGTACTTCCGTCCCGCGATGAACCGGCAAGCACAAGCCAGGTTCACTCTCGGAAACGATCTGCAACGCGCTCTTAGCCTGGATCAACTCCGGCTGCACTACCAGCCCATCATCGACTTGGAGAGTGGCCGTATCGTCGGAGCGGAGGCACTGTTGCGCTGGCAGCATCCGAGCCGCGGCCTGGTGCCCCCGATCGAGTTCATTCACATCGCCGAGCGTTCCGGCCTGATTGTCCCGATCGGCAATTGGGTGCTGCGAACGGCGTGCTCGACCCTCCAGGGCTGGCAGCAGACAGCCGCCGGTCCGCTGCGTATGGCGGTTAATCTATCACCTAGGCAGTTCCATGAGCCCGGGCTGGCCGAGCAGATGGCGGCAATCCTTCAGGAGACCGGGATGCCGCCCGGTCTCCTGGAAATCGAGATCACCGAGGATTTGTTGATGTCCGACAAAGAACCAGCCACGGGTAATCTGCAGTCGCTGGCGGACATGGGCGTGGCGATTGCGATCGATGATTTCGGTGTAGGCTATTCGTCGTTGGGGTACTTGAGGCGGTTTCCGGTCGATCGTTTGAAGATCGACCGGGCCTTTGTCCACGACATCCTGGACAACGCCGATGGGGCAGCCATTGTGCGAGCCATCGCAGCCCTCGGGCAGAGTTTGCGGCTCCATCTGACAGCGGAAGGCATCGAACTCCCTGCGCAGGTGGATTTCTTTCGCGAACTGGGGGTGGAGGAGGCCCAGGGGTTTCTGTTCCATCGGCCTATCGATCACGCCGCGTTTGAAATGCTGCTGGCCTCATAGCGCAGTTATAAACACCCGTACTGGCCGTAGAAACCCTGATGGGGCCACACAATCTCCCCGGTCTCGTTGATCCGAAGCATTTGCCGGTCCGGCGGGGGACTTGGTCGGTGCTTCGGTCCGAAGGCGACAAGACCAGGACCAAATGACCCGATCAGCGTTGATCTCAGCGCCTATATATCCCGTCTTTCCCAGAGATCCTGAATTGAGCGACGCCGGTCTTTTCCCGATCGACGCGGTTCCTTCTCCAATTCAAAGCGAATGCTTTCACGTCTATCCGAGGTCTTGCGGCGCTGCTCTGCGCGACGTTCAGGGCCGGTATATGGCGCGTCTTCCATGTGGGGTTCGTCTTCTGAGGACATCAGGCCTCCTGGTTCGAATCGCAATCGTCGCAACCTCCTCGATCTGTCCCCGCCATCGGATCCACGATCAAGTTCGCTGGAGGAATCAGCAATGTTTGCGCCAATGGCACGTAGCGTCTAAGCAGTGAACTCAGGGCCTCGCCCTGCAAGAACCGGAAAAATTGCGTGATTGAGCCAGTGTAGAAAATCAGAGTGCGACGCGTTTCACCAAGGTGGTAGACGCGCAGCCGTACAGGCCAGGACGCCTGGCAGCGTGTTGAGAAAGCCTCACTCGGCACGATACGGCGCTAAAAACGCCCTCAAAATACTCATTTACTGAGTGTAAGCATTGCGGGTTCAGAGGCCACCGCGACCCGACGCGCGAAAGTGTCGCGGTACATGTGTATTCTGGTCCGAGTGACGAGCGCGCAAGAAATATAGAGACGGCACGCTACGCTCACCCACCGAAATTTTTGCCAGCACCGCGGTTCTGACGCTGACCCTATATCGTGAGGTTATTTCATGTTGAACATAACGCAAAACGGCACGAACCGACTGGATATGGAACTGAGTGGAAAACTGGATTCCGAGGAGATTAAGACCGCGCTCGACGAACTTGTCGCGAAATCGGAAAACATCGAAAATGGCAAAATGTTGTATGAAGTCATCGACTTTCATCTTCCATCGCAATCAAGTTTTCACGCTTGCGTTCAATGTTCGGGCTTATCAGAAAGTTCAATCGCGCCCGCCGTGCTGACCGATAAGACCTGGTTGAAGAAGACCAGCGAAATGGAGGGCGCTTTGATCCCTGGGCTTGAAATCAAAGCCTTCGATCGAGATCAGCGGGCGGAAGCCGAGTCCTGGCTCTCCGAATAGAAGACCCAAGGGAAAGCGGGCAGGTTAAATTTGCATGATTTATCTCTCTAACAGCAACCGAGCATGAGAATGCAGCAAGATTTGGAAGCAAACAAAAGAAATGCAATCGCGTTTTACCAAACTGCCTACTCGGGAGAGCCAGCCAAAGCGGTGGAGATGTACGTAGGTGCAGAGTACATACAGCACAACCCATTGGTTGGTGACGGGAAAAGTGCATTCATCGAGTACTTCGAAGAAATGGCCAAAGACTATCCTGACAAGGGAATTGAATTTGTGAGAGTCGTCGCTGAAGGGGATTTGGTGGCACTGCATACCCATCAGACCTGGCCCGGAGACGAAGAGTACGTAACCATGGATTTCTTGCGCTTCGACCAGCACGGTAAGATCGTCGAGCATTGGGATTCGATACAACAAATACCGACCGAAACAAAGAACAACAATCCCATGTATTGAACGCATGCACGACATGGAGAAAGCGCACGCTTGGCCACTTCAGGAGGGAAGCTATGGCGGAATCAAGCTTGCCGTCACTGGCCGATATTGCGGCGCAGCCGGTTACAGCGGACTAGGACTGAAGCCAACGATTTCGCCGCTGGACTCGGTCAATGGAAGCGAAGGAGCGGGCGGTGAGAGTATCTGAGGGGAATCGGTGAGCAAATCGACCGGCGCAGGATTAACCGCCTTCGTGTTTGTTGTCTTGGCATTGAATATTCCCATCATGCTTTTCAGTGGCGAACCCAAACTGATCGGAGCATGGGGTATTTTTTCCATGGGCGTGCTCGCATATGGGAGTTCAACCTGTATCGCATATTTCCGATGGATCGAGGCAAATGGCACTTCGTCGTCTGGCGTTCGGCGGCCAGTACACAAAGCCGAAGTTCTGGCTGCGAAAACGGTACGCTTCACCGCAAGTATCGTTTTTCGATCTGTGCAGTTGCTTGGAATCGCATCGATTGTATACGGAGCGTATGTGTTCGCGTCTCAATGCTATGGCATCTTGACCAACGGGAACTGGGTCGGAAAATCCACGATTGACGTGATAGAGATGCTTGGTTGCACCTGGGCCGCAGACCCAAAGATCTGGAACGGACTGTGGAGAGTGGTTGATTGGATCCCATCTTCCATTTCCTTGTTTATCACCGGCGCCTTTATCGTATTCATGGGAAGCTCCCTTGCTATGGGATCCCGTAAAGCCCCATCGCTTGTGGCGCAAAGGGAATGAACCTGTGAAAAGGGCCCTGCTGCTGCTAGCAACCCACGTCGTTGTGGGCGCGATTGGGTTCGCGGCGGGAATTTATGTGCTACCCATTTTGACCGCGCCGCCGCCCCCAGCCGCCGCTGAGGTCCAATCAATGGCCGCACAAGCGGCGTTCAAAGGGGCGTTTCGGCGTGATCTGAAAGACAGTGATGCACTGCACTGGGGTGAGGGCATTGTTTCGGTGGGGGACGATGCCATTTCACTTGAGGGGACTTTGGCACCGGGACCCGACTACAAACTGTATCTGTCACCCGAGTTCGTTGAAACTGAGGCCGATTTCCTTCGATTGAAAGAACACATGGTCCGTGTAGGTGATGTCCGGACATTCGACAATTTCGTGGTTCCGGTGCCTGCCACGATCGACCCAGGCGCCTACAACAGCGTGGTCGTCTGGTGCGAGTCGTTCGGTCAATTCATCACCGCGGCACAGTTTCGATAGGTCTGGAGAGCAGGCGAACCCGGGCGCACCAACCGGACCTGTGTCGTCCGCGTCTTTCGATAGTTCAACCGCCGTCTGTAATGCAAGCGAGCAAATTGATCAGCGGCCACAGAAGTCCGCTGTTTGAGCCTTCTCGGCAACCCCCAAAAAGGAATCTTCATGAGCACTTACCCCAGAACATTTTCTCACATCGGCATTTCCGTTCCCGATGTGGAGAAGGCGGTCGAGTTTTACGGCAACGTGATGGGGTGGTATCAAATCATGAAACCCACTGTCATTTTGGAGGAGGCTGAATCAGCCATAGGGCAGATGTGTATCGATGTGTTTGGCACCGGCTGGGGATCTTTCAAGATCGCGCACATGTCAACCGGGGACCGAGTCGGTGTTGAGATGTTCGAGTTTACAAACAACGAAAGACCGGAGCGGTTCGAATACTGGAAGACCAGCACATTTCATTTCTGCGTCCAGGATCCGGATGTGGAGGGCTTGGTGGAGAAAATTGTGGCCCACGGCGGCAAACAGAGAATGCCCATACGCGAGTACTACCCGGGCGAGAAGCCATACCGGATGGTGTACGTGGAAGACCCATTCGGTCTGATATTCGAGATCTACTCGCACAGCTACGAGCTGACCTACTCACAGGGCGCCTACTGACCGGTGGATCGATTGGAGCCGAGCGAACCCTCACAGGGCGTCCAGTGGAACTGGGCGCTCTACCCGGCCAGCACTCAAGAGCGGCCCTGAGACCATGGTTCGCCCTTGAGTTCGACCTGGTTGCCCTCGGGATCGTGAAGATAAATGGAAGGTCCCTGGCCATCCGCTCCGTAACGGGAGCTCACATCGCCAGAAGCAACACCCTGTCGGGCCAGATGGGCACGGATGCGCTCGCCATCGAAGCCGTCGACGCGCAAGCAGAAGTGATCCATATTGCGGCCATCCTCGCCCGGAGGGGGTCCACCAGCCAGGCCCAGCTTGCCGTTAACCGGCACCAGATCGATCAGGGATTGCCCGGCGCGCAACTGTACCAGACCAATATCATCGACCCTTCGCTCGACCACACAACCGAGTACGTCGCAGTAAAAGCGCAGCATCGGCTCCAAACTGACTACCCTCAGGACGACATGATCGAGCCCGCGGATGTGGATGGGTTTATCATTGGTCTTCCCGGTTGTCATCGTCTGTCTCCCAGAGCTGAGAAATCGATGTAGCGGCGCCGGCCCAGTGTGGCACTATCGGTCCGTTGCGCATCCTGCAACAACAACAGCACCTGGGTCTTTTCCGCCGACGGCACGCCAATCGTCGGCAACACGGATCGAGCGCCATGTCCCCTGCCCTCCTGCCCGGCATCATCGCCATGGCACTGATTGTAATCGCCTCAAACATCCTGGTTCAGTTTCTGTTGGGCAACTGGCTGACCTGGGGGGCGTTGACCTATCCGTTCGCGTTCCTGATAACCGACCTGATGAACCGCCTCCATGGACCGGAGAAAGCGGCCCGGGTGGTGTTGGTCGGGTTCGCGGTAGGCATCGGCTGCAGCCTGATCGGAACGCAAATCCACGGGGACTTCGGGCCCCTGGTCAGCCCGCGGGTTGCGCTGGGTTCAGGACTTGCGTTTCTCTCGGCGCAAATGCTCGATGTGGGTGTGTTCGACCGATTGCGGCAAGGATCCTGGTGGAAAGCACCGTTGGTATCGAGCGTCGCGGGCAGTTCATTGGACACGGTCATTTTCTTCTCGATCGCGTTCGCCGCGGGACTCAGTTGGATAGCGCCTTCGGTGGACGTGGGCTGGGCCAATGAGGCGGTTCCCCTGCTCGGTGTCGGGTCGGTGGTGCCGCTTTGGGTGAGCCTCGCGGTTGCGGACTTCGGCGTGAAACTCCTTCTTGCGCTGATTGCCCTGCTGCCGTTTCGGCTCGCGCTGCGGCGGCTGGCGCCCGAGCTATGATTCCATTCCACGGCTATCGGATTGTTTGAGCCGAACGCAGACTCGACCCGTCCCACCTGTTTGGGTCAACGATCGACCCCCATGAAGGCATCAAAGACCCCAGACTGCGGAACGATTCGATATCGCCGCTGACTGAGCAATGGAAGGGGCTAGCGCACCGATCAGTGGGAGCAAATGCGCGTCATGATTGAGCGGATTGTCGACCGGGCTTTGGTCGCTGCGATTGTTATCGCAGCGAGCGTGCTCATGGCGGGACCCACCCATGCGCTCGCGTCCGAGTCCGGATCGGCCGTGGTCGCCACCGACCGCGCCCGTGTCACCCTCATCAGCGACCAAACGGCGATTCGTGCCGGATCGGCCTTCTGGGTCGGGCTTCGCATCCAGCTTGCGCCCGGCTGGCATACCTACTGGAGCAACCCCGGAGATGCGGGCAATCCGGCGAAAATTGAGTGGGACCTCCCCCAAGGCTTGGTGGCGGGCACCATCCGCTGGCCACGACCCGAACGAATACCTTCCGGTCCCTTGATGAGTTTCGGCTACCACGACAGCGTCGTACTGTTGACCCGGATGTCTGCCTTTGAACTGCCGCCGGGGGCCGACACGGTGGAAATTCGTGCCAGCGCAAGCTGGCTGGTCTGTGCCGAAATCTGCGTCCCTGAAGGGGGCGATCTGGCGTTGATGATTCCCGTGTCCACGGCCACTGCGGCCGGCAAGGCGGAGGCGGAGGCGGCGCGCGAAATCGAAGACTTTGCGATGCGTTTGCCAGGCCCGACATTGACCGAAGGGGCATTCCGCAGTTCGAACGGCAGGATCGAACTGTCGATTCCCACATCATCGATCGGCTCAGCACGGCTTGAAGACGTATGGTTCTTTCCCGGCGAGTATGGTCTGGTGGAGCATGCCGCTCCTCAAGCCTGGACCACCAACGCGGGCAGCTTGGACATCGCGCTGATACCCGGGGAATTGGCTATCTCTCCGAAAGATCGCTTGGAGGGTCTACTTACTGTGCGCTATGAGGACGGCTCGGAGGCGAGCTGGAGTGTAACGGCCACGGCGATGCTCACAAACTGAGCATTCCTCATCAACCTATCTGGAGAACGCAAAGATGAGATTTCCGTCAACCACGCGGGTCCTGATCACCCTCGCGCTGCTCGTCGCCACCACGGCGGTGGGCGCCAAACCGACGGTGGGCGAACCTGCACCGGAGTTTTCCGGTATGGACAGCAACGGCATAGAGCATTCACTGGCGCAGTATCGGGGTAAGTTTGTGGTCTTGGAATGGACCAACGACGGCTGCCCCTATGTGGGCAAGCACTACGGCACCGGAAACATGCAGGCCCTGCAGAAAAAGTATGTCGACCAGGGCGTGGTGTGGCTGTCCATCATTTCCTCTGCGCCGGGTCGGCAGGGCTACGCAGACGGGGCACGGGCCAACAAACTCACCCAGGAGCGAAACGCGGCGCCCAGCGCGGTCCTGCTGGACCCGGATGGGACTATCGGGCAGGTGTACGGTGCCAAGACGACGCCCCATATGTATGTCGTCGATCCCGAAGGTACTCTGCTCTATATGGGAGGCATCGACAGCATACCGACGGCAAACTGGGACGACGTGCCCAAAGCGGACAACTATGTAAGCGCCGCACTGGATGAGGCGCTGGCCGGTACCCCGGTGTCAAAAGCGGTGACCCGACCCTACGGATGCAGTGTGAAATACGGTTCCTGACTGGCTGCTTGCGCAGGCATGTCTGAGCCGAACGCCAGCCGGGGAAAGCCGCCAAGCCCCCTCCTGTAATCCGAAAAGCCACCGCTATCCCAGGCGGTGGCTACACTGAACGAGCCGCTGAAAACGTCACCCTGATCACGCGGCAATGTCGTCCGTTTCGTGCTGGCCGATAGCGACACGCTCCGATGTTGAGCGATCTCGGATCACGAATTCGGCTACCGCAGCGCCACTGAACCCGGCGGACTCGGCCTCCGACGCTCCGTTCGCAATGGACAGGTCCAAGTCCTCCAGCCGCCACGGCCAAGCACTCACACCCTTGGCGATCAGCTCCGGCGCATAACCCAGCTCTTCAAGTCGCTCAGGGTCGATGGTCCGCAGGAAACTGAGCACACGGGCGCGTCCGGCGCGCTCCATCGCGTCACTGAAGGACCTCAAAAATCGTCGATATCCGTTCATTTTCATCTACCTCATCCGTTTGTTTTATCCGACCCCTGATTGCCCAGGAGTACGTTTCGGGGTCATTTAAAGGCAAAATGCCGCAGTGCATCAAACGAGTATTTCTCTTAGACTGGGTCCAGCAAAGCTAACAGGTCGCTCCCATGTCTCAGGCCCTGCCGTCGTTGAACGCACTGCGTGCATTCGAAGCTGCCGCCCGGCATTTGAGCTTCAGCAAGGCGGCGGCCGAGCTGCATGTCACCCCCGCCGCCGTCAGCCTGCAGGTGAAGACACTGGAAGATCACCTGGGCGTGTTGCTGTTTCACCGTCTAAACAGGGGTTTGGCCCTGACCGACGCGGGCCTGGCCGGATTGCCTGAGCTGCAGAAAGCCTTTTGCGCGCTGACCAAGGGGGTCGAGCGCATGCGAGGCTCGGAAATCGCTGAACTGCTCGCGGTCGAGGCGGCCCCTTCGTTCGCCGCCAAATGGCTGCTTTCCCGGTTACCCGGATTCACCCGGCAACAGCCCGACATCGACGTGCGCATCGCGGCAAGCCTCGACCAGATCGACGCCAATTCGCCGGAGCTCGTGGTCCGTGACAGCTTCCGATCAGGCGAGGTAAACGTCGCGATCCGGTTCGGATCGGGGGTGTACCCGGGCTGTCGAGTCGATCCGTTGTTTCGGGTGGCCGCCACGCCACTGTGCAGCCCGGCCTTGCTGAGCGGCGACCGCCCCCTGCGCACGCCCCGGGACCTGAAGTTCCATACTCTGCTGCATGACGACACACCGACCGAGGGCCGGCCGGACTGGGAGACATGGCTGTCGGCGGCGGGCGTTACCGGCCTCGCGGTTAACCGTGGGCCCCATTTTAATTCGGTTCAGCTCGCCTTGCAGGCGGCAACAGAGGGGCAAGGCGTTGCGCTTACCATCGAGGCATTGGCGGCGGACGATATCGCCGCCGGCCGGCTGGTGGTCCCGTTCAAAACCCGACTGCCCCTGGACGAGGCCTACTTCCTGGTGACCCTGGAGGAAGCCGCTGAAGTCCCACGGGTCGCGGCGTTTCGCGACTGGATTCTGCGTGAGGCGCGGCAATTCCGCAGCGAGTTCCCAGAACCCAGTTCCACGGCCAAACTCCACAGCGGTTCATCCGCGGCATAACACTTCCCTGGTCATGTAGCGTGTAAACTCGGCTACAGTGAGTACAAGGCGCACAAAGCGTCGGGTCCACAATCAACCACTGACACAAGGGAGATGCTCATGGCTCGCATGTTGAAATGCGCGTTGGGCGCTGTACTCGTTTCACTGATCACCATCGGTTCGTCCGCGGCGTTCGCGGCCTGGCCGGAACGGCCAATCACTCTGATCGTACCCTGGGGCGCCGGGGGCGGCACCGACGCCACCGGGCGCATGATCGGGGCGCTGCTGCAGGAGGAGCTGGGACAACCGGTGAATGTGGTCAACCGCACCGGGGGCAGCGGTGTGGTGGGACATTCGGCCATCGCCACCGCCAAACCCGATGGTTACACACTGGGTGTCATCACGGTGGAAATCGGGATGATGCACTGGGCTGGACTCACCAAACTCAATGGCACCGATTTCACACCCATCGCGCTTTACAACGCCGACCCAGCCGGGCTTCAAGTGGCCGCGGACTCGGGCTATGCAGATGCCAACGCGGTGCTCACCGCGATCAAGGACGAACCCGGCAAGCACAAGAGTTCCGGTACGGGTCAGGGAGGCATCTGGCATCTCGCCATGGCCGGCATGTTGAACTCGGCGGACATCGACCCGGCCGCATCGCCCTGGGTGCCGTCCAAGGGTGCGGCACCCGGTCTCAAGGAACTGGTGGCCGGTGGTGTCGACTTCGTAACCTGTTCGGTGGTGGAAGCCTCGGCCCTGATCGATGCCGGCAAGGTGCGCTCCCTGGCGGTGATGGGATCAGAACGCCTGGGCGCGTTTCCCGACGTTCCCACGTTGAAGGAGGCCACCGGTCTGGACTGGCAGATTGCCGCATGGCGTGGCCTGGCCGGCCCCAAGGGCATGCCCGATGAGGTAACCGCGAAACTGGTTCCGGCCTTCGAGAAGGTCTGGAAATCGGCGGAGTTCCAGGACTTTATGAAAGGGCGTGGATTTGGCCTGGTGTGGAAACCCACCGATCAGTTCGCCGCCTGGATGGCCGAGAGTGACGAATCTCTCGGCAGCGTGATGACGGCCCTGGGCATGGCCAAGTAAGTCATCCCGTGCGGTTCAACAACGCCGTCTTCGGCGTCTTGATCGCACTGTTTTCCGTGGCTGTCTGGGTATACTCGGGGACCTTCCCGGAGATGCCCGGTCAGTCCTACGGACCGTCGTTGTTTCCGCGTTTGATTGCCGCCGGCCTGTTCCTGTGCGGCATCGGTCTGGTGCTGGACGGCATCAGGACCGCTGCCACACAGGGCCTGGTCGATTTCGACCCATGGACATCCGACCGCGAACGGGTAATCAACGTCCTGCTGATTCCCATCGCACTGCTCTGCTACATCGGCTTGTCCGACAGAATCGGATTTCTGCCGCTCACATGGGTCCTGCTGAGCGCACTGCTCTGGCGTTTCGGCGCCCGGCCCATATGGGCCTTGATCATCGCCGCGATCACCACGGTGTTCGTCCACATCCTGTTCTATCAGTTTCTGCACGTGCCGCTCCCCTGGGGCGTGCTTGAACAATACGCCTGGTAACGCTGCCCGTGGACCCCGTGATGCAAGCCCTCTCCCTGGTGTTCGCACCGGAGGTGCTCGCGGTAATCCTGGGTTCGGCGGCATTTGGGCTGTTCGTGGGCTCGGTGCCCGGTTTGACCGCCACCATGGCGGTTGCGCTGCTGGTGCCAATTACTTTTTTCATGGATCCGGTGCCTGCTATCTCCGCCATCGTCACCGCCGTGGCGATGGCCATTTTCGCCGGTGACGTGCCCGGTGCCCTGCTGCGTATTCCGGGTACACCGGCCTCGGCCGCATACGTGGACGAAGCCCATGCGCTGACCCTGAAAGGTCAGGCCGAACTGGCCCTGGGCACCAGCCTGGTGTGCGCCTGCATCGGCGGTTTGTTCGGTACCATTGTGTTGATCGTGGCAGCACCCACCCTGGCCGACTGGGCCCTTCAATTCAGTTCCTACGAATTTTTCTGGTTGGCCTGCCTGGGTCTGAGCTGCGCCGTTTTCGTCTCGCGCGGATCGGCCATCAAAGGTGCAGTGTCCCTGCTGCTCGGCCTGTTCATCGCAACCATCGGGATCGACATCACCGCCGGGCAACCGCGCTTTACCTTTGGCAACGTCGAGCTGTTAGCCGGCATCTCATTTATACCGGCCATGATCGGTATGTTTGCATTGCCGGAGATCATCCGCTTCGCCACCTCAGACGGAAAGGTCGCGGCCTTGCCGGTTCAACGTATCGGCAACATTTTCAGCGGCATTGGCCGAACCCTGACCCGTTACTGGCGTAACGTACTGCGCGGGTGTTTTATTGGGACCGGTGTCGGTGTGCTGCCCGGCGCAGGCGCCGACATCGGTGCCTGGGTAGCCTACGCCACCAGCAAGAAGCTATCCAAAACGCCCGAGAAATTCGGCACCGGGCATCTTGAAGGGCTGGTGGATGCGGGTGCCGCCAACAACGCCGCCCTGAGCGGCGCCTGGGTGCCGGCCATCGTGTTTGGTATTCCGGGGGATTCGATCACCGCGATCGTGATCGGCGTGCTTTACATGAAAGGCATGAACCCAGGCCCCACTGTGTTTCTCAACGATCCCCATTTGATTTACGCGGTGTTTATCGTCTTCATCCTCGCAAATCTCGCTCTGCTGCCCCTGGGCTATGGTCTGATCAAGCTGTCCAAACACATCCTCAGAGTGCCGCGTCAGGTGTTGATGCCCATCATTCTGGTGTTTTGCATCGTCGGCTCTTTCGCCATCAACAACACCGCGTTCGGAGTGATCATCATGTTGGTGTTGGGCCTGATGGCTTACATCATGGAGGAGAACGGCTTCCCGGTGGCCCCCGCCATCCTGGGGATCGTGCTGGGTCCGTTGCTTGAGGACAGCTTCATGACCTCCATGATCAAGGCCGACGGGGATCTGTTGGGGTTTGTATCCCGTCCAATCGCGGCAACGCTGGGGGCGGCAACCCTGGCCCTGTGGCTGTTACCGCCACTGATTCGACTGTTCAGAGGCCGGTCGGCGGCCTCCGGATAGCACTGCCACCACCACATGGGTCCGAGATATACTAACGTGCGGCGTTTGCCAGGGATTGTCAGCGTGTCTGGGGAATCACACCATCAACGTTGCGAAACCCGCATGGACCGCCCGCCCACACATCGAGGAGAAAACTATGAAATCTCAACGCTCTAGCGCGAAGTCAATTTTGATCGCTCTGATTCTGTCCTTTGGTTTCATCCTGGCAGGTTGCGAAAAGGAACCCGAAGGCGCCGCCGAGAAAGCGGGTAAGGCGATCGATGAAGCCGCGGAGAACGCAGAGACCGCGGTGACGGACGCGGCGGAAGACGCCGGCGAAAAAATGGAGGAGGCCGGCGAGGCGGTGAAGAAAGCTGCCGAATAGACTTTAATGGTATTGCGATGCGGCCGATGAGGCCGGCCGCATCGACAGCCATATCGGCCCGTTCCAGAATCCGTTCGCGACGTGCAGCCCGTCCTGCTGCGCACCGCTATTGCACTTTGGCAAAATCGCAAGCAGGAACCGACACATCGAACGGCATCAAGCCGGTACCACGAAACGCTTCAAATCCGACTGCCAGAGCCTGATTGCCATCACCATCTTCGCTCCCCCCAAGGCCCTCTATGGCGGTTTCCTGAATATCCCCAGAAGGCCCGGCCTGCTCAAGGATCCGCCTGTCAACTGACCGAGTTACATTCCATAGGTGTTGCAACGTCGAGAACCGGGGGCGAGGCGTCGCATGGGGATATGCGCGCTCGGTGTTGCCGGCATCAAATGGGCACTCGGCGACACAGTGTGGCAACGGTTCCGGCAAGGCACCGAAAGATTCGACACCCCGGGGGCATTGATGTATCGAATGCGACTGTTTGCGGTGCGCCATGCCCGCGCCTTCGAATGGTTCTACAACCGGTTCGAGTCCAGCATCGTCGCGCTGGACCCGTTGCTGCGGCGCATCGGCTATGGACGGCTGGAAAAGCCGGTGGCGGTCACCGAGCAGCTGGTCAAGGGATTCCTGTTCGACTGCCAGATGTGCGGCCAATGCGTATTGTCCTCCAGCGGCATGTCCTGTCCCATGAACTGCCCCAAGAATCTTCGCAACGGACCCTGCGGCGGCGTGCGCGCCGACGGCAACTGCGAGGTTAAGCCCTGGATGCGCTGCGTCTGGGTGGAGGGCTGGGACGGCGCCGGCCGGATGCGCAGCGGGTTGGAACGCATCGTGGTGGAACAGCCTCCGGTGGACCGTTCGCTGGAAGGCTCCTCGAGCTGGTTGCGCGTTGCCCGGGAAAAGGCGGAGGTGCAACGTCAGATCACCCCAGCAACCGATCCGGGCAAACTTGTGATTGCCCGTGTGTTCCGGCGCGCCCGCTTGATCGAACCCGCTGCCGCCCCCCTGGCCGCCGAACCCAAGGCCGCCCTGGCCGATCAGGCCGTGGCCGAGAAGACCTCGGTATATGAAGCCGGCGCGCCGGCGCGGGTCGATCCTCCAAGCAAAGGGAACCCCGCAGCATGAATGCGATACAGACACCGGAACCCTATGACCCTCTGACCGACCCGCCGTTGCCGGTTCCGCCGGGACACAAGTCGGCCTCGATACTGGAGCGGGTGCTGCGCAAGGGCTGGTTTGGGATCACCGCCGAGTTGAACCCGCCCGACTCATCCGATCCACGGGATGTATTCAAGGCCGCCGAACCGTTGGAAAGCGTGGCGGACGCCATCAACGCGACCGATGCCTCCGGTGCAAACTGCCATATGTCGTCAATGGGTATCTGCTCCCTGATGACCCGGGCCGGTCGCTCCATGGTGCTGCAGATCTCCTGCCGGGACCGAAACCGCATCGCCATACAGGGCGATGTGCTGGGGGCTGCCGCCATCGGGGTGGGCAATGTGCTGTGCCTGACCGGTGATGGGGTCGGCGTCGGTGATCAGCCCGGCGCCAAGTCGGTGTTCGACTTCGATTCCATTTCCCTGCTACGGACATTGAAGACCATGCGCGACGAGGGCATGTTCCTGTCCGGGCGCAAGCTGACCACCCCACCCAACATCTTCCTGGGCGCGGCGGAGAACCCCTGTATCCCGCCCTACGAGTGGCGTGCCCAGCGCCTGGCCAAAAAGGTGGGGGCGGGTGCCGATTTCATCCAGACCAACTACATTTACGACATCGAACTGTTCAAGCGTTTCATGGATCGGGTGCGGGACCAGGGCACCCATGAGAAGGTGTTCATCATGGCCGGGGTCGGTCCCCTGGCCTCGGCCCGGGCGGCCCGATGGATGCGAGACAATGTACCGGGTATCCACGTGCCGGACGCGGTGATCGAGCGCATGGAGAAGGCAGACAAACCGGGTGCTGAGGGCAAAAAGCTGTGTATCGAGCTGATTCAGCAAATCCGGGAGATCGAGGGCGTGTCAGGTGTCCACATCATGGCCTATCGACGGGAACACCTGGTAAGCGAGATCATCGAGGAATCGGGGCTGTTGCAGGAGCGGCTGGCGGAGCGGGAGGCGGAGCGGGCGCAGAATGACATTTCGGCGCCGGGTCACTAGTGTCCCGTCCCACAAGTTCGTTGCATATCAGCAAGGCGAGAAGCGCCCAGTCGCTAGGCGGGCGGGCGCAGGACTAGCCTGCGCTCATTCAAGCGCGCCCAACACCGCGGATGGGCGCTTCTCGCCTTGCCCGTCGGGAACGCCCCAGATACGCCACTGCGGCGTTGCAGATGCTTGACAGAGCTGGCTATGCCTTCGCACCTGCGCCTTGCATTGGCGTATCTGGGGCGCTCTGAAACGCTACGAACTTATGGGACGGGACACTAGGACAATGCAGGACAAAGCGTTGGGCATCATCGGCACCGGCGCGCTGGCGCGGTACTGTGTTGCCGGACTGCGCAACGCCGGCGATGATCGGACCATTCTGCTCTCGCCCCGCAATGCGCAGGTGGCCGCCGAACTGGCCGAACGCCATGGCTGCCAGGTCATGGCGGACAATCAATCGGTGGTGGATAACGCGGCGCTGGTGTTATTCGCCACCCGCCCGGCGGATGCTCGCTCGGCCCTGGAAGCGCTGCACTTTGGATCCGATCAAACCCTGGTGTCGGTGGTGGCCGGCATACCGCTGGCGGAACTGAAAGGACTGGCGGAACCCGCCCGGGTGGTGCGCAGCATGCCGCTATGCTGCGCCGAGGTGAATGCGGGCGCCATGCCGCTCTGGCCGGATGATCCCAGCGCACGGGCGCTGCTGTCACCCCTGGGTGAAGTCGTTGCAATGCCCGACGAGGCGGCCTTTGAGCTGGCCTTTGTGGCGAGTTGCGTCAACGGTTGGTTTCACCGTCTGTTCGCCGAACTGGAGGATTGGCTGGTGGAGGCGGGCTTTGAACCGACCCAGGCGCGGACCCTGGCATTGCAGGCGGCCCATGGCGCAAGCAGTCTCGACCTGGCGCATCCGGATGTGGGTCCGGCCGAGCGCGCAGCTCAAATCGCCACCCCCGGCACCTATACCCGTCTTGGTCTGGACGCGTTGGATCAGGCCGGCGTGTTCAGCGCCCTGCGCGCCAGTTTCGATCTGATACGACGAGAGATCGAAGATCAGACCTGACACAACGACTGTCGATCGCACCAACGCTTCGGTATGGTGCAGCCACAAACACCCCTGGACGACCCAATCGGACCGACCCTTCAGGTCAGGTCGCATTTGGAGGTTTTCATCTTATGTCTGACCTGATCGATCGTTTCCGCACCCTGCTCGGAGAAGGCGCGGTCCTGACCGGGGAAGCAGTGGCTCCGAACAGCATGATCTGGGGCCATGAGCAGGGCTGTGAGGCCAGGGCTCTGTTGCGACCCAAGACACCCAAGCAGGTTTCGGAAATCCTGCGCCTGTGCCACGAGCACGGCCAAACCGTGGTTCCCCACGGCGGCCTGACCGGACTGGTGGACGGCGCCGTAACCCACGCAGACGACGTGATTCTCTCGCTTCAGCGATTGGACCAGATCGAGGACGTGGACCCGGTCAATCGAACCATGACGGTGCAGGCCGGCGTGCCGCTGGAGCGTGTTCAGCAGGCAGCCGAAGCCGCCGGTTTGATGTTCGCGGTGGATCTGGGGGCCCGGGGCTCCGCCACCATAGGCGGGAACATCGCCACCAACGCCGGCGGCCTCAGGGTGATTCGCTACGGGATGATGCGGGAGAACGTGCTGGGACTTGAGGCGGTACTGGCGGACGGCAGCACGGTCTCCTCCATGAGCCGATACATAAAGAACAACACGGGGTATGACCTGAAGCAGTTGTTCATCGGGTCGGAAGGCACTTTAGGGGTGGTGACTCGGGCCGTGTTGCGCCTGCGCCAGGCACCGGTCAGTCAGTGCACGGCACTGATCGCCTGCCCGGATTTTGATTCGGCAGCACAGTTGCTGAGTGTCCTGGAAAAGGGACTGGGCGGGATGCTGAGCACATTCGAAGTCATGTGGCCGGAGTTTTATGCTCTGGTTACCACGGAGCCGGCCCGGGGGCGTCCCCCGTTGGCACAGGGTCATCCACTGTATGTTCTGACAGAGGCCCAAGGCTCGGATCAGGTATCCGACATGGCGCAGTTCGAAACGCTGCTGATGGAGTGCAGCGAGACGGGCATGATCGAGGACGCCGCGGTGGCCCAGTCCCGGGCCGAGCGCAATGCGTTCTGGGCGCTGCGCGAGGACGTGGAACAACTCTGGCGGTTCGCACCCATCGTCAATCTGGATGTGAGCCTGCCGATCGGCGACATGCCGGCCTATGTGACGTCGCTTCAAAGCGAGTTGCGACGCCGCTGGCCGGATCACCGCTGCTTTGTATTCGGCCATATGGGCGATGGCAATCTGCACGTGGTGATATCCACCGGCTCGCCGGACCCGGCTGCGCTGCACGCGGCGGAACGCGTGGTATACGAGGGCCTGGCCCCGTTCCAAGGTGCCATCTCAGCCGAGCACGGGATCGGAATCGAGCGTCGGGACTACCTGTCAATCAGCCGCGGTCCGGCAGAGATCGCTTTGATGCGGACCCTCAAGCAGGGGCTTGATCCGCAGAACCTCCTCAACCCCGGCAAGATCATTTCGTCGGCGTAAAAACTGTTCCGAACCGATTCAGCGGAGTCACTACATGAACATGCAAGCCATCCTGATGGACGCGCCTGGCGGTCCCGAGGTGATGAAGATCGGCACCACGGAGCGGCCTCAACCCAGTGGCGACGAGGTCCTGATCCGGGTCGCGGCAACCGCGGTTAACCGGGCCGATCTGCTGCAGCGGGAAGGCAAGTATCCACCACCCCCCGGCGCATCGGCGATTCTGGGGCTGGAGGCGGCTGGGGTCATCGAAGCGCTGGGGCCGGGGGCAAAGGGGTGGTCGGTTGGAGACCGGGTGATGTGCATCCTGGGGGGCGGCGGCTATGCGGAGTACTGCGTCGCGCCGGCGGCCACGCTGTTGCCGGTGCCTGCCGATATGGATCTGGTCACCGCGGCGGCCATCCCGGAAGTGTTCACCACGGTCTATCTCAACCTGTTTCACGAGGGCGGCCTGAAAACCGGCGAGCGGGTCCTGGTGCACGGCGGCGGTTCGGGGATCGGCACTTCGGCGATCCAGATGGCCAAAGCCCTGGCCTCGGCGGAAGTATTCGTAACCGTGGGGAATGAGGACAAGGCGACGCGCTGTCGGGCGCTGGGGGCCGACCACGCCATACTGTACAAATCCGAGGCGTTCGCCGATCGCATCCTCGAACTGACCGGAGACGATGGCGTCAACCTGATCCTCGATCACATCGGCGGAGGCTACCTGAATGCCAACCTACGCAGTCTTGCACTGTATGGCCGACTGGTGATCATCGGCCAAATGGGTGGGGGCACCGCGGAATTGAACATCGGCCGTTTGATGGTGCGCCGGCAAAGAATCATCGGCTCGGTGTTACGGGCACGGCCGGTGGCGGAGAAGGCCCGATTGGCCGCGGAGATGACCGAGCGGGTCATCCCATTGCTGGAAGACGGGCGTTTGCGCCCGGTGATCCATCAGGTGATGCCCCTGGCCGAGGCCGCCGCCGCCCACGAACTGGTGGCGGCCAATCTCAACTTCGGCAAAGTCATCCTGAGTGTCAGCGCGTGAACACGAGCTCCGATCAGGACGGGACCGGCAGCGATGGGCACCGCGACCATCTGGACGCACTGCCCACTGGATTTCAGCAACTGGTCGGCTATCGACTGGTGGAATGGCGCAAAGACCACGCGGTCCTGGAACTGCAACTGCGACCCCATCACCTGAATCGGACCGGCGTATTGCATGGCGGCGTGGTCACCACGCTGATCGACGTGGCCTGCGGCTTCTCCGGCTGCCACTCCGAAGACCCGGAACACCCGATTACCGCCGTCACCCTGAACCTGACCACCAGTTTCACCGGCCAGGTTCGGGACGGGGTTGTGCGCGCCGTGGCCCGCAAGCGCCGGGGCGGCAATCGGATCTTCTTCGCCAGCGCCGAGGTGCTGGACGATCAGGGAGAAATGATCGGCTTTGGCGATGCCACCTATCGGTATCGAAGCCATTCTGTCGGCCGGGCGACCTGAGCCCGTCAGGGTCTGTGGTCGCGCTACCCCGAGCGGGCCCAGATCAGCAGGAGCGTATCCATGAGCGGATCAGACTAGTGTAGTGTCTTCCACACACTTGAGGGTTGTGGTTAGGCAACGCGCATCGTGGTTCCTGACAAGGCGCGGTGAGGAGGAGTAGCCAGCGCTATTGCGACGATCCGCAACGCCGTCAGGGACCGCGAGGGCCAGCGCAGGTGTTAAGTGTGTGGGAGACACTACACTAGGGAGCCTCTTATCTATTCGTGAACGTGCATCTTGGGACTCAGATACACAGCTTCATCGTTGCAGATCTTGGCAATAGAACAACTATTACCCGCGATCTGCGCCTTGAATCTGCGCATTTCAGCCTCCAATCTGCTTCGCCCAGAATAAATCAGAGGCTCCCTAGGGAACTCAAACCGTCGTAAAGCAATTTGAGACCGGTCAGGAACAGCAGCACGTAGCAGACCTGGAAAAAGCGGCGCTCCGAAACACGGTGATGCAACCATATGCCCAGGGCCATGCCGGCGAAGGCCAGGGGCAGCAGCGCCAGGGATGTGCCGAGATTGCCGGGTGTGAACTGGCCCAACAGGGTGTAGGGCACCAGCTTCACATAGTTGACGGTGATGAAAAAAATCACCGTGGTGGCCTGGTAGACCGTCTTGTCCAGACGCTGAGGCAGGAGGTAGACCCCCACCGGCGGACCACCCGCGTGGGAGACAAAACTGGTAAACCCGGCCGTCGCGCTCCAGAAACCGCCGCGCAGCCAGCTCCTGGGCCTGGGCTCAGGGGTGCGGCCGGAGGCGCCAAGCCAGTAGCGCAACGTGAAGCCAACCGCGATGACACCCACAATGAGGCGAATGTGCGCTGCGGTCAGGTGACGGAACAACAGGGCGCCGATGACAATTCCGACGATGGACGCCGGCAACATGATGCGCAGATTGGCCCGGTCCCACTTGCCACGGTAGGCCCACACCCCGAACAGATCCATAAAACAGAGGATCGGCAGCATCACCGCCGCCGCTTGCACCGGCGATACCGCCAGCGTCAGCAGCGGCACGGCCACCACCCCCAGACCACCGCCGAAACCGCCTTTTGAGACACCGGCGATCAGAATCGCGGGCACTGCCATAAGATAGAAAAACGGGTCGTGGATGACTGTCACGGGCCAGACCGTGCGCCCTGTCGCGCTCCTGGGTGTTTAAGCATCCGCGGTCGCACGCTGTATTCCGGCATACTCAAACACGCCGTCCCAGGCCCGGTCCAGACCTACACGGGCCTGACGCAGGGAACGTGCGCGGTATCCCTCGCCCTCGCGTTCCAGCAGATCGAGGCGTTCAAGCTTGGTGAGGGCGTCTCCGATGTCGAAGTCCAACTCACAGTGCCAGCGCGTCCGGAACCAGCTTTCGATCCGTCGATCCAGCGCCTGGGGGTTGTCGACGGGCCCTCCGGTCAGAAGAAAAAAGTAGGCCAGAATGGCCTCCTTGCATTCCTCGTCCTCGGCCGCATCGATCAGATAACGAAACACTCCGGCGTTGTTGTCCAGGTTCTTGAAATACAGATTCTCTGTCAGTGTCTTCATAAACCGGATCTTGTGGTCCTTGAACTTGTTCAGCTGCTTCCAGAGATAGCCGGCCAGCGCCGCCAGACCCAGCCCCAGGGCCACCAGGGCGGCCTGGTCCAGCACCACGGGTTCGCTGCGCAGCCCCAGCCAGAACGCGATCAGGGCGCCGCAGAGCAATAAAGTGCCGCCCAGCTTGGTGGAGACAATCATGGCGCCGCTGACCACCGCTGGAATCCCGATCCGCAGCTTATCCACCGGCTTCATCCGGATCTTGGTATTGGGAAACAGCATCTCCAGATCCGACCGGGGCACGTTCTGAAACAGCTTGATGACCGTGGAGCCGGGCTGGAAGGTCTCGGGCGCCCGGTTCCGATCGGCAAACCAGGTCGCAGGCTTGAAACGGATGTAAACCAGTACCCGATCATAGTTGGTGAACTCGATCTCCCGACGACGCAGACCAAACCAGGAGGTGACGGTCTCGCGCTGCCGGGACTCGCCGCGCCGAAAAAACAGCACGTCTTCGAACTCCTCGAAATCCACCTCCACCCGAATGCGGAACAGCGACTCCGCCACCAGTGATTGGCGTAGATCCACTTCGGTAATGGGATCGAAGTTAGCCGCGTCGAGTATCTCGTTGAGGGCGCGCACCAGGTCCCGATGGCGGGTCTTGCGCTCAGCCGGTGAGGGTTGGGCAATGGGTCGCGTGTCAAGATCGGGATTGAACGGCGCGTAGTCCTCTTTCAGCCTTTCCAGACGAGCGTGAAACTCATAGTGAAAAGTGGCGCTGAGCAGCCTGCAAAAATCTTCGAAAACCTGGCGATCCGGTCCGTCCAGCCGGCCCTCGGCAAGACACATGCGCACCACGTCGGGCCGACGAAACGGAATGAAACGCTTACTGGTGGCTTCGGTGGTCGATGCTTTTTCGGCCATGGTTTCGAACTGCAAGGTCAACCTTAGCGGGAGGATTGGGCAATTGACGGATGGCACGGTAACACTCGGTCCGCCGCGTGCCCACGCTACTTGCTTGACCCGGGACGACTATGGCCGGAACATTCGTGGTCATCCCAATGTTCGGAATGCCACAAATGACCTGGCTCAGCGTCGCCGCCCTGGCGGGCGCCACGTTCGCACTGGCGGCAACGCCGGGACCCGGCGTGTTTGCTACGCTGGCACGGGCACTGGCCTCAGGCCTGGGACCGGCTCTGGTCATGTCCATCGGCATCGTCACCGGCGATCTGGTATTTCTGTTGCTGGCAGTGTACGGCATGGCCGCGCTGGCGCAGTGGACTGCGGGGCTTTTCACGCTGGTAAAGTTCGCCGGTGGCGCCTATCTGATCTGGCTGGGATACCGGATTTTCACCTCGAAACCTGATCCGGCCGGGCTGGGCGCACCGGTGGGCGGCTCGAATTCGTCCCACTTTTTGAGCGGACTCGGCATCACCCTGAGCAATCCCAAGGTCATTCTGTTTTATGTGGGGTTTCTGCCCACCTTCGTGGACCTGACCGAACTCAGCAACCGGGATGTGCTGATTGTCGCCGGTACTGTGTCCCTGGTGGTGGGCGGCGTGCTGGCCACCTACTCCGTCGCCGCGACCCGGGCGCGCACCCTGTTCACCAGCGAACGCGCTCTGCGCCGACTCAACCACGGCGCCGGCGGTGTGATGATGGCCACGGGTGGGGTACTGCTCAGCCGTGGGTAAATCGAGGGGGTGAGCGAGTTCAGCGTCCCGGCGTCCCGATCCGCGACGCCCGGGCGCCAGGACGGCCCCGCCAGGCGGCCAGGATCAGAAAAGCGGCGACCGCCAGGGAAAGCACCAGGGGCAGCCCGTTGGGATCCCACTTGTCCATGGCCGCACCCGCGGTGGCGGGTCCCGCCAGGCTCCCGATGCCCCAGCAAACACCGATGGCCGCGTTTGCTGTGGCCAGTTCCGCGCCCCGGAAACGCTCACCCACAAGGGTCAAAGAAACCGTGTAGACACCGGCAAACAGGGCGCCCCAAAGCAGCAGCATGACCCAAAGCCAGGGCCCCTGGCTGACCACCATGGGTAAGGAAATCGCGCCTGCACCCCCCGCGGCGGCGCAGACCATCATTACCCGACGTCGGTCGAAATGATCGGCGATCCAGCCGATGCCGACCTGCAGCACCGCCGCGCCCAGTCCAAACACGGTCAGCATCAGGGCGGCCTCGCCATCGCTGAGCCCACTGCGCACGCCGTAGATGGGCAGCAGTGACATGGTGGCCGTGTCCTTGAACGAGGCCAGGAGCACAGCGGCCGCCAGGGTCGGGGCAAGCCAGATAAACGACAGGGCGTTGAACGAGCTGTCGCCATCCATACGTGGCTCCGGGTCACGGGCCAGGAGCAACGGCACCCCGGCCACGGCGATAAACGCAGCACCCACCAGGAACGGCGCCCAACCTTCGATGCCGGTGACGGGGATGATGGCAGGTCCGATCGCGAAACTGAGTGCGATCAGCGCCGCGTAGGCGCCCATCAACCGACCGCGGGTGGCTTCCGTTGCCAGTTCGTTCATCCAGGTCTCGCTGACAACAAACAGACCCGCCACGGTCACACCGATCAAAAAGCGAATGGCGAACCAGGCCGATAACGTGTCGAACAGCCTCAGACTCAGGAACAGAAACAAGTCCACGAACAGGCAGGTCAGCAGAAAACGGCGCATACCCAGTCGGCGCACCCAACTGGGAATGAACGGGGA
Organism: uncultured Gammaproteobacteria bacterium; assembly: GCA_963783675.1. Classification (GTDB taxonomy): domain Bacteria; phylum Pseudomonadota; class Gammaproteobacteria; order Competibacterales; family JAHEDQ01; genus JAHEDQ01. The sequence continues at coordinate 39,675 of CAWAOU010000024.1, forward strand.
TGCCAGCAGTGTTCCCAATGAGGTCATGGCCGCATTGAGACCGATCAGGGTGCGGTCATAACCGCGCGCCTCGAGGATCAGCGACAGCAGCGGCAAGGACAGACCAGTAGTGACACCATAGATGCAGATGCAGGCAATGACGGCGGTCAACGCCCGACGACGGCTGCTGATTGGAACACCCAACACTGGAGGCCCCACGGTAGGGTTAGGAACAGGGCAGCAGACGGTATCAGGTCGACAGGCCGGCGAGAAGGACGCGGGAGGAGTCCGGGTAAGGATGACGATCACATCCATCACCCGGACCGGGCTTCCTGTGCATAGGCCGCACCGGATAGCGTCATTACCGCCGCTAACGCGCCGCACAATACCCTTATGTGCTTATTCATTTCGTGTCCTCTCGATTCACATCGGGAGCCCATGCCCGGGCTCTGGATGCCAATCTAATGGAACTTTACTGAACGCAAACTGAATGAATTTTAGGCCCGTCCACGGCCGGTAGCGCTTTGCTGTGGTCGGTAGGCTGCGGCGTCACGGTCATGATCTTGACCCCATCGGGCGTCTCGAACCGGTGCCAGGTGCCCTGGGGCACCACCATCAGTTCACCTGAGCCCAGCGTGTTGGCCACTTCCTGTCCCTGCTCCAGGCAATTCAAGGTGGTCCGACCTTCCACTACGTATACGAGCTCGTCACCGACGCCGTGGCGTTCCCATTGGCTGCATCCGGCGTAATGCCCGATAAAGATCCCGCCGTCTCGATATGGGCAGAGCATGGCAAAGGCGTCTTGGGACTCCGCATCGTTGGTGGCCGGCGTTCGGTCGGCCAGAAAGGTGAGTCGCGCCAGGGAATCGGCAATCGAGATCGGCGTCGCGGTGGACATCGGGTTGTCTCCTGGCCGGTTCGGGAATTCGGGGCGGTTTAGGGTGCCGCCAGGGTCATCTCCACCAGACAATGGAATTCCCGGGCGAAATCCACCGACACCCGGGCATGAACTGCCCCCTGCCGGTCGAAGAAGCGTTGCCTGCCACGTGTCGCAAACACGCCTTCGTGCCAGACGTTGGGATGGATATAAAGGCCGCGATCGCCGCCAAACCAGAAGCACACAAAATCCTCGGGCTTGATGTCATCCCCGGGTTTGGCCAGCGGCACCACGAACGGCGCCCGGTCCATGGGGAAAAACAGTTGGCCTCCGTCGGGATGGTAGTTGGCGTGCCACAGCAAAAGTCGCTCCGGGTCTTTGCCATGATCCTCACGGGCCTGTCCGGGATCCAGCCCATAGCCCAGGATGTAGTGCCCGCCGACGGCGGAATTGCGGCCATAGAGCACATCGCCGCGCCAATCGGCGACGAATGTGCCCTCGGTGGTGCCACCCTCATCGCCGCTGTCTGTGTCGACCGGACGCCAACCCTGGGCCGGCCAGCGCACAATCTCAACCTTGACCTGCTCCGGGTCATCCACCAGAAATCCGAATCCCTTCAGCGTCTCGTCGGTGGCTTCGACCACGGGAATGGAGACGCGCTTGAGGTCGGTGGGCAAATCGGGATTCAGGTAGTCGGGGGCGGTGTTCATGACAAAGCTCCATCAGGGGTGCACAAGACGCGTCGGACAGTTCCGGCGTGTCGAGCACGGTGCGCCGCACTCTTGAAATGATGCGCCAAGCACGTCGGTCTTTGAAGAGCCAGCGTATCCGCCTGGGCCGCTTGCGTTCATCAGGTGCGGGTATATGCTACAAATATGCTACCCACCCCATGCCACTGCACCCGGTTGCGCCGTGCCGCGCGCACGGCGACGCGCCTGTATGACCAGGCCCTGGCCCCGGTTGGTCTGAAAGTCACCCAGTTCTCGCTGCTGCGCACCGTGGCCCGCCTGAAGCAGCCCAGCATCAGCAGCCTGGCGTCTGCCACCGGGTTGGAACGCAGCACCTTGGGGCGGAATCTCCGACCACTGGAAAAACTGGAGCTGATCACCCTGTCCGGGAGTGAAGACCTGCGTATGAGACGGGTCGAACTGACCGACCGGGGCCGCAGCAAACTCGCCGAGGGCGCACACTATTGGGCCGAGGCACAGGCCCGATTCGAAGCGACCCTCGGCACCGAGGGGCGGACCCAATTGGAGCAACTGTTGGATACCTTGGTTGAGGACGGGCTCAATCCAAGGAGTCGCAACCCATGAACGCCCCCTCCTGGCGAACACCGGCGGTCGTGCTGTACTGCGGTGCACTGGTTCTGTGCATATCCCTGGGCATACGCCACGCGTTTGGCCTTTTCCTGACGCCCATGAGCGCGGAACTGGGCTGGGGCCGGGAAACCTTTGCCCTGACCATCGCGGTACAGAATCTGGTCTGGGGCCTGACCCAACCCATCGCGGGGCGAATCGCGGATCGATTCGGCGCCGGCTGGGTGGTGTGCGGAGGCGCCGTGCTGTACGCGCTGGGCCTGTACTTAATGAGCCAGTCCACCACCGAGCTTGAGCTTCTGATCGGCGGCGGCCTGCTGATCGGCGTCGGTTGCAGCGGCACGACCTTTCCGGTTGTGTTCGGGGCCATCGGCCGGGCGGTGCCGGCGGAGAAGCGCAGCCTGGCGCTGGGCATTTCCATGTCGGTGGGGTCATTGGGGCAATTCTTCCTGCTGCCGGGAAGCAACGCCTTGATCCAGTCGGTGGGCTGGAGCCAAACCTTGATGCTGTTGGGGGGGCTGTGCCTGACGATCGTTTTGTTGGCCGCACCCCTGATGGAATCCGGGCAGAGTGAAAGACGCCCGGCCCTGCCCCTTGGCATGCTGCTGAACGAGGCCTTCCGCCACCGCGGATTCTGGCTTCTGTCTCTGGGCTTTTTCGTGTGCGGTTTCCAGGTGGTGTTCATCGCCATACACCTGCCCGCGTTTCTCTCCGACAGCGGGCTTTCGCCGGGGATCGGCGCCACCGTGCTGGCCCTGGTGGGGCTGTTCAATATCGCCGGATCCTATCTCGCCGGCCTGGGCGGCGGTCGATACAGCAAACCCCTATTGCTCAGCGGTATCTATGCCGGACGCATGGTGGTGATCTCCATTTTTCTGCTGCTGCCGGTTACAGAGTGGTCGGCCCTGGCGTTTGGCATGGCCATGGGTCTGCTTTGGCTGAGCACGATACCCTTGACCAACGGTATCGTGGCCACCATATTCGGCGTGGAGAACATGTCGATGCTGGGGGGCGTGGTATTTTTGTTCCACCAGATCGGGGCATTCCTGGGCGGTTGGTTGGGTGGCTACGTGTACGACGCCTTCGGCAATTACGACAGCGTCTGGCTGATCTGTATCGGGCTCAGCGTGATGGCCGCCGTACTCAATTTGCCCATACGCGAGGTGCCGGTGGCGAGACTCGCCTCGGGGAGCGCATGAAACCCCAGGCAGTGCGGGGCGTCCTGGTGGGTTTGGCGCTGTTGCTGGCGGGCCTGGCCATTGGCTACAGCCTGCCTCGCTATGGATCCGCGTCCATGGTGATGAGTTACCTCAACACCCTACCGGGCTGCTGGTGATCGAACCGAGGTGACACCACCCCGCCTTGGGAATTGATCTGCACGCGCTTTCAGCAATTTACCTACAGACTTTAGCCGCCAGCAGCCAGTCGAGGGCCTGCTGTTTGTCGCTGTAAGGAAAGTGCTTAATCTCGGCACGGACGAAATGCGCGGCGAATCTCGGCAGCACGGACAGAAATCCGCTGTCGGTCACCGCCGCCACCCGCCTTATCTGCCGATGATGATTCCTGACGAATTTCAAGTGACTGACCAGAGCAGCAAAGTCTTCCCACCCGGGGAAAGATTCGGTGTAAATCATAAGCCCGATCAGCTGTCCCTCAGCAGCGAGGTAAGGGTCCACGGACTCCGCGAGCGACACGAAATCCCGTTGCTCCAGCGGTCCCTTGGGGCTCACAACAAGAATGCCCTGCTCGCGCATCAGATCGAAGTCAATCATGGTTGAGTGTCACGTCCCGGCTATCAATCCCGCAACAAGCCTAACCCAAGCGGAGTGCACACCATAGATTCGTGCACCTACGCAGAGGAACATGGCCCGCATTGTGCCGGTATTAGCCGGCCGGTACGTCAAGTTATCTAGAAATGTCTCTGCATTGTACCCAAGCGAATGTCCTGGGCTTGCACTCGCCGCTGCGGTTTGCAGGCGCGCGTTCCCCCACGTGGAAACCCCGGGTCGGGTTGCCTATGCTCAGACGAGTTCGATCTCGCTCCTTTCACATATCAGGCACGCAATAGAATGCAGAATCAAAAATCGCCGTCCCATTTTACCTGCGGTCTATTAGGCGCTCTCTTGGTCATGTCGCTTGCCTCGGAGGTGGCTGCGAAACCACGAAAGGGGGGTGGCGGCGGTGGCGCCTCATGCAAGGTCACGGCAAGTACCGATGTTGGGATTTATGTTGGCTCGGGCACCGGAGCAAACAGTCAACTGTGGGCTGAGGCGCTGATCGAGTTCTGGAAAACCGGCTTGCGCGAGCCCGGTGTGCCGGGCCAACTCAACGCATCCGGACAGAGCGTTTGGATGGGTGACAACAGCCTCGACTACGTCACCTTGACCCTGTCCGAGTTCAACGCTTGCAGCGCCTCGGACTTTGCCAATCTAAAGCTGTTCTTCATGCCGGGCGGCAGCGCTTACGAGATCCAGGACAGTCTGGGCGCGGACGGAAAAACGAAGCTGACCTCGTTCCTGGACGGCGGTGGAAACTACGTTGGAATCTGCGCGGGTGGATATTACGCCGCAAAGGGGTATTACTGGAAAGGCGATGACGGCGCCCCAACCGACAACTGCAAGAATCAGTTCTGCCGGTACGAAATCGCCGGTACGTTTTCGTACGACACCGGCACCCAGGACTTCACGGTGCACGAATGGGGCGGCACCTCGTATCACTCAAACCTGCTTGGCTACGGCCCGCTGGCCAACGTCTATGTGGAAGGCCCTATCGAAGAGATCGCCGGGCCCTGGCACATCGATAGCAACCCCAATCATCCCTACGATTCACACTTGATCACCACCGACGACGCCGTCATGCCCGAGCTGCGGGTGCTCTACTGGGGCGGCTCCACGGAGAACTACCTGTACACCGACGGTACCGGATGGGGCACGCCTCACGCCCACTTCGCAGCGGATCCAGTCTCAAACAATGACCTCGACTTCCCTCAATCCGGCAATTTGTGGGCCCTCAAGAGTGCCGCAACCGGCAACGGCGGAAAGATCATTATCAGCAGCGCCCATCTCGAAGCGTCGCTGTTTCACACCACCTCGGCTTTCGACGATGGCGGGATGACGGAGTGCCAGCAGTACAACAACTACACCTACATGGTGAAGAAGATGGAGTCTGAACTCAGTTTGGGGTTCGCCACGCCGGAATACGACGCCAGTTGCAGCAGCGCCCGTTTCGGTGAGGTCAAGGAGACAGCCAACCTGTTCCCAGGGGGTCTGGCGTATCAAAGCGCACCCGTCATAGCCGACGGGAATGACGGTGGGGACGGCGGTGATGGTGGTGGTGGCAATGGTGACACCAGCTTCGACAACGGGAACCTGGGATTGTTTGCGCTCAGCGGCTCCGCTGCCCGCCCCTGGTCTGCCGATTCTGCTGTGGCATGTGTCGGCTCCCATGGGGCTCGCGCCGGTTACAACGGCGGAGTCGATTCCGACAGCTTCATCAGTATCGATGTGCCATCGGGCGCGACGTCGGCCAGCTACAAGTACAGCTATCCCTCCGCGCTCGATCGCGGTGACGATTTCCATGTCATGGTCAACGGAGCCGTCATCAAGGCTTATGAAACCGGATCGGGCGCCAATTGCGCCAGCGACACGGTATCGGTGTCGGGTGGGGACTTGCTCCAGTTCCGCTGTCGCTCCGGTGGGAATGGCGAGACCTGCACGGTGGACGAGATCGTGTTTGACTGATCGTAAGGGCGCCATTCAACGGGTTTGCACCGCGAGGGATCGCCCTTGAGGTGCAGGCTTTCCCCGCGCTCATAGCCCGGCTTTATCGAGCTGGGCTGTGAACGGATACTTTCCCCGTCTGATCGATCACCACGCGATCGCCGCTGTGGATGCGGGCCATGTCGGCCGGGGAAATTTCAAGGGCCGGGATGATGAGATCATAGAGACGGTTGGCGACCAGAACGCCTACCCCAATGTTGACATCGCGCTCGCCAAGCAGGAATGCAATCGGTCCGCTGCCGTTGCGCAAAGTTTCGGCGATGCCGCCAGGCGTGCCGGCCGATCCCCTGCTGCGCGGGATGCACAGTATCTTGCCGCCAACGCGTTGCCGGTATTGCGGGTGATGCACGTCGATGATCTCTCCATTGGCCGGATTGAAACCACCCCAGAAACTCAGGGTATCCTCAAGCACCAGGGCGACGCCCTGAGCCTGACCCGGGATCAATACCGAGGCCGGAACATCAATATGGCCCGAATTCATGCGCTGCCCCAGTCGTCCAGCACGACCTCACCGTTGACCGCCGATTCAACACATTCGCTCAGACTGCCGATTAGGACTTCAACCGGCAGCATGCCCGGTGCGTAATAGGCCCATTTTGCCGAGTTGGTCATGATCTTACCCTGCAGACCATTGACCGCGGGCGAGAAGTAGGTGCAGGTGTCGGTGATGATGCGGATTCCGGACTGCTCCAGGGACTCGATCCAGCCGCGCTCAAGGGCCAGCAGAAAAACATGCCGACTGGTGGTCAGGTAGCATATCAACCGACGATCGATGCTACGGCCGTCGAGCAGTTCGACCAGACGCTGGAACTCGGTATAGGAAAAATGCGGGGTACCCAGCGCGATACCGGCCAACGGCCGATCGGTGTTCTTGCCGAGTTCGTTCCGGGCCTTCTGCAGGTCATCGATGCCGATTTCGATGGTTTCCTGCACCGGTTTACCTCGAAAGGCCGCTTCCACGGTTGCCGCCTCGGGAGTGATTCCAATCGCGTGAAACAAGGGTACGCTCCCAGAGGAGCTGCCCGCCGCACTGATGGCTTTCAGATCGTCTTCATGGCAGGCATCGGGCAATCCGACGATTGCCGGCACGCGACCATCACTCCTGCGGCCGATTACATGACCCAGCAAGTGGTAAAAGAGATCGTTGTCCCGGATGGATTTCGGAATCGCGCTGACATCGAACATAAGCTGGGCTGCCCGAGCTTCGTCACGGTGCAGTTTGCTGTAGGGGACGCGTCCGGTAATCGCCGCGCACACATCGAGAAAATCGCCGTACTTATTGGTGCGCGCGCCGATCACCGAGTTGTAGAAGCTGACCGCATTGGACTCCGAACCGACGATGTGCTCTCCCAGACCCGGTCTGCCGGGCAACTGATAAGGTGCGCAGGTCCACACCGGATTACATCCGAGCCTGACATAGGCCTGCATCAATTGTCTGGCTTCATCCATTTCAGGGCTGGCAAGCGGATCGCGGACAGACAGATCTTTCAGCGACACCAGACCGGTATTGGTCCAGGTGGGCACCGCCAGTGTGGCGCCGTGCTCGAGCATGTAGTTTACGAAATCGAGGTGGGCGCGGCCGTTGTAAAAACAGGCGTCGATATGGGCAAAACCGATGTCGATCAGCGAATCGGCCCGGTCGATCCGTGCCGCTGTGACGATGGCCTCCATGGCAAACCGCATGGCTTCGCCCAATCTGCCATCGAGTCGGTCCCGATCCAATCGATTCAACTGCAAGGCAATGCCATCCATCAACGAGTCCACACCTCGGACATGGGCCGCCGACGCATCGTGCTGCATCCTGAAGTGCCCGCCAGATTGTCGTATTACCATTAGTTACACAACGTCGGAGATCGAATGTGTTCGAAGTCAGCGGCGCGAGATTGTTCCTCGCTTGAACCAGGGCGTTTCGGGTTGCGCCGCCGAAAGTCTAAACTCGCCGGAGCGGTTCGGTCTCAGTGTATCGGGCAAGGCGAACACCGGCGCGATGGGGCCTGGCCAGGGCATCTGAACGAACAATGCATCTCTACATAGGGGAAACCGATGAAGCGCCGTCTCGCCGCGATTCTCGCCGCCGACGTGGTCGGCTATTCGCGGCTTATCAGGGCTGACGAAGAAGGGACCATTGCCGCCTTTGGGGGGGTCCGGACCACTCTGATCGAGCCGCAATTCCGCGAGTATCGTGGGCGAACGTTCAAGCTGATGGGCGACGGCCTGTTGGTGGAGTTCGCCAGCGCCGTAGACGCGGTGAACGCCGCTGTCGCGATGCAACAGGGCCTGACCGAATGGAACAAGGGCTTGCCACAGGACCAGCGCATGGTGTTTCGCGTCGGCATCAATCTGGGCGACGTGGTGATCGACGGCGATGACATCCACGGCGATGGTGTCAATGTCGCGGCGCGTCTAGAGGGGATCGCACCCCCCGGCGGAATCTGCATTGCCGAGGCGGTGTACGAGCAAATTCGAGATCGCACGACCCTATCCTTCCTGGATCTGGGGCACCGGAGTGTGAAGAACATCGACCGTCCGCTCAGGGTATGGCGCTGGCATCCCAATGGCCACGCCGCGGTGGAAAATACCGCGTCTGCCAAAGCGGCGGAGCCACCGCCCGGCCAACCGTCGATTGCCGTCCTGCCGTTCGACAACATGAGCGGCGATCAGGAACAAGCGTACTTCTCCGATGGGATCAGCGAGGACATCATCACCGAGATTTCGAAAATCCCCGGGCTCATGGTGATCTCGCGGAACTCCACATTCACCTATAAGGGCAAAGCGACCAAAGCACAGGATGTATGCCGCGATCTGGGCGTTCGCTACCTGTTGGAAGGCAGCGTCCGAAAAGCCGGCGATCGAGTTCGAATTACGGCGCAACTGATCGACGGGTGCTCAGGGGGGCATCTCTGGGCCGAGCGATACGATCGAGGTCTATCGGACATCTTCGCGGTTCAGGACGACGTGACCGAGCGAATCGTGCGCGCCCTCGAAGTCAAGCTCGTCAATGGCCCTCACCACCAATCCGCCCGCGTCGAAACCGACAATCCTGAGGCTTACGATTGCGTCCTGCGCGGACGCGAGCAGTATCGCCTGTTTTCGAAGGCCGGTAACAGCGCCGCGCGCCGGCTGTACGAGCGGGCGATCGAACTGGATCCGAGCTATGCGGCAGCGTATGCGGGTCTGTCCGAGACCTACATGAATGACTGGTTCCATGGCGAGCCCGAGGCGCTGAATCGGGCTTTCCACCTGGCGCAGTCGGCCAAGGGTCTCGACCCGTCGTTGCCGCTGGTCTATGAGGCGCTCACCGGTGCGCATCTGTTCAGGAGGCAGCACGAGCAAGCCATTGCCGCCGCGGAACGGTGGATCGAACTCGAGCCGGGCAATGCCGAGGCCTACGCCAACCTTGCCGGCGTTATGCATTTTGCCGGCGAGCCCGAGCGCGTCGAGGGATTGATCGAAAAGGCGAAGCACCTCAATCCGTATTATCCCTTCTACTACACGCTCTACATCGGCCAGGCCCTTTTTACGATGCGCCGGTTTGGGGAGGCATTAACGGCGATAAGGCGGAGTATCACCCACAATCCTGAATCCCTGCCTGCGCAGTTTTATCTGGCCGCATGCGCCGGCCAGCTCGGTGAGGATGCTGTGGCGCGCGACGCCTTGGCGGAGGTCCGGCGGATCAGCCCCGGCTTCTCCTACACGGATGTATGGAACACCGCGGCCTACAAGCGCGCGGATGACCTGGATCTGTTGATTGACGGCCTGCAGAAGGCAGGCTTGACGAAGTAAAGGCCACGGATCCTGTCCTGGACTCGCGCTCAATCACACCCGACCATCAATGAACGCCCCCATGCTGAGGCGATCCTCGGCGGCAAAGCCCAGAGACCGGTAAAACGCGGCCACCTCGGTGTTGGTGGAGCGAATCTGCAGGTTGACCTTGACGCAACCCAGGTCTTTCAACGCGGACAGCGCCTTGCGCACCAGGACGCTGCCCGTTCCGTCGCGGCGATGATCGGGCAGAACGCCCACCGCGTAGAGCCAACCCCGATGGCCATCGTAGCCGACCATACAGGCACCGACGATGCGATCGGCCTGCTCCGCCACAAAAATGAGGTCATCAACCGCGAGCTTTGCGTCGATCACCAGGTCCGGGCGATTGTGCGGCGGATCATCGGGAAACACCTGCTGCCAGTGTTCGATCAAAGAGGCTCTGTCCCGCGGTCTATACCTGCGCACGTTCATGGTCCCCTCCGGCCACGAATGACCCGGGGCCATCCGGCCAAAAAATCTGATGCGTATCAATGTAACAGCTTCACCGGTGCCGGAAACTATCGATGCATAATTACTTGCATGAATACTAATTTACTGAACTGATTTAGACAGGGGGCGTCATGAGCATGGGACATATGGGTTGGCTGGCCGCGGGCCTTGTCGGGCTATGTGCACTGCCGGTGGCCGGCAATGCCCACGAGGCGGGCGATTTCATATTCCGGGCGGGCGTAGCTTACGTCAATCCGAACGATGACAGCGGATCCATCAAATCAAACGGAACGGACGTAGGTTTGGGCAGTTCTCCGGTCAAGGTGGATTCGGCCACATCCCTGGGGCTGACCTTTGCCTACATGTTTACCGACAACATCGCGGTCGAGGTGCTGGGCGCATGGCCGTTCAAACACGATCTGAAGGGCAACGACGGGCTGGATGGGGTCTCAATCGGTTCGATCAAACAGTTGCCGCCCACCGTCACGGCCCAGTATCATTTCAGGCCTAAAGCCGATTTCCAACCGTATGTGGGCGTGGGTGTCAACTACACCTACTTCTTCGACGAAGACGCGGACGGCGAACTGGAGGGGCTGGTCGGAAAAACCAATCTGTCGCTGGACAACTCCTGGGGTCTGGCAGGACAAGTCGGTGCGGACTACGCCCTGAAAGACGGCTGGATGTTGAACGCCGCACTTTGGTACATCGACATCAACACCACGGCGAAACTTAAGACGGCGGGCGCCGGCAACCTCAAGGTCGATGTGGACGTCGACCCCTGGGTGTTCATGGTGGGCGTGGGTAAAAGCTTCTGACGCCGCTTGGGTGTAGACACGAAAAACACATGGCACCGCCCCGTCGGCGGGGCGTGCCGTTTGCCGCGCAGCGCACATCGCCCGGTCACCCGCTAACGGCACTCCGCCGCCGGCGCAGTGTACACCAGGGCTGGTTTGGATTGGCCTCTTACTGAAACCGTCCCCACCGGTTCCAGGCCTATCTCAGGACATTGGGCACGGGTGGACTCCGACACCAGAATGCGGGTCCCAAGCTCTTTGTTCATGGCCTCGAGTCGCGCCGCCAGGTTCACAGCGTCCCCATGCACGGTATAGCTGAGCCGCGCTTCTGCGCCCACATTGCCGGCCACCACCTCCCCGGTGGCGATGCCCACCCGGATTCTGATCCGCTGACCACCGAACTCAACCCGCTCGATCTGCTCCAGCAGGTCGAGCCCGGTGCGTACGGCCTTGGCCGCATGGTCCGGATCGGCGATGGGAATATTGAATATGGCCAGAATTGCGTCGCCCTGGAACTGAGTGATCACACCATTATGGTGCTCAATCACAGCGCTGGCGGCAGTAAAATACGCGTTCAGCACCGTCACCAGCTCCGCCGGGCCCAGCCGCTCCGTCAGACCGGTGAAACCCTCGATGTCGGTGAACAGGATGGTGCACTCGGCTGCAACCGGCTCCAGGGCCCCGCCCCGCGCGATCAGGTCAGAGACAACCCGTTCCGGGACATACTTGCCGAACAGATCGCGCATCACCTCACGCTCCCGCAACCCCACCACCATGGCGTTGAAGGCAGCGCCAGCATCGTCGATCTCGCGAATCGTGCTGCCCGGATGAGGTGCGGCGTCGTGGAAACCCGTTTTCCCAACCTGGGACGCGAGCCGGGCGAGACGTTCAATGGGCGATGCGATCTGGCGTGCGACCCTCAATCCGATCCCAATCAAAAGAGCGATCAGGGCCGTCGCCCCGGCCAACGTGGCCAGATTGGACCGTATCGCGAATCCAACGAAATCCTTGACCGGAATCGCCATGAACAAGATGGCGTCGGTGTTGATCTCGGTGACGGCAGCGATTCGATTGGCGACGCCCAATATGGCTTCGCCCTGGTAGTCGAACACGACAGCGGGCTCACCCGGAGTGACAGCCGCGAACAAGGCATGCTCCAGCGGCCAACCGTCCTTGAATCCGGCAGACAAGATGCTCTGGGGCCAACTCTGGTCCGGTGCCGGATCATGGTCGAGGGCAAATGAGCTGTGCGCAACCAAGCCACCGTCCTCACGGGCAATAAATGCAACGCTGTTCGGCGATACCCGCGCGGAATCGAGAAATTCGGTGAGATCGCTCAACCGCACGTCGACGCCCATGGCGCCGCCAAAGCCCTGTTCGCCGTCGCTCAGCGCCTCGGATACGGTGATGCCTGGAATCCCGGAAGACCACTGATAGACGTCAGACCAGTGCAGGCCTCCGTGGCTTTTCGCCGCGCGATACCACGGCCGCGCGCGGGGATCGAAGTCCGTGTGCCCGGTCCGCTCCTGCCACGGTTCGGAGGGGCTCTGCCGGTAACGCCACGTGATCGTTGCCGGTTCACGGGGATCCGGACTGGATCGCACGCGGGTGCGCAAAGCCATCAGGGCATTCTCTTTCGGGATGCCCGCTGCGAGGCGGATGCGTTCCGTGAGGTGGCCGGCCTTTACAAATGTGCCGTCGGGGAAACCCCCGTAGATGCTGAATATCTGGGGATAGCGGGCGAGTAGACGCTCTGCAATTCTGAAAAAGCTTTCTTCCCCATTGTCGGCGGAAAACGCCTCGGGACCGGCCGCCACCAAGGTCTCGGCAGCGCTTGCAACCGGCTCGAAGTAACGCCCGGCACTGGCATGGATGGCTCGCTCGGCCAGCGCCATCTCGTTTCGGGCAAACTCCAGCAGATAGCGCCGGGTTTGAACGAAATCCAGTGTGACCAGCACCACAGCCACCAGCGCCATACCCACGGCGAACACTGTCGACAATTGGATTCGGATACCGATCCGGCGCTTGTCCAAAATGTCAGGCCAAGTAAAGTGGAGATGGCGTCATGCTGGGGGAGTATAGGCCGAATCGATCCGCATCGAATCGGCGTTGGTGGGCGTTCTGATCTTTACGGTTGCGGCTCGATCAGCGACCATCGTCCGATGAACACCAACACCACCGGGCCTGAGTCCGCGCCTGCAGCCAGCGATAAACGCTTTGATTGGCTGCACGTTACGCTCCTTGTTCTGCTGGCAGTCGTTGTCACAGCCGCAGTGAGCGTCTGGTTGGCCCGTACCTATTTGTTCCCCACCGAGTTCAAGCCGGTTCAGCTGGACACCAGTGAGGAACAGATACTCGACGCGAAACTGACCCGGCTTGAGGGAGTGGCGGCCTCGGAAACGGTGAATTCCCCCGTGATCGAGAGCCTGCCCACGGGTCGACTGGAACCCGAGCGCTACTCTGAAGCCGGCGCCAAACGGTCGGTGGACCTGACCGAGCGTGAACTCAATGCGCTGGTGGCACGCAATCCGAACATGGCCAGACGTCTGGCCATTGATCTATCGGACGACTTGATCAGCGCGAGATTGCTGGTGCCGGTGGACAAGGATTTCCCGATCCTGTCGGGTAAAATTCTGAAGGTAAGAGCTGGAGTTGAGCTGGCCTTCGATCAAGGCAAGCCGGTTGTCAAATTGCGCGGCGTCAGCATCATGGGCGTGCCTGTTCCCAACGCGTGGCTGGGTGGCCTCAAGAACATCGACCTGGTGCAGGAGTTCGGCCAGCAACCCGGTTTCTGGCAGTCCTTCGCCGCCGGGATCGAAGCGCTGAAAGTCGAGGACGGCGCACTGCGGCTGCAATTACGAGAGTAGTAGCCGACGAATCCGGCAAACCGCCTACCGCATCCCCACGCCCTGATTTCACTCGATCGGCGCCTCTCTGTTGCTGCACCTGCCGGCCTGGTTTGGTCGGAAACCACACAACACCTGCGAGAAATCGCCCACTGTCGAGAGGTCGGATTTCTTACCAACTGAGGTTCGAATTCTCACTGGATTGGTCGGCGAACACCATTACCCTAAGTGGCAGATCGGGAATGCTTTCTGGGGAAAGTGTTTACGGTGTTTACCACAGACGCGCAGGTGGCGACTGTTCACCGAAGAGTGAGTCCGCCCACCTCCGCGTCAGGCATAAGGAGAATCTCATGACCGGACGCCGTCTATCGACCAGTCACCTCAACATTGTCGGCACGGCCAGCGTGGTCGCGCTGCTGTGCGCGCCGGTCGGTCACGCCGACAGCTCGGCGCGGATCAGCGTCGACTCCAATGGACGCCAGGGCAACAGCTTTAGCGCATTTCCAGCCGTCAGCGGCGACGGTCGTTTTGTCGCCTTCTGGTCGCTGTCCGGAAACTTGGTGGCAGGGGACAGCAACGACGCGGGCGACGTGTTTGTCCATGATCGAGATAGTGGAGAGACCACCATCGCAAGCGTGTCCTCAAATGGGCAACTGGGCAACGGTGAAAGCGCACTGCCGAGTCTGAGCCGGAACGGCCGTTTCGTAGCCTTTAAATCGGCGGCCGATAATCTGGTTCGCAGCGACTACAACTTCGCCGGCGACGTGTTCGTGCATGACCGGGAGCGCCAGATCACCGAACTGGTCAGCATTTCCAATACGGGCGAACAGGCCAATGCCGGTAGCAGCGAAGACGATACGCCCGGCATTTCCGGCGACGGTCGCTACGTTGTGTTCAGCTCCAACGCAGACAACCTGGTCGCGAACGACTACAACGGTGTGACTGATGTTTTCGTCTACGACCGCAAGCAAGACGTCGTACGGCGTGTGAGCGTGGCCAGCGACGGTACCGAAGCGGATGGACGCAGCACCTACCCGGCCATCAGCGGAGACGGACGTTTTGTGACGTTCCGTTCCGAAGCCTCATCACTGGTCGCCCGGGACACCAATGCCCAACCCGATATTTTCGTTCACGATCTGGCTTCCGGCACGACCAAGCGGGTGAGCGTCAACGGCAACGGTGGCCAATCCAACGGTGCCAGCTCTAGGCCAACGATCAATGGCAACGGCCGCTATGTCGCCTTCTGGTCGGCCGCAGACAACCTGGTCGGTGATGACTTCAACGGCCGCAGCGACGCCTTTGTGCATGACCTGCAGAGCGGCGGAACAACGCGCGTCAGTGTGGACAGCCGTGGCATGGAGGGCGACGGCGACAGCACGGCCCCCAGCATCAGCGGAGATGGCCGGTTGATCGCCTTCCGTTCCGATGCCAACAATCTGGTCGCCAACGACCGCAACGGTGTAAACGACATCTTCCTGCACGATCGCAAGCACGGGAGCACAATCCGGGTCAGCGTCGGCACGCAAGGCAGTGACGCTGACGGCGTCTCCTTCGAGCCTGCGATCAGCGCCGACAGCCGATACATCACCTTCGCGTCCAGTGCCGGCAATCTGGTCCCTGGCGACACCAACCGGGTTTGGGACGTGTTCAGCTATGACCGTGCCGAACCGATGTCGGTCGACTTCAAGCCAAACGATCCCAGGAACCGGGTGTCACCCATGTCCGAGGGATACGTCGGCGTCATGCTCAAGTCAACACAGTTGGCCCAGAATGAAGCCGCGGATCTCGACGCGCCCCAGATCGACCCTGTGACCGTTAGGATCGGGCCTGGGCAGGCTACCGCTTCAGCGCGTCCCAGCCGGATTCGAGACTTCGATGCCGACGGCGATCGCGATCTGATCCTGCCTGTATATGTGCCGCAATTGCAGTTGGCCTGCGATGACAAGCAGATCGACGTCATCGCCGAAACATTCGAAGGCAAGCTCCAGGTGGGCTCCGATCAAATGTCAGCCGTCGGGTGTAACGAAAAGACGGTGGAGATGGACTTCAAACCGAATGATGCGCTGAACCGGGTTGCGCCAAAGGTGAACGGCTTGATCGGCGTCAGTCTTGTAAGCACCAGCCGAAGCATGGGCGATCGGGTCAACTTCGACCCCGGATACGTGGACCTGAAGAGCATCCAATTGGGACCCAACAAGGCTAAGCCCCAACCGAAAACCATCTTGCGTGACCTGGACGGCGACGGTGACGAAGACCTGGTGCTGCGATTCAGGGTCCTTGATCTGGGATTGAGCTGCAACGATGCATCAGTGGAGATTCTGGGCACTACAATACAAGGTGCGCCTTTTACGGCCAAAGCCGCCATAAGGACCTCGCGCTGTTAGCTGCTGCCTGAGCGGCCGGCGCCAGACCCGGGCACCGGCCGCTCTAGGGACGGTCTGATCAATTGATAAGACCTCCCCTAGACCCTCCATCCTCCATCGCGGATCCCAATCCTGGACGGTTCTGAGATCGATATCACCTGAATGCCGCCATCACGCCCTTTGACATCGGCGCGATGGTTCGGGAACGCCGAAATATCGATTCCCGAGCGGTCCGCCGTCACCTGGGAAATCACCAACGGGCATTGGTAGACCTTGCACAACCCCTCCAGCCGGGCGGCGACATTCACCGTGTCGCCCAGCGCGGTGAGACTGGGGGCGTCGGGCGGCCCCATACGACCGACGATGGCTTCGCCGCTGTGGATGCCCACGCCCATCCGCAGATTCTGGCCAAGATCCTGTTCCAAACGCTTGTTGAGCACGTCCAGCCGCCGCTGCATGTCCGCGGCACCCAGAATGGCCTGGCGGCACCCGCTGTCCAAGCCGTTTTCGAGACCGTACAAAGCCATGAGGCCATCGCCGTTGAACTGGGCATAGTGGCCGCCGGTGGCGTGTAGGGCCGCGGACAACTCGGCAAAGAACTGATTCAGAATAAACACCACGTCGAACGGCAATAGTTGCTCCGCCAACCGGGTCGAACCCCGAAGGTCGGCAAACAGCACAGCCACCTGACATTCGCGCCCTTCGACGGCGCCACGTTGGCGCAGCGAGCGAACACCGGCACTGGCGGGCAACAGCGGCGTCACTGCCAGATCGCCGCCGGGCCGAAGCTGGCAGGCCAGGCGCACCCCCGCAGGGACGCCGATCCGCTCCAGGGCCTTGCGCTCGGTGTCGTTCGGCAGCGGCAGCCCCTCGCCGCCGGAATCGATGCGGATCCGACAGGTGGTGCAGCGACCTCTGCCGCCGCAAACGGAGGCATGCGGAATGCCGGCGGCACGGAGCGATTCGAGCACACTCCAACCGTGTGGAACCGCCACCTGGCCGCCGTTGGCGAGCTTCATACGGCTGCCACCAAAACGCTGTCGGTAGGTACGGCGCAGCAACCGTGCCGACAACACCGCCAGCAACAACACGGCGAGCACGGCATAACCCCAGAGGACGATGGATTGGATGATGCCGATCTGTGCCTCACTCAGGGCGTCAAAACGTGTCTGCCAGGTCACCCGCCAGTCCGGGCGCAGGGACAGGTCAGGCAGGGACAGACCCAGACGCACGTAGGCCAAAAGCGCAAGGGTGGGGATAAAAACGGACAACGGATACAGCAACGGCAACGCAGTGCGGTAGCCGGCCCGCAGCCGCAACCAGAAATGCAGACCGATGAGCAGATGGACCCACACCAACAACAACACCACAGCTTGCCGCACAGCCAGCACCGGGTCACCCCAGAGGGCGCTCAACACGGTGGCGTAGTCGGGACTCAGACCGTAGAGCTGGTCAAGAACCCGGGTGCCCACGATATGTCCCAACAGCAGTGGCGGAATAGCCAGTCCCAGAAGAATCTGCAGGGCCTCCCAAGGGCGCATGCGAAGGGTCTGGCGGGCGTAGAGGCCCCACAGGGCTAGACTCAGATGGGTTAACAGCGATCCATACAGCAGGATCTGCCCGGGCAGGCTCGACCAGATCGGGTCCAACCAAAGACGCATCGCCTCCATGGCGTCGAAAGAAACAAGACCCAGGGCCAGATTGCAGAGATGCAGCGCCACAAACAGGGCGAACACCAGCCCGCTCCAGAGTCGGAGTTGTCGAATCATCTGCGTCGCGCCGGCAAGGTTACGGGCTCCGCAGGGCGGTCGCCGTCTGGTCGGATCCTATGCTGCACTTCATGTAGAGGCATGGTCACGGACTGTCGCATCCATTACCGGGGTCTAGGCCGACGGATTGGAGGTGAGATCAAGGTACACTGGTTTGCGGCATGGAGGCGCGCGTATTGGCAGGGACGAGCAGCATCGGTTCTTGACGAATCGAGTATTCCAGCGGCAAAGCCCGATAATCGACGAATCAATGTGCTATCCGCTTGCTGGATTCAGACCCTGGCCCGGGAACCCGATTCAGGAAACGGAACGGCACGGGCCGACAGATCGGACATTCGCCATGCATATTATCGTTCTGGGCGCAGGATTAATCGGCGTCAGCACGGCCCATCAACTCCTGGTTGACGGTCATCGTGTCACGGTGGTGGATCAAGCCGCTGAATCAGCGGCTGGAACCAGCTTCGCCAACGGCGGGCTGGTGTGCCCGGGCCATGCCACGGCATGGGCCTCTCCCCACCGACTACGGGTGTTGCTGCGCTCGATCTACCGGCGAAACCAGCCGGTGCGCTTCAAACCGAGGCCCGACCCGGCACTGGCCGCCTGGGGCTTGAGTTTCCTGCGCCAGTGCACGAGCGCCCGCGCCGCCATCAACACGGCGAACAAATCGCGCCTCTGCCGCTACTCACAGGACGTGCTCCATCAAGTCGTGGACAGCACCGGCATCGACTACGATGGCTACCGCAAGGGCATACTGTATCTGCACCGTACGGTGGAATCCTTAGAGCGGGCAACGCAGGACGCCAAACCACTGATCGAAGCGGGCCAGCGCCTCGATGTACTTGATCAGGACCAGGTGCTGCGTATCGAACCCGCCCTGGCCTACGGCAACGAAGCCATTGCCGGGGCAGTCTATGCACCGACCGACGAAACCGGCGACGCCTGTCGTTTTACCCGCGGGCTCGCCAACTGGTGCGCGAATCAGGGCGCGGAATTTCGGTTCGACACGCGGATAGTCAGATTGCGTCGAGCACTGAGTCGGATAGACGCAGTAGAGACCGATCGGGGTCCGATCTCCGGCGACGCGTATGTCCTGGCGCTGGGGGTGCACACGCCAGGAGTCGCCCGTCAGGTCGGCCTGAACAGGCTGCCGATCTACCCCGCCAAAGGCTATTCGATGACACTCCCACTGCGGGAACCGGCGCGGGCGCCGATGCTGGGTGGCATCGACGAACACAGCCTACTGGTATGGGCCCGTCTGGGCGATCGGCTGAGAATCACCTCCAAAGTGGAGATCGGCGGCTTTGACACTGGCCATCGACCCAGGGATTTCGCACACATGCTGTCGCTGACCGAGGCGCGGTTCCCCGGCGCCGCGGATCTGAGCGCGCCAAACTACTGGGCCGGTTTGCGTCCCCTGACCCCGGAGGGCACCCCACGCTTAGGCCCAACGCCGATACCGAATCTTTATCTCAATGCGGGCCACGGGCATCTTGGCTGGACCATGGCCTCGGGATCGGGAAGGATTGTGGCGGATATGATCTCAGGTCAAACCCCGGCCATCAGCCTGGACGGTATGCTGTACGCCTGAACGTTCAAGTAAATTGTGCGGGTTGGCAAGCCCATAGACCGGCCCGACGCACCTGGTGAGGATGCAATGGAGACAGCCTACGACCTAAGCGGCCACATTTGCATGGTTACAGGTGCCTCCGGTGGCCTCGGATCCTGCTTCGCTGCCGCCCTGGCCGGGGCCGGTGCCCGGGTCGTGGCAACGGGTCGTCGACAATCCGAACTCGAGCGGGTCTGCTCCGAAATCGCCTGCGCCGGCGGCGACGCCCATCCGGTTGTGATGGACGTGACCGATGCGGGCAGCGTAGCGGCCGCGTTCGAACGGGCGGAGACACGCTATGGCACCGTGGATGTTCTGGTCAACAACTCCGGGGTGGCCAGTGGCAAGCCGGCTTTGGACCTGAGTCAGCCGGATTGGGACCGGGTGATTGACACCAACCTGAGCGGAGCCTGGCGCGTGGCCCAGATTTCCGCCCAGCGCCTGGTGGCAGCCGGGCAAAGCGGGAGCATCATCAACATTGCATCGATCCTCGCCTACCGGGTTGCAGGCGGGGTGGCACCCTACGCCGCCTCTAAAGCCGGACTGCTGCATCTGACTCAGGCTCTGGCGCTTGAATGGGCTCGCCATCGGATCCGGGTCAATGCGATCGCACCGGGATTCGTGCTCACCGAAATGAATCGAACCTTCTTTGAGAGCGAAGCTGGGCAAGCGGTGCTGAAACGCATACCCCAGCGTCGTCTGGGCACGCCCGAAGATCTTGTCGGGCCGCTTATGCTGTTGGCGTCCAAGGCCTCGGACTATATGACCGGCAGTTGCATTACGGTGGACGGCGGCCATCTGCAGTCCACGCTCTAACTCATCGCCGGAGAAACCCGATGGACTATACGCTCAGCCCCGAGATCGAGGATTTGCGCCAGCGCATTCGCGCATTCGTGGACACCCACATCCTGCCCCTGGAAACCCAGCCGGAAGCCTACGACCAGGGTGAGAATCTTCATCCCGACCATCTCGAGCCGCTGCGACGCCGCGCGCGCCAGGAAGGGCTCTGGGCACTGCAGATGCCGGTGGAACGGGGCGGACAAGGCTTGCCCATTGTCGGTATGGCGGCCTGCTACGAAGAGATGAACCGATCGATCTTTGGGCCTGTTGTGTTCAACAGCGCGGCGCCGGATGACGGCAACATGATGGTGCTGGAGAAGGTAGGCACGCCGGCGCAGAAGGCGCGATGGCTGCAACCCATCGTAGACGGTCAGGTGCGCTCCGCCTTTGTCATGACCGAACCGGCCCCGGGTTCGGGCTCGGATCCGGCCGGGATGATGCGCACCGAAGCCACCCGTGTGGGAGACCGCTGGCGCATCAACGGCCATAAATGGTTTATCACCGGTGCCGGCGTGGCCGAACACTTCATCCTGGTGGCCCGCACCTCGGACGATCCGCGTAAAGGCCTGACCGCATTCCTTTTTCACCGTGACGACCCGGGCTGGGAGATACTGCGGCGCATCCCCATTCTGGGACCGGAGGAACACGGCGGCCATTGCGAGCTGCACTTCGAGGGCCTGGAGATCCCGGACGCGAATCGACTGATGGAGGTGGGCGACGGGCTCAAGTTGACCCAGATCCGATTGGGTACGGCCCGACTCACCCACTGTATGCGTTGGCTCGGCCTGGCCAAGCGTTCGTTGGAAATTGCCGCCAGCTACGTGGCCGATCGCCAGGCCTTCGGCAGCACCCTGGCCCAGCACGAAGGTGTCCAGTGGATGCTGGGCGAAGCGGCCATGGAGATTCATGTGGGCCGGCTTCTGACCATGCACGCGGCCTGGAAACTGGACCAGGGGGATTTCGCCCGCAAGGAGGTTTCCATGGCCAAAGTTGCGGTGGCCGATACCCTGCACAAGGCGGTGGACACCGCGATCCAGCTGTGTGGCGCACACGGCTACTCAAGGGACACCGTGCTGGAGTGGATATACCGGTATGCGCGCCAGGCCAGGCTGGTGGACGGCGCCTCCGAAGTGCACAAAATGGTGCTCTCAAGGCACTTGCTGAACGAGGGTATGGAGTTCTGGTCTTGGAACTGACCGACCCGGAGGTAAAGCAGGCGCTGGGTGAATTTATCGCCGAACAAGCCGGTGCCGGCGGCGCCCGGATAGTTTCGGCCCGCCGCTTGTCCGGGGGCGCGATTCAGGAGAACTACGCACTGAAGGTGCGCATCGATGGGGGCCCCATGGCGGGGGACCAGGCACTGGTGCTGCGCACCGACGCCGCCTCCGGCGTTTCCGTCAGCTTAAGCCGTGCCCAGGAATTCGCGGTACTCTGCCAGGCGCATCAAGCCGGTATGACGGTGCCGGAACCGCTCTGGCTGTGCCGGACACCCTCGGTGCTGGGCAAGGATTTCTATTTGATGCGCCAGGTAGGCGGCACCGCATCACCGAGGGCATTGACCCGGTCGCGGCTGGACGCCGCCCAGAGAGCCGCGCTGGTAGAGCAACTGGGCGCGGAAATCGCCCACCTGCACACGGTGCGTCCACCGGTTTCAGAGTTGTTCTTCCTGCCCATTCCAGCGCCAACGCCCGCATTGCACCGAATCCGCCAGTACCGATCCTACCTGGATGCCATTGGCCAACCGCGCCCGGTACTGGAGTGGGCCCTGACCTGGCTGGAGCGCAACGCCAGCGAGAGCGCACTCATTACGCTCTGCCATGTGGACTACCGCACTGGAAACTATATGGTGGACCAGGGCGAACTCACCGGCATTCTGGACTGGGAGTTTGCGGCCTGGACTGACCCAGCGGAGGATCTGGGCTGGTTTTGCGCTCGCTGCTGGCGGTTCGGCGCCTGGTCCAGGGGCGCCGGTGGCATCGGTGAACGATCCGATTTCTATCGTGGGTATGAACGGGTGAGCGGGGAGGCTGTGGATCATGACCGGGTCCGATACTGGGAAATCATGGCGGCGGTGCGCTGGGCGGTGATCGCCCTGCAACAGGCCCAGCGCCACCTGTCGGGCGAAGAGCGTTCGCTGGAGCTGGCCCTGACCGGACGCATGGTGCCGGAAATGGAACTGGATCTGCTGATGGAGATCCGACGGATTGAAACCGGGGAACTGGACGATGTGTGATCAACCCGACGGGGCAGAACTCCTGCGCGTGGCCCGCCAATGCCTGCTTGACGATCTGCTCCCGGCCCTGCCAGAGGCCCAGCGTTACGCAGCGCGCATGTGCGCCAATGCCATGGCAATCGCGGCCCGGGAAGGCGATGCCGGGCGCAGCGGTGCCCCGTCCGAGTTGTCCCGATTGCGTGCGCTATACCCGGACCTGGCCGACGAGCATTCCGATCCGGCGCAGACGCAGGAACGACTCAACCGCCGTCTGGCTGACGATCTACGCCACGGGCGGATTGAGGCTGGGATTGAATCCGATGTGTTCACTGTGTTGACGGATCGTACCCGCGCTCGCCTGAGTATCAGCAATCCGAAACACCTGAGTTCCTGGGACAGCGAATAGGGGATTCATATGCCGCTGGCACCCGTCAGTCTGGAAGACAAGTACCTCAAGACCGAAGGCCGTGTGTTTATGAGCGGCGTTCAAGCCCTGGTTCGCCTGCCGTTGGATCAACACCGACGGGATCTGGCCGCCGGTCATGACACCGCGGGCTATATCACGGGCTACCGCGGGTCACCGCTGGGCGTTTACGACCAACAGTTGGGCCGGGCCCAGCAGCACCTGGACGAACACAGCATCGTATTTCAGCCTGGCGTCAATGAGGACCTGGCGGCAACAGCGGTTTGGGGCACACAGCAGGCCGAACTGGATGGGGAAGGCCGTTATCAGGGGGTTTTTGCACTCTGGTACGGGAAGGGGCCCGGCGTCGATCGAAGTGGCGACGTGCTGCGGCACGGAAACCTGGCGGGCAGCTCGCCGCTGGGCGGGGTGCTGGTCGCCATGGGCGACGACCATGCCTGCGAGTCATCCACCACGGCCCATCAGAGTGAGTACGCGCTGGTCGACGCCATGATCCCGATTCTGAATCCCGCCGGAGTGCAGGAGATTCTCGACTACGGGCTCTACGGCTGGGCTCTGTCCCGCTACAGCGGATGCTGGGTAGGCCTGAAATGTGTCCACGACACAGTGGAAGCCAGCGCGTCGGTGGAGATCGACCCGGACCGGGTGACGCTGACGTTCCCGGATCCAGATCCGAGGCCCTCCAGCGGACTGAACATCCGCTGGCCAGACACACCGCTGGAGCAGGAGGCCAGACTTCACCAGCATAAGCTGGCGGCGGTTCGGGCATTCATGCGCAGCAATCCGCTGGATCAGGTGGTGCTGGGGCCGGCCCAGGCCCGCCTCGGTGTGGTCACCACCGGCAAGTCCTATCTCGATGTCCGACAAAGCCTGGCAGACCTGGGCATCGACCAAGCCGAGGCCGAGCGACTCGGCATGAGCGTCTACAAAGTGGCCATGCCCTGGCCCCTGGAGCCGGAGGGGCTGCGGGCCTTCGCCAACGGACTCGAGCACCTCCTGGTGGTGGAGGAGAAACGCGGCCTGATGGAGGAGCAGATCAAGTCGCTACTCTATGGCCAGCCCAACGCACCGCAGGTCACCGGGAAACACGACCGTGCCGGCAATGTTCTGCTGCCATCAATCGCCCGCCTGGACGCGACCCGGATCGGCCTGGCCATCGCCCAGGCGCTGCTGGCGCTGCGAGAGGACGCGAGCCTGAGAACCCGAGCGGACGCGCTGCAGGCGCGCTATCGACAGGCCACCGACCAACCGCAAAGCCCGATGAACCGAACCCCTTACTTCTGCGCGGGTTGCCCACACAGCACCTCCACGCTGTTGCCGGAAGGAAGCCGAGGCTATGCCGGCATCGGCTGCCACTGGATGGCTCAGATGATGGATCGCGGGGTGCAGCGCTACACGCACATGGGCGGGGAAGGCGCCAACTGGGTGGGCGAAGGCCGTTTCTCCCACCGCCGGCACATGTTTCAGAACATTGGGGACGGGACCTATTTCCACTCCGGACTGCTGGCCATTCGGGCCGCGGTCGCTTCAGGCGTCAACATCACCTTCAAGATTTTGTACAACGACGCAGTGGCCATGACCGGCGGTCAGAAACCGGACGGGCCACTGTCTGTCCCGCAGATCACGCGACAAGTGGCAGCGGAAGGCGCTGTGAAAGTGGTGGTGGTGAGCGACGATCCAGCCAAGTATCCACCGGCAACGGTCTGGGCCCCCGGGGTCGAACTGCACCCCAGGGCGCAACTCGACCAGGTGCAGCGGGATTTGCGCGAGGTATCGGGCACCAGCGTGCTGGTCTACGACCAGACCTGCGCCGCGGAGAAGCGCCGTCGGCGCAAACGCGGGCTGTATCCGGATCCGCCGCGACGGATTTACATCCATGAAGGGGTATGCGAAGGCTGCGGCGACTGTGGCGTGCAATCCAACTGCGTGGCCATTCTGCCGCTGGAGACCCCACTCGGGCGCAAGCGTAAGATCGATCAGTCCGCATGCAACAAGGATGAGTCCTGCCTCAAGGGTTTCTGCCCCAGCTTCGTGACGGTACACGGTGGCAACCCAAGACGCCGGAGCGGGCTGCAGGATGCGGTGGATAAACCGTTCCCGGTTCTGCCGGAACCGCTGCTGCCGGTGATCGACGGCACCTATCGAATCGTACTGGCTGGCGTCGGCGGCACCGGGGTGATCACCATCGGTGCGTTGCTCGGCATGGCTGCGCATCTCGAAGGCAAGGGCTGCTCGGTCCTGGATATGACAGGCCTGGCCCAGAAGGGCGGGGCGGTGGCCAGCCACATCATTGTGGGCGCCGCGCCGGAGGCGGTAACCGCCACCCATGTGCCGGTGGCCGGGGCCGATCTGTTGCTGGGCTGCGACCAGGTGGTGGCCGCCGGCGACCGGGTTCTGCCAACCCTGAGCCCGGATCGGAGCCGGGCGGTAATCAACGACCACCAGATGATGACCGGTGACTTCATCCGGCAGCCGGATCTGCTTTTTCCCGGTAGCGGCCTACGCGATCGCATCGCCCAGCGCTGCCGCACGGATGGTGTGCACAACTTACCCGCGACCCGGCTGGCCGAGGCGCTGTTCGGTGACGCCATCGCCGCCAATACCCTGATCCTGGGTTTCGCCTATCAGAGCGGTTTGTTGCCGGTGGGCGCCGATGCCATAAAGCGGGCCATCGAATTGAACGGTCAGGCGATCAGCATGAATCAGCAGGCGTTTGAGTGGGGTCGTCGTCTCGCCGCAGAACCCCAGCGTGTTATGGAACTGGCGCGAAGCACTGACTCAAAGGCGCCAGAAACTGGGGGCCTGGACGCTCTGATTACGGCCCGCTGCGCACTTCTGACAGAGTACCAGGATGCTGCCTATGCCGAACGCTATCGGGCGCAGGTGGAGGCGGTCCGTCACTGCGAAGCAGGTATGCTGCCCGGTGCAACCGACCTGACCGTTGCAGTGGCGAAATCGCTGTTCCGGGTGATGGCCTATAAGGACGAGTACGAAGTCGCGCGCCTGTTCGGCGACCCCGCGTTCAAACGCTCTCTGGAACAGACCTTTGAGGGAGACTACACCCTTGAGTTTAACCTGGCGCCGCCGTTCCTGAGCCGCATCGACCCGGCCACCGGCAGACCCGCCAAACGGAGGTTCGGACCCTGGATGCTGGCTCTGATGCCTTGGCTGGCCCGTCTCAAATGGCTGCGTGGCAGCGCATTCGACCCGTTTGGCTACAGCACGGATCGCCGGCTGGAACGGCAGCTCCTGAAAACCTACCCGGCGCTGGTGGATCGGTTACTCAAGTCACTGCGGCCAGACAATCACCGGGCCGCCGTTGAAATCGCTCTGCTCACATCGGAGATCCGCGGCTTCGGGCCGGTGAAACAGGCGGCGGCGGAATCGGTGTTGGCACGACAAGCGGCGCTTATGGACGCCTTCGAATCCACCCAGCCGGCCGACCGGGCCGCTTGAAAGCCTGGGTAAAATCCGGCCAGGCTATTGCCATTCGCCCCTGAGGGCCTGGACCTGGCTTTGCAAGCGCGACGCCACGACCACTTCCGGTGCCTGCGGGATGCCGATATGGATTCCGATTTTTGAACGGAATCGTCGTGGAACGCCCATCATGGCCTCCCCGTAGCGGCGGCTGAAAAAACTCCCCCACAGCCCGCACAGGGCGATGGGAATCACCGGAACCGGATCACGCTTGACGATGTGCTCGATCCCACTCTTGAACGGGTTCAGCTCACCATGGCGAGTGATCTCCCCTTCCGGGAAAATGCACACCAACTGACCGTCTTTCAATGCGCCCGAGATGCTGTCATTGGCCTGTTCCAGCAGCTTCGGGTCCTCACGGGCCGGGGCAATCGGTATGGCGCGGGCGGTTCGAAAAACGAAACTCAGCAGCGGAACCCCGAAGATCTTATGGTACATGACAAAGCGGATTGGCCGTCGCACGCAACCGCTGATGACCAGCGCATCCATGAAGCTGACGTGGTTGCAAACCAAAACCGCCGGCCCCTCGTCAGGGATCCGGTCCAGGCCTTCTTGGTCAATGCGGTACATAATGTGGATCAGAATCCATACGATGAACCGCATCAGGAATTCAGGCACAAGCGTGTAGATGTAGACCGCGACCGCGGCGTTCAGAAACGCAGTGAGCAGGAACAATTGGGGAATGGTGAGGCCAGCACCGAGCGCGACAATGGCAAGCAGAGCAGAGGCCACCATGAACAGGGCGTTGAGGATGTTGTTGCCGGCAATGATCCGCGATCGATAGGCGGGCTCAGAACGCTGCTGTATCAGCGAGTACAGCGGTACGATGTAGAATCCACCGAACATGCCCAACATGAGGATGTCGAACAGCACGCGCCAGCCACCACCCTGATCGAGAAAGCCCATCATGCCCAACAGTTCGCCACCGGCGTGGCCGGGCGGCGCAAAGTAAAGGTCGATGCTGAACACGGTCATGCCGATGGAGCCAAACGGAACCAGACCGATTTCCACCTTGTGACCGGACAGACGCTCACACAGCAACGAGCCAGCGCCAACACCCACCGAGAACAGGGTCAGCAACAGGGTGACGACCTGCTCATTGCCACCCAGCGTCAACTTGGTGTAGTTGGGCAGCTGAGCCAGATAGCTGGCGCCGAAAAACCAGAACCAGGAAATGCCCAGCACCGACAGAAACACGGTCCGATTGCCCCGCAGCAACCGATAGGTGCGCCAGGTCTCGGACAGCGGGTTCCAGTTGATGCGCAGATCCGGCGCCATCGCGGCCGCGGTGGGAATGCCGCGGCTGCTGAGATAACCGGCGGCGGCGACGATCATTGCCACGCCGGCGACGACGGCTGCGCCGTGAGGCTTTAGTGCAATCAGAACGCCACCCGCCATGGTACCCAGCAAGATGGCCAGAAAGGTACCGGTTTCCACCAAGCCGTTGCCGCCCACCAGCTCTTCCTGCTGCAGATGCTGGGGCAGGATCGCGTACTTGACCGGGCCGAACAGCGCCGACTGAATCCCCATCAGAAACAACAGACCGATCAGCAGCCACACGTTGCCGCTGATGAACCCGACGGCCGCCCCCAACATGATCCCCATTTCCAATAACTTGGTCAGGCGGATGAGGCGCGATTTCTCCAGCTTGTCGGCCAGTTGGCCGAAACTCGCGGAAAACAGGAAAAACGGCAGAATGAACAGACCAGCGGCCAGATTGATCAGCGTATTGGAACTCAGCCCCAGAGTATCTGTGGCCTGGAAGGCCAACATGACGATCAGCGCGTTCTTAAACAGATTGTCGTTGAAGGCACCGAGAAACTGGGTCGTGAAGAACGGGCCGAAACGGCGCTTGGTGAGCAGAACGAACTGGCTTCTGTCTTCCATTTTTTCAGTTTGTCCGGGCAGGGAACGGGGCGGCCACTTGCGGGTCACACCAGCAGTCTAACGCGCAATCACCGGCACTGACCTTCGAGTGATTTCCACGCCGCGGGTCCGATGGCAGTTTGCGCTACACTTCGGGTCCATTCCATTGGGAAAAGCCCTGTTTTTTTAGGCAGAGTCGCGCTCGCGTCCTATCGTTCACGGAGCAGGGCGCCGACCGCATGGTTGGCCCATGGCCAGAAAATCGCGGGAATTAGGCTGTGCATTTCAGTCCCAAGATGCATGTTCACGAATAGATCAGAGGCGCCCCAGGCGTCTGCGCGGTAGAAATGAATGCGGCGAGGTGCTGTCCAGTTCGCGAACGATTTCGCGATCGTCCGAGAAGCATAGCCGTCGCTATGTGACGAGGAGGATCGCGGAATCGGGCCGAAATGGCGGTGCCGCAGACCGTTCCCTTTCTACCGCGCAGCCTCCTAGGCAGTCTATCCAACCATGATCGCGGCATCCCGCGTTCGGAGCTGTACATGCAGTACAAGGATCTTCGAGATTTCATACAGAAGCTCGAGTCTGAGGGTGAACTCAAGCGGGTTCGCGTACCGGTGGACCCGAACTTGGAGATGACCGAGATTTGCGATCGCACACTGCGCGCCGGCGGCCCGGCGATTCTGTTCGAGCGGCCCAGCGGTTTCGATATACCGGTGTTGTGCAATCTGTTCGGTACACCCCGCCGCGTGGCGCTGGGCATGGGTGAGGACACGGTGGAGTCCCTGCGGGAAGTCGGCCGCCTGCTTGCCTTCCTCAAGGAACCAGATCCCCCTAAAGGCATGAAGGAGGCATGGAAGGCCCTACCCATATTCAAGAAAGTGCTCGACATGGCGCCGAAGAAAGTCGGTAGTCCGCCCTGTCAGCAGCAGGTGTTCGAAGGCCAGGCCGTGGATCTGGGACGCCTGCCGGTGCAGACCTGCTGGCCAGAGGACGCCGGCCCATTGATCACCTGGGGTCTGGTCATAACGCGGGGCCCGGACAAAAGCCGACAGAACATGGGCATTTATCGACAGCAGGTGATCGGGCGCAACAAGGTCATCATGCGCTGGCTCTCGCATCGCGGGGGCGCGCTGGATTTTCGCGACTGGCAGACCGCCCATCCGGGCGAGCCGTTCCCGTTGGCTGTAGCCTTGGGTGCGGACCCAGCCACCATCCTTGCTGCGGTGACACCGGTGCCCGACAGCCTGTCCGAACACGCCTTCGCCGGCCTGTTGCGGGGGTCCCGCACCGAACTGGGTCAGTGCATCGGCTCAGAGTTGCAGGTTCCGGCCTCGGCCGAGATCGTTTTGGAAGGCTTTATCTACCCGGGCGATACGGCGCCGGAGGGTCCGTTCGGCGATCACACGGGATACTACAACGAAGTCGACCAGTTCCCGGTGTTCACCATTGAACGCATCACCCAGCGCAGGGAGCCGCTTTACCACAGTACCTACACCGGCCGGCCACCGGATGAACCGGCCGTGCTCGGTGTGGCCTTGAACGAGGTGTTCGTGCCGCTGCTGCAAAAGCAGTTCCCCGAAATCATCGATTTCTATTTGCCGCCCGAGGGCTGTTCCTACCGCATGGCGGTGGTGAGCATGCGCAAGCAATATCCCGGGCATGCCAAGCGTGTGATGATGGGTGTGTGGTCGTTCCTGCGCCAGTTCATGTACACCAAGTTCGTGATCGTGGTGGATGAAGACATCGACACCCGCAACTGGCAGGATGTGATTTGGGCGCTGACCACCCGCATGGACCCACGTCGGGATTGTGTGATCGTAGACAATACGCCGATCGACTACCTCGACTTCGCCTCGCCCGTGTCCGGTCTGGGGTCCAAGATTGGGTTGGACGCCACCAACAAATGGGCGGGGGAAACCACCCGCGAATGGGGTCGTCCGATTCGCATGAGCGAAGCGGTGCGCAGGCGAGTGGACGACATCTGGCAATCCCTCGACCTGGGTGTGTGAGCCGGCCACGACCACCTGGTGGATAGGGTTGAATCAAAATCGGCGCGGGCCGGTCGAATTACCTAGGGCGCTTCTGATCTATTCGTGAACTTGCATCTTGGCACTCAAATGCACAGCTTCATCGTCCAAGCTGCTTTGTCCAGAGTAGATCAGAAGCGCCCTAGCTTGATGTAAGGGTTCGGGAGTCAATGAGTCATACGGTCACGATTCAGCCCAGCGGGCACAGAATTGTCGTGGAGACGGGCGAGAGCGTGCTTGAGGCGGGACTTCGCGAGGGCTTCGCGCTGCCCTATGGATGCCGCAATGGCGCATGTGGGTCCTGTGCGGGCAAGCTGCTTGCGGGTCGGGTGCACTACCCCGATGGCAAGCCCGCGGCCATTAGCGAGGACGAAATCGCACAGGGCAAAGCGCTACTGTGCCAGGCCCGTCCCGACAGCGACCTGGAGGTGGAGATTCGCGAAGTCGGGGCTGCGAAGGATATCCAGGTCAAGGTTCTGCCCTGCCGGGTCGCGGCCATGGATAAGCTGTCTCATGACGTCATGCGGTTGAAACTGAAACTACCCGCCACCGAACGGCTTCAGTTTCTGGCCGGACAATACATCGACATCATCCTCCGGGATGGACGACGACGCGGCTTTTCGCTGGCCACGGCGCCCCATGAAGACGATTTTCTGGAGCTCCATATCCGCCACGTGCCGGGCGGACGCTTCACGGACCACGTGTTTACGGACATGAAGGAGAAGGCGATTCTGCGCTTCGAAGGGCCACTGGGTTCGTTCTTTTTGCGGGAGGAGTCGGATCGACCGATTATTCTGATGGGGGGCGGCACCGGTTTCGCCCCATTAAGGGGAATGACAGAGCATGCGATTGCCGCGGGCCTGCAACGCCCAATCGAGATTTATTGGGGGGTGCGGGCGAAGCGGGATCTGTATCTGCATGATCTGGCCGAGGCCTGGGCGCGCGAGCATGAGAACATCCGCTACGTCCCGGTTCTGTCCGAGCCCGCCGAGGAAGACGAATGGTCCGGAAGGACCGGATTCGTCCATCAGGCGGTGACTGAAGACCATCCGGACCTGAGCGGGCATGAGGTGTACATGAGCGGGCCACCGGCCATGATTGAGGCCGCTCGCACCGCTTTCGCGAGCTGCGGGCTTCCAGATGAATTTCTGTTCTACGACTCGTTTGAGTACGCGTCAGACACACTACAAGCGCTGGACGGGAACTGACCGGAGAACGAACGCTATGCGGTCTGACCGATCGGTCAGACCGCATAGCGACGCACGCGACCGGGCACCGCCGATCGCCTCAAGATGTCTGGGTGGCGCCATCCGTCGGTGCCGGTTTGCGTTCCAGTTTCTCGGTGGCATCCGGATCGGCCACGTCCAATACGTTGCTGGTTGAGGAGAGTTCCTTGCCCGTCAACAAACGCATGCCGTTGCGGTAACTGTCGCGGGCCTTTTGCGGCTCTTCCAACTGATCCAGCAAGCTGCCAAGTTCCTGGTAGGCTTCCGGCGCCGGCCTCAGCGCAATACTGTGCTCATAGTACTGGCGCGCTTTCTGCCACTGATGATTACGCCGGGCGATGCGCCCCAGACTGAGCAGCAGATCCGGGTCTTTGGGGTGGCTCTGCAACCAGGCTTCGGCGAACTTGAGCTGAGTCTCGGCATTGGCCCGGTTGAT
This sequence comes from uncultured Gammaproteobacteria bacterium, assembly GCA_963783675.1. GTDB lineage: Bacteria > Pseudomonadota > Gammaproteobacteria > Competibacterales > JAHEDQ01 > JAHEDQ01. Next base: position 71,769 of record CAWAOU010000024.1, read on the forward strand.
CTCACCGTAGGCCAAGACGATCTTTGGATCCCAGTTATGATCCAGCGCTTTTCGGATGAGCTGTTCGGCACTGTCACCGGCCCCGTGCCCCTCCAGATAGCCAGCGTAGTCCACCAACATGTCCACATCCCGGCGCAGTGCCCCAGGCGTGTCCTTCCAGGCCTTTTGTAGAGTCTCGACGGAATCTGACTTGGCCGCTTCGGCCAGCAATTCATGGTAGACCTGGGTCTCCAGAGCCGTCATTTCGGCGCCCTTTAAGACTCCCCGCTTTTTAAGGTCCGGCAGAATGCGCCAAAGACCCTGCCAGTCCTTGGCCGCGAGTCGGCACTCCATGAGGCGCTTCAACACCTGAGGATGCTTGGGCGACTGCAGGCGCAAATGCTCCAGGGACTGTGCGGCCCGATCGAGCTGCCCGGTTTCCATCAGCAACTCGGCCTGAGTCAGACCGACGGCCACGTTCGCATTACCATCCTGGGGCGTGGCCAGCTTGAGCAGTTTGTCGCGTTTGGCATCGTCCCCGAGGTGCTGCGCCGCCTTGGCCGCGCCGATATAGCTGAGCGCTGGGGTATCGTTATAGTTGGCGGATTTGACCAGGGTCTTTTCTGCCGAACTCCACTTGCCCTCGGCCAGTTGCTCCATACCGGTGGACAGCAGGCGATGGGCTTTGTGCAATCGACGCCGGTCGTTGGCCTCCCGGGTGTTTTTGGGCAATTCGGCCAACCGCATGGAGTAACGCACCAGTTTATAGAGCACCACAAAGGCGACCAGGGTGAACACCAGCAGTACGGCGACACTGGTTTCCACCGTCCATTGCCCGACGGTCACCAGAACATAGCCCGGATCCTCCTTGACCAGCAGGGCGACGCCCACTGAGCAGAACAAGGCCAGAATCAATATCACCAAAAGCTTCATGCCGAGCCCTCCCCGGCGGCATCAGTGTTTTCATCGGGCAAAGTCTTTAGCGGCTTCCGGGTTTCCATGATGTCGCGGAATGTGCGCAGTGAGCGCGAGACGTCCGGCAGATAAGGGTGCAATTCAACCTGCTGCAACGCCTTGAGCTGCGCAACGGCATCTATAACCCGCTCGTCGTTGGTGTCGAAATACTGGTCGATCCATTGCAGGGCCGTTGCCAGGTTATCCTGGTAACTGGAACCGTCATCGAGCAGTGCGGCCAACTGCGCCTGCTCGATCTTCAGCCTGAGATTCTGAGCCAGGAAATACTCCTCCTGGGGCGCAATCAGGGGTGCGGCCTCCCGCCGCTCATGTCGTATCACCACCAATTGTTTGATTTCACCCCAGGCGCTGGTCGCCGCGTCTTCCCACCAGCCTTCCTGATCGGTGTCCACGTTGGCCTGAGTCTCGGCCCGTTTGGCCGCAGCCTGATCCTTGATCACCTGGGTTCGGGCATCGTTACGCAGCGGCAACGAATAGGCTTCCTTGGCCAACACGTCCAGCGTGTGGGCCAATTCTGCCCGGTCGAGCTGCTTGGCACTGCGCAGGGCGGCAATTTCCTCCTCGAGGATCACCTGCACCGGCGCGAACGCCAGCTCATCGACCACATTCAGCCGTTGCTGGGCCATCACCACCGCCGACAACGCGCCGTCGACATCTTCCTGATAGCGAAGACGATGAGACGCAATCTGCAGCAGATAATCCACCTCTGACAGGGTCCAGGCATTTCGATCCCCACCACTGGCAACATTTTCACGCACCACCTCGAGGGACTGCCCCAGCCCTCGTTGCGTGAGCTGAAGACTGTCAATCTGGGCCTGCATACGGTCTTCCAGGGTCTTTTGCGCCGCGCGAATCTCGGCTCGCAGCGAGCTCATCTGGGACTCAGCGGTTTGCAACGACTCGGCCACGGTCTTGGTCGCGGTACTGAGTTGCTCTGTGACCGTTTGGTCCAGTTTGCTGATTCCGGCCTGACTACCCTGGGCCGCCTGCTCAACCGCTTCGCCCTGCTTCGCCAGTTGATCGGCCAGTTCCTGTTTGACCGTGGCCAGTTCGCTCTTGAGAGCATCGACGCTGTCCGCCGCCTGCTTGGCCTGAGTGCCGACCGAGGCCAGTGTTGAGGAAGCGGTGGTTGAGTTGGCCCTGGACTCGGCCAACTGTTGTTTGATCTGGTTCCAGACGTAGGCAGCCCCGCCGGCGGCGCCAAGAGCGACCACCAACGCCAGTAGGGCCAGGCCGCGCCCGTGACCGGAGCCGCCGGTTGCACCCGCATGAGCCGGCTTGGTCGCCGTCACCGCGCCCTGGGCTCGCTTGTCCGCTGGAGCATTGGATTTCTGATTTCCCTGCTTTCGTTTGTCGTCGGTCATCGCGCGTCCCCAAGAAAAATAATTGTTCCAGCCTTTGTCCAGTGTAGCGTCAGCAGCAGGCGTTGCGCCGAACGCCATTTTCCCACCATGTCACCAATGCGTCGATTACAGACGCGTCGCTGGCCTCGGCGGCGACCAGGGGCGGAGCTTTGACGCCCATCTCAGTGGCCGATAGCGCAGTGCGATCGCTGAGTACAACCAGCTGGGTGTTGCGCAGCCACTGCTGGCCGAGCCTGCCAACCATGTCAAACAGGTTGCGCAGGGACTCGCCGCTGGTGACCACGAAGGCCTGGACCTCGCCCCGCGCCCAGTGCCGCATGAGCGCATCCACATCGGCGCTGGGTCGACCCCGCCGGTAGGCTTCAACGTAGTCCACCTGGGCCCCACGGGCACGCAGCGTATCACCCAGCAGTTCACGGCCGCCCTCGCCCCTAAAGATGACGATGCGCGACCCATTGACCGCCTGCATCTCATCCATGGCCAGCAAAGCCTCGCTGTTGAAGCGCTGGCGCGGATAGATATGCGCCGGCGCGCCGAAGTTCTTGAGCGCTCGGGCAGTGCCGCGGCCGATGGCGACCCGTTTCAGGGTCGAAGGCAGGCCGTGCCTGCCGAGGATCAGATTCATTGCTCGATTGACTGCATTGGCGCTGATGAATATTGCCATATCGTAGGCATCCAATCGTTCTATCGCCAGGTGCATGGCATCCGCGTTGGTCGGGTCGAGAATTTCAAGCACCGGAAATCGAATGGCCCGTCCGCCGGCCACCTCAATAGCCGCGCACATGCATTCCGCCTGATCAGCAGGGCGGGTTACCACGATGCCACACCCGGCCAGCCGCCCACTCAGCTCTTCCGTACTCGACATTACGAGGCATCCGCATCGTACAACGCCTGCAGGATCCGATCGGCGCCCGAAGCAAGCAGCGAATCGGCCAGTTCGCGCCCCATCCCCTCACTGGACTGCCAGTGACCGCGTCGCTCATCGGCGATGATCTGCGTGCCATCGGGCTGTCCCACCAGACCCCGAAGCCAGATCTCCTCGCCATCAAGCACTGCGTAGCCGGCTATCGGTACCTGGCAACCGCCCTGTAGCCGGTGATTGAACGCCCGTTCGGCGGCGACACGACGGTGGGTGTGGGTGTGATCCAACGCCCCGATCAAAGCCTCGACCCGGGCGTCGCCAACCCGTGACTCGATACCCAGAGCGCCCTGTCCGATGGCCGGCAGACTGAGCTCGGGCGTCAACTCAGCGGCGATGCGAGCGTCGAATCCCAGGCGGCGCAGACCGGAAACGGCCAGTATGATGGCGTCGTACTCGCCAGCGTCCAGCTTGGCCAATCGCGTGTTGACATTGCCCCTAAGGGTGCGGACCTGGAGGTGAGGATAGCGGGCCATCAACTGGCACTGACGGCGGAGGCTGGAACTGCCTACGATGGCGCCTTCGGGAAGCTGATCGGGGTGATCGAAGCGGTTGGACACGAATGCATCCAGCGGACTCTCCCGCTCCATGATGACCGGCAGGTGGAGACCATCAGGGAAGTCCATGGGAACGTCTTTCATAGAATGGACGGCGATGTCGGCCCGCCCATCCAACAGAGCGAGTTCGAGTTCCTTGACGAACAAACCCTTGCCACCGATCTTGGCCAGCGGGCTGTCCAAAACCCGGTCGCCGCGGGTACTCATACCCACCAGCTCCACCCTCAACCCGGGGTGAGTCACTTGCAGGCGCTCCGCGACATGTTCCGCTTGCCAGAGGGCGAGTGGGCTCTTGCGCGTCGCAATTCTTATACTTGATTCTGCCATGTTGGGATCGGAACCGGCGGCGAGCGGAAGACTGTACCGTGAACAGGGACACCATACCAGCGAGTGCGCCTTGCCTGCGTGCGTTCTGGTTTAGCGCATGATAATTTTTGTGATTGTGTCGTCTTCGCAGGGCCAAGGAGCAAATGCGCACGCTGTTGATTTCCTTTTTACTGTGCCTGATCACCATCGGCCTGCTCCACGCAGACGAAACCGATGGGTTGCCGATGGTCCGGGACTTCGCAGCCGATACCGGAAATCAGATGCCCCTGGTACTGATGTTTGCGGCCTCTGACTGCGGATACTGCAGCCGACTTGAAGTCGATGAGCTGCTGCCGGTGATTCGCAACGGGCAGTACGCGAACCGCGTGCGAATACGCAAGATCAGCCTGGATCCGGGCCAGTACGTGACCGATTTCGATGGCCGCCGCACCGCAACAGAAGAGATTGCCAGCCGTTACCAGGTCGGGGTAACCCCAACGGTGATTCTACTGGGACCCAACGGCGCCGAACTGGCGGAACGTCTGGTCGGCATTGGCACAACGGGATTCTATGGCGCGTATCTGGACCGCTCCATACGCCAGGCCGAGCAACGTCTGCTGCGCTGAGAAGACTCGGCGGCCTCGCCCGGCTTAGTCGCGGAATGGCTGAGGTGCGGGTGCCTCTCGTGGGCCGAAATGCGATCCGCGCCATTGGATCCGGACTCCCCCAACAGACTGTGCCGAAGCCGCTATAATGCGGCCCCTTCTCCCAATGACCGCCGGGATCTTCAGTGATGAGTACAGAGCAGACCAACCAGAGCTGGGGCGGGCGTTTCAGCGAAGCGATGGACCAGTTCGTCGAGCAATTCAATGCCTCGGTGGGCTTCGACCAGCGACTCTACCGGCAGGACATCGCCGGCTCCATCGCCCATGCCACCATGCTGGCCGAGGCGGGGGTGTTGAGCGCGGAGGACCAGCAGGCGATCGTAGCCGGCCTGGAGGCCATCCGGGCCGACATCGAGCGCGGCACATTCGATTGGCAAGCCTCGCTGGAAGATGTCCATATGAACATCGAGGCGTGCCTCACAGCCAACATCGGCGACGCCGGGAAACGACTGCACACCGGCCGCTCCCGCAACGACCAGGTGGCCACCGATATCCGTCTGTACCTGCGGGACGCCATCGACACGATTCTCGGAACGCTGGGGCGGCTGCAAGCGGGTCTGCTGTCGCTGGCGGAACGCGAGGCCGCAACCATCATGCCCGGATTTACGCACCTGCAGGTGGCGCAGCCCGTGACCTTCGGCCATCACATGATGGCCTGGTTCGAAATGCTCGACCGGGACGCCGGGCGGCTGAGGGATTGCCGCGCTCGCCTGAACGTCATGCCCCTGGGATCGGCCGCGCTGGCCGGCACCACGTTTCCGATCGATCGCAGCATCACCTGCAGCATGCTGGATTTTGACCGGCCCTCGGAGAATTCCCTGGACGCCGTATCAGATCGCGATTTCGCCATCGAATTTTGTGCGGCCGGCGCGTTGATCATGACCCATTTGTCCCGATTTTCCGAGGAGCTGGTGCTTTGGGCCTCGGCTCAGTTCGATTTCGTCAACCTGCCCGACCGCTTCTGCACCGGATCGTCGATCATGCCGCAGAAAAAGAATCCGGACATCCCGGAGCTGGTGCGGGGCAAAACCGGTCGGGTTAACGGCAATCTGGTGGCACTTCTGACACTGATGAAAGGTCAGCCGCTGGCATACAACAAGGACAATCAGGAAGACAAGGAACCGCTGTTCGACACCATTGACACGATACAGGCCTGCCTGCGCGCCTACGCCGATATGGTGCCGCACATCCAGGTGAAAGCGGAGCGTATGCGCCAGGCCGCACTGCAAGGATACGCCACAGCAACGGACCTGGCCGACTACCTGGTGCGCAAACAGGTGCCGTTCCGGGACGCCCACGAAATCGTCGGCAAGGCGGTAAAACGGGGCTTGGACACGGGCCGCGACCTGTCGGAGATGAGCGTGGCCGAACTCGCAGAGTTTTCGCCGGCGATCGAGGCGGACGTGATGGATGTCCTCAGCCTGGAGGGCTCGGTGGCCGCACGGGATCATTTGGGCGGCACCGCCCCCAAGCAGGTGAAAGAGGCGGTCAGGCGGGCTCGCATTCGGCTTGGTTTGAGCTGAGGCAGCCGACACCGCACCCGCGCCAAGCCGATCCAGAAAGCAGGATTCAATGGCCGAACGGGCCCAAATTGCCGCCGCATTTCGCGCCACGCTTCCGGTGCTGTTCGGCTACGTGCCGCTGGGCGCCGCGTTTGGCTTTTTGTTCAGCGACTTGGGCTACCCGTGGTGGTTGGCCCCGCTGACCGGCCTGGCGGTGTACGCGGGTTCAGCCCAGTTTCTGGGGGTGGGTCTGCTTGCCGCCCAAGCCGGTCTGTTGGAAACGGCCGTGGCCGTCTTTCTGCTCAACGCCCGGCATTTGTTCTACGGATTCTCCATGCTGGGACGGTATCCGGGAACGGGCTGGGCCAAGTGGTATCTTGTGTTCGGCCTGACCGATGAAACCTATGCCTTGTTGACCAGCACGCCGGTACCGGCCAAAACGCACCCTCAAGACTTTCATCTTGCGGTAACCGCTTTGAATCAGTGCTATTGGGTGATCGGCTGCGGCGTAGGCGCATTGCTGGGCACAAATCTGAGCGTGGACACCACCGGGCTCGATTTCGCGCTGACCGCCCTGTTCACCGTATTACTGATCGACCAAATCAAGTCCGCGACAGCGATGTACCCTTTTGCAGTGGCGGCGGTCTCAGGAGTGGCGGCGCTCTGGCTGCTGGGGCCCGATAACATGCTGCTGGGCGCCCTGGCCGTCAGCCTGAGCGTGTTGCTGATTGGACGCAGATCGGGCCTATGGGCGAGTTGATCTATCCGCTGGCAATGATCGGAGTGATGGCGGTCGCGACCTTTCCGACCCGCGCGCTGCCGTTTCTGCTGCTCCGAGGGCGCGAAAATCATCCCCTGCTGGTATACCTGGCCCGGGTTCTACCAGCAGCGGTTATGACCATTCTGGTGTTGTACGCAGTGCGGGGTATCGAGCTGGGGCAGGCGCCCCATGGGCTGCCCGAGTTGCTGGCGCTGGGTGTGACCGCGGGACTGCATGTCTGGCGCGGCAACACGCTGCTCAGCATCGGGGTTGGAACCGGCCTGTATATGGCAGTGCTTCAAAGCGGTGTTGCAGGCTAGGAGCTGTCGGATTGAACCGTTCGAAGCGAAAATTCTCGGGGGCGAATCAAATCAGTTTATCGGGCGAGGCGAATACAGGGCTATTTAACGAGCGCGATAAGGTGAGTTGATCGCCATCCGTGGATTTGCAGCCGAACAGCGTTAAATCCGACAGACTCCTAGAGCCTGAATTCGTGGGCGCCATATTGGTGGAACCGGAACGCCAGTGGACGAACTGCGCAAGATCATTCACATCGACATGGACGCATTCTATGCGTCGGTTGAGCAGCGCGATTGTGCCGAGTATCGTGGCCATCCGCTGGTGGTGGGGGGGGCGCCGGACAGCCGGGGCGTGGTCGCCACCTGCAGCTACGAGGCGCGTGTCTTTGGCATCCATTCGGCCATGCCGTCCGCCCATGCCTATCGGCTATGTCCCGATGCGATTTTTGTGCGCCCGCGCTTTGATGTCTACCGAGCGGTCTCCAGACAAATTCAGGCCATCTTCCGGCGCTACACCGAACAAGTAGAACCGCTGTCTCTGGACGAAGCCTACCTGGACGTGACCACCAGCACCCAGCACCGCGGCTCGGCCACGCTGCTTGCCCGGGAGATCAAGCAACAGATTTTCAAAGAAACCGCACTGGCCGGTTCCGCCGGGGTGTCGTACAACAAATTCCTCGCCAAGCTGGCCTCGGATCTGGACAAACCGGATGGGCTCACGGTGATACGCCCGGATCAGGGGCCCGCCTTCGTATCCGCCCTGCCGATCGGCCGCTTCTACGGCGTTGGCAAGGCCACCGAGAAGCGCATGCGCGAGGTGGGCATCAATACCGGGGCCGATTTACGCGCGCGCTCCATAGTCGAACTTCAGAGGCTGTTTGGCAAAGCGGCGCACTACTATTACAACGCCGCCCGCGGCATCGACCATCGGCCAGTGGAAAGCGAGCGCCCGCGAAAATCCATCGGTGCGGAAAACACGTTTCAGACCGACCTGAATGACATTTCGGTCATGCGCGAACAGATCATCGCGCTGACGGAGGACGTGTGCGCCAGTCTCTCGACAAGACGTCTGCGTGCCAGAACCCTGACGCTCAAGGTCAAGTATCGGGACTTCGAACTGGTGACCCGCAGCCAATCCCTGGCTTACCCGGTGTCCCAGGCGAGAGACGTGATACCGGTGCTGGAGGTGCTTCTGCACCGGACCGAGGCGGCACAGCGCGCGGTGCGACTTCTGGGAGTGACCGCATCCAATCTAGTATCGACCGATCAGATGGCCCAGGGACATCAGTTGGATTTGTTTCGGGACTCGGTGGAGCCAGAGTAACCAACCCCGACGAACGCTATGCGCCTCATTCCGCATCCGCACCCGATTCCCCGTCGAAACGACGCGCAATGCCCATGGCATGCGCCGTCGCCACCATGGTCACGACCACCGAAGCGGCGAAGGCGTACAAGCCGGGATGCACATGCACGCTGGCAATAGCGCCGAGCTTGACCGTCACCAGCAGAATGGCGACGACAAACACGTCCAGCATGGACCACTTTCCGTACAGCGCGACCCAGTGGACGAAACCGCTGACCCGTTGGCGATGCCGGTCGGTGGAGAACCAGAACATCCACAACAGCACGAATTTCAGGATTGGCAACACCACGCTGAACCCCCCCACGATGACAAACAGCGTGTAATGTCCTTCCTGGAACAGCTGGGCGCAGGCGTCAACGATGGACACGGTGTTGCGAACCAGAAAGAATTTCTCGAGTGTGAAAATGGGACTCAGGACGCCGGCCAGAAACAAGCCGACGCCCGCCAGCAGCATACAAAGCCCAACGACCGCCGCAGTCGGATAGGCGCGCGCCATCGAAGTCATGGCGGGGCGCTTCGCCACCCGGTCAGGGTCGGTATTGAAATCGAATATCGGCCGGTCAAATCGGGACTGCAACACAGGCCGCACATCCGAATCAGCGCCGGTCGGTCACGGGACGCTCTGTTTGGTCGCCGCGCAGCCCGCTCACTCACGCACCCGATTGCGCCCAGCATGCTTGGCTCGATACAGCGCTGCGTCGGCGCGGGCAAGCAGGGATTCCAGTTGCTCCCCTCGTTCCAGCTGCGCCAGCCCCAGCGAGATGCTTGGGCTGGGCAAGGTTCCGCCAGCCGGGTTGGGCAACGCGATCCGGGTTACCGCCTGGCGTAGACGTTCAGCCACCTGACGCGCCTCAGCGGCCGAGCGACCGGGCAGCAACAGAGCCACCTCGTCACCCCCGAAACGCACCGCCATTTCGGTCGGTCGCATATGCTGGCGTAAGGTGTCGGCTACTGCGCGAAGTACCCGGTCACCCACCAGATGCCCATACTCGTCGTTGTAGTCCTTGAACCGGTCCACATCCAGCACAATCAGCGAAAGCGGGCCACCGGACGTGTCACAACGCTGAAGTTCGCGTCCAAACATATCCTCCATCCAGCGCCGGTTATGGAGTTCCGTAAGCGGATCGATGGTCGAGGTCCGTTCAAACTCCCTCAACGCCTGGCTGTTGCGGGAAATCACTGCGCTCCCGTGGCGGACCCGCCGGGACACGATGTGGAGGAGATTGCGGGCCACCGCATGGGAGGCATCGACCAGACCCCAGAGGGTGTCGTGGGGCAGGACGACCAACTCCGACGGTTCGGTGGCCCGCACAAAAGCACTGGGAAAATTGTCATCGATAATGGACAACTCACCGGCACATTCCCCCGCCTCCAATGTATTGATCGGGGGGTTATCCAGGGAATCCAGATGAATGGCGAGATGGCCGGAAACCAACAGATACACATGCTCGTTGTTGCGGTCGGGACGTATCAGTACATCCCCCGCGGCCAGGCTCAGGTCGTGACACCGTTCCAAATAGCGTTGGATCGAGGCCGGTTCCACATTGCGAAACAGCATCATTCGACCCAGCAGGCCAGGATCCTCGGATAGCATTGTGCTAGGCATGTTTCAGTCCGTGGCGATTTCCTGAGACCCCACCTGAGATCCTCTGATTGACTCCTGGGTTGGGATCGCAGGCCTCCAATTGACAGTGCCTTGGTTGCAAGTCAGGACGGCGGGCCCGGTCAGGCCGGATCGCGGCGATCGGCAGCAAGGATACGATTGAGCCATCGGCCGATGGTCTGAATCTCCTCTAGATTGACCTCATGTCCCATGGCGTACTCATGCCACTCAACCGGATAACCCAGAGCCTCCAGGCGGATACGACTGCCCTGCCCCAGCAAAACCGGCACCACCGGGTCGGCCGTGCCGTGTGCCATCAGCACCGGCGTATCGGCGTTTGCCGGGTGGCGCTCCTCGGTAACGGTGTTGTCCAGGGGCAGGTAGCAGGACAAGGCCAGGATACCCGCCAAAGGCTCGGGATGACGCACCGCGGTGTGCAAAGCGATCGCGCCGCCCTGGGAGAACCCGGCCAGTACGATACGATCGCTGGGGATACCGCGCCCTCTTTCACGAACGATCAATTCCCGCACCAACGCTTCGGAATCGCGGATTCCCCGATCGTCTTGCCTGGCGGCAATGTCCATTTCTGCTATGTCATACCAGGCGCGCATCACCATACCACCGTTGACGGTGACCGGACGTTGGGGGCCATGGGGGAACACAAACCGGACGCCGAGCGCCGAATCCACCCCCAAGTGCGGCACGATGGGCTCGAAATCGTGACCATCGGCACCCAGGCCGTGGAGCCAGATGATGGTACTGCTGTGCACGCCGTTGGGCGCGATCTCGACGGTTTCAAGCACGTGTTTGGTCCTTGTCGATGTTGGGCGGCTATGTCGTAACGTTCAGCATTGATCGCTACTCAAGAAAACCTCGTGTATTGCCGCAAATCGCGCTTTGCCACCGTGAGGGCAAACGGTCCGACGGGATCGCAGCAATCGATAAGGCCTTCCTCAAGGAAATGAACCAGATTATCGCCCCGACGCCTTACGGTGCAAACCACTGTTGCGTTAAGGAAGGTCTGAACAATTGCTGCGATCGCGCCGGCGTCTTTGCGCTCCCTCGTACAAGGCGCACCGGGCGAAGTTGGCGCGAGGAAAATACGTGAACTGCCAATGAGCGAGGTGCAACGCGGTACCAGGGGCGCAAAGGCCCGGCCCCGCTGGGGTTTCGCCCACAAGGGCACATCTGCCGCGTTTCCCGGCTTGGCCATAGAATGACTATGGCGCTGCGCCGGGAGCCTCGCATCTGCGCCCTTGTGGACCGAAACGCGGTTCGTATCAATTGTTCAGACCTTGCTTAAGAATTGGGTTGCGCTCATGGCGTGGCTATACTGTGGGCGTTCGCTCGACGAGGGATTTAATCCATGTTCTTTCCGCGCCGTGTGCGCCTGTCGGCGCTGCTGTGGGCGTCGGCACTCCTGTCCGCCGGGTGCGGCCAATCGGGGCCATTGTACTTTTCGGAACAGCCGGGGGCGGAGATGGAAACCGTGGAAACCTTGGAAACCGTGGAAATCGAACAACCCGAGGCCAAACAATCAGAGTAAGCGGTGGCGAAACGAGCGGGTCGGTGTGATCGCCCACTGAACACCGGTTATCGTTTGTTTACACTCGGCAGACACGGCTCGGCGGACGCGGCCGAATCAAGCGATCCCATCGCCAACAATCATGCCGTCGAACACCCTCGCCGCGCAGGACATCCCCACCATGGACCACTTCAATTACCGCGGCGACGATCTGTACGCCGAAGACTGCCCGGTATCCGAACTCGCGCAGCGTTTCGGTACACCGCTCTACGTCTATTCCCGCGCCACCATCGAGCGGCATTTCCATGCATTCGATTCGGCTTTTGGCGACCATCCTCATCTGATCTGCTACGCGGTCAAGGCCAATGGAAACCTGGGCGTGCTGAACGTCCTGGCCCGCCTTGGCGCCGGTTTCGATATCGTTTCCGGCGGCGAACTGGAGCGGGTTCTGGCGGCGGGCGGGGCGCCGGAGCGGATCGTTTTCTCCGGCGTTGGCAAGACAGCGGCCGAAATGGAACGTGCCCTTGGCGTGGGCGTTCGCTGCTTCAACGTGGAATCGCTGCCGGAGTTGGAACGGCTCAGCGCAGTCGCCACCGGACTTGGCCGGATCGCGCCCGTGTCGGTCCGGGTCAATCCGGATGTGGACGCCAAAACCCACCCCTACATCTCCACCGGGTTGAAGGAAAACAAGTTCGGCGTACCCACCGACCAAGCCCTGTCCGTCTATGCTGCCGCAGTGGCTCTGCCGGGCGTAGACCCGGTTGGCATCGATTGCCACATAGGCTCGCAACTGACCGAACTGGCGCCGTTCGTCGACGCCCTGGACCGCCTGATTGCGTTGATCGAACAAATCGAAGCCCGGGGCGTGACCATCCATCACCTGGACGTGGGGGGCGGACTCGGCATCCGCTATCGGGACGAGACCCCGCCTTTACCAGCGGAACACGCCCAAGCGTTGCTAAGCCGTTTGGCTGACCGTCCCTGGGAAGTGGTGATGGAACCCGGTCGCGCAATTGTTGGCAATGCCGGCATCCTGGTGACGCGGGTGGAGTATCTCAAGCAGGGTCCGGAGCACAACTTCGCGATTGTGGATGCGGCCATGAATGATCTGCTGAGGCCAGCCCTGTATTCCGCATGGCAGGAGATCGTTCCGGTCAGGTTAGACCGCACCGTCGTCACCCGCTGCTACGACGTGGTGGGGCCGGTTTGCGAGACGGCGGATTTCCTGGGGAAACAGCGGGATCTGGGGCTGACACCCGGAGATTTACTGGCGGTGCGCTCAGCTGGCGCCTATGCCTTCTCCATGAGTTCAAACTATAACGCCCGCGCGCGGGCCGCCGAGGTGATGGTGGACGGCGCCACGGCGCATCTGGTCCGTCCGCGCGAGTCCATTCATGCACTGTTTGCCACTGAGGCCGTGCTGCCGGGTTAAACAGCGGATTTTGCCCGCAGTCCGGACGTCCTGCTGACCGCTTGCGCGCAGAGACGCACCCATCGACTGACGCCTTGAGGGTCCATCGTTTCAACCCCAGACGCATTCTGCTAACTTGCTGGCCATGGGGCTGCAGTTCGCAAAAATGCACGGCTTGGGCAACGATTTCGTGGTGTTCGATGGCACCCGCGAGCCCCTGCTACTGACGCCCGAGTTCATCCGACGGATCGCCACACGCCGGTTCGGGATCGGCTGCGACCAGGTATTGGTGGTGGAGTCCGCTGACCGCGCCGGGGTGGATTTTCACTACCGCATATTCAATGCCGACGGCGACGAGGTGGAGCAGTGCGGCAACGGCGCACGGTGCTTCGCGCGTTTTGTGCAGGCGCGTGGGCTGTGCGACCGCAACGAGATTGTCGTCAGCACCAACAATCGCACGCTCCGCCTGCAGGTGCGGGACGACGGGCACGTGCGCGTCAATATGGGCGTCCCCCGTCTGGACCCGGCGGAGATCCCGTTGAACATGCCGACCGCGGCGGCCAGCTATCGGATAGACGTGGATGGGAGCAGGCTGGAATTTGGGGCTGTGTCCATGGGCAACCCGCACGCGGTGCTCAAGGTCGGCGACGTGGACGTGGCTCCGGTGGAACGTCTTGGCCCGCTGATCGAGCATCATGCGGCGTTCCCGGAGCGAGTAAACGTCGGGTTTCTGGAGATCCTCGATCCGAGTCATGGGCGACTGCGGGTGTTCGAACGCGGCGTGGGGGAAACCCTGGCCTGTGGCAGCGGCGCCTGCGCCGCCGCTGTGGTTGGACGGGTTCAAGGCCTTTTGGATCCGCGGGTGGTGCTGAGCCTGCGGGGTGGCGACCTCGAGATTGAGTGGGCAGGACCCGATGCGCCCGTTATGATGACCGGGCCTGCCGAGCACGTCTTCGACGGACAGATACAACCATGACCAAAGCAAAAGCCGCGCACGCCGACAGTCGGAACCAGGAAGTGGCCGAGTATCTCAAGGCGCATCCGGAGTTCTTCGCCGAGCATCCCGAGCTGTTGTCGAGCATAAGCATTCCGCATCCCAGTGGCAGCGCCACCTCCCTGGTGGAGCGCCAACTCGCCGTGTTGCGAGAACAGAACGGCGACCTGGATCGCCGGCTGCACGAGTTGGTTGCGGTGGCGCGCGAGAACGATCAACTCTCGGAACGAATGCACGAGCTGGCCATTGACCTGATTGGCGCCAATACGCTGAATCAGGTGCTCAGCGTGGTCAGACGATCCATGGTTGAGGAATTCGGTGCCGACCTTGCAGTGATCCGGGTGGGACACAGGCCGACAGCCGGGGCCGGGGACGCGCCGGATGACTCGGAAGTGTTTGTCGGTGCCGAAGACCCGGGACTCAAACTGTTTGAGGATTTGTTCAAGAACGGGCGCCCGGAGTGCGGGCGGATTCAATCCTCAAAGGCCCATTACCTGTTCGGCGAGGCCAGCCAGCAGGTGGGGTCAGCCGCCCTGATTCCGCTGACCGGTGAGGGCTGGCGCGGACTTCTGGCGGTTGGTGCTGGCGAACCCGACCGATTCCAGCCCGGGATGGGGACACTGTTTCTCGGCCGGATGGGGAAGCTGGTTTCGGGGGCACTGCAAACCCACCTGTCGACGACAGACTGACCCCGACCCGGCGTGACGCGGTGACGCCCCTCACACTCAACGCCGACGTGGATGCATATCTGGCTCACCTGTCCCAGGAACGGCGGTTGGCGCCGCGAACTGCTGCGGCCTATCGGCGGGACCTGGACCTGCTGCTGGCATTCTGCGGCGACAACAAGATCGACAACTGGAATCAGATCGACGCCCATCGGGTACGCGGCTTTGTCGCCGATCAACACCGCAGAGGCCTGTCCGCGCGGAGCGTTCAGCGCCTGCTGTCGGCCCTGAGGGGGCTGTTCAATTATCTGCTGCGGGAGGACCGGCTGGGCGCCAACCCGGCACTGTCCGTAAGCGCCCCCCGGGGTGCCCGCAACCTGCCGAAGGACTTGGACCCGGAGCGGGTCAGCCAGTTGCTGGACGCGACACCCTCGGATGCCCTGGAAACAAGAGATCGGGCCATGCTGGAATTGTTCTACTCTTCCGGTTTACGCCTGTCGGAGCTGGTGTCCATAGACCTGACCGACCTGGCGTTGGAGGATGGCACGGTTCTGGTCACGGGCAAGGGCAACAAGTCCCGTATCCTGCCGGTGGGGCGCAAAGCGCGGCAGGCACTTGCAGATTGGCTGCGCACGCGGGTGGCTCTGGCCCGGGCTGACGAAGTGGCTGTGTTCGTGGGCCGCGGTGGGCGCAGGCTGAGTGGGCGCTCGGTTCAACAGCGCCTCAAACGGTGGGCGCTCAAGGCCGGCCTGGACACCCAGGTTCATCCCCACATGCTGCGCCACGCCTTCGCCAGCCATCTGTTACAGGCCAGTGGCGATCTGCGCTCGGTTCAGGAACTGCTGGGTCACACGGACATCAGCACCACCCAGATCTACACCCACCTGGACTTTCAGCATCTTGCTCGGGTTTACGACCATGCCCACCCCAGGGCGCGTAAACAAGGCAGGGACGACGATTGAGCGCGACTTACCCTTTGGGCAAGCGCCGTTTGCTGGAAGCGCCGTGCCGCGGCTTCAGGTTCGAGACTCGGTTTCCGCCCAATCGAACCAGTCGTCCATACGTGACCGAACAGTCTCGACCCCGTTACCCTTGAGAGCGGAAAACAACTGCACCGTGGCGCCCGGATAGTCCTGTTTCAGTGTCGCAGCGGTTTGCATGAGCACGACGCCCGCCCGTCCCCGGCTGAGTTTGTCCGCCTTGGTGAGCAAAATGTGGCTCGGAAGCGACCGATGATGGCACCAGTCAAGCATTTGCAGATCGAGTTCGGTGAGCGGACGGCGCACGTCCATCAGCAGTATCAGGCCGGTTAGGGCCTGTCGTTGGGCCAGATAGTCCTGCAGAACCCGCTGCCAGTGACGTCGCACGGATTCGGGCACCTTGGCATAGCCGTAACCGGGCAGGTCCACCAGGAAACGTTGAATGCCGAGATCAAAAAAATTGATCTGTTGGGTACGACCGGGTGTTTTCGAGATGCGGGCCAAGGCGCGCTGACCCGCGATGAGGTTGAGGGCACTGGACTTGCCGGAGTTGGAACGCCCCGCAAACGCGACTTCCAGGCCGGTGTCCGGCGGCAGTTGTTCCAGATCGTGGACACCGAGCAAAAACACAGCCTGACGGTAGCGGTCCGCGTTCGACATGGTGGGCATCCTGCTGCTCGGGACGGGGGATCCGAAGTTTACAAGGTGTGCCCGGCAAGGCACCTCGGATTGATCGACTCAGTTGAAGCTGGTATAAACCGGCGCTGCACGTTGCCCCGCGTCGTTGGCGGAACTCTTTCAGCGCCGGGCTGCCCGATGGTACAGGAGTCACCCCACTATGCGTAAGCTGTTCCTCACCACCGCATCCCTACTGCTCGCTGTGAGTTCCGCAACCGCTTTTGCGGCCGGCGATGCGGCCGCAGGCAAGGCTAAGTCGGCCACTTGTGCCGC
Organism: uncultured Gammaproteobacteria bacterium; assembly: GCA_963783675.1. GTDB lineage: Bacteria > Pseudomonadota > Gammaproteobacteria > Competibacterales > JAHEDQ01 > JAHEDQ01. The sequence continues at coordinate 88,587 of CAWAOU010000024.1, forward strand.
CTGCCATGGCCCTGACGGAAACAGCACCGATCCCCAGTATCCCAAAATTGCCGGTCAGCACGCGGGGTACACGCTGAAGCAGCTCAAGGAATACAAGAGCCAGGTACGCGACAATGCCATCATGATGGGGATGGTTGCCGCTTTAAGCGAACAGGACATGGAGGATCTCGCGGCCTATTACGCCACCCAGACGCAAATACCTGGCGAAGCGAATGCCGAACTGGTCGCTTTGGGCGAGGCCCTGTACCGGGGTGGTGACCTGACACGTGGCATCGCAGCGTGCTCCGCCTGTCACGGACCGGCCGGGAACGGAAATGGCGGCGCCAACTTCCCGAAAGTGTCCGGCCAGCATGCCCAGTATGCGGAAACCCAATTGAAGGCATTTCGCTCCATGCAGAGAGCCAACGACCCGGGTCAGATGATGCGCAACATCGCCATCAGGCTGACCGATCCAGACATACTGGCGGTATCATCCTACATGCAAGGCCTGCGCGACTGACATCGGGCTGAAGCCAGGTTCCAATCAGCGCAGGCGGCCATCCGGTCGCCTGCGTTCGTTACGTTTCGGAAGGATGCGCCGCCCTTCTGTTAGGGAAGGTCTGAACAATTGATACGAATCGCGTTTCGGTCCACAAGGGCGCAGATGCGAGGCTCCCGGCGCAGTGCCATAGTCATTCTATGGCCAAGCCGGGAAACGCGGCAGATGTGCACTTGTGGGCGAAACCCCAGCGGGGCCGGGCCTTTGCGCCCCTGGTACCGCGTTGCACCTCGCTCATTGGCAGCTCACGTATTTGCCTTGGGCCAACTTCGCTCGGTGCGCCTTGTACGAGGGAGCGCAAAGACGCCGGCGCGATCGCAGCAATTGTTCAGACCTTCCCTAGGCTGCTCGGCAAGTCGCGATACCATTCCACCTGCCCGACAATAACGCGCTATTGCGCTCGAACTGGTGCGAACCATCATGAAACTGATTCAAATCGGTCTACTCGCTTCGGCATTGCTGCTGCTGTCCATGCCGGCTGCCGCCCAGAGCGACCTGTTCCTTGAGGGCGCCGATTACCAGCTTTTGGATCGTGAGCTGCCTCGAATAACCGATCCGGGAGACGGGGTGGAGGTGGTTGAGCTGTTTTGGTACGGATGCCCCCACTGCTATCGACTGGAGCCGACGTTGGACGCCTGGTTGGCCAATGGCAAACCCGCGGATGCTGTTTTCATCCGCATGCCGGCGCTGCTCAACCCCCAGTGGGCGATCCACGCGCAGGCTTACTACACCGCTGTCGCCCTTGGCGTCGTTGACCAGACCCATGGCCCCATGATGCGCGCCATACATGAGGATCGGCAACGCCTCGACGACGCCGAATCATTGCAACGGTTTTTCGCCGAGCACGGGGTATCCGAGGCGGATTTCGAACGCGCCTTCAAATCCTTTCAAGTACATACCGAAGTCAACCGTGCGAAGAAATACGGTCAGCAATCCGGTGCCCAAGGCGTGCCCGCCATCATCATTGCCGGCAAGTACCTCACCAGCGTCACCCAGGCTGGAAGCCCGGAGGATCTGGTCCAGGTAATCAATTATCTGGTTGAACAAGAAGCCGGGGCGGACAGCTGAAGAGCCACCGTCGCCAGTGTAACGGTACTCTGCGGAGCCTGGCCAGGCGATTCAGGGCTTGTCCGATGATGGAAAACCCGGGCTTCGCCGCCGTCGCGCACCCGGAGCCGGTCGGGAATTCCGAATCATGAGATCGGATCGGCGCCTGCGCCTGCTGAGCTACAACATTCAATCCGGGCTGACCACAAAGCGCTATTCCGAGTACTTCACCCGGGGCTGGAAGCACGTGCTGCCGGTCCCGTCCAGGATGGTGAACCTGGCCGCCATCGCTTCGCTCATAGCGCCCTACGACGTCGTCGGTCTGCAGGAGGTCGATGCTGGGAGCTTGCGCAGTGGCTTTCTGGATCAGGCACACTACCTGGCGGATCGAGCCCGCTTCCCGCACTTCTACGAACAGACCAACCGCCGGGTCGGGCGCATCTCACGGCACTCGAATGTCGTACTCAGTCGGGTACGCCCGGAGGAGATTCAGGATTTCAAGCTTCCCGGCGTGATCAAAGGCCGGGGCGCACTGATGGTTCGATTCGGCGATGAGACCCAGGGCCCGGTGCTCGATGTGTATGTCGTGCACCTGGCGCTGAGCAATCGGGCTCGAGCCACCCAGTTGGCTTATCTCGCTGAGCGCATACGCAAGCAGGCCCATGTGATTTTGATGGGGGATCTGAACTGCACTTCGGGCGGCGCGACCATGCGGTCTTTCCGTGATGCCGCCGGATTGAGCGAACCGGTTCCGGGCCTGCGGACCTTCCCAAGCTGGAAACCCACCCGCCAACTGGACCATATTCTTGTGTCCCGGAACATTCCGGTGCACTCGGTGAAAGTGTTGCCGCAGCGCTACTCAGATCACCTCCCCATCGAGATTCAGCTCGAGATCCCCGCTGACGTTCAGATGACCCAGCCTCATGATGAGGCGCAGGCACTGTCCGCCCAGCATTGGCAGCACGGCGACGGAGGCTGAGCATCGCCTCGAGCTTGCCGTTCCGCCTTTGCCTGGCCGGTTAATCGCAGCCGTTGCGATACCCCCATCAGACCGAAGCACTGACCCCATCCGTAGGCCTCGATCCACCGGGTCAGATGGGTTTCATAGATGTTTCCAAAGAAAATGTTGCGGCGCACAAAATCCCTTGATATGATGCGACGCAGCATAAAGCTTCCCGTGCGTTTTTAAAAAGGAATCACGCCATGAAAAACGATGTATTCAACTCCGTATCCGTCCAGACAGAAGAGATGCTGGCCCCGGTCAAGGAATTCAACAAACTTGCCGTCGCCAACGTTGAGAAGCTGGCCCAGTTGCAGCTCTCAAGTCTGAAAGAGTATTCGGCCCTGGGCATTGCCCAACTCAAGGCGTTGAGCGAGATCAGCGGCCCCGCCAGCCTTCAGGACTACGTGGGCAAGCAGACCGCCTTTATGAAGTCGGTCAGCGAAAAAATGTCCTCTGACGCCCGTGCCGTTGCCGAAATCAGCAAAGAGTTTGGTGCCAGCGCCCAGCAGATCGCCAAGGAAAGCGTCGAGTCCATGACCGCAAAGGCGGCCTGAGGAGCGCGACCCAAGCGGCGATCCAGACAAGGCCACCTATCCGTTCTGGACAGGTGGCCTTTCTTTCACTGGCCATCGCCAAGCTACACCACTGCCATCGAGGAGAGATCGAACATGTGGCCATACACAGACAATCTGGTTCCCAGCTCCTGGTCCGAGGCGCGCCCGGCGTTCGACCCGATGCTGCAGATCCATCGGGATAAGATCGATGCCTGGGAGCAACTGATCGAGCAACTGCTCGCCAGCCAGACTGAGTGGTCGGACACGGTCACCACCCAGGCCAGTCACACACCTGGGATACCGGAAAGCGCAGCCAATCTGTTTCTTCAGATGAACGAGTTGACCGGCAATGTGATTCGGTTTCAGGCGCATCTCTGGAATCAGTGGTTCACCATGCTGAAAGGCATGGAAGCGCCATTGGAGACGAAAAAGCCCCAGCTGCCCACGGCCACCAAGCCCGCGACCAGGCGAAGCAAGCCCAAAGTGGTGCAGCTCCAGCCGCCGGAACCTCAGGCTGATGCGGCGGTGGAAGCCGTGGCCGAAGCCGGCCAGGAAAATCTGGCTCTGGTTCTGGACGAAGTTGACGACCTCAAAGCCATTTTCGGCGTGGGTCCTGCGCTGGAGCGGAAGCTGCTTGACGCTGGCGTAAAGAGTTACCGCCAGATCGCCTCCTGGACCGCATCGGAGATCGCCAAAATCGAAGATGCCGTCATGTCTGGGCGTTTCAGTGGACGTATCCAACGCGAAGACTGGGTCGGTCAGGCCAAAGCCCTGCACGAAAGCAAGCTCGGCCAGACAGACTAGGTCAGCCGTGCAAGCTCGCCCGGTGGCCCGCCTGGGCCGCCGGGGATGTTGCGACACGCGGATCTGATCGTAGTTTGCGGTGCTGAACTCCCTTCGCGTTCCACCCTCGAATGAACATCGTGACTTCGTCAGTTGCTGACTCGACATCGGAACAGGTCGAACAGCTTCATCTTTGTGCCCGCACCCTGGAAATCAGCGAGTACGAGGTTTTCGAGCGTGCCTACTTCGCCTGGCACGGCCATGCGGCAGCGCTACCCGAGCTTGAGCTGCAATTTCACCAGTACTTGTGCCGCGCGGAAATACCACTCTGGGTGCGGCATTTCTGTCGCCAGTACCTGGATGCCCATCCGGAGGCCCTGTCGCGCCAGCAGACAGATACGGCCCAGGCCCGGCGGGCGCGTTGGCTGGCACTGGGTCTGATCATGCTGAGCGTCGGCCTGGCCCTGTTGCTCTGAGGCCCAGCGCACCGCGTATGTCTGAGTAGATTTCCCCAAGCGACCGGTTTCCTGGCACAGTCGGGCCAGGATATCGCCGGTGCCGGGAGCAGCAAATCATGAATCTGATCGAAGCCCTGATAGAAGCCGCGCGTGCGCAGCCCGGACGCGTGGTGCTGCCTGAAGCCACGGAACCCAGGGTGTTGGCCGCGGCGCGTCGGCTGCTGGAGCTCGAAATGGCCGAGCCGCTGCTGGTTGGACCGCAGGCCGCGGTTCGAAAGGCGGCAGCGGAGCAAGCCATATCCCTCGAGGGTTTGACAGTGGTCGATCCCAGCGAAGACCCCAGGCTTGATGACTATGCGGAGCGCTATCTGCAGGGACGGCCCAAGTCGAACGCCAAAGTGGCGAGGCGGCTCATGGGCAAACCACTGTTCTTTGCTGCCATGATGGTTAAGAGCGGCGATGGAGAGGCGCTGGTTGCCGGCGCCAGCCACCCGACAGCGAAAGTCATCGAGGCCGGGTTGATGGGCGTGGGATTGGCGCCGGGCATCGGCACGCCGTCCAGTTTTTTCCTGATGATGCTGCCGGATTTCCTGGGCGGTGGGCCCCGGACGCTGATGTTTGCGGACTGCGCGGTGAACATCGAACCGGACGCACAGGCGCTGGCGGACATTGCATTGGCCTCCGCTGCAAACGCTGAGCGCCTCTTGCCGGAACCACCGCGGGTTGCCTTGCTCTCGTTTTCCACCCAGGGCAGCGCCAGACATGCTGTGGTCGACAAGGTGCGCGAGGCGGTCGCACTGGCGCGTAAACGGGCACCGGAACTGTCGATCGATGGAGAGTTCCAGGCCGACACCGCTTTGGTCCAGGCGGTGGCGGACAAAAAGGTACGCATCGACAGCCCGGTGGCAGGGCGGGCCAACGTACTCATTTTCCCCGATCTCAATGCCGGCAACATAGGGTACAAGCTGACCCAATACCTGGCGGGGGCGAGGGCGGTCGGGCCGGTGCTGCAGGGGTTCGCGCGACCGGTCAGCGACCTGTCCAGGGGCGCGAGCGTGGACGACATCGTTGCCGCCTCGGCGATTGCACTCGCTCAGCAAGCCCCAAACTGAGGGTTCCGGACTCCGCTGTCCCAGACTCCCTCGGCGGCGATCCGCTCCTCCAGACGCAGACCCAGCATCGAGTCGAGCAGGCCCATGGGATCGGGGCGGAAGATACGCGGATCCATGGGTTTTGGATCTACAACTTTGGGGGCCAAATCCATCAGCGCCAGAATATCCCGTTCCAGATCGACACCGGCCGCCACCTCCACCAGCTCCAGACCCGCAGCGGTGAAGCTGCCGACAAAAACGAGCCGCCGCGCATTCTGGCTGATGTTGATGAAGTCGCTCGCGCCAGCCACCCGAGTGCAGAACCGGCTGACATTGACGTTGCGAGCAGCGGTGCACCACAAGGGCGGCGCTCGCGTTTCGGCCTAAAACAGGTCGCGGTGTCAGCGGCTCTCCATTGGCGCATAGGGCCTGCGCTCGGGCCCATTGTAGAGCGTAAGAGGGCGAATCAGGATGTTGCCCTGTAGCTGCTCCATGACTTGCACGGTCCAGCCCGGCACCCGCCCGACGGCAAAGATTGGAACGAACAGGTCTTCTGGAATGCCGTTGAGGAAATACACTACGCCGGCGTAGAAATCCACGTTGACGTTGACGCCGTGGCGAGAGTAGGGGTGCATTGCGTCGACGACCGCCTGGAGAATCTCGTACCAATGGGGCTGACCCATTTCCTGGGACAGGCGCGCGACACCGTCGCGCATGTGCCTGGCGCGAGGATCTTCGGCTCGATACACCCGATGCCCAAAACCCATGACCGGCTCCCGGTTCTTGCGCTTGCGCCGAACATACTCGGCGGCGTTGGCGGGCTCACCAATCTCCTGGGCCATGCGCATCACGTTCTCCGCCGCACCACCGTGGGCCGGGCCGGACAAGGCCGCCACGGCCGCGGTCATGGCAGCGTGCAGGGTTGCGTCGGTGCCTGCCACCACTCGGGCCGTGAACGACGACGCATTGGCACCGTGCTCGGCATGCAGCACCATATCGGTGTCCATCAAGTCGGCGGCCTCCCGGCTGGGCCGCTTGCCGGTGAGCATATACAGAAAATTGGCCGCATGCCCCAGGGCCGGATCCGCAGATACCGGCTCCCGATCGTTGCGCAGATGATGGTGAGCGGCGACGATGATCGGCACCTGAGAGGTAAGCCGAACACCTTTACGCAGAGTGGCGTCCGGCTCATTGGAACCGACATCTTGATCAAAGGCGCCCAGCGCCGATACGGCCGTGCGCAGCACCTCCATGGGGTGAGCGTGCCGCACAGCGCGAATGATATCGTACACCGCCCCAGGCAGCGTGCGCGCCGCCTTGAGATCTCGGTCGAATGCAGCAAACTCGGCGGACCGGGGCAACTCACCCTTTAACAACAGATACGCCGTTTCCTCGAAGCTGGAGTGCTCGGCAAGATCGTGTATCGAGTAACCTCGGTACATCAATTCGCCGGCACGCCCATCTATAAAGGTGCATGCCGAACGATCGAAGTAGACGCCCTTGAGGCCCCGGTGAATCTGAATCTTTTCCTCAAGTTCGCTCATAGCGCACCCGACCTGTTCGATCAAACGGGATATCAGGATTGTGGCCGACGCCTTTTTGCGCAAGTGCCAGTGGCCCCTCCCGGGTGGGCACAGGCCGATGATGCTTGAGCGAACACGGGGCGGGGGCGATGATGGAGCCCCAGTTGAGATCGCCGCGGGTGTTCCATGCCAGCAGCCGCCCAATCCACCGTCTCGAGACGCCGCCGCATGATGCTGATGGCCGCGGCCGTTGGCCTGGGGTTTGAAACGTGTCGGCTCAGCGCCGACACGAACACGCCGTTGGTGGCCGCTGCCGCCAGTCTGCGGGACGCGATGCAGGCGCTGGTGGATGAATTCAGGCAATCTGGCGGTGGCAGGCTGAATCTTGCCTTTGGGGCATCCGGGAATCTCTATCGGCAGCTGCGGCAGGGCGCGCCATTTCAGGCGTTGTTCTCAGCGGATGAATCCTATATCGACCGGCTGGCTGCGGACGGTGTGATCGAGGACAGCGGACAGATCTACGCCTTGGGCCGGCTGGCACTGGTCATGTCCCACCGCTCTCCGGTCACCGCCGACCCAAGGCTGATGGATGTCTCGGCCGCCCTGGATGACGGGCGCCTCAAACGCTTCGCCATCGCCAACCCGGTGCACGCGCCCTACGGGCAGCGGGCGCGTGAAGCGCTCGAAAACCTCGGGCTCTGGAACCGCATCGAGCCCAGACTGGTGGTGGGGGAGAACGTGGCTCAAGCCGCGCAGTTCGCCTTGAACGGGGCCACCCAAGGCGGATTGGTGGCCAGCAGCCTGCTTCTGGCCATGGCGCGTCAGGGCACCATAAAGAGCGCGCTCATTCCGCAGTCGGAGTACACCCCGCTCCGACAAAAGGCGGGGCTGCTGGCCGGAGCCGACCCCGCCGTCCCAGCGTTCCTTGCCTTTGTTCTCAGCCCGCGCGGGCAACACATCCTGGAACGCTACGGGTTCGATCCCGTGCGCCCATCGGCAGCCGGGTGATATGGACTGGATCGCTCTGCGTCTGTCACTCCAGCTGTCCCTGCTGACCTGTGTCTTATTGATCCCGCCTGCACTCTGGATCGCCCGGCGATTCGCCTGGCATCGGTTTCGCGGCCGCGGCCTGGCCGAGGCTGTGGTGGCGCTGCCCCTGGTCTTGCCACCCACGGTGCTGGGTTACTACCTGCTGGTCGCCCTGGGGGGAGAGTCATCCCTGGGCCAGTGGTATCAAAGCCTGACCGGCAACACCCTGGTGTTCAGCTTTGAGGGTCTGGTGCTGGCTTCGCTGCTGTTCAATCTGCCGTTCGCGGTACAGCCAATGCAGCGGGCTTTCGAGGGCGTGCCTGTAAACCTGCGCGAAGCGGCTTGGTGCAGCGGTTTGTCCAACTGGGAGACCTTCTGGCGCATCGAACTGCCTCTGGCCTGGCCGGGGGTGGTTGGTGCCATCGCGCTGGTGTTTGCCCACACCCTGGGCGAATTCGGCGTGGTGCTGATGGTAGGGGGCAACATACCGGGGGAGACCCGGACCACGGCCATCGCCATTTACGATCAGGTGCAGTCTTTCGATATCCGGGGTGCGGGCATCATGTCCCTGGTGTTGCTCGGGATTTCGATTTCGGCCATGGCCCTGGTGTTCATGACCGGCGGGCGGCGCGGCCAATGAGTTCCACGCTCGGTCTGGACGTGCGCCTTCATCAAACCCTACCCGTGCCACTGAATGCGCGTTTCTCCTGTGCGCCGGGTGAGTTGATGGCCCTGGTGGGCCCGTCCGGCAGTGGTAAGACCACGATACTCAGAGCCATCGCCGGCTTGGGGAGGGGCCAAACCGGTCACGTGCACTGCGACGGCGTGGACTGGTTCGATAGCGATGCGGGCATCAACCTCGCACCGCAGGCACGTCGTGCCGGCCTCGTATTTCAGGACTACGCCCTGTTTCCTCATCTCAATGCAACGCAGAATATCGCTCAGGCCTTGGGGCATCTGCCCCGCGCGGACCGTGTTGCGCGGGCCAGGTCGCTGCTGAAATCGGTGCACCTGGCGGGGCTCGAACACCGGCGCCCGGCGGACCTGTCCGGTGGTCAGGCACAGCGGGTTGCACTGGCCCGGGCCCTGGCGCGGGATCCAGCCGTCCTGCTTTTGGACGAGCCGTTTTCAGCCGTTGACCAGATTACCCGTCGGCGACTGCGCCGGGAGTTAGCGACGCTGCGTCATCGACTGGGCTGCGCCACCATACTGGTCACCCATGACTTGGACGAGGCCCTTGAGCTGGCCGATCGGATGGTGGTTCTGCACCGCGGCGAAACATTGCAAACGGGGGTGCCGGCGGAAATGCTGCGCAAACCGGCCAACGCCATCGTCGCGCGACTGCTGGATCAACGCAATCTGTTTACCGCGGTCGTGGCCGGCCATGAACCGGGACTGACGTGGATAGACTGGGCGGGGCGTCGACTTCAATCCACTGGTCGCATTGATCTGCCGATCGGTGACTGGGTCGACTGGATGATTCCCGCTGCCGGCGTACTGCTCCATCGCCGAGATCGTCCGTCCCGCGGCGAGCGCGAAAACCCGGTGCAGGGGAGGGTGAGCAAGGTGGTATCCCTGGGTGAGACCCTGTGGATCACCCTGAGGGTGGATCAGACGGACCCTTCACCCCGACGGCCCCTAGAACACCCGCTGACGTTTTCTCTGCCGGAGCACGTTGCCCGTCGCAATGATGTCGAGGTGGGCAGCAGCATTACGGTCTCGCTGCTGGCGGACAGTCTCCATCTGATGACGCCGGTGACCGGCCGCTAAAGCGACGCGGCGCGGCTCAAACGCTGTGCTCGGCGACCGTACGCTCGTTCCACTCCAGCCCGGAGCCGACGACACCGTCGAGTCGAGTGTGCCCACCCTCAACCTGAAGTGGCGCCGCCAGCACCGGGTCCCACCAGTCCACATGCTCCAGCCAGTGGACGGTGGGGGTAACGCAGAGCAATTGTGCGCTGAGTTCTGAGTAGAGATGACTGGACATGGGTATGGCGTAGGTTTGCGCCAGCGCGGCGGCGCCCAACCAGCCGGTCACGCCGCCGATCTTCATGGCGTCGGGCATAACATAGCCCGATGCACCGGCCACCAGCGCATGGTGCATGTCCTGGGTGCCCCACCAGTTCTCACCGGTCTGAATCGGAACCCGGACGGCGCGCGAGATCCGGGCATGCCCCGCATAGTCGTGAGCCAGGGTCGGCTCCTCGACCCAGGTCAGGCCCTCATGCTCAAGCACCCGGAGACGCTCGATGGCCTCGGTGGGCGACAGGCTCTGATTGTAATCCACCATGATGGCGACACCTTCGCCCACCGCTTCGCGCATGGCCCGGATCACCGCGAGGTCCTCTTTGACGGTCGGGTATCCAATCTTGGCCTTGACCCCGGGAAATCCCCGATTGGCCCAGTGTTCCGCCACCCGCGCTGAACCCTGGACACCGTCGTAACCCACGGCGCCATAAACGGGGACCGGTTTGACAACGCCACCCAACGCCTCAACCAGGGACCCGCCCAGGCATCGCGCGACGGCATCCCAGAGCGCCATGTCCAGCCCCGCCAGTGCCATACCCATCAGACCCTGGGTGCCCAGCAGACGAAAACGACGGGCCAGATCGTGGTGAAGCGCCACCGGTGCCAGCGCTTCACCCTCCACCAACGGGGCCAGATTCCGGATCAACTCGGCGGTGGGGGCCAGGGCGGCACGGGTATAGGTGAAAATCAGGCTGCGCCCGACAACGCCGTCCCGGGTCCGCAGATCGGTCAAGACCAGAGGGGATTCGGAAACCACGCCGCTGGCGGTTCGGTGGGGGCTGGCAAGAGGCAAACATACCGCCCTGACGCGAACTGATTGTACGGTGGCGGCGCGGGCGGTCGATTCGGCGGTCATGGGCGTTCCTGAATCAAATGTCGGGACACCCCGATTGGGCGGTTGAATCAGTGCTCGACGTAAATCAATTCACGGGTGTCGAATCCCAGCGCTCGCGCTTTCTCAACCAGCCGATCAAGGGTTGCGGGATCCAGCGCCGGGTCGCGAGCGAGTATCCAGAGGTAGGATCGGGTTGGCCCGGCCACCATCGCGTAGCGGTAATCCTCCTGATCCAGATCGATGATGTTGTAACCACCGTAGAACGGGCCGAAAAAAGACACTTTGAGCTCACCCACCGTCGGATCTCCGACAGGATAGGCCTTGCCGTCGGCCTCCTCCCAGGCGTTCTTGTCCGTGTTGAACCCCCGGTTCACCACTGTCACACCGCCCTCAGCACGCGGCGAATAGGTGGCGGTCACCTGGGTCAGGCCTTGTTCGAACCGATGATTCAACCGCGCAATCTCGTACCAGGAGCCGAGATATCGCTCGAGATCGAAGTTGCGCACCGACTCAATCCCGTCCGGTGCCCCAAGGCAACCCGACAATGCGAGGCAAAGGCCGCACACCTGCAGCCAGCGTGCGAGCCCCTCGCTCAATTGGCGCTGCGGTAACTGCGTTTGTTGTTGAAAGCGGATTCGCATTCGGGAAGATCGTAGAACATGGCCTGGCGAATGCCAACTCGCTCACCGTAGTTGGCCGCCTCGGCTTCGCAGGTGGCCTGGTCTTTCTCCCCCTGCGTAAGGCACTGTTGCAGGCTCTGCTCTCTCAGGGGTGCAAGCTGCTCCTGCCGCGCGGCCTGGCAGGCCGCGTCCATGGTGGCCTGATCCTGCTGCGCCGCCGAGGCAACAAACGACCAGGCCGAAAGTAGACCGGAAAGAACAAGAACAATTCGATTCAAGCTGCTCATGGTTGGTGCTCCTAACTCTTCTTATGACTGGAGCGGCAAACCCAGCATCCTGAGACTGCGGTCTACCACTCAAACTCCATGGCGCGGAAAATGCGGCCCGCATTCTGTTGCGCCAAGAACTCATAGGTGTCCAGATGCGAATACGCGGACTGATCGATGGCGTAGGCGGCCTGAAGATCCCCTCCCTGATCAATCACCTCCGCCATTTGGTCTCGCATGAACACCAGATAGTCTCGCGTGTAGGTGGTGACCTGTTCCATATCGGTCGGGCTGCCGTGCCCCGGAATGACCACTTCGGGTTCAAGCGCGGCAAATGTCTCCCAACTCTCTATCCAGCCCGCCGTGTCGGTGGTTTCGAACACCGGTAAAAGGCGCTCATGGAACGCCATGTCACCGGAGATCACCAATCTTCGTCGCGGTAACCAGACCACAATGTCACCGGGACTGTGGGCCGGCCCCAAGTAGCGCAACTCGATTCGCTCGCCCCCGAGTTCAATGATCCGTTCCTGCTCGAAAGTCTCATCGGGTTGGGTCAGCTCCGTACCCAGGGCCTTATCCCGATTGCGTGCCCGCATGCGTTCGATGATCTCGTGACCGAGTGTTTCGATCTCATGGGCGGCATCGACATGGGCGATTACCGTTGCGCCCTGTTCCTGCCAATAGTTCGACCCCAGCATGGCGTGGCCCTGGCCGTTCTCGAGCACCACGAAGCGCACGGGTTGGTCGGTGATCTTCTTGATTTCCTCATGCAGTGACCGGGCCAGCAAATAGTTGTCGCCGGCATTGACCACAACGACACCCGCATCGGTAATGATGAACGACAGGTTGTTGTTGTGGCCGGAGTTCTGATAGCTCCCCGGCGCCGTGGCACCGATCGCCGACCAGACGCCGGGAACGACCTCCCGCGGAAGACTGAAGAGCATCGAGTTGGGTGCCTCGTCGGTCATGGCCACAGGCAGGCCGGCATCACGCCAGGCGAAAAAACCATCGGCATAGTTGCGAACGTCGGTGTAGCCCATCTCGGTCAGGGTGACGGCGGCCAAAGGGCTGCGCCGGTTGATGCCGCAGAAAACGACTATCGGCGTATTTTTGTCGGGAACCGATTCGGCGACACGAAGCTCAAGCCAGCCACGGGGAATGTTGACGCTGTTCAACCCGTCTATGGTGCCGCCGAGGGTGTCGATCTCATCGGGTGTGCGCACATCGATCAGCACCAACTCGGGGTTCGCCTCAAGAGCCGCGCGCAGCGCGTCGGTGCCCAGGGTCCGAACACCCTCCAGCGACGGGAGCGCGTCATTCCCACCGGTTTGGGCGAGGGCCGCGAAACAAGACAGCAACAGACCAGCGAACAAACAGGCGGCAGGTGAGAGGACAGGTCGTTGGGTTTGCATATGGAAACCTTTGAAACAGGTGCCGGGCTGGCCCGTCACCCCATGGTCACGGGCCCTCTGATGAATGAGGGTAGCGCATCCAGCCGGTCAGAACGCGGCCTGGAACCATTGCATCCTGAGCCATCGGCCGCCATGTACTCCACCTTGGTGACCACCAGTTGCTGTTCATAATCCGATCCAAAACCTTGCTCGGGCGCCGTGCCAAGCCGGCCTCTGACCACCGCGAACAACGCCTCGTATGGCACCAAGCCCGGCGCCAGATCTCGATAAGTTTCAGTCAGCCGGCCGGAGGGATCACTGACCCAAACAGGCTCGATGCCGCCGCAGGGCGTGAAGCTTCTGACCTCATGCCCGAGCACCACCAGGCCCCGAAACCGCTGAACTGAGGAGGCATCAGCGGACGCTCCGGTAGAAACACTGGTCTGTGGTTCAGTGCCTGCGCACCCCAAGCCCGACACAGCAATCGACAGCAGCAGACCCAGGGGAAGGGTTCGTCTGGTTCCAGCCGAACCGCGACCGTGAGGCAGTTTCACGGCGCGCCGGCCTCACCCTGATAGGCCGAAAGAGTGAATCGCGGCGTACAAACGGCGAGGAACAGCAAATCCACCGAACCGGTGTTGGCGATACGTTGACGGCAGCCGGGCGGTACCAGGACCACATCGCCCACGCCCACCGCCTGAGCTGGCAGTGTGCCAACCTCCACCCGGCCGGATCCGGCCAGAATCACATAGCGCTCGGCAGTGCCCCGGAGGGCGTGCCACCGGGTGGTTACGCCCGGCGCCACTCGGGCCCGGGCGATGGACAGCAGCGGATCGTCCGGCGAGTTCGAGACCTCGACGATATGGCAACCCTCCTCGGTGTAGAACTCTGGCTGAGCCTGAAACAGCTTTATCGATGCTTCCGTCAACACGCGGTTACCTCGGCCACCTGCGACTGACCCACTTGCGGCACGAGCGGCGTTGGACTGGACCCGGCGCCCAGCACCGCAACAGTCGCGGATTCAAGGCCGGTCCACGCATTGGTGCATACACCTTCGCGTCAGGCCCAGACATTGGCCTGTTCGTCGAAGCCGGGACGCGCCGCGCCGATGACACAAAACCGATGACCGCTGGGCGCCTGCATGACCGTCCAACGCTCCAGCCTTTCCACCACCTCGGCGCCGAGGGTCACAAGGCGTTTGACCTCCGCTTCGATGTCGTCGGTTTCGATATCCAGGTGCACGCGACTGGGGTGGTCGACGGCCTGTAGCAGCATCGGAACCTCACTGGCCAAACCCTCCAACCTGACATACCTGGGATTGCGCTGCGCTCCTTCGGCCTCGGGCGTCCCGCCAATGGCAGCACCCCAGAACTTCGCCTCGCGGAGCAAATCATCGGTTTGGCAATCGACGATCAGTGCGCCCAATCGACTCTTGTGCATCTGTCTCTCCTGCTGTATCCCATGGACCATGGAGCACGCTGGGTAGCAACCCGGTTCCCGGCTTCAATGGATCGATGCCGGCGGAGTTGGAGCCAGCTTCGGCGGTGTCGCAGGGCCATTGGTGGTGAGTGTAGATCCCCCAGGCCCGAAAAGGACAGCGCATGAGTGTCATGGTCCTCTGCATTTGCTGGGCGAAGAAAGGTCAGAGCCCCTGTGGCGGAAATGCTCACGATCACATCATTCTGGATCAAAACGATGGACAATCCGATCGAACAGACGAGATCCACGGCGACCGGTGGAGGCGTCATCCTGCTGCCGATCTTGGCCATGTGGCTGCTGTTGCAGGAAACCAGCGACCTGGTGATTGGACTGGCATTGCCCATCGTCGTCCTATTTTCCGAGGACGGCTTCGCCGGAGTTGGTTTGCCGATGGTGATCGCGGTAGCGCTGATCATCGGGCTGGCCATGCACCTGCCGGCGGCTAAGCGGTTCGGCCGGCGGCTACAGAGGGCGTTGTTGGAGCAGCGCGCGGCAGACGATGTCGGCCGAAAGATTTTGACTGACGGGCGGCGGCGATGAGCGAGGCAAATGGAGATGACTGCGAGAGCCGAGCTGCGGCCTTCGCCGCCTCGGACGACATCCCCACCAATCCTCGCATCGAAAACAGCCTGGGTGATTTGGTCAATCGTCGCCTGGGCCGGCGCGACCTGCTGAAAGGCGTGCTCCTGGTCGGTGCGGTGGCCTCGATGGGCCTCCCGTCCAGGTCAGCATCGGGGCGACGATCGACGACTGCGGATCAAACACGCTTCGACTTCGTGGAAATCGAACATGGCGTAGATGAAACCCACCACGTGGCGCCTGGCTACGATGCAGAGGTCCTGATCCGCTGGGGTGATCCGCTGTTCGACGATGCCCCCGCATTCGACCCAAACCATCCTTCGGCTGCCGCTCAGGCGCTGCAGTTCGGCTACAACAACGACTTCCTGGGATTTCTGCCGCTGGGTTCCACCGGGGACCGCGGACTGCTCTGCGTCAATCACGAGTACACCAACGAGGAGCTTATGTTCCCGGGTGTCGAGCGCCAGGACAAGATGGACTTCATCACTATGACTGCGGAACTGGCGGCGACCGAAATGGCCGCCCACGGCGGCTCCGTGGTCGAGATCGCTCGGATCGACGGCAGATGGCGGTATCTGAAGAAAAGCCCATACAATCGGCGAATCACCGCACTCACGCCCATGCGCATCTCCGGGCCCGCCGCGGGCCATACGCGCATGCGCACAACAGCCGATCCGACGGGGACCCGGGTGCTCGGTACCCTAAACAACTGCGCCGGCGGCATGACGCCCTGGGGCACCTATCTGATGGCGGAGGAGAACTTTCACGGCTATTTCTGGGGTAAGGAGGCGATCGAGGCACATCCTGAGGCCGTTGCCCTGAAGCGCTACGGCATACCCGGTGGCTGGTACAACTGGGGGCAGTACCACGATCGATTCGACATCGCCAAGGAGCCCAACGAGACCAACCGGTTCGGCTGGATTGTGGAAGTGGACCCTCAGGATCCCCATTCGACCCCTACCAAGCGTACCGCTCTAGGACGCTTCAAACACGAAGGCGCCGAACCGGTCGTAAATCATGATGGCAGAGTGGTGATCTACTCCGGTGACGATCAACGATTCGACTATCTGTACAAATTCGTCAGCACCGGCGTGTTCGATCCGGAGGCGCCGGATGCGAAGCATGATTTGCTGGACCAGGGTACGCTCTACGTGGCGAAGTTCGACTCTGACGGCACCCTGAGCTGGCTACCGCTGGTTCAGGGAGAAGGCCCGCTCGTCGCCGAGAATGGTTTCCCAAGCCAGGCCGACGTGTTGATCAGCACCCGTCTGGCGGCCGACCTGCTTGGGGCGACGCCCATGGATCGCCCCGAAGACGTCGGTGTCAATCACTTGACCGGCAAGGCCTACGTGATGCTGACCGGCAACGACAGACGTACCGCGGAACAGACCGATGCGATTCACACTCGCGCCGAAAACCGCTGGGGCCTGGTACTGGAGATCACGCCGCCGCAGGGGGATCACGCATCGACCCGAGGGCACTGGGCGGTTCTGGTGCGTTGCGGCGACCCCGCAGACCAGACGATCGAGGCCCGTTGGAACCCCGCCACCAGTGAGAACGGGTGGTTTTCCAATCCCGACAACTGCGCGCTGGACCCGGACGGGCGGTTGTGGGTTGCCACCGATCAAGGCAGCCAATGGCATCAGAATTCGGGCAGTGCAGATGGCCTCTGGGCACTGGAAACCGAAGGAGAAGCTCGGGGTGCGGGACGCATGTTCTTTCGGGCGCCGGTGGGCGCCGAACTCTGTGGGCCCTGTTTTACCGAAGACGGGGCGACGATGTTCCTGGCGGTGCAGCACCCGGCGTCGGATGGGACCAAGCGCTATCCGGGCTTTGCCCGCGCTTCCAGTTTCCAGGATCCCGCCACGCGCTGGCCGGATTTTCGGGAGGACACGCCACCCCGGCCGTCTGTGGTGGTGGTCACTCGACGGGACGGTGGTCGAATCGGAGGCTGACGGACCCCGGAGGCAGGCTCAGAATACCGACAATCCGGTTTCGCCGACGAAGCATTCCAGCGCCCTGAAGCCCGCCACCGAGTTGCCGGACGGACCCAAGGCTGGCGACCACACCGCAACACACAGCGTATCCGGAACCACCGCAACGATTCCGCCACCTACACCGCTCTTACAGGGCAAACCTACGCGAAAAGCAAACTCCCCCGCGGCATCGTAGGTGCCGCAGGTCAGCATCAGCGAGTTGATGCGTCGGGCTTGACGCTCGGTGACCACCGGCTGCCCCCCGGCCGGGTTGATACCGTCATTGGCGAGGAACGCGGTGGCGCGGGCAAGCTCCCGGCAGCTCATGGCGAGAGCACACTGATGAAAGTAGACATCGAGCACGGCGTCCACGTCATTGTCCAGATTGCCGAAGCCCTTCAGAAAATTGGCCAGGGCCGCGTTGCGAAACCCGGTGCGGCGTTCCGATTCGGCAACCTCCGCCTGGTATGGAACCGCCTCGCCGCACAAGTCGCTTACGAACTGGCGCAGTTCGCGCTTGGCGTCCCCCAGGGCCGACAGCAAAACGTCGGCGACACAGATTGCTCCGGCATTGATAAACGGGTTGCGGGGTATGCCGCGTTCGGTTTCCAGATGGGTCAGGGAGTTGAACGCATTGCCGGAAGGCTCCCGGTCGAGTCGCTTCCACAAGTCCTCGCCGACCGTGCGCATGGCCAGCGTCAGACTGAACAGTTTGGATACACTCTGAATCGAAAAACGCTCATTGGCGTTACCGACGACCGCATCCACGCCGTCCAGGCCGTGCAGCGCAATTCCAAGCTTGTCCGGTGAAATTCGGCCCAGCGCCGGTATGTAGTCGGCCACCTTGCCCTCACCCAGCACGCGGGTGGCGTCATCATAAACACGCTCGAGGATGGATTGATAAATCATGGATCGTCCGTTTACCGTCGCCGGCTTCAGCCTATTCCGTTGGCGCGTTGCAGTTCGCGAACATACTCGATGACGCGATGAGTCTCCAGATCGCTCAAACCGATTCTAGGCATGCTGCCGAAATTCCAATGATGCGCCTGCACACCCCGGCTCACGGCCGCCGTGAAGTGGCTGTCGGTGTGCCGCGACGGCTCGTAAAGGCGATGGACCAGAGGCGGTCCCTGTCTCGACCCGTCTGCGTTCTGGCCATGGCATTGCGCGCAGCTCTGCCGGTAGATCGCCTGGCCGGCCCTGGCACCGGCGCTCAACCGGGGTACCAGGGTCTCAGGGGCGTTCGCAATCGACCCGGTCGCGGGTCGCAAGAGGTACATAACCGAGAAGACGATCGCGCCCAACCCGGCCATGGCCAGGGGAACCTGCCAGAGACGCTGCGGTTTGGGACTGCCGCTGGACAAAACGACCCGCGCCGGCATCCCCCGAGTCTGCGTTCGCGTGGGCTTGCGCGCCATCGGCCACCTTTCAGTCAGATTGGCCCCGTCACCGGGCACCCCGAGCCATCATAAATGTCCAAATCGCAGCCATTGGGGGCTGGAGTCGCCGCGATAGTAAAGGCGGCCGGGTACTGGACTATACGGCGATCGCACCGCTGGCGGCCACGCAAATCAGTTCCAGGATGCAGCGGCACCCAAATCACAGACCTCAATCGGCGAATCCAAAATCACCGGGTCGTAGACAAACGGCTGGGTCATATCCGCCTTGGCCTGTGCGAGAGAATTCGGGGGAGCGCGCTGTCGCCCCATTCTGGGACTCGGCCTTGGATTCAACTCTGAACCAGGATGCAAGACGAATCGATGCCCGATCCGCTTGTCGATATCCACGCAGAACGCACAGCACTGGCCGCTTGCAGGATAAATCTGATTGGTGTCTTGGCCACCCGCATCGGACTGGGGCAGTTGTTCATAGACCTGGCCATGGTGGTCGCTGGACGTTACTCGGGTGGCCCGCCCAAGGTCGCGATTTTTTCGTCGGCCTTCATGAGCACTATCTCGGGCTCTTCCATCGCCAATACGGTAACCACCGGAGCGTTGACCATTCCGGCAATGAAGAAGGTGGGATATCCCGCGCATTTTTCCGGCGCGGTGGAGGCCACGGCATCGACAGGCGGTCAGATCACACCGCCCATTTTGGGCGCCGCGGCCTTCATCATGGTGGAGTATCTGGAAATCCCGTTGCGTGACATGCTGGCGGCGGCACTGTTTCCGGCGCTGCTGCACTACTTCGGCATCTTCATCATGGCCCACCTGGTAACCAAGAAACTCGGGCTGCGCGGCCTGTCGGCGGAGGAATTGCCCAAGGCCAGCATCGTATTGAAACAACATCGGCTGTCCATCATTCCGCTTGCCGTCTTGATCTATTCCATACTTTCCGGGAGGACGCCGGACCTTGCCGCCGTGTACGGTATCATCGCCTGCGTGGTGGTGGGGTTTCTAAACCCGGTGAACAGGCTGAGCTTTGCCGACCTGTGGCACAGCGTGGGATTCGGCGCCAAAAACACCCTGGCGGTGGGCGCCGCAGCCGCCTGTGTCGGCGCCATCGTCGGCGTGGTAACACTGACCGGTGTGGGCTTCCGTCTCGGGTACGTTGTGGTGCAAACCGCAACCGATCTGGGGACGCTGGTCGGGCCGCTGTGGCCGTTGTCTCTGTTCAGCGTGACCCAGTGGGCCTTGTTCTTCTCGCTCATCCTGATCGCCATCGCCTGCATCATCATGGGGGCGGGCATTCCCGCTACGGCGACCTATATCATCCTGGTGGCGGTGGCCGCACCCGCACTGGCCCAGCTCGAAGTACAACCCCTGGTCGCGCATTTTTTCGTTTTTACTACGGCGTGCTGGACGATGCGGGGTTTTGTCAGGCGAGTACCTTCGGAGTCCAGATCGAGACGCCGACCCTTTCCCGGCTGGCGAACGAAGGCCTCTCGCACAACGCCTTTCACGCCACGGCCATGTGCTCACCGACCCGGGCTGCGCTCATGACGGGCCGAAACCACAATCGCGCGGGCTTCGGCCAGATTGCCGAGCCCGCCCGTATCGATCACCGAAGGCGATGAGATCACGGCAACCGATTTCAGCTTCAAGAACCCAACGGATGCCAAGAAGATAGACCTGAAGGATCTGGAGGGTACAGATGCATTACCGGCACATTTCCACATAGAGTAAATGCAATGGGTATCAAAAAAAGGGGTATGAGAACAAGCTGCGCCCGCTCACCGCCCAATGCCATCATGCGACTCTTCGGTGTGGGCGCTTACCAAAATATGACATCTCTCCGCAGCATTCCTGTTCCCCACTGTTAGCCTCCCACTCGAATCTCGAACAATCACCATCAAATCCGACTACGATTCTCAGACGAACTCACA
Organism: uncultured Gammaproteobacteria bacterium; assembly: GCA_963783675.1. Taxonomy (GTDB): domain Bacteria; phylum Pseudomonadota; class Gammaproteobacteria; order Competibacterales; family JAHEDQ01; genus JAHEDQ01. The sequence goes on from CAWAOU010000024.1 coordinate 109,112, forward strand.
GATCCCGGTGATGTGCACAATGATCAATGTCAAAGCGCTCAATGTTTTTTTTCGTTTACCCTTGAAAACAGGGAGGGTAAATCCTGTTTGGGGGTGGAGCGTTTTTTGTGTCTGACCGGCGCTGAGACGCTTCTTTCTTGAGTGTCGTTTTTTTTGGTGCGAAATGTGCGCCGATCACAGCCAAACGTAACTCCGCACGCGTAGGTCGAGTATTATTAGGGACGTTGTTGGCGCTCTGTCCAACTAGAGGGCGTTCGAGAGTCACTAGCCACGATTTAGATGTCGGCGCCGATAACGATCGGCAGGACCCTGTGCAACCAATATTCCAGGTCTGCTTCGTCAACAGTCTCGTCTGGGAGCGATAGGTTGAGTTTGGCAGTCGCGGGGGTGCTTGTGCCATAAGCCGATCTAAGCAGAACAACATCTTCCAGGTTCAGCTGCTTGTCATCGTTGAAGTCACCCAGCAAAGGCAGGTTCCCACCTGGGGGAATGCCTTGAGTTAACCTCACGGAAAAATCGTCGAACTGACTGGCTCCCGACGACCAGGTGCTGAACCCGAAACCGCTGGCAGCCGAAAGCGGCTTATCAAGTTTGATGGAGCGTGCAAAGTAGGTGTTCCCGTTAGCATCGAAAATGGTCAAACGCAGCGTCATGGTTTCCGCAGTGTAGGCGGCAGAGACTTTGAACCACCCGCCGGAGTAATTCGGCAAGTTTTCGATAAACAGAAGATCCCGCTCGATACCACCTATACGGCTCCTCAAGCGCACGTCTTTCCCTCTGCCCCCAGCAACCGAACGGCCATCAAGCAACTGGAACTCCATAAAATTCTCATCGTCCACGTAGCCGAAAACAACACCTCCCCCAACGCCGAAACCCGCGAACCGCGTGGCAACGGAGACATTGAAGTCATCGGCCGAGCCTCTCTCCTGGCCATCGAACACAGCCAAGGCCCGCGATCCGCGCGGAGCGTCAACCAGTCTTCCAGTCAGCAGAAAATCGTCACCATTGTTCCCGTAGAACTCTGTGGACCAGTTCGCGTCTTGGTTCAGATCGCCCGGCCCACGGTCAAGTCGGTCGAGGCTGTTCGCCGGTGCATTGGAACTGAACGGGACTGTTCCAAATACGAGAACATCCGTGTCGCCTGTCCGTACGGCCTCTACCTGCAGAGCCACGAGTAGGCGATTGGTGTGGGGTGCGAAATTGGGGTTGTTAACCAGATTCTTCGTCTCCCATGGGTCCTCTTCCAGGTCGTATAGTTCTTTGACCAGTGGCGTACCACCAAGAGCGCCATTATCGATACGCCTTAACTGTTCGAAAGAAGCAGGGAATGCTCCCTGTCGAGTGATCGTCTCCTGATAGACGGGATTCTCCCAGGGGCTCATGTCGCGATTGTCCGCGGGAACGAACCGAGCAAGTTCGACATTCTGGCGATGAATCAAATGGAATCTCGGGTCATGGATCGTATGTTCAACATGACCGCTAGGATGAACAAATTCACCCCCGATGTACTCTCGTTCTGTCTGGGTTGCAGAGCCCACCAGAATCTGCCTAAGCGAATAGCCCTGTGCGCCAGCTGGGATTGGGATTCCGGCGAGATCTAGTAGGGTGGGAAAGAGATCGATGATCGACGCCATTTGAGCGCTGACCAGGCCACCATTGATCCCAGGCCCTTGAATCACAAGGGGGAACATGAAGACCAAGGTCGTACGGCGTCCATTTGGCATTATGGTAGGCCGGCCCATGGTCCGATATGAAAATCACAACCGTGTCGTCCTGAAGCCCGCTGCCATCAAGCGCTCGGAGCACGACGCCGATCTGGTCATCGGTTCGCTGGATGGCTTTTAGAAACTGGGTCCAGTCATCCCGCACCACCTGTGTCTGCGGCAGCGAAGCAGGCATTTCAATAATGCTCGGATCCGGGTCAGGCTGGGAACTGGTCTGGAATGGACTGAAGGGGCGATGCGGCGATCTGACATTTACCATGGCAAAGAAGGGGCTACCCGCCTGGTTACTCTCAACCATGAATTGCTCAAGCGTTGTATTCTGCCCCGTCGCGACGTCTACACCGTCGATCTCACCCTTGATCCAGACGTCGAACGGGAAACGATCATGGGGCGACATATGGAACTTACTGGTAATCGCGGTTCTGTAGCCGCGCTGGTCAAGTAGTTCGATGATCGTCGGGACTCTTGGATTGAGACGGTTCTGGTTATAGAACGAGTTTGGATTGCTGAACCATGGGTTGCCCGATGGGTCCGGGCCGAAGTGCTCATTCACATTCCGCAATGTTCCATGCGTATGCGGCATCGTTCCTGTCAGCAAAGACGTTCGTGCGACGGAGCAGGTTGGAAGTGGCACATGACCATTGCGGAATAACACCCCGGCGTTGGCAATCGAGTCCATGTTCGGGGTAGAGAGTCCAGGAGTGCCCAAGGCCCCCCATGTAGGCGCCTTGGTCTTCGGGACACGATGAGCAGTATGTTGGGAACTGCTGAGACAGCCACGCTCATTTGCGCCGATTGAAACAACACGGCCGCCAGCAGAACCTTCTCTAAGGTACGGAAAGAGATTCAAACATGCTCAAAGTCCTGTTGCCAGTACCCAACTGTCGGACAGAGACCGGAAGCCGGGGGCCCGGAGAGTGGGACCCTGGCAGCCAGCCTCACCCGCTCGTACGATTTGGGCCGGCAACGTCACTCTAGGGGTTTAAAGCGTCGTGAACGACGCGTGTGGCCATACCATCCCCTCTGCCTTTTGACCACCTATTCCACACTACCGGATTATCTGCTGCTCGACTTCTGTCTCATCGCTTCCCCTCCCGGGGTTCCAACGAGTGGAACAGGAACCCTCTCACCTTATTCAACCAGCCTGATCTGTCCAAATAGTGCTGACGGCGAACACCAGGTGTTGCTGGGGTTGAATGCTGACCGGAAAACAGGCATTGCCATGCAGGACCTGGACGACAGCAATAGGTCGATGGGAGCAGCCGGGTGGGTTTCATCAGGTCGATGACCGCTTCCAGCATCTATGTAGAGTTCTACATAGCAGCATCGAGCTGCCGATAGGAAGGGGTATGCCAACTGACCGCAGTTGGCCTTGAAGGGCCAGTGGCCAGCGACGATGCTGACGCTGTCCATTTGCCTTCGGATCATCGTCGATGCCTAGGGAGGGTCTGAACAATTTCTGCGATCGCGCCGGGGTCTTTGCGCTCCCTCGTACAAGGCGCACCGAGCGAAGTTGGCCCGAGGGAAATAAGTGAGCTGCCAATGAGCGAGGTGCAACGCGGCACGAGGGGCGCAAAGGCCCGGCCCCTAAGGGGTTTCGCCCACAAGGGCACATCTGCCGCGTTTCCCGGCTTGGCCATAGAATCACTATGGCGCTGCGCCGGGAGCCTCGCATCCGCGCCCTTGTGGACCGAAACGCGATTCGTATCAATTGTTCAGACCTTCCCTAGATACCACGGTCGCCTGCCGTGTTTCCGTTCCTGAACGCATTAGGGGCGCATTAGATGCGCGGATTAGATGCGCCGAGGTGAGCGCAAGGAAAAACGAGAAACCATTGATTTTATTGGCGCGCCCGAAGGGATTCGAACCCCTGACCTCTGCCTCCGGAGGGCAGCGCTCTATCCAGCTGAGCTACGGGCGCAATGCGTTGGGACGCGCGATTAGCGGGAAGCAGATCCATAACGGGATGCGCAGAATAACGTGAATCTGCCGCATCAGTCCATGCCTCGCTGGAACCAGCATGCGTCCGGTATTTCGCCAGTCATAGGGTTCCCGCTATACTACGGCGGCTTATGCTTCCGGACTCTCCAATCTGCGTCGGGCTCAATTGAGCCGTCGACAGACCATGGCTCGGGTTACAGGGGCGGCGCCAGGACTCAACATCACCCGGCAGAGGTAGGGAAGTGGATCAACAAGACAAGTCCTTTATGACAGTGCTCACCGTGGTTATAGGCGCCCTGGTTGTGCTTACGGCGGTCGTGTTTGTCGCTGCGCGGATGGTGGCCAATGTGTCCGACGATCAGCCGGAAGACGCCGCTCGTATCCAAACCGCGATCGAAGACCGCATCAAGCCGGTGGGCAGCGTGGCCGTGTTGGACCCGAATGCGCCGGCCGAGGCCGCGGCCACCGAAGCGCCCGCGCCTGCGCCCACCGCGGCGGCTACTCAGTCGCCGGAACAGATCGTCACCCAGGTCTGCGCCGCATGCCATCAGGCCGGCGTGCTCAACGCACCCAAAATCGGCGCCAAGGAGGATTGGGAACCGCGCATGGCGCAGGGGCTCGATACCCTTGTTTCCCACGCTGTGAACGGCTTCAACGCCATGCCGGCCAATGGCGGCAATCCCAATCTCACTGAAGACGACATTCGCGCCTCCACATTATGGATGCTTGCCGAGAGCGGAATCGACATGGGCGGCGATGCACCGTCGCCGGAGTCTGACTCAGCACCGGCACTGCCGGCGGCGGCGGCGCCGGAACCCGCCGCAACCGAACCGGAACCCGCGGCAGCGGCGGAGAACCCCACAGGTGATGGTGGTGCAGACCTGGCTAAAGGCGAACAGATCTATAAGACAGCCTGTTTTGCCTGCCACGATACCGGTGCCGCCAATGCGCCCAAACTTGGGGACAAAGACGCCTGGGCCAGCCGCATCACTCAGGGTATGGACACCTTGGTCGGACATGCGATCAACGGTTTAAATGCGATGCCACCCAAGGGCGGCGCCATGCACCTCAGCGACGAAGACATCGGCAACAGCGTCGCTTACATGGTGAACAATTCCCAGTAGAGACGGCGGTTCGCAATCAATTAACAGGGGTTGTTATATGACAACCCCTGTTAATTTGCCTCAGACGGGCACCATCTCCTCTAGACTCAACGACCCGAACCATCAGACAGCATGCCGCGTAGAGCGGCCAAGTGGGCATGACCGCGCTCACGACTCTTCGCAGTGTCCACACGATCACCCCGGCCGTGCCATTCCAGGTCCTCGGCCACCAGCTCTTCCAGGAAACGACTGGGCTCGCACTCCACCCATTCCCCGCCACGCCTGCGCCTGCGTGCCAGGGTCAGAGTAAGTGTTTTCCGGGCGCGGGTAATGCCCACATAGGCTAGGCGTCGTTCCTCTTCCACATCGTCGTTGGCCATGGCGCCGTAGTGGGGCAGGATCTCCTCCTCGACACCCACCACGAAAACATGGGCGAACTCCAGCCCTTTGGCGGCATGCAGGGTCATCAGGTGGACCTCGTCCGCCGCACGCGCCTCATTCTGTCGCTCCATGATGTCCATCAAGCCCATGTGCGCCACCAGGTCCGCCAAACTGCGATCCGATGATTCGGCAGCCAGCCGCGCCATCCAGGTGGTCAACTCCTGCACGTTCTGCTGACGGCGCTCGGCCGCCTTGAAACTCGGGCTGGAGTCTGACAACCAGCTGTCGTAATCCAGTTCATCCAACAGCCCACGCACCAATGCCACCGGATCCTCGAAAGTGGTGCGCACCGCGATGCGATCTACCCAATGCGCAAAGCGACGCAGACGCTCCAGGGCAGGTGGACCCAACACCGACTCAAGGCCCAGTTCCGCCGACGCCGCCAGCAAGGGAACGCCGCGTCCCTCGGCATATCGACTGAGCTTCTCCAAGGTGGTGGTGCCGATCTCGCGTCGCGGCACATTGACCACCCGCAGAAAGGCGGCGTCGTCGCCGGGGTTGGTCAGCAATCGCATGTAGGCAATCACGTCCTTGACCTCAGAGTGTGCGAAGAACGAGCTGCCGCCGCTGATCTGATAGGGGATTTTGTGCAGCCTCAGTGCTTTTTCGAACGGTTTTGACTGATGGTTGCCCCGATAAAGAATGGCAAAGTCCGCAAAGCCGGTGCTGCTCTGAAATTTGTGATGCAGAATATCCCCGGCCACCCTCTCCGCCTCGTGCTCACCGTCCTTGCAAACCACGATGCGAATGGGATCGCCTTGCCCAATCCGGCTCCACAGCTTTTTCTCGAACACATGGGGATTGTTCGCAATCACGGCGTTGGCCGAACGCAGGATGCGGGAGGTGGAACGATAGTTCTGCTCCAGCTTGATGACCTTCAAGCGTGGAAAATCCTGACGCAGCCGAGACAGGTTCTCCGGCTGAGCCCCTCGCCAGGCATAAATCGACTGATCGTCATCCCCAACGACGGTCAGGGCCTGCCGCCCGGCAACCAGACATTGAACCAGCTCATACTGACACCCATTGGTATCCTGATACTCATCCACCAACAGGTATCGGATTTTACCCTGCCACGTTGCCAGCACCTCAGGCTGCCCGCGCAGCAGGGTGAGTGGAAGCAGGATGAGATCGTCGAAATCGACGGCGTTATAGGCCCGCAGAGCACGCTCGTACTCGGCGTATGCACGCGCCGCCGTCAAGTCGTCCGCATCCTCAGCACTCGCAACAGCGAAGTCGGCCCTGACCGTGGCATTTTTCCATAGGGAGATTTGGTGCCGGACCCTGCGCAGGTCAGCGGCTTCGGCATCCTGACCGTCGCGTTTGAGAATGTCCTGTACCAACTGGACGCTGTCGCGGTCGTCGAAAATGCTGAACCCGGCACGAAGGCCCACCCGAGTTGCCTCCTGCCTCAGAATGCTGAGTCCCAGGGTGTGAAAGGTGCAGACCCGCAGGCCGCGGGATTCGCCACCGCCCATCAGCTTGCCAACCCGTTGTTTCATCTCCCGGGCGGCCTTGTTGGTAAACGTCACTGCGGCCAGATGATGGGGTCGAAAGCCGCAGTCCCGAACCAGATAGGCAATCTTCTGCGTGATTACGCGGGTCTTGCCGCTGCCGGCGCCGGCAAGCACCAACAGCGGCCCGTCGATGTAACGCACCGCTTTGGTTTGTTCGGTGTTGAGTCCGGCCAATAGAGATTGTTACTTGTAGAGTGCAGAGGGGTATTGTAGCGAGTTGCGGGATTGCTCGGGTGCAGCCGATGCACTTGGATCATCGCACGCAGTGCCCCGCTCCAGGAAACCCGCTGGCTGACGAAAAACGGCGCCGAACCCGACGCCGTTTTGTGAGGGCTTGAAACGCTCCGCCGCGATCAGCGCTCCGACAAAAGCGCCATGCCCCTCAGAAGGTTGAGCGCTTCATACAGCGCGTAGTCCTTCTCGGCGAGGGTGCCTTCTTCCTCCTCCGCCTCGGCGCCGGTTGTGCCGGCGGCGCCAGACTCGCCTTCTTCCTCTCCGTTCTCAAGATGACCGGTCAGGTCGGATTCCTTGACCCGTTCGAATCCGGAACTGTCAACACCGGTAAACTTGACCCGATCCAGAATGATATCCGGATCGACGCCTTCGGCCTGGATCGAGCGGCCGGACGGCGTGTAATAGCGCGCTGTGGTCAATTTAATGGCCGAGCCATTGTTGAGCGGCAGTATGGTCTGCACTGAACCCTTACCGAATGTCGGTTCGCCCATAATCACCGCGCGTCGATGATCCTGCAGCGCACCGGCGACGATTTCGGAGGCAGAGGCCGATCCGCCATTGACCAGGACGACGATGGGCGCTCCATCCACGAGATCCCCCGGCGTGGCGTTGAAACTGAGCTGGGACTCACTCACCCGGCCCTGGGTGTAGACCACCAAGCCCTCGTTCAAAAAAGCATCCGACACTTCCACAGCGGCGTTTAGCACCCCGCCCGGATTGTTCCTGAGATCCAGCACCAAGCCCTTGAGAGGCCCGCCGTTCTCTTCCTTGAGTTCGCTGACCGCCTGGGAGAGAGACCGCGCCGTCTTAGACTGGAACTGTGTGATTCGAATGTAACCGAAGTCATCGTCCAGCACGCGCTGCTTGACGCTCTTGACCCGGATCACGTCCCGCACCACTTCGATCTTCAGGGGTTGATCCTCACCGTCACGCACGATCGTGAGGACAATTGGCTCTCCCTTCTTACCCCGCATGATCTTGACAGCGTCGGACAGCGACAGGCCTTTCACGGGCTTGTCATCCAGACGGATGATCAGGTCTCCCGCTTCGACCCCGGCACGCTGAGCCGGCGTGTCGTCAATTGGTGAGATCACCTTGACAAAACCATCCTCCATGCCGACTTCGATGCCGAGCCCACCGAACTCACCGGTGGTGCCCACCTGCAGTTCCTTGAACGCATCCGCGTCCAGGTATGCCGAGTGAGGGTCGAGCCCGGTCAGCATGCCGCGCACCGCATCCTCCAGCAGATCCTTGTCTTCAACCACCTCCACATAGTCTTTGCGGATGCGGTCCAGGACATCGGTGAAGAGGCGGAGCTCCTCTACCGGCAGACTGGCCAACTGATCGTTGCGATTGGCCATGACATTGCCAGCGGAAACCAGCGTCACGCCGACAATCACGCCGACCGCCACTGCCATCAGGGTGCGCGCCGTGAATTTCATTGAATTCTCCATCTCATCTTGCTTGCCCGCCCGACCACCATAACCCTAGGACATTCGGGGTCAGCCTAAGTTGTCTTCCGGAAGCGCGGGTCGAACATTCCTTGTACCACAGCTGAGCGCCACTCCAAAACTGGAAACCGGTCCCGGTACCTTGTCCCAGCCGCAGATATCTATACGGTAATCATCTACAGGCGATCGGGCAGGACACCGCGCCAATCGCCTGCAATTCTAACGCCGTGTCAGCCAGCCCGCGGGGTTGATCGGCTGGCCGTGGCGCCGGATCTCGAAATACAGCCCGTCCTGTTCCAAGCCGCCGCTGTTGCCCACGGTGGCGATGACTTCACCTTGAGCCACTTGGTCTCCCGGCCCAGGGAACACGGATTGGTTGTGAGCGTAAACACTGAGGTAATCGTTGCCATGATCCAGAATCACCAGCAATCCATAACCCCTAAGCCAATCCGCGAACATGACCCGCCCGGGATGGATTGCCTTGACCTGCCGGCCTTCGGGCGCTTCGATCAGCAAACCGTGCCATTGCGCCTCACCTATAGGCCGCACATCGCCATAGCGTGCCTTGACCTTGCCACCGATCGGCCAGGGAAGACTGCCTTTCATGTCGGGGAATGACTTGGCCATCGCCTGTCGGGTCGACTGCCGCATGGCTTCCTGCAGAGCACCGATCAGCTCGTGCAGCTCGCGAGCATCATTTTGCAGGCGCGCAAGGCGCTCACTGTCAAGCTGAAGGCGCTGATCGATCTCCGCCAACGCCACCCGGCGTGCCTCACGCGCCTCGGCCAATGCAGCCAGCTCGGACTCAAGGGTCTCGCGGGACGCCCGATGGCGACGCTGTTCCACAACGATTTGATCCTGTACCTCGTCGAGCGCCTGAGCCTGGGATTCCACCCGCCGGATGCGGTTGGCACGAACCCGGTTCAGCGCATCGTAGTAAGCGAGCACGCGACCCACCGCCGCCGGGTCATCCTGCATCAGCAAAAGCTTTAGCCGTTCCTGACGCCCGTATCGATAGGCCGCCCGGACCTGGGCCGCAAGCGCGGACCGCTCCCGGGAAAGATCCGCCTCGATGTCGAGTCTGCGTATATCCAACTCCGCAAGGTATGCCTGTATCTCTTCCATGGTGCGCTCAGCCTCCCGGACGCCGGATGCGGCTTGGCCCAGGTGGCGTTCAGCAGCGGACAGATCATTGACGGCATCGTCACGCCGGGATTGGCTTTCCTGCACAGCTCGGGTGATTTCGGAGATTTGTTGGCTGACTCGGGCAAGCTCCTGCTCCTTCTCGGCCACCGTCTGAGCGGCCGATGGCGTCACCGCCCCCGCAAACAGCAGAAACAGCAGAATCGTCGGCCCTGACATACCCCGCCGAATCAGCATCCACATGGCCGCTTCAAAGCAGCTCGACTAATGGCGTCCCGGTCATTTCACGCGGCTGCTCCAGCCCCATCAGCCTGAGCATTGAGGGTGCGACGTCCGCCAAACTGCCCTCGTTGGAAAGGGTCGCGGAACGGCCCACGTAGATCAATGGAACTGGGCCCAGTGTGTGGGCGGTGTGGGGTTCTCCGCTGTCAGCGTCGCGCATCTTCTCGGCGTTACCATGATCCGCGGTGATCAGCATCTCTCCACCGGCTTGCGCCACCGCCTTGACGATACGCCCCAGGCACCGGTCCACCGCCTCAATGGCCGTTACCGCCGCCGGGTAAATGCCGGTATGACCAACCATATCCGCGTTGGCGTAGTTGCATATGATCACGTCAAACTCACCGCTGCCGATGGCTTCGACCAATCGGTCGGTGACCTCGGGGGCGCTCATCTCGGGCTGCAAGTCGTAGGTGGCGACCCTGGGCGACGGCACCAGCACCCGCGACTCCCCTTGGAAGGGCTGTTCCCGCCCACCGCTGAAGAAAAATGTGACATGGGCATATTTCTCGGTCTCAGCGATGCGCAGCTGCTTTAGTCCCAGCTGGGACAGATACTCGCCCAGTCCCAGATCCAGCGCCGCGGGCCCAAAGGCCACCGGAACATCCAAACTGGCGTCGTACTCGGTGAGACAGACCAGGCGGACGCGTGGAACCCGTCCCCGATCGAAGCCCGCGAAATCGGCATCGGCCAGGGTGTGGACCAGTTCCCGAGCCCGATCGGAGCGGAAATTCATGAACAGCACGGCATCGCCGTCCTCCATCCGGGAGGGGGTTTCGTCCTGCTGTGACACCACCACCGTGGGCTGAACGAATTCATCGCTCTCACCCCGTGCATATGCGGCCTCCAGGCCCGACAAAGCCGTGGGCGCACGGTGGGCAGACCGACCCTCAACCAGCAGGGCATAGGCCTGGGACACGCGATCCCATCTCTGGTCGCGATCCATGGCGTAATAACGCCCCACCAGAGACACCAGACGGCCGCGCCCCAGACTCCGCAGCATCTGCTCCATGGCCCGAATCGAAGCGCTGGCGCTGCGCGGCGGTGTATCCCGGCCGTCCAGGAAAGCGTGGACCAGAATATGCTCCGCACCTCGATCCGCTGCCAGACGCACCGCCGCTTTCAGGTGGGCCTCGTGGCTGTGTACCCCGCCGGGCGACAACAAGCCCATCACATGCACCGCCTTATCCTCGGCGACCGCGGCATCGATCGCGCCCAGCAACGCCGGGTTGGCTGCAAAGCTGCCGTCCTCGATGGCCCGCGTGATTCGAGTGTAGTCCTGATAGACGACGCGGCCGGCACCCAGCGTCATATGGCCAACTTCGGAGTTGCCCATCTGGTCATCGGGCAACCCCACGGCGTTGCCGGAGCTTCGAATCAGCGTATGCGGATAATCGGCCCAAAGATGATCCCAAACCGGCGTACTGGCATTGAGTATGGCGTTGGAATCCGGATTTTCACTGTAGCCCCAGCCGTCCAGGACCAATAGAAGCAGGGGTTTGGGTCTACTGTGCATTGAAAAACTCTATCCAATTGATCGGATTGAACCCGGGCGTGGGCCCAATGGCAGTTACTGGGGCAGCCCTGGGCGGATGGGGCTCTCGCCGCCTTTGCGCCCGGAAAGTATGCTGCTGAGAACGCAGATTTCGTTTCTGTGAAACACTATATTATTGTATCCTGTAATAGTGATAAACGGTTTCCGAAGGTTTGCGAAATGGGTACCAATCCCCCGTCGAACATAGCCGCCTGCGGGCCCTTCGGCGATCGCTCCGGTGAAGCAGAAACCCTGCTGATCACCCGGGACGACGACATTGAAAGGGCCTCCCGATCCCTTAAAGCCATGTCGCACCCGTTACGCCTCAAGATACTCTGTACCCTCGGCAATCGGGAGGTAAGCGTGCAGGACATCGTGCAGCACGTGGGAACCTCGCAAAGCAACATCTCACAACACCTGGCAATCCTGCGGGACAAAGGTATCCTTGTCTCCCGCAAAGATGCCAACCGGGTTTACTACCGCGTCGGTGACTCGCGCACGCTGCGCCTAATCAGTATGATGCGCGACGTGTTCTGCACCGCGTAGAGGACTCGGGGTTCGAGATCGAGGGAGACACCATCCGCATCGGCCGGTGGATGTCTCGACCCGTAACAGGAACCGTATTCAGGATCGGGGCGCCGCACCCGGCAACCGACGACACATTTTACTTCCGCAGTAGGCCATCACCCCATAATGGAACAATACCTGGATTTCGCGACGCGAAACTGGACGCTGTTCGCACTCCTCGGCGTGATCATCGCCATGTTGGCGGGAACCGAGCTGATGCGTGTGTTTCGCCGCTACAAGACGGTATCGGTAAACGACGCGCTCAACCTCTACAACCAGCAGGATGCAGTCTTGTTGGACGTCCGTGAGGTGGCGGAATTTCGTGACGGACACCTGCCTTCCGCGCGCAACATTCCCCTTTCCAGCGTGAAGAACAAACTGAGCGAGTTGGAATCGGATCGGTCAAGGCCGATCGTGGTTTACTGCCGCACCGGCACCCGTTCCGGCGGTGCTTGCAATCTCCTGAGTAAGAACGGCTTTGAGCAGGTCAACAATCTCAGCGGCGGAATCCAGGCCTGGGAGGGTGCCAACCTTCCCGTGGTCAAGGGCCGCAAGTAACATCGCTGCCCGAAACTGAAACGGCACGGCCATGGCGAAAATCGAGATCTACGCATCACGCTACTGCCCCTACTGCAACTGGGCCCGGCAACTGCTCAACACCAAGGGTGTGGAGTACCAAGTACACGATGTGGACCATGACACCGGACTCTGGCGCGAAATGGAGCAGCGCACCGGCGGTCACACGGTACCGCAGATCATCATCAACGACCGGCCCATCGGCGGCTATGACGACCTGTCTGCCCTGGATCGAACTCTGGGGCTCGATCCGTTGCTGGCAGGGTCCGCCACCAGCGCGGGTGCGGTGGACTGATGCTGACGGTTTGCCCCCAATGCCAGAGCATCAATCGCCTGCCGCAGGAAAAGCCAGCGCTGGAAGGCAAGTGCGGCCGCTGCAAAGCGGCATTGTTTCAAGGCCGTCCGCTGGAACTCACGGCCGAGAGCTTTGACAAACACCTCACGCGCGGTGAACTGCCCGTCCTGGTGGATTTCTGGGCAGAATGGTGTGGGCCGTGCAAAATGATGGCACCGGTCCTGGACCAGGCGGCCAATCAACTGGAGCCGCGATTGCGAATCGCAAAACTGGAAACAGATCGCCATCCAGAAATCAGCGGGCGCTTTGGCATTCGCAGCATCCCCACCCTGATTCTCTTTCGCCAGGGACAGGAGCACGCGCGGGTGTCAGGTGCGCTCAACCTGACACAGCTCCTGGCCTGGGTTGAGCAAAACCTCTGAGCCAAGGAAAACAAGCTTATGGCAGACACCCCTGTTGGCGGAGAGCAGCCGCAACCTCGCTTTGAGATTCAGAAGATTTATCTTCGTGACGTCTCACTGGAGTGCCCAAATTCACCGACTGTGTTCCACGGTCGTCAGTGGCAACCCGAGGCTGGCCTGCAGCTCAACACTATGGCCAAGGAGGCGAGCGAAGGTCTCTATGAGGTGATCCTGACCACCACCCTGACCGTAAAGCTGGGTGAGGAAACGGCCTATCTGGTGGAGGTCCACCAGGCTGGCTTGTTCACCCTGATTGACGTTCCCGAACAACAGATGGGGCCGCTGCTGGGCATCCACTGCCCGTCCGTTCTGTTCCCGTTTGCGCGGGAAGCGGTGGCGGACCTGGTACAGAAGGCCGGCTTTCCGCAGCATCTACTGCCGCCTGTGAACTTTGAGACGCTGTACGCGCAGCAGATGAAACAGCAGGCCGAAGCCAACGCGCCCGCCGCCGCCAAACATTGAGCAAGCACATTCGTGCACCTTTTTCGTGCCAGCTACGCACAGACTGTGACCCGAATGGAGTGATGGCCAATGGATAGCGTCAGCATTGGCGTCCTGGGAGCCGGCTCCTGGGGCACGGCGCTGGCATTGCTGCTGGCCCGGAACGGCCATCGCGTGCGGCTTTGGGGACATCGCCCCGCTCACCTCGCCCAGCTTGCAGAAGCACGCTGTAACCAAAGATATCTGCCCGGCGTAGGCTTCCCGGACGGGCTTGCAATCTGCCCGGAACTGGCCAAATGTGTGGCCGCCTCGGATCTGCTGCTGGTGGTCGTACCAAGCCACAGCTATCGCGTGACCCTGAGCCAGGCAAAGGACTTTTTGGTGGCCGGCGCCGGCGTGGTGTGGGCGACCAAAGGTCTGGAGCACGGCACTGGCCAATTTCTGCATCAGGTCACCGCTGAAGTGATCGGTGGCGACCACCCCACCGCGATTGTCTCGGGACCAAGCTTTGCACGTGAGGTGGCTGCCGATTTGCCGACGGCGATGACGGTGGCGTCTCACACGCCCGGTTTTGCCGAAACCGTGGCGGATCTGCTCCACGCCAGATCGATGCGGGCGTATACCAGCCGCGATGTGGTCGGGGTGGAGCTGGGCGGCGCGGTCAAGAACCCGCTGGCGATCGCCGCTGGTATCTCGGATGGACTCGGCTTCGGCGCCAACGCCCGTGCCGCACTGGTAACACGGGGGTTGGCGGAAATGGTGCGTCTCGGCTCCGCCGTGGGCGGCCGGCCAGAGACCTTCATGGGATTGGCCGGCCTGGGCGACCTGGTGCTGACCTGTACCGACAACCAGTCCCGTAACCGGCGATTCGGCCTGGCGCTCGGGGCAGGCCAAGATCTGGATACGGCCCGGTCTGCCATAGGCCAGGTGGTGGAGGGGGCCGCAACCGCACGTGAAATCATGCGGTTGGCCGATGAGCACGGCGTGGACATGCCCATTACAGAACAGGTCGATCGAGTCGTCAGCGGTACCCGTTCGCCGCGAGAAGCAGTGGAAACGCTGCTTGCGCGAGACCCGAAGCCAGAGTCGCTGCCGCCATAGGGGCCTTGATCTTCTCCTAGGCAGTCTGCGCGGTAGAAAGGGAACGGTCTGCGACGCAGGCCATTTCGAGCCCGATTCCGCGATCCTCCTGGTCACATAGCGGCGGCTATGCTTCTCGGACCATCCCGAAATCGTTCTCGAACTGGACAGCACCTCGCCTCATTCATTATCTACCGCGCAGACGCAACGAATTTGGGCGGACTTAACGCTGTTCGGTAAAAAGGAACGGTATGCGACCAACTCACCCGATCGCGACCTCGTCACATAGCGACGGCTATGCCTCGGCCCATACCTGATTTAATCGTTCTCGAATGAATAATTTCGCTTCATACATTTCAACCCGCAGACGCCCAGGGCGCCTCTGACCGATTCATGAACGTGCATCTTGGGCCTGAAATGCACAGCTTCATCGTTGCAGATCTTGGCAATAGAACAACTATAACCCGTAATCTGCCGCACGCCCTTGAATCTGCACATTTCACCCTCCAATCTGCTTCGTCCAGAATAAATAAGGGGCTCCCTGGGGCTCGGACCTCAAACCCCGTTGGGGAAACCCCATTGCCGCCAGGCCTCGTACGTGGCAACCGCCACCGCATTGGACAGATTGAGGCTGCGCACCTGCGGCTGCATGGGCAAGCGCAATTGATGCGCCGGCGCGATGCCAGACAGCACTTGGTCCGGCAGCCCTCGGGTTTCGGGTCCGAACAGTAGGGCATCCCCCGGCGAATAGGCAACATCGGTGTAGAGACGGGTGGCCCGGGTGGTGTAAGCCAACAATCGTGGTGGTTGCGCATGTGCCAGGAATGCGGCCAGATGATCGTGGGTCTGGACCTCGGACCACTCATGGTAGTCCAGCCCAGCGCGACGCAATCGGGCATCGTCCAGTTCAAACCCCAAGGGATGAATCAAATGGAGACGGGCGCCGATGTTGGCGCACAAACGGATGATGTTGCCGGTGTTGGGCGGAATTTCGGGCTCATACAGAACCACGTTCAGCATCGCGCGCTCCACTCAGACCATCGGCCCATCCATATCCAGTTCTTTGATTTTGCGGGTCAGAGTGTTGCGACCCCAGCCCAGCAAACGCGCGGCGTCCTGGCGTCGGCCACCGGTCTTGCTCAGGGCCGACCGTATCAATACCCGCTCAAACGCCGGTGTGGCGGTATCGAGAATAGCGCTCTCGCCTCGGGCCAGATGCTGGTCCGCCCAGCGACCCAGGAAGACTTCCCAATCAGCGCTGTCGGATTGGGAAGTCTCCGGCGGCTCGCGCAACTCCTGGGGCAAGTCCTGTGTAAGCACTTCCCGGCCGGAGGCCATCACCGTCAGCCAGCGGCACAGATTCTCCAGTTGGCGGACGTTACCCGGCCATTCCATTTGCGAAAGATAACGCTCGACCTCCGGATTCAAGGTCTTGGGTTCCACCTCCAACTCCACAGCAGAACGCTGCAGAAAATGCCGCATGAGCAACGCAATGTCCTCCCGACGATTGCGCAGCGGCGGCAAGTGGATCCGGATGACATTCAGCCGGTGATAGAGATCCTCCCGAAAACGACCTTGCCTGACCCGCTCTTCCAGATTCTGGTGGGTCGCGGCGATCACCCGCACATCCACTTCGACCGGCGTGTGTCCGCCCACACGGTAGAACTCACCCTCGGCCAGCACGCGCAAAAGACGTGTTTGCAATTCCGCGGACATGTCGCCGATCTCGTCCAGGAACAAAGTGCCCCCATGGGCTTGCTCAAACCGCCCCTGGCGCATACTTTGGGCACCGGTGAAAGCCCCACGCTCATGTCCGAAAAGTTCGGACTCAAGCAAGTCCTTGGGGATTGCGGCCATATTCAAGGCGATAAACGGTTGATCCGAGCGCGGGCTGTGTCGATGCAGGGCCTGTGCAACCAGCTCTTTGCCGGTACCGGACTCACCGTTGATCAGAACCGTGATGTTGGAACGCGACAGGCGCCCGATGGCTCGGAACACCTCCTGCATTGCCGGGGCCTCACCGATGATCTCTGGCACAGCCTCCGCCGTCGTCTCCTCCGGGGCCGACTCCCGAGCGACTTCACAGGCCCGGTCCACCAACGCCACTGCTTCGTTGACGTCGAAGGGTTTGGGTAAGTATTCAAAGGCGCCGCCTTGGTACGAGGCCACGGCGCTGTCCAAGTCAGAGTGGGCCGTCATGATGATGACCGGCAGATCGGGGCGGTCGCTGCGCACGTACTCCAACAGGGTCAGACCGTCCATGCCCGGCATGCGAATGTCTGCTACCAGGGTGTCCGGCCGTCCGCGCACCAGGGCCTGCTGGACGGCAAGGCCGTTGTCAAATGCGCGAACGCGCATGCCCGCGCGCTGCAAGGCCCGCTCCAGTACCCATCGTATGGATTGGTCGTCGTCGACGATCCAAACGTTATTCTGCCTGCTCATCTCTGTCCTCCACCGGCAGAAGAATGGTGAATGTGGTGCGCCCCGGGCGACTTGTGCATTCGATCAATCCTTGGTGCTGATTAACCAGATTCTGTGCGATGGGCAATCCCAAGCCGGTACCCTCGCTGCGACTGGTCACCATGGGCAGGAAGATGCGCTGCGCCATCTCGATCCCAACCCCGGGGCCGTTATCCTCAACCTCGATCCGAGCCACCAACTTGTGGCGAACGGGTCCAATGGTGTACTGACGCTGAACCCGGGTGCGCAACGTGATGACCCCACGGCCATCGATCGCCTGGGCCGCATTCTGCACGATGTTCAATATCGCCTGAGTCAGCTGGTCGGAATCGGCGGCCAGGGGTGGGATGCTGGGATCGTAGTCACGCTCGATAACGAGGGCTTCACCCTGCTCAGCCCGCACCAACTGGCGGACCTGTTCCAGAATCTCATGAATATTGACCTCGCGCCGGCGGGGCAGGGCGTTGGGGCCGAGCATGCGGTCCACCAATTTACGCAACCGGTCCGCTTCACGTATTACGATGGTCGTGTATTCACACAGTTCCGATTCTTCCAGCTCCTGCTCCAACAGTTGCGCTGCCCCCCGAATTCCACCCAGAGGATTCTTCACCTCATGGGCGAGCCCCCTGACCAGCGCCCGGGTGGCATTGTATTGCGCAATCAGGTTCTGCTCACGGGCAATACGTATACGCCGATCCACCTGACGCATCTCGACCAGCAATTCGTCCGGGACCTCGGGCTCTTGCAGCGCGGTGACGGTAAGGTCGACCGTGACCGGGTGGCTTCCGTGCACCTGCAGAGGGACCTCGCGCTCGGTGTAGGGGTGACGATTCGCCAGACACTCCGCCAGGCCGGTGACGACGATACTACCGTCGCCAAACAGATCAGCAATGCCCAGCCCCAGCGATTGCCGGAGGCTCGCGCCCATGAGCATCTCGGCGGCCGGGTTCATGAACACCAGGCGCATGCTGTCGTCGAGCACCACGATGGCGGTGGTGAGATTCTCCACCACCCGTCTTGGATACTCTCCGCGCAGTAGTCTTGGCATCGAACGTTCCATCGTTGGGGCAGAGAGCAAGAAGCAAACCAGTCATCTCAAGCATGACGGGGATTGAATAAAAAGCTTTTTATTCAATATCTTACGAGAATTCGACTTGGGTTCTGCAGGGTGCGGGGCCCCAAAACAGAGCATAGCGTGCTAAAACGTCCGCCATCTTCGCACTATTTCGGTGCGCCACGAAATTGGGGGCGAATTCATAGTGCATCCAGAGAATGGTGCGGAGTCGGGCAAACCGCCAGCGCGCGGCCCGTGTGAGTGGAGCCGAGCTGGCGCGTGGTCTACTGCGGGAGTGGTGTGGGGACCGGGGCGTTGACAGGAGAGGGATGCAACACGGAATGGCGTTTCATGAAGAACAGCACGGGATCGCTGCGGGCCAAAACCTGGCCCTTGGCATCAGCAACTTCAGCCAAGACACGATGCTCGCCGCGTTCCACTTCGCTCAAAGTGCCGATGGACTTGTCCAGAGTCACGCTGGGCTTGCCGTCGAGAAACAGCCGCAACTGGTGACCTTCCTCCAGTTTCGGCGTGAGCGCGACCGCCACACTCACATTGCCTTCGTTGTCCCGGACGGTCTCTTCGGGCGCGGGGGATACGATGCGGATGCTTTCATACTTGACCGCCTTCTCAGCCTCGGCCTTTTGTTCGGCCGGTGGGTCCAGCTTGAATACTGGGGTGGGTGGGGGCGTATAGGTCGATGTATTGGGCTGAATTGTGACTCGCTTGGCGCCCTTGCTGGGCTGGTCGGAGTACACCACATTGCCGCTCTGATCGACGCTGCGATAGACCGAATTGGCCGCCAGGACCTGTGGCAGCAGAATAGTTGACAGGACTATTGCGGTACTGAGCTGAACAAGGATTCGCATGACAAGACGTTAGCCCAAGCGATCCTGTACAGACAAGGGCAAGATTCGCAAGAACCCCCCGACCGGTGACAGCGGCCGGGGGGGATTTCTGCCATTACCCGGTGGATGGGGTCTGTCAGAGGCTGTAGTACATGTCGAACTCCACCGGATGGGTGGTCATACGCAGCCGAGTGACTTCCTCCATCTTGAGTTCGATGTAGGCATCGATCAGGTCGTCGTCGAAAACACCTCCAGCAGTGAGAAACTCGCGGTCGGCATCCAGTGCTTCCAGGGCTTGATCGAAGGAGAAGGCGACCTGAGGGATTTGCTTTTCCTCTTCCGGCGGCAGATCGTAAAGATCCTTGTCCATTGCGTCACCGGGGTGGATTTTGTTCTGTATGCCGTCCAGGCCGGCCATGAGCATCGAAGCAAAGCACAGGTACGGATTCGCGGTTGAGTCCGGAAACCGGACCTCGATGCGCCTGGCCTTTGGGCTGCTTACGTAGGGAATGCGGATTGACGCAGACCGGTTCCGGGCCGAATAGGCAAGCATGACTGGGGCCTCGAATCCCGGCACCAGGCGCTTGTAGCTGTTGGTGGATGAATTGGCAAAGGCATTCAAGGCCCGGGCGTGCTTGATGATACCGCCGATGTAGTAAAGCGCCGTCTCAGACAGCCCGCCGTATAGATCACCGGCCATTAGATTCTCACCGCCCTTGGTGATGGACTGGTGCACGTGCATACCGTTACCGTTGTCGCCAACCAAGGGTTTAGGCATGAACGTTGCGGTCTTGCCGTAGCTATGGGCGACGTTCTGGATGCAGTACTTCAGGACCTGAACCTCATCCGCCTTTCGCACCAGCGTGTTGAACCCGACTCCGATTTCGCACTGACCGGCGGTGGCCACTTCATGGTGGTGAACTTCAACCCGAAGATTCATTTCCTCCATCGCCAGACACATGGCGGCTCGAATGTCGTGCAAGGAATCCACGGGGGGTACCGGGAAATAGCCTCCTTTCACCCCGGGCCGATGACCCACGTTGCCATCTTCATACACGCGTTCGGAGTTCCAACCGGCCTCCTCTGAATCCACCTTGTAGAATGAGCCGCTCATGCTGGTGCCCCAACGGACGTCATCCAGCACAAAGAACTCGTTTTCCGGGCCGAAGTAGGCCGTGTCGCCAACGCCGGTCGACTTTAAATAGGCTTCCGCGCGACGGGCCACGGAGCGGGGATCACGGCTGTAACCTTCCATGGTGGAGGGTTCGATCACATCGCAGGTGATGTTGACGGTGGGTTCTTCGAAGAAAGGGTCCAAGACCGCAGTCTCAGGATCCGGCATCAGAATCATGTCCGACTCGTTGATGCCTTTCCATCCGGCGATGGAAGATCCATCGAACATCTTGCCGATTTCGAACACGTCCTCATCGATTTCGCTCACGGGAACGGTCACGTGCTGCTCTTTGCCGCGCGTA
This sequence comes from uncultured Gammaproteobacteria bacterium, assembly GCA_963783675.1. Classification (GTDB taxonomy): domain Bacteria; phylum Pseudomonadota; class Gammaproteobacteria; order Competibacterales; family JAHEDQ01; genus JAHEDQ01. The sequence continues at coordinate 129,733 of CAWAOU010000024.1, forward strand.
TCCGTGAAGCGGTAATCGACGAATTTGACGCCCTTTTCCTCAATCATCTTGAGAACGTCGGCTGCGGACATTGGCTTCCTCCGGAAACAGTAAAAAGAAATCAGTCAGGCGCGATTCGCTGGCGCCTCAATGTGTGGTGCGGGAGCCGCTTTGCATCGACCATGCCACCGGTTTTTTGGCCGAAATCGGACATTTTCCATGGGTCAACGCACCGGAAAAAGGCAGCATGTTGTGCGATCGCACCTTTTTGGTGCAGCTACTGGTAGAGAACGCGAACTTTGTCTACGCCGGTCACCGACTGCGCACGCGACGAGAGCTCGGCGTGAAATGCATCGATCTCTTGGGCGGGTGGCATCAGGGCGCGTGGAAGCACAAGATCAACCGCCAGCCGGCCCTTCAGGTAGTGCAAAGTCACTTCCTGAATACGATCGATGTCGAGCAATGGGGCCCACTCGGTCTGGAGCTGCGGCAGAATCTTGTCTCGCAGGGGCAAAGCAAGCGTGAGGGCGCCATCCTCATCGTCTTCAGGATCGATGTGCACCGTCACGTCGGTGACCTCATCCACGTCCTTCAGCAACCGTTTTCGCACCAGTTCACTCACCTGATGGCCCTCTGACACGCTGAGACGCGGGTCGACCTGCACATGGACATCCACCAGCGCGTCACCAGCCATCTGGCGAGTTCTCAGCATGTGCACGCTCTGCACACCGTGCACCGTCAGAATCGACGCCCGTATCGCGTCAACCCGATCCTGATCCAAGGCCGTATCAATCAGTTCCTGCAGACTGGTCCACACCATGTCCCAACCGATTTTGGCAATCATTACGGCGACTACAATGGACGCGATGGCATCCAGGTAATCCAGACCAAACATCACACCACACAAACCCACCAAAACGACAATGGACGAAAACGAGTCGGTACGGTGATGCCAAGCGTTTGCGCGCAGCAGGTTCGAGTTCGCTCTACGGGCAGCCGCCATGGTGTACTGATACAGTCCCTCGTTCGCAATGACGGATACAAACGCTGCAGCCAGGGCCCAGGCACCGGGATGGAGCAGCATTTCCGGCGTCAGCAGCCGCCGACTGGCATCGTAGGCTATGCCGGCTGCAACGACGATCAAAAAGACGCCCAGGGCAACCGTGACGGCGGTTTCGATGCGCGCGTGACCATAGGGATGTGAGTCATCGGCCGCCCGTCCTCCATGGCTGGCGGCCAAATACACCATCACATCGCTCAACAGATCCGAAAGTGAGTGAATTCCGTCTGCAACCAAGGCGTGTGACTGAGCCAGCCAACCAACGATCACCTTGAGAAGGGCCAAAAATGCATTGACGACCGCGCCAACCAGGGTCACGCGCTGCGACAACTGTGTCCGCTCAGCCGGGTTCACGGCGCACTCCTTGTGAAACCCGTGGGCGCCGGGTACCGACACCTGCAACCACTGCTCACCGTCGGCCTCCAAACAATGATCCGAGAACGCCCCGAATCAAGCCTCGACCAAGCTGGGTGCCCATGGATCGGGCCGCGCTGGTGATCATGGCCTCCACCGGCGTTTGGCTTCGCTTACCCCGTACAGGCTTGGACGATGTCGATTGGCCCTGAAAGATTTCCTCGGCCGCCGCCGCCTGTTGCGCACGGCGCTGCAAAATCTCGTAAGCCGACTCCCGATCGACCGAAGTCTCGTAGTGTCCGTACACGGGCGATGCTTGCACCAACAGTCTGCGCTTGCCCGCGTCGATTGGGCCGATCTGGCTGCGCGGGGGCGCAATAAGTGCCCGCTCAACCACCGACGGCCGTCCTTTGGCGTCCAAGGTGGATACCAGGGCTTCACCAACGCCCAACTGGGTTATGGCAGCCTCCGTATCCAGCTCGGGGTTTACACGAAACGTCTGTGCAGCTGCCTTCACCGCCTTCTGGTCCCTAGGCGTGAACGCCCGCAGAGCATGTTGTACCCGGTTACCAAGCTGAGCCAGAACGGCATCGGGTATGTCCAGTGGATTCTGGGTGACAAAGTAGACACCGACGGATTTGGAACGGATCAAACGTATGACGTGCTCGATCTTGTCGAGCAAGATGGCGGGGGCGTCGTCGAACAGGATGTGCGCTTCGTCGAAAAACAGCACCAGCTTCGGCCTATCGCGATCACCGGTTTCCGGAAGGCGCTCGAACAGCTCGGACAGCAACCACAACAAGAAGCTCGCATAAAGTTGCGGTGACGCCATAAGTTGGTCTGCCGCCAGGATACTGACCACGCCCCGGCCCTGCGAGTCGGTCTTCATCAAGTCCTCAAGATTGAGCGCCGGCTCGCCAAACAGCCGGTCGCCTCCCTGATCCTCCAGTGTAAGCAGGCGTCGCTGAATGGCTCCCACACTGGCCGACGAGACGTTTCCGTAAAGCGTTCGCAGCTCGGCCGCATGATCCGCCACATACTTGAGCATCTGTCTCAAGTCCTTGATGTCCAGCAGCAGCCAGCCGTGTTCGTCGGCCACGCGAAACACCAGGGAAAGAATGCCCTCTTGGGTGTCGTTCAGGTTGAGCAGGCGACTCAGCAAGAGCGGACCCATCTCAGTGATGGTGGTCCTTACGGGGTGCCCCTGTTCACCGAATACGTCCCAGAGCATCGCTGGAAAGGCGTCGAAAGCGAAATCGTCGATGCCGATGGTCTTCACGCGCTCTGCGATGCGTGGGTTGGGTTTACCGGCTTGGGTGATGCCGGTCAGGTCCCCTTTGATATCGGCCATGAACACGGGTACGCCGATGCGGCTGAACTGCTCGGCCAGGACCTGGAGGGTGATCGTCTTTCCGGTGCCGGTGGCACCGGCGATCAGCCCGTGACGATTGGCCATGGCTGGCAACAGGCCCACGTGCCGAGCACCCTTTCCAATCAACAGCGAGTCCAGCATGGGCATCTCCTTGAGACTCCGTGGATTGACGGCATGTTGCAGCCGCCCAGTGTCAGCTCGGGTAGCGCGCGTGTTGGTGGTTGAGCCGGGCTGCCGGAACGCGCCGCCTGTGGTCCGCGCAAGCGGATGAGCCGGCAGGCAGATTATATTGGCCCGGGTACCGCCGTCAGTAGGTGAGTAACTTTGGCAAGGTTTTCGCCTGATCCACCCAATCCTCGACCATGGCCAGGGTCGGGGTACGATCAGAAAGCTGATGGGCGGAATTGACCTCCTCTATTTTCCCTTGCAGGTTCTCGGGCCGACGGGTCGCCAACTCTTTTACCGTATCGACGCCGGCATGCTCAAGCATGTCCGAATAGACACCGGCAACCCCGTTGACACGGGATAGGTCAGCCCGATTGGCGAGTTCGAGTATGGCACGCGATTCCACACCCACCTTGTCTGCAAGGTTGGCGCGCTCCGCCGGCGACTTGGCCGCGTCCAGCAGGTGGTCGCTGTCCACAATGCCTTTGCGTTCTAGCTTCTGTACCAGGGAGGAGCCGATGCCTTTCAACTCCGAAACGGGTATGGCCATGGTATGTCGATCCTTTGCTTCAGAGTTGCAGCATGCCTGCGAGGTGCGGTCGCCAATGATTGCGTCCGATACCTCGTTATTGTGGAGCCTGTCCCTGTCCGGTGGCTCAGCTAGGCTGAGAACCGCCATGGAAAGTCTAGCAGGGCACCCATTCGGTACAAGTATGTTCCACGTGGAACATAGCGACATCGCTGCGGCGTGCTGACCGTTGGCCACTTGGGTATTCATCCATCAACATGGTAGCAGGGTATACTACGCCGCCTTCGCAGGCATCGAACCCGAATGAGGACGCGACTTTGAGCCCAACCAGCGCGACGCCGACCGAACATGATCCCAGCGTCAAAACCTTTCAAGGCCTGATACTGGCCCTGCAGAGCTACTGGGCGGATCAGGGGTGCGTCATTCTGCAACCCTTGGATATGGAGGTGGGCGCCGGCACCAACCATCCCGCCACAACGCTGCGTGCCTTGGGCCCTGAACCCTGGAACGCAGCCTATGTCCAGCCCTCGAGGCGACCCACCGACGGCCGCTACGGTGAGAATCCAAATCGCCTTCAGCACTACTACCAGTTCCAGGTGGTCATGAAGCCATCACCTATGGATATTCAGATGCGGTATCTGGCGTCACTGCGGGCTCTGGGTCTGGATCCATTGACACACGACATCCGCTTTGTCGAAGACAACTGGGAGTCGCCCACATTAGGCGCATGGGGTCTGGGGTGGGAGGTATGGCTAAACGGGATGGAGATCACCCAGTTCACCTATTTTCAACAGGTCGGCGGCCTTGATTGCCGACCCGTCACCGGCGAGATCGCGTACGGGCTTGAACGTATCGCCATGTATCTTCAGAGCGTGGAGAGCGTCTATGACCTGATTTGGACCCAAGGTCCAGCAGGAACGATTACCTATGGCGATGTATTTCATCAAAACGAAGTGGAGATGTCGCGCTACAACTTTGAGTTGGCCAACACGCAAATGCTGTTTGACTGGTTCGACGCCTGCGAGCAGGAGTCTCAGACATCCATCAGTGCCGGCCTACCCTTGCCTGCATACGAGTATGTGCTCAAGGCCTCACATACCTTCAATCTGCTGGACGCACGCGGCGCCCTGTCTGTAACGGAACGCCAACGTTACATTCTTCGGGTGCGTACCCTCAGCCGCGCGGTGGCGGAAGCGTATTGTCGAGTTCGCGAGGAACTGGGATATCCGCTGTGCCGACCGGCCGAGGAGAGGAGCGGCACCCATGGCTGAATCCAGGGACCTGCTCATTGAGATAGGCACGGAGGAGTTGCCCCCCACCTCTTTGCTTGGACTCGGCACCGCACTGGAGCAAGAGCTCGTAAGTCGCTTGACCACGAATGAGCTGACATCCTTGTCCAGTCGCTCATTCGCGTCCCCTCGTCGACTGGGGGTCCTGGTGACGGGCGTCGCACGCCGTCAACCCGACCGCCAACATCAACGCCGTGGGCCGGCTGTTTCAGCGTCTTTCGATGACGAAGGCAATCCGACAGCGGCGGCTCAGGGTTTCGCCCGTTCTTGCGGCGTATCGGTGGAACTGCTCGAAACCCTCAACAGCGAAAAAGGGTCCTGGCTTTCCTACACCTCACAGGAACCGGGCAAGGACACGGCTGATCTGCTACCGGACTTAATCAGGCAGGCCTTGGAGGCGCTGCCCATTCCAAAACCCATGCGTTGGGGCGCGGGCGAAGAGCAGTTTGTCCGCCCCGTACACTGGGTTGTATTGCTGTATGGCGAACAGGTCATTGAAACGGAAGTTCTCGGGCAAATCACGGGCCGCGATACCTATGGTCATCGGTTTCACCATCCGGGTCCACTGAACATCCCTGAGCCCGATGGCTACGAGTCGTTGCTTGAGACACAGGGTATGGTGATTCCAGATTTTTCGGCGCGCCGGGAGGCCATTCGAGGGCAGGTCACCGAGGCGGCAAAAGCGTGTGGAGGCGAGCCTGACCTCGACCCGCAGTTACTGGATGAAGTCACAGCGCTGGTTGAGTGGCCGATTGCGGTGACCGGCAGGTTTGATCCCGGGTTCTTGGCAATACCCCATGAGGCGCTCGTCTCTACTATGCAGGGCAATCAGAAGTACTTCCCCGTGCGCGATGCACGGGGCCAGCTCTTGCCCAGTTTTATCACCGTAAGCAACATTGATAGCGCTGATCCAGAGGTCGTATCCCGGGGCAACGAGCGGGTCATAAAACCGCGTTTCGCGGATGCCGAGTTCTTCTGGAATCAGGATCGAAAACGAAGACTGGGTGACCGCCTCGACGATCTCCGGGCCGTAACCTTCGAAAAGGAACTCGGAACGCTGCACGACAAGACCATGCGCATGATCGATCTGGCGGGTTCGATAGGCGGCGCTCTCGGTTACGAGCCTGACAGCTGTCGTCGTACCGCCGAACTCGCCAAGTGCGATCTGGTCACTCAGATGGTCTATGAGTTCCCCGAACTTCAGGGCGTGATGGGCGGTTACTATGCCCGGCACGACGGTGAAGCCGAGGGGGTCGCCGAGGGAATAGAAGAACAGTATCTGCCCCGGTTCGGGGGTGGCACCCTACCCAGGACCGAAACGGGTATCACCGTGGCCCTGGCGGATCGTATCGATACCTTGGTCGGTATTTTCGCTGTCGGCAAACATCCCACCGGAACCAAAGACCCTTTTGCTTTGCGCCGCGCCGCGTTGGCGGTCATGCGGATCCTGGTGGAACGGGCCTTGCCACTCGATCTGCACGCCTTGATTACCCAGGCGACGGCATTGCTGCCCCAAGCCGTCCGAACCAGGGCGGATCCCGACGAGCTGTTTGAATTCGCCTTTGATCGACTTCAGCCGTACTACGCCGAGCAAGGCTTCCGGAGCGACGAGTTTGAAGCCGTGCGGGCCCGGCGGCCGACCCTGCCGATGGATTTTGACCGCCGTCTCAGGGCCGTTGCGAGTTTTCGAAAACTCGACGAGGCAGAGAGCCTGGAAGCCGCGAACAAGCGGATTCGGAATATTTTGCGGAAAGCACCCGATACGGTGCCGGAGCACATTGAGGCCGGCCTTCTGGTAACTGAGGCCGAACAGGCGCTGGCCACCGCAATCGCCGAGCGGTCTGCACAGGTTGAACCTCTCATGGGTGCTGGGGATTACGCGGCTGCGCTGATCCGGCTGGCTCCATTGCGTCCCGCGGTGGATACCTTCTTTGACGAAGTCATGGTCATGGTTGACGACCCTGCGCTTCGTCGCAACCGTCTGGCCTTGCTCCAGCGCCTTGAGGGGCTTTTTCTCCGCGTCGCCGATTTTTCGCGTTTACAGCATTAACCCAAACGTAACCACGGGCTCAATAAAACAATATGATATGTTTCACGTGAAACACCCTGATCCGCGGGTGTTGTGACAATGAATAGCCGGTTAATCATTCTTGATCGGGACGGCGTTATCAATTGCGATTCAGATCAATACATCAGGTCGCCGGAGCAATGGCAAGCCATACCCGGAAGCCTGGAGGCCATGGCACGACTGCATCAAGCAGGCCATCGGATTGCCGTCGCAACCAACCAGTCTGGGTTAGCACGGGGGCTGTTCGATCTTGAAACCCTCAACCGGATACACAATAAGATGCTCACCCGGTTGCGGGAGGAGGGCGGGCAGATCGACCTATTGGTATTCTGCCCCCATGCCAGTGATGATGCGCCATGCCGAAAACCCAATCCAGGTATGCTGATCGAAATAGGACAACGACTGGCTACAGACCCCGCGGATTCCATCGTGGTAGGCGATGCGCCCCGCGATATCGTCGCAGCCCAAACAATTGGTGCACGGCCAGTATTGGTTCGCACCGGAAAGGGAGCACGCACACTGGTCGAGTCCAGGGTCAACTTGGGTGATGTCAGTGTATACGATGACCTCGCGCACTTTGTGGACGCGTTCTTGAAATCCGACGGCGAGAACGATTGATGCACTTACCCGGTCTGGCTTTCCTGCGCGCCACAGTGTTCTCGATTGGAATGATCCTGGCCACCGTAATTTGGGCGCCGCTGTGCGTACTGACCTTTCCCTTGCCCCACCTGACCCGGTACCGGTTCGTCAGCAGATGGTGCGCCTTCGTAGTATGGTGGCTGGAGATCACCTGTGGCGTACATGCAGAGGTGGAAGGGCGCGAGAACCTTCCGAAGCGTACAGCGGTGGTTGTTCCAAAGCACAGCTCAACATGGGAAACACTGTTTCTCACCACCCTGTTCGAGCCCTTACTCTATGTCGTCAAAAAGGAGCTTCTCTGGGTTCCCTTTTTCGGCTGGGGCCTGGCGGTGGTGCGACCCATCGCCATTGATCGCAGCGCCGGCCGATCTGCGATGGCGCAGGTGCTGGAGCAGGGCACGGAAAAACTAAATAAGGGGTGCTCTATCTGCATCTTCCCGGAGGGCACCCGGGTCCCCGTAGGCAAGCGCAGACGCTATGGCATGGGGGCCATTCTATTGGCCAAGGAATCCGGAGCACCACTGGTGCCGATTGCCCACAATGCAGGTCAATTCTGGGCCCGCCGTTCATTTCTTAAAAAATCCGGCACGATCCGGCTGGTGATTGGCACGCCCATCGATCCTTCGTCATACGATGCGGAAGCGCTGAGGGAAATGACTGAATCCTGGATCGAGGAAACAACTGAACGTCTGACCGGGATCACCGCCACACAATTGCATGGCAAGTAGCAAGTTTGCGGACTCTGTTTGCTCCTGACCCAGTCACGATCATGCAGACCATCGGTCCAAGCGCCTGTTTGAGCAGGCGCGTTGTTACCCCATCGCAGGCGTCAGATGTCGATATTGCTGGCAGACAAGGCATTGCTCTCGATGAAATCCCGTCGGGGCTCAACCTGATCCCCCATAAGGGTTGTGAAAATCTCATCTGAAGCAATCGCGTCTTCGATTTTTACCTGCAGAAGTCGCCGGGTTTCGGGGTTCATGGTCGTGTCCCAGAGCTGATCTGGATTCATTTCCCCTAAACCTTTATAGCGTTGAATCGCCTGACCTCGTCTCGCCTCATTGAGTAGCCATTCGATGGCTTCCTTGAAGCTTGAGACGGGCTGACGGCGTTCACCCCGCTGTACCCAAGCGCCGGTGCCGATCAATCCGCCCAACTTCTCACCCAGTTCACGCATGAGACGATATTCCACGGAACTGAAAAACTCACCGCGGAACCGAACCTCGGTGGGCACACCATGACGATAGACCTCCACCATGATGTCATGCCGCTCGTCCGATCCGGGCAGTATCCGGGTGCTGTACCGAACCGCCTCATCATGGGTATTCAGTCCCTGAACCAGACCCGTGGCCCAGTGCTCCATCTGCGCGCTGTCAGTCAATTGCGCGGCGTCCAAGGTCGGATGATAAAGCATCTGTTCCAGCATGGTGGCGTCATACCGCCGACCCAGACGCCGTACTACATCCAATATGGCCATGTACTCTCGGGCCAGGGTCTCCAGCCCCATGCCCGACATGGGCGGGGCATCCTCTGCCACATGCAACGCCGCGCGGTCTATGGCCTGTTGCAGCAGGTATGCATTCAATTCACCGTCGTCCTTAACATAATGCTCCTGCTTCCCTTTCTTGACCTTGTATAAGGGGGGTTGCGATATATAGATATGCCCTCTTTCAACCAGCTCCCTCATTTCGCGAAAGAAAAAGGTCAGCAACAACGTTCGGATGTGAGCTCCGTCCACATCCGCATCAGTCATGATAATGATCCGGTGATAACGCAGCTTCTCCGGATTGAACTCCTCCCGACCAATGCCGCAACCCAGGGCGGTGATAAGCGTACCCACCTCAGCTGACGCGAGCATCTTGTCGAACCGCGCCTTCTCAACATTCAATATTTTGCCTTTCAGCGGCAAAATAGCCTGGCTTCGCCGGTCCCGACCCTGTTTAGCGGACCCGCCCGCAGAGTCACCCTCAACCAGAAACAGCTCCGAGTCCCGCGGATCCTTTTCCTGACAATCCGCTAACTTACCGGGTAGCCCAGCCACGTCCAGCGCGCCCTTGCGCCGAGTCATCTCCCGTGCGCGACGCGCCGCCTCACGGGCACGCGCGGCGTCGACGATTTTGGCAGTAATGGCCTTCGCCTGGCCCGGGTTCTCCAACAAAAAATCGTTGAAGTGTTCGGCCATGGAGGATTCGACAATGCCTTTGGCTTCCGATGAAACCAGCTTGTCCTTGGTCTGTGAGGAGAACTTCGGATCCGGCATCTTGATCGACAGCACCGCTGTCAATCCTTCCCTGGCATCGTCACCTGACGTGGCCACCTTGGCTTTCTTGAGCAGGCCTTCGCGTTCCATGTATTGGTTCAGAGTGCGGGTCAAGGCGCTGCGAAACCCGGCCAGGTGAGTACCACCGTCTTTCTGAGGTATGTTATTGGTAAAACAGAATATATTCTCTTGGTATGAGTCATTCCACTGCATCGCCACTTCGATGGTCAAGCCATCCCGATCGGCCATGAAATGAAACACCGAATCGTGTAACGGCGTCTTCTTGCGATTGAGATGGCCTACGAACGCGCCAATGCCGCCCTTGTACTCAAACACGTCCTCGCGACCCGAGCGCTCATCAGCCAGGGCGATCCGAACACCAGAATTGAGGAATGAAAGCTCCCGCAGACGCTTGGCCAGGATCTCGTAGTGAAACTCCGTGTCTCCGAAAACCTGATCACTGGGCTTGAAGCGAACCTCGGTACCGGTGAACTCGCTGTCACCCACTGCTCTGAGAGGTGCTAGAGGCTCACCGTTCCGATACTGCTGTGTGTGGACCTTTCCATCCCGCCTGATGATGAGTTCCAGGGTCTCGGACAGCGCGTTGACCACCGACACACCCACCCCGTGTAGACCGCCGGATACTTTGTACGAGTTGGCATCGAACTTACCGCCGGCATGGAGCACGGTCATGATCACTTCCGCCGCCGAACGTCCCTCGTCATGGTGTATATCGACCGGGATACCACGCCCATTGTCTATCACCGAGACGGAACCGTCGGTATGCAAGACCACCCGCACCTCGGTGCAGTAACCGGCCAACGCCTCGTCTATGGCGTTGTCCACCGCTTCGAACACCATGTGATGCAAACCGGTGCCGTCGTCCGTGTCACCAATGTACATACCCGGACGCTTGCGGACAGCATCCAGGCCTTTGAGCACTTTGATGTTGGTGGAATCGTAGGCAGGTTGTTGACTCATCCGGTATTTTCCGAGTTCAGAACGACATACTAGTATACCACTTTACGCACTTTTCCGGCGTCTATTTCAAACACGCCGGGATCGGTCCAGCCTTCGATTCCAACGTCTCTCTGCTCGATCGAAGTGACAAAAATCTGCACTGGCAGCTCAACCAGCGCCCGGGTCAGCCGGGCGCGTCGCTCACCATCCAGTTCCGCGGGTAGATCGTCCACAAGAAGCACACAATCCCGGCCTCGATGTCGGCGGTACAGGCTTGCCTGGGCGCACACAAGAGCAGCAACCAGTGCCTTTTGTTGCCCTCTCGAAACCCGAGAGGCGGCCCGCACACCATCGCACTGAATCCCCAGATCGGCTGCGTGTGGACCGTGGCGCGTATACCCCACCCGGCGATCCTGACTCAAGGCCGCTTCCAGCGCTACGCCCAAAGGGTCTGTTTGCGACCATCCCCGGCGATAACCCAGCTTGATGATCTGTTCCGGCAACAGTTGACTGGCAAGCGGCTCAAGCACCTCTCCCAGAACGGAAACGAATCGACTTCGAAGCGCATCAATCCGCTCGCCAACATCCATCAGTTCCGCTGTCCAGGCGGATATCAGTGCGTTGGATTGTCCTTGGCGCAGCGCGGCGTTTCGGTTACTCAATGCCCGCCGATAACGGCGCCAAAGGGGCAGGAACTCCGGTTCCATCTGAAATACGCCCCAATCCAGGAACCGTCGGCGTTGTTGCGGTCCGGCATCCACCAGACCATGAGTGTGACTGTTCAAGAGCAACACCGGAACGGCCCGGGCCAGTTCCGCCAACCCTCTTGCTGCTTCGCCCGCAATGCGCAGGGTCAGATCGCGGCTGCTGCGTTGCACGCCTACCGGCTGAACATAACCACATTCACCCATCACCGAACCATAGACCTGCAGATGTGGACAACCGCTCCGAATCAACTCCCGCGGGTTACCGGTCCGAAACGAGCGCGCACGACCCAGATGGTAGATCGCCTCCAAGACACTGGTCTTACCGGCAGCATTGGCGCCGAATATGAGGTTGATGCCAGCAGAAGCATCCAGTCGAGCCTGTGCAATGTTACGAAAATCGCGTACTTCCAGAACCTGAAGCGTCATGGCAGGCAAGCACCCGAAGTCGGTGATCCAGATCGTTCAACTGCCCCGGGAAGGCAATGTCTGTCTTCGGGCAGCGTCAGAGCCTCATGGGCATGATCACGTACTGACAGGAATCGTCCGCGGCGTCGGTCAACAAACAACTGCTGTTCGGATCAATCAAGTGCAACTCAGCCGTGTCGCCGGAAATGGCGGCCAGGGCATCAAGCAGGTAGCTCACATTGAACCCAATTTCAATCGGGTCGCCCTCATACTCGATCTCCAAATGTTCCTCGGCTTCCTCGTTCTCGGGATTGTGAGCCAACATTTCGAGCCGACCCGATGTGAGACGTATCCGTACACCCCTGTACTTTTCGTTCGACAGGATGGCCGTGCGGCTCAGGGCCTCTCTGAGCAACTGCCTGCTCACCGACACGGTGTGACCGCTTTGGGTCGGGATTACCCGTTTGTAGTCGGGAAATCGACCATCGATCAAGCGCGACGTGAACCTGAAATCCGATCCACTGACCCGCACGTGGTTGGTTCCAAGCTGAAGCAACAGCTCTGATTGAGAGTCGTCCACTAGACGCAGCAGTTCCTGAACGCCTTTGCGCGGTACGATGACCTGGCAGCGACTTGTTTCCTGACCCAAGTCCTTCAGCTCACATTTCGCCAAACGATGGCCGTCGGTAGCCACGGCGTCGATTTTTTGGCCTGTGGTTTCGATGTAAAGCCCATTCAGGTAGTAGCGCACGTCCTGCTGTGCCATCGCGAAATGGGTGCGTTCCAGCAAACCTTTGAGCGCGTGCTGGCTGATCGAAAACTGGCTCGTAAACTCGATCTCCTCCTCCAACGAAGGGAAATCCTCGGCCGCCAGAGGCGCCAGGGTAAACCGGCCCTTTCCCGAGCGCAGCACCACCTGCGATTCGCGCTGCTCCAGGGAAAGATCACTGGTGTCAGACAGACTGCGGACGATGTCCAGCAACTTTCGGGCAGGCAGGGTGATGATGCCGGGTTCGGACACCTCGTCCCGTTTTCCCGTAGCAGGGTCCGGTTCCACGTCCAGCGTGGCGGTGGCGACGAGTTCGACCTCGAGATCAGTTGCGGTCAGAACCAGTTTGTCGGACTCCGCTTTGAGCAGGATGTGACCCAAAATGGGTAACGTCTGTCTGCGTTCCACGACCCCTATGACCTGTTGAAGCGGCTTCAACAAGGCGTCTCGGCGCAAGTGTAGTTTCATGCGCGCCTCTCCGTAATCTTTATCTTCATAAATAAATATATATAAGAACTTATAGTAGTTATTAGCCCTACCAAAAACTGTGGGTAAGTCAAAATTCGAAGAGCTAATCTCTTACGGTTCATTGGCTTGAATCTTATTGACGACTGTGGGTAGACCTGTTCACTCAATGGCTTGAGCCTGTTGGAAAGGTGTGGACAACCAAGCGACTTATTCACAGCTTCTTTTCCCGCACACCTTATCCACACTAACTGCACAGCATTCTCAGTAGATTTGCGTAATCGTCTCTCAAACGAGCATCGGCCTCTTTTAGCTCCGCCACTTTGCGCACCGCGTGGATCACCGTTGTGTGGTCTCGACCCCCGAAAGCGGCTCCGATTTCGGGCAGACTATGGCTGGTGAGTTCTTTCGACAAGGCCATCGCCATCTGGCGAGGTCGAGTGATTGAGCGGCTGCGCCGGCTCGAATGCAGATCCGACACCCGAATGTTGTAGTAATCGGCCACCGTTTTCTGGATGTTCTCCATCGTCACCAGTTTTTCTTGCAGTGACAGCAGGTCGTGGAGGGCCTCGCGCACGAAATCGACGGTAATGGCACGCCCTGTGAGATCCGCATTCGCCATCACTCGCCTCAGGGCGCCCTCCAGTTCGCGCACATTGGAGCGAATGCGTTTGGCGATGAAGAAAGCCACCTCGTCCGACAGGCTGGTGTCGAACAGCTGTTGGGCTTTGCTCATCAATATCGCTACCCGGGTTTCCATATCCGGCGGATCGACGGCCACGGTCAGGCCCCAGCCAAAACGGGACTTGAGCCGGTCCTCCAGGCCCTGCACTTCTTTTGGGAAGCGGTCGCAGGACAGAATCACCTGTTGACGCCCTTCCAACAGGGCATTAAACGTGTGGAAGAACTCCTCCTGCGATCGCTCTTTGCCGGCAAAGAACTGAATATCATCGATCAACAAAGCGTCCAGGGATCGATAATGGCGTTTGAACTCGTTCATCGCGCCATGTTGCAGAGCGCGGACCATATCGCCGATAAACCGCTCGGAATGAAGGTAGGCCACCCGTGCCTCGGGATGGTAAACCCGAAGCAGGTTGCCCAGGGCGTGCATCAAATGCGTTTTTCCCAACCCGGTGCCCCCGTAAATAAACAGAGGGTTGTAGGTCTTTCCAGGGTTCTGCGCCACCTGCCGGGCTGCTGCAGAGGCCAGTTGGTTTGACTTGCCCACGATGAACGCATCGAAAGTGTAGTCAGGCTCAAGGTTGCCAGCGTTTAGCAAGGCGTTCCGAGGTTCGGGCAGATCTCTGCCGCTGTGTTGCGGTGCTTTGGGTTTGCTCGGCACGACGCCCGGTCCCGGGCTTACCACCTTCACAGGTTGGGTGCCGATCTCCAGGACCACCGGGATAGATGTCCCGTCCTGGACCTCCTGATAGATCTGACGAATTCGCCCCAGATGATGCTCACGAACCCAATCCAGGACAAACCGGTTGGGTGCAAGCAAGCGGACCTGGTCGGCCGCTTCCTGGACCTGGAGTGGGCGGATCCAGGTATTGAGCTCTTTCTCGGTGAGCTCATGCTCAAGTCTGGCCAGACAGCTCTTCCAAGACGAATCCTGCACGCGCATCAATCCCCGCGCACCTGCATGGCACGCCTTGCCGAGCGACGAAAAGGAAGGCGAGTCTAGCGCCTGCTGAAAGAGTTATCCACAGTTGGCGCCGCGGTATTTCACCTTGACACTTTGATTTCCCAGGCAGTACAGTCCGCCGTTTCTCGGAGCCCCATTTGGCCCGACGATCAGCACATCATGGAAACCGGTCATGAAACGTACTTACCAGCCCAGTAATCTTCGTCGTAAGCGCACTCACGGCTTTCGGGCCCGCATGAGCACCAAAGGTGGGCGGGCTGTGCTGGCCGCTCGTCGAGCTAAGGGACGCGCACGTCTCAGCGTTTGAGTCGATATTGCGGCAGCGCTCGTGGACCGTTTCCCCGCCAGGCAAGGCTGCTCAGTAGCGACGACTTCGGGCGCGTGTTCAAGCGCGCCCAGCGTAGCGCGGATCAAGATTTTACCATCCTGAGCCGCTCCAATGATTTGGGCTGGGCACGTCTGGGGCTGGCCGTGTCCAGGAAAGTATCGCCACGAGCTGTGGTGCGTAATCGAATAAAACGGATGGTGCGTGAGAGCTTTCGTCAGCATCAGGATCAGCTCGGCCAACTTGATCTGGTGGTGATTGGAAAGCCCGCTGCGGCGGCTCGGAGCCGAACCGAGCTGACCCGATCCCTGGAACGGCATTGGTCCCGGATTGCCAAGCATCGGCGAGCTCCGGTCCACGACTGATACACGGGCGCCAACCGGACCGTCGCACAGTGCGACGACGGTCAGGCACCCACTAGGCGGATACGTGTAACGTATGGACAACCAGCGCATTTTTCTCGGGATCGCGCTCCTATTCGTTCTTTTCCTGATCTGGCAGACCTGGATCGAGGAACAATCCGCTCTCAACCGACCACCGGTGGCAGAGACCTCCACGTCCACCACGACCGGCGTGGCCCCCGCCGTGCCCGGTGACGCACCCGCCCCTCCGCCGACCCAGGATGTTCCGCCCGTCACGGGCACAGCGCCTGGACCGGTCCTTCAGAGCAGCGAGGGCGAACGGATCAGGGTCACGACGGATCAATTCGAGGCTGAGATCAGCACGGTCGGGGGAGATCTCCGGATTGCCAGGCTGCGCGATTACCCGGTGGCCATCAATGAGCCCAACACACCCTTCACCTTGCTGAACGACATCAGCAGTGATTTCTTCGTCGCCCAGTCCGGTCTGGTAAGCACAGGCGATGCGCCGGCGCCCAACCATCATGCGGTCTATCACACCCCGCAGACAGAATATCGCCTCGCCGAAGGCCAGGACGAGTTGCTGGTTCCGCTGACCTGTCGTCCGAGGACGGCATAACCGTCACCAAGACCTACCGATTCATGCGTGACAGCTTCGCATTCGACGTGACGCACGCACTGGAGAACGACAGTGGTGCGCCTTGGTCTGGCAGTCAGTACCGGCAGTTGCAACGTATTCCCCCTGCCTCGGACGGCGACTCCAAGTTTGTGCACACGTACACCGGCGGGGTGATATCCAGCCCGGAGAAAAAGTACGAGAAAGTGACGTTCGACGACATGGCGGAACTGCCCCTGGACCGTCAGATCCAGGGCGGTTGGTCGGCCATGATCCAGCACTACTTCGTGGCCGCCCAGATTCCGCCCGCGCAGGATCTCAACCGTTACTACACCCGGTTGGTTGGGTCCAATCAGTATGTGCTGGGTATGACCGGTCCGCTGACCGCGGTTGCGGACGGCGCCCGCACAGAGTTTTCCAGCCAGATGTTTGTCGGTCCCAAGATTCAGAGCCGGCTCGAGGTCCTGGCGCCGGGTCTGGAACTCACGGTGGACTACGGTTGGCTGACCATCATTGCGCAACCGCTGTTCTGGCTGCTCAACGCCATCCACAGTCTGATCGGCAACTGGGGCTGGTCGATCGTGTTGCTTACGGTTCTCATCAAGGCGGTGTTTTTCAAGCTGTCCGAGACCAGCTATCGATCCATGGCGAACATGCGCAAGCTGCAGCCACGGATGAAATCCATCCGCGAGAAGTTCGCCCACGACAAACAGAAAATGAACCAGGCGATGATGGAGCTGTACAAGAAGGAAAAGATCAACCCTATGGGTGGGTGTCTTCCTATCGTGGTGCAGATACCGGTGTTTATCGCGCTCTACTGGATGCTGCTGGAGAGTGTTGAGCTGCGCCAGGCTCCGTTCATGCTCTGGATTCAGGATCTCTCCGCCAAGGATCCGTACTTCGTGCTGCCGGTTGTGATGGGCATCAGCATGTTCATTCAGCAGCGGCTGAATCCGGCACCGCCGGATCCGATACAGGCCAAGGTGATGATGGCCCTGCCGCTGGTCTTCACGATATTCTTTCTTTGGTTCCCATCGGGTCTGGTGGTCTATTGGGTGGTGAACAACGTGCTTTCGATCGCTCAGCAGTACGTCATCACCAAACGGGTGGAGGCTGGAACGGACTAGGTGATGGGCGCGGGTTTGCAGAAGTAGGGCACGGCGTATCCATTGCGCCCAGCTCTGCATTAGCCTGGCTTGCCCCGATCGCCAATGTCCCATCCAAAGGGCGCCCCGATTCTGAGCGACGACACCATAGCGGCCATCGCCACGCCACCCGGACGCGGTGGCGTGGGCATCGTGCGCGTATCCGGTCCGGCGGTAGAGCAGGTTGCAAAGGCCGTGCTCGGGGGCCTGCCCAAGCCCCGCGAGGCCGGCTTGTTCCGCTTTCTCGATTCCAACGGCACCACCCTCGATCAGGGGTTGGCTTTGTATTTTCCCGCCCCGGCGTCTTTCACCGGTGAATCCATTCTTGAATTGCAGGGTCATGGCGGGCCGGTGGTCCTGGACCTTGTGCTTGAACGATTGCTGCAATTGGGTGTGCGGGTTGCTCAGCCCGGTGAATTCTCCCGCCGCGCCTATCTAAACGACAAAATCGATCTGGCTCAGGCCGAAGCCATCGCCGACCTGATCGACAGCGCCAGCACCCAGGCAGCCCGGGCGGCAGCGCAATCCATGCAGGGCGTGTTCTCGACCCAAGTCAAAGAATTGGTCGAAATACTGATCGGACTTCGGGTCTATGTGGAGGCGGCCATCGACTTCCCCGACGAGGACGGGGTCGATTTTCTGGCCAACGCGGATCTGGCCCGAGGTCTCGACCGGGTGCGATCCACCCTGCTCAGCCTGCGTGAAAACGCCCATCAGGGTTGCTTGCTTCGCGAAGGCATGACGGTGGTTATTGCCGGTCGGCCCAACGCGGGCAAGTCCAGTCTTTTGAATCATCTGGCGGGTGGTGACGTCGCCATCGTTACCGCTGTACCCGGCACTACCCGCGATGTGTTGCGTGAACAAGTGCAGATCCAAGGCATACCGCTGCATGTGATCGATACCGCGGGACTCAGGGACGATGCCGGTGTGGTGGAGCAGGAAGGTATTCGCAGAGCGTGGGCCGAAATCGAGCGCGCCGATCGTGTTTTGGTGGTGGTGGACGACACACTGGGCGTCGATACTGAGGTGCAGGCCATCATTGCCCGCCTGCCTCAACAAACCGCACTGACACTGGTTTTGAACAAAGTCGATCTCAGCGGCAGGCCGGTGGCGATCGAACATACCACCCTGGGCCCGACCGTCCGTTGCTCAGCCAAGACCGGCGATGGCCTGGATCTGTTGCGCCGGCATCTGCTGGACTGTGTGGGCTACCAGACTGCCGGGGAGGGGGTGTTCATTGCCCGTCGGCGGCACCTCCAGGCCCTGGACCTGGCAACGAACAGCCTGGCGAGTGCGGATCATCAGCTGCGAATCGTCGGTGCTGGCGAGTTGGCGGCGGAGGACCTGCGGATGGCACAACGCGCTCTGTCCGAAATCACCGGTGAGTTCTCCAGCGACGATCTGTTGGGTCGGATCTTCTCGTCCTTTTGCATCGGCAAGTAGCCGGGTCGAATCAAGCCGTTCAGTTCAGGCCGATGCCCATGCGGGTGGCGGTGGATCCAATCCGAGTCTACTTTCTCATTACATCGCCCTCGACCGCTGCTCGCCATTCGATCGCTGCCACTGCCGTGTGATCGGGGTGTTCAACAAGAAAAGCCAACCACCATACGAGGAGGGAGTATGAAGACCATGAAGGGCCCGGCCATTTTTCTGGCCCAGTTCGCCGGTGATGAGCCGCCGTTCAACTCATTTGGAAATATTTGCGAATGGGCCGCCTCATTGGGCTACCAGGGGGTGCAGGTACCCAGTTGGGACGGTCGTTTGATCGACCTCAAGCGGGCGGCGGCCTCAACCACCTATTGTGATGAAATCAAAGGGATCGCCGCCGATCACGGCCTTGTCATTACCGAACTGTCCACCCATCTGCAAGGCCAACTGGTGGCGGTGCATCCGGCCTACGACGAGGCGTTCGATGGATTCGCCGCAGCCGAGGTGCGTGGTAATCCCAGTGCCCGCCAGGCCTGGGCCGTGGATCAGATGAAGCTGGCCGCCCAGGCTTCAGGGCGGCTGGGACTCACCGCCCACGTGACCTTTTCCGGCGCTCTTGCCTGGCCCTACCTTTACCCTTGGCCCCAGCGCCCGGCCGGCTTGGTGGAAACCGCGTTTGACGAGCTGGCCAGCCGATGGTTGCCGATACTCGATGCCTTCGATCACCAGGGGGTGGACCTGTGCTACGAAATCCATCCTGGCGAGGATTTGCATGACGGCGCGACCTTCGAGATGTTTCTTGACCGGGTCCATGAACACCCCCGATGCAACATGCTGTTCGATCCCAGCCACTACGTCCTTCAGGCGCTGGATTATCTGGCCCATATCGATCTCTACCACGAACGTATCAAGATGTTCCATGTCAAGGATGCTGAGCTGAACCCGGACGGCCGAGTTGGCGTTTACGGCGGTTATCAGCCCTGGGTCGATCGGGCCGGTCGTTTCCGGTCGCTGGGCGATGGACATGTGGACTTCAGCGCGATTTTCTCCAAGTTCGCGGCCCACGATTTCGACGGCTGGGCCGTGCTTGAGTGGGAATGCTGCCTCAAGCACCCAGAAGACGGCGCTCGGGAAGGCGCGGCGTTCATCCGGGACCACATCATCCGGGTCACCGAAAAGGCGTTCGATGATTTTGCCGGGGCGGGCAGTGACGAGGCCGCGAATCGACGGATGCTGGGAATCGATCGCGGCTGATTGCGCGGAATGCGCATGAATCAAGAACGGGGGTGGATATGACGATCCAAGGGCGCTCAAGCGCAGAGCATGGCGGACGGGTTCGCCTGGGTATGGTGGGTGGCGGTCAGGGGGCGTTTATCGGCGCAGTCCACCGCATCGCATCCCGGCTGGATGATCGATACCGGCTGCTGGCGGGCGCCCTGTCCAGCGACCCGGAGCGGGCCTTGACGTCTGCTCAGGAGCTGGGTCTGGATGAGGGCCGGTCATACACCGATTATCGGGCCATGGCGCGCCGGGAGCGGCGGCTAAAGGACGGTATCGAGGTGGTCTCCATCGTCACCCCGAATCACCTCCATTTCCCGGTTGCCAAGGCTTTTCTCAAGGCCGGTATCCACGTGATCTGCGACAAGCCGTTGGTCCACAGCAGCCGAGAAGCCAGGCAGTTGCAAGAGCTGGCCGAAACCCGTGATCTGCTGTTTGCGGTGACCTACAACTATTCGGGATATCCCATGGTCCGACAGGCCCGTGAAATGGTGATGGGTGGGGAACTGGGGGAGATTCGTGTGGTTCAGGTCGAGTACCCGCAGGACTGGCTGACGGAGAAGCTGGAGGACAGCGGTCAAAAGCAGGCGGCGTGGCGCACCGATCCGGCCCGTTCCGGCGCCGGCGGTTGCGTCGGTGACATCGGCACCCACGCCTATCATCTGGCCACGTTTATCACCGGTCTCGAATTGGAGTCCCTGTGCGCCGACCTCAGCCATTTTGTCAGCGGCCGTCGCTTGGACGACAACGTCCAGATACTGCTGCGTTTCAAGGGGGGCGCGCGCGGCATGCTGTGGGCCAGCCAGGTGGCGCCGGGCAACGAGAATGCGTTGCGCATTCGTGTTTTTGGCAGTAAGGGCGGTCTGAGCTGGTCCCAGGAAGATCCGAACTATCTGTACCACACGCCTTTTGCCCAACCTCCGCGGCGCATCACCCGGGGCGGCAGCGGCTCGAGCGCGCTTGCGGGCAGGGTGACCCGGATACCTCCGGGGCACCCCGAAGGCTATCTCGAAGGATTCGCCAACCTGTACTCCGAGGTGGCCGATGCCATTGTAGCGCGCCGTGAAGGCCGCGCCCCCGGAGCCGAGGTGATGTTCCCCACGGTGGAAGACGGTTGTCGCGGGGTTGCTTTCATTGAGGCGGCGGTGCGCTCCAGTGAACGCGGTGCGCGCTGGGTCAAAATGTGACGCGGCGCACCATCTGTTTTTCTTGATATGTTTAGTTCCGTGACATTTACTTAGCATGGTAACTAAACAAAAAGCAGCTGCGTCAATATTCGGCTCAACCTCACTCAGGTGCTGGGTCGGGCCATGGTCCCTGCGGCTTTCAGACTCGCCCTCGGAGCCACAGGCTGCGCTGAGAGGCGGGCGTTAGTTAAACACAAAGACCCACCATTGATGGGAGGAGACTCATGAGAAAACTGAACAGTCTTGCAGCACTGTCGGCCGCGCTTGTGTTGTCCGGCGTCGCCGTCACCGAGGTTCAAGCCCAGGAGGAAATTACGCTCTGCTGGGCGGCATGGGATCCCGCCAATGCCCTGGTGGAGCTGTCCAAGGACTTCACCGCAGAAACCGGCATCGGCATGAAGTTCGAATTTGTGCCCTGGCCCAACTTCGCCGACCGCATGCTCAACGAGTTGAACTCAGGTGGCAAACTGTGCGACCTCATGATCGGTGACAGCCAGTGGATCGGGGGTGGCGCGGAAAACGGTCACTACGTAAAACTCAACGAGTTCTTCGAAGCCGAAAGCATCTCCATGGACGATTTCGCTCCGGCCACGGTCTATGCCTACTCCACCTGGCCCAAGGGAACGCCAAACTACTGGGCGCTGCCCGCCATGGGCGACGCAAACGCCTGGTTTTATCGCAAGGACTGGTTCTCGCGACCGGACTTGCAGGAGGAGTTCAAACAAAAGCACGGCCGCGATCTGGCACCACCCAAGACTCAATACGAGCTGAAGGAGTTGGCCGAGTTCTTCCAGGGTCGGGAGATCGATGGCAAGACCGTCTACGGTGCCGCGATCTTCACCGAACGTGGCTCGGAAGGCATCACCATGGGCGCAACCGGAGCCCTGTACGCATGGGACTTCAAATACGAGGACCCGCCCGGCTCGTACAAGATGGAAGGTGTGGTGAATTCCCCGAATGCGGTGCAGGCGCTGGAGTTCTACAAGGACCTTTACAAATGCTGCACGCCGCCGGGTTATACCGACAGCTATATGCAGGAAAGCCTGGATGCCTTCAAGTCGGGGCAGGTGGCCATGGCCATGAACTGGTTCGCCTTTTTCCCGGGCCTGTACAAGGACCCGGAGGTGGGCGGAGACAAGATCGGCTTTTTCGTCAACCCGGGCCAGATGGTGGAGGCATCCACACTGGGAGGGCAAGGGATCTCGGTGGTGTCTTATTCGGACAAGCAGGACGAGGCGCTGGCCTACGTCAAATGGTTTGCCCAGCCCGATGTGCAGAAGAAATGGTGGTCATTGGGCGGCTACTCCTGTCACGTTGCCGTACTCAACGACCCCAGCTTCCCGGACAGCCAGCCCTTTGCGGCAGACTTTCTCAATGCCATGGGTGGTGTGCGGGACTTCTGGCAGGAGCCGGTATACGCCGAGCTGTTGCTGTCCATGCAAAAACGCTTGCATGACTACATCGTGGCCGACGAGGGGACGGCTCAGGAGGCTTTGGACAAGCTGATCGCGGACTGGACCGAAGTCTTCGAGGAAGAAGGCAAACTCTGATCCAGAGCCTTGTCGATGATACCCCCCGCACTGACGCGGGGGGTATCCCGATCCGCAATCCGGAATCCCATCGGTCGTTTCATGTCTGAACCCCAAGAAAGCGCTGCTGACAAGCTTGCGGCCCGAGTGGCCGGCGCCACACCGGAGCCTGTGGCCCGTCGGGTTCGCGGACTGTCGGACCGGGCCATCGCCTGGCTGTTTATCTCGCCCACCATCGTTCTGCTGCTGGCGATCAACATTTTTCCGTTGATCTGGACCATTTATCTTTCGTTTACAAACTACAAGGCCAATCGCATCAACCGGCCGATCGAGTTCATCGGCCTCAGAAACTACGAGCGGGTGCTGACCGATACAGACATCTGGCACACACTCCAGGTCACGGCCCATTTTCTATGCTGGACCATGACCTTGCAGGTGGTGCTCGGGTTCGGTTTGGCCTGGCTGATCAACAAGCAGTTCAAGGGACACGGACTCTGGACTACGGTGATCCTGCTGCCCATGATGCTGTCGCCCGCCGTGGTGGGCAACTTCTGGACTTTTCTGTACCAGCCTCAGATCGGCCTGTTCAACTATGCGGTGTCTTTCGTCACCGGTATTCCGCCGTCCTCGTTTCAGATGATCGGAGACGTGAACCTGGCCCCCTGGGCCATTGTTATCGTGGACACCTGGATGTGGACGCCCTATATCATGCTGATCTGTCTGGCCGGGCTGCGCTCCATACCGGACTACATCTATGAGGCGGCCGAGGTCGATCGGGCGTCAAAATGGCGCCAGTTCTGGTCCATCACCCTACCCATGGTATTGCCGTTTCTGATGTTGGCCGTGCTGTTCCGATCCATCGAGAACTTCAAGATGTTTGATCTGGTGGTGGAACTGACCTCGGGTGGACCCGGATCCGTGACCGAGCTTGCGTCCATAAACCTCAAGCGCGAGGCCTTCGAGAAGTGGCGAACGGGGTATTCCTCGGCGTTCGCCATTATCCTGTTTGTCACCGTCTTCGGCGCCGCAAGCATTTACGTCAAGGCCCTGAACAAGGTGAAGCAGCGGTGAGCGACGGCAATACGGCCCACTCGGTATCGGCCCCCGGAAGCTTGGGGCGGCGTCTGGCGGCGGGCGCCGTGGTGCTCTATTCGTTGATCACCCTGTTGCCCTTGCTTTGGATCTTCATGACCGGCTTCAAGACTCCGCCGGATTCCATCTCCTATCCGCCCAAGGTGGTTTTCGAGCCGTCGCTCGAAGGCTACGTAAATCTGTTTACCACCCGCAGCCGGCAGACACCGGAGTACATGGCCAGCCTGCCGCCCCCGGACACTTGGTACGAGGAACTGGTGCGATCCCGCGACATGGTGATCGCAGGTCCGTCCAAATTCGGCGAGCGCATGATGAACTCCATCATCATCGGGTTTGGTTCCACCTTCTTGTCGGTTCTTCTTGGCACCCTCGCCGCATACGGATTCTCGCGCTTCAAGGTGCCGCTGGAAGACGATCTGATGTTCTTTATTCTGTCGACCCGGATGATGCCGCCCATCGCCGTGGCGATACCGATCTTTCTCATGTACCGCACCCTGGGCCTGTCCGATACCCACCTCGGCATGATCATTCTGTACACCGGTGTCAACGTGTCGCTGGCGGTCTGGTTGCTCAAGGGTTTTATCGACGAGATTCCTCGGGAATATGAAGAAGCCGCGATGATCGACGGCTACACACGATTTCAGGCGTTTATGAAAGTGGTGCTGCCCCAGGCCGCCACCGGGATTGCCGCTACGGCCATATTCTGTCTGATATTTTCCTGGAACGAATACGCCTTCGCCCTGCTGCTGACCTCCGGTACGGCGCAAACGGCGCCGCCGTTCATTCCCACCATCATCGGTGAGGGCGGGTTGGACTGGCCGGCGGTGGCCGCCGGTGCCACCATTTTCCTGATTCCCATCGTGGTGTTCACCATTTTGCTGAGAAAGCATCTGCTGCGAGGCATCACTTTTGGAGCGGTTCGAAAATGACGCAGCCCGACAAAGCCGCCAGGGCGTCCCTGGGTTCCGGGGAGCCGATTCCGGTGCTGCCCGAGTCCAAGCGCCCCCGGCGCCGCCTGTTACGCCGCGGTCCCTGGGAGAACGCGGCAACGGTCATTATTGCCGTGGGTGTTTTCATGCTGATGCAGCCCTTTTGGTTGCCCCTGTTCACCTATTCATTCATCACCATACTGACCGGCACGATCATGTTCATCGTGGTCAGTCACTTTCCGGACTGAGCTGGGCATGGCCGAGATCCGCGTCGAGAATCTGCACAAGGCCTTCGACCAGTTTGTGGCGGTGGAGGATTCCAGTTTCACCATCGCCAACGGCGAGTTCTTTGTCATGCTGGGCCCGTCCGGCTGCGGCAAGACCACGACCCTGAGGATGATTGCCGGGCTGGAGCTGCCCACCTCAGGACGCATACTGCTGGATGGCGACGATGTGACCTTCAATCGAGCCGCGGAACGCGACATTGCATTCGTATTCCAGTTATTCGCCTTGTACCCGCACATGAACGTGCGCAAGAACATCGGTTTCCCATTGAAATGTCAGGGGACGCCCCGAGCCGAGATCCGCCAGCGGGTAGAGGAAATTGCGAAACTGCTGCGCATCGATCACCTGCTGGACAAACCCGTATCGGGTCTGGCCGGTGGAGACCGGCAGCGGGTTGCCTTGGGGCGGGCGATCGTCCGCCGGCCCAAGGCGTTTCTGATGGATGAGCCGCTGGGCACACTCGACACTGAGTTTCGGGACCTGATGTGCAACGAGCTGCGCCAGCTTCACGATCGCATTGGCGCCACCACCGTGTATGTGACCCATGATCAGCTCGAGGCCATGGCCATGGCCGACAAGATCGTGGTCATGAACCATGGTGTGATCGAGCAGTTCGGCGATCCTCAATCCATTTATGATCGACCGGCCAGCATGTATGTGGCGGACTTCATCGGTTCACCGCCGATGAATTTTCTCGGGTTCCGCAGCGCGCTGGAGCAGGGCACACGGGAGATCCACATGAACGGGGCCCCGATTGAGATTCCTGAGGTTCGGGAGTCGCAGCCCGAAGCCGACCTGGTATTGGGTGTGCGGCCCGAGCACATCGGCCTGGACGCCGATTCCCCCCTGCGCGGCGCCGTATTCGGCACCGAGTATCTGGGCACCACCCAGATTGTGACGTTGGACACCGAACATGGCCGGCTCAAGGCCCGCACCCCGGCGAATGTAACCCTCAAGCCGGGTGAGCCCGTCGGTCTTAGCCTGCGTTCCCACCGACTCTCCCTGTTCGACCGGCACTCGGGTCGCGCGATTCGAACCGCGCTGCATGGGGACGCGGACCATGGCTGAGGTGGTGATGCGAGGTGTCAGCAAACACTTCGGTGACATACCGGCGGTGGACCACCTGGATCTCACCGTTTCCGACGGCGAGTTTGTCGTGTTGCTTGGACCCACCGGCGCCGGCAAGACCACTACCCTGCGTCTGGTGGCGGGCTTGGAGAAACTGGATGCGGGCACGATCAGCATCGGTGGCCATGACGTGACGACGGCGGATCCGGCGGTACGGGATGTGAGCTTCGTGTTCCAGCAATACTCGCTGTATCCGCATTTATCGGTGTATGAGAATCTGGCGTTTCCGCTGCGCTCGCCTGCCCACCCGCACAGCAAGTCCGAGATTCGCCAACGGGTCACGGCCATCGCCGAGATGCTGCGCATCACCCACAAGTTGGACAACCGCGCGACCCAGCTCTCCGGCGGCGAGATGCAACGTGTGGCCATCGGACGGGCCATGGTGCGGGAGCCGCAGATCTATTTGATGGACGAGCCCTTGTCTTCCCTGGATGCCAAGCTGCGGGCCGATTTGCGTCTGGAACTGAAACGGATTCAGCAGGATTTGGGGGCAACGTTGCTGTATGTCACCCACGATCAGATCGAGGCCATGACCATGGCCAACCGTATTGGCGTGATCAACCAGGGACGCCTTATCCAGGTGGGCTCTCCCCGTGAGATCTACCAAGATCCCTGCAACCTCTACGTGGCGAGCCGCTTGGGTCAGCCGGCCATCAATGTGATCCCTCCGGGTTTGATTCCCGGGTTTGCCGTGCCGCCGGATACCGTTTCCATCGGCGCCCGCACCGAACATATGCGGATCAGCAGGTCTGTCAACGGATCGGGCCACGGTAAGGTTGAGCGGATAGAGCATCTGGGGGACCAGAATCACCTGCATCTGCGGATTGGGGATCACCAGATCGTTACGCTGGTGGATCCGGAAACCCCCATGGCTCGGGGAGACGATGTGGATATCGAATTGACCGGACCCATGTTTTTTGACGCCGCAGGCAATCGGTTGAGGGGAATGGAGGATGGCTGAGGATACGATAACCGTTCAGGACAGCGTGGCCCTGCGACGGGCTTTGATCGAAGCAGTGGCGGTGTGTCTCATAGACCATGTGGATGAGTTGTCCGACCTGGATCGAGCCATTGGCGATGGCGATCACGGCCTCAACATGAAGCGTGGATTCGAGGAAATTCTTTCGCGCCTGGACGAGTTGGCTGACAAGCCCTGGCCGGAGGCGCTCAAGGCCGGGGGCATGGCTTTGGTTATGAAGGTGGGCGGCGCTTCGGGCCCACTTTACGGCACGGCATTCATGAGTCTGGGCAAGGCGCTGCCGGCGAAGGTGGATCCGGCCACGTTCTCCGCGGCACTGACTGAGGCGGTCGCCGCCGTCAAGACCCGAGGCAAGAGCGATGCCGGTCAGAAGACCATGCTGGACGTGCTGATCCCCCTCGCTGACCAGCTTGCAGCGGGTGATTGGAGCCTGAAGGCGATCCGCAGCCGGACCGCCGAGTCGGCCCAGGCAACGGTACCCATGTTGGCGACCCGTGGACGTGCCTCGTTCCTGGGTGAGCGGTCGGTCGGTCACATGGACCCTGGCGCCCGCTCCAGTCAGCTGATCGTCGAGGCGGTGTGTGAGGTTCTGGAGGGGCAGAGATGAGTGCGACCGTGGGTATCGTCATCGTCTCACACTCGGCCGATGTGGCCCGCGGAACCGCCGACATGGTTCGCCAAATGGTGGGCGACGCGGTCTCGCTTGGACACTGTGGCGGCGACCCTGATGGGGGGCTTGGCACCAGCGTGGAGCGTATTCTGGCCGCCATCGACGATGCCTGGACCGACGCCGGCGTCGCCGTGATGGTGGACTTGGGCGGTGCGGAGACCAACACCGAGATGGCCATTGAGATGCTCCCGTCGGAACGGCAGGGCAAAGTGGTGATCTGCAACGCGCCCATCGTGGAAGGCGCCGTCATGGCGGCGACCGAGGCCTGGGGTGGCGCCAGCCTGGAGCAGGTTAGAGCAACAGCCGAGGAGCTTTCCCCGCCCTGAGCGCAGTCGGGCGGTCATCAGTCATGAGCACGACACAGCAACACGGATCCATACTTTTGACCCATGCGGTCGGCTTACACGCACGCCCTTCGGTCAAGCTGACCAAGCTGGCCAAGGGGTTTGCAGCGCGGATCGAATTGGCCATGGCCGATTCCGGGCCGTGGGTGGATGCCAAGAGCATTGTCAAGGTGATGGGCGCGAAGGCGCCTCAGGGCACCGTGCTGTACTTTCGGGCCGAAGGCGCAGATGCCGTCGAGGCGGTGCAGGCCCTGACCGACCTGGTGGCGCGCGACTTCGACGAAGGGGGGGGAGATGCCGCCTCCAGTTGATGTTGCGTGGGCGCCCGGCGGCGCCCGGTGTCGCAAGCGGTTCCCTGTACCATCTGCAAGAAGAGCAGGTTGAGCAAGCGCCCAGTGGTGATGCCGCCAGCGAGGTGGAGGATCTCCTGACTGCCGTCACTTCCGCAGCGGCCGATCTCACACGCATGGCCCAGGATCTCGACCAGGACAGCGCCGACATCATCGAGTTTCAGATCGCGATGTTGGAAGACGACGTTCTGCGGGCGCCAGCACTGGCTGCGATCGAGGTCGGTCAGACCGCCACCGAGGCTTGGCGGGTGGCGCTGGCGGAGCAGATTGCCGAGTACGAAGCGTCGGATGAGGACTACTTCCGCGCCCGGGTGGTGGATCTGATCGATATACGTGACCGGGTAACCCGACACCTGTCTGGCACCGTTGCCAAGCCACTACCCGCCGGTGCGGTGGTGGTGTCGGAGGACCTTACACCGACCCGGTTTCTGGAGTCCGACTGGACCGCCGGCGGGGGTCTGGCTCTGACCGCTGGCAGCGCCAGCAGTCATGTGGCCATCCTGGCCCGGGCCCGGGGCGTACCCATGGTCGTGGGCCTCGGTGACCTGGATCTAAACGGCCACCGTCAAGCCATTGTCGATGGCGATCTGGGTCGGCTGGTGCTCAGTCCCGACCCCGAGGTCCAGGCGTACTACCGTCGGGTCACCGCCGACGCCGCGCAGCGCCATGCGCGGGAATCCCGATTCCTCCATAAGCCGGGGCGCAGCCATGACGGTGAAGCGGTACAGGTCCAGCTCAACATCATGGACCCGTCGGAATTGGACGGGCTCGAGCCGGATACCTGTGATGGTATCGGGTTGATGCGCTCCGAGTTCCTGTTTCGCGATGGCGCCGCATTGCCCGACGAGGAAACTCAGTTTCGAGCCTATCGCCGGTTGCTGGACTGGGCCGGTGGCAAACCGGTGACGGTTCGCACACTGGATGTGGGGGGTGACAAACCGATTGCCGGGCTCACCCCGGACGGTGAGGCCAACAGTTTTTTGGGTTTGCGCGGGGTGCGGCTGTCGCTGGCGCGTCCGGAAGTCTTCAAAGTACAGCTGCGGGCCCTGGCCCGGGCGGCGACCGCCGGCAATCTGAAAGTGATGTTGCCTATGGTGACGGTGCCGGAAGAGCTTCGTCAGGTCCACGACATGTTTCAGTCGGTGTGCGCTGAACTCGAGGGCGAGGGGGTGGATTATGCGCTGCCGCCCTTGGGCATCATGGTAGAGGTGCCAGCCGTGGCCGCGGCCCCGGACCTGTTTGCAGAAGCGGCATTTTTCTCCATTGGTTCCAACGATCTGACCCAGTACGTCACCGCCAGTGCCCGGGACAATCCGGCGGTTGACGCCCTGTGTGATCCGGCGCATCCGGCGGTGCTGAAGCTGATGCGAGGGGTCCTCGATTTCGGCCAGCACAGCGGGGTCGAGGTCAGCGTATGTGGCGACATGGCGGCGGAGTCACGGTTTGTGCCACTGTTGCTGGGTCTGGGTTTGCGCCGTTTCTCGGTTGCCCCGACCGCGCTGGCACGGATCAAGGCGACCATCGCCGGGACCGAAGTGTTGGACTGCAACCCGGCGGATGGCGAAGCCAGCAGACGCCATGCTTGATTCCGAGGGAGAGTTGCCACCTGATTGCCCGAATCCGGTCGATCAGTACAAGATCCTGCTCAGGCGCATACTGGAGAATCGGCCCTCGGGAACGCGATTGCGGTTGGCTCAGGCCCTGGGCAAGAATCGGAGTTTCGTCTCTCAGATTTCCAATCCGGCCTACGCCACACCGATTCCGGCACCCCACCTTGAGGTGATTTTCGAGATTTGCCATTTCTCCCCGGACCAACGGCGGGCGTTTCTCGAGGCATACGGGCGAGCCCACCCCCGCCGCCTGGCCCGAGCACAGGCGCGGGCGCAGATGCGGCGGCTGACCTTGCCCCTGCCGGACCTGGGAAGTGTCAGTCGCAACGAGCAACTCGATCGCTTGCTGATCAACTTTGTGGAAGGTGTGGTGGGTTTGATTCAAGACCACAAGCGATAAGCCGCGTGTCGCGGGGCTGAATCCATTTCGGGAGCAATAGCATCATGAAGAAACTGATCAATTCTCCGGACACCCTGCTCAGGGAGAGTCTGGATGGGTTTGTCCTGGCCCACCAGGATATTCTCACCTTGGGCGAAGAGGGCAAGTTCGTCCGTCGTACCGAACTGACACCTGGGAAGGTTTCGCTGATCTCCGGTGGTGGGTCGGGCCATGAACCGCTGCACGCTGGATTGGTTGGGTACGGGATGCTGGATGCCGCCTGCCCCGGGCAGGTCTTCACTTCGCCGACGCCGGATCAGATGTTGGCCGCGGTGGACGCGGTGGACGGCGGCGCGGGTCTGTTGTTCATCGTCAAGAATTACGAGGGTGACGTCATGAACTTCGAGATGGCGCGGGAAATGTCCGACGCCCTGATCGAAACCGTGATTACGGACGATGACGTGGCGGTAGAGGGTTCGTTGTTCACCACCGGACGCCGGGGCGTGGCGGGTACGCTGATCGTCGAAAAGGTAGTGGGGGCCGCGGCCGAGGAGGGCGCAGATCTCGCCGCTCTGAAGCGTCTGGGCGATCGGGTGAACAGCCGCACCCGATCAATGGGGGTGGCTTTGACCAGTTGTACCGTTCCGGCCGCCGGTCAGGCGACTTTTGAGATCGGTGACGATGAAATGGAGCTGGGTGTCGGGATCCATGGCGAGCCCGGGCGACGCCGGGTCAAGCTGATGCAGGCCGACCGCATCGTCGAGGAGATGGTTGGGGCCATTGTTGACGATCTGGGTGATGCCGCGTCCGGTGACGCCTTGCTGTTCGTCAACGGCTTTGGTGCAACACCGGAGATGGAACTCTATCTGATCTACAATTCGGCCCGCCGTCAGCTCGAGAAACATGGGGTGAAACCGGTCCGGTCCCTGGTCGGCTCCTACGTCACATCCCTGGATATGGCGGGCTGCTCCATCACCGTTTCCATGTTGGACGAGGAGATGGGACGCCTCTGGGATGCGCCGGTCCACACCGCTGCGCTGCGCCGCGGGTGCTGATGGGCTCGCACTGGGTCGGCATGATGTCTACGCCGTCGGCCTCTTGATCCGGAACATGATGGCGTAGAGCGTGGGTACGAAAATCAGGGTCAGCAACGTCGCAAAGCCAAGCCCGGCCATCATGGTGATGGACATGTTGACGAAAAACACGTCCTTCAGCAGTGGAATCAGGCCGAGAATGGTGGTGGCCGCCGCAAGTACCACCGGCCGCATGCGGCTGACGGTGCCGTCCAGAATTGCTGTATAGGGATCCTTTCCCTCTTCGATCTGCTGATCGATCTCATCGATCAGCACGATGGCGTTCTTGATCAGGAGGCCAATGAGGGACAGGGCGCCCAGCAGGGACATGAAGTCGAAGGCGGCGTTGGTGGCCAACAGGCCCGCGGTGATGCCGATGATGGCCAATGGCACGGTCAGCCAGATGATCAACGGTTGGCGGATGCGGCCAAACAGCAGCACGGTGGTGATGATCATCAGCAGAAATCCGACCGGCAATGCGCCGCTCAGTCCTGCCTGGGCCTTCACCGAGTCCTCATACTCCCCGCCCCAGGACAGGCTATAGCCCGGTGGCAGGTCCATGGCCTCGATCTGGGGCCGCAAGCGGTTGAACAGGGGTGTGGCCAGCTCGCCTTTCGGGTTGTTCGAAGCGATGATGGTCTGGGACCGGTCACGGGACCGGATGACGGCATTTTTGAACACGGTGTTGAAACCGCTCACCACCTGGGCTACCGGCACGGATTGACCCAGGACCGGACTCCAAACCGTGATGTCCTGCAGATTGCCCACGTCAACCCGCTCCGATGCGGGCGCGCGCATCATGATGGGCAGCACCCGGATCCCGTCGCGGAACTTCCCCACCGGTTCGCCTTCATAGGCATAGCGCAGGGCGCTGGACAATTCCTCGCGGGTGATTCCCAGCTGCCGTCCGACCTGCTCGTTGAAAATCGGTTGCACCAGTTTCACCGGTTGACGCCAATCGTCACGAATGTCCTTGGCATCCGGGTCGGCACGCATGATGGCCTGGGCCTCATTGGACAACTGTCTCAGTATGGCGGGATCCGGTCCGTGGAAGCGGGCTTCAATCTTGCCGTCCCGTCCCGGCCCGATACGCAAAGCCTTGATGATCGGGTCGGTCCAGGGGAGTTCGGTTTTCATAAACCCGTCCACCTGCGCCCATACCTCGGGAATTCGGTCTCGGCTGTCGGTATGGACGATAATCTGGGCGTAGACAGCCGAGATTTCCTTCGGGTCGTACACCAGCGTGTAGCGCTGATGGGGTCCACCGATCACGGTGCTGGTTTGAACCACGCCCTCGAGTCCGCGCAGAAACTCGCTCACCCGCAGGGTATCTGCCCGGGTTTGCCGGATGTCCGAGCCTTCGACCTCCCAAATGTCCACGAAAAACATGGGCGTGTTGGATTCGGGGAAAAACGCCTGTTTGACGTGCCCGAACCCGATCAGTGCAATCACGAACAAAGTCAAAACAAACGCCACGGTAATCCACCGCAGCTTGATGGCAAAATCCAGCGCCCTGCGAAACAGCTTGAACACCGCGCCGCCATAGGGGTCGTCGGTTCCGGTCTGGTCCGGGTTGCCGGGCTTGAGCAACAGGGCGCAGAGCAATGGGGTGGTGCTGATCCCGGTTACCCAGGACAGCAGCAAAGAGTAGAGAATCACCCAGAACAGCGAGTTGGCAAATTCTCCGGTGGAATCCGGTGACAGGCCTATGGCGGAGAAGGCCAATATGCCCACGGCGCTGCCGCCGAGCAGCGCCCAAATGGTCTTGCCAACGGTCTCCCGTGCG
The DNA here is from genome assembly GCA_963783675.1 of uncultured Gammaproteobacteria bacterium. Taxonomy (GTDB): domain Bacteria; phylum Pseudomonadota; class Gammaproteobacteria; order Competibacterales; family JAHEDQ01; genus JAHEDQ01. Next base: position 162,891 of record CAWAOU010000024.1, read on the forward strand.
CGCCTCCCAGGCAGTCATGCCAGCGCGCATCCGGGTCAGCATGCCCTCGGCCACAACGATGGCGTTGTCCACCAGCATGCCCAGGGCAATTACCAGGGCGCCCAGGGAAATCCGCTGTAGCTCAATGCCCTGCAGGTTCATGATCAGCAAGGTGCCCGCCACCGTGATCACCAGCACTGCACCGATGATCAGGCCGACCTTGATGCCCATGAACAACAGCAGCACACCGATCACGATGGCCACGGCCTGGCCAACACTGACTACGAACCCGTTAACGGACTTGTCCACCTCCACGGGTTGGTTGTAGATCTCGGTCAGGTCCATACCCACCGGGAACAGGTACGCCAGGTCGTTTATTTTCTGTCCGATCTGGCTGCCGACGGCCACCACGTTCTCACCGCTCTGCATGGCGATGCCCAGGGTCAGCGCCGGTTGCCCATTGACGTAATAGAGCTGGCTCGGCACCTCCTCATAGGCGCGCGTAATGGTGGCGATGTCCTTCAGATAGATGAGCTTCTTGTCATCCGATCCCACCAGAACGTCGCCGATGGCTTTGACGGTGGCGAACTCCCCTGTGGGCGAAATGCGCAGGTATTCGCTGCCGACGCTGACGTTACCGGCGTCGGTTACCACATTTTGCGACTGCAGGATTTCGGCGATTCGCGCCGGCGAGATGCCCAGCTCCCCCATCCGGGCCCGGGAGATGTCCACATAGACCACCTCCTTTTGTTCGCCGCCAATCGAGACTTTGCGTACCCCCGGAATCAGCACCAGTTCGCGTTTCAGACGATCCGCGGCGTCCCACAGGTCGCGCCAGCTATAGCCGGGGCCGGTCAGCGCCAGATAGACGCCGTAAACGTCGGCGAACTCATCAACGATGATCGGCTCGCCGGCTCCCGGCGGCAGCTTGTGTTTCATGTCGGCGATCTTGCGCCGCAGCTCGTCGTAGATCTCAGGGAAGTCCGCCGGCCGATACTTGTCCTTGAACTCCACCAGGATATCCGACATACCGGGCCGGGAGATGCTCATTTTCAGGTGTTTGACCTGTTCCATCCTCTGGATGGCGTCTTCGATATGGTAGGTCACCTCTTCCTGGACCTGTTCGGCCGTGGCGCCAGGGTACAGGGTGATGATTTTGGCCAGCTTGATGGTGAACGCCGGGTCTTCAAGCTTGCCCATGTTCTTAAAGGCCCATAGTCCGCCGCCCACCATGATGATGACCACAAGCCAGGAAATGACCGGTGTCTTGACCGAATACTCACCAACGTTCATGAAATGCCCCGGATGCTGGATACGCCTGCGACGTGCGAGGGAGCGTCTGATTTATTCTGGACGAAGCAGGTTGGAGGGTGAAATGTGCAGATTCAAGGGGCGGATCGCAGGCAACAGTCATTCTATTGCCAGGATTTGCAACGATGAAGCGGTACATTTCAGTCCCAAGATGCACGTATTTAGGAATAGACTAAGCAGTTCTTGAGCTCACTGAACCTCGAGGTCTTCGAGGCGAGGCTGTGCCTGTTCCAGTTCAGGCATCAGCAAGACCTGCATCCCATCCACCAGAAAGGGCGTACCCGCCGTCACCACGCGCTCGCCCACTTCGAGCCCCTCCAGAACCTCGGCATCGGTCCCCACCAGTCTTCCCACTTTCACCTTCTTGGCGAGACGGTCATGGCATCTTCATCCACGGTCCACACCTGCGGATCGAGCTTGTAGTCGCCAACCACCGCGGTGATCGGTACCCGATATGCCAAGCCTTGATCGATCAGCTTGGAGAAATCCATCTTCACGTTGGCCGTCATGCCCGGCAGTATGGTGCTCCCGGTGATCTGATCCATGATGTAGGTTGCCTCGAAGGTCTGAGTCGCCGCGTCCGCTCTGGTGGCGATTTCCTTGAACCGCAGGGGAAATTCCTGTCCCGGCAGGTCGTCGAAGGAGGCAACCACACTCACCTGCGACCGCCGCGTTGCCCCTGCGCCTTCGTCGCCGGCACGAATGCCGCGAATTATCGACTCGGGCACGTCGAACTTGACCTCCAGTGCGCCCACGTCCTCCACGCTGTAAATGGGTTCCTTGGCCTGCACCTCTTCGAACGCCTCCACGTGACGCAGGGCCACTATGCCACCAAAGGGTGCCTGGAGTTCGGTGTAGGCCAGATCCTGATTGGCCGTGTCCAGGGCCAGAGACGCATTCTTGAACTCCGCTTCCAGGCGGTCGTAATCCATTTTGGAGATGTAGCCCTGATTGATCAGTTGTTGTGCCCGTTCCCAATTGTTGCTGGCATTTTCCAGCGTGGCCTGCCGGTCGTTCACCACGATCTGATAGTCCGTGGGATCCAAGCGCGCGACGATATCGCCCTGTTGCACCCGGTCACCCTGTTTAACACTCAGCTCGGCCACCGTTCCGGGCACTCGGAAGGCCACATCCGCCCGCTGCGCTGCAGCGATCCGGGCGGGGAAATTCCGCACACCACCGGCTGCCGCCTCGCCCACCAGGACGGTCTTGACCGGGCGTATCGGATCGGGCTGTTCCGCCACCTCCGGTTCGCCGCCACAGGCGGCCAGCAGCAGGGTCATCAGCGATAGTCCAACGCTGGGTATGGAACGCGTGGAGTCAGCTCTGATCGTCATAACTTTCAATCCGTATCCGTAGTTGACATGTTGTGGACAGTTCGAATAAGGCGGGGCCGCAGCCTTCACCATTTGCCCGGCAGCAGGAAGCGCTCGCCCTCATACTGCAATACCACACCCTGGAGTTGAATCTGCTCCACTTTAGGGCCTTCGCTCATGCGTTGACCCTCACGGTATTGCTTTCCGTTGATGAACACAAAGCGCTTGCGCGGGGTGTCGCTGTACACGTGCACAGAAAGATCCAGCTGTGGCACCTCCATGCGGTAGGCCGGTGGACATGTCGGCCAGCAGCGGGGCCGGCTTGGGCGGGCGGCGCGTGACCGCCTTGGCAGCGGGTTTGGGCGCGGGCGCAGGCGGTGGTTTTGCGGCGCTGGGCTTGGTCGGAATCGCCTGAGCCGCATCGCTTTCGACCTTGGGCGGGGACGAGACGACCGGGGCGGCTGGCTCTGCCGGGGTCGCCACGGCAGCGATTTCTGTATCGGGCGGATTCTGGATTGGCGGCTCGGGATTGGCCGAGGCAGCCTCTGGCGCTGCATCCTCCACGGGGTCTGGGCGCCGTTCCAAGGTGTCGGTCTGGTACAGGTACCAGGCACCGAGAACCAGGGCGTTCAGCATCAGCCCGGCCGCCACCCAAACCGGCCAACGCGATCTGGGCTGGCCGGTGTTGGTGGCCACACGGTTCAGATCGATGCCCGGCACCCGGCCCAGCTTGCGCTCGCGCTCGGCTTTGCGCAGCGCATCCAGAATATAGGACATCTCAGCCCGCCTCCCGATTGGTCGACAGGGTCGGTGTTCCGGGCAGCGGTTTGAGGTTGTTCAGCAGCAACATGGTCTGGGCACCCACGATGCCGTCCACCTGCAGCCCGTTGTCCCGTTGAAATTGCCGGACCCTGGCCTCCAGGGCCTCGTCAAAGCGCGCCGCCCCCGGTTCTTCAGCGCTGTTCTGCCCGTCGAACTGATCGAGCCTCGATCTCAACCACTGCACGGGCTTGCCCTGGGAGTCGAAACTGATCAGTGCCGCACTGGTTTGCAGACGCCAGAGCACCACGGCGTGCCCGCTCCAAAGCGGCTCAAGCGCGGTCAGGGGCAGCTCCACCAACCGGTCCGAAAGCCTGAGGCCGGCACGATCCGAGTCCAGACTTTGCAACAACACCTCGTGGGGTCGGTCCTGGGCGTCCTGGAGCCGGATCAGCGCGGGCAGGTTCCAGGCCCGAAGCTGCGCCAGCGTGGTGTCCCCCTGGATGCAACGCATGCCGCGTGCGTAGGCCGTGATACAGGGGTTGGAGTCATTGCTCTGATCCAGTTGCTCGTTCCAGAGTCCGAACAAGGTCTGGTAGGCATCAAACGTACCCCGGGATGTCCGCGCCAGCTCGGTAGCCAACCTTGCGGCGGTGAGGATCTCGGCGGACGCCGCTCCGGTATTGCTGGCTGGTCTGGCGTCTTTCGGGCCTGCGTTCGACGCTGCGCCAATTTTCTGCGCGGGTTGCTCTGGGGTGGCCAAGGATGCCGCCGCCGGCGTTACCGCCGCTTGCGGTTTTGCATCGGCAAGCGGCTGTTCGGACACTTCAGCCCGGGGTGCAGGCGGCGCATGCGACCCTGCCGCCGGGGTGTCGCGCGGAGCGCCAGGGGTCGTCTTGGGCCCGTTAGTGGCCGGTGCGGGCTGGGCCGCCGCGGCATCCGTCGTCGGGGTATCGGATGGGGTGTCCACGGCTGCCACCATGGCCAGCTCGCTGACGGTGGTTTCGGGCCGCTCGGGTCCTGCTACCACGGGAGCTGACGGCCCCAGACCCAGGTCCGGTGCGTACCGATACACCCCGTAGCCGGCCAGGGCCAGCACTGCCATGGCCATCGCCCCGGCCAAACCCATCATCAGGCGTGAAGGCGGACGCTTCAGTTGCGAAACTTCCAGCGCCTCCCGTGCCGCCTGCTTGACCACCTTGGGGCCGACCAGGTGCTGGTTCTGGGCATAGGCGCCCAGCAGAGCCCGATCGCAGATAATGTTGATCAGCCGTGGGATACCCCCGGACAGCCGGTAAACCTGTTTGACCGCGGCGCCGGAGAACAGATCAGTGGACGCCCCTGCCACGGCAAGCCGATGACCGATGTATTCACCGGTTTCCGCCTCACTCAGCGGTCCCAGGTGATAGCGTCCGGTGATTCGCTGGGCCAGCTGGCGCATGTCGTGCTGAGCGAGAATACGCTGCAACTCGGGTTGCCCCACCAGGATGATCCGCAGCAGCTTGTGCCGGCTGGTCTCCAGATTGGTGAGCAGTCGCACCTGCTCCAGCACGTCGCGGCTGAGATTCTGAGCCTCATCGACGATCAGCACGGTCTGCCGGCCACGCCGGTGGGTTTCCAGCAGATGGGCGTTGAGGGCGTCCACCAGGGGTTTCATGGAGTAGGCCGGTTTGGCATAGCCGGCACCGAGCTCGTCACAAATGGTGGCCACGAATTCGGTGGTGGTGAGCCTGGGGTTGAGGATCAACGCCAGATCGACCTGCTCGAGGTTTTGCTCCAGCAAGGCGCGCAGCAGGGTCGTCTTGCCGGTGCCCACTTCGCCCGTGAGCTGCACGAAGCCCCCGTCCTCACCGGTGCCATAGAGCAGATGCGCCAGCGCCTCCTGATGCAGCGGACTCATGTACAGAAAGCGTGGGTCCGGTGTAATCGAGAAGGCGGTCTCGCTGAGTCCGAAAAACTGTGTATACATCAGCTACCGCACCGGGGAATGGGAGGGCGTGGTGCGATGAAACTGCCAGAATGCCATTGAAACCGCCGCCCGTTCAGAAATGTGCTGCCGAATTGACTGCTGCGGGCAAGCGGTTCGCACGAGCTTGTATTCTCAGTCATCGTCTGCAATCGCCCCACCATTCGCCCGGCTCAGCCTCCGCGCCGTGCGCATTATAAGCCACCTTGTGGCCTGTGCGTTGGCGTTGCCTAAGACCCACCGCCCAAGCCTGTAAGCCTCGATGTGTCCGGGTGGATCCCGATTTGGTCGACGGGCTTGCAGATGCCCGCCACCCGCCGCCCCACCGCACCGATTCTGCGGCCGAGTCTGGCAACGCCGCAAATGCGTTCCCATTGGGGCAAAAACCTTGGGAGCCTCTGATTTATTCTGGACGAAGCAGATTGGAGGGTGAAATGCGCAGATTTTAAGGCGCAGATCGCGGGGAATAGTTGTTCTATTGCCAAGATTTGCAACGATGAAGCGGTGCATTTCAGTCCCGAGACGCACGTTCACGAATAGATCAGAGGCTCCCTTGCGCAACCGTGCAAACAGATCAGGGTTTCACTAGAATACCGCGTTCTGTTTTGCGCATGGAATCAGAGCGATGCGTTACCCCGAAGCATATGACGTGTTGGTGATTGGCGGCGGCCATGCCGGCACCGAGGCGGCCCTGGCCTCGGCCAGGCTGGGCGCGCGCACCTTGCTGTTGACCCACAATGTGGAAACCATCGGTCAAATGTCCTGCAATCCTGCCATTGGTGGCATTGGTAAGGGACATCTGGTCCGAGAGATTGACGCCTTGGGCGGCGCCATGGCGGCGGCGGCCGATCAGGGTGGTATTCAGTTCCGAATACTCAATCGCAGCAAAGGGGCCGCGGTGCGGGCGACGCGGGCTCAGGCGGATCGTGCTCTGTACAAGGCTGCTGTTCGGGCGCGGGTTGAGAATCAGCCCGGGCTTACCCTGTTTCAGCAGGAAGTGACCGACCTGGTGATGCGCGGTGACCGGGTTGTTGGCGTGGAAACCGCCATGGGGCTGAGCTTCGAGGCCCGCAGCGTAGTGCTCGCCACCGGCACTTTTCTGGGCGGGCGGATCCACATTGGCCAAAGCCATCACCAGGGAGGTCGCGCGGGCGATCCGCCAGCCAACCGCCTGGCCGAGCGCCTGCGGGAAATGCCGTTTCGGGTTGAGCGCCTGAAAACCGGCACACCTCCACGAATCGATGGGCGCAGCATCGATTTCAGCGCTCTTGAAGAGCAGCCCGGCGACGACCCGACTCCGGTTTTTTCCTATCTGGGGACGGTCCAGCAGCACCCGCGCCAGATTCCATGCTGGATCACCTATACCAATGCGCGCACCCATCAGATCATCCGCGATGGACTCGACCGCTCGCCCCTGTTCAGCGGCCAGATCGAAGGCATCGGCCCTCGCTACTGCCCCTCGGTGGAAGACAAGGTGGTTCGCTTTGCCGATAAGTCCGCGCATCAGATCTTTATCGAGCCGGAGGGGCTGAATACCCACGAGGTTTACCCCAACGGCATCTCCACAAGTCTTCCGTTCGACGTCCAGCTGGAGCTGGTTCGATCCATCGCCGGGTTTGAGCGGGCTCATATCACCCGGCCCGGCTACGCAATCGAGTACGATTTCTTCGATCCGCGCGATCTGCACCACAGCCTGCAGACCCGTTTCGTCGCAGGTCTGTATTTCGCCGGCCAGATCAACGGCACCACGGGATACGAAGAAGCCGGCGCCCAGGGCTTGTTGGCCGGCACCAACGCTGCCCTGTCCGCGACCGGTCGAGCACCGTGGTACCCGGGACGGCACCAAGCTTATCTGGGGGTGATGATCGACGATCTCATTACCCGTGGCACCCAGGAACCCTATCGGATGTTCACCAGCCGGGCCGAGCATCGATTGCTGTTGCGCGAAGACAACGCTGACCTTCGGTTGACGCCCGAGGGACGTGACCTGGGATTGGTGGACGACATCAGGTGGTCCGCGTTTGAGCAAAAGCGGGCATCCATAGAACGGGAGACCGCCCGTCTGCATGCCTGTCGGGTGACGCCCGCAGCGGTGGCCGGAACGCCGCTGGCGGATTCACTCCCGTTGCCATTGGCACGGGATACACGGGCGCTGGACCTGCTGCGTCGCCCTGAAGTCGATTACCGGACTTTGCTCACCCTGCCCGATCTCGCCCCGGGCGTGCCGGACGATGCAGTGGCCGACCAAGTGGAGATCCAGGCCAAGTACGCGGGATACATCGAGCGCCAACAAGCCGAGATCGCTCGGACCGAATACTACGAGAGCCTCATCATCCCAGAAGACATCGACTATGCGGATGTCCCTGGTTTGTCCACCGAGGTGCGTGAGAAGCTGGTGGCGGCCCGCCCTGAGACAGTGGGACATGCCGGGCGTCTGCCCGGGGTGACGCCGGCGGCGATTTCCCTCTTGCTGGTGCATCTCAAGCGACCCGCCGGCCAAAGCCGTCGCAGGGCCGGGTGAGCGCGGGGCTATTCAGGCTTGGCCGGGTCGCATCGAGCCCACTGTTTCACACATTGCGGCATCGACTCTGGCGCTCGACAGAGCTTGCTATCCCTTCGCCCCCGCATATTGCACCGGCCCATTCGGGTCGCTCTGAATTGCGACTTACTTGTGGGACACGCCACTAAATCCCTATATTTCATGCCACAATAGTGACTCAACATCACCGCACGTCGGGCTGGCGGATCATGACCATCGATTTGGCACATGCCTGCGAGGGCCTGAGAAAAAGCGATGCACACGCACGGGCTGGGGCTGCGATAGCCTGTTCTCATAGCCGGCGGCGGAACGGAGGATTCAATGAACATCAAGCTCGACGTTGACGCGACACCCCAGGAGTTGCGCGATTTTTTGGGCCTGCCGGATGTCCAGCCACTGCAGCAGGAAATGATGGAGCAGATCCGGGAGAAAATGATGCAGGGCGTCGCCGGTATGGATCCCGCCACAGTAATGAAACCGTTTCTTCCGGAACACATGCAGTCGGTTGAGGCATGGCAGAAGTTCATGTGGGATGCGTTCCGAAAGTCCGCCGGTGCGTCGCTGGAGCCTGGGTCGCAGGGCAAGAACGACGGACAATGAAGCCAGGCCCGGACCGAATCGGCGTTGGGGGGTGGTCAGTGGAGACGCGCGTATGACATTCAAAATTCTGGTTGCGGACGATGAGCCCAATATTGTCATCTCCCTCGAGTTCCTGATGAAGCAGGCCGGTTTTGATGTACGTACCGTGGAGGATGGCGAAGCGGCGCTCGAAGCGGTGGCCGAAGACCCGCCTGATCTGATCTTGCTGGATGTGATGATGCCCAGGAAGGACGGCTACGAGGTGTGTGAAACCATCCGCGGAAATCCTGCCTGGAACGGTGTCCGGATCATCATGCTGACGGCCAAAGGCCGGGACATCGAGCGGGAAAAGGGATTGGCCGTGGGCGCCGACGACTACATCACCAAACCGTTTGCCACTCAGGAACTGGTGGAAAAGGTGAGCGAGATACTGGACGTGCCTGACGCCTGAATCTCACCAGCCAGGCCATTATCCGTGGTGCCACGGCGGGTCATGACCTGCCGTTTGGCCCGGGACAGCACATGCGTTTGAAAACCAAAGTGAGATTGTTGGCCTCACTGCCCATTGCGGTGGTGCTGGCGCTGGCCCTGGCTGGGGGTTTGCTGGCTTCCCAAAGGCTGGCCGATTCCGAGCATCTTCCCTATGTGCTGTTGGGGATCGGCACCGCCGCCTTCCTGCTCATTGTTGCCATCGCAGTTGTTTGGGTGGTGCTGGAGCTGGGTTGTTTCCGGCCTTTGGATACCGTGGCCCGGGGGGTTCGCATCATTGCCCACGGAAACGTGGCCCACGAACTCGAGGTGCCCGAGTGGCACCTGCTGGGTGACCTGCCAGACAACGTGCACGATTTGGGTCTTGCCCTGCACACGGCCCGCACCGAGGCCAGCCATGCCATCGCCACGGGTGCGCTGGCCGGCGACCAGCAGAAAGCAAGACTTGAGGTGGTGCTGCAGGAGCTGAGTGAAGGGGTCATGGTATGTGACAACGAGGCGCGCATCCTGTTGTACAACCCGGCGGTCATGAAAATTTTCGACAATCCCGAGGACATCGGACTCGGCCGCTCGCTGTTTGGGCTCTGCACCCGGGCGCCGATCAACGACACACTGGAGATGCTGCACTACCGGGCGCGCAAGCAGGCACAGCAAAAAACCGGCAGCAGGGCGCTGGTGGATGCGGCGTTTGTGTGCGGGACCGTGGAGGGAGACAATCTCTTGCAATGCCGGATCAGTCTGATGGGACCAAGGTCTGGGCTCAAGTCGGCGTTTGTCATCACCTTGCGGGACTTTACCGGCTGGGCCGCAGCGTCCACCGGAGGTGAGGCATTGTTGCGCACTACCGTGGAAGATCTGCGTTCGCCCCTGGCGAACCTGCGGGCCGCGGCAGAGAATTTGCGCAGCTTTAGGGATATGACGGACGTCCAGCGCGATGCCTTCCATCGCATCGTGGCAGACGAGAGCGCTCGTCTCAGCGAGACCCTTGAGGTCATCGCCCGTGATACCGGTCGCCTGTTTGCTTCCCAGTGGCCCATGTACGATGTGTACACCGCTGACCTGATCGGCAGCGTGATTCACCGGGTTGCCCAAAGCGGCGGACCCGCGGTGACCATGACCGGCATCCCCATGTGGTTGAATGTGGACGGGCAGTCCATATTGCTGCTGCTCGAGCACCTGATCGCGCAGCTCCATGCCAGCGCCGACCCCGACCATTTCGACGATCCCAGTCGGTTCGATGTTGAGGTGCTGCTGGGGGACCGGCGGGTGTATCTCGACATCGTGTGGAAGGGTAAGCCGGTTTCGGCCGGTCGCATTGAGGACTGGTCGGTTCAGCATTTACACGATTTGGTGGGTGCGCCTACGGTGCGGGGCGTGCTCCAGCGTCACTCCACCGACCTCTGGAGCCAAAACCATCGCCGCAAAGGGCATGCGGTTCTGCGATTGCCGCTGCCGCCGTCGCGGCGGCAATGGGAACGCCAGCACGAGCAGTTGCCGGAGCGGCCGGAGTTCTATGACTTCTCCGCCGGGCTCGAACCAAGCGATCTCGGCGACATGGCCGACAAACCACTGGCCTCACTGAATTTTGTTGTATTTGATACCGAGACCACCGGTCTGACGCCCTCGGAGGGCGATGAGATCATTCAGATCGCCGGTGTGCGTGTTGTGCGCAAGCGCATATTGTCCGGCGAGAGCTTTGACCGCCTGGTCAATCCGGGAAAGATCATTCCCAAGGCGTCCATCCGGTTCCATGGCATCACAGACGATATGGTGGCGGACAAACCTCCCATAGAGGTTGTGTTACCCCAGTTTCATCGATTTCTCGGCGGCGATGAAACCGTGCTGGTGGCCCATAACGCCGCATTCGACATGAAGTTTTTGCGACTAAAACAGGATCTGGCCGGCGTCACGTTCGGCAATGCGGTGTTGGATACGCTGCTGTTGTCGGTGTATCTGCACGATCATGTCCCAGGTCATACCCTGGATGACATTGCCGACCGCCTCGGTGTCGATGTATCCGGCCGTCACACAGCACTGGGCGATGCTCTGGTGACCGCGCAGGTGTTTGTCAAACTGTTGGACATACTCGAGGCCGAGGGCATCACCACCCTCGGTCAGGCCATCCAGGCCTCGGAGAAAATGGTCGACATGCGCAGACGTCAGGCGCAGTTTTGAGGTCAGGCCAGCAGGTTCGATGCTGACCGTGACCGTGCGGTCAGCCTCCGGCGTCATTTTACTACAGCGCCCGAAGGAGTCCGGTTTGGAGCGTGAAGTCCGGCATCAAGAGTATACGGTGACCCTTTTTCTGTTCGGGTTTCTGGCTCTGAACTACCCTCTGGTGTCCCTATTCAGTGGTGGGATGGTTTTTGGGCTGCCGCTGCTGTTCGTGTATTTGTTTACGGTCTGGTTGCTGGTCATCGTCCTTGCCGCCGTCGCCCTGGGCGTAGCCGGTTCAGCCGATCCGGATCCACACGGGATTGAGCCGGACCCGGCGGACTGAGCCATGGAAAAGACCGGGATCGTCCTGCTTGTATCCCTGGCCTACCTGCTGCTCCTGTTCTGCATAGCCTATTACGGGGACAAGCGCGCCGACGCAGGCCGTTCCCTGATCGCCAATCCCTACATCTACACCCTGTCCATAGCGGTTTACTGCACGGCCTGGACTTTCTACGGCAGCGTCGGCCGGGCCGCGGTGACCGGAGTGGGCTTTCTCAATGTCTATCTGGGCCCCACCCTGGCCGCGCTGCTTTGGTGGCAAGTGTTGCGCAAGATCGTGCGCATCAGTCGGGTGCACCGCATCACCTCCATTCCCGATTTCATTGCCTCGCGCTATGCCAAGAGCGGCTTTCTGGCCGGCTTGGTGACGGTGATTGCGGTGGTGGGGATCATGCCCTACATCTCGCTCCAACTTAAGGCGGTCTCGGTCAGTTTCGACGTGCTCAGCCAGTATCCCGAACTGGTTCAACCCCAGGGTGCGGTGGGCGGAGAAGAGGGATCCGACAAGGCGCTGTTTGTCGCCCTGATGCTGGCTGCGTTTGCCATCCTGTATGGCACCCGTCATATCGATGCCACCGAGCGCCACGAAGGCATGGTCCTGGCGGTGGCGTTCGAGTCGCTCACCAAACTTCTCGCTTTTCTGCTGGTGGGTGGTTTCGTTACGTTCGGACTGTTCGACGGCTTTGGTGATCTGTTCTCCCAGGCCATGGCGGCGGGCTACGAACGCCTCACCGTGTTCGAGGCGGTTCCCGGGGGGTATGCCGCCTGGCTGGCCATCACCTTTCTGTCCATGTGCGCCGTTCTTTTTCTGCCGCGCCAGTTCCAGCTGCTGGTGGTGGAGAACGTCAATGAGGACCATATCCGGACCGCGGCCTGGCTGTTTCCCCTTTACCTTCTGGTGATCAATCTCTTTGTGTTGCCCATCGCGTTTGCCGGTTTGCTCCGATTTCCCAACGGCAGTGTGGAGGCCGATACTTTTGTTTTGGCCATACCCATCGCCGAGCAGGCCTGGGCCTTGGCACTGTTGGTGTTCATCGGCGGGTTGTCGGCCGCGACCAGCATGGTCATCGTGGCGAGCATCGCGCTGTCGACCATGATTTGTAACGATTTGGTCATGCCGGTCCTTTTGCGCATCCGCGCGCTGCGCCTCAATGAGCGGCCCGACCTGACCGGGTTGCTGATTGCAATTCGCCGAGGCGGCATCCTGTTGGTGCTGTTGCTGGGGTATATGTACTACAGGCTCATCGGCGAGAGTTACGCACTGGTGAGCATTGGCCTGGTCTCTTTCGCCGCCGCCGCCCAGTTCGCTCCGGCTATCATCATCGGCATTTATTGGAAGCGGGCGAACCGAACGGGCGCCATCGCCGGGTTGACCGGTGGATTCGTGGTTTGGATCTACACTCTGCTGCTCCCCGGATTCGTGCGCTCCGGTTGGATCGACAGCCGCATTTTGATCGAAGGTCCGTTCGGTATCGCCTTGCTCAAACCCTACGAACTGTTTGGCCTCAGCGGACTCGATCACATCACCCATGCTGTGTTTTGGAGCATGCTGGTGAACATAGGGGGGCTTGTTCTGGTTTCCATGTTCAGCCGAGCCTCGGCCCTGGAACAGGTGCAGGCCCGCTTGTTCGTGGATGTCTACAAGCATGCACACCGCAGCGGCGGCGCGGTGTTGTGGCGTGGTACGGCGCGCCTGGACGAACTGCGCGACCTGCTCTCGCGGTTTATCGGACCGGTGGAGGCGCGGGTGTTCTATCAGCACCACGCGCCGGACGGCGAAGTCGCCGTGAGCGTGGATCCAAGTGTGGTCAATGAAGCCGAGCGTTTGCTGGCCGGCGCCATTGGCGGCGCCTCCGCCCGAGTCATGGTCTCATCGGTGGTCAAGGGGGAGGTGTTGGGGATCGAGGAGGTAATGACCATACTCGATGAGACCTCGCAGATCCTGGATTACAGCCGTCGACTGGAGGACAAGCAACAGGCGCTTCAGCGCGCCGGGCGGGATCTCAGGGCCGCCAATGAACGGTTAAAAGAGCTTGATCTGTTAAAGGACGATTTCGTGTCCACCGTGACCCATGAACTGCGAACGCCGCTGACGTCGATCCGTGCGTTCTCCGAGATTCTGCTGAACAACCCCGATGTGGACCCGGCTCAGCGCACCGAGTTTCTGAGCATCATCGTGCGGGAGAGTGAGCGCCTCACGAGGCTGATCAATGAGGTGCTGGACTTTGCGAAAATCGAATCCGGACGGGCCGAATGGAACATGCAGCGTCTGGATCTCACCGGACTGATGAACGATGCACTGGCCACCACGGGTCAGTTGTTCAAGGACGCCCATGTCACCTTGGAAGTCGAGGTGCCGGATCGGGCCTGCGAGGTAGAGGGTGATTACGATCGGCTGATGCAGGTGGTCATCAATCTGTTGTCGAACGCGGTCAAGTTCTGCGACGAGGATGCCGGCCAGGTGCAGGTCGGACTGGGCTGCCAGGGCGATCAAGTGCGGATCTGGGTGACCGACAATGGCCCCGGGATCAACCCGCAACACCAGCCGCTGATCTTCGAGCGTTTTCACCAGGTGACCGAGAAACGCAGCGGAAAACCAAAGGGAACCGGTCTGGGTCTGGCCATCAGCCGGAAAATCATGGAACGCCACCAGGGACGTATCTGGGTCGAGAGTGAACCGGGCCGGGGCGCCACTTTTCTGGTGGAGCTTCCCGGTCTGATCTGATCCGGGTTCCGCCGGAATTGAACCGTGGCGGTAAGGTTGAGAAGATGCGGCGTGCCGAGTCGGACGACGCGTTTGGCGCGCACCCGAACCCAGTAACTACAAAGCACCTCATACACGCATTGGAGATGATATGGCGACTCAAGATACCTGCTGCACACTGCATCCGTATTTCACAGTTCCGGACGAGAATCTGGCGGCCTTCAAGGGCTTTTGCGAGCAGTTCGTGAGCCAGACCAGCGGCGAGGACAAGGTGCTCTTCTACGGCTTCAGTTTCGACGGCAACACCGCCCATTGCCGCGAGGGCTACAAGGACGCCGAGGGACTGTTGGCGCATCTGGACAACGTGGGCGCCCTGCTGGGCGAGGCATTGAAGATCTCGGAGTTGTCTCGTCTGGAAGTACACGGTCCGGAATCTGAGTTGGCCAAGCTCAGAGAACCACTGGCCGCACTCAATCCCCAGTTCTTCGTCCTGGAATACGGGTTTCGCCGCTGATCAGGACAACGCGGTGGTCTACGGCTCTCCGCAACGGCTCCCGATTCATCGAACAGGAGGCTGCAGCCATGAGTGAAACGGTCTATGAAGTCCCCGGATTGGTTACCGTTTCCAAAGATCCGGCGTCTCGATCCATTCTGGTGCGCTGGGGCGCGGATATTTATCGTGAAGACGGCGCCGTTCGAGTCGCCCTGGAGGCGGCACTGGACTGTGTTCGGCAGCATGGCCTCACCAACTGGGTGGCGGACGTATCGGCGGTGACCAGTGAAATGGCAACGGCCGATGCGCAATACGCCGCGGGTGAGTTCGTTGACGCTCTGGGGTCGGTGGGTCTCGATGTGTTTGTTTTGGTGGCGGCACCCAGCCAGGACAGCGGGGCCAGCGAGCTTGAGATGTGGTTGGAGGAAACCCACGACAGGCTGAACGGCCGGGTGGAAATGTTCCTGGCCACCACGCTTGACCAAGCCCATAAGCTGATCGTGGCCCGGGGTTGACTGTCAGGTCAGCAAGCGCATGATGCGGCGTTTGCTGACCTGGTGTTCCGTCCGACGGGCGCGTCCCACATCCGCCTCTGCGGCGTTTTCGCTGCAACTCAGATTTGATTCGGAGCCGTTGCGCTCAGTCAATAAAATGCACCACCACGCGACGGTTGTGCCGGCTCTTTTTCTCGATTTTGCTGACCCGTACCGTTCCAATCTCACCGGTGCGTGCCACGTGCGTACCACCGCAGGGTTGTAAATCCACTCCGGCAATGTCGATCAAACGGACATCGCCTTGGTCCACCGGTGGTTGAACCGACATGGTCCTGACCAGTTCCGGCTGATCCGCCAAGGTTTGGGCGCTGATCCAACGGGCAAGCACCGGCACATCCCGCGCGATCAAGCCGTTCAGGGCCTCGCTGAGTGTCGTCTTGTCCAGCGTGGCGTCCGGCAGATCGAAGTCGAGCCGGCCCCGATCTCTGCCGACGGCGCCGCCGGTGACACCGGCATCCACCAGCGAGCACAGCAGGTGCAGACAGGTGTGCATGCGCATGTGCCGGTAACGCTGTTCCCAGTCCAACGTGGCCTTCACCTGCTCACCCACCGACAGCGGCGGTGTGTCTGGATGCGGCACATGCAGGGGGTCGCCCTGATCGCTTTTCAAGGTATCGGTGATCACGACTCTGCGTCCGTCCCGGGTTTCCAGGACCCCACGATCGCCGGGCTGTCCGCCGCCCCGCGGATAGAACACCGTGCGGTTCAGCACAACGCCGTGCTCGTTCAACCCGGTAACGGTTGCCTCGCAATGCTGGAGGTAGGCGTCCGCTCTGAACAGGGTTTCGGTCATTCGGCAGGTCTCCGGTCAGGCATCGGTGGTTTCCCGCTGGATACAGCGGCGAAACGCAGTCAGCAGTTGGGTGAATACCGGACCGCAGCCGGTGGCCATGGCCCGACCATCTATCTCCCGAACCGGTATCAGCTCGGCTCCGGTTCCGGTCAGAAAGCACTCTTCTGCAGTATAGAGGTCGTAGGCCGTCAACGGGGACTCGTGGCAATCGAAGCCTTCCGCCCGGGCCAATTCCAGCACCAGGCCCCGGGTGATGCCCTCCAATGCACCCTCGAACGCAGGCGGCGTCAGCAGCTTGCCGTCACGCACCACAAACACATTGTCAGCGGTGCCTTCTGCCACCCGGCCATGCTGGTTCAGCATCAGGGCTTCATCGGCACCGGCCAGGTTTGCTTCGGTCCGTGCCATGACATGATTCAGGTAGTTCAGCGATTTGATTCTGGGATCCAGCCCGTCCGGCGCCAGTCGGCGGGTGGTGGCGATGATCAGACGCGCCCCCTGGCTGCGGACCGCGTCGGAGACGATGCGCAGGGGTGCCGCGATCAGAAATACATTGGGTTGGTGACAACCGTCGGGATCCAGGCCCAGATCCCCTGGACCCCGGGTGACCACGAGACGAATGTAACCGTGCGCCGCCGCAGACGCTGCGATGACCGCTTTGGCGGCCCCCGCCAGCGTCTCAGCGTCATAGGGAATAGCCAGTCGGATGGCGCGTGCCGAGTCGGACAGCCGGCGCAGATGGGCCTCCAGGCGAAATGCGCTGTGGTTGTAAAAACGAACGCCTTCGAACACGCCGTCGCCATACAGCAGTCCGTGATCGAACACCGACACCCGAGCCTGGTCCGGATGGCAAAGTGCACCATTCATCCAACAGGCATGTTTTGGGTCCGAAACGCTCATGGCAAGGCTCCAAAATGTGGCTTATATGTGTATTTGCTGGATGCGGGATTCAGCGTGGCTGCCCGGAACGGGCGCCCATTGCGACTGTTCCAAGCACCAGAACCGCGAACAGGACGGCCGAGACCGGTATCTGTTCCCCGAGCAGTGCCGCCGACGCCGCCAGAGTGCAGAACGGCATCAGCAACTGCAGTTGTGCGACGCGGGCCACCCCGCCCAGGGCAAGACCGCGGTACCAGGCGAAAAAGGCCAGGAATTGACTGATCAGGGCCACGTAGGCAAATGCGAGCCAGGCATGGGCCGACACAGGCTGAAGCTCGCTACGCGGACCCAGAGCCAAAACAAGTGCCAGAGGCGGTGCGCTCAGCACCAATGCCCAGGAAATGACCCGCCAGCCGCCCAATATCGGCGTGAGGCGTGCGCCTTCGGCATAACCCCAGGCTGCTGATGCCACCGCGCCCAGCAACGCCAGGTCGGCCAGGTGCAACTGTCCGTTGCCGCGACTTAAGGCGTACACCGCCACCAAAAGCGCGCCCAGAATGCACCATATCCAGAATCCGTATGAATGACGCTCACCGTTGCGCAGCGCGGCGACCACCGCCGTCGCGAGCGGCAGCACCGCGATGACCACCGCCCCGTGGTTCGCCGGCACGCTTTGCATGGCCCAGGCGGTCAACAGCGGAAAGCCCACCACCACGCCCAGAGCGACCCCGCCCAACGCCCGCCACTGGGATCCGCTGGGCATCGGGCCCCGGTTGATCAGCAACAAGACCGTGGCCGGGACCGCCGCCACCAGGGCCCGGCCAAAGGCCACGAACTGCGGATCCAGCTCCGCCACCGCGATGCGGGTGGCCGGCAACGTCAGGCTAAAACCGAGCATGCCGACCAAGCCATAGATCCAACCGGCCATAGCCCGTGACGAGTTCGACCGTGTCGAAGCCGATTGCGTATTTTTTGGCATCACGGCGCCTCGCGCTATTGGTCAGTCGACGGTAGAGGCAAGAACGGATGCGGTACAGATACATATCAGGGAAAAAATATACGGTACAGTTGCACCTGAATCCGGTTCGTCCTGTGGGGGATGGGCATCGGCGGAGCGTATCGATATGCAGGAAAAGCGTTATCAGCAGGTTGCCGATGCCGTGGCGGCGCAGATCGACGCCGGCGTCTATGGCCCCGGCGAACGCCTGCCTTCGTTGCGCCGGCTGAGCGCACAGCATCGGGTCAGCATTTCCACGGTGGTCCAGTCCTACAGGCTGTTGGAGGACCGGGGCCTGCTCATCCCCAGGCCCCAATCGGGTCACTTCGTGAGACTCAAGCCTGCGCGGGTACCGCTGTCCCCAGGGCGGACCGCACCCGATCCGGAGCCCACCCAGGTCACTCTCAGTCATCTCGCCATGGACGTGCTTAGGGCCAATGAGTCGCCCGGTGTCGTGCCCTTGGGCACGGCCATGCCCTATGACGGCTTCCCCGGCGTACGTTTGCTGCAACGCACATTGGCGTCAGAGCTGCGCCGCGCCGGTCCGCGGGCCTTGCACAACGAACCGCCCCCCGGTCTGTACGATTTGCGGGTACAGATTGCACGCCGGGCCAGTGACGCGGGTTATGCCGTAGCGCCAGAAGAGATTGTCGTCACCACGGGATGCCAGGAGGCCCTGATCCTGTCGCTGCGCGCCGTCAGTCAGCCCGGCGACATCATTGCCATCGAGTCACCGGCTTTCTACGGTACGTTGCAGGCAATTGAGAGCCTGAACCTCAAAGCGCTGGAGATCCCCACCGATCCTGTTACGGGCATCGATTTGGCGGCTTTTGAGACCCAACTGGCACGTTGGCCGGTGGCGGCCTGTATCCTGGTGCCCAGTTTCAGCAATCCCCTGGGAAGCTGCATGCCGGATTCCAACAAGCAGGCGCTGATTGCCCTGCTCGCCCGCCATGATGCGATGCTGATCGAGGATGACATCTACGCCGACCTGAGTTTCGACGCGGGTCGGCCCATGGCGGTCAAGGCGTTCGACCGGGCTGATCGGGTGCTTCTCTGCTCTTCGTTCTCAAAGACACTGGCTCCGGGTATTCGGCTTGGATGGGTGGCGGCCGGGCGCCGAAGCGGGACCATCGAGCATCTGAAGTTCGCAAACAGTGGTGCCACTGCGACCTGGTCGCAATTGGCCATGGCTCGGTTTCTGGACGGCGGTGGCTATGATCGTCATCTGCGGACGGCGCGTGCGGCGTATCGTGCGCAGCGTGACCGAACACTGGATCATGTGTTGGAGTACTTTCCGCCTGGCACACGGGCGACCTGTCCCCAGGGTGGATTTCTGATCTGGGTGGAGTTGCCGCCGGCGGTCGAGGCCCTGACCCTGTGTCGCCGGGCCTTGAGCGCCGGTGTCAGTGTGGTGCCCGGTCCGCTGTTCTCGCCCACCCGCCGCTATCGCAACTTTATCCGGCTGAACTGCGCCCGCCCCGTGGA
Organism: uncultured Gammaproteobacteria bacterium; assembly: GCA_963783675.1. Taxonomy (GTDB): domain Bacteria; phylum Pseudomonadota; class Gammaproteobacteria; order Competibacterales; family JAHEDQ01; genus JAHEDQ01. The sequence goes on from CAWAOU010000024.1 coordinate 182,233, forward strand.
CGGCACGGTGCGTGACGCCATCAGACGTCTGGCGCGCCTGATGACGGGCTGCGAGCGTTCAGAACAGCTCGGCGGTGAAATCGCCATGGACTTTGCTGCGCAGGGCGGCGGCGACGGCTAGTGCTTCTTTGAGTTGATTGCGCTCACGCGGGCCCAGGGATTCCGGCGCCACATAGGCGCTCGGCATGCGGCCGGCGCGCCGTGTCTCGACCTGGGTGCGCAGAAGCAGGATGGTCAGGTAATCAAAGGCGAAACGAATGCCGGCAGCCAGCTCCGGATCGATCGAGCCGGTCCCGGATAAGCATTGTAGACGCTCCAGGGTCGAAGCGGCGGAAATGCCCCGGGACAGGGACAGGATGCGAACCCCTTCCACCAGCGGCATCAGCCCCTTGCGCTTGATGTCCACCCGACGGTCTCCTTCGGTTCCGGGCAGCCGCTCGCGCTTGAGGGTGCGGAACGGGGTGATGGCCACATCGTGCTCAAACTGCATCGCCTCGAGTTCGCGCAGGAACCCATGGTGATTTGGGATTGCGTCACGGGTGTAGCGACGCAATGCCTTCACCAAGGTCTCATCGCCGGCCACGTGACGGAAATCGATGCAGATGTCCAGCAATGTGGTCGCGGCCAGAGACGGTTTCTTCAGCCAACCAAGAATCTGCGCCTGCCATTCCGAAAGCTGCTTGCGCCAGGATGGGTTGGTGGCCATGACATAGCCCGTGCAGAGGGGCAGGCCCGCGTCGTCCAGCGATCGGGTCATTCTCAGCGCCAATTCATAGAAGTAGCTGTCCACGGCCAGGCGTCTGGACTCGGGGTAGTCTGCCAGAATCAAGCCGTTGTCCTGATCAGGGTGAAGCAGACTCTCGCCGCGACCCCCGGATCCCATCACGATCACTGCATAGTTCGTCGGTGGCGCCCCCCAGCCCTGCTCGGACATGGATTGCTGACATTCCTCCACCACTTGGCGGTAGATTCGATTGTTGAGGGTCGACAGCAGTGAAAGAACCGGCGGAGCGGGGAGCTGGCATTGGTTGATCAGCCAGTCGGCGAGCCGCCACTGGGCGGCACGGGCTGACTTTCGATCAGCGGGACTCGACTGCTGGGCAATGCGTGCCGCAATCGGTGCTGCCTCGGTCGGCAGCCGATGTCCCAGGCACGCCCGTGTCACAATGCCGGTGGGTGCTCCGTCCGCATTGGTTACCGCAACCGTTTCGTGGCCGCGGTGCTGGAGCAGGGTCACCGCAAGGTAGGCCGGTTCGTGCTCGGCCAGCGTGGGCACCGGCTCGCCCATCAGGTTGACAGCCCGGGTGCTCGGTTCCCGAACGAAGGTGATGTCGCGCACCACCCGCGCGGCGGTCAACAGACCCGCCACCCGTCCGTCCCGGCCGGTGAGCACCACGTGTTCCACCCGTGATTCACGCATGGCCTGCACCACGTCGGACACCGGGCTGTTGGCCGGCATCTGAACGAATTCGCGACTCGCGAAATCCGCCACGCGACCACTGAACAATTCCAGGCTAGGGGGGGTACGCAAAGGCTATATCCGCGCTCGCACACCTTGGCTGCGGGACCGTCTCGTGTTACTCGCCGTTCTTGGTTGGACCGATAACGCGCGTCGATCCAGATTCATCCACCGCGGAAATTGATGTCGCCAGAGCGCAACAACTGGGCCGGCCCGCACCGAAACCGATTGCTGCGCCATGCCGATGTGTTTCAGGTCCCCTGTCGGCGATGGGCCTCTGGGTGGTGGCCCAGTCGTGCCGAGAGTTTGCCCGCCGCCTGGCGAATCAGGGGCAACCATGCCGACACCTGGCGGCGCTCGATCGGGGCCGAGACCGAGATGCCCGCCACGATGTGGCCGCTGCTGTCTCGAATCGGCACGCCGATGCAGCCCACGCCCTGTTCCGCCTCCTGATTGTCCAGCGCATAACCCTGTTGCAGCGAGTTCTTGACCGCACGCCAGAGTTCGGTGGGCTCGGTGATCGTGTCCGGTGTGTGGGCCACGAGACCGGTACGCTCAGCATAGTCCAGGCAGGCCTCTGCACCCCCTTCGGCCAGAAACAGCTTGCCGACCGCGGTACAATGCAAAGGGGCATGACCGCCGATGGTTTGCTCGACCCGCATCATTTTGGTGGTGGTGGCCCGGTCCACATAAACGACCTCATCGCCCTCACGCACGATAAGGTTGACCGTTTCACCCAGTTCCGTACGCAGCCATTCCAACACCGGTCGCGCCTCGCGGCGCATGTCCAGCCGCCCCTGCACCCGGCTGCCGAGTTGAAGCAGTTTGACTCCGAGCTGGTACTGCCCGGTGGGGCTTCGCTCCACGAAACCGTGTTCGGTGAGGGAAGCAAGAATGCGAAAGGCGGTGGATGGATGAAGGCGCGTTTCTGCCGACAGAATTTTCAGGCTCACCGGATCCTCATGCATGGCGATGGCATCCAGCAGGTTCGACAACCGGTCTATCACCTGGATCGAAGAGCCCTTGTTGCCGGGCTTGTCCTGCGTCACCGCTCCCTGGGCTGTTTCGGGTCTTGAAGTCGTGTCCCGCATTACGCTGGTGGCAATCATGCTGCTGTTCTCAAATCGTGAGCCTTACGGTGGAATCCGTTCTGCATGGTGAAACGATAATTATATTGCGCCGCACAATTTTATCAACGCCTTTTTCTATTGCAGAAGGACCATTTCGAAGTGTGAAATATTCTTGCTCAATCGAATTGGTCGGACCTCTGGACCATAACTGGGCAAACATATGAGCGGACTGATATAAGTTGTGACCCACAAGAGGAGTGCGCTGATATCAGACACCCGGAAGTACGGGTGCGCAGCGCGGAGGAGCCCGATCATGAGCTTTGAGTATGCGCCCGCGCTGGATGGCGACTATCCATCGGTCGAGCTTGACACTCTGCTGCGGCGCCTGCGCGAAGGGGTCCCGACCGACGCAGTGTTGCATGCCCCGGAGGATCTGCGGCCGTACGAATGCGACGGTCTTGCCGCCTACCGGCAAGTGCCCCTGGCAGTGGTTTTGCCCGACACCATTGAGCAGGTCCAGCATGTCATGCGGATCTGCCACCAGATGCGGGTTCCGGTGGTCGCCAGGGGTGCGGGCACGGGCCTGTCCGGTGGCGCTTTGCCACTGAGCCAGGGGGTTCTCCTGAGTCTGACCAAGTTCAGCCGAATCCTGGATATCGATCCACTGAATCGTCTGGCCCGAGTCCAGACCGGGGTGCGCAACCTGGCCATCTCCCAGGCCGCGAATCCACATGGGCTCTACTACGCCCCAGATCCATCCTCACAGATCGCCTGCACCATCGGTGGCAACGTGGCCGAGAACGCGGGCGGCGTGCACTGCCTCAAGTACGGACTGACGGTTAACAACATTCTGGCATTGGAGGTGGTAACCGTGGAGGGTGAGCGGGTCAGCCTGGGCGCCCAAGCTCTGGATGCGGCGGGTTATGACCTGTTGGCGCTGATGACCGGCTCCGAAGGGATGTTGGGGATTATTGTCGAAGTAACAGTCAAGCTGCTGCCAACCCCGCAGGTGGCCCGAGTGTTGATGGCCAGCTACGCGGATGTCGGCAAGGCCGGCCAAGCTGTTGGGGAGATCATCGCCGCCGGGATCATACCGGGCGGGTTGGAGATGATGGACAATCCGGCGATACGCGCTGCGGAGGATTTCCTGCACGCAGGGTATCCGGTGGAAGCCGCCGCGATACTGTTGTGTGAGCTGGACGGCACCGAAGAGGAAGTGGCGGATGGGATCCAGCGGGTGCACGATATCTTGATCGCATCCGGCGCGACCGAAGTGCGGGTTTCCGCGAGCGAGTCTGAGCGACAGATTTTCTGGGCCGGCCGTAAGAACGCGTTCCCGGCAGTGGGGCGCTTGTCGCCGGACTACTATTGCATCGACGGCACCATTCCGCGCCGCGAGCTGCCCGGGGTGCTGACGGCGATCGCATCCTTGTCCGAGGAGTTCGGCCTGAAGGTGGCAAATGTGTTCCATGCGGGAGATGGCAATCTGCACCCCCTGATACTGTTCGATGCCAACGTAAGCGGTGAGCTCGAGAAGGCCGAGCAGCTCGGGGCACGTATCCTGGGGCTGTGTGTCCAGGTCGGCGGTACCATCACAGGTGAGCACGGCGTGGGCATCGAGAAGATTCATGAGATGTGCACTCAATTCAGGCCTTTGGAGCTGGAGCAGTTCCATGCGGTCAAAGCTGCGTTCGATCCCCGACGACTGCTGAACCCGGGCAAGGCGGTACCCACTCTGGCGCGATGCGCGGAGTTCGGTGCCATGCATGTGCACAACGGCCAGTTGCCGTTTCCCGAACTCGAGCGTTTTTGAAGGGGCAGAACAATGAATGGCGACATGGCCGACGTGCTCTGCGAACGGGTCAAGGCGGCCAACGAACACGGTCTGGCCTTGGCCTTGGTTGGCGGCGGCAGCAAGCGCTTCTTCGGGCGCGAGCCACACGGTGAGCCCATGGAGCTATCCGGTCACCGGGGAATTGTCAGTTACGAGCCCACCGAATTGGTCATCACCGCCCGCTGCGGAACGCCCTTGTCGGAATTGGAGGCCGCGCTGGCCGAGCGTGATCAGATGCTGGTGTTTGAACCGCCCCATCTGGGTGTGGACGCCACCGTCGGCGGCACCGTTGCCTGTGGGCTGTCCGGGCCGCGCAGACCGTTTGCCGGGGCGGTGCGCGATGCCGTCCTGGGTGTGAAGCTGATCAACGGCAAGGGTGAGGCGCTGACCTTCGGTGGTCAAGTGATGAAGAATGTGGCGGGATACGATCTCTCCCGTCTCATGTGTGGCGCGCTTGGCACCTTGGGCGTCATTCTGGAAGCATCGTTCAAGGTTTTGCCGAAGCCCGGCGTCGAAGCAACCCGAAGAATCGAGCTACCCGCGCCGGAGGCCATTGATCGGATGAGTCGCTGGGCTGGTCAGCCGCTGCCGCTGAGCGCGGCCTGCCACGACGGAGAGGCCCTCTATCTGCGCTTGTCCGGCGCGGAATCTGCGGTACGCGCAGGCGAACGCCAGCTGGGGGGCGACGCGGTCGCTGACGGAGAACGGTTCTGGGCTGAGATTCGTGAGCAGCAACACCCGTTTTTCGCCGGCGACGAGCCGCTCTGGCGACTGGCCGTGCGCAGCGGTGCCCCCCAGCCGGATTTGCCGGGCCGCTGGTTGGTCGACTGGTGTGGAGGACAACGATGGCTCAGAACAGATGCGCCGGCCACACGGATACGGGACGAGGCCCAGGCCCTGGGCGGGCATGCCCAGTGTTTTCGCGGAGGCGATCGTGCAGCCGACGTGTTTCATCCCTTGCCCGATGCGCTCATGGGTCTGCATCGCAGCCTCAAGGCGGCGTTGGACCCCAAGGGCATTTTGAATCCGGGCCGTCTCTACCGGGACCTGTAAACGAGTCACAGACGCTATGCAGACCAATCTCGCTGATTTCATTCGAGATACTCCGGAGGGTGAGGAAGCCAACGGAATTCTCCGCAATTGCGTGCATTGTGGCTTCTGCACCGCCACCTGTCCGACCTATCAACTACTGGGTGACGAATTGGATGGGCCCCGAGGCCGCATCTATCTCATCAAACAGGTGCTCGAGGGTCATCCGGCCACTGACAAGACTCAGCTGCATCTCGACCGTTGCCTGATCTGCCGCGCCTGCGAAACCACCTGTCCGTCGGGGGTCGATTACCATCGGCTGTTGGATATCGGACGCCAGGTGGTGGAAGAGCAAGTTCCGCGTTCCATGCCTCAGCGTGCGCTCCGGCGCGGCATGCGTGAGGTTCTGGGCCACCGCGCCAGATTCACGCCGCTGCTGCGCATGGGCCAGACGGTGCGAGGATTGATGCCGGCTCCGTTGCGTGAGCTGGTGCCCGAGCGCCAGTCGGAAGGGGTTTGGCCGGAGCCAAGACATGGTCGGCGCATGCTGGTTCTGCAGGGTTGTGTTCAGCCCGCCATTGCACCGAATATCAATTCAGCCGCCGCACGGGTGCTGGATCAACTCGGGATCAGTCTGATCCGCGTCTCGGGTGAGGGCTGTTGCGGCGCCTTGAATCACCATCTGGATGCACCGGAGGAAGGCTTGGCCCGGGCTCGCGCCAACATCGACGCCTGGTGGCCCGAGATCGAGGCCGGTGCGGAGGCGGTTATCGTTACCGCCAGCGGTTGTGGCGCGTTCGTCAAGGAGTATGGAACTCTGTTGAAGGACGATCCCGTTTACGGACCACGTGCCCAGCGGATCGACACCCTGAGTGTCGACCTGTGTGAAGTCCTGGCGCGGGAGGATCTGACCGGGTTGAAGCCAACACATTCGCCCGGAACCGTCGCGTTCCACACGCCCTGTACCCTGCAGCACGGCTTGCGCCTGAACGGCGTCGTGGAAGGCATACTGGCGGGTCTGGGTTTTCAGCTGGCGCCGGTGCCGGATGCACACCTCTGCTGTGGGTCGGCCGGCACCTACTCGATTCTGCAGAAAAGCCTGTCCAGTCAGTTGCGGGAAAACAAGATCGCGGCTTTGCAATCCGCTGGACCCGCTGCCATCGCCACCGCCAACATTGGTTGCCTGACCCATCTTCAGGGCGGAGCTGAGGTGCCGGTCAGCCACTGGATCGAACTGGTGGATCAGGCCTTGGCCTGACCGCAGGCGGTGGCGATCAGGGCCGCGTCTGCCGCCGGTCACCGGACGAACAGCCGGCTTTCAGGAAGCTTTGGATTTCACGCCATTGGCTCGCACTAAGGCGACCGGTGCAACTTCCATAGAGCGCTTCCTGCACCGCCAGAACGAAGCTTCCCAGGCAGCGGCGCTCCAGAACCTGACGCTGCATTCCCGCCGCGATAGCGTTTAATGTCGTATGCCCGATCACGATTCTGCTCCCTGTGAACCCAAGATTCACTCAACCGAAATGACCTTGTGACCTGTGAATCGTAAAGCGACATCCACACCGGCGCCGTGTGAAACATCACACATTTGATCCGCAACCGTGTGCGCGGCGCCGCCTTCTAGGCCGGCTGGCTCATCCTTGGCCATGATGGTAGCCGCCGCATTTGCGCCGTATCGCAAGATCATTGATCTTGATCGCATGCGGGCTCTGGCCAGCCGCTGCTGGCGGATCATGGGGCCTGACGCCCAGGTCCACCCGGGTAATCTGTGCTGGCGACTCGGGCAGATCGATGCTGCCGAGCGTGGCCGGAACGTGGGCCTCTGGACTTGGCGCGGTGATCTGGTTGGGTTTGCGGTGATCCACCGCCAGGCGCCGGCGGATCTGCTGGTTGACCCGACATGGATGGACCAAACCGGTTTGGTCCGGCAGATGGCGACCTGGGTTTGCCAACGGACGGATCAGATCGGCGGACAGGCTGCGGCAGCCATGGGTCCGGGTCTGGGATGTCTGTTGAACACAGCAGAGCGGGCTCGCATCCTGACCGACATGGGCTTTCGGCCCGGACTGCGTTGTTATCAGCGTATGCTGCTGGAGCCCATCAGTGGACTGGAACCGTGCGCCGAAGCGGCTCAGGCCGACTTGCCGCCGTTGGCCGGCCACGCCGCGCTGGGCCCCTGGCTCGCTTTGTATCGCAGGGTGTTCCAATACAGTCCGCTTACCGAAGCCGGCTTAAAACGCGTGCGGGCCAGTCCGGGTTATCAGCCGCGATTGAGTCGGGTTGCGGTAGATGCCGATCGGCGTCCCGTCGCCTTCGTTATTGCTTGGCTCGACCTGGCCAGCAAAAGCGTTGAACTCGAGCCAGTCGGCTGTGATCCACTTTGGCGCCGGCGAGGGTTGACCCGAGCCCTGGTCCGCGATGCACTTTCACTGGCCGCGGCGCAGGGGGCGACCCGCGCATCGCTGACCACCCGCAGCGATGATCTCTGTGCCATTCGATTCTATGAACGTTGCGGTTTCAGGCCTTACGCGCTGGAGCGTGAGTTCATGCCGCCCAACTCACCGGTTGCTGTCTAGGGAGCCATGCGGGAAGTTCGGTTATTCACAGAGCGCCGCTGATGAACCAAGGTAAGGCGCACACCGCAGGGAATGGCAGGCCCTTCCCTAGGCCTTCCCTGGGCATCTGCCCGGTCGGAAGGTAAAGAGCCGAGGCGCCGTCCAGTTCGATAAATCGGGCCGAAACGGCTGTGCTACAGACCGTTCAATTTCTACCGCGCAGGCTCGCGTTCGCTTCACCTATACTTGTGCAGAACGATGTTGTTGGGCGATGCATCCGAATGCGGCGTTGCTGCTGGGCGCTTCACCGGTGTGTTCAAGAAGATTCCGGCCCGCTGTGAAATCTAAAAAAGCGCGCTGCGCGATCCACAGTCTCAACCCGCCTTCGATCAAGCGCGGAGTATGTTTGGGGCGCTGAATCGAATCGCCGTACGCGCATTGGAGTGTTCATGGAGTGCAATGATTCGGCCCTTTTCTCTGAACTGACACCGCAACACCTGCGCACGATTACCGCCCACGGTGTTCACCGCCAATACCCCAAGCACAGCATTCTAATCACCGAGGGTGACAACAGTGATTCGCTCTATGTGATCGAAGAGGGTCAGGTCAAGGCCTACGTCAGTGACGAACACGGCAAGGAGTTCACCCTCAGCATGCTTGGCCCGGGCGAACATTTCGGAGAATTGGCCCTGATCGATTCCACACCCCGGTCCGCCTCTGTTGTCACCATGACGCCCTGCCGGATGACGGTCGTTTCCAAGGAGGACTTTCGCCAGTGTCTGGCCAATGATCCTGAGATCGCCATGGAGCTGATTCGCTCCCTGTCCCGCCGCTATCGGGCCCTCACCGAACGGGTGCGCAACCTGGCTTTGCTGGATGTGTACGGCCGGGTCGCCCGCACCCTGCTCAGCATGGCAACCGATCATGATGGTGAGAAAATCATCGATCAGCGTTTGACCCACCAGGAAATCGCGAGCATGGTCGGCGCTTCGCGGGAGATGGTCAGCCGCATCATGAAAGACCTGACCACCGGCGGTTATCTGGAAGTGCGTAACCGGCGTATCGTCATTCGAAGCAAATTGCCGCCGGCCTGGTAACCGACTGTTCGATCCGCGTCTCGCGATTTGTGAACCTCATCACATCGCTGTCACACCGTGCTTGCTAATGTTTTAACCCACGATGTGTAAACAGTCGATCCGCGTGAGGCATTTCGGGGGCGCAACGAATTGGAGATCTTCATCAGCATTGTCTATCTGGTCCTGCTGTTCGTTCTGATTGGGCGCGTTGACCGCGGTCCTGACGCACCCAGGTTCAGACCCGATACCCGCAGCGTACCCGATGGCTTGGACGCTACAGTGGCCGCGGAGGCTTCACCCGAACGACAGCGGGCGGCGTAAGCTGCTGTTTCGTCTTTTGCAGCGTCGCTTTCTCGCCCGTCATCTCCACCACGGCGCGATTGCGACTTGTCTCAGTGGAACGGGACACTCGCAGCGCGTTGAAGCAGCCTCACTCGGCACGCCACGGCGTTGAAAACGCCTTCAAAAGGCGCATTCGCTGGGTGTAACTTCTTTCGCTTTCGCTTTCGCTTTGTCTCTCACTCGACCGGGACTTTTTCAACGAGCGGCTGAGTCGAGCACTCATTCCTGTCGTCTCGCAGAAGCCAGCGCCCGCCTCGCTTCCTCGGCCGGGTGATGTACAATCGCCAGTCGACTGGATTTGGCTGAAAACCCGAGTATGACCTACTGCCTCGCCGTCCGCCTCAATGCCGGCATGGTGTTCGCCTCCGATACCCGGACCACGGCGGGCATCGATCAGGTCAGCGCCTATCGGAAAATGCATACCTTCGTCTGGGAAGGCGAACGCATGTTCACATTGCTGAGTGCGGGCAACCTGGCTACCACCCAGTCGGTGGTCAAGCAGATCGAATTGGACAACGAGTCCGCCGGCGAGCACGTCAGTCTCGGGACGGTGGAGCATTTCTACCAGGCTGCAGAGTACGTGGGTGAGATCAACGCCCGCATCCAGCAACGTCACGAAGGGATGGCTCAGCAGTCGGTGAATTTCGAGGCCAGTTTTATCCTGGGCGGCCAGATCTCCGGTCAGCCCCAGGAATTGCTGTTGATCTATCCTCAGGGCAATTTCATAGAAGTATCGACGGAGTCGCCGTTCTTGCAGATCGGCGAAACCAAGTATGGAAAGCCCATACTGGATCGGTTTCTCGATGCCGGAGTGAGTCTGGAGGATGCCGCACGCTGTGCCCTGGTTTCCATCGATTCCACCATACGGGCCAATCTCAGTGTCGGCCCACCAGTCGATCTGCTGATGTATGAGAAAGACAGCATGGCGGTACAGCGCCAGATGCGATTCAAAGCCAATACGCCGTACTACGCTTCATTGCGCAAGAATTGGATCGAAGGGCTCAAGGGCGTGTTCGATTCGCTGCCACGTTTCGAGTGGGAGAAGGCGGGCCCGTGATCCGCTCAATCGAGTGTTGCCGTCCGGCGTTTGACTTGTGAGGCCGGCACCTGCCCCGTTTGCCTGATCGCGTCCGTTCCCCGAATCTTCCCAAACGGCTAAAACCAAGGACCCAATCTGCCGTATGCTTGGATCATCATCCAGGCCCCGGATTGACCGTGGGCGCTTAGTGGGGTTTCCTTAATGTCGATTCGCGTCGCCATCCGACACCAGACCTCGTATCGATTCGATCGCCCGGTTGCACTGACACCGCATGTGGTCAGATTGCGTCCAGCGCCGCATACCCGCACGCCTATTGAAGCCTACTCGCTGAGGGTCGAACCTGACGATCATTTCATCAACTGGCAGCAGGATCCTTTCGGTAACTATCTGGCGCGGCTGGTGTTCCATGAGAAGACCCGGTCCTTGAGTTTCGACGTAGAGGTGATCGCCGACATGACGGTGATCAACCCCTTTGACTTCTTTGTCGAGGAGTATGCGGAACGCTTTCCGTTTGAGTATGCCGCGGACCTGAAGCGCGACCTTGCACCGTATCTCACGCTTTCCGAGGACGGCCCTCTGCTCCGGGATTGGGTGGCCGGAATTGATCGCAGTGCGAACAACAGCACCGATTTTCTGGTCAACCTGAATCATCAGCTCTATCAGGGGATTGAGTACAGCATCCGCATGGAGCCGGGGGTTCAGACCTGCGAGCAGACCCTGGAAAAAGCCCTGGGCTCGTGCCGGGACTCGGGATGGTTGCTGGTGCAGATACTCCGTCACCTGGGCCTGGCCGCCCGGTTCGTGTCGGGTTACCTGGTTCAACTGGCATCCGATCAGAAGTCGCTTGACGGACCTTCAGGGCCGGAGCGGGATTTCACCGATTTGCATGCTTGGGCTGAGGTCTACCTCCCCGGGGCCGGCTGGCTGGGCCTGGACCCCACCTCCGGCCTGTTTGCCGGGGAGGGGCATATTCCGTTGGCCTGCACCGCAGTGCCGGGCAGCGCCGCGCCCATCACCGGTGCGACCGAGCCCTGTGAAGTGAGCTTTGAATTTGAGAATTCGGTCACCCGCATCCACGAGGATCCCCGGGTTACCAAGCCATACAGCGACCACCAATGGCAGGCGATCAACGCGCTTGCGTATCAGGTCGATGGCGAATTTGAGACCGGTGATGTGCGCCTGACCATGGGTGGAGAACCCACCTTTGTTTCGATAGACGACATGGAAGCGCCGGAGTGGAACACCGCCGCTGACGGCCCGCACAAACGCGAGCTGGCGCACGATCTGTTGCTGCGGCTGCGAGATCGATTCGCGCCGGGTGCCCTGCTGCACCACGGTCAGGGCAAATGGTACCCCGGGGAACCGCTTCCGCGCTGGGCGCTGGGTTGCTTCTGGCGCAGGGACGGCGTCGCCCTCTGGCGTGATCCGGCGCTGCTGGCGGACACGAGCCGTGAGTATGGTCACGACCGGCTGGACGCGGAGCGATTTGCCCGGGCCTTGACTGCTCAACTCGGGGCCAAGACCACCCATTTGCTGCCGGCCTTTGAGGACCCGGTTTATCACCTCTGGCAGGAAAGCATCCTGCCCGTGAACCTGGACCCACTTGAAGCGGACTTGAACAACGCGGACGAAAGGGCCCACTTGGCGAGGGTTCTGAGCGAGGGTTTGGGCAATCCGGTGGGCTACACGCTGCCGATTCGCTGGGATGTGGCCAAGGGCGTCTGGCGCAGCAGCCACTGGACGTTTCGGCGCGGGCACCTGTTTCTTGTGGCCGGCGAGTCCCCGATGGGCCTGAGATTGCCCCTGGACTCCATACCCTGGGTCGCGCCCGAGGCGCGCGATCCGGACCAGCCCCGCAGTCTGTTTGACGCGTTGCCGGAACTGGGCGACCCCTACGGTGAGGTAACCCGTCGCTACAGCCATCTGGACACCCAGGTGGATGCGCACCCTGAGGTTCGCGATCAGCCCCCGGCCGACGAGGGCCCGGCTGAGGACGACATTGCCCATACCGCGGTTTGTGTCGAGGCGCGAAACGGCCTGCTGCATGTGTTTCTGCCGCCAATGACGGATCTGGAACACTACCTGGATATGGTGGCCTCCCTGGAGGTGACGGCGGCCAACCTTGAAATGCCCATTGTGTTGGAGGGCTACGAGCCGCCGCGCGACTGGCGCATCGAACGGCTGTTGGTGACCCCGGACCCGGGTGTCATCGAAGTCAATGTGCACCCGGCCGGTAGCTGGGACGAGTTGGTGGCCACCACCGAGACCCTCTACGAGGAAGCTCGGAACGCCCGTCTCGGTACCGAGAAGTTCATGCTGGATGGTCGCCATACCGGTACCGGCGGCGGCAATCATGTGACCCTCGGTGGCAAGACCCCGGCGGACAGTCCCATGCTGCGCCGTCCCGATCTGCTGCGTAGCTTGTTGACTTACTGGCAACATCATCCCGGGCTCTCGTTTCTTTTTTCGGGGATGTTTATCGGGCCCACCAGTCAGGCGCCGCGGGTGGACGAGGGACGGCCCGAGAATCTCTATGAGCTGGAAGTTGCGTTTCAACACATGCCGGCCGGCGAAGTGGCCGAGCCCTGGCTGGTGGACCGTCTCCTGCGCCATCTGCTCACCGACATCACCGGCAACACCCATCGTTCTGAATTCTGTATCGACAAGCTGTACTCACCGGACAGCCCGACGGGACGTCTTGGGTTGGTGGAGTTACGTGCTTTCGAGATGCCACCCCATGCCCGGATGAGCCTTGTGCAAATGCTGTTGCTGCGTGCGCTGGTGGCCCGCTTCTGGAAGACCCCGTACGCCGCCGACCGGCTGGTGCGCTGGGGCACTGAACTGTACGACCGTTTTATGCTGCCACATTTCGTGGAGAGCGATATCCGTGAAGTCATGGTTGAACTCGCTGATGCCGGTTATCCTTTCGATCCGGCTTGGCTGGATCCGTTCTTCGAGTTCCGTTTTCCGCGCTATGGCACCACCCGTATCCAGGACATCGAGATCGAGCTACGCATGGCGCTTGAACCATGGCACGTGCTGGGCGAAGAGATGAGCAGTGGCGGAACCGCGCGGTTCGTGGATTCCTCGGTCGAGCGGTTGCAGGTCAAGCTTAAGGGCTTGACCGAATCCCGCTATCGCCTGAGTTGCAATGGTCGGGGCGTGCCGCTGCGCAGCGTCGGCCGGGTCGGTGAGTATGTTGCCGGGATACGCTACAAGGCCTGGCAGCCGCCGTCGGGACTGCACCCCACTATCGCCGTGCATACGCCATTGGTGTTCGACCTGATCGATACATGGAACGGACGCTCGATCGGTGGCTGTACCTACTATGTGGCGCATCCCGGGGGGCGTAGCTACGATGTTTTTCCGGTAAACACCTACGAGGCCGAGGCCAGGCGCATCACCCGGTTCCAGCGGCAGGGTCATACCCAGGGGCCGATCATGCCGCCGCCGACCGCGCGTGGACAGGGCGTGTTTTCGTCCGAAGCAACACCACCGGGTCCGATGATGGCACCGGAACTACAGGTGGATTCCGAGTACCCGTCGACGCTCGACCTGCGGCGTCCACTGGCAGGATGACGATGGCCGTGGGCGACGACATGAACCGCCCCTGTTTGCCGCTCCAGCCGATTGGGGCCACAGGACAGTGAACAAAGGGTGTCCGTGAGTCAAACCTCAGCCCAAGACCTGGCCGCCTATGCCCTGGCATCAGGGACATGGGACGAGATGCGCAACGCAAGCGGTGAGATCAGGCCTGACTGGGCCCGCTTCGGCCGGGTGTTGGACCGTTATGACGAAACCGCGCTGGAGGCGGTGCAGCGCAAGACCGAGCGCCTGCTGCGTGAGAGCGGCGTCACGTACAACGTGTATGGTGATCCCCGCGGCGAGCACCGGCTCTGGGCCTTGGACCCGATACCGCTGATCCTGGCTGAAGATGAGTGGGCCGGGATTGAGTCCGGTTTGGTTCAGCGGGCGGAACTCCTGGATCGGCTTCTGGCCGACCTGTATGGCCCACAGCGCGTGTTTAGCGATGGGCTGCTCCCGCCCGAGGTGGTGTATGCCCATGGCGGGTTTCTACGTGCCTGTGTGAACGCGCCGTTGCCCGGTTCCCATCACCTGATGTTCTATGCGGCTGATCTCGCCCGCGGTCCCGACGGCCGCATGTGGGTGCTGGGGGATCGCAGTCAGGCGCCGTCCGGAGTCGGATACGCGCTGGAGAATCGCACCACCCTGACCCGGGTTTTGCCCGGCGTGTTTCGAGATTGTCGGGTCAAGCGTTTGTCTGGATTCTTTCGCCATGTACGTCAGAGTCTGGCGGACCTGAGTCCCGAATCGGCGCGTGAGCCCCTGATCGTCGTGCTGACGCCGGGGCCGCGCAATGAGACCTACTTTGAGCACAGCTATTTGTCCACCTACCTTGGATTGGTCCTCGCTCAAGGCGACGATCTCACCGTTCGCGGCGGGCGCGTCTGGCTCAAGACGCTGGAAGGTCTGCAGCCGGTGGATGTCATCCTGCGTCGGCTGGATGACCACTACTGCGATCCCTTGGCCTTACGTCCGGACTCCCGCCTGGGCGTTCCGGGTCTGGTGGAAGCCGCTCGCCGAGGGCGCATCGCCGTGGTCAACCCCTTGGGCAGCAGCGTGCTGGAGAATCCCGCACTGCTGCCGTTTCTGCCGCGTTTGTGCAAAGTGTTGTTGGCCCAGGAACCCGCCCTGCCTTCGGTCGCCACTTGGTGGTGCGGGCAAAAGAGTGAACGCGGGTACGTGCTGGAAAACCTGGCGCGATTGGTGGTCAAACCCATACATCGTGGTTCCAGCACCGGCTCGGTGTTTGGCGCCGATCTGTCCAAAGCCGAGCTCGCGTCCTGGCGCGAACGGATCCGGGCGCGACCCGATCTCTATGTTGGACAGGAAGCGGTGAGCTTTTCCACCACGCCGGCACTGGTGCAAGGGCGGTTGGCGCCCCGTCATGCCATCCTGCGCAGTTTTGTCGTGGGCGGTGATTCCGGCTATAAGGCCATGCCCGGAGGGTTGACCCGGGTCTCGACCGGACCGGGCGATTTTCTGGTGTCCAATCAGGAAGGCAGCATCAGCAAGGATACATGGGTGGTGGGCGAGAGCGCGGATCAGCACAGCAGCCTGTGGCTGGATGCCGCCACATCGCCGTCTCCATCCGGTGCCGATGCACCGCTGCCCAGCCGCGCTGCGGACAGTCTGTTCTGGGTCGGGCGCTATGGCGAAAGGCTGGAGGATTGTGCCCGATTGCTGAGGGTGATTCTTGCGCGCCTGAGTGAGTTCGACGAGTTCGGCGATGCGGTTTATCGATTGGCCCTGGGTCAACTGCTTCCGGCCCTTACGCTGGCTGCGGGTACAGGGCCCGGATTCGTTGGCAAGGGGCGAGCCGCACGCATCGCCAAGCCGGACCCGGCGCTGCTTGAGTTCGCTTTGGCCTCCGACCAACCCGGGACCATCACCACCACCCTCGGCGCCATGGTCCGGTCCGCCTACACGGTGCGCGAACTCTGGTCGGCCGATACTTGGCGCCAGATCGAACATGTGGGGGATATCTGGCGACATGACGCAGACAAACCCTGTTCGGACCGCGAAGGTCTGCGGCGCCGCTTGGATGCTTTGCTCTCGGGTCTGGCCGGATTCAGTGGCCTCACCCTGGAGAGCATGAGCCGAACCCCGGCCTGGGTCTTTCTCGATATGGGTCGGCGGATTGAGCGTGGTCAGTTTCTTTGTACCGTGGGACGTGCGTGTCTCGTCTGGCCCCAGGAGCGCGCCGTGGATTCGCTGGTGATGGAATCACTGCTCTCGGTCAGCGAGAGTTTGATCGACTACCGTCGCCGTTATCGTGCCCGAATGCGTGGGCCTGAAGTGTTGGATCAGCTCCTGTTCGAGGCCCAGAGTCCGCGTTCCCTGGTGTATCAACTGGCTCAGCTTGAACAGCACGCTGAGGGCTTGCCGCGACGGGGTCGAGAGCGCGGCCTGAGTGAGCCCGGCGCCCTGCTACTGGAAGCGTCCACCGGTCTGCGCCTTGCCCGAACTGAGATTGTGGCCGAGGCCACCCGGGGTGCTGCCCAGCGGGAAACACTGGATGCGGTGCTCAAGGGCACCGGTGATCTGCTGCGCAGAACGTCAGACGCTCTGAGTCGCGCGTTTTTCGATCATTTGCAGACCTCCGCTTCCCTGTCGCCTTCGCCTGGAGGTGAGGGATGAATTATCGAATTGTCCACACCACGCACTATAGTTACGAGTCACCGGTTTCGCTGTCTCATAACGAGGCCCGCATGCTGCCTCGAAACACGGCCCGGCAGCGCTGCGACCGATCCGACTTACGGGTGGTGCCAGAGCCACAGGATCGGGCCGAACACGAGGACTACTTTGGCAATCGTGTTGCCTACTTCGCGATCGAAACGGCCCACGACGCATTGGAAGTGACTGCCGTGAGCGAAGTTCAGGTTGCTCCGCTGGGGATGGAACTGGCGTTTGGATCTGATTTGTCCTGGGAGGAGGCACGGGCCCAGCTGAGACGCTCTCTGGACGGCCCGGGCCTGGCTGCCAGGCAGTACACGGTGACCTCACCCATGGTCCGCCCGGACGCATCTTTGATGGCCTACGCCGCCGAATCCTTTGCCCCGGGCCGGCCGATCGTCGATGCGGTCCAAGCCCTCAACCGGCGAATCTACAGGGAATTCGAGTACCAACCCGGTTTCAGCACCGTGGCCACGCCCCTGAGCACGATTCTGAAACACCGCGCCGGCGTGTGTCAGGACTTTGCTCACTTGGCCATCGCCTGCTTGCGAGCCCACGGCCTGGCGGCCCGGTATGTCAGCGGGTACATCGAGACCATGCCACCGCCGGGGCAAGAAAAGCTGACCGGCGCAGACGCTTCCCACGCATGGTTCTCGGTTTATGTCCCCGGATTGGACTGGCTGGATTTCGACCCAACCAACGATCAGTGGGCGGCGGACCAGCACATTACGGTGGCTGTGGGGCGTGACTATGCCGACGTGGCCCCGATTACCGGTGTGGTAAACGGTGTCGGTGCGCACAGCCTGGAGGTGTCCGTGGATGTGACCCGTCTCGACGCGAGTGTCTAGGAGCCCGCCCGACTTTGGCCGTCCTACTGCGAAACGACTGATACCGGCGCGATTTTCCCCGCGATCTCATTAAATAGAGCCCACTATTCGCCTCAATCGCGGGAAAAATCGCACTCGGTCCCGACGTCCCTCGCTACGAACGCCTAAGTCGGTCGCTCCTAGCGTAAAGACGCCGGCGCGATCGCAGCAATTGATCTTCCTCAAGGAGCCGCTGATCTATTCCTGAACGAGCATCTTGGGACTGAAATTCGCAGCTTCATCGTTGCAGATCTTGGCAATAGAACAACTATTTCCCGCGATCTGCCCCGCGTTCCGCCCCTTGAATCTGCACATTTAACCCTCCAATCTGCTTCGCCCAGAATAAATCAGAGGCTTCTTAAGCGGCTTCCTTCACGCTGAAATAGATTTCGGCGATGGCCCCGTGGATGTCGTTGAAACCCACTTGGATATGGTCCAGAAACGCGTCTGGACCCGTATCCGCCAGCGTATGCAGGTCCGCTTCGTCGATTTCCCCAAGCACCCGGCTGATGCTGCGTCGCGGCTTGCGGTTGTTTGGCAATTCGCGCAGACAGCTGGACAGATCGTTCAGGCAAAACGCCACCGAACGGGGAAAAGCCCGATCCTGCAACAGATAGCGTAGAACCGCACGGCCACTGACCCGCACCTGCACGCTTTGGCGGTACATCTGGTAGGCACTGAGCGATCTCAGCACGCTGACCCAGCGCAGATTGCTGTACGCTTCATGCTCCTCGCTGTGCTGGCCCAGAAGCTCTATCGCGCTGCTGTCCAGAATCCGAGTGGTCATGTCGGCCCTTTCCAGACTGCGGCCCATGATAATGAAGCGGTAGACCGGGTTCCGGCTCATACAGCTGCTGGAGATGCCAATGATGGTCTGACGCCGCAGCACGATCTCCTGCATGAACTGATAGCGCCGCCGTCGCCCAAGCGAGTTCCCGGCCTCCCGCTTACCGTAGAGATAGAGATCGTTGATCTGTTCCCAGGTCTCGCGCTGCAACTGGTCCCGGAGTCCCCGCGCGTTGTCTCGGGCGCCGTTCAGGCTGGACTGGATCGATCCGGGATTGCGTTCATCGGCGATCAGAAATCGAGTTACGTTGCGTTCATCGGCCACGTTGTAGTGTTCGGCGAATGCCTCGGCGCAGCCCATGATGTTGAGCAGCGATTCCCAACCCACCACAACGCTGCGGGGTAGGTCCAGCAGCAGGTTGGTCGTGGCGTTGATCAGCCTTGCGGTATTCTCGGCCCGTTCCAGGTAGCGCGACATCCAGTACACGTTCTCTGCGACTCTGGACAGCATCAGCGCTGCTCCTGTTCGGCCACGACCCAGGTGTCCTTGCTGCCTCCGCCCTGTGACGAGTTCACCACCAGCGAGCCTTCCTTAAGCGCCACTCGACTCAAACCGCCGGTGGTTACATGCAGATTCTCGCCCTGGAGAATGAACGGGCGCAGATCCACGTGGCGGGCCGCGGGCTGGCCTTCACACACCGTTGGCACCGTGGACAGCTTGAGTGTGGGCTGAGCGATGTAGTTGCGGGGATCGGCTTCGATCAGCTTGGCAAACTTGTCTCGTTCCGTAGCGCTTGCCATGGGGCCAACCATCATGCCGTAGCCGCCGGATTCGTTGGCCGGCTTGACCACAAGTTCGTCCAGATGCGCAAGCACGTGGCGTCGATCCTCCTCGCGCATGCACAGATAGGTCGGCA
Source organism: uncultured Gammaproteobacteria bacterium (assembly GCA_963783675.1). GTDB lineage: Bacteria > Pseudomonadota > Gammaproteobacteria > Competibacterales > JAHEDQ01 > JAHEDQ01. Next base: position 201,464 of record CAWAOU010000024.1, read on the forward strand.
CATTGGGAATCAACGGATCCTGGTCCAGGTAGTAGCGGATCATATCGGGAACAAAGGCATACACCACCTTGTCATCGGCCACACCGGCGCCGGGTGCATTGGCCAGGCCCACATTGCCCTTGCGCCAGGCGCGCATGAGTCCGGCAACCCCCAGGGCGGAGTCGGCCCGGAACGCCTCAGGATCCAGGAAGTCGTCATCGATACGGCGGTAAATCACATCCACGCGGGTGAGCCCGGCGATGGTCTTCATGTAAACGCAGTCGTCGTCTCCCACCACCAGATCCGAGCCCTCCACCAGCTCCGCCCCCATTTGTTGAGCCAGGTAGGTGTGTTCGAAGTAGGCGGAGTTGAACACCCCCGGTGTCAACACCACAATCTCGGGTTGATCCCCCGGCCTGGGCGACAGACTGGCCAGTGTTTCGTACAACTGGCTGGGGTACTCGTCCACCGGCAGGATGTCCAGATGCTCAAACAACTCGGGAAACACCCGCTTCATGACGCCGCGGTTTTCCAGCATGTAGGACACCCCCGAGGGTACCCGCAGATTATCCTCCAGCACGTAAATGACCCCGTCATTGTTTCGTACCAGGTCGGTGCCGCAGATGTGGGCCCATACGCCAAACCTGGGTTCGGCGCCGACGCACTGGGGTCTGAAGTTGCGCGAATGAGCCAGCACCTCGGCGGGGAACACGCCGTCCTTGACGATGCGCTGCCCGCCATACAGGTCATCGATAAACATATTGAGGGCGGTCAGGCGCTGCTTGAGTCCGGCTTCGGTTCGCTTCCATTCCGAACCTGGAATCAGTCGGGGGATAACATCAAATGGCCAGGCTCGGTCTATGTTTCCTGCCTCGCTATAGACCGTGAAGGTGATGCCCATCGCCATTATGGCTGAATTGACCGCATCCACCCGTTCGCGGAATTCTTCATCGGAGAGAGATTGAAGCCGCTCAAGCAGCGTCCGGGCGTGGGGTCGGGGCTGCCCGTCGGCCCCGATCAACTCATCGTACAGATCGACGGCGGTATAACCGTTCAGTTCCAGGGTCATGGATGGCGTTCTCACTCCGTGGACGCGAGGCGGGGCGTGTAAGTCACTGTAATGCAGCGTAGACCGGGACGCACGGTGCTGTCGACCTGCCGGCGGTTTTGGCGGGATACAGCCGGCTCGGCGCTGACTGATTGCCGCCGGTGCAGTAGCGGATGGATCGCAGCCTGGCCCCTGTCTGCCGACGCGGATGTCGCCTGGTTCATTGCATTGTGAAAACGCGGCCCGGGATTTTTAGTCCAGCGAAAACGCCAATGCTTTGTCTGCGCCGCGTGATCGGTCATGATGTCGGGCTTTGTACGACCTGGGGAACAATGAAATGAGCGCAACCATAATCGAGCAGGCCAGACCGCGCCTGCATAGGTCACAGCTGGCCGTGCCCGGCTCCAACACCACCTTCATCGAAAAGGCGGCGGAGTCCACCGCCGATGTCGTGTTTCTGGATTGTGAAGACGCGGTCGCGCCGGATGACAAGGAACTGGCGCGTGGCAACATCATTCAGGCTTTGAACGACATTGATTGGGGCAGCAAGACTCTGCAGGTCCGCATCAACGGCCTTGACACGCAGTACATGTACCGGGACGTGGTGGAAATCGTGGAGAACTGCCCGCGGCTGGACATGTTGTTGATTCCCAAAGTGGGCGTTCCTGGGGACGTCTATGCGGTGGACATGTTGGTTAGCCAGATCGAACTGGCCAAGAAGCGGGAGAAGCGACTCGGCTTTGACCTTCTGATCGAAACCGCCCTGGGCATGGCCAATGTCGAAGCCATCGCCCAAAGCTCAAGCCGCCTGGAAGCGATGAGCTTCGGGGTTGCCGACTATGCGGCCTCTACCCGCGCCCGGACCACGGTCATTGGTGGGGCCAACGCCGACTACTCGGTGCTCACCGGCGACGCAGAAAGCGCCCATCGTGAGACGCATTGGAACGATATGTGGCATTTCGCTCAGGCGCGGATGAATGTGGCGTGCCGCGCCTATGGCCTGCGACCCATCGACGGACCGTTCGGCGACTTTTCCGATCCCGATGGGTTTCGTGCTGCGGCTATGCGGGCGGCGGTTCTGGGCTACGAAGGGAAGTGGGCAATTCACCCGTCCCAGGTCGAGCTGGCCAATGAAGTCTTCAGTCCGTCGGAGGCGGAGGTCACCAAGGCGCAACGCATATTGCAGGCCATGGACCAGGCGCAGAAAGAAGGCAAGGGCGCGGTCAGCCTGGACGGTCGCCTGATCGACATTGCTTCGATCAAGATGGCCGAAAACCTGGTGAGCAAAGCGGAGCAGATTGCCGCCGCTTAGGCCCGAGTGGGCTGGGCGCACGCCGCCCGGCCCGTTCATTTGACCAAACGCTCAAAGCTGCTTTCTTTGGAGAGTTGAATCATGCTTCGACCCCGTCGCTCAGTTTTGTACATGCCGGGATCCAATCAACGCGCTCTGGACAAGGCCCGGACCCTCCCCGCGGATGGCGTGATTCTGGATCTGGAGGATTCCGTGGCGCCGGAGGCCAAGGCACTCGCCCGGGCGCAAATCGTCGCCGCCGTGGGCGCCGGAGGTTACGGGCAGCGCGAAGTGGTGATACGGGTCAATGGTCTGGACACCCCATGGGGCCGGGATGACGTTCTGGCCGTGGCCGGCGTCGGCGCGGATGCGATTTTGTTCCCCAAGATCGAGAGTGTGGTCCAGGTGCAACAGGCGCTGGAGGCGCTGGACTCAGCCGGCGCGCCGGCCGGGCTTGGATTTTGGATCATGGTGGAGACCCCACGGGCAATACTGGACATTGATGCCGTGACCGGGGCAGACCGGCGACTGGGCTGCATTGTCATGGGCACCTCGGACCTGGCGAAGGACATGCGGGTAAGGCACACCCCGGACCGGGTGGGCTTTGTTGCGGCTCTGTCCCTGTGCGTGACAGCCGCCCGCGCCCATGGTGTCGACATCATCGACGGTGTCCATCTGGACCTTCAGGACGATGCGGGCCATCGGTCTGCCTGTGAACAAGGCCGCGATATGGGTTTTGACGGCAAAAGCCTGATCCATCCAAAACAAATTGCCGACGCCAACGAGGTGTTTGCCCCAAGCGCGGCCGAAGTGGACAACGCTCACGTCATCATCGAGGCCTGGGAAACGGCCCAGGCCGAAGGCAAGGGCGTGGTGGTGGTCAACGGCCGGTTGGTGGAGAACCTTCATGTGGAGGAGGCCAAACGCAACATCGCGCTGGCTGATGCGATAGCCCGCCTGAGCGACTAGGAGTCTGCGCGGTAGAAATGAATGAGGCGAGGTGCTGTCCAGTTCGAGAACGATTTCGGGATGGTCCGAGAAGCATAGCCGTCGCTATGTGACCAGGAGGATCGCGGAATCGGGCCGAAATGGCTGTATCGCAGACCGTTCCCTTTCTACCGCGCAGACTCCTGGGGAGCCTCGACTGGCCGACTACTCTGCGGATCGAAATGCACCGGGCGTCAGATGATGCCGCTGCAGCAGTTTATAGAATTCCGTGCGATTGCGGCCGGCCAGTCGCGCGGCCTGGCTGACGTTGCCCTCTGATATTCTCAGCACACGCACCAGATACTCCCGCTCGAAGTGCTCCCGGGCATCGGCCAGTGACGGAATCGCATCGGGGGTTTCGCGCAGGGCCCGCTGCACCAGGGTGGGCGGCACGATTCGGGTTGTGGCCAGGGCTACGGTCTGCTCCACCACGTTACGCAGTTGCCGGACGTTTCCCGGCCAGGGCGCGGAGATCAGCATTTCCATGGCTTCCGGAGCAAAACCGCGCAGCTTCTTCCGGTTGCGCTCACCAATGGTTTTCAGGAAATGGTTGGCCAGCAGCGGTATGTCCTCGCGCCGTTGGGCCAGCGTCGGCAACTGCAGCATGATCACGTTCAGGCGATAGTATAAATCCTGCCTGAACGACCCGTCTTCCACACCCTCCTCAAGATTGTGGTGGGTTGCCGAGATGATACGCACATCCACCTGGATGGCCTGGGTTGAACCCACCGGACGCACTTCGCTTTCCTGCAACACCCGCAGCAGCTTGGCCTGGAAGCTCAGTGGCATGTCGCCGATTTCGTCCAGAAACAGCGTTCCGCCATGGGCGGCCTGGAATAAACCCTTGTGGTTGGTGGTGGCGCCCGTGAAGGCGCCGCGCATGTGCCCAAACAGCTCCGATTCCAACAGCTGTTCCGGGATGGCCGTGCAGTTCACACCGACGAACGGATGGCTGTGTCGCGGGCTGGCGTTGTGGATGGCGCGCGCCAGCAGTTCCTTGCCGGTGCCGCTCTCGCTCTGGATCAGGACACTGGTGTCACCCTGGGCAACCAGCCGCGCCTGGCCCAGGACTTCTTCCATTACCGGACTGCGGGTAACGATCTCTTTGCGCCAGTCGTCGTTGTCGGTTTCCGCATCGGATTCGCCAGACTCACCGGTAACCTTGAGCGCCTGCTCAACGGTGCTCAACAGGGCTTGCGTGTCGAATGGTTTGGTGATGTAGCCAAACACACCGCGCTGGGTCGCCTCCACCGCATCCGGAATGGTGCCGTGGGCGGTCAGAATGATGACCGGAAGACTTGGGTTCTGGGCCTGGATGTTCTCGAACAGGGCCATACCGTCCATGCCGCTCATTCGCAGGTCAGTAATCACCAGTTTCGGCTTGTGGGCCGAGAACGCACTCAAAGCCTTCTCCGCGCTCTCTACCGCGTCCACGGCATAGCCGCTGGACTGAAGCCGCATCGCGAGCAGCTTGAGCAGACTTAAATCGTCGTCCACCAGAAGTATGCGTGGTTTAGCGTTCATCGGGCTTCCTCAAGGCGTAGGGCGCTCGCTTATGTCCGTTTCGATGTCTTTGAGCGCCTCGAATTGCTGTTGCAGTGTCTGCAACAGCTCCTGCAGTGTCGAAATCTGCTCTTCCAACACGAGATTCTGTTCGCGTGCCTCCCTCAGGTCGGTTTCCAGCTCCCCCACCGCGTAACGCCCCTCGTCCCGTTCCAGAACAGACTGCTGCAACAGGTTCGCCAGAGCTCGATAGCCCGGGTCGGTACCACCGAGATCCAGATATTCACGTAGCAACGACACCGACCGCCTGTTGTCTTGAAAACCCGTGCCCGGACGGCTGAGCAGCCAGGCCAGCTTGATCCGGCTGCCCACATCGCCCCAGTCCTGATAGCGCTGTTCGGTCTGAGCCAATGCGCTCCTGAGTTCCGTCCGCGAGCCGGCGTTGAGCGTGGCGATCTCGATCAGCAGGGACTCCACATCCGGCACCGGTTTGCCGTCGGCGGCCAGGCTCGCGCGGTTAGATTCGTCGGAGAATTCGCCGGTTGGCCCGATCCAGGCGCAGGCGCTCAACCCGCAGGCGATCAATATTGCGCCCAATCTGTAAAGGAATTGGCTACTCATGACCCAAGCTTACTCCGATTCGGCAGCCTCACCCTCAGGTGAGCGCCCTGTTCCGATTCCATCGCCTCGACGGTTCCACCGTAGCCTTGCACATACTCGCGTGTGATCGCCAAACCCAGCCCGGTGCCGTTGACATGACCGCTGGATGGCGCTCTTCCCTGGACAAAAGCCTCGAAAATCTGCTCGCGCTCCGTCGGGTCGATGCCTGGCCCTTGATCGATCACATCCAACACGACCATGGACGCCTGCGGGCGAAGCAGCAAACGAATCACGCCGGCACGCGGGGAATGCTTTACCGCGTTGGATAAAAGATTATCCACCACCACGCGGAGTTTTTCCGGGTCACCCATGGTCTGCACCGATTGCAGATCGGTTTGCACGTCGATGCCCCGGGACTGCATTGTCAGTGTCTGGTCGTTTATCACCGTCCTGACGATGGTTGCCAGATCGACCGCTTGGTCGGCCCGAATCTCCCCTGGACGCCTGACCTGGCTGTATGACAGCAGATCCTCTATCTGTTTCTGTAGCCGAAGACTGTTCTCGCGCAAGATGCCCGCGACTTCGAGTTGGCCCGGATTCAAGGGTCCGGGGATTTGGTCACGCAGCAGCTCGGTACCCTCGCGAATCGCGGTCAGAGGGGTCTTCAACTCGTGGGATACGTGCTGCAGGAATCGTGTTTGCTGCTGCTCCGCGTCCTGGAGTCTCAGCCTGAGCCAGTCCAGACGATCCCCAACCTCCTCCAGATCGCGTGTTCCGCGCACCACGATCGGCCGCTCCAGTTCACCCTCCCCAAGGCGCCTGATGGCGTTTTCCATGCGGTTGATCGGCCGTGCGAGAAACATGGCCAGCCATGCGGAGAGACCGAAGGCGGCCAGGATCAATCCGGTTGCCAACCAGGCCAGGGTGCGTTTGACGCGGGTCGCTTCGCTGCGAAGCGCCTCGGTATCCCGGGTGATGACCCGGGTCATTTCACCCTGAACTTCGCTTGCCAATTGAGACATGCGCTCAAACAGCGCAACCGCGTCCTGGACCGGAACCGCGTCATACTGCTCCAGGGTCAGGGTTGCAAACACGGACGCTTCCAGTTCGATCAGGTGATCAAGTTGCTCCCGTAGAATCGGGGTCAAGTCCAGTGCCGTAAGGGTGGCAATCGATTGATCGAAACTCTGACGCCGATCCATGGCCAATTCGAAGAATTTTCGATCCCCCAGAATATGATAACGGCGAGCGTGCCGTTCCATCTGTACGATGTCATTGCCCAGGGCTTGCCCCGACAGCACACCGCCAGCAGCGTCCAGAATGGCGGCCTCGCTTTGCCGGCTCAGCAGATCCACCGATACGAACGCGGCCACCAGTCCAATTCCCAGCGGCATGGCAACAACCATGAAGCCGAGCAGTAGCAGCTGCAATACTGAGGTCGGGCGGTAACGATTCACGACGGCGAGGGCCAAATTTGACGATGCGGGTCGCCCGCAATGCGGTGAGCGCGCGTGGCTCGGAGTCCTGGCGGGATCACCCGCTTGGGCGTCATGACGAAGCATAGCATCCGGCCTGATCTGGAGCGATCGCCTGCACAGAAAAACCGGTACACGTCGGTCGACGGTACCGGTTGGACCCATTGCGGGCCAAGGATGCGGATACTCGGCGTGGAGTTGTGTCCACCGAGCCCGTCACGACCCTGTGCTCCCCATCCGATCGGTCAGTCCAGGGGTCGTTTCCGATGCCCATTTCCAGTGTCAGGGGTGTGCGCGCCCCTGCCACTGGCAATGATGGAATCAACCCCCGTGCCAGGGCCATGAATATGCTTTAAAAGCAGTTTCTTATCGGTTCGTGAGCGAGCGCGGCCACCTGCGATTGTGGTCCGGCTGTCGCCTGTCGCCGACGCTGTTGGTGCAGTTTCTTGACGCCGAGCTCACATCCGCTTGGCCCAGTGCGCTGACAGCGTGCTGGGGCAGGTGTGTATCCAAGCTGCGACGTGGACCGGATAAAGCGCCGTGTCATGGTTGAACCGGCAGCCGTGTGCGGATCATGGCAATGTCGCGGTTTGGCCCGGGAATTCAAGGTCGTCGCTGGGGTGGCGCTGGTGGACTTAAACATCCATTGAGTGTACGTTTACGCCCCCCGGCGAGGCCACCGCACCCGGTCGACACGTGCGCCGTTGCTGAGCGCGGCTCATGGTTGCGCCTCTTTCCGCACCGTACCAGCCAACAACAGCACAGGCGGGGACGCGCACTGCTGACCCGGTCACCAGATTCCGATTGTTTCGTGCTCACTAGGAGGGCCCATGGGCTACCAACACATCCAACTTCCCGATGGCGGAGAAAAGATCACGATTGTCGATGGCAAATTGCACGTGCCGGACAATCCGATCGTGGGCTTTGTAGAGGGAGACGGAATCGGTCCCGACATCACCCGTGCCTCTCTGCGGGTTTGGAATGCGGCGGTTGAGAAAGCCTATGGCGGGTCACGGAAGATTCACTGGTGCGAGTTGTACATGGGGGAAAAAGCCGCATCGATATACGACGGCGACTACTTCCCGGCGGAGACCCTGCAGGCCTGCCAGGATTTGATGGTGTCCATCAAGGGCCCGTTGACCACCCCCGTGGGTGGCGGTTTTCGATCCCTGAACGTGGCTTTACGGCAGGAGTTGGATCTGTACGCCTGCGTTCGCCCGGTGCGTTACTACGCCGGAGTTCCTTCGCCCATGCGGCGCCCGGAGGACGTGGACGTCATTATTTTCCGAGAGAACACCGAGGACGTTTATTCGGGCATTGAGTACGCGAGCGGAAGTCCTGAAAACAAGAAGCTTGCTGCGTTTTTGCGCAACGAAATGGGTTGCGAGTTTTTCGAAGATGCGGCACTGGGCATCAAGCCCATTTCGGAGTTCGGCACCAAGCGGCTGGTGCGCAAAGCAATACAGCACGCGATCGACAATGGGCGCTCGAGTGTGACGCTGGTGCACAAGGGCAACATCATGAAGTTCACCGAGGGTGCCTTCCGAAACTGGGGCTATGAACTCGCCAAGGAGGAATTCGGGGAACAAACAATCACTGAGGAAGAGCTGTACGACGTCTACGGCGGCAAACAGCCCGCTGGGAAGGTGGTGATCAAGGACCGGATTGCCGACATTATTTTCCAGCTGCTGCAGCTTCGTCCAGCTGAGTTCGATGTGCTCGCCACCATGAACCTTAATGGCGATTATCTTTCCGATGCCGCAGCCGCCGAGGTGGGCGGCGTGGGCATCGCTCCGGGTGCCAACATCGCTGATCACGTTGCAGTTTTCGAGGCGACCCACGGCACCGCGCCAAAATACGCTAACCAGGACAAGGTCAATCCCTCATCGCTGCTGTTATCCGGTGTGATGATGCTGGAGTACATGGGCTGGAAGGAAGCGGCCGACCTGATCAATGCCGCCTTTCCTCAAGTGATTGCCGATAAGACCGTTACCTACGATTTTGCCCGGCAGATGGCCGGCGCCACCACTGTGCCTACCTCAGGATTCGCCGACGCCCTGATCGCCAAGATCAGCGGCAGCGCCGAGGACCTTGCTCGGGTCGAGGAGGCGCGTCGGGCGGCCCAGGCCAAGGCCGCGGCCGAGCTTGAGGCGGAGCGTGTCGCCAACCCGGTGGAAGCCATGAAGGACTCCGGCCGTCAACCTGCAACCGCCGCCGGCATCATGACCCAGCTCAAAGGACGCATCAGCGACGAGGACACCGTCGATGCGGCCATGCACATCATGCGGGAGCAGGGCATCAGTTCGGTGCTGGTGGAGCCCAACGCCGATGGCGAATGGGGCATCATGACCCAGCGCGATATCGTCAAGAAGATCATCAATGCCAATCGCTCGCCGGCGATGACCAAGGTCAGTGAGATTGCCACCCGGCCGTTGATCACCGTGTCCACCGATGCCCCTTTGAGTCAAATCGCCAACCTGTTGATGGAGCGCAACATCCGGCGTGTTGTGGTGGCTGGCAGGCGTGGGACGCCTAAGGGCATTGTTTCCGACAACGGCCTTTTTCGGGCAGTGGAGGAATTTGGCTGGGAGCCTCACGACTGATTCAGCCAGGCGGTTTCCGCTTGGCGTACTGCAGCCCCGTCTCCCCAGACGGGGCTGTTTTGTTTCACGTCCGGCTTATCGGAGGTCGATTCGCCATTGCTTGCCAATCCGCGCAGTCAAGCGTGTATGCTCAGCGCTTTGAAAGGCTTACTGCCGCAACCTGGCTGTGACCCGGGCGCATCATCTCCCCGGGCCTGCTTGAGCAAGGTGTTGGAGGCACTATGACGGCGACTCATGATTCTCCCCGGGTGGGTTTGTTTGTCACCTGTCTAGTGGATGTGTTTCGACCCAGTGTCGGATTTGCCAGCGTGCGTCTGCTGGAAGCGGCGGGATGCCGGGTCGAGGTGCCCGCTTCTCAAACCTGTTGCGGCCAGCCTGCTTTCAACTCGGGGGATCGGGGCGACAGCCGCGCGTTTGCCCGCGGCGTGATCGAAGCGTTCGATGGCTATGACTACGTCGTCGGTCCGTCCGGATCCTGCATCGGCATGTTGCACCACTACCCGGAGCTGTTCGGCGACGACTCCGATTGGCGCAAACGTGCCTCGGCTCTGGCGGGCCGCGCCTTTGAACTTACCTCGTTTCTGGTGGACGTGATGGGCGTGGGCTCGGTACAGGCATGCTTCAATGGCAGTGTCACCTATCACGATGGTTGTTCCGGACTGCGCGAACTGGGCGTCAAACAACAGCCGCGGGCACTGCTCGAAACGGTGCAGGGGCTGTCTCTGGTCGAGATGGACGAATCCGAGGTATGTTGTGGATTCGGAGGCACTTTTTGCGTCAAGTACCCGGAGATCTCAAATCGCATGGTGTCCGATAAGTCCGCCCATGCCACCGCCACCGGCGCCGACACGCTACTGGCGGGTGATATGGGATGCCTGTTGAACATGGCCGGTAAACTCGCCCGTGAGGGGAGCGACACGCGCGTGCGTCACGTGGCGGAAGTGCTGGCCGACATGGCCGATACGCCCGCCATCGGTGAGCCGAAAGGCTGAGGAGCACATCTTGGACGTCACCAGCCCGGCCTTCAAAGACAATGCCCATGAGGCACTCGCCGATCCGGCATTGCAACGCGCCCTGCGCAATCTTAAGGCGGGCTTTCCGGGAAAGCGGGCCGCGGCCATCGCCCGTCTGCCCGAGTTCGAAGCGCTGCGTGACGCGGGCCGCGATCTAAAGAACGAAACCCTGGCCAATCTCGATTTCTATTTGGAGATGTTCGAACAGAACGTGCGCGAGCATGGTGGACAGGTCCACTGGGCCCGTGACGCCGACGAAGCGCGCAAGATCATCCTCGGAATCTGCCGCGACGCGGGCGCCAAGACCGTGACCAAGGGCAAGTCTATGATCAGCGAGGAGATCGCCCTAAACGAATACCTGGACGAGCATGGGATACAGGCCATAGAAACGGATTTGGGTGAGTACATCATCCAATTGCGCAACGAGCATCCCAGTCACATCATTGCGCCGGCTATCCATGTCAATCTGGACCAGGTGGCCGACGCTTTTTACGCCGAACACCAGAAATACGGCAAGACAAAGCGCTTGGAAACGCCGCCGGAACTGCTTAAGGAAGCGCGGGAAATTCTGCGCGCCAAGTTCCTGGCCGCGGATGTCGGGATTACCGGCGCCAATTTCTGCATCGCCGAGACCGGCAGCACGGTGATCGTGACCAACGAGGGCAACGGTGATCTGACCCAGATACTGCCCAGGGTTCACATTGCCCTGGCCAGCCTGGAGAAGGTCGTGCCGACCCTGGAAGACGCGATGGTGTTGCAACGACTGCTGGCGCGTTCGGCCACCGGGCAAGAGTGCTCGGTCTATACGACATTCTCCACCGGGGCGAAACGCCCTGCCGACCCGGACGGGCCGGAAGCGTATCACGTGGTGTTGCTGGACAATGGTCGCTCGACCATGATCGGGACCGAGTTCCAGGACATGCTGCGTTGCATACGCTGTTCCGCCTGTATGAACCACTGTCCCGTGTACGGCGCGATTGGTGGCCATGCCTACGGCTGGGTCTACCCCGGACCCATGGGTTCGGTGTTGACACCGCAATTGGTGGGGGTTGATCAGGCCGGGCATCTGCCCAACGCCTCGACCTTCTGCGGGCGCTGTGAGTCGGTCTGTCCGGTGCGCATACCGCTGCCAAAGATGATGCGGCATTGGCGCGAGCGCGAGTTCGAGCGACATCTGCAGCCTTCGGCCTACCGCTATGGCTTGCGGGCCTGGGCCTATGTCGCAAGCCGGCCCTGGCTCTATCGACGGGTGGCCGATATCGCGACCCGTTTGCTGCGCATCCTGGGTGGACGGAAAGGCCGCCTGTCGCGGCTGCCGCTGGCGTCCGGCTGGACCGAATGGCGGGACCTGCCGGCGCCCGAGGGGCGTACCTTTCAGCAACTATGGGCAATGCAGCGGGGCAAGCGGGCATGAGCGCCCGCGAGCAGATCCTCAATCGAATCCGGCAGGGGTTGGGCCGGGGTGAGTTGGAGCCAGCACGCAGGGCTGAGCTTGAGGCCCTGCTTGCCCGCCCCCCGCGCGGCCCGATACCGGCTCGCACCGATCTGGATCCGGCCGGCCTGATTGCACTGTTTATTGAAATGGCGGAGGAGGCGGCGGCCACCGTCGTGCGAGTGCCGAGCCTGGTTGCGGTGCCGGCCGTGGTCGCGTCCTATATGAGCGAACATGGGTTGCCCCCAGCCTTGAATGTGGCGCCGGACCCGGATCTTGTGGCCCTGGACTGGTCGGCGTCGGCGCTGTCGGTGGTCAGCCGCCCGGCAACTGAGGGTGACCGTGTGGGTTTGGCCTCTGCGTTCGCCGGTATTGCGGAGACCGGTACCCTGATGCTGTTGTCCGGACCCGAGGGTCCAACCACGCTCAATTTTCTTCCTGAGGTCCACATGGTGGTGTTGCCGAGTCAGCACATCGTTGGCCCGTACGAGGATGCCTGGGACCGGTTGCGCGCCTCCCAGAACAGCATGCCGCGAACCGTCAATCTTATTACCGGACCATCGCGCAGTGCGGATATCGAACAAACCCTGCAGATGGGTGCCCATGGGCCCGTTGCCCTGCACATTCTGTTGGTGGACGGTTAGCCAGTTCAGTCCGGCAAAATCGATAGGGAACCGGTTATGAGCGACCCGGCCAGCAACGAAACCCCCCCACGTCGCACGGCGTTCTTTTTGTCCGACGGAACCGGGATAACCGTTGAGAATTTCGGACGCAGCCTGCTGACTCAATTCGAGACGGTCAAATTCGCCCAGCAGTCACTGCGGTTTGTGAGCACCGTTGAGCGCGCCCGGGAGGCGCGTCGAAAGATCGACGAGACCGCCGTGTTCGACGGTGTCCGCCCGCTGGTGTTCAGCACTTTGGTCAAGCCGGAAGTGCGGGCCGAGATAAAAGACAGCAACGCCCTGTTGCTCGATATATTCGCCACTTTCATCAGTCCGCTGGAAGACGAGCTGGGCTGCATTTCATCGGTCAGTACCGGACGCTTCCACGGGCTGCACAATGCGGACGAGTACTCCTCCCGCATAGAAGCGGTGAATTTCACTCTCAGTCACGATGACGGCAGCACCACCCGTCATCTGGACGAGGCTGACGTCATTCTGATCGGCATTTCCCGTTCGGGTAAAACACCCACCTGTCTTTACCTCAGCCTGCAGTACGGTATACGTGCCGCCAATTTCCCCATTACCGAGGATGACCTGGAGGGACCCAACTTGCCGGGTTCTCTTCTGGCCTACAGGGACAAGCTGGTGGCGCTCAGTACCGAGCCTGATCGCCTGCATCGAATTCGTGAGGCCCGCTACCCCAACAGCCGCTACTCGTCCTTGAATCAGTGTCAGTTTGAGGTGCGCCAGGCGGAGGCCCTGTACCGAAAAATGCGCATTCCCTGTCTCAAGACCACCATGAAGTCGATTGAGGAAATCGCGGCCACGATTGTCGACCTGGCGGATCTGGAACGGGGACGAGGACCGGGGCGGTCCCGGGCACATGTTTAATACGGGGATGGTTTGATCCGGCACCGGCGACATTTCGGACATTTCCCGTTCTATGAAACGCCGGGGCCTTGCAAAAAGCCGCCGGGTATGGAGGATTACGCGCGGATGCGCCGCGCCACACGGGAAGCTATAAGGCTCGGAGTGCATACAGCCGCGGCACCGTGACCGTCACCCCCAACAGGAGCCCAACATGAAACAAGCAGTTCGCGTCGCCATTACCGGAGCGGCTGGCAACATAGGCTATGCGATGGCCTTTCGGATCGCGGCGGGCGACATGCTGGGGCCAGATCAGCCGGTCATCCTGCATCTGATCGAGATCGCACCGGCCATGGACGCCTTGAACGGTGTCGTCATGGAACTCAACGATTGTGCGTTTCCCCTATTGGCCGGTGTGGTGGCGACGTCCGATCTGGATCAGGGTTTCAAGGACGTCAACTATGGGCTGTTGGTCGGGGCGCGGCCCCGTGGCCCGGGCATGGAGCGCAAAGACCTGCTGTCGGCCAACGGCGCCATTTTTGGTCCACAGGGCAAGGCCATAAACGACCATGCCGCCCGGGATGTCAGAGTGCTGGTGGTGGGCAATCCGGCCAACACCAATGCACTGATCGCCGCTGCCAATGCGCCCGACCTCAACCCGACCCAGTTCACCGCGATGATGCGTCTTGACCACAATCGCGCCCTCAGCCAGTTGGCGGAGAAGTTGGGGGTGCACCACACCGATCTGAGCAGGATGATCGTGTGGGGCAATCATTCGGCAACTCAGTATCCGGACATCAGCCAATGTGAAGTGGCGGGCCAACCGGCCAAGGACAAGGTCGATCAGGCCTGGTATGTGGACACCTTCATTCCCACCGTGCAGCAGCGCGGAGCGGCCATCATAAAGGCGCGTGGCGCCTCATCCGCGGCATCGGCCGCGTCCGCAGCGATTGATCACATGCGCTCCTGGGCCCTGGGTACGGCGGAGGGGGACTGGGTCACCATGGGCGTGCCCGCCGATGGCAGCTACGGCATTGAGCCCGGGGTCATGTATGGCTTTCCCTGTACCTGTGGTGACGGCCAGTATCAGATCGTCCAGGGCCTGGCGGTGGACGATTTCAGCCGTGGCCGCATGGCTGCGACCGAGGCCGAACTTCGAGAGGAGCGCGCCGCTGTGGAGGACCTGCTGAACTGACCGTCCTGGGTTTTGAACCATTTCCATAGAACAAGGGCGCCTCAGGGCGCCCTTGTTTGTGTTCGCCCGGAGCCAATGTTAGTTATTGATATAACTCATGGTGAGGCAAATTTAATTGTGTATATTTATGCCCTCTTTCGGTGCTGACACATGACATAAGATTGCACCTGTGATGGTTTGAGAGTTCGAATCAAATCACCTGTTGATTGTGTCCCGATGATCCTGGCCCAGAGGGTTCAGACATTGGGACTCAGGTTTGTTTGGAGGAGGGGTAGATTCAATGAGTTACGAAGAATTTCATCGCCGGTCGATCGAGCAACCCGAGGCATTCTGGGCTGAACAGGCGGAACTGATCCATTGGCATAAACCGCCCGAAAAAATCCTGGATTATAGCAATCCGCCTTTTCGGAGCTGGTTCGTGGGCGGTGAGACCAACCTCTGCTACAACGCCATCGACCGCCACGTCAACGACAGAGGCGACCAGCCGGCGGTGGTGTATATCTCCACCGAAACCGGGCAAACCGCCAGTTACACGTATGCCGAAGCCTATCGCGAGATCAATCGATTCGCCGCAGTGCTGCAGAGCCTGGGTGCCGACCGCGGTGATCGGGCCGTTATCTATATGCCGATGGTCGCAGAGGCGGTATTCGCCATGTTGGCCTGTGCCCGCCTTGGTGTCGTCCATTCGGTGGTTTTCGGTGGTTTTGCCGCCGCCAATCTGGCGGTCCGCATCGATGATGCAAAGCCCAAGGTTCTGATCACCTCGGATGCGGGCATGCGCAACGGCAAACCGGTGCCGTACAAGCATCTTGTGGACAGCGCCTGCGAACTGGCCGAGTACCCGCCGGCCAAAGTGTTGATCGTCAACCGCGGCCTGGTGCCGGACATGCCCATCACGCCCGGCCGTGACGAGGACTACGCAACGCTGCGTGAGCAGCACATGGATGCGGAAGTCCCCTGCGCTTGGATGGAGTCGAATGAACCCAGCTATGTGCTCTACACCTCGGGGACCACGGGAAAGCCGAAGGGTGTGCAACGGGACGTAGGGGGTTACACGGTCGCGCTGGCCGCATCCATGAAGCATGTGTATGACGCCAAACCCGGCGAAGCCATGTTCACCACCTCCGACATTGGCTGGGTCGTCGGTCATTCCTACATTGTCTACGGCCCTTTAATCAACGGCATGACAACCATCGTTTACGAGGGTTTGCCAACGCGCCCGGATGCGGGGATCTGGTGGAAGATCGTCGAGGATTACTCGGTCACCACCATGTTCAGCTCCCCCACCGCGGTCCGGGTCCTGAAGAAGCAGGATCCGGAGTATCTCAGCAAATACGACCTCAGCAGTCTGAGATATCTGTTTCTTGCGGGCGAGCCCCTGGATGAGCCCACCTCACGATGGATTTCCGACGGCCTTGGCGTGCCGGTCATCGACCACTACTGGCAAACCGAGACCGGCTGGGCCATGTTGACCTATCTGCCCGGTGTCGATCTCAAACCCAATCGATTTGGTTCCCCGGGTTTCGCCAACTACGGTTTTAACATCCGCGTGATCAACGAGGCCACCGGCGGTGATGCCGGACCGGACGAGAAGGGCGTGCTGGTCGTGGTGCCCCCTCTGCCGCCGGGTTGCCTGACCACGGTTTGGGGTGACGACGATCGGTTCATGAAAAGCTATTTCGCCGACTTCAAGGAGTTGCTGTACACCAGCTCGGACTGGGCCGTACGGGACCCCGACGGGTACTTTTTCATTCTCGGACGCACCGATGACGTGATCAATGTGGCCGGTCATCGTCTCGGCACCCGCGAGATCGAAGAGGCGGTCAGTCAGCATGAATCAGTGGCCGAGGTGGCCGTGGTCGGGGTTCATGACGAGCTGAAAGGACAGGAGGCGGTGGCCTTTACCGTTCTGAAGAACCCGGACCAAGCGGATACGCCGGATAAGGCCGCCGCCCTTGAGACAGCCATCAAGGGCGTTGTGGTGAAGTCTTTGGGTCCGGTGGCGAGGCCGAAGCACGTGCATTTCGTCAATGCATTGCCCAAGACCCGATCAGGCAAACTTCTGCGACGCAGCATCCAGGCTTTGGCCGAAGGACGCGATCCAGGCGATTTGACCACCCTGGACGATCCCGCTTCCCTGGAAGCGGTGCGGGAAGCCGTCCAGCCATAGGGATCGTGAACCCAACCCGCACGCCCACCGATAACCGGCCCCGCCTCCGGGCGGGGCACCCAATCTGACATTGAGTGAGGCTCAAAGCATGTCCTATTCTCTCCAACACGCGACGCTGATGGGCACCCTCTGGCCCCAAGCCGGGCACGGGCGGGTCGCCCGCGACGCCTGGCGTAACATCACCCTGGCGCTGGCGGGTACGCTGCTTCTGACCCTGTCGGCCAAAGTCCAGATTCCCTTTTATCCAGTGCCCATGACCATGACCACGCTGGTTGTGTTGATGATCGGTGTGGCCTACGGCTGGCGTCTGGGTGGCGCCACTGTGCTGCTGTATCTCGCTCAGGGTGCGGCTGGACTGCCGGTGTTTGCCGGTACACCGGAGAAGGGTATTGGCCTGGCGTACATGGTGGGGCCCACCGCCGGCTATTTGGCTGGTTTCGTTTTAGCCGCTGTGGTCGTCGGATGGCTGGCCGAGCGCGGCTGGGACCGACGTATCGGTTCCACGGTTCTGATGATGCTGATTGGCAGCCTGGTGTTGTACATACCCGGTCTGCTTTGGTTGGGATGGCTGTTCGGATGGGATAAACCGATACTGGAATGGGGATTGACGCCGTTTCTGTTGGGCGACGTCCTCAAGCTGGCCATGGCCGCGGCAGCGCTTCCGGTTCTCTGGCGGGTGCTGCAGCGTCGGTCCGATACCCGTCACCCCTGAGTACGGTTTGACCGGATTGAGAGAACCCAACACAGAATGGAGCGAGCGATGAGTGATTTCCCGGACACCTCACTGAGTGACTGGCGGCGTTTGGCCGAGAAGGAATGCAAGGGCCGGTCGCCGGACTCGCTGAGCTGGCGGACACCGGAGGGTATAGAGGTCAAGCCGTTGTACACCTCGGAGGATCTCGCCGGCCTGGATCACCTGGAGTCGCTGCCCGGCTTCCCGCCCTTTGTGCGCGGCCCCAAGGCGACGATGTACGCGGGTCGGCCCTGGACGGTCCGTCAGTACGCCGGTTTCTCAACCGCTGAAGAGTCCAATGCGTTCTACCGAAGGAACCTGGCGGCGGGCCAGAAGGGTCTATCGGTGGCCTTCGATCTGGCGACCCATCGCGGCTACGATTCCGATCACCCGCGCGTCGTCGGCGACGTCGGGAAAGCCGGCGTGGCGATCGATTCGCGTCGAGGACATGAAGATCCTGTTCGACGGCATTCCGCTCGACAAGATGTCCGTCTCCATGACCATGAACGGTGCCGTGTTGCCAGTCATGGCCATGTACATCGTGGCGGCGTGAGGAACAGGGCGTGTCGCCCCAGAAACTGTCGGGAACGCTGCAGAACGACATCCTCAAGGAGTTCATGGTCCGCAACACGTACATTTATCCGCCGGCACCATCGATGCGGATCGTGGCCGACATCATCGGCTATACCTCGCAAGCACATGCCGCGGTTCAACTCGGTCTCGATTTCGGGCTACCACATGCAGGAAGCCGGTGCGACCTGCGTCCAGGAACTGGCCTTTACCATTGCGGACGGCATCGAGTATGTGCGCGCCGCCGAGTCGCCAGCGGGCTTGGCCGTGGACGCGTTTGCGCCGCAGGCTGTCGTTCTTCTTTGCCATCGGCATGAACTTCTTCATGGAAGTCGCCAAGCTTCGGGCGGCACGCCTGCTTTGGGCGACGCTGATGCAGGAGAAGTTCGCTCCCGACGACCCACGTTCGCTGATGCTGCGGACCCATTGCCAGACTTCGGGTGTGAGCCTGACCGCCAAGGACCCTTACAACAACATCATCCGCACCACCGTCGAGGCGATGGCGGCGGCCCTTGGCGGCACCCAGTCGCTGCACACCAATTCCTTCGACGAAGCGCTGGCCCTGCCCACCGAGTTTTCGGCACGCATCGCCCGCAATACCCAACTGGTGCTGCAGGAGGAAACCGGCATCACCAAAGTGGTGGACCCGCTGGCCGGTTCCTACTACGTGGAGAGCCTGACCGATGAGCTGGTGCGGGCGGCCCGCGACACTGATCGACGAAGTGGAAGAAATGGGCGGCATGACCCAGCGCGGTCGAATCCGGCATGCCGAAACTGCGCATCGAGGAAGCCGCGGCCCTGCGCCAGGCCCGTATCGACCGCGGCGAAGAGGTGATCGTCGGCGTAAACAAGTTATCAGCTCGAGCAGGAGCCGCCGGTGGATATCCTGGACATCGACAACACCGCCGTGCGCGAAGTCCCAGATCGAGCGGCTGGAGTCCGTACGTGCGCAGCGCGATGGCGCGGCCTGCAGAGCGGCACTGGATGCTTTGAGTGCCGCCGCCCGGGATGACACCGGTAACCTGCTGGACCTCGCCGTCGATGCGGCCCGCGCACGGGCAACGCGTCGGGGAGATATCCGACGCTTTGGAGTAGGTGTACAGCCGGCATCGGGCCGTGATCCGCTCGATTGCGGGCGTCTACGGCTCGGCCTACGAGGGCGACGAAGGATTCGCCCGCATCAAGGCGGAGGTGGATGCGTTTGCCGAGGAGGAGGGCCGCCGACCCCGAATGCTGGTGTGCAAGCTGGGCCAGGACGGACACGATCGTGGTGCCAAGGTCATTGCCACGGCCTTCGCCGATATCGGCTTTGATGTGGATATCGGCCCCCTGTTTCAGACACCGGAGGAGGCGGTGCGCGCAGGCGATCGAGAATGACGTTCACGTGGTCGGCGTTTCCTCCCAGGCGGCCGGCCACAAGACCCTGGTGCCGCAGGTGATCGCGGGTCTGGCGGCCGCGGGTGCGGGTGACATCATCGTTGTCTGCGGCGGCGTGATCCCGCCCAGGATCACGACGAGCTGCTGGGCGGCGTGGCCGCTGTATACGGCCCGGGCACCAACATTCCAGTGGCTGCCAGCGAGGTTTTGAAGCTCATCGCGCACGCGAGTCGGCCTGACCAAGACGCCAATCGGTATGCGTCGGCTCATGCCCGACGCGGATTCGCTCGACTGGAGCATCACGTCATGACGTGACCCAGGGAGGATTTCATGCAAGACATCATTCGCAATTGGAAGAGAACCGCCGGGCAGCCGAACTTGGCGGCGGCCAGGCACGCATCGATGCGCAGCACGCCAAGGGCAAGCTCACCGCCCGGGAACGCATCGAGCTGTTGCTGGACGAGGGCAGCTTCGAGGAATGGGACATGTTCGTCGAGCACCGGTGCACCGACTTCGGCATGGCCGAGCAAGAAGATCCCGGGCGACGGCGTGGTCACCGGCTACGGCACGGTCAACGGGCGCGTGGTATTCGTCTTCAGCCAGGATTTCACCGTCTTCGGCGGGTCCCTGTCGGAAGCCCACGCCGAGAAGATCTGCAAGATCATGGATCAGGCGATGAAGGTCGGCGCGCCGGTGATCGGCCTGAACGACTCGGGCGGCGCCCGGATCCAGGAAGGCGTGGCCTCCCTCGGCGGCTATGCCGAGGTGTTCCAGCGCAATGTGCTGGCCTCCGGGGTGATACCGCAGATCTCGCGTGATCATGGGCCCCTGCGCCGGCGGCGCGGTCTACTCGCCGGCCATGACCGACTTCATTTTCATGGTGAAGGACAGCTCCTACATGTTCGTCACCGGCCCCGAGGTGGTCAAGACGGTGACCCACGAGGAGGTGACGGCGGAAGAGCTGGGCGGCGCCGTGACCCACACCACCGAATCCGGGGTCTGCGATCGGGCGTTTGAGAATGATGTGGAAGCCCTGCTGATGGTCAGCCGCTTCATCAACTACCTCCCTGCCAACAACCGCGAGAAGGCCCCCTTACCGGCCGACACCCGACCGTGCCGACCGCATGCGAGATGTCGCTGGACACCCTGATTCCCGACAATCCCAACCAGCCCTACGACATGAAGGAGCTGATCTACAAGGTGGTCGGACGACGGCGATTTCTTCGAGCTGCAGCCCGAGCACGCCCAGAATATCGTCGTCGGTTTTGCCCGCATGGACGGCCAGCCGGTGGGCGTGGTGGCCAACCAGCCGATGGTGCTGGCGGGCTGCCTGGACATCAAGTCGTCCATAAAGGCCGCGCGTTTCGTGCGCTTCTGCGATGCATTCAACATCCCGATCGTCACCTTCGTCGACGTCCCGGCTTCATGCCCGGCACCGCCCAGGAGTACGGCGGCATCATCAAGCACGGCGCCAAGCTGCTGTATGCCTATCGCCGAAGCGACGGTGCCCAAGGTCACGGTGATCACCCGCAAGGCCTACGGCGGCGCCTACGACGTGATGGGCTCCAAACACCTGCGCGGCGATGTGAATTTCGCCTGGCCCACCGCCGAAATCGCCGTCATGGGACCCAAGGGTGCGGTGGAGATTATTTTCCGCAAAGACATGGGTGACGCAGACGAAGATCGCCGAGCGGACCGAAGAGTATCGGCAGCAAGTTCGCCAATCCGTTCATCGCCGGCGCCGCGGCTTCATCGACGACGTGATCATGCCCCACAGCACCCGCAAGCGCGTCTGCCGTTCGCTGGCCATGTTGCGCGACAAGGAACTGGAAAATCCGTGGCGCAAACACGGCAATCATTCCGCTCTGAACGGACCGTGACAACCACGAGGCACGCAATGTTCGACAAAATCCTGATCGCAAACCGGGGCGAGATTGCCTGCCGCGTCATCAAGACTGCCCGCAAATGGGCATTGCCACGGTGGCCGTGTATTCCGAGGCCGACCGAGACGCTCTGCATGTGCAGCTGGCCGACGAGGCCGTCCACATCGGTCCGGCGCCTTCCGCGGAAAGCTATCTGGTCATCGAGCGGATTGTTCAGGCCTGCAAGGAGACCGGCGCTCAGGCGGTGCACCCCGGCTACGGTTTTCTGTCCGAAAACTCGACATTCGCTCAGGCGCTGGCCGCAGAAGGCATTGCCTTCATCGGTCCAAATGATGCGCGCCATCGAGGCCATGGGCGACAAGATCACCTCCAAGAAG
The DNA here is from genome assembly GCA_963783675.1 of uncultured Gammaproteobacteria bacterium. GTDB lineage: Bacteria > Pseudomonadota > Gammaproteobacteria > Competibacterales > JAHEDQ01 > JAHEDQ01. The sequence goes on from CAWAOU010000024.1 coordinate 223,229, forward strand.
CTGGCCGAGGAGGCCGATGTCAGCACCATCCCGGGCTTCACGGGTGTCATCGCCGACGCTGAGCACGCCGTGGCGTTGCCAGTGACATCGGTTACCCCGTCATGCTCAAGGCCAGCGCCGGCGGTGGTGGCAAAGGCATGCGTGTCGCCCGAGACGATGCCGAGTGCCGGGACGGCTTTGAGCGCGCCAGCAACGAGGCTCGGTCCAGTTTCGGCGACGATCGTGTGTTCATCGAGAAATTCATCGACGAGCCGCGCCATATCGAAATTCAGATCATGGCGGACAGACACGGCAACGTGCTCTATCTCGGCGAGCGGGAGTGCTCGTTGCAGCGCCGCCACCAGAAGGTGATCGAAGAGGCGCCCTCACCCTTCCTCGACGCCGCCACCCGCGAAGCCATGGGCGAGCAGGCCGTGGCGCTGGCCGCGGCGGTGGACTACCAATCCGCCGGAACCGTGGAATTCATCGTCGATCAGGAGCGGAATTTTTACTTTCTCGAGATGAACACCCGGCTGCAGGTTGAGCACCCGGTCACCGAACTGGTCACCGGACTTGACCTGGTTGAACTGATGATTCGGGTCGCTGCGGGAGAACGCTGACCCTGACCCAGGACGAGGTTCAGCTCAAGGGATGGGCGATTGAGTCCCGGGTCTATGCGGAGGACCCGTTCCGCAATTTCTTGCCGTCCATCGGGCGTCTGGTGCGCTACCATCCCGCCGCCGGAGGCGACACGTGTGCGGGTGGACACCGGGGTCTACGAGGGCGGCGAAGTGTCCATGTACTACGACCCGATGATCGCCAAGCTCATCACCTACGGGCGTACCCGTGATGAGGCCATAGAGAGAATGCGCGCGGCCCTGGACCGATACTACATCCGCGGTGTTTCCCACAATATTGCATTTCTGTCCGCCCTTATGGTGCACCCCCGCTTCGTGGAGGGGCGCATGAGCACCAACCTGATCGGCGACGAGTATCCCGACGGGTTTCGGCACGCCGATGCGCCCCATGACGCGCCCGAGCGCGTGGTCGCCATCGCCGCGGCGGTGAATCGTCGCTACCGCGATCGGTCCGCTCAGATCAGTGGCCAGATGCAGGGCCACGAGCGCAAGGTTCGGGACGACTGGGTCGTGTTGATGGAGGGCCGGCACTACCCGGTGACCGTCCGGCCGGCGACGGGTGGTTACGATGTGGAGTTTGGGGGTGCCGCCTACGCCGTGCGCACGGACTGGCAGTTCGGTCAGCCCCTGCTGGAGGGCACCTTCAACGGCGAGTCGCTGTGCATCCAGGTGGAGCGCACCGATATCTGGTATCGGTTGATACATGGCGGCACCCAGGTGGATGTCATGGTGCTGACCCCAAACGTGGCGGGTCTATACCAGCATATGCCGGAGAAGGCGCCGCCGGACCAGTCCAAGTATTTGCTGTCACCCATGCCCGGCCTGTTGGTCAAGGTCGCGGTGGAGCCCGGACAGGACGTCAAGGCCGGAGAGGAACTGGCCGTGGTGGAGGCGATGAAAATGGAAAACACCTTGCGGGCGGAACGAGACGGGGTCGTGAGCGAAGTTCTGGCCGCGGTAGGCAGCAGTCTGGCCGTCGATGACAGGATCCTCGAGTTTGAGTAACGCCGCGATCACCGGCCCCGGCCGATCCATGAATCCCGATGCCCTGGCCCAGGGTGTGTTGTCTGGCCAGCGGCGGGCTCTGGCGCGGGCAATCACGCTGGTCGAGTCGCAGCGCAGGGACCATCGCTTTGCGGCGGCGGACCTGCTCGAGCGCTTGGCACCCCATTCCGGAGGTTCACTGCGGGTGGGCATCTCGGGGGTACCCGGAGTGGGCAAATCCACCTTCATCGAGGCGCTGGGTAACCACCTGATCGACCAGGGCCATCGACTGGCTGTGTTGTCTGTGGATCCGTCCTCGGCCATCAGTGGCGGTTCCATTCTGGGAGACAAGACCCGGATGGAAACTCTGTCTCGTCGGGACCAGGCCTTTATCAGGCCCTCCCCAGCGGGTCGTTCCCTGGGTGGCGTTGCGCGGCGCACTCAGGAGAGTCTGTTGCTGTGTGAGGCCGCCGGCTACGACGTGGTGTTTGTCGAGACTGTCGGTGTGGGCCAGTCCGAGACCAAAGTCGCAGATATGACCGACATGTTTGTTCTGATGCTACTGCCGGGCGGTGGCGACGAACTGCAGGGTATCAAGCGCGGCATCGTTGAGCTGGCGGACCTGATTCTCATCAACAAGGCCGATGGTGATCTGGCTGCCGCCGCCGGGCGAGCCGCTGCGGACTACCGCAACGCAATTCGGTTGCTGCATCCCCGCTCCCTGGGCTGGCATGTACAGGTGCTGACCTGCTCGTCGTTGCGCCACGAAGGCATCGCTCAGGTGTGGGACATCATGCAGGCCTACGCTGAATCGCGCCGTGAGAATGGCGAGTTCGATTCACGCCGTTCCGCGCAGGCAACCGCGTGGATGTGGTCGGAAACTGCCGACAGCCTGTTGACTGCATTGCGCACGGATCCGGACATACGCCGACGGCTGCCCGAGTTTGAGGCTGCGGTGGCATTGGGCAAGCTGCCACCCACCCTGGCCGCGCAGCGTCTGCTTTCGCAGTTTCTCGAGGGTCGCCGGGATGCGCCGGCGCAGCAGGAGTAGAGGACGCAACCATGAGTGAGCGGCCATTTAGGGTGTTGGGTCTTCAACAGATCGCGCTGGGCGCCCTGGACAAGCAGCGTCTGAAAACCCTTTGGGTCGACATTTTGGGATTGAGTATCGTCGGCGATTTTCGCAGCGAACGGGAGAACGTCGACGAGGATATCGCGGTGATGGGCGCGGGTGCCCTCAGGGTCGAGGTGGACTTGATGCAGCCTCTGGATCCGACTGCTAAACCCCGGGTGCAGGACCCACCACTCAATCACGTGGGTCTTTGGATCGACGATCTGCCGGCAGCTGTGGCCTGGATGGAGTCACATGGCGTGCGGTTCGCGCCGGGTGGAATTCGAACCGGCGCCTCCGGCTTCGATATCTGCTTCATTCATCCCCGTGGCGCCGGCGACAGTCCGATCGGTGGCGAAGGGGTGCTGATCGAACTGGTCCAGGCGCCGCCCGCGGTGATCGAAGCCTTCGACCGGCTGGCCGCGGGTTGAACACACCCCCTAGTGTCCCGTCCCATAAGTTCGTTGCATATCAGCAAGGCGAGAAGCGCCCAGGCGCTAGGCGGGCGGGCGCAGGACTAGCCTGCGCTCATTCAAGCGCGCCCAACACCGCGGATGGGCGCTTATCGCCTTGCCCGTCGGGAGCGCCGCAGATACGCCACTGCGGCGTTGCAGCTGCTTGACAGAGCTGGCTATGCCTTCGCACCTGCGCCTTGCATTGGCGTATCTGGGGCGCTCTGAAACGCTACGAACTTATGGGACGGGACACTAGGGAAGGTCTGAACAATCGCTGCGATCGCGCCGGCGTCTTTGCGCTCCCTCGTACAAGGCGCACCGAGCGAAGTTGGCCCAAGGCGAATACGTGAGCTGCCAATGAGCGAGGTGCAACGCGGTACCAGGGGCGCAAAGGCCCGGCCCCGCTGGGGTTTCGCCCACAAGGGCACATCTGCCGCGTTTCCCGGCTTGGCCATAGAATGAGACTATGGCGCTGCGCCGGGAGCCTCGCATCTGCGCCCTTGTGGTCCGAAACGCGATTCGTATCAATTGTTCAGACCTTCCCTAGAGGACACGTCGGTGCGGGTATCGCGAAACCCAGCTGGCGCAATCGTCTAAGATTAATCGTCTATTGTTTAGAAGATCGGGGGAAATGCTGGGACACTTCCGGCTGGGGGCAAAAACATGAGCGACACGCTGAACCAACAGGCACTTGACTATCACCGCATGGGGCGGCCCGGCAAAATCGAGGTCATTCCTACCAAGCCGGTGGCCACCCAGCACGACCTTGCCCTGGCCTACTCGCCTGGCGTCGCCGCCGCCTGCATGGCCATAGCCGAGGCGCCTCTCGAAGCCTCCACCCTGACCGCCCGCAGCAATCTGGTGGCGGTGGTTACCAACGGAACCGCAGTGCTTGGGCTCGGTAACATCGGTCCCCTGGCGGCCAAGCCGGTGATGGAAGGCAAGGGTGTCTTGTTCAAGAAGTTCTCCGGCATAGACGTGTTCGACGTGGAGGTGGGAGAACTGGACGTCGAACGATTCTGCGATGTCGTGGCGGCGTTGGAACCCACTTTCGGCGGCATTAATCTGGAGGATATCAAGGCCCCCGAGTGTTTTGAGATCGAGCGCCGTCTACGTGAACGCATGGCCATACCGGTGTTCCACGACGATCAGCACGGTACTGCGATCGTGACCTCTGCATTCATCATAAATGGCCTTAAATTGGTGGATAAGCCGATTGGTGAGGTGCGGCTGGTCACCTCCGGCGCAGGGGCGGCCGCCCTGGCTTGTCTCGACCTGCTGGTGGCATTGGGGATGCGCCGTGAGCACATCCTGGTGACCGATCGCAAGGGCGTCATTCATATGGGACGGCAAGGGGGCCTGGACGTTTACAAATCCCGCTGGGCGGCGGACACGGAACACCGCACTCTGGCTGAAGCCATCGACGGTGCCGACATCTTTCTGGGCTGTTCGGGTCCGGGCATTCTGACCGCAGACATGGTCGCCCGCATGGCGAAAGCGCCGCTGATCCTGGCTTTGGCCAATCCTGATCCGGAGATCGAGCCCGAGGTCGCCCGCGCAGTGCGCGCCGACGCCATCATCGCCACCGGGCGTTCGGATTATCCTAATCAAGTCAATAATGTGCTGTGCTTCCCATTTATCTTCCGTGGCGCCTTGGACGTGGGCGCGACCGAAATAAACGAGGCCATGAAAATGGCCTGCGTGCATGCCATCAGCAAACTTGCCCAGGCGGAACCCTCGGAACTGGTTACCCGGGTTTACCGTGACGAAGCCATGCGCTTTGGTCCCGAGTTCCTGATACCCAAGCCGTTTGATCCCCGTCTCATCGTGGAAGTGGCCACTGCAGTGGCGAAAGCCGCAATGGAATCGGGCGTGGCGACCCGCCCAATCGAAGACATGGCGGCCTATCGGCGGCGATTGGGGCGTTTCGTGTTTCGCTCGGGCTCGGTGATGGAGCCGGTATTTGAACAGGCCCGGGAGCACCCACAGCGCGTGGTCTATGCCGAGGGCGAGTCGCGTCGTGTACTGCAGGCGGTCCAGCAGTTGTTGGATGAAGGCGCGGTGAAACCCATACTCGTGGGCCGCCCAGAGGTGGTCGAGGCACGTATAGCGGAGCTTGGTTTGCGGCTCAAGCATGGCGACGACTACGAGCTTACCAACCCGCATTCCGATGAGCGCTTTCGGGAGTATTGGGGACAATATCACGCGATCATGGGCCGAAAAGGTGTCTCTCCGGGCGAGGCGCGAACTGTAATACGTACCCAAAACACGGCCATCGCCGCGATCATGCTGAGACGGGGCGAAGCCGATGCAATGATCTGTGGGACTGAAGGTCGGTTCAGCGCCCACTTGCAGCATGTGCGGGATATCATTGGCAAGGCTGAGGGCGTGTTCGACTTCTCGGCTCTGTCGGCGTTGATCCTCCCCCGCGGTACCTGTTTCGTGTGTGATACCCACATCACACCCGATCCAACGGCGGAAGAGATTGCCGAAATGGCAGTACTGTCGGTTCAGGAGGTGCGACGGTTCGGGATCGAACCTAAGGTCGCGCTGTTATCCCACTCGAACTTCGGCAGTCACAATGATGCCTCCGCCGACAAGATGCGTGCCGCCCACGCCATGCTGCAGGCGCGCATGCCCGACTTGATGATGGACGGCGAGATGCATGCGGATTCCGCTTTGTCGGATGAAATTCGCAAGCGTTCCTTGCCGGAATCCGCGCTGAGCGGCGAAGCCAATCTGCTGATCATGCCCAACCTGGATGCGGCACATATTACATACGGAGCGCTCAGGGTGATGGGTGGCGGTGTGGCGATCGGACCCATCTTGATCGGCGCGGCTAAGCCAGTCCATGTCGTGACGTCTTCGGTGACCGCACGGGGCCTGGTCAACATGAGTGCACTGGCGGTGGTTGATGCCGCGGCGGTGGCTGGCGCTTAAATCGCAGCGACGCTCGCAAGCCCGTCACTTTTGAGCGCTGTGTTTCGCCCTGCTGGGCGAGTGACTTTCTTTGCTGCGCGGCAAAGAAAGTAACCAAAGAAACCGCGCCCTGGGATGAGCGCCGGCTGCGCAGGGCACCCGCGCAGCGGGCAGTAGCGTGGGGTGTCGTTTCTTTTCGGTTCGTTTTCTTTGGACAAGCAAAGAAAATGAACTCGCCCGCCGGGCGAAACAAACCTGAACCGAAGTCACTGCTTCGAATCGAAAGCCGGGTGGGTGGTGCTTTCACTGCGCCAGATATGCTCGCAAGCTGATCACTTTTGAGCGCTGTGTTTCGCCCTGCTGGGCGAGTGACTTTCTTTGCCCCGCGGCAAAGAAAGTAACCAAAGAAACCGCGCCCTGGGATGACGCCGGCTGCGCCGGTGCCCTGCGGTCCTCGCCCTGGCGGGCGCCCGTGAACTCGCTGCGCTCAAACAGGCACGGGCTTTTGTCCCGCCAGGACTGCGGTCCTCGGCGCCATCCAAGGGGATTCCGGAACCCTTCGGTTGTGCAGGAATTCTTCGATCCCCTTGGTACTGCCGAGCAGGACGCGTTGATTGGGGTGTGGTTTTGCTCCAGTGGGCGCCAACTCAGCCGCCGAAGACTTTGGCACAGGCCTCCAGCGTCTGCGTATTTATGACGGCATGGTACTGGGGGGGGTGTTCGGCGCGGCGGAACGCTTTCTTGATAATACCTTCCAGATTCGCCCGTTTGTCCGCCGGGGCTTCGCCGGTGCCGATGCCACCACCGAACTCGATTACCGTGCGAGTGCCGTCCTCCACTGCGGTTTGCATGTTCTGTAGCCATTGCACCGGGTGAAACAGTTGGAAAAACAGGCGCGCCTTGATCACGCTCGGGTCCGAGTCGTGATAACCGCCGGTGTAGTTTGACAGCACCTGGATCATGGGCGCCTTCATGTCTACAGCATCCAACTCGACACGAAAGCCCTGGGCAGCGGTGACCATATAGTAGGTATGGAATGCGCCCTCGGTTTTCAGCCGAACCGCCCGTTTCCTCGGGAACTGCGCCAAGACCTCGTCCGCCATGGCGTCCAAATCCTCAGGGCGGCCACCGACCACGGTTTGATCAGGTAAGTTGCATCCGGCGATACCGCAGAAGTGTTTATCCGCGATAGGACGAAGGGTGTCGAGATCCAGGGTGAAGGCGGTCATCTCACCTTCGCCGTGCGTGCCCATCAGTTCGCCGCGTCGCCTGACCAAGCGCAGCGCATCGGCGAAATCCAGGGCACCGGCCGCCACCAGGGCAGAGTACTCGCCAAGACTGTGACCTGCACACAGGTCTGGGGTTACGGCCTCGCCGGTGAGGTCGCGCCAGGCTTCCAGACAAGCGATGTGATGGGTCAGCAAAGCAGGCTGGGTGTTGCGGGTCAGGGTCAACTGATTGTCCGGATCCTCGAAACTCAGTGTCTTGAGATCGAAACCCAGAATGTCGCAGGCCTGTTCATACACGGCTCGGGCTCGCGGGTAGCGAGTGAATACGTCCCCGCCCATGCCCCTGTACTGGGCGCCCTGGCCCGGGAAAATGAACAGAATTTTACCGTTTTCCTCACCCATCCAGGGGTCCTCGTTTCCGTCACCATACCGGGCTGTGCCCCGACTCACGCCGGCAAACGCCAGAGCCCGGGGGCTGGGCCAAGTGACCATGCTCGCGGCGGCACACTAAGTGCAAACCCACGTTGCTGGCAAGTACCTGATGCGTTCATGGGCGCTTGCAAAAGCGGCACGCGCTCTTGAGCGCATGCCTAAATTGGAGTATGTTGCAATGCAACAACTCGGTTGATATTCAAGGGTGATCTCTATGAACAGAAAGACATCGCTGGCGTGCATGGATGCCGGCAGTACAATGAATGAGTTCGCCTCGCGCATGGCGTTGCTATCGACACTGGGCTATCAGAGTCTGCTCCGCGCCACCATCGAATCCAGCCTGATGCCGTTGCGGGTCGGCAGTCGCATGCTTTCGCGTCAGATGTCCGAGCCGTCGAGGGTGCCCACTCCGCAAGACGCGGTCTGTCTTATGCGTGAAGCCAGTGAAAAGGCCCTGTTCGATTTGCGCAATCAAATGCAGAACGCAATGCTGATCCAGGATGAAGCCGCCGTCTGGACACGACGTATAAATGACCGGCTGTCGGCAGTCCGGCAGGCTGCCATGGTAGCACCCCACCAATGACGATCTAGCGGCCCGCCGCCGGTCGTGGCCGGCGGCATGGCCCGCCGGTGCGAGCTAGGGTATGATGCTGCGCTCGTTGACCGGAGTGCCCCATGGCATTCGACACCCAGATCGCCGACGGGCTAGGCGCACTCGGGATCAAGGCATCGGCGGACCAGATTTCGCGCCTCGACGCCTATGTATTGCTGCTGGCGAGATGGAATAGAGTCTACAATTTGACAGCGGTGCGTAATGCCCGCGATATGGTTTCACGCCACATCCTGGACAGTGCTTCGGTCTGCCACGCATTGAATGGCCATCGCGTCGCTGATGTGGGCACCGGCGCGGGCTTGCCGGGAATTCCACTGGCAATTCTCAATCCAGACAGTGTGTTTGTACTGATCGATGCCAGTGCAAAGCGAACCCGCTTCCTGGAGCAGGCCAAGATTGAACTGGCATTGCCCCAGATCGCAATCGTGCGGGAACGGGTTGAGACATACAGGCCCCGGGATCTGTTCACCACCGCCATCTCCCGTGCCTTTTCATCCACCCGGGATTTCGTGGACAATGCTGGGCACCTCCTTGCCCCGGATGGTCGCTTGCTCGCCATGAAAGGGCGGCTGCAATCCGAACCGGCAGACACGCTGGCAAACGGTTGGCGGATTGAGACCACCGAGCGGCTGAATGTGCCCGGCATTGAGGGCATGCGCCATTTACTGATCATCGTTTGTGATCCTCCGGGTTGAACACTGGGAACATGGGTAGAACACGGATCATCGCCGTCGCAAACCAGAAAGGGGGCGTCGGCAAAACCACCACCGCGGTGAACCTGGCGGCGGCGTTGGCTGCTGTGGGGGAGCGGGTGTTGCTGGTGGATATCGATCCACAGGGCAACGCCACCATGGGCTGTGGCGTCGACAAGTACGAGCTGGACGCGGGCACTTACGAGGTGCTGAAGGGCGAGCGTGAGATTGGGGGCGCGCTGGTCCATCGGGCCGACTCAAATCTGACCGTGTTGCCCGCCAACGGCGATCTGACCGCGGCCGAAGTATTCTTGCTTGATCACCCCGAAGGCCCAAGGCGCCTGAAAACACTGCTGTCTCCACTGGCCGGCGACTATCAGCATGTGTTTATTGACTGTCCGCCCTCTCTGAACATGCTGACCTTGAACGCTTTGGTTGCCGCCGATCGCCTGATCATTCCAATCCAGTGCGAGTACTACGCACTGGAGGGCTTGTCGGCGCTGCTGGACACTGTTGAGCGGGTTCGGCGCAGCTTGAATCCCGATTTGCGCATCGAAGGGCTGTTGCGAACCATGTTTGATTCCCGCAATCGCCTGGCGAACGAAGTATCGAGTCAGCTGACGCGTCATTTTGGTGAGCGGGTATACAAGACCGTTGTGCCCCGCAACGTCCGATTGGCTGAAGCGCCCAGCTACGGGCTGCCCATTGCGTTGTATGATCGCGGTTCGCGCGGAGCGCGGGCCTACCGCGATCTGGCGCGTGAGATTCTGCGTCGGGGCCGCGCGGAAACAGGTGCGGCGGCCTGACCGACGGGAGATGACGATGGGAGATGACCAAGTGACAGCCAAACGAGGCGGTCTCGGCCGCGGTCTGGATGCCCTGCTGGGGCTCGGTTCCGACGACGCATCCTCGACGCCGGGTGAGTTGGTTGAATTGTCCGTCGATTTACTGCAGCGCGGGCGCTATCAACCCCGGTCCGACATACGCCAGGAGACCCTTGAGGATCTGGCTGGCTCTATTTCTGCGCAGGGTGTCATCCAGCCCATCGTCGTTCGATCTTTGGGTGACAACCGCTACGAAATCATTGCAGGGGAGCGGCGCTGGCGCGCCGCCCAGCTGGCCGGGCTCAAAGCCGTGCCGGTGTTGGTGCGCGATGTGCCGGACGAGGCGGCCATTGCCATTGCCCTGATTGAGAACATTCAACGGGAGAACCTCAATCCCCTGGAGGAAGCTACAGCTCTGCAGCGATTGATCGATGAGTTCGAGATGACCCATCAGCAGGCGGCACAAGCCGTCGGCCGATCACGGGCCGCGGTGAGCAATCTACTTCGTCTGTTGGATCTCGCCGAACCGGCGCAGGAGATGGTGCGGGAGCGACGGATCGAGATGGGCCATGCCCGCGCGCTGCTGGCGCTGGATGCAGATGTGCAGGTGGAGGCGGCAAGAACCGTCTCTCTGCACGGTTTGTCGGTTCGGGAAACCGAGGACCTGGTGCGTAAGCTCATGCGCGGTGAGCATCATGGGGGGGGGGATAAAAAATCCCTCGATCCCAACATACGGCATCTTCAGAACGATCTTTCCGAACGTCTGGGCGCCCGCGTGCAGCTACAGCATACAGCCGCCGGGAAAGGCCGTCTGGTCATCCACTATGGCAGTCTGGATGAGCTCGACGGTATTCTTGAGCATGTCAAGTAGAGGACGGAACTGAGCAATTGGGCCGCTTTCCGGGTCTGGCAATTGACCCGCGTGACCGGACTCTAATATACTTCGCGCGCTTCGTTGCTGTGGTGCAATAAAGTCGAACCCGCCACATCCTCCGTGCGTAGATGCCGGCACTTGGAGGACGTACATGGGGTCGGGGACAAAAACAGCGGCGATGGTCGTAGGCGGTCAGATCGGGGTAACCCTGGTGATCGCCGGCATCGCCGGCTGGTTTGGTGGAGCCAAACCAGCTTGGTCGGCGGCGACGGGAGGGTTGATCAGCATTGTGACCACGGCGTTCTTCGCGCTACGGGTCTTCATGGGAGGGTCGGACGCGCCGCTCAACGTGATCGTGCGGTCGTTCTACACGGGCGAGGTACAAAAGCTCATCCTGACGGCGGTACTGTTTTATGCCGCCATCCGTTGGATGGACCTTTCATTCCTTCCCCTCTTTGTTGCATATGCGGTAACCCTGTTGATGTACTGGGTGGTGTTGCCCTTTTCGTTGGAGAGTCGTTGACGATATGGCTACGGGTACAGAAGGCACGGGTGCAAGCCCCACCGAATATATCGTTCACCATCTAACGAATCTCACGTCCGGTGAGGGATTCTTCACCGTACATTGGGACACACTGTTTTTTTCCATCGTGCTGGGTCTGGTGTTCTACCTGATTTTTCGCCGTGCCGCAGTGGCAGCAACCGCAGGGGTGCCTGGAAATCTTCAGAATTTCGCCGAGATTATGGTCGAATTCGTCGACACTCAGGTAAAGGATTGCTTCCATGGGCGGAACGAACTCATCGCCCCCCTGGCTTTGACTATCTTCTGCTGGGTGTTTCTCTGGAATCTCATGGACCTGGTGCCAGTCGATCTGCTCCCCATGGTGGCGAGCTGGTTCGGGATCCATTATCTGAGGGTGGTTCCGTCCACCGATTTGAACGCCACATTTGCGTTGTCGTTTTCCGTTTTCGGTCTGATCCTCTTTTACAGCATCAAGGTGAAAGGGCCGGCTGGATACGCGAAGGAGTTCCTGTTTCACCCGTTCAAGACCGATAACATGCTGGCGCAAGCGCTGCTGGTCCTGGTCAATCTGATACTGGTGTTCGTCGAGACAATCGCCAAGCCCATTTCGCTGGCTCTGCGTCTGTTCGGAAACCTGTACGCCGGCGAATTGATCTTTATACTCATCGCCCTCTTGCCCTGGTGGCTCCAGTTCACGCTGGGATGGCCGTGGGCGGTATTTCACATTCTTGTGATCACACTTCAAGCGTTCATTTTCATGGTGCTGACGATTGTGTACCTGAGCATGGCGCATGAAGACTTGGATCACTGATCGGGACTGCGGCACAGCCGAGTCGTTTAGGCATTTTCGTTAACCCGTCGAGTCCTGTAAGGAGAGAAGCATGGAACTGATCCAAGGTATGACCGCCATCGCTGTGGGTCTGATCCTAGGTATGGGCGCACTCGGAACCGCTATCGGTTTTGGTCTGTTGGGCGGTCGATTTCTGGAAGGCGCGGCGCGTCAGCCTGAGATGGTCCCCATGCTCCAGGTCAAAATGTTCATCGTCGCCGGCCTGCTTGATGCCGTGACCATGATCGGTGTCGGTTTGGCCTTGTTCTTCACTTTCGCCAACCCCTTTGCCGTCGTCGGTTAGGCGACCCTGCGGTCGTCGCGCAATTGCAAACCGACATTTGAGGGGGTGGTAACGTGAACATCAACGTCACGCTGCTGGGTCAAATGATTACGTTCAGCCTTCTGGTGTATTTCACCATGAAGAAGGTCTGGCCGCCGATCATGCAGGCCATGCAGGAGAGACAAAAACGAATCGCCGATGGTCTCGCAGCCGCCGAGCGGGGTGCCCATGAGCAGGAGCTCGCCGCAGAGAAGGCAGCGCTTACCATCCGAGAGGCCAAGCATCAGGCCGCCGAAGTGATCAACCAGGCTCAGAAACGGGCCAGCGAGATCATAGACGAGGCTAAGATGCAGGCGCGCGAGGAGGGCCAACGGCAGCTCTCCGCCGCTCAGGCGGAGATCGACCAGGAATCCAACCGGGCCAAGGAGCAGTTGCGTGAGGAAGTTTCCGCTCTCGCGCTGGCTGGGGCAGAGAAAGTGCTGGGCCGTGAAATCGACGCCAAAGCACATGGCGAGCTCCTCAAAAGCCTGGCCGCTGAGCTCTGAACGGGTTTTGATCTATGGCTGACACCACCACAATCGCACGACCTTACGCCAAAGCGGCTTTCGAAGCCGCGCAGGCCGACGGTTCTCTCAAGGCGTGGTCGGACATGCTGAGCCTGGTGGCGGAAGTCACCAGGGATCCGGCGATGCGGATGTTTCTCGCCAATCCCGATGTGGAAAACGATGAGAAATGCCAAGCCATTCTGGACATCGGTGATGACCGGCTGTCCGAACACGGTCGCAATTTCATCCGAATCCTGGCCGAGAACCGACGGCTTCCCCTGGTACCTGACATCGTGACGGTCTACGAGCAGTTACGCGCCGATGCCGAGCAAACCGTCGAAGCACAGGTTGTTTCGGCGCGCGCCCTGACCAAAGAGCAGGAAAAACGGCTCCAGACTGCGCTCAAAAAGCAGCTGGGGCGCGAGGTGGTGATCTCGTCGACGATCGATGAGTCACTCCTGGGCGGCGCAATCATCCGGGCGGGCGATCTGGTGATAGACGGTTCTGCCACCGGCAAGCTGCACCAGCTTGCCGCGGCCATGGGCCAGTGAAAGGAACGAAAGGCAAATGCAGCAATTAAATCCATCCGAAATAAGCGAGCTCATCCGGCAACGGATCGCGAAGTTCGAAGCCTCTTCGGAAGCCCAGACGGAAGGCACGCTGGTCAGCGTTACCGACGGCATCGTGCGCATCCATGGCCTCGAAGGGGTTATGTACGGTGAGATGATCGAGTTCCCCGGGAATGTGTTCGGCATGGCGTTGAACCTTGAACGCGACTCCGTGGGCGCCGTTGTCCTGGGCGAGTATGAGCACCTGTCCGAGGGTGACAAGGTCAAGTGCACCGGTCGTATTCTAGAAGTGCCGGTGGGCGAGGCCCTGCTCGGCCGGGTAGTGAATTCACTGGGCAGCGCGATCGATGCTAAGGGTCAGATTAATTCCGACCACAGCTCCCCCATCGAGAAGGTGGCGCCGGGCGTGATCTGGCGTAAGTCGGTTGATCAGCCGGTGCAGACCGGTCTGAAGTCCATCGACGCCATGGTCCCGGTGGGCCGTGGCCAGCGCGAGCTGATCATCGGCGATCGTCAGACCGGAAAGACGGCCATCGCCATCGATGCCATCATCAATCAGAAGGGCACCGGGGTTAAGTGCATCTACGTAGCGGTGGGGCAGAAAGCCTCGTCGGTCGCGGGTGTGGTGCGCAAGCTCGAAGAGCATGGCGCCATGGACCACACCATCGTGGTCGCCGCCGGCGCCTCCGACCCCGCCTCGATGCAATACATCGCGCCCTATGCCGGTTGTGCCATGGGTGAGTACTTCCGGGACCGGGGCGAAGATGCCCTGATCATTTACGACGATCTGACCAAACAGGCATGGGCCTATCGCCAGGTCTCGTTGTTGCTGCGGCGACCCCCGGGTCGTGAAGCCTATCCCGGTGACGTTTTCTATTTGCACTCGCGGTTGCTTGAGCGCTCCGCTCGGGTCAACACCGACTGGGTAGAGCGCGAAACCGGCGGCAAGGTGACGGGTAAGACCGGTTCCTTGACAGCGCTGCCCATTATCGAGACCCAGGCCGGGGACGTCTCGGCTTTCGTGCCCACCAACGTGATCTCGATTACCGACGGTCAGATTTTTCTTGAGTCGGACCTGTTTAACGCCGGCATCCGTCCCGCCATCAACGCCGGACTCTCGGTGTCGCGTGTCGGTGGCGCCGCGCAAACCAAGATCATCAAGAAACTGGGTGGCGGTGTCCGTCTGGCTCTGGCCCAGTATCGGGAACTGGCCGCATTTTCCCAGTTCGCATCCGACCTGGACGAGGCGACCCGCAACCAGCTCGAACGAGGTAAACGCGTAACCGAGTTGATGAAGCAAAAGCAGTATTCGCCCATGTCGGTCGCTGACATGGCTGTATCGCTTTTCGCTGTCGACCAAGGCTATATGGACGATGTTGAAATCGAAAAGATCGGGGATTTTGAGTCCGCCCTGATTTCGTATATGCATCAGAATCAGGGTGAGTTGATGAGTGGCATCAACGATACCGGGGACTATGGTGATGAAATCGCCGACGCCTTCAGCAAGGCGGTCGAGGATTTCAAGGCCAATCACGTCTGGTAGTGGGGTGAAATCATGGCCGGCGCCAAGGAAATCAGGACCAAGATCGGAAGCATTCAGAACACGCAGAAGATCACCAAGGCCATGGAGATGGTCGCTGCGAGCAAAATGCGCAAAGCCCAGGAGCGAATGCGCGCCACCCGCCCCTACGCCAAACGCATGCGGGAGGTGATTTCGCACTTGGCGCAGGCACATCCCGAGTACCACCATCCCTATCTGGGTGACCGCGAGATAAAACGCGTCGGTTACATCATCGTTTCTTCGGATCGAGGCTTGTGCGGGGGGTTGAACAGCAATCTATTCCGCGCTTTGCTGCGGGATATGAAGGGCTGGAACGATCAGAGCGTGGAAATCGAATTCTGCGTGATAGGCAACAAGGCACTCCAGTTTTTTAAACGTGCCGGTGGCAGCATCGTGGCCGAGGCAACTCAGATCGGTGATCAGCCGGGGATCGAGAACCTGATCGGGACCGTCAAAGTGATGTTGGACGGTTTCGATGAGGGTCGTTTGGATCGGATCTTTCTGGCTTCCAACGAATTCGTCAACACCATGACCCAGGAGCCGATGATCGACCAATTGGTGCCGATCACTGGAGAAGCCGTTGATGAGATCAAACACCACTGGGACTACATCTACGAGCCCGATTCAAAGCAGATTGTGGATGCCCTGATGGTGCGCTACATCGAATCGCTCGTATACCAGGGCGTGGTTGAGAATTTAGCCTGTGAGCAAGGCGCTCGGATGGTTGCCATGAAGGCCGCATCCGACAACGCCGGTGACTTGATCGGGGAGCTTCAGTTGGCCTACAACAAGGCCCGCCAAGCTGCCATCACGCAGGAACTGTCCGAAATCGTCGGGGGCGCCGCCGCCGTTTAGGTCGAATTACAACGCTTTCAGGGGGAACCCTCGAAAATGAATGCCGGGAAAATTGTTCAGATAATCGGCGCCGTGGTTGACGTCGAGTTCGAAAGGGGCAGCGTGCCTCATGTTTACGATGCGCTGACGGTGGGTGACACCGGTCTGACGCTGGAGGTGCAGCAGCAACTCGGCGATGGTGTGGTGCGCTCGATCGCCATGGGCAGTTCCGATGGCCTGAAGCGGGGACTTGGTGTGGACAACACCGGTTCGCCAATTTCCGTACCGGTCGGTTTGGGAACGCTCGGGCGAATCATGGATGTGCTGGGTGAGCCGGTCGACGAGGCTGGGCCGGTGGAAACCGAAATCCGGCTTCCCATCCACAGGGCGTCGCCTGAATACGCCGATCAGGCGCCGGCTGTTGAGATCCTCGAGACGGGTATCAAGGTGATTGACCTGATCATGCCCATCTCCAAGGGTGGGAAGATCGGTTTGTTCGGGGGTGCGGGTGTCGGCAAGACGGTGACGCTGATGGAGCTGATCCGGAACATTGCCATCGAGCACTCAGGCTACTCCGTCTTTGCTGGCGTGGGGGAGCGGACCCGCGAGGGCAACGACTTCTATCACGAGATGCGCGAGTCTAACGTGTTGGACAAAGTCGCCCTGGTCTATGGGCAGATGAACGAGCCCCCGGGTAACCGGTTGCGCGTGGCATTGACTGGTCTGACCATGGCGGAGCACTTTCGCGACGAAGGCCGCGATGTGCTGATGTTCATAGACAACATTTACCGTTACACCCTGGCCGGTACCGAGGTGTCCGCTTTGTTGGGTCGGATGCCTTCCGCGGTGGGATACCAGCCGACACTGGCCTACGAGATGGGACAGCTGCAGGAGCGCATTACCTCCACTAAGACCGGCTCGATTACGTCCTTCCAGGCCGTATATGTGCCTGCCGACGATTTGACCGACCCGTCGCCCGCCACCACTTTTGCTCATTTGGACGCTACGCTGGTGCTGTCACGGCAGATCGCGGAGCTTGGCATCTACCCTGCGGTGGACCCTCTGGATTCGACCTCCCGTCAGCTTGATCCGTTGGTCATTGGCCAGGATCACTACGATGTCGCCCGCTCGGTTCAGGGCACGCTTCAGCGCTATAAAGAGCTGAAGGATATCATCGCCATTCTCGGCATGGATGAGCTGTCCGAGGAAGACAAGCTCACTGTGTCTCGCGCACGCAAGATCCAGCGGTTTCTGTCGCAGCCGTTCTTCGTCGCCGAAGTGTTCACCGGCAGTCCGGGTAAGTACGTCTCTCTCAAGGATACGATCGCCGGATTCAAGGGGATCGTGGCGGGTGAGTACGACCATATGCCCGAGCAGGCGTTTTACATGGTCGGTGGCATCGAAGAGGCGGTCGAAAAGGCAGAGCAACTCTAAGGTATAGGGTTCGTGGGGCTTGCCTGCGGGCCCGGCGTTTTGCCGAGAGCATCACCCAAGGGGTTGAACGAAGATGGCCATGACCATACACGTCGACATCGTCAGTGCCGAGCGGGAAATTTTCTCCGGGCCGGCAGAAATGGTGATTGCCCCAGCGGAGTACGGCGATGTTGGTATTGCACCGCGACATGCGCAGATGCTGACCCGTTTACGTCCGGGTGAAGTTAGAATCAAAACCGAAGGCGCGGAGGACCTATACATCTATGTGTCCGGCGGCATGCTGGAGGTGCAGCCCCATGTGGTGACAGTGCTTGCCGATACCGCGCTGAGGGCCAAGGACATTGACGAAGCCTCCGCCATGGAGGCCAAGGAACGGGCCGAAAGAGCACTCTCGGATCAGAAGGCCGATATCGATTATGCCAAGGCCCAGGCTGAGCTTGCCGAGGCCGTGGCCCAACTCCGCACCCTGCGGCGTTTGCGCAATACCGGGCGTGCCTGAGACCGTGATTGGGGTGGGTGTGCAATGCCCCACCCCGCCTTGCTCGGCGGGAATCGCTGCCAGGCACGGTCATTGCTCGCTTGATCGGGCATGAATACACCAACTGCATCCATTGTGTCCGTTGTCATCCTGGCTGCCGGCCAAGGTACGCGAATGGCCTCGCGACGCCCCAAGGTCCTGCACACCATAGCCGGTCGGCCCATGCTCAGCCATGTCATCGATACCGCTGGGCAGCTTGAGCCCGCGGTGGTGCGGGTCGTGATCGGTCACGGTGCCGACTCGGTTCGCCAAGCCTTATCAGAGGCGCCGGTGGATTGGGTCGTACAAGATCAGCAATTGGGCACTGGTCATGCCGTAGCGCAGGCACTTCCTGGCCTACGGGACGATGCCGTTGTGTTGGTTCTCTATGGCGACGTTCCGTTGGTGCGCGCCGAAACCCTGTTGCCCCTCGTCCGCGTCGCCGAATCGGGCGCCCTTGGCCTCTTGACCGTCGATCTGCCTAACCCGACCGGTTACGGGCGTATTCTGCGCGATCCGAGTCAGGCTGTGACGCGAATCGTTGAAGAAAAGGACGCCAGCGAAGCCGAGCGCAAGGTGACGGAATGCAACACCGGCATCGTTGCCGCACCCTGCGCCCTGTTGCGTGAATGGCTGTCCAGAATGGGCAACGACAACGCACAGGGTGAATACTATCTCACCGATATCATTGCCATGGCGGTTGCGGACGGGATCGGCATCGTCACGCCCCAGGCACCCGACGCGTCCGAGGTTCTGGGGGCCAACGATCGCATTCAACTCGCACAGCTCGAACGCACTCAGCAGGCACGCCTCGCCCGGACGTTGATGCTCGGTGGCGCGACACTGATGGATCCGGACCGGGTCGATGTGCGTGGAGAGATCAGCACCGGTCCGGATTGCGTGATCGATGTAAACGTGGTGTTCGAAGGGCGGGTTGTGCTCGGATCGGATGTCCGCATTGGTGCCAATTGCGTCATCCGGGATTGTGTCATCGGCGACGGAACCGATGTTCAGCCCAACTGTGTACTCGACTCAGCCCAGCTGGGCCGGGATTGTCAGATCGGGCCGTTTGCGCGTATTCGACCCGACACGCATCTGGCCGATCAGGTGCGCGTGGGCAACTTTGTCGAGATCAAGAAATCAGAGCTGGGGCTTGGCAGCAAGGCCAATCATCTCACCTACATCGGCGACAGTGCGATCGGCGCCGGGGTCAACGTGGGTGCGGGGACCATCACCTGCAACTACGATGGCGCTAACAAACATCGGACTGTGATCGGCGATGGTGCCTTCATCGGCTCCAATACGGCCCTCGTGGCGCCGGTTGAGGTGGGTCCAGGTGCAACTGTAGGTGCCGGTTCCACAGTATCTCAGGACGTACCCGCCGGCGCCCTGGCCGTGACCAGGGTCAAGCAGCGCGTACTTTCCGGCTGGCAGCGGCCAAAGAAGCGCAAGTGAAAAAGTGGACATGAAAGCCCTCCAACAGCGCTGCGCGGAGTTGTACTTTCATCGCCGGGTACAGCGCTGTATGTGGAGTCCGCGTCTGTTCTGGCAGCTGGAGCAGGATGTGGCCCGAACCCGGGATCTTACCCGGCCCAGGGTCGATTTGTTGGAGCTAGAGGTGCTTTTGGCGGCCGCCGCGGGGGTGCCATCCGAGTGTGCGGACGAGCTGAACACACGCTCGCCCGGCCGGGCTGATTTTATCCGTAGATCGGTCGGCAAAGGGGAGCGCCCACTTCTGTCCAGGCCCGTTTGACCCTCCCAGCATTCCTGGCCCGCCGACTGTGCTAAGGTACCTTGCGCCCATTCTGGGGCCGCACGCTGCTCGTGTGCGGGATGGCACAACTCCAAGGCGGCGCCATGGACGTCAATCGCATTGTTGACCCTCTGAATCCCGCTCAGCGCGAGGCGGTGACGGCGCCGGTTGATACCCATGTTCGGGTGCTGGCCGGGGCCGGCAGCGGCAAAACGCGGGTTCTGGTGCATCGCATTGGGTGGCTGCTCGAAGCGCAGGGCGCTTCGCCCTGGTCGGTCATGGCGGTGACTTTCACCAACAAGGCCGCCAGCGAGATGCGCGGGCGTATTGAGCAGATGCTGGGCTATTCCTCCGGCGGCATGTGGATAGGGACATTTCACGGTCTCGCCCATCGCCTGCTGCGGCGCCATGCTGATCAGGCGGGTCTGCCTGATTCGTTTCAGATTCTCGACGCTGACGATCAACTGCGCACCGTTCGCCGTGCCATCCAGGCCCACGGACTCGACGAGGCGCAGTGGGTTCCCAAGCAGGTGCGCGGGTTTATCAACGGACGCAAGGACGAGGGGCAGCGGGCGGACCAGATCGAGCCTGGCCAGGATCCTGTTCACCGGCGTCTGGTGGAACTGTATCGGACCTACGATCAGGCCTGCACCCGGGCCGGTGTGGTGGATTTTGCGGAACTTCTGCTGCGGGCTCATGAGGTTCTGCGCGATACACCGGCATTGCTCACCCACTATCGAGAACGGTTCCGCCACCTGCATGTGGATGAGTTCCAGGATACCAATGCGGTCCAGTATGCCTGGCTGCGCCTGCTGACCGGCGACCAGGGGCGTCTGTTTGCGGTCGGCGACGACGATCAGTCCATTTACGGCTGGCGGGGCGCAAGAATCGAGAACATCCTCAACATGGATCGCGATTTCCCCAACGCGATTACCATACGCCTGGAGCAGAATTATCGCTCCACCGGCACCATTCTGGATGCTGCCAATGCGGTGATCGCTCACAACGGCGAACGGGTGGGCAAGGCGCTCTGGACTGCCGGTGTGGAGGGTGAACCCATCCAGCTGTACCGTGCCTATAACGAGCGGGATGAGGCGCGTTTCGTGGTCGATCAGATTCGGGCGTGGATCGACGGTGGCGGCACGCGCAGCCAGGTTGCCATTCTGTATCGATCCAATGCCCAGTCCCGTCTGTTTGAGGAGAGCCTGATGTCCATGCGCCTGCCTTACCGGGTGTACGGCGGGCTGCGTTTCTTCGAGCGGGCCGAGATCAAGGATGCGCTGGCCTATCTGCGGCTGTTGGCCAACCGGACCGACGACGCCTCTTTCGAGCGTGTGGTCAATGTGCCGCCGCGGGGCATTGGTACCCGGACCGTGGACACCGTGCGCAATGTCGCCCGGGAAGCGGGTCTGTCCCTCTATCAGGCGGCCCAGCGTGTGGTCGGGGAGCGCTTGGTCGCCTCCCGGGGAGCGTCGGCTCTGCAAGGCTTTCTGACCTTGATCGAGAGCCTGGCCGATACGGTGGCGGATTTGAGATTGGAGGACCGGGTCGATCAGACCATTCAACTCAGCGGCCTGCTGGACCATCACGGCAAGGACCGGAGCGGGCGCGGTGAGGATCGGGTCGACAATCTCAAGGAACTGGTCAACGCCGCCCGGGGGTTTCGCCCTGAGTTGGATACACCCGAGTCGGAGGAATTTGGCGGCGTCGCGCTGCAGCCGTTCGATGCGTTTCTGGCCCATGCCGCGCTGGAGGCCGGCGAGGGCCAGGCCGATGCCTGGGAGGATTGCGTGCAGTTGATGACCTTGCACGCCGCCAAGGGGCTCGAGTTTCCGGTGGTGTTTCTGACCGGAGTGGAGGAGGGCTTGTTTCCAACCAGCCGCGCCCAGGAGGACCCCGCCAAGCTCGAAGAAGAACGGCGCCTGTGCTATGTAGGCATCACTCGAGCCGGTGAACGGCTGTATCTGACACATGCGGAAAGCCGGCGACTCTACGGTCAGGAGAACTATGCCCAGCCCTCTCGTTTTCTGGGCGAGATTCCGTCCGAGCTGATTCAGGATCTCCGGCCGCGCGCCCATGTCAGCCAGCCCCAATACAGACGGACTTCGTCACCTCAGAGCGCTGCATTGAGCCAGGATCGGCCTTTGAAACCCGGTGCCGGCGTCAAACACCCCAAATTCGGTGACGGTGTCATCCTCCGTTACGAGGGTTCCGGCGCACACCTGCGGGTGCACGTGAATTTCCAGGATGTAGGGCAAAAGTGCCTGGTGTGGTCGTATGCCAAGCTGGAGCCAACCGACTGTTAGGGAGCCCCTGATCTATTCGTGAACGTGCATCTTGGGACTGAAATGCACAGCTTCATCGTTGCAAATCTTGGTAATAGAACAACTATTACCCGCGATCTGCGCCTTGAAGCTGCCCATTTCACCCTCCAATCTGCTCCGTCCGGAATAAATCAGAGGCTCCTTAGCGGGTAAACGGGTTGTATGCGGCAGGAGGCGTACGTCAGTCGATGTCGAACTCCGCAACCACCGGCGCATGGTCCGATGGCCGTTCCAGGCGCCTGGGTGTGACGTCCACCTCTGAACCGCGACAGCGTGCCGCGAGATCGGGGCTGGCCAGAAGCAGATCGATACGCAGCCCCAGGTTGCGTCGGAACCCGGCGGACCGGTAGTCCCACCAGCTGAAGGTATTTTCGGGGTGCTCAAACTGGCGAAAGGTATCGACCAGGCCCAAGTCGAGCAGTCGGCTTAGCGCCGCCCGTTCCGGCTCGCTGCAGAGAATCTTGCCGGCCCAGGCCGCCGGATCATGCACGTCCTGGTCATCGGGTGCGATGTTGAAATCACCCATGACAACAAGATTCCCGTTGCCGCGCAGCTCCTGCTCAATGAGCCGAGCCAGTCTGGCCAGCCAGTCCAATTTGTAGGCGTATTTCTCGCTGCCCACGGACTGTCCGTTGGGCACATAGAGGTTCAGCACCCTCACCGGACCTATGGTTGCGCCGAGAACGCGACGCTGCGGGTCCTCCAGTCCCGGCAGTTCGAAGATCGGTGCGCTGGCCGGCTGGCGACTCAGCAGCGCAACGCCATTGTAGGTCTTCTGGCCCGAGTACAGAGCGCGGTAGCCCGCCATCTCGAACGCGTCCAGCGGGAAGGCCGGATTCTGCAGCTTGGTTTCCTGAAGCCCAACTATGTCGGGACGGTTGGCTTCGAGCCAGTCAAGGACCTGCTGCAGCCTCACCCGCAGGGAGTTTACGTTCCAGGATGCGATCTTCAGCATGGGCGCCTGCCGTACCACGGGAAATCCGGATTCATTCGCGCAGATCGAATTGCGGGTCCGAGTGTCGGTTTGACCGGGACGCGCATCGGTCAATAACCCGCTTCGTCCAGCAGCTGCATGAGCGTCGCCTCGTCCTGGCCGCTGCTGCCGTCACGACCGATCATCACCACCGGGACGGTGTTGGCCCGCAGCCGCTGGTACTCGCGGCGCCCGACGCTGGATAACTCGATGTCGAATTCCCGGAACGGGACACGCCTTTCATAAAGCAGTGAGCGGGTGCGATTGCACACCGCGCAGTCTCGCTTGGTCAGAAGAATCACCGGATGGCGCCCTGAGGCATCAAGCGCCATGCTGCCGTGCCTGAGCAGGATTTGTTCGCCGGCGTACTGCAGCGTCTCGGCCGTTGAGTGATTCGGCGGCGAATCGCCGTAGACGACCTGCCCATCCTCTTCCCAGCGATACAGTGTGTCCGTCCCGTCTGCCGATCGGGTACTGGGGGCCAGCAGCATCGCTGTCAGCCCCATCAAGACCATGCCTGTCCAGTAACCTGGCACTGCGGTGTGTAACAACATAATGGTGTGAGAGTATATCGGCATTCGATCATGGATTGCTTACGCGCGGCCTTTGGAAAATTGCCATGTCATCCAGGATTCCCCGCATCCACTGGCCACATTCCCTGTCGGAGGGAAACACTGTAGAGCTGGATGCAAGCGCGGCCCAGCATATCGTTCGGGTGCTCAGACTGGGGCCAGGTCAGGCCATACGTCTGTTCGACGGCAAGGGTCTGGAAGCAGACGGCCGGTTGCAGCAGGTTGCGCGTAAATCCGTTGTCGTCCGCCTCGAGGCGGTCCGATGCGCCTCGCTGGAATCGCCGCTCCAGGTCACGCTCGCCCAGGCGGTGTGTCGCAGCGATCGCATGGACTTCGCGCTGCAAAAGGCGGTTGAGCTTGGGGTGAGTACCATCATACCGCTCATGGCCGAGCGCTCCCGGCCTCCGGGTGATCCTCGCCGCCTGGCCCGGAAACAGGCTCATTGGCAGGGTGTCATCATTGCGGCCTGCGAGCAGTCCGGGCGGGCGCATGTGCCCTGGTGCACACCCGTACAGTCATTGGATAACTGGTTGCAGGCCAAACCGGCTGCCGTAGATATGGGTCTGGTTTTGGATCCGGCTGCCGGGTGCAGACTGCGCGACTGCCCCCGACCCAGGGGAAAGATCACGGTGTTGATTGGTCCGGAAGGCGGGTTGAGCCGCGCCGAGTTGCAGCAGGCGACGACCTGTGGTTTTCGGCCCCTGCGCCTGGGTCCCCGCATCCTGCGAACCGAGACCGCTGGAATCGCCACCCTTGCCGGGCTCCAGGTTCTGTGGGGCGATCTCGGCTGAGGTCAGGGAACCCTACGCCGAGCGTGGGGCCAGCACGAAGGCTATAGCAAGACACACGAGCACGGCCATGGTCAGACGTCCTCTTAGTATCAGGTACCAGGCCGGCACCGACTCGGTCCGCCCGAGACGTCGATCCGCGCCGAACTGGGCGCTGAATCCCGCTGCCAGCACAAGCAGGGCGGGTCCAGGCGTCAAACCGAGCAAAAGCACAGCCCAGGCCATGAGGCTGGGCAATACGCCCCACGCCAGCATGCGCACCGCGGCCGACTCGGTGATTCGGTCACTGGCGATGGCGACGCCCCAGTGGACCGCGCCTAGGAACGTCAGGATCACCACGCCGTAACCGATCAGCGCCCGCCAAGCCGGCGCGGCCAGGTCGGCATCCGCAACCATCAAAATCAGGAGCGCACCATAAAACGGCAGCAGGCCGGCGAATCCCAACCACTGCGCAACTCTGTCAAGCGGTTTTCGGGAGCTTTGATTGCCGTTGGTGGTTGCGATCACAACCGGACCGGAATCGTCACAGCAGCTGTTCGATGGCGTCGATCAACTTGGGTTCCAGCGGCCGAACTTGGCTGGGAAAAGAGGCCACCGTTTTTCCCTCTCGATTGATCAGATATTTATGGAAGTTCCATTTAGGGTAGCCACCTGCCTGCTCCGCCAGTTGCCTGAAAAACGGATCCGTTTCCGTGCCCTCGGCCACCTGGGTCTTGCGAAACATGGGGAATCCAACGTCGTAGGTCAATCTGCAGAAATTCGCGATCTGTTCTTCACCGCCGGGCTCCTGCCCACCAAAATCGTTGGATGGGAAACCGAGCACCACCAGCCCGCGCGCCTGGTACCTTCGCTGAAGTTCCTCCAGGCCCTCGTATTGCGGTGTATAACCACAACGACTTGCTGTGTTGACCACCAGCAGGACCCGCCCGCCGTACTCGTCGCATAGGCGAACGGTCTCTTTGGACCCCAGGCGCCGAATTTCATGATCCAGCGTGGCTGCGCAGCCTGCGATGGCCCTGTCCGGCAGCGCCGCCATGGTCCAGGTCAGGAGGCTTGCCGCGATAGCGGTTCTGAATAACATGGCAGTACTCAACCGGTTAGCCGCATGGTTCTCGTATCGTAGACCGGTCGATCCGGTTCGGGTTCCGGGCAGTCCCGCGATCGGCTTAACACTGTTCCCACGGTAAGCCCTCGTGGCGCCATCCGGCGACACTGCTTCGGTGGTGTGCCTCATTCAGGGGGCCCTCGAATCCGCCCTCGATGTTGTAGACCTGGGTAAACCCGTCGGCCAACAGACAGGCCCCCGCTTCCAATGAACGGTGGCCGCTGCGGCAGATCAGCAGCACCGGCGCCACGCCATCGTCGTGGGAGGTCACTCCGCCCAGCATCAGCTTTCGAATCTCCTGGGCGAAATGGGGATTGACCTTCCAGTCAGGCTCGTCGATCCAGGATACGTGGATTGCGCCCTGCGGATGACCGACGAACAGATGCTCCATTGAAGAGCGCACGTCAATCAGCATCGCGCGTGGATTCTGATCCAGCAATGCCTTCGCCGCCTTCGGCGTCAGTGTTTCTACCTGATGCTCCAAATCTGCCCGGCTGGTCATGCGGTGCTCTCGTGATCTGATTGCTAAGACCCGGCATTATAGGTCAGCTTATGGTCCGTGTTGGCTTGCATAGTGTCCTGTTTCACAAGTTCGTTGCATGTCAGCAAGGCGAGAGCCGACGCAGAAACACGTTCATTTCTTTCACGCTTTGTATGTCCCCTTTCGTCTCAGCCACTTTAATACCCTGCTGGAAAGCGGCCGTGGCCGCGTCCACGTCGCCCAGTTCGGTGTAGGCCTTGCCCAGCAGCTTCCACGCGGCAGAGTAGTTCGGGTCGAATTCGAGTGCTGCCCGCAAATGATCGGCAGCCGGCTGGTACCGCCGTTCAGAGCTCAGCGCGTTGGCTAGGCCGAAACGGATCAGCGGCGAATCTTGCCCGGATGCCAGCATTGCCTCCAGGTTTTGGATCAGGGTCATCGGATGATTCCATGCGCCAGGTGTCGTCCTGCCTGGGCCACCAGCCAGGATACCCCCCGCAGGCCCAGGGATGGATCGCCGCTGAGATCGTCTTCTCGATACGCTCTTAGTTTGAGCGGCGGAACGAACAGATGCAGCAACTCATTCTCGGCCAGTCGGTAGGCTGGATTTATGGGACCGTTACTGTTCGCCCCGTTTCGAGTGAACGTTTGATAAAACAATAGCCCACCCGGCCGCAGGGCGTGAATCAGATCCCGCGTCAGCATTCGGTCAAGGAAGTATGAAACGCAGATCACGTCGAAACTTTGGGGCTCGGGTGGGCGAATCACCACGTCCCGGGTCTCAGCATCGAGCTGGAGCGCCCGGGCCCGGGCCGTCGCCAGCAGGTGGTCTATTGCGACCGGCGAAATATCCCAGCCCGCTGTGTCCAGTCCGAATCTGGCCAGAAACAAGGCGTTTGCCCCAAGACCGCAGGCCAGGTCCAGGGCACGGCCCTGTGCTGGCAGCAAATGGGCATGCTCCGACAACACCCGGCTGGGCTCGCCGGCGGTCGTTGCGCCCGAATACCGGGCGTCCCATTTTGCCTGCTGTTCATTGCTCATCAGCGTTTCCAGAACGTGGGGGTCAACAGGACCAGTAGAGTGAACACTTCCAATCGGCCCAGCAGCATGGCGAAACACAAGGCCCATTTGGATGCGTCGTTGATGTCGGCGAAATGTGCGCCGACCTGCCCCAGACCAGGGCCGAGATTGTTAATGCAGGCAGCAACCGCCGAGAAGGCGGTGACCTGGTCCAGGCCGGTTGCCATCAGGAACAGCATGATGATGGAGAAGCTGCCGACATACAGGGCGAAAAAACCCCAGACCGCGTTGATCACGTTCTCCGGCAGCCGTTGGTTTCCGAGCTTGACCGACACCTGAGCGCTGGGATGAATCAGGCGCATGATCTCGCGCTGGCCCTGTTTCCACAGCAATAGGAACCGGATCACCTTCATACCGCCACCGGTGGATCCCGCGCAGCCGCCCACAAAGCTCATGAACAACAACAGCACCGGCAGGAAACCCGGCCAAGCGAAGTACTCCACCGTGGTGAACCCGGTGGTCGTGGCGATCGACACCACTTGAAACACCCCGTGTATGGCAGCCTGGTCCAGGCTGTACCAATGGGTGAAGTAGAGATACACCACCGTCACGGCGGAGACGATTGCCAACGCACCAACGTAGGCTCGGAACTCGGCATCTCGCGCGTAGGCCAGCACACTGCGGTTGCGCACGGCGAGAAAATGCAGCGAAAAGTTGGCCCCCGAAATCACCATGAACACGATTGCGATGGCCATGATCGCGGTGCTGTCATAGTAGCCGATGCTGGCGTCGTGGGTGGAAAAGCCGCCGATGGCAACGGTGGAGAAACTGTGCGCGACGGCGTCGAATGGGGACATCCCGGCGAGCCAGTACGCCAGCCCACAGCTCACGGTCAGCCCGAGATAAATGTACCACAAGGCCTTGGCCGTCTCGGTGATGCGCGGCGTCAGTTTGGAGTCTTTCATCGGGCCCGGGGTCTCGGCCCGGTACAGCTGCATACCGCCAATACCGAGTATCGGAAGTATCGCCACCGCCAGAACGATGATGCCCATGCCGCCCAGCCACTGCAGTTGTTGGCGGTAGAACAGAACGGAATGGGGCAATTCGTCGATGGCGGTGATCACCGTGGCCCCGGTCGTGGTGAGACCGGATACCGACTCGAACACGGCCTCTGTAAAGCTCATGTTGAGTTCATCCGCCATCAGAGTGAATGGCAGGGCGCCGAAAAGACTGAGAACGGTCCAGAAAAGTGCCACCACGATGAAGCCGTCCCGCAGTCGCAGATCCTTGTTTTCCTCCATAACCGGGACCCAGAATGACAGACCTGACGTCAGCGTGATGACGAACACCAGTACAAAAGGCAGAATCCCACCGTCGCCGTAGAAGGCGCCCACCGCCACGGGCGGCAGCATGGTCAGACTGAAGATCGTCAGCAGGATGCCGAGGATGCGCTGGATTACACTGAGGCTCATGGGGCGGGCTTGGTCAGATAAAGGTCACGCTGACCTGGAACAGCCGCTCCACTGCGGTGATCCGCTTCTTGTCGGTCAGCAGCAGGATCACATGATCCTCGGATTCGACGACCGTATCGTGGTGTGCCACGATCACCTCATTGCCGCGAACGATTGCGCCGATGCTGGTTCCGGGCGGTAGCGCTATATCTTCGATTGCCCGTCCCACCACCCGGGAGGTCTTTGCGTCTCCATGAGCTATGGCCTCTATGGCCTCGGCTGCGCCTCGACGCAGCGAGTGCACCTTGACCACATCCCCGCGGCGCACATGGGTGAGCAGGCTTCCGATGGTGGCCTGTTGCGGTGAAATAGCCACATCGATTGTCTCGGAATCCTCCACCAGATCCACATAGGCCGGACGGTTGATCAAGGACATGACCTTGCGTGCCCCCAGTCGTTTGGCGAGCATGGCGGACAGAATATTGGCCTCGTCATCGTTTGTGACCGCGCAGAACACGTCGGTGTGCTCGATGTTCTCCTCGATCAGCAGCTCCTCGTCGGCCGCGTCCCCCAGTAGTACGATGCTGCGGTCCAGGCTGTCGGCCAGACGACGGGCGTTGGTCGCGTCCCGCTCGATGATCTTGACCTGGAAACGATTCTCCAGGGCACTCGCAAGGCGCTTACCAATGTTGCCGCCCCCGGCGATGATGACGCGTTTGACTTGCTTATCAAGCTTCCGGAGTTCGCCCATTACGGCGCGAATGTTCTTACGCGCGGCGATAAAGAACACCTCGTCATCTGCCTGAATGACGGTTTCTCCCTCCACTACGATCGGCCGCCCATCGCGAAAGATCGCAGCCACGCGGGTCTGGATGCCGGGCATATGCTTGGGCAGGTTGCTGAGCGCTTGCCCCACCAGAGCACCGCCATGATACGCCTTGACGCAGACCAGACGGACACGGCCGTCGGCGAAATCCAAGACCTGCAGCGTACCGGGATTCTCGATCACACGGCGGATATAATCCGTGACCGACTGCTCTGGGCTGATCAGCACGTCCACTTTGAGACCGTCCTGTCCGAACAGCTGGCCGCGGTTTATGTATTCGGCCGCACGGACGCGCGCGATGCGGGTCGGGGTTCGGAACAAACTCCAGGCAACCTGGCAGGCAATCATGTTGATCTCGTCGCTGTTGGTCAGCGCGATCACCATGTCGGCGTCCTCGCCGCCGGCCTGTTCCAGCACCTCCGGATGAGAGGCGTTGCCTTCGATGGTGCGGATATCCAAACGGTCCTGTAAATCCTTGAGCAGATCAGGCCGAATATCCACGACGGTGATGTCATTGCCCTCGGAGGTCATAATGCGGGCGACTGAACTCCCCACCTGACCCGCGCCGAGGATAATTATTTTCATCTTTCCGACGAATCCAAGCTTCGCAGGACGCTGAGTGTACTCCCCGGGGCACCGAATGCCAGCCGCGGCCTACGGAGCCCCTGATCTATTTGCGAACGTGCCTCCTGGGACTCAAATGCACCGCTTCATCGTTGCAGCTGTTGGCGATAGAACAGCCATGGCCTGCTAGTGTAGTGTTTTCCACACACTTAACACCTGCGCTGGCCCTCGCGGTCCCTGACGGCGTTGCGGATCGTCGCAATAGCGCTGGCTATTCCTCCTCACCGCGCCTTGTCAGTAACCACGATGCCTAACCACAACCATCAAGTTGTTTGGAAGACACTACACTAGGCAGCGTCGGGATGTTTGGGGTCAATCCCCAGCGCCCGCAGTTTTCGATACAGGTTGGTTCGTTCCATACCGGCCCGTTCGGCCACCAGCGCGACACTGCCGTCGCAGGATTTGAGCAGTTGCCGAAGATAGCTGCGCTCGAATTCTTCCCGGGCCTCTCGCAGAGGCAGATCGGTGGCGGCCGTTACCGGTACGCTGGATGAGCTGCTGGGGCTTGAACTCAGGGCAACCTCCACGTCCTCCAGGCTGATCTCCTCCTCCGAGCCCAGGATCATGAGCCGTTGCAGCAGATTCTTGAGTTCGCGCAGGTTACCCGGCCAATGGTAGTTGCGCAGCCGGTTCTGGGCGGCCATGGAGAAGTGCCGGTAGGGCAGATTCTCGTGATCCATGAACCAGGCCACGCACTGCTTCAGCAACTCCGGCACGTCCTCGCAATGATCGCGCAGCGCCGGCACATGCAAGGGCACCACATTGAGGTGGTAGAACAGGTCCTCCCGAAAGTGACCGTTGGCCACCTCATCGTCCAGATTTCGATGCGTTGCCGCCATCACCCGGACATTAACCTCCACCGGCTCAAGCCCGCCTACGCGCAGGAAAGAACTGGTTTCCAAAGCGCCGGAAAGCTTGTTTTGCGCCTCCGGCTCCAAGTCGGCCACATCGTTTAGAAACAATGTGCCACCGTTGGCCTGCTCCAGAAATCCGTAGTGAATCCGCCCATTTTCCTCGCTGCCGAACAGTTCACGAGCGGCGTTCTCGCCTGCGATTGCCCCGCTGCCCAACTCCACGAACGGGCCGTTTGCTCGGGCGCTATTGGCGTGCATCCAGCGCGCCAGCGTTTCCTTGCCGGAGCCGGGTTCACCGCTGATCAGCACCCAGGTATCGTGCTGCGCGATCCGCAAGGCTTGTTCCCTGAGTCGTTGCATGGCGGCGCTTCGTCCGCTGGGTTCCAACACCTGTTCGCTCTGTCGGCGAAGCCCCGCGTTTTCCCGTTGCAGCTTGTCTGTTTCCAAAGCCCGCTCGACCGTGATCAGCAGCTTTGCCATGGACAAGGGTTTTTCCAGAAAATCGTAGGCGCCGAGCCGCGTGGCCTCCACAGCGGTTTCCACGTTGCCATGACCCGACATGATCACCACCGGGCACGGCAAACCTTCGCCGTCGCGCCATTCCTTGAGCAGAGTGATCCCGTCGACATCCGGCATCCAGATATCCAACAGGATCAAATCCGGACGGCCTGCGCGTAAGGCTTCACGGGCGCGCTCTCCATCCTGGGCCACCGATATCCGGTAGCCCTCATCAAGCAGAATATCCCGCACCAGCTCACGAATGTCTGGTTCATCGTCCACCACCAGGACATGGCTACCATTCATATGCTTCAGTCTCCAACCAGGGTTGCACGGGGCGGTTCCAAGGCCGCTGCCGCGTCTTCCGTTCGGTGAGTTTCACCATACGGCAGTTGTATCACCACCCGCGCGCCACCGGTCCGCGCCGCCTCCGCGCGGATCAGACCGCCGTGCTCTTCAACTATTTTCTTGACGATTGCCAGACCCAGGCCGGTGCCTTTGGCCTTGGTCGTTACATAGGGTTCGAAAACATCGGTGACCGAGTCCGACGGAAAGCCCGGCCCGTTGTCCTCGATCGCGATCTCCACACAGGGATTGCCCTCATGCTCCAGGTATCGTGTGCGCACCCGCAATTCGCTGTCCGCCCGTCCTTCCATGGCCTCGGTCGCGTTCTTGACCAGATTGTGAAGCAGCTGTCGCATGCGCACCGAATCGGCATTCACCATGGGCACATTGGGATCGGCGTCCACCACGACGTCTATGCTGCCCGGGTTGTCCCGATAGAGAAACATCACCTCAGAT
The DNA here is from genome assembly GCA_963783675.1 of uncultured Gammaproteobacteria bacterium. Lineage (GTDB taxonomy): Bacteria > Pseudomonadota > Gammaproteobacteria > Competibacterales > JAHEDQ01 > JAHEDQ01. Next base: position 255,141 of record CAWAOU010000024.1, read on the forward strand.
ACCAGCGCGTTCAGGTCGACCGGGGTAAGCTTGAGGTTGGGTGAGTGAGCATACTCGTTGAAAGCGTCGACCATCTCCTTCAGGGCTTTGACCTGCTGGATAATGGTGTGTGTTGCCCGGTCCAGTACCTGACCCTGATCCTCGCCCACATGCCCCACATATTTGTGCCGGATACGCTCGGCCGCCAACTGGATCGGGGTTAGTGGGTTCTTGATTTCGTGGGCCATACGCCGCGCAACCTCGCCCCAAGCGGCGTTGCGCTGGGCCTGAACCAGCGTGGTGATGTCGTCGAACACCACCACATGTCCGGTCAGACCTCGATCGTCAGTGAGGGAACTGCCGCGGCACATCAACACCTGCCGGCCATTGATTCCAAAAAGCGTTGCCTGTTCGGCCCATTCCGATCGTCCCAGGCGAAGATGGGTCTCTATCAGTTCGCAAAAAGGCTCCAGATAGGGGCGGGTGGCGGCCACATCGTCCGGGCTTCGGTCGAGCAGTTCATCCCGCACCACCCCGAGTATCTGTCCGGCAGCGGTGTTGGCCGTGCGCAGCCTGCCGTCGTGGCGCATCGTCAACACCCCGGATGAAAGGCTGGACAGAACGGTTTCCAGGTAGGCCCGCTGTCGCTCCAGCAACCGTTGGCTGCGGGTGGCCTGATCCCTGGCATAGGACAGGTTGCGGGTCATCTGGTTGAACGACATAACCAGAAAGCCCAGCTCGTCGTTCGAGGGCACCGGCAGGCGTTGATCGTAACGCCCTTTGGACACCGCCAGGGTACCCTCAGCCAGATCGCGCACCGGCGCGACCAGACGTCGCGCCGATTCAACAGCGGTCCACAGGGCGGTCAACAGGCTGGCTGCCAGGACCAGCGATAATGTGATGAGAAAGCTGGTTTTGAGGGGGCCACGCAGAAATGCGAGCTGGCGGTAGCTGTCGTAGGCCGCCTCCACGCTTTCGGCCAGCGTGTTGAAGCGATCCGAAACCGGGAACAGCGCTTGCAGCACCCGTTGTTCCGTCAGCATCGTGCTGCCCTCTGAGATCGGCACCACAACGCGGATCTGAAGACCGGATTGGCGTCCCGGGTACAAGGCGACATGGGTTTTGCCTTGGCGAACCTGTTCGAGAATCGCCTCGTCCGGTCGATCGGGCACGATGGAGGCGTCTTCGCTGGCGGTGGCAACGATCCGGCCGGCCCCTTCCATCAACATCAGCTTATCGGCACCAAAGGTTTCCCTCAGTTCGGTCAGGCTCAGAGTTGCCAGGCCGGGGCTCACGTTCTCCATTTGCGAGGCCATTCTCTGGGTCTGGCGCAAGGTCTCGCGCATGCGCAGATCCAGAGAAGCCCGCGACAGATCCAGCGCATCATCCAGTGCCGCTTCGATGCGTACGTCGAACCAGCTGTCGATGCCGCGCTGGAGAAACTGAACCGAGAAGTAGTACACAACCGAAACCGGCACCACCGACAGCACCACGAACAAGGCCACCAGGCGCAGTGTCAGGCGGGCGCCGGCGGTGCGGGCCCGGTACTGAGCAATCAGGCGATAGAGCTGGTAGCCGCTGATGGCAGTCAGAATCAGCAAGCCGATGGCATTGAACAACAGAAGAGCGGAATACAGACGCCCGAATCGGGCCGAGTTCTGCGTTGCGTCGCTCATGATCATCAAAGAGCCCAGCAACAACGCAAACAGCAGTAACACACCGAGCAGGCCGGACAAGCCGCTTCGCTTTACAGCGACCATTCGGCCCACTCGCTGCTGATGCGCCATTGGGAGGATAGATAGGCCAGCAGCCTGAGTGGCGCTGGCAGGGACTCGATGTCAAGGATCACACGCATACGGACCAAATATGCTTCGCGTGGATCCAGCAGCGCTCGATCCAGTATCGGCAAGTCGCGGATGTGACCCAGAAACTCAAGCGCCTCCTCTCGCGAACGGAAGCTGTTGCGCTCGTTGGTGTTGAGGTTTGTGACCAGGTAGCGCTGCGTCAGGGACAGGAACTTGAACCGGTAGCGCTGACGAAGGCTGGCGAGGGTGGCGTCCGGCAGCAGGCGACGGGGCTCCCGCACTTCTATCTGGAGCTCGAACACGATGGGTACGCCGTTGGCCAAGGCCTCCAGCGGTTCGGATCCCAATGCGTATTCCAGATCAGCGTTGAGGCTGTAGACCTCGCCGTCGAGGCGGGTTTCGGCGCCGACAATGCGAACGCTCGGATCGTCCTGGGCGTTGGCCGTACAAGCCAACATGACCCAGGCCATCAGCGTCACGGTGGGTGCCGATAGAACACTGAGGCAAGTCAGCATCCTAGACACTGGACGCAACCACGCTTTTCCGCAGTCGGGCGTAAAAGAAGCCGTCCATATTCGACTCACCCGGCAATATCTGCCGACCGGGACCGCATTCTCGCCCCCAGTCTTCTGCCAGGCAGTCCGCGGTGGCATCGTCGTGATGGTCGAGGAAAGCGCTCACCAGCTCCGCATTCTCTTCTGGCATGATCGAACAGGTCGCATACAGCAGCAGGCCGCCTGGCGCTAACATCGTCCACGCCTGGCGCAGGATCTTGCGTTGGCGGGTGCTCAGTTGGTCGAAATCCGCCTCGCGACGCAGCAGTTTGATGTCGGGATGACGCCGAATCACGCCAGTTGCGGAGCAGGGAACATCCAACAGGATGCGATCGAACAGCTGCCCGTTCCACCAGTGCTCTGGTTTGCCGACATCGGCGACCAAGGTATTGGCACTGCGGCCGAGACGCCGGAGTGTACCCTTAACCCGTTCCAAGCGATGTGGTTCAAGATCCACGGCCAGCAGTTCGGCCAGGCCCGGTTCCGTCTCAAGCAGGTGGCCGGTTTTGCCTCCCGGGGCGGCACAGGCGTCCAATACGCGGTGACCCTCTCTAAGCTGCAACAGCGGGGCCGCCAGTTGCGCCCCAGCGTCCTGAACCGAAACCAATCCGGCCGGGAAACCCGGCAGCTCGGCAACGTCGCATGCCGTTGCCAGCACGAGCGCCGAGGGGACGATCGCATGCGGTTCCGCTGCCAGTCCGGCGCTCGCAAGTTTGACCAGGTAGTCCGCGCGGGTCATTCGGTCCAACGCCACCCGCATCGTCATCGGCGGTGGCGCGTTGTTGGCGAGCAGTATGCGCTCATAATCATCCGGCCAGGCCTCCCGGATGCGGCGATACAGCCAATCGGGATGCGCGTACCGCCCGGCCGGCATGGACGCGGCCTTGTGCAGCAGCGCATCCTTCTCCCGCAGCAATGTGCGCAGGATTCCGTTGAGGAACCCTGGGGCCCACCGAGCGCTGATGGCGCCGCGGGCTGCGTCCACGGTAGCGGACACTGCGGCGTGATCCGGTATCCGGGTGTGGATGATCTGCTCGATTCCGATCAGCCCCAGTGCATGTACCGCCCGGTCACGCCGCCGCAGGGGTTTGTTGACCAACTGTTCGAAAACAGCCTGCAGCAAGGGTTGCCAACGGATACACCCATAGCTGAGTTGCTGAATCAGTGCGCGGTCCCGCGGTGCCGCCCGAGTCAAAACATCGGGCAATGCCACCGACATGGATTGTCCGTCCAGCACCGCGCCAACCACCTGCGCCGCCAGCCAGCGGGCGTCGGGTGGACTTCGTTTGGGTGACGCCCGACTTCGGTTGTCTGAGCGGATGCTCATTCGAGAACCGATCCGATCAAACGATGCCCGTTCAGGAACGCCTGGCTGTCGACCGGGCGTTTGCCTGGCAACTGCAGGCGTGTAATCCGCAGCACGCCCTTGCCGCAGCTCACATCTATGCCCTCGCGTCCCTCCGCCACCACATGCCCCGGCGCCTTGCTTGCGCTCGCTTCCAGCGCTCGGGCGTGCCAGATTCTCAGGGGTCTTCCGTTGTGCTCACAGAATGCGACTGGCCAGGGATCGAACGCCCTCACCTGCCGCTCGATCTCGACGGCGGGGCGGCGCCAATCGATGCGCGCCTCCGCTTTCCCGATCTTTGCCGCATAGCAAGCGCCTTGTTCCGATTGTGCGACGCCCTGAACAGGGCCCCGACTCATATTTTCCAGGACGGAAATCAACAATGCCGCGCCGGTGTCCGCCAGAACGTCATGCAGTTCACCGCCGGTCATTTCCGGTCCGATTGGCACCTCCATGCGGCTCAGCACCGGGCCGGTATCCAGACCCTGGTCCATCTGCATTATGCTGATCCCGCTGGCATCATCGCCCGCCAGCAGGGCTCGCTGAATCGGCGCCGCGCCGCGCCAACGGGGCAATAGCGAAGCGTGTACGTTGACACAACCGAGGCGTGGGGTCGTTAGCACCGGCTCCGGCAGGATCAAGCCGTAGGCGGCCACCACCATCAGGTCGGCGTTCAGCGCCTTGAGTGCTGATTGAACGTCTGCACTCCGGAGACTACGCGGTTGTCGAACCTCGAGGCCCAGCGTCTCAGCGGTGGTCTTGACCGGGCACACCCGCGATTTGAGGCCCCGCCCTGCCGGTCTGTCCGGCTGACAGTACACGGCCACCACCGCGTGTCCGGCATGGTTCAGCGCACGCAGTGACGGAACCGCAAAATCGGGGGTGCCCGCGAACACAATCCGCAGAGGCAGGGCGGTTTTGATCGAAGCCATGGCATGACTCATTGCTGCAGTCGGAATTGGGTCAGTCTGTTGGCCTAGGGAGCCTGTTGAAAAAGCCTGGGTCGAGTGCGAGGCAAGGCGAAAACGACGGACAAAGCGCAGTTTACACCCAGTAAATGCGCATTTTGACGGCGTTTTCAACGCCGTATCGTGCCGAGTGAGGCTTTTTCAACACGCTGCTAGTCTCGGCGCGTAGCGACCCGTTCCTGGCCTGAACTATGCATCGCCGGGGGCGGACTGAAGGCGTGCTGCCGCGACCGGCACGCAGCGACTCGTCGCCCGCCGCCACGGCGCTTATGCGTCGGGTGGCCGGTTGCGCTCATCGCGCCACTGCCGAGGTCCGTGATGGCTCCGTTTGCCGCCGTTGCTTTTCGAGTTTTTTGCGAATGCGCTGGCGTCGGAGTGAGGACAAATAGTCCACGAACAACTTGCCCTCCAGGTGATCCATCTCGTGCTGCACGCAAACGGCCAATAAACCCTGAGCATCCTGTTCAAAGGCTTCTCCTTGGGCGTCCAGAGCGCGAAATCGGATTCGGTCGGCCCTCTGCACGGTTTCGTACACCTCCGGCACCGACAAACACCCTTCCTCCATTTCCTCTACGCCTTCCCGCGAGAGGATCTCGGGATTGATCAAAGTCAGTGGCTCGTCCTTGTCCTCGGATACGTCAATAACGATGATTCGGCGATGGATGTTGACCTGGGTTGCCGCCAATCCGATACCGGGAGCCTGGTACATGGTTTCGAACATATCAGCCACGATTCGTCGCACCTCGTCGTCCACCGAAACCACCGGCTTGGCCCGTGTTCTCAGTCGTGGATCCGGGAATTCAAGAACGTTGAGTATGGACATAAGCGATTTTTAAACCCGAAAAATCAGAAAAATCCTATTCGTTTGACGCGATATTACCGGAAACTATAAAACCGTCGCCACTGTGCGTTATTTGGCCCGTTCGCTAAAACTGCCGAGAGGCAAATAGGCTCCGAAATAAAATGATTCTCCGAAGCACACCCTGGATTTCATTTACCCTGTACTTCGCTCTGTTGAGCGTTCTGGTGGCGGCGATTGGCGGTTGCGCCAGCAAATCGACTCCCGAGTTTGCGACCGATGTCGCTGCCGAGACCGTTGCCAGGGAGACGGCCGAGGCCGATGCCCGCGAGGCAGCCAAGGACAAGGATTCACCTCCGGCCGGTGTCGCGTCCAGCGATACGCCTTCGTCCCAGCAGGTCACCGCCACCACCGTGACACTTGCATCGGATCATCCGAATGCCTATACGGTTCAACGGGGTGACACATTATGGGACATTTCGGCCCGCTTCCTCGACGATCCCTGGCTTTGGCCTGAGGTTTGGTACGTCAATCCCGAGATCGAAAATCCCCATCTGATCTACCCGGGGGATATCATCGAGTTGACAGTGGGCGCTGACGGGCGCCCTCAGTTGCAACTCCGCCGGGGCCGGGAAACCATAAAGCTGTCTCCCGAGATTCGTTCGACATCGTTGCGCGAGGCGATTCCGCCGCTGCCCTTGTCCAAGGTCAAGGCCTTCCTCGGCAATTCGGTGGTTCTGGACGACGCAGCCTGGGAAGGACTTCCTTACGTCATTGCCCAGAACGACGGTCTCATGATCAACGCCGGCGATCGTTTCTACGCCAGCCAATTGGTCGATCCACAACAGTCCTATGGCGTGTTCCGGAAAGATCAGCCGTTTATCGACCCGATGACGGGAGACTATCTGGGCACGTCGGGGCTCTATCTGGGCACTGCCGTACTGGACTCGACCGGTGAGTTGGCCACCCTGAGTATGGTCAAGAGCAGTCGTGAAGCGCTGCCCGGCGATCGTTTGTATCCGGTTCTGGCCGATCTGCCAGAGGCGTTCTACCCGCAGCCGGGTGCCGTCAACGGTCGCATTATTTCCGTTCTGGACGGCGTCTCGTTGATCGGGTTGTATGCCAATGTGGTGATCAACCGAGGCATTGATGACGGTGTCGAGCCCGGACAGGTGATGGGCATCGTCAAAGCCGGTACGGCGGTGCTGGACCCCTACGATGACACCAAGGTCCACGTTCTCCCCGGTGAAACCTCTGGGTACCTGATGATTTACAGCGTGTTTGATCGGGTCAGCTACGGTTTGGTCATGACCGCCACCAGGACCATGCGGATAAATGACCTGGTGGTACCGCCCAGCGAGGCCCGGCGCTAGGGTCTATAACCTGACCGGACCTGGCCATGGGTAGTGACGCCTGGCCAGGTCCGGTCATTGGTTCGATATGGAACAGCAACACGGCGAGCAGATCAGTCTCACGCCCGCCGACGGAGAAGAGCTGAGATGCCGACTGGCGCTGTCGCGGGTGCCGCAGGTGGGCCCGGTCGCATTCATGCGGTTGTTGGCACAGTGTGGAGATGCCGGCAGGGTATTGGCGGCCGCTCGTAGCGCTTTAATCGCCGCCGGGATCTCCGAGGCTGGCATCGCCGGACTGGCTAGACCGGATTGGGATGGCGCCGATGCTGATCTGGTCTGGGCGCAACAGCCCCGCAATCATCTTGTCCAGATGGGCGATACTCACTACCCGGACCAGCTGCTGCAGATTTCATCACCACCCCCAATCTTGTTTGTAACAGGCAGCCCGGCCCTCTTGCGGGATCCGCAACTGGCGGTGGTCGGCAGCCGAAATCCCTCGCCGGGCGGTCGCGAGAGCGCCTACGCTTTTTCCGCTCACCTGGCTGGCTATGGCCTGGTCATCACCAGCGGCCTGGCTTTGGGCGTCGATGCCGAGGCGCACCGGGGCGCCCTCTCCGTAGGGGGCAATACGATCGCCGTCATGGGCACGGGGCCCGACCGCATCTACCCGGCCAGGCATCGCGATCTGGCCCACCAGATCGCCGATACGGGTGCTCTGGTCAGCGAGTTTCCACTGGGGACGCAGGTGCTGCCCGGTAACTTCCCTCGCCGGAATCGTCTGATCGCCGGTCTCAGTCTAGGCACCCTGGTGGCCGAAGCCGCGATCGGCAGCGGTTCCTTGATCACTGCACGCCACGCAGCCGCGCAGGGCCGGGAAGTGTTCGCGATTCCGGGCTCGATCCACAATCCGATGGCGCGAGGTTCTCATGCCTTGATTCGTGAAGGGGCAAAACTGGTGGAGACCGCGGATCATGTCATGGAAGAGCTTGCCGATGTGGTTCGAGGTCTGATTTCTCCCGTGGCGAAGCATGATGAGAATCCGGTGGACAGAGAAGGCCTCACCGCTCCGATATCCGAACACACATGGCTATTGGATTTGATGGGTTACGATCCCGTCAGCGTGGACACGATGGTGGCGCGCTCGCGATTGACGGCTGCCGAGGTTTCCTCCATCCTCCTGATCATGGAACTGCAAGGCCTTGTGGCTTCTACCCCCGGGGGCTTTTATTTGCGTACCGGCCAAGAGAGTCCCCGATGAAGCAAACCGTATTGGACGTGCTCGTGTATTTGTTTCAGAACTACATGAGCGATGAGGGCGAGCCCGAGGCCGACCGCGAGTCTGTTCAGAACGAGCTGCTGGAAGCGGGCTTTGCTTTCTCGGAAGTGGACAAAGCCCTTGAGTGGCTGGACGAACTGGCGGCGCATCCCGAGAACAATCCCGGATTTCAGCGGGAAGCAGAACGGTCCTTCCGGGTGTTTGCACCGGACGAATTGCACAAGCTGGACTCCGAAGCGCTGGGTTTTCTCATGGAACTGGAGCGATCCGGGATTCTGTCCGCAGACACCCGAGAGCTCATCATGGATCGAGCGATGGCCTTGGAGACCGAGGAAATCGACCTGGAAGAGCTGAAATGGGTCATCCTCATGGTTTTGTTCAATCAGCCTGGCCAGGAAGAGGCCTACGCTTGGATGGAAGACCTTGTGTTTGATGGCTACGGCGTCTATCTGCATTAGGCCGCCGGGGCGCCGAACATGACCATAGCGGTGTGTTCTTAACCGCCCCTCACGAAACCGATCTGGACAAACCCGGTCCAAATCCGCAAAGATTCCCACGCCTCGAAACCCGAATGCGCACCCGATCAGTCGGGGCCGCGCCATGGACGACCCTGTGTCATGAGTATGAATCTGGTCATCGTTGAATCGCCGGCGAAGGCCAAGACGATCAAAAAGTACCTGGGTGGCGACTTCGAGGTGCTGGCCTCCTATGGCCACGTTCGGGATCTGGTGCCCAAGGAAGGTGCCGTCGATACCGAGCAGGGCTTCCAGATGCACTACCAGCCCATCGAGCGGAACGCCAAGCATGTGGATGCCATTCGCAAGGCCATGAAGAAGGCCGATTCACTGTATCTGGCGACGGACCCGGACCGCGAAGGCGAGGCCATATCCTGGCACACCTACGAGCTGTTGCGCGAAAGCAAGCTGCTGGTGGACAAGCCTGTCCATCGGGTGGTGTTTTACGAAGTGACCCGGGATGCAGTGCGCGATGCGGTGGCTCATCCCCGCGAGATTTCCATGGATCTGGTGAATGCGCAGCAGGCGCGCAGGGCATTGGACTACCTGGTGGGTTTCAATCTTTCTCCGCTGCTATGGCGAAAGATACGCCGGGGCCTTTCCGCCGGACGGGTTCAAAGCCCGGCCCTGCGTTTGATCGCCGAGCGAGAGGAAGAAATCGAGAAGTTTGTTCCCCGGGAATACTGGACCATCGATGCTGACGTCACCCAGCACGGACAGGGTTTCGGCGCCAAGCTTAGTCAGTACAGGGACGAGAAGGTCGAGCAGTTTCGTTTCACCGACGGTGATGGGGCGCTTGAAGCAGAGCGGGCACTGCGCAAAGCCGCCGACGGGCAACTGCGGGTGGACAAGGTCGAGAAAAAACAGCGGCGCCGGAATCCTGCGGCACCCTTCACCACCTCCACCCTGCAGCAGGAGGCGGTTCGCAAGCTGGGATTCTCAGCCAATCGCGCCATGCGCGTCGCCCAGCAACTTTACGAAGGCGTGGACATCGGGGGCGGGGCGGTTGGTCTGATCACCTACATGCGTACCGATTCCGTTTCCCTGGCGACCGAAGCCGTAGCGGACTTGCGTGAAGTCATCTCTCAGCGCTACGGAGCCGATCAGGTACCCGAAGCGCCCCGTGTCTATCGGACCAAGGCCAAGAACGCACAGGAAGCCCACGAAGCTGTTCGCCCCACCGCAGCTGCGCGTGATCCTGATTCTCTGAAAAGCTATCTGAATGCCGATCAATTCAAGCTCTACAGCCTGATCTGGAAGCGCACCGTCGCCAGCCAGATGATACATGCCACCCTAGACACGGTAGCGGTTGACCTGAGGGCCGGGGACGTGGGGGTTTTCCGGGCGACCGGTTCCACCATCCGCAGCCCCGGCTTCATGGCGGTTTATCGGGAAGGCGTGGACGATGCCAAGAGCGCAGACGACGACCGTCTCTTGCCAGAGATGGAGGAGGGCGACCGGGTCACGTTGAATGAGATTCACTCGGCGCAGCATTTTACCGAGCCTCCCCCCAGGTTCACCGAGGCCAGCCTGGTGAAAACGCTGGAAGAGTTCGGCATCGGTCGCCCTTCGACCTATGCCAGTATCATTTCGACCTTGGTGTCCAGGGAGTATGTGGAGCTGGAGAGCCGTCGATTTCGCCCGACGGACGTTGGGCGTATTGTCAACGGTTTTTTGACCCAGCACTTTGGTCAATACGTGGACTACGACTTCACCGCGCGTCTGGAAGACGATCTGGACGCTATCTCCCGGGGTGAGCGTGAGTGGATACCCCTGCTCAGTGGTTTTTGGGAGACCTTCCACAAGCAGGTCGAGGAAAAAAGCACGATTTCCCGCCAGGAAGTCGCCCAGACGCGGGCCATTGGACAGGATCCAGAAAGCGGCAAGACGGTGTCGGTTCGAATGGGGCGCTATGGACCATTCGCACAGATCGGATCGCCGGATGAGGAGGAAAAACCGCGGTTTGCCGGCTTGTTGCCCGGGCAACGTATGGACACCATCACGCTGGATGAGGCAATGGCGTTGTTTCGACTGCCGCGTGACCTGGGCCAGACGGACGAGGGTGAGGCGGTGACCGCCAACATCGGTCGATTTGGACCCTACGTTCGTTACGGCAGCAAGTACGTCTCCATCGGCGAGGACAACGATCCCTACAGTATCACCCTGGAGCAGGCCCTCGCGTTGATCGCGGAAAAAAAGGCGGCCGATGCAGACCGTATCATTCAATCCTTCGACGGCACCAAGATACAGGTGTTGCGGGGGCGCTACGGACCATACATCACCGACGGAAGCAAGAACGCCAGGATGCCCAAGGATCGGGAGCCTGAGAGCCTGACCCTGGAGGAATGTGAGAAGCTCATCGCCGAGGCGCCGGACAAGAAGAGCCGTCGCCGCCCGGCCAAGCGCAAGAGCAGCGGCTGAACCCGTTCCGTCAGTCAGGGAGAAACCGCCATCTCGCCACGAGTATCGCCCAGCCGTGGTCGGTAAGGGTGGATCAGGGCGGGGCTTGTATGTTTACTGAGCGATCGTGAGCCTGCCGGTAACCCAGTTGCGCCGCATCCGCCATATCCTGTTGGCTGGGGGGGTGGTGGCATACCCGACCGAGGGCGTCTATGGCCTTGGCTGTAATCCCGCTGATGGAAGGGCGGTCGCTCGTGTACTCAGATTGAAGCAGCGGTCGCTGAGCAAAGGCCTGATTTTGGTCGCATCGCGGTTTCAGCAGCTCGATCACTATCTGGCGCCCGTGACGTCGGACATTGCCCAGCGCGCGTTTGCGGTTTGGCCGGGACCCGTGACCTGGCTCTGGCCCGCACGCCCATGGGTGCCGATCTGGCTGCGCGGGCACCATACGAGCCTGGCCGTTCGGGTCACTGATCATCCGGTGGTGGCGGCTTTGTGTGATGCACTGGGCGGCCCGCTGGTGTCTACCAGCGCAAACAGAAGCGGTCGCCCGCCCGTCCGATCGAGACATGTACTCAGACGTCGCTTCGGACGTCAGGTGGACGCCATCGTGCCCGGCGCATGCGGCGACCTGGGGCGTCCGTCGGAGATTCGCGAGCTGCTCAGCGACACCGTGGTTCGACCGAGGTAGCAAATGAGTGACAGCATGGCATTGCATGCGGTAAAGGATTACCTGCAGGACTTGCAAGACCGCATTTGCGGGGAACTGGCGCGGGAAGATGGCGGGGCGCAGTTTCTGGAAGATGCCTGGGCACGGCCAACCGGAGGCGGGGGACGCTCCCGTGTGCTGACCGGGGGAAGTCTGTTTGAGCAGGCGGGTGTCAATTTTTCTCACGTTCACGGCGACGCCTTGCCCCCCTCGGCCACCGCTCAGAGACCGGAACTGGCCGGTCGGGGTTTCCAGGCCATAGGCGTATCGCTGGTTATCCATCCGTTGAATCCGTATGTGCCTACCTCCCATGCCAATGTGCGCTTCTTTATCGCCGAGAAGCCGGGTGAGCCCGCGGTATGGTGGTTTGGTGGGGGCTTCGATCTGACCCCGTACTATGGTTTCGAGGCGGACTGCCGCCACTGGCATCAGGTTGCGCACAGCGCCTGTGCACCGCTGGGAGACCACGCCTACCCTCGCTACAAGACTTGGTGCGACGACTATTTCTTTCTCAAACATCGTCAAGAGCCCCGAGGCATCGGCGGCCTGTTTTTTGACGACCTGAATGTCCCCGATTTTGACACCTGTTTCGGATTCACACGAAGTGTCGGCGACCATTATCTTGAGGCCTATCTGCCCATCGTACGCCGGCGACGGGACATCGCATTCGGTGAACGCGAGCGTGCGTTTCAACTCTATCGACGTGGCCGGTATGTGGAATTCAATCTGGTGTACGATCGTGGCACCCTGTTCGGCTTGCAGTCCGGCGGGCGTACCGAATCCATTCTGATGTCACTGCCACCGTTGGTGGCTTGGCGCTACGATTGGCGGCCGGAACCCGGCAGTGAAGAGGCGCGGCTGTACCAAGAGTTCCTGCGACCCAGAGATTGGCTGAGCGAGGCGCGCGACTGAGATTGCTGAATGCCTCAGCAAGCGCCCTTTGGGCGCCTATGATCTGTTCTGGACTGCCTAGCGTAGTGTCTCCTAAATAACTTAACACCTGCGCTGGCCCTCGCGGTCCCTGACGGCGTTGCGGATCGTCGCAATAGCGCTGGCTATTCCTCCTCACCGCGCCTTGTCAGGAACCACGATGCCTAAGCTCAACCATCAAGGTATTTGGAAGACACTACACTAGATTCACGGGGCAGATTGCGTGTCGCAGGCATTCCGTCCCAGTATCTGCAACGTTGCGGCTGTGCATTTCAGTCCCAAGATGCACATTTACGAATCAATCAGAGGCTCACTAGAATAGGGAAGAGACCCCTTTGGGATTCGGGGTATCGGTCCGCAGGCTTGGAGGCGCGTGCCTAAATGAGTCCATCCCGCGCCAAATTGTCATCAAACGTCTCAGGCCCTGCCCGCGGCAAATGGCCCGACCCCGGCTTACGCTGGCTGATCCTGACCTGTTGTGTTCGACCGGGTTGAGTGGTGGCCACACGCCGGGTGCTCATGGCCACGCGATTTGCCGTCCCCATGGCCTGTGTTCTGGCGGGCTGTGCAACCTCGCCCCAAGCCCCGAAGAAGATTCAGAAAACCCCAGGCACGGTTGATTGCGTCACCCTGATCGAATCCGTCGACAAAAGCGTTGCCGGTGTAGGACGACGCTGGCCCAGCGCCCATCCCATACCCGGGTACCCGGGTTTGCGCAGCGATCGGTTTCTGGCTGCGATCGGCGAGTCCGCGGTCGAACCCGCCACCGCAGGCGTGTGGCTCGATGCACTGCGGGATTTGGATCGCCATGCCCGACAGCTGGAACTGCCGCGTCTGCCGGCTTCGGATCGAGCGCGCTTGAAACCGCCGGGTGCTTCGCTGGCATCAGCTGTCGAGTCCTGTGCCGAGCGACTCAAGGCAGCGCTTGCGACCGATCAAGACAGTCTTTCCCATCTGGTCGAGGCCGCCCGGGTGCCGGACGACTACTCTACCGTCGCGCGCACGCTCGGATTGTATCCGCTCACCATGATCCCGGTCGCCGAAGGTGTGCGCCGTTTGCACAATCGGACCCGCGATCGATTTGCACATCCCAGCGGGGATCCCGGCGTCGGAGCGCGTTGGGTGCGATACGGCCTTTCGGAGCCACCGCCCGATGCACAGCTCGCTGTCTCCAATCGGTTTGATGTTCTGGGTCGCCCCAGCTTGAGCAAGGCGCATCTGCAAGCCTTGTTCACACAGCATGCGCCGATCTGGGAGATTGCCGACGGTGGCGACTACGATCGGCCGGGTGAGCCCTTCTGGCAGGGCCCGGCCGTGCCCGGGCTGCGCACCGGCGATGTCGTTATCTATACCTATCCGTCCTGGGCCCTCTGGCACCAGCAGGTTTTGTTGCAACTCAACTATGTTATCTGGTTCAGCGAGCGACCTTCGGCCGGGCCGCTGGATATACTGGCCGGTCCGCTGGATGGTCTGCTATGGCGGGTTACGCTGTTGCCGGATGGCCGGCCTCTGGTCTATGACAGCATCCATCCCTGCGGTTGCTATCACATGTTGTTTCCCAAACCGGGGCTCCAGTTGACCGCGTCCGCATTGGAACAGCCGGAACCGCCGCTGATCGCCGCGCCCGCGCCCTCCTGGCAGCCCAGTACCCGCGTTGTACTCAAGATCGCAACGCGCACCCACTATCTGAGCGGGGTCCATCGGGATTCGGCCGGGTGGGATCAAAGCTATCGACTGCAGGCCTACGACGTGCTCGACCAGACGCCCGATGGGGATGGTCTTCCGGTGGGACTGTTTGCCCCCGATGGATTGGTGCCCGGGACCGTCCGGCCCGAACGCTTTGTACTCTGGCCCATGGGCATCGCCTCGGCGGGTGCGATGCGTGCCCGGGGGCGGCAGCCGGTGGCGTTTATCGGGCGGCGCCACTTTGATGACCCGTTCCTGTTCCAGAACATGTTTCGGCTGCCGAGCGCCGACCCATAGCAGTCAGCCCTCGACGTAGCTGCAGTGCTTGCTCATGATCCGGAAGGGTTGGTGAATCGGTTGTTGAGTTGTTGAACATAATCATCGCAAGCCGCCAGCACGTCGCTCACGATACGCTGGCTTCCGCGCCCCCAGCCAACAGGTGATTTTTGAAACAGGCTGCGTGTCCAGCGGGTATTGCGTTTGAATGCCCGGACCATGTCGCCTGGCGTGTCCGGCCCTATTTCCGCGTGCAGCCCTTTCAAAACCCGGTTTGCCGCCACCCTGCGAAAGCGGTAGTGAATGTAGACTGCGGTCAGCAGCAAAGCGGCAGCGCCGACCACGGTCAGCAGCCCGCCACCGCCCACGGCGGTCACCGCACCGGTGATGCTTTCGGGATTGGCCAGTGCAGCCCCACCCAGGGCCGCCACCACCAGTCCTGCCACGATCCCATCGTAGGTCCAGACCCGTTTACGCCATTTGTCCGTCAGCACCCGAATGTTTGGTACAGACCGGTTCTCCAGGCCCTTGGCGGTCTCTTCCAAGGCCCCGATGATTCGATAGGCGCGTTCCACTTCCACCTGATGCATCCGACCGTGAATCTCCGCAAGATCCTCATCACGCTTGGTCTGAAAGCGCCTTCTTAGCGCCTCGTCTTCGATCGGCGCGGCAGCGTCCTCGTTGTAGATTCGATAGAAACGCCCGGCGGTCAGGCCAGATGACGCCAGCGCACGTTGCCACGCGGCGACAACCTCCTCCGGATTGTCCTCACGCGCGGTGGTGTCGATTTGATTCAGGATGTATATGAACTTGCCTGAATCCGAGCGCTGGATGCTGTCCGACACCAGATGTTGCAGCGTATCTCGCATGGCGCCTGGCTCCGGATGGCGTGCGTCAAAAAACACCAGCACCAGATCCGACAAACCGATGATGTGATCGGTAATGCGCAGTGTCGCATCGCGTTGCGCATCGGCATCGAAGCCGGGAGAATCGATCAGGATCTTTCCCTTCAGCGCTTGGCTCGGGCTCGTCTTGAGCTGCAGATAGGCATCGATTCGATTGCCCTCGCCCTCGGACACTTCTTCGATATCTCGACTGATCCGGTAGAACGGAAATCGGGGATCGGCGTCCAGCGCCACGCCCGGGAGCACACGGCTTTCGGATTCATTGCTGAAACAGACCACGGTAAAGCGGTCGTCCACCGCCTGGTTGCCGGTCAGTTGCAGTTTCGTGCCCAGGAACGTATTGATAAAACTGGATTTTCCCGCTGAAAACGTACCGAGAATCGCAATTACCGGCCACCAGGGCACACGGGTTGCGAACGATTCCGCAGGGTCCAGCAGCCCCAGTCGTCGCCCCACTTTGTCCAGTTGACGAAAGCTTTTCACCACCTGCAACAGGATCGGATTCTCCTGCTCCAAGTGCGTTTCAAGTGTACGCAGGCGCTTCTCTATCTGGGATTCCCGCTGATCTGACATGCATCTCCACCTGGGTCGAAAACGGCGTCCCATGTTAACGGCAATCGCGAACCGGCGGGAGACCGGTCCGCGTCGGACCCGTCGCCGATGCGGCGTTCTGATTCGGTTTCAGGCATTATGTATCAATATTTCAATCGCCTGCATGCGTTCTGGACCCGTCGATGGGCTGCTGCGCAGTCAGGCAGGAAAGTGATCATGAGCGGCTCACGAAAAGCGCTGGGTTTTGGCTTGGTTGTGGTGCTGGCAGCGGTCGGGGCTTTCGCCTGGCGCGACAGCGGGCTGTCATTACAGGAGACGCTGGACAGCGGCCTGAACAGGTTGGCGGAGGTGACGGGGATCCCGTTGGTCAGGGATTCCAGTTCCGGCAAGGCCCTTGAGGATTTGACGGAAGTAGATGCCACATTGCGCACGAGCGCAATCCACGGACCTCAGGAGCCTTCAGCATCGTCCGGGCAAACCGCAGCTGCAATCGAATCTGGCTCACCGAGCATGGACGTCGCCGCGTTGGAAGCCCGGACCCTGAACCGACCCGCCGAGGCTGACCAGGACAGCGCGGGCCTGGGTGTTCCCGCCAGCCCGGTAGATTCATCGGTTTTAGCGGACGATGGCCAGGACGTTGCCCGTGTGTTTCAGGGTGCCCGGCGTCTGGCCGCGGGTTTTAGCACCGAACGCGATTTAATCCGGGTCCATTTCCCGCTGGATCAGGACATCCTGACGCCAGAAGCCCAGGAGCGCCTGCGTGCCCTTGTCACGCGGCTGAATGAGGCTGAAGCGGTGCATCGAATTCGCATTGACGGTCACTGTGATGACACCGGCAGCGACCTGTACAACCAGTCGTTGTCCGAGCGGCGCGCCGCAACCGTCAAAAACTATTTGTACGGACACGGAATCGCGGCGCGAGAGATCAGCCTACGCGGACATGGTGAACGGGTGCCGCTGATGATCACCGGTGATGAAGATGCTCGTGCCATCAATCGCCGCGCCGAGATTCTCGTCGAATGGGTGCGGAGCGATAGTCAGTCGCCCGCCCGGGTCGCCGAAACCGAGGATTGATCGTCGCTGAGAGCACCCTTCATCCGGGCTCATCGACTGGTTATTTTCAGCTCGATTCGGCGGTTGCGCCGCATCGACAGCGGATCGGTGCCGGTTTCTATCGGTTGGTATTCTCCCATGCCAACGGCCGCCAATCGTTCTGGGGGAATCCCTTGATCGATCAGATAGTTCACCACCCCCAGCGCGCGATAGAACGAAAGCTCCCAGTTCGAGCCAAAGCGCACGGTGTTGATCGGGATGGCGTCGGTGTGTCCCTGGACCTCTATGATCACCGGCAGATCAGGCGGCAACTGGGCCTGAATCTGGCGATAAACCTGGGCAAACTTGTCCAGGTCCTCGCGTCCGCCAAGCGTGAGATCGGCTTCGGCGGATGGAAACAGGACTTCGGATTGGAACACGAACCGATCGCCCACCACTTTGATGTCGGGGTTGTTGGCGAATACCTCCCGCAGCCGCCCGAAAAAATCGCTTGAGTACTGCTCCAGTTCCTCGACCCGATCGAGCAGACGCCGCTTGATCAGGGCGTCCATTTCGTCTATTCGCGTCTGCTGGGTTTCAATCAGGGTGGCCTGCGCCAGCAGCTGGGCTTCACGCTCACCCAGCGCACGCTGGGTGAGCGATTCTTCTGTTCGCTGTTCCGACACCGTCTGACGGGCGCTGTATAGCGCGTTGTTCAGGCGGCTGAGTTTGAATTCGAGGTCCTTGAGACGCGCCGTCATCAGGGCGATCTCACTCGCGCTGACCTCAACTTGCTGCTCGGCCTGAGCCTGGGCCAGAGTCGACGCCTCCAGCAGCTGAAGCCGAGCCGCCAGCTCCGCCAGCAGTCGCTCGCGCTCATCCACCACCTCATCCAGGCTGCGCGACAGCAATCCCTCCCGTTCGCGTGCCTGCTGAAGCTCCCTGGATACCTCAGCCACCGTATTCTCGCTGGCAGCCAGTCGAGCCCGGACTTGGTCGATGAGTGTCTTGAGCGCGTCGTTCTCGGCATCTGACTCGCCAACCAGCTGCTCGAGGCCGTCGATGATCTGCGCGAGCTGATCGATGGCCGTGTTCTTGCCCGAAAGCTCGCGGCCAATCAATACTTCGCCGATGACGAACACCGTGATGAGGAAAATCAGCACCACGACAAGGCCACCGAGCACGTCCGTGAACGCGGGCCAGATGTTGAAACTGCCAGGCCCCTCAGCCCTGCGACGCATGTCTTACTCTTCCTTGTTGAGCAGGCGGGCCAGCAGATGCAGATCGTGGCGCAACGCGCTGGTGCGATCCTGCTCCAGGGTCATCAAGGTGTCTCTCAAAGACTCGATCCGATCGTTCAGACCGCCGATCTGCTCGTTGAGACGGTTTACGCCGAGTCCATCGCGGGTCAGGGACTCCAGGATGCCCGCCACGCTGTCCAGCCGGTCGCCGGCGTTGCTCAGCAACGCGCTCAGGTAGGCCGGGGCAACGGCGACTCCCGTGCCGCCAGTGGCTGCCTGCGGTTTGTGCCAAAGCGGAATGAGGTCGCTGACCACCAGGCTTTCCAAACGGGCATGCAGGTTGTTCTGGGCGTGAAACAGTTGAAGCTCCAGAAACGCCAGGACCAGTGAGGACAGCAGACCGAACAACGATGAGGAGAACGCCACGCTCATACCATCCAGGGGCGTCGCAAGCCGCTCCTTGAGGCCCACCAGCAGCTCCATGGTATCGGCATCCGAACTGGCGCTGAGGTTGCCCAGCACATCACGAACGCCGCCGATGGTGACCAGCAGCCCGTAAAAAGTGCCAATCAGTCCCAGCAGGACCAGGGCTCCGGTCAGGTACCGCACCAGAGCGCGTCGATCCTCGGCATGGGCCGCTACCGAGTCCAGCATGTACGGCAGGGTGGCGCTTGTCTCTCCCTGGCTCAGCACCCGGTGAACCGTGCGCAGAAAGTCACCGACGCCGCTGTGGGACGGGCCAAGCAGGATCTCGTTGACATGCTCCAGCGGTTTGTTGCCGGCCTGCACCTCCGCCACCAGGGCGGTGGCATGCGCGGCGGCCCTGGAGACTCGGAACACGTTGTACAGCGCCACAAAGGTGTACGCTACGCCAAACGCAAGCGTCGCCAGTATGGTGCCGTTCAGAATCGGGTTGGATTGAACCCCGTTGACCAATTCCGTTCGCGAAAGGAAAGCCAGCACGGCCAGCACGGTTAGAAAAATAAGCGAGCGGGTCAGGTAGCGGATGTCGCCTCCGCCGCTGGCCTGTGCTCCTTGTCTCGCGCCCAGCATGGTTCAATCCTCCGTTCCTTTGAGCATCCCAGCAATGCGAATCGCGCACCTTGCCACGCGGCGGCGGTGAGTGTGAGCGGGTTCCGGGCTGATTATAGCCAGAGTGGTGCACACGACTCACCCGCACTTGTCACAGGCGTGGCCGCCCATAGCGGGGGAAATGGGCCCCAAGCCGAAATTTCGTGCGCTCCAGAGGCGTTACGGCTAGCCTAAGCTGTGGTGAGGTGAAAGCCGAGTGGTATTTCCACGCCGCCCGAGGGGCCTCGCGGTGGCATGTCGAAGCCGGATCGTCGACTGCGCTGGCGGTTTGGCCGGGGGGCGGAGCATACGGTTGTGGACTGTGGCCGTGGGGGTATCATTGGCTCAGGTTCTCCCTGACCAGATTTTTCCAGTGGATTGAGCGGACAGCATATGACAAGTCGCGTTCACGGGGCGCGGATTCTCGTTTACAGCCACGACACCTTTGGTCTCGGTCATCTCCGCCGTTGCCGCGCCATCGCCCATTCCATGGTCGAGGCGTACAAGGGCCTGTCGGTGCTCATCCTGTCCGGTTCCCCGATCATCGGCAGCTTCGATTTTCGAGCGCGTGTGGACTTTGTGAGGATTCCAGGCGTCATCAAGCTGCACAACGGAGAGTACACCTCCCTCGGTTTGCATATCGATCTGGAACAGACCCTCGCCATGCGTGCTTCGATCATTCAGCACACAGCCAGCATATTCGCCCCGGATGTGTTCCTGGTGGACAAAGAACCGCTGGGGCTCAAGGGGGAGGTGCGAGAAACACTGGCGATGCTGAAGGCGCGGGGCACGACCTGCATCCTCGGTCTGCGCGATGTCATGGACGAACCTTTGCTGTTGCGCCGTGAGTGGGAGCGCAAGAAAGTGGCCCCGGCGCTGGAGCGCCTCTACGATGAAATCTGGGTGTACGGCTTGCCGCAGATCGCCGATCCGCTGGAGGGGATCGAGGTAAGCGATGCGGTGCGTCGGAAGATGGTCTACACCGGCTATCTGCCCCGGGGGGTGCCTCAATCCGGGGATCTGAACGTACCTGCCCCGGTGCAAGCACCATATGTTCTGGTGACGCCGGGGGGGGGCGGGGATGGAGCCACCTTGGTCGACTGGGTGTTGCGGGCCTACGAGGCGGCGCCGGATTTGCCGCAGCCTGCGCTGGTGGTATTGGGGCCGTTCATGCCGCCCGTTGAACAGCGGGCCTTCCAGGACCGGATCGATGTTCTGGACAAAGTGGAGGTGCTGACGTTTGATGCCCATGTGGAGGTACTGATGGCCCGGGCATCGGGTGTGGTGGCCATGGGCGGCTACAATACGTTCTGTGAGATCCTGTCTCTGGACAAGCCGGCGATACTGGTTCCCCGCTCCCGACCTCGCCGCGAGCAATTGATACGGGCCACCCGGGCGCAAGACCTGGGGTTGGTGCGCATGCTCGATCCCGATGCCAGCAGTGCGGTGGAGCTGATGATCGAAGCATTGCGCGCGCTGCCGGCGCAAAAACCGCCTTCCCAGGTTTGTGTGCCTGGTTTGCTGGATGGCCTGGACAAGGTGAATCGGTTGGTCGGCCAGCACCTGGGTGAACCTGCAGCGCGGGCTCAGACATCCTTCGCCTGATTCCACGCATCCTCTGATTCAAGCCATGGCTTACGGCCGCGTGTTTCTTTATGTCCAGCATCTGTTGGGCGTCGGTCATCTGCAGCGGGCGCTTCGGATCGCAGCTGAGTTGGCGCACCACGGTGTGCCGGTGACTCTGGTCAGCGGCGGCATGCCCATTGAGCCGTCGATCCCTGAGGGCATCGACTGGGTGCAGCTGCCGCCGCTGCGCGCGGCCGATGCCCGTTTCAGCGACTTGGTCGACGTCAATGGGCACGCGGTGGATGAAGCGTGGCGCACAACCCGCCTTCGCCGCCTTTTGAGGGCCTTCGAAGATGCCGAACCGCAACTCCTGATCACAGAGACCTTTCCGTTCGGGCGCAGGCAGATGCGTTTTGAGTTGCTGCCGCTGCTGCGGGCGGCGCATCGGCAATCGCCGCGTCCGATGGTGGTCTCATCCGTGCGAGACGTGTTGCAGAGCGGCCGTAAGCCTGGTCGGGTGGATGAGGCTGCGGCTTGGGCGGAGCGCTTTTACGATCGGATCCTGGTGCATGGGGATCCCCGTGCGATCCGTTTTGAAGAGACCTTCGCCCCGGCAGATAGACTGGCGAGGCGCATCCACTACACCGGCTATGTGGGTGCAGGAGTGCCTCCGTTCAGCCCGGTTGGCAACGGTGAGGTGATCGTCTCTGCCGGCGGGGGCGCGGTCGGGGCCAGACTGCTTGAGACTGCGCTGGCGGCGCGCCCATTGAGCCGGGCCAGATCAATGCCCTGGCGTCTGCTGGCGGGACACAGCTCCAATCCGGACGCGTTACGGTCCCTGCGCCGCAACGCCGGAGTCGGGGTTACGGTAGAGTCTTCGCGCGCCGACTTTCCGGCATTGCTGGCCAACGCACGCCTGTCCATCTCCCAGGGGGGCTACAACACACTGATGGATATCCTTCAGGCCAGAGCCAGGGCGGTGGTGGTTCCGTTCGCTGGCGATGGCGAAACCGAGCAGACGTTTCGCGCTGCACGCTTTGCCGAAATGGGTTTCTTCAGCGTACTGCAGGAGGCTGCGCTCAATGCTGTGGCACTGGCACATGCGGTGGATGCGGCCTTGATGCGCCCCCGGCCGGACACCACCCGCATCAATCTGCAAGGCGCCGCCGACAGCGCCGCGCTGTTGGCGGGTTGGGTTCGCGGCGCGGACGCCCATGTCTGATTGGATTGCGCTCAAGGCGGAACTCGATGCCTGGTGGGATGTGGGCCGTCCGGTCACTCTGTGGTGGCGCGATGACGACGTTCAACGTGCCACACCGGCCCTGACGAGATTGCTGGATCTGAGCCGCCGGTATCGGGTTCCGTTGCTCTTGGCCGGGGTGCCTCAGGGCATGGATCGGACGCTGGTCAGCCCCATTGCCCAGGTTCCGTTGGCCTGGGTGTGCCAGCATGGTTTTGCGCACGCCAACCATGCTCCGGCCGACGAGAAACGCAGTGAGTTGGGTCCGCATCGCCCGGTGCAGCTGATGGCCCGGGAGTTGATACGAGGCCTCGATATGCTGCGCGAGCGTCTCGGGGAGCATATGTTGCCGGTCATGGTGCCGCCTTGGAATCGAATCAGCGCCCAACTGATCGAACTCCTGCCACACCTGGGGTACCGTGGCCTGTCCACTTTTGGCGCACGGGCCAGGGATCGGCCGACCACTGGGCTCACCCAGGTTAATACCCATGTGGATCTCATCGACTGGCGAGGAGGGCGGGGCTTTGTTGGCACCGAGGCCGCGCTGTCGCAACTGGTCAACCACCTTTCGGCCCGTCGAAAGGGCCAGGCGGATGTGGATGAGCCCACCGGACTCATGAGCCACCATCTGGTTCACGATGATCGCAGCTGGGCGTTTTGTGAGGGCCTGTTCGAACGCACCTGCGCCCATCCCGGCGTGCGTTGGCTAGAGCCGGGTCAGGTATTTACCCGCGACGACCGATCAGCATGAAGCGCGTATAGCGCTTCAAGGGCAGCCTGTCCGCATACAGCAGTTCCGACATCGGCGCCTGTTGACGGAACGCCGCCAGGTCGGCCACGCAGTTTACGTGTTCCTCGCATGCGAAATAGTCGTTGGACTGCAGGACCAGCAACGTGCCGGCGGGGATGGCATCGTACCAACGCTGAAAGTCATCCAGATGCTCGCAACTGGTGTTGATGACCAGGTCCGGGGACGCATGGACCTCGGCCGTGCCGCCACGACCATCAGGTTCTTCGAATCGGTCCGAGCGGTAGTTCAGGCTGGCCATATCGCGGGTTACCGCCAGAAAACGGCCCCGTTCCACGTGGCGTCGATTCAGCAGCATGGCGACCGGCGCGCACCCTGGGTCGATGTCGATGCTGATCGCCCTGCGAACCCCAAGCTGGGTCTCGTTCAACAGCATCGCGCTCAGCACGCCGTACCAGCCGCCCAGTACATAAACGGTACCCAACGGGGTTGCGGCGACCCGCATGAGCTCGGTCACCAGCCACTTTTTGCTCGCCACCTGGTTTTTGTTCAGGCTGTGGGCGAAGTTTGGATCCGGATAGCGGGATACTGTCCGCAGAACGTCGCCGATCAGGGGATGTTCCGTATATCGGGCAAGCCCATCCAGCAAGGTTTGATAGAGCTCATCCTTATCCATCGCCAGTGCGCTCCGCCACCTTGCCATCCAGCACTACAAGTCGTCGATGTGCGTGTTCGGTTTCCACGCCCGGGCAGTGGCTCAGATCGATGTCCAGTTGCACCCTCAGATCCAGGCCCGCACCCTCCACCAGACTCTCGACATTGCTGCGGCCCAGACCCCAATCCACCGCAAATTCCAGCACCGCAACCCGGGCACTGCTCAGCAAGCTGATCAGCTTGTCCCACTCCCGTCGGCGCTGCGTCGGTTCATCGCTGAAGTGCTTCATGGACGCACCCAGCAGCACCACCCCGTACGTGCCGGCCTGTACCTGGAACGATTCGGACTGAAACATGGCCGCCCGATGTTCGATCCGGCAGGGCTGTCCATTCAGCGTCGTGGCGGTGTAGGGTTGAATCAGCGGGTCTACCACCAGTACCTGCGCCGGCACCCGGGTGAGGAATCGGGTGATGGGTGTTTTGAAGCCTCCGATCTCAATCACGCTCTGGCAGTCACGGACATAGTGCGCCGCCAGCACATAGCGTGACATTGCCCCTTCCGTCAGGAGGTAGTTCATGTCCGGGTACGAGTGGGTGTCGGGTGTCTCCCAGGGGCAGGGAGTCTCGGTCATCGGGATCGGTTCTCATGTCAGCTCACGCAGGGCTCGGCATTATCCGCCCCGGTCGAGCAAATACACAACCGCATCTGAACAAGGGGTTTTGCTTGACCTGGCAAAACCCGCGGGTTAGAGCTATGTCTACAAGCACAGCTAAGAAACCCTGCCTGTGGCGGGGAGCGGGTTATTGATGGACAAACTTCTGGAGGTACGCGACCTCAGGGTTGATTTTCAGATTCACGGCGGTGTTGTTTCCGCGATACGCGGAATCAGTTTCGACGTTCGACCGGGATCGACCGTGGCGTTGGTGGGGGAATCGGGCTCGGGTAAATCGGTGACCGCCCAGGCGATCATGGGCATATTGCCCAATACCGCAAGCATCCGGGGCGGACAGATTCTGCTGCATGATCCGGTCGACCCGGATGCGGTCATCGACATCGCCGCACTGGACACGTCAGGACCGAAGATGCGCTCGATTCGAGGCGGCAAGATCTCGATCATTTTTCAGGAGCCCATGACGTCGCTGTCGCCCCTGCATACGGTTGGTGACCAGGTCAGCGAAGCCGTGTTTCTGCATCGTCAGATGGACCATGACGCCGGCATTTCCCTGACCCAGGAGATGCTGCGAATGGTGGGCTTTCCGGACCCGAAACGGGCCCTCGACATGTACCCGTTCGAATTGTCAGGGGGGTTGCGGCAGCGGGCAATGATTGCCATGGCACTGATCTGCAATCCCAGCATGCTGATCGCCGACGAACCCACCACAGCCCTGGATGTGACCATACAGGCGCAGATCCTCAGCCTGATTCTCGATTTGCAGAAAGAGCTGGGTATGGCGGTGCTGATGATCACCCACGATCTCGGCGTGGTGGCCAATCTGGCTGAGGAAGTGGTGGTCATGTACCACGGCGAGATCATGGAGCGGGGCGACGTCCATGATATTTTCGACAACCCGCAGCACCCCTACCTGAAGGCGTTGCTACGCGCGGTTCCCCATTTTGATATGAAACCCGGTGAGCGCCTGGTCCCGGTGCGCGAGATCGAACATGAAACGGGCAGCTTAATGGCAGGGAAACAACCCTGGCCAGCCGGGGCAGCGGATCGAGCACCTCACCTGTCGGTGCAGGGACTCACCAAGCATTTCACGATTCGCAAGAGCAGCTTCTTTGGGCAGGGTGACGAGACCCGCGTAACCGCGGTGGATGACGTGAGTTTCGAAGTCGCCCATGGTGAGAGCTTCGGCTTGGTGGGCGAGAGCGGCTGCGGTAAAACCACCGTCAGCAAAATGATCATGCGGGCGCTGTCACCCGACGCTGGAACCATACAGTACAACGATAAGGGTCATCCGGTGGACGTACTGGCCTTGGAAGGACGGGATCTGGAGCGGTTCCGCACCCGAATGCAGTTCATTTTCCAGGACCCGTTCAGCTCCCTGAGCCCGCGGATGTCCGTGTTCGACATCATCCGCGAACCGCTGATCATTCATCGACTGGGCGATGCCGACTATCAGGCGGAAATGTGCAAGGAGTTGATGCGCCTGGTGGGACTGGACCCGAGATTTCTCAGTCGCTATCCGCACAGCTTTTCCGGCGGCCAGCGCCAACGCATCGGCATTGCCCGAGCACTGGCTTTACAGCCTGATCTGCTGATTTGTGACGAGCCCGTTTCGGCGTTGGATGTATCGATACAGGCGCAAATTCTCAATCTGATGAAAGACCTCCAGCAGGAACTCGGGCTGACCTATTTGTTCATTTCCCACAACCTCGCGGTGGTGGATTATGTGGCGGATCGAATCGCGGTCATGTGTGCCGGTCGCTTGGTGGAGGTCGCGCCCCGTGAGGCTCTGTTCAGCAACCCGGTGCATCCCTACACTCGGGCGTTGCTGACTGCGGTGCCGTACCCGGATTTGAAGCGACCGCTGGATTTCGCCGGCATTGCCGAGGGCAAGGCTTCTGATCCGGCAGCCTGGCCTCACCCCTACACGGTGCGGGGTGACGCGCCACTCGGGCTGGTGGAGGTCGGCGATCGGCATTTCGTTCGCGTATTGGAAGACGCAGATCTTCGGGAGACTGCCTGATGGCTCGCACCCCTGGCCACCGCCCTTTGATGCTCATGTTAGCAGCCATCTTTGCGGTGAGCACGGCACATGGCGTTGACTATGTCGAAACGCCTTCCCTGGTCGATCAGGTCGCGGCGGGTGAGTTGCCGCCGGTGGCGGAAAGGCTGCCCTTGGACCCAGCCGTTGTGACCTTCGACCGGCCTGATATGTTCCCGGGAGAACACGGTGGTGAACTCAGGATCTTGATGGGCAAATCCAAGGACATCCGGATGATGATGGTCTATGGCTATGCCCGTCTGGTGGGTTACAACCAGGCGCTTGAGCTTGAGCCGGATCTGCTTCGGGATATCGAAGTGGAGGACAGCCGGATCTTCACCTTGCATCTGAGAGAGGGCCACAAGTGGTCGGATGGCCATCCCTTTACCAGCGAGGATTTTCGCTATTACTGGGAAGACATCGCCAACGACAGCGAACTGTCCCCGTTCGGCCCGCCCAAATTGCTGCTGGTGAAAGGAGATCCGCCCACGGTCGAGATACTGGATGAAGTCACGGTGCGATATACGTGGGCGCGGCCGAACCCCAATTTTCTGCCGGCCCTGGCCGGGGCGAGGCCTCTTTTCATCTATCGTCCGGCCCACTATCTGAAGCAATTCCATGGCAAATACACTCCGGTCGAGTCCATTCAGGCGATAATAGATCGAACCGGGACGCGAAACTGGGCCGGACTCCATCACCGCATGGACCATCCCTACAAATCCGACAATCCCGACTTGCCGGTACTCCAGCCCTGGAAGGACATCACGCCGCCGCCCGCAGACCGGTTCTTATTTGAGCGCAATCCGTTCTACCACCGGGTGGACATCAACGGTTTGCAACTGCCCTACATCGATCGTGTTGTGGTTAACATCGCCGACAACAAACTGGTGCCTGCAAAGGCGGGCGCCGGGGATACCGATCTTCAGGGCCGCTATCTGCGATTCGACAACTACACGTTTCTGAAGGCCAGCGAGGAGCGAAACGACTACCAGGTTCGTTTGTGGCGCACCGCGCGCGGGTCCCAGATCGCCCTCTATCCAAATCTCAACGTCACCGACCCGGTTTGGCGGGAACTGGTGCGCGACGTGCGTTTCAGGCGTGCCCTGTCATTGGCCATAGATCGGGTGGAAATCAATGAAGTGGTTTACTACGGGCTGGCCCATGAAGCCGCCAACATGGTGTTGCCGGAGAGTCCACTGTTCCGCGAAGAATACAGGGATGCCTGGGCCCAGTTCGACTTGGCCGAGGCCAACCGGCTGTTGGATGAGATTGGACTCACGGAGCGCAACAAGCGCGGCCTGAGGTTGTTACCCGACGGTCGGCCTATGGAGTTGGTGATCGAGACCGCCGGTGAAAGCACCGAGGAAACCGACGTGCTTGAGTTGATCCACGACAGCTGGGTCAAGATCGGGGTCAAGCCATTCGCAAAGCCATCCCAGCGCGAAGTGTTCCGCAATCGGATATTCTCCGGTGACGCGGTCATGTCGATCTGGTCAGGCCTGGACAATGGCATCCCCACCCCGGAGATGGTCCCGGTGGAGTTCGCGCCAACTTCGCAGGTGCATCTGCAGTGGCCTCAGTGGGGGCAGAACTACGAGACCGGAGGCGAGGCGGGCGAGCCGCCGGATCTCCCCGAAGCTCAGCGGCTTATGTCATTGTATGTGGCCTGGGAGCAGGCTGAGAGCGCCGAGCAGCGAGAAGCCATCTGGCACGAGATGCTGTCGATTTTCGCCGATCAGGTTTACACCATCGGCGTCGTGTCCGGCGTGCGACAGCCGGTGGTGGTTTCCAACGATCTGCATAATGTGCCGGTGGAGGGCATATACAGTTGGGATCCCGGCGCCTACTTCGGCATATACCATCCCGACACATTCTGGTTAGATCCAGAGCGGCGCTGAGTTTACCCAAGAGTCCAGGTCGATATGTTCCGATACATCGTTCACCGCCTGCTGCTGATGATCCCGACCCTGTTGGCGATCAGCATCATTGTGTTTGTCATCATCCAGTTGCCGCCCGGCGATTATCTGGAAAGCGAGATAGCGGAGTTACAAAGCCAGGGCGAGTCGGTGGACGAGGAGAAGATCGCCTTCCTGCGCCAGCATTATGGTCTCGACAAACCCATGCACGAACAGTATGTGCATTGGCTGTTTGGCATGGTGCAGGGGGATTTCGGCTATTCCTTCGAATACAATCTCCCGGTCAACGACGTGGTTGGCGACCGTCTGTTCCTAACCGTCATCGTCTCCATGGTGACGATCCTGTTTACCTGGGCGGTGGCGTTCCCCATCGGAATCTACTCGGCCACCCACCAGTACAGCTGGGGGGACTACGGCTTGACGTTTCTGGGCTTCATCGGTGTCGCGACGCCCAATTTCCTGCTTGCCCTGGTCATGCTGTACCTGGCCAACGTCTGGTTCGGGACGTCCATCGGCGGCTTGATGGACCCGGAGTACATCGACCAGCCCTGGAGTTGGGCCAAGTTCATGTCGGTGCTGGAACACATGTGGATTCCAGTGGTCGTGATTGGCACCTCGGGTACCGCTGGCATGATCCGTCGGCTGCGGGCAAATCTACTGGACGAGTTGCAGAAGCAGTACGTCACCACCGGGCGCGCAAAGGGCTTGCCACCCGGGAAGCTGCTGCGCAAGTATCCGCTGCGCATGGCGTTGAATTTTTTCATATCCGATATCGGCAGCCTGTTGCCATCGGTGATTTCGGGGGCAGAGGTGGTGGCGGTGGTCATGTCGCTGCCCACCACCGGACCGATGCTGCTGTCCGCGCTGCAGAGTCAGGACATGTATCTGGCGGGCTCGTTCCTGATGTTTCTGGCCACGCTCACGGTTGTCGGCGTGCTGGTGTCGGATATCGCATTGGCAATTCTGGATCCAAGGATTCGTTTTGAGGGGGGGTCCACCCGATGATCTCCTCCGACCGACACAAGCACCTGGAGCACTTTGTTTCCAGCGAGCCGTTCGACCCGCGTTCGGTGGAAGCGCTGACGCCGGAGCAGGAACGATTCTACCTGGCCTCCCAATGGAAGCTGATGTGGTGGAAGCTCAAGCGACACAAAGTCGCCCTGGTGTCGGGTGCCATACTGTTGCTGATGTATCTGATTGCCGCATTCTGCGAGGTGGTTGCGCCCTACGAGCTGCAGACGCGGAACTCACAGTATGTGTACTCCCCACCCCAGTCGATCCACCTGTTCCATGACGGCGAGTTCGTGGGCCCCTTCGTCTACGGTTGGGAGCGGACCTTGAACATGGAGAACCTCAAGCGGGAGTACACAGAGGATCCCTCAAGAGTCTATCCGTTGCGTTTTTTCTGTCAGGGCGATCCCTATCGTTTCTGGGGTCTGTTCGAGTCGCAATTCCACCTGGTCTGCCCGGCGGAGGGGGGCATCCTCTATTTGCTGGGCACGGACCGGCTGGGTCGGGACGTGCTCTCGCGAATCATCTACGGTTCCCGTATCTCGCTGACCATCGGCTTGCTGGGCATCACCGTCAGTTTCACCCTGGGCATCATCATCGGTGGCCTTGCCGGTTACTACGGTGGCTGGGTGGACAATATTGTCCAGCGCATGATCGAAATCTTGCGTTCTTTTCCGGAGATCCCACTTTGGATGGCGCTGTCCGCGGTACTGCCGGTTCACTGGAGCCCACTGCTTATCTACTTCGGTATTACCATGATCCTGGCGATCCTGGACTGGACAGGGCTGGCCCGGGCCGTTCGGTCAAAACTGCTGTCCCTGCGTGAGGAGGACTACTGCACCGCGGCGCAGCTTATGGGCGCCCGACCCAAGCGGGTCATTTTCCGCCATCTTGTGCCTGGATTCATGAGCCACCTGATTGCCTCCGCGACCTTGTCCATACCCGCCATGATACTGGGCGAGACGGCACTCAGTTTCCTGGGCTTGGGTTTGAGGCCGCCTATCACAAGTTGGGGTGTGTTGCTCAACGAAGCGCAAAACATCAACGTAGTGGCGCTCTATCCCTGGCTGATGCTGCCGGTGGTGCCGGTTATCGTCATCATCCTTGCCTTCAATTTCTTCGGTGACGGGTTGCGGGATGCCGCCGATCCCTACAAGTGACCTTGACTCGCGGACGCCCGATAGCGGCCGGATCGAAACGGGTGTTTAGGTCCGGTTAACGTGGAGGGCTCTTTTTTGAGATGGCGGGCAGACGTCAACCCACGCGGTAGATGAAGTAGTTCCATTGTCCCGCGTCGTCTGGCAGCGGCAGAGCTTGCCAGTGTCTGTGTTCCATTGCGCGGTCTGCGATCACAATGGTGCCGGTCTGTGACAGGCTGTGGATCAGCGGTGCGACGGCGCTTGCAAGCCGGCGGTCGCGTTCGGGTTTTTCCGAACCAATATCGGCATGGACCAGTGCTGCCGGCGGCGGATGGCGCTTGGCGAATGCGGGCAGGGTCTCGAGAAAATCACCCAATACCAAACGGGCCGCGTCCGGAATGCAATCGGGGGTCGCGTGAACCTCTCTGTCAAATGCGATGATTTCCCGATCGGGCATCTCGCGGCGAAGGTAGTCATAGGTGCGGCCTTTGCCCAGGCCCAGTTCAAGCACCGGGCCGGGCAGGGTTCGAATCGCCCCGGCAGCAAAGCGGAGACAGGCTCGCTGGGTCAACAAGCGCTCGATCATGCGGTCCAGGCGGCTCGCGCCCGCGGCCAGCCGTCCGCTCATGGTGCCTCGTGGGTCTTGCCGATCTTTAGTACCTTCAGCTCCGAGGCGGTGCGCGTCAGCTCAGCGGTTGTGGTTGCAAGGCGCTCGGCCAGAATCCGAATGACCTCCACGGCAACCGCCGGATAACCCGTAACCATCTGCATGAACACTTCCTTGCTCACTTTCAGTACCACCAGTCTGCCCCGAGCCTGAACCGTGGCCGTTCGGGGTACATCGCACAGGATGGCGATCTCACCAATCACGTCGCCGGCGCCACGAGTCGATACATTGACCGGCCCCTGGGGAGAATCCACCAGGATATCGGCCTCCCCTTCGATGATGATGAAGGCGGCATCGCCCAGTTCGCCTTGGTGGCACAACGTTTCCTCGGTTTCAAACGTCAGCCATTCGCTGGCAAATGCCAGCAATTTGAGCTTGGAGGCGTCCAACTTGGCCAGCAGAGGGACGTTTCTGAGCAGTTTGACCTCGGATTCCAGACTCATGATCGATTCCTCTCCTTCGCTCAGGCTCTAGGGGATGCCGCGGGGGAGCTGGCGCCGTGTGCTCCCCTGTGATGTCCGGATCGAAATGCGATGCCCATTGCGTGACCCGATTTTCGCTCCCGGTCAACCGGCCTGTAGCAACTTGTTGAGTGCCGAATCGGGTTTTTCTGCCAGCGTGCTGTATGGACCTTGTTCGACCACGCGGCCGTCCTCGGCCACCAATACATGCTCAAACAGACTGGCAAGCGCCGGCCGGCTCAGGACCCAGACCACGCCGTTGCCTGCCCGGTGCTCGAGCAGACGCTCCATGATGCGCTGTTCGGCTCTGGTATCCAGCGCACTTGTGGCGTCGTTTACGATCAGGATGTTGGGTTGTTTGAGCAGACACCGGGCGATCGCCAGTTTTTGCCGCAGAGTTGCCGACAAACGACCGCCAGCCGTGCCCACAGAATAGTCCAGACCTACCCGGGCGATCTGATGGTGCAACGACAAAGCGTCTACGGTTTCCTGCACCATCTGGTTCAGGCGGCTGGCTCCGTGCGCCTTACCGTAGACCCGTTTGCCAAACAGAATGTTGTCCTGCAATGTCCCAGCCGCGTTGTAGGCTGTGGGATCAAAGAACTCTATCTGCGATTCCAATTCTGGCGGCAGTTGGGCAGCAAAGGCCGCTCGCGCCTCCAGCAGGCGTGCTTGCAGCGAGTCATCCAGGAGGCCAAGTCGGTGCCGGGCCGGGATCAGCATCAGGGCGAGTGCAAGTAGACGCGAGCGCTCGTCTTCCGACAGCGTTTCCATGCCCGAGCTGTTGACGCGCCCCAGCAGGAGCTGGAAGTCCGGCAGGTCCTCTGCGCTGATAAACGAGAACTGTTCAAACAGTTCGTGGCCGGGCGGCAGGTCGGCGAACAGGTCGACCATGGTTTCGGCCACACGCACGCCGATGGCCACCAAATCATCCAGTAGCCCCATCTCCCGCAGTACCCGTTGAGTGTACTGGTGAGTGGCGAGTGCCTCGGTTCGCAGACCGCTGCCCCGGGCAGTTCCGAACATCAGGTTTTCGGCCACCGAGGCATTGAGATTGTAGAGTGCCGGATCGAACGGCTCCACCAGGTCCGAACTGCCGCTTTCCTCCAGGTGCCGGCGGAGTTCATGGCGCGCCTTGAGTATTTGTTCAGCCAGCATGGGTTGCTGTTTTGGGTCCATGGTGCTGCGCAAACCCAACTGATAAATGTCCGTCTCTGCCTCTACCAGAGCGCAGATATCCAATGCACGTCGATCCAGCGCTTCGGAATCCTCTACGCCCGCGGCCGCGTAGTCGATCCAGTCGGCGTTTCGATCATCCAAGCTGTTACCCGCCTCCTGTGCGTTGCGGATCCATTCTTTTCGTTCAGCGGTATTGCTTTCGTCCGCGGACACGCCGGGCCGCCGTTTCAAGCCGTAGACAAGGTTGTCGCGTACCGAGCCGGCGAACATGAAGGCACCTTGGCCGACATAGCCGAAACGGGTGCCCGTCACCGATTCGGGGAGTTTGGCGATGTTGGAGCCCCCTATGCTGATCTGGCCGGCGCTGGTCATCAGCAATCGCGCCACCAGCCGGCTCAACTCATCCTTGCCGGACCCGTTCAAGCCCAACAGCGCGACCTGTTGGTCGGCCTCGAACTGAAAATTCGCTCCGTCCACCGTCTTGACCAACTCGTCCTCGGTGAAGCTCACGTTGGATCCCAGTACCTTCCCGCTCAGGACCTGCGGCTGATCCGCCTCATCTTCCAGCAGGGCTTGTTCAAGCATGTTCGGCGGTTGAAACTGATCGACGATCTGCGTGTACTTGACCCGGATGTCTTCCTTCATTTGGTAGTACTTCAGCAACTCGGACCAGGGCGAGGCCAGATCTTTGTAAGCCGCCAGTACCGCAACCAGGGCGCCAATGGTCAGATCCCCGCGGATGACGAAAATGCCGCCAACGGAGTAAAAGAAGAATGGTGTGACCTGGGCCAGAAAATTATTGAGAAACTTTATGAAGAACTTGCGCCGGTAGATCTCGTATCGAATGTCGTAGATCTTGCCGAGACGACTGCCGATGTCCGAGCGTTCGTAGCGCGATGTCCCGTGGGCGTGGATCTCGTTCACACCCGAAACCGACTCACCGATTCTATCGGCCAGTTTGCGCACCGTCAGCACACGCTGCTTGGCCAGTTGATTGACCCGTTTCTGCAGCTTTGGAATGAGGTAGAGCTGGAATGGGTAGAGCGCTGTCGCCGCTACGCCCAGGAGCAGATCCTGGTTGTAAATGAAGAACAGGTAGGTGATCAGCATTCCGCCCTGGGTTGCCGGAAGGGCGAAGGAGTCCCCGATAAACCCACCCAAGGGCTCTGTTTCCGCGGTGACCATGGGGATGATCTCCCCCGGTGATGTACGCTTGAAATGCGGTAACGGAAAACGAAGGATGCGGGTATAGAGCTCGTAGCGCAGTCGGCGCAACATGCGTTCGCCGACGACGCCCCGATAAACGTTGAGAAAGTACTTTATGGTGCCGTTGACGATGACCAGCGCGAGGAACAGGCAGCACATGACCAGCAGGAAACTGATCTGATCCACTGGAAACCCGAAGACCGCGTCGGGAATGTTCTCGCCGCCGATGGCGTTGTTGATGATGATCTTGGGAATCTCGAGGGAGACGTAGATCAGTGGCATCGAAGCCAGGGTAAAGCCGAGCAGCAGCAACTGGGCCCGAAGACTGTGCTTCAGGATATACCGGTAGATTGATGGCTCCATCCGGTCCGACATAGGGTTGTGATCGTTCCCGCCTGATGCCCGCGGCCTGACGCTCAGGGCGCGGCCGAATTATTGATATACCTTTGGTGCGCACTATAGCCTGTCTGCCGGGCTTGTGCTTTGGCCCTGTGGAGCCCAGGCTTGATCTGCGCCCGGCCCATGCCGCACTGTTACGGGTACTCCATTGATCAGCGGTCCTATGGCGCGCACGGTTGCCTTTGTTCTAAAGGGATACCCAAGGTTGTCGGAGACCTTCATTGCCCAGGAAATTCTGGCTCTGGAACGGCTTGGCCTGGATATTCGCCTGATTTCCCTGCGGCGTCCCACCGACGCTGCGGTTCATCCCGTGCATCGGGAGATTCGGGCCCCGGTAAGCTATCTCCCCGAGTATCTCCATCAAGCGCCGGTCCGAGTCGTACGCGCATGGTGGCGGGTACGTCATCGGGCCGGTTACACGGCGGCCTTGGCCATCTGGCAACGCGACTGGCGCAGGGATCGAACCCGAAATCGACTCCGGCGCTGGGGACAGGCTCTGGTGCTGGCGAGCGAGTTACCGGTCGGGGTCGAACACATCCACGCGCATTTCTTGCACACCCCCGCATCAGTGGCCCGCTATGCGGCCATGATTACGGGCCTGCCCTGGTCAGTCTCCGCCCATGCCAAGGACATCTGGACCAGTCCGGACTGGGAGAAAAGGGAAAAGCTTTCGGACTGCCAGTGGCTTGTCACCTGCACCCGCACCAACGCGGATCACCTAAGGCGTTTGGCGTCACATCCCGAGCGTGTGGATCTGGTTTACCACGGCCTGGATTTCGAGCGTTTTGCGCCCCCTACACCACGGATCGATCCAGCGCTGCCGGTGATTTTGGCGGTGGGTCGCGCGGTCGACAAAAAAGGCTTTGATGACTTGCTGGCGTCCCTCGCTCGGCTGCCTGCAGAAATGTCATGGCGTTTGGTCCACATTGGCGGTGGGCCGTTGTTGCCGGCGCTCAAGGAACGGGCCGAGACGCTGGGATTGTCACCGCACATCGACTGGCGTGGACCGCAGCCCCAGGAGCATGTTCTCCAGGCCTATCGCGACGCCGACGTGTTTGTGCTTCCCTGCCGGATCAGTGCGGATGGTGATCGGGACGGTCTGCCCAATGTGTTGATGGAGGCGCAAAGTCAAAGACTGGCCTGTGTATCGACAAGCATTTCCGGTGTTCCGGAGCTCATAGTCCCAGACGAAACCGGTTTGCTTGTTCCGGAGCGTGACGTGGACGCGCTCACCCAGGCATTGGCCCGTTTGCTGCGCGAGCCGGGCCTGCGCCGGCGACTGGGCGAGGCGGGCTTTCACAGGGTTCATGAGCATTTCTCCCTGCAAAGCGGTGTGCAGCGCCTGGCCATTCACTTCGGTATCAAAGCCCGGCTTGCCGCATGAAGATCGCATTCTACGCGCCCCTGAAGCCCCCGGATCATCCAACGCCATCCGGTGATCGTTACATGGCCGCGTTGCTGATGCGGGCCCTCGAGTATGCCGGCCATCGCGTTTTTCTCGCGTCCCGCTTTCGCAGTCGCGAGGGGCTTGGTGATGCGGTTGCGCAGGTGCACCTGAGGCGGGTGGGCGCAGCGATTGCCGACGTTTTGATCCGTCGCTGGGAGACCGATACCGCTGCCAGGCCGGATCTTTGGTTTACCTATCATGTCTACCATAAGGCACCTGACCGGTTGGGCCCATCGGTTAGCCGGGCCTTAGGCATTCCGTACGTCATTGCAGAGGGATCCCATGCCGCGAAACAGGCCATGGGCCGGTGGTCAGAAGGGTACCGTGCGGCCCTCGCGGCGCTACAACAGGCCGACGCCCTGATTTCGTTGAATCGGAACGACCAGGTCGGGTTGAAACAGGTGGTCGGCGATACCGCGCGTCTGCACTACCTCGCGCCGTTTCTGGACTGCCGTCGCATCCCGACTCTCGATCGGCGGCGCCTGAGACAGCAGCTCGCGGCCTCCGAGGGATTGCCGACCGATGTGCCCTGGCTGCTGGTGGTGGCGATGATGCGTCCGGGTGACAAGACCGCTTCATATCGACTTCTGGCCAAGTCCCTTCGGCGTTTGCCGGACGTGTCCTGGCGTCTTGTGGTTATCGGGGACGGCCAGGCACGTGACGCGGTGCTGACAGCCCTGTTGAGTCTGGGCCGAGACCGTACCCGATTTCTAGGCCGGCGTGACCCCGGCGGCATTGCCGAGTGGCTGCAGGCGGCGGACCTTTTTGTTTGGCCCGCGGTCAACGAAGCCTACGGAATGGCCTTGCTGGAGGCCCAGGCGGCTGGTTTGCCGGTGGTGGCGGGTGCCTGCGGTGGCGTACCGGATCTTGTGACCGACGGCCAAACCGGATTGCTGGCGCCCGTGGGTGATGTGGGCGCCTTTGCCGGGGCGATCCGGACGCTACTGTCGGATCCCCTGATGCGCCGCACCATGAGTGCCCGCAGTGCTGCCCGGGTGCGTAGCGGACACTGCTTGACCCATGCCGCCGACAGACTGCAACGGATACTGAAGCCTTTGTCGGCGCCGCGAACACCATGACCTGGCTGTTCATGATCCGGCACGGAATCACTGCCTGGAACGCGGATCGTCGGGTGCAGGGTCACACGGATGTGCCCCTGAGTGACCACGGACGGCAAATCCTGGTCGAGCAATCCGTGCCCCGGGTGTTCGCACCATTTCGCGTCGTCAGCAGTCCGCTGCTGCGCGCGCGCCAGACGGCGGAGATGCTGAGTTGCCCGGTTGAGCGTCAGGAGCCAGCGCTGATTGAAATGAGCTGGGGCGAGTGGGAGGGGCGAACCCTGGATTCGTTGCGTAAGGAGGACGGTGCGCGGATGCGGTTACGGGAGGCCCGGGGACTCGATTTTCAGCCCCCGGGCGGGGAAAGCCCGCGTCAGGTCCAGGCCCGGTTGTTGCGCTTGTTTCGCCAACTTGCCCGGGACGGTCGCCCGACCATCGCCTTCACCCATAAAGGCGTCATTCGCGCCGGACTGGCTCTGGCCTGTGATTGGGACATGCTTGGCCGCATGCCGGTTCGTCTGGACTGGCGCCGTGGTCATTTGTTTCGGCTTGGTATGGATGGTGCGCCCCAATTGGTGCAGCCGAACATACGGCTGGCACAGGAGGTGCAGGTTCCCGGGCTGCAGACCGACGACAAACCGGCGCAACGGCATGGCATCGACGCCGCGGATCGAAACGCGTAGGGTGTTGTGCGCAGCGCCTTGGGACCTCTGGCCGTGATGGGTGATTGAAGACTGGGTGGCGCGATCGAGCGTATGAATAGACAGCGTTTCGTCGAACTTTGGCGCCGTTGCCCAATAGGCGATGGCGCCGGTGATCCGTCCGTGGTGTTTGATCAGATCCGGGGC
This sequence comes from uncultured Gammaproteobacteria bacterium, assembly GCA_963783675.1. Taxonomy (GTDB): domain Bacteria; phylum Pseudomonadota; class Gammaproteobacteria; order Competibacterales; family JAHEDQ01; genus JAHEDQ01. The sequence goes on from CAWAOU010000024.1 coordinate 292,787, forward strand.
TACTATTCCGAGGACTGGCGGCGTTACCACACCCCGATGCATCTGGAGCACTGCCTGGACTGCCTCGATCGGGTGCGGCACCTGCTGCTGGAGCCTGACTCGGTGGAAATGGCGCTCTGGTTCCACGACGCTATTTACGATACCCGGTCTGACGACAATGAGGAGCGCAGTGCCGATTGGTTTCAGTCCGCGGTGGGCCGCCATGCCGAGCCGGCCTTTGCTGCCAGGGTTAATGAGCTGATTCTGGTGACCAAACATTGCGAACTTCCGGCGGACAATGACGCCGGTTTCATGGTTGACATAGATCTGTCCAGTTTCGGATTGCCCTGGGAGCAGTTTCTGGACGACAGCAACAATGTCAGGGACGAATATCAACACCTCTCGGATACCGAGTTCTACCGGGGCCAGTTGCAGTTCCTTCGCCACTTGCTGGACCGCGCGAGTTTCTTCGCCACCGCGTACTTTCGCGAGCATCACGAGGCCCGTGCCCGGGCCAATTTGAAGCGCAAAATGGAGGGTCTGGCCAAACTGGGACATGTTTGACAGACTTACGGCCTTTAGCGCCTGCAAAAAGCGCTGTTTCCGGGTTCGTCGAGCGGTTGCACTCGGAACCCCGAGCTTTCACGTCTACTATGCACTTCTTGCTTCCCAAGACAGGGCTTCGGTGATGGAACAAACCCGTTACCTGATCATCGGTTCGGCTAGATCGGGCACCACGGCACTGCACCTCGCCGTTCTGGGACACCCCAATGCCGCCGCTTTGGTCGATGAGTTGCGCCTCGCACCTTTGCTCGTTCAGGGGCGTGACATCTTCACCAAGGGCAATGATCCCGAGCCCGATCGGGCAATGATGTTACCGGCGGTATATGATGCGCTGACCACTTTGAATGCCGACGTGAACACCCAGGCGCACGGCGCGAAGGTGGTGTGCAATTCACCAGCGGCTGCATCCGCCATGGTGTCGGTGCTTCAGCAACAGTTGCCCAATCTCAAAATCATCATAGTCAGGCGCAAAGATCTCGTCGCCCAGTTCGGTTCCGGCATCATCGGGCGGCGTTCCGGCGTCATGCATGCATGGAATCCGGGCGCAAAAGAGCGCTTGGTTGACAAAATCGCCATCAGTCGTCTGCAGTTTACCGCCTTTGCCGCCAGCCGCTTGCGTACCTATAAGGTGCTGGCTTCCCTCGCCGAGAGCCATGAAGTGATGAACGTGGACTACGAATCCCTGCTCGACGATGCGCAGGGCGTGTATCGGTCGCTCTACAAGTTTCTTGGGCTCTCGGAGGTCAGGGCCACGTGGGTTGCGGCAACTAAGGTGTTACCCCCTCCCGATCAATACATACTCAACTATGCGTCGATGGAAGCACGACTGCGAATGATTGAAGAGAATCGGGTCGGGCCGGCCGAGATGCTGCTGGCACGGGCTGTGGCCAAGATTGGTCACAAAGCGCGCCGCACGACCGCGTAAGCTCACAGCCCATCGGCCGCAGGTGGACCGGATTTTGACGCGGCTTGGAGCACGGCGTATGAGCGACATCATTTCGGGAGAGGTCAAGGATCTGGGTGGTTTCAGCGTCCGCCGATTGTTGCCGGCCGCGCATCGCGGCATGATCGGACCGTTTGTTTTTTTTGATCACTTCGGTCCCGCGAGCTTTGAACCCGGCACGGGTATCGACGTTCGCCCCCACCCCCACATCGGGCTTGCGACCGTCACCTATCTCTATGAGGGGGGGATACTGCATCGCGATAGCCTTGGGTCGGTTCAGGAGATTCTGCCGGGTGACGTCAACTGGATGATTGCGGGTGCGGGGATCGTACACTCCGAACGCGAGACCGAGGCAAAGCGACAGCAGCCCCATGTTCAGCACGGCATACAGACCTGGCTTGCATTGCCCGATTCGCAGGAAGAAACCCAACCCGGCTTCAGCCACCATCCGGCGGCAACGTTACCGAACTGCGTTGAGTTCGACGGCGTCGCGATGCGACTGATCGCCGGGGATGCCTACGGTGAGTCCTCTCCCGTTCCGGTTTTCTCACCCATGTTTTATCTGGATGTCCAGATGCAGGTTGGCAGTCGCGTCACCTTTCCGAATACACAAAATGAAACCGGCGTCTATTTGGTTTCCGGCCAGCTGACGTGTGGCGAGCAGCTGATCCAACCAGGCCGCATGGCCTACTTTCCACCGGGGCCACACCCGGCCTTAGAGGCCCGGGAACACAGCGTGCTGCTGCTGTTTGGCGGAGAACGGTTCACCAGCCCACGTCACGTCTGGTGGAACTTCGTATCCAGTTCCCGCGACAGAATCGAGCAGGCGAAAGCCCGCTGGCGTGACGGTGAATTTCCCTCTATCGAGGGCGATTCCGAATTCATTCCGCTGCCGCAGGACTGAATCGAGCTTTGTGAACGGGCTTAACCAGATAACCCCGCGCCGTGACGGAAGACCACGCTCGATTTGACCTAAATCAACGCGCCATTCGGTCGAGAGACGACTATGCTCATATGCAGGCGAGCAAGCCGGAGAGGGCTAGATGCATACTGAGAAAGGTGCTGATCACACGCTCCTGATCGGGCCTCTGAGTCTGAAAACCAAGCATTCCAGTCACCCGTATGTGTTCGGCTATGCAGTGGGTTTCAGGGCCGGTTACGCAATGGGCGCGAGATTGGAACCGGACGGCCCGTTTCCGGACCGTGAACCTCCGGGTCCGGATTTCGCCGCCGGCTATGTGGACGGTTACTCAGATGGCTACGCGGAGGGAGAATCCGCGTTCCATTGCGCCGACCGTGGCACACCGCGCCGCTGACGGGCACCCGCTCGCCCGTGTCATCAGGTAACGAAGAACTGCAGGTCCCCCAGTTGTCCGGATAGCGGTGCCTTGCCTGCGGCTGCGGGTTCGCCCAGCGCTTCAGCCAAGCTGTGCGCATCCTGCAGGTAACTCCGGTAGAGCCTGGCGCGGCAGTCCTCTGAGAGCGCGCTGCGCTGGCTGGCGATGGCGCCCAGGGCGGCACCCAGTGAGAAGGCTTCATGCGCGTCGGGATCCTCCTTGTGGCGCCACATGCCGGTGTGCAGATCGAAGTCGTATAGGTGCACGAAGCGGTGACCAAAGCGACCGAGAAAATTGATTGCGTCGATTACGAACTGAGCTTCCGTGTCGTCCATCACGTAGTGGAACCCTACTCGGCACCAGCCCGGTTTGATTCCCTGGTAGCCTTTGCGAACCCAGGCCCGATACTGATCCGAGGTCTCGGTATCGATGCCCAGCAGTCGATGGCCATAGGGACCTGCGCACGAACACCCCGCACGGGATTGGATTCCGAACAGGTCGTTCAGCAGCGCCGTGGTGAGTTTGGGGTGCAGATATCGGTCGCTCGGACCCCGTAGATTAAAGCTGACGATACCAACCCGCCGACGCATATCCGGGTTCCCCAGCACCTCAATGCGTGTGTTTGCGGCCCAGGACTCGGCCGCGCGGTTGAGCAATTCATGTTCCCGGGCTTCGATTGCTTTGACCCCCACGGCATCTTTTACTTCAAAGGCCAGCGCCGCCTTGAGTGTTTGCAGTACACCCGGGGTACCCGCCTTCTCCCGTTCCTCGATGTCGGCGATGAAGTCCTGGTCCAGCGGGCCCACATAGTCCACCGTACCGCCGCCGCCCACGCTGGGGGGAAGCTCCGAGTGGTATAGCCGCTCGTTGAAAACCAGCACGCCGCTGGCGCCGGGTCCACCCAGGAACTTGTGGGGAGAGACAAAAATCGCGTCCAACGAAGAATCATCGCCGCCATCCCGCTGCGGGTTCATATCGATGGTCACGTAGGGTCCGCTGGCCGCATAGTCGAAACACGCGTAGGCCTGATGTCGGTGCAGAAGCGCTGCGATCTGCCCAACCGGCGTTCGCATACCCGTGACATTGGAGGCGGCCGAGAAAGAACCGATGCGCTGGCGTCCCAGATAATCCGGTTCCTTGAGCAATCGTTCCAGGTCAGCCAGATCGATGCCGCCGTCCTCGGCCATGCCCACTTCGACCACCGTCGCTAATCCCTGGCGCCAGGACACCTCGTTGGAATGATGCTCATATGGACCCACGAAGACCACCGGCTGCCGGGTCTGGTGATGGCGCCAGAATGCTTCAGCCTGATCCGGCCCCAGGCAGTCGGTCAACGCCCGCTGGAGTTCCGCGCGAGTGGCGGGTGGGAGCGCGATTCCCACGATTTGTTGGAGCTTGTCGATCGCACCGGTGGCGCCGGTGCCGCAGGCTACGATATGTCCGTTGGGACCGGCATTGACCGCCCGCTTGATGGCGGCTTCGGCCTGGTGCAGGAGGCGGGTCATGCTCCGGCCGGTCAGATCGTCCTCGGTATGGGTATTGGCGTAGATACGTTGAATGTTCTGCAAATAGTTCTCGACGAACTGGAGGCATCGCCCTGACGCGGTGTAATCGCAGTAGACCATGAGGCGTCTGCCGAATGGCGTCTCGAAATCCGAGTCGATGCCTACGATCTGGTCCCTCAGATACCTGAAGCTGAGTTGCGGCTGATGCATGGATGTTTCCCGCAAGGCGGCCTACCGGCCGTTTGTGATTGTTGGGTGGGTGCTGAGGCCACGGCCGTTGGGCCGCCCGTGGCCTCAAGAGGCCAGCGGATCCCGAGTGACCTCTACAGAGAAGCATGCGCGCATGGCTTCCGCCACCTGATCGGCAACGGTCGTGGTCAGTTCGTAGGCAACCTCCACCAGATCCGATTCCCGTTCGTACCAGGTCAGGACCACCAGATGATCGGCAATGGCCGCGAACCAGCGTTGAGCGGGCCCGGCCGACGCATCCTCGTCCGCAGGCGGCGCTACCCCCGGCGTTGGGATGGTTTCGCACAGGACCGCATAAGGCTGCTCGAACCAGGCTCGCCCCTCCAGGAGTCTGTAACTGGGTGCATATGCCGCGTCGAAACGCCGCCAAAACTCGGATGAATCCAGCCACTCGATGTTCATGTTCCGACGCTCTGCTCCCCGGCATTCGCAGACTGTGGTGTCGTTTGCCGCTGCGTCCCCAGCCGACTGCCCGACGCCTGGGTCAACGGTATCCCGAGGCAGATCGAAATGCCATGTCTCGCAACACGTGCGCCTATGGAATCGGTCCGTGGACATTCCGGCCCGGAACATTCCTAGCCCTGTTTGCGGGGCGCTCAAGAGCAGGTGTATGCCCGCCCACGCCGTCGGCTTATTCGACTGAGGCCTCAGGCTTGAACTGCGCGGGCTCAGTCGGCCTCCGCAGCCCGTTGAACCCCAGTGGCCATTTGGCGGGGCGGTGTTCTTTCCGGAGGCATGCACCGCTTGGGTGCGCTGGCGTTTGTGTTTGGTGCGGGCCGGCCATTCGCCAACCATTATGAGTCGGATAAAAAGCTGAATTTATTAAAAAAATAGAAATGGCACGCTGAGTGCTGCTGCGCAAAGAGATCTTGTTTACCGCTTTCTGTTTCGGATGCCATCTTGAGCCCCGTCTCAATCGGAGTAGCAATGACACCCATGACTGTATCCCGGATAGTTATCGGCCTCATCGGGCTGACATTGACGCAACTGGCTTTCGCTCACGGTGGACAGGGTGAGAGCGGGATCGCCGGTGGGTTGGGCCACAGCCTTGCCGGTCCCGAACATGCGCTGGCCCTGATCGGCTTCGGCGCCTGGGCCGTGCTGGTATTCCGTGGTACGGCCTGGCGTCTGCTGGCAGGCACGCTGTGCGCCATCGCCCTGGGTGGATTGATTGGTTGGCTGGTGCCACGCGGGCCCATGCCAGATTCGATTGCCGCAGCCTGGCTCCTGAGCACCGGTTTGCTGATCGCCCTGCGGGAACGGCTCAACCTGCATGTGGCCACGGCAGGTCTGATCGTGTTGGCGGCCGTGCAGGGTTACGCACACGGTGCAGTAGGCCATGGGATTGCGGACCCTGCCGGGTTTGCGCTGGGCACGATGCTGGCGAGTGCGCTGTTGATGTTCATTGGCACAAGCCTGGGCGGCGCACTTCGGGTGGATCGGGCGGTGCAGGCGGGCGGCTTGGCTCTCGTGGCTTGCGGGGTCCTGTTCCTCATCGCATAGTCGGCCGACGGTTGTAGGGCGAGCAGCCGCGACACTTCGGCGTCGTCCGGCTCCATCAGGATTGCGCCTGGTTGCGCGAAGCGTTAGAACGGTTTCGATACCGGGCAAACTGTCGGAGCCAAACCCAATGGAACTTGACTGGGGCAATCTGCAAGGCCTGATCCCCATTGTCGGCGGAATCTACGGTTACTTGCTTGCCTTGGGCGTGATGCCGCGCAACCCCAGTGATCCGCAAAAGATGGCGGACTGGCGAGACAAGTTCGGACGCGCGCTGAAGATCGGGTGTCCGATACTTGTGATCCTCGGTGTGCTCGAGTTGTTGGGTATAACCTGAGCCGCCCCGCTCGGGTTCGCGGCGCACCAAGGCAATTGGCGGTCGCCACGGCTCCAAGTCGATGCCTGGCTTTCCCGCATAATCGCCCCACCTCAAGTGTCCGGGTCCTTGCGCTCACGGATCAACGCGCGAGGCTGGCCCAGCGGCATGGTATCCGTGCCCTTATGGGCCGGAATGCGATCCGCGCCAAAAGCAGGGCTCCCCAAGCCGAGGTCGCCCTCATGTCGATAGGATTCTCGGCCGGGATCGCCGTTCATCAGCACGACCATGGAGATTTTTTGTGGATACCGATTGGCAGGCCTCCGACCACACGCTGGGCGGTCGCATATCCATTGCTCGCGAGACCGCGTCCCTCAGCTCAGCCCAGGTGGCCCGGCGACTCGGCATCAAATCGGAAACGCTGCGCAATTGGGAGACCGATCGCAGCGAACCCCGAGCCAATCGCCTCACCATGCTGGCCGGTGTTCTAAACGTCAGTCCGGGATGGCTGCTGAGCGGAAAGGGTGAGGGACCGCCCGTGGGTGAAGTGTCTGGCGCTGACGTGCTGGCGCTTCAGCTGCTGGTCAACAGCGCCCGACGCGAACAGCAAACCCTGGCCGACACCCTGAATCGACTGGAAGCGAAGATCAGTCACCTGGGGGACCGTGTCGATCAGGGACAGTGGTCGCCTGAGCCGGAGCGGGTGGACTGAGGCACAGTTCAGGGCCCGTTTGGGCGGCGCCATTTCCCCGGCGGGCCTCGACCCCAATCCTAAGCAGCCTCTAGGGAAGGTCTGAACAATTGCTGCGATCGCGCCGGGGTCTTTGCGCTCCCTCGTACAAGGCGCACCGAGCGAAGTTGGCCCAAGGCAAATGCGTGAGTTGCCAATGAGCGAGGTGCAACGCGGTACCAGGGGAGCAAAGGCCCGGCCCCTCCGGGGTTTCGCCCACAAGGGCACATCTGCCGCGTTTCCCGGCTTGGCCATAGAATGACTATGGCCAAGCCGGGAGCCTCGCATCTGCGCACTTGAGGACCGAAACGCGATTCGTATCAATTGTTCAGACCTTCCCTAGTTTACGCCAGGCGAATCAGAGCGGAGGCTCTCCAACGTCAGCACTTCGTTCGCTGCGCTGTCCACAGCCCCTTCGCACCCCGCAAGTTGGCAAGCGATCTGCATTCTCACTGTCCCCAAAAAAGCCGAAAAGTGTTTCGTTTTCGATACACAAATTCGACGCGATCGACAGATCGGGAGTACAGAATGAACAGGATCGTGGCGGCGTTGCTCATGTGCACGGGTCTGATGTTGGGCTTCAACGCGCAAGCCGGCGTCTACAAGTGCGCGGTGCAAGGCGGTGGAATGGAGTATCGGTCGACGCCCTGCCCAACCGGGCAGGCTGAGACGGTTATGGCGGTGAAGGCGTCCGCCCGCAAGCATCTCCAGCTCACCACCGACACGCCAAAAATGATGATGCCCAGCCCACGAACCGGCCGCTGTTCCGTAGACTACTGGTTGCTCGACGGCGTCTGCGTGCACGCCACCCAGTTGCACGCAGACCCGAAAGCGATGGACTTGGCTGTCGCTGGATTCAAACAGTCCGAATCCGAGCGTGCGGCACAGGCCGCAGTTGAAGCCGCGAGTGTGGCGACAACCGACGAACCCTCCATTGAGGATGAGTATTGTCGGCGCTATAAAGCGCGTCTAAGCAAGGCCGAAAACGCTCGTGTTAGGGATGCGTCGCTGCCATCCGCGAGTGGCGTGACGGCGAATCCGTCGGACAGCCAACGCAAAATCGACGAGCTGCGTGCCCGGGTCAGACTATTCTGTAAATAGCCGTTCTCGAGGGCCGTTGGTGTCGGTCGCCGCAGACTCGGTGAGCCGCCAACCGCAGTCTTCTTCACCTGATTCAGTCCACTCTATTGCCTTGATCGTCGCAATGGTCGAAGCTGGCGAGACCGCATCGCGTCGTTCTGACTCTCGCCGATACATTCGATTGCAATTCACATCGTGCTCCGCTTAACCAACAATGGACGCTGGCGCAGACCGTGTTGTCCACTGGCCTCCAGCAACGCGCGGGGCGCAAGGCGCTGCAGGCCTTACGCATCAGGAGGATTCATGGCCAATGTATCGGAACAGCCCCGGCTGTCCGTTCTCATCGATGCTGACAATACTCAGCCCGCCATCATTGAGGGGCTGTTGGCCGAGGTGTCCAACTATGGTGTTGCCAGTGTCAAGCGCATCTACGGCGACTGGACGAAACCCAATCTCAAAGGGTGGAAGGAGGTTCTGCTGTCCCACGGTATCCAGCCGATACAGCAGTTCGCCTACACCTCGGGCAAGAACGCCACCGATGCCGCCATGATTATCGATGCAATGGATCTGCTCTATTCTGAACGTTTCGACGCCTTTTGCATCGTCTCGAGCGACAGCGATTTTACTCGCTTGGCCTCTCGTATCCGTGAGGCGGGCCTGTTGGTCTATGGTTTCGGTGAGAAAAAGACCCCGCAGGCATTTGTTTCAGCCTGTGACAAGTTTGTGTTCACCGAAATCCTACGAGCCGGTGATGAGGTGGACAGCGCCCCGGCCCGACGGCGGAGCAACAAAGATTTGCGGGGCGACACGCGATTGGTCAATCTCCTCCGCGGCGCTGTGGATTCGGCGGCCGATGACAGTGGTTGGGCCAATCTGGGCCGGGTGGGGTCGAGTATCGTCAATCAGGCGCCGGAGTTTGATCCGCGTAACTATGGATTCAAGAAACTCGGTGAACTGATCGATGCCACCAAGTTGTTTGAAATGGATGCCCGCGCCACCAGCGAAGGCGGCCAACGTGTTGTCTACGTTAAAGACAAACGCAGATAACCTGACGCGTCGTCCTGGTTGTCCACGGTCATTTTTCAGTTAGCCAGACCCATTGAGAAGGAGTGGACCCAATGTCACGAGTAACCGCCTGTATGTGTGCCGCTGCGGTGTTCCTGCTCGCTGGGCAAGCCGCTTGGGGGGCGCAGCTCGGTTTTATTCGATACACGCCAGCCTATTATTTCACCGACGCCGATTGGGAGATGGCAACAGCCGATTTCGATGCGTTTCTGAGCACCCAGGAAGATGGCGCCGAGTTCGGCGGCTCAAACCCGGATACCGGGTCCGCCTGGCGCTTCCGGGCCTTAGGTTCGGTTGAGGAGGACGGGCAGCCGTGCAGACAGGTGGAGATTACGTTGGAGGCCCGCAAAGCTGAAAGCGTACCCACCAATAACTACCTGTTCTGCCGCGACGCGGATGCAGATTGGCGCATGGTGCGGGGGTTACCCTGAGGACTCAGTTCCGGGCTGGATTTGTTTCGCGTACGGCAGTACCGATTGGATCCATCCATATGTGCGACGAGGTAGATGCACCGTGTACGTTCCCCCGCATTTTGCGCTTCAGGATGAGGCCCAGATTCTGGATCATCTCGAAGCCTGGAGTTTTGCCACTCTGATCACGGGCGAAGATGAGCGTGTCGAAGCAAATCATGTGCCGCTGCTGCTCGACCGCGGCGAGTATTGTCTGTACGGACACCTGGCGCGGGCCAACCCGCAATGGCACGCGCTGGCGCGGTGCGATGACGCCTTGGCGGTGTTCTCCGGACCCCATGCCTATGTTTCACCCACCTGGTACGCCAGCAGCGGAGGGGTGCCTACATGGAACTTTGCCGCGGTTCACGCACGGGTGATGCCGGAAATCTTGGAGGGGGAGGCGGCTACCCTGGGCGTGGTGACCCGCCTGACCCGCCATTTCGAAGGGTCTGAGCCCGGTGCCTGGGAGCCGACGAGGGTTGAGCCGAAGGTGCTGGAGGGCCTGCTTCAGGGCATTGTCTGTTTTCGCCTTCACATCATAGAACTGCAAGCCAAGCACAAGCTGAGTCAAAACCGCAGCCCGGCGGATCGTAGGGGTGTCATCCGCCATTTGGCATCCACTCGCTCCGATTCGGCCGCAGCCGTGGCCGACATGATGCGGGCGCTGCCGGAGGAACTCGGCTGATACGCTTAACCTGGAGAAAAAGCGAATGACCATACAGCTCTACGGTTGCCCTCGATCCCGTTCACTGCGAGCGGTTTGGGCGTTGGAGGAAGCAGGGGTCCAGTACGACTATCGGTTCGTGAACCTTTCGGCCGGGGAGGGTCGTCAACCAGCCTATCTGGCACTCAATCCCGGCGGGAAGGTGCCTTTGCTTATCGACGGCGATCTGACCCTCACCGAGTCATTCGCTATTTGCAGTTACGTCGGTGACTGCCACCCCGACTCCGGTCTGGTGCCGCCTCTCGGATCGACCGAGCGGGCTCAGTACAACCGCTGGTGCGCCTTCGTCATCGGCGAACTTGAACAACCCCTGTGGACCCTGGGCAAGCACCGGTTTGCCCTGCCTGAAAAAGTGCGGGTGCCGGATATTCAGGCCACCGCTGCCTGGGAATGGTCCAAGGCGGTTGCGGTACTGGCCCAAGGGTTGGGAACTCGGGATACCATGGTGGGTGCCGGCTTCACCGCAGCGGACATACTGGTCGCCCACACCCTTGCCTGGGCCCGGGCATTTGAGGTGCCTTTGGAGCATTCCAGCTTGACGGACTACGCTGATCGCGTTTTGGCCCGGCCAGCCTGCGCGCGCGCTCAGGCGCGTGAGCAGACGGAGGCCCGCAAACAAAGTTAAGCCATTTACAGTCCTGGGGGCGCACCGATGCGTTCGCGTGCCGTACCCAGCACGCGCTCGATGGCCAGGGCGGCGCCCAGCAGCAGTTCCTCCTGTCCCGAACCTGCCATCAGCTGCAGCCCCACCGGCAAGCCGGCCTCGTCCAGACCGATGGGCATGGTCAATGCGCACAAGCCGAGATAGTTGGCGACGCAGGTGTTGCTCAGAGCGGCGATGTTTGGCTCCCGATAGCCCTCCATGTCCAGCACCGCGCTCACTGGCGGCGGCGATATGGGCACCGTGGGTGTCGCGATCAGATCCACTTCCTCGAACAATCCAACGGCCCGCGTGCGCAGCCGATCCAGTGCGCGCTGGCGCTCGAGGTACGCCCGTGCGCCTATGGATGCGCCGTCGTCGATGCGCAGTTTGAGCAGCGGTCCGGCCAGTTTCCGCCACTCCGGCAAGACGCTGCTCAGAAATTCGTCGCATTGGGCGGCCACCACGCTGCCGGAACGCAACTGGTCCACCGCCTCAGCCGCCTCCGGCATGTCCAATTCAACAAGCTCGGCACCATCGGCGACGATCTCAGTGAGCGCGGTATTGACCGCCGCCACGATGTCGTCCTGGCAACGTTCCCACATGCTTTCGGCGCCCAGGCCGATGCGCAATCCCGTCAGGTTCCGTTGCCGGGCCTGCAAATGGAAGCGATGACCGTCGCCGTGGCCGGGGTCCAGTGCGCCGAATGCGAACACCAGGTCCAGCACGCTGCGCGCCAGCAATCCCACCGTGTCCAGGCTGGGGCTCAACGGCACCACGCCCCGGGTAGACCATCGCCCGGCGCTGGTCTTGAGTCCTACAGTGCCGGTCATGCTGGCAGGAATGCGAACCGAACCGGCGGTATCCGTGCCCAGCGCCAACAGCGCCGATCCCTCCCACAGGCTGATTCCGGCACCGCTGCTGGAACCGCCCGGAACCCGATGGACCTGAGCATCCCAGGGGTTACGTGGTGTATCCCAGTGGGTGTTTACGCCCAGCCCGCCAAACGCGAGTTCAACCGTGTGGGTCTTGCCCGTGATCACGCCGAGCTGCCGGCGCAATGTGGCCACCACCGGACCCTCCCGCTCGAACTCCGGTGGCAGCCGCCTGGGTGTACCCGCATAGGTGGGTAGCGAGCGCACCGCGAACAAATCCTTCACGGAAACTGGGATTCCGTGGAGAGAACCGAGATAGGAGCCGCTGCGCACGGCCAGCTCGGCGGCCTGGGCCATTTTCCGGGCCAGTTCCGGCGCCCAGGTCTTATAGGCGCCGCAATCCGGATTTGCCGTTTCGTGTCGGTCGATGGCGGCCGCGGTCAAGTCGACCGGGGACAGCGCGCCATCGCGTATGGCGGATGCCAGTGCCGGTAGCGGTTGATTCAGGGACGTACTCATGGCTTTAAGCCTAGCAGCATGGTGAAAAAATCTCGGTCGAGTGCGAGGCAAGGCGAAAACGACGGAGAAAGCACAGTTTACACTTAGTAAATGAGCATTTTGAGGGCGTTTTCAACGCCGTATCGTGCCGAGTGAGGCTTTTCCAACTCGCTGTGAGTCGATCCTTTCATCCGGGTACAGCAGAGGGGTCGTTATCGCAGGCAGCGTTTCCCGGGACACCGTTGGGTCAGAATCTCATTTCGGGTAAGGTCAGGCGTCCCGAACACAGGTGGGTGCCAATGGCAGCGGAATTGAAGCTCTACCGGGGCCTCGCGCGACAGCTTGGGGCGCTGTTGGACGGCGAGCGCGATTGCACGGCCAATGCGGCCAATACCAGTGCCCTGATCCAGCTCGGCGTGAGTGACCTGAACTGGGTTGGTTTCTATTTCTTGCGGGGTGACGGGCTCGTTTTGGGACCGTTCCAGGGTGGTCCGGCCTGTACCCGCATTCCCTTGGGTCGCGGCGTGTGCGGCACCGCGGCCGCTCGCAGCGAGACGGTTCGGGTGTCGGACGTTCACACCTTCCATGGTCATATCGCCTGTGATGCGGCGTCCCGGGCGGAACTCGTCATTCCAGTTTTGGCCGATGGGCGCCTGGTGGGCGTGTTGGATCTCGATAGCCCTGTTGCTGGGCGCTTCAGCGAGATGGACCAGCAGGGGCTGGAAACGCTCGTCCGTGTTTTCGTTGAGGCTACAGACTTGAGTGATCGGCTGGCGTGAGCCCGATCGGGTTACCGGGGGGGCTTACATTCGAGCGGATTGCGTTTCGGTCCACGAGGGCGGAGACGCAAGCCAGCCAACACCGAGGGTGGGCGGTTATCGTGTTGCTGAAAGGCGATCGACTTGTGACGCATGACACGGGTCTCAGACCCGCGCCACAGCCTCCAGAATCCGCATCGGGCCAACCTCGCGCAAACGCTCCAGGTCGCTCCGATCGCGCACCAGTAAGGCACCGACGAAGCCCAGGGAGTTGACCGAGATCCTTTGCCAGGCCTCGGCGCTTCGGCGTACCACGAGCATCCAGTCACGGGTAACGAGCAGGTTGTACGGTGAAGGTCGGCCACCGCCCGCCGGCGTTCGCAGCGCAAGTTGCTTGAGCAGCATAAGATAGCCGCGGTGAAGACCCGCTGCGGTTGTGCAGGCATTGCCGGTTTTCTCAAGGCGGAGAAAGGCATGAGCGATGGGCAGATCGGGTATGGTCGTAACCTGGCCCGGACCGGTGTCGGGCAGCCGTGCGGCGATCGGCACGGCCGGTTCGCCGAGCATCAGTGGCAGCGGCACCAATTGCAGGTGTTTATGCGCCTGACTGGCACCGGCCATGGTGCCGCCATTGTAGAAGCCAAGGCCGTCGATCTCGTTCAAACAGAGATTCAGCGCCTCGAAATCGGCCGGGTTCAGCAAACTGTCCTGTGCTTCGTAACGCCGCGTGATAATCAGCAAATGCTGGTCGATCACATTAAATTTGTTCAGTACACAGAGATGACTCGAGCTGATGCCCGCCACTGTCAGATCAGGGTCCGGAGGCAGAAAAGGATTAAATGGCCGTCCATTCGCCTGTGTGCGTTCAGCCGCGTGCCGCGCTGACGCTTCCTTGCGATGCAGTTTGCTCAGTATCCTGACTTGGAATCGGATGCCGTTGGCTTCCACGATGACCGTATCGGTGGCGATCGGTTCCAGCGCGCCACTCGCCAGCGCCCGGCGTTCGCGCTCGATGGTTCGGACCCGGAGTGTGCCGGGTTCGAAAAGGTCGCTAATGTGTTTCTCGTTCACGTGCCAGCTTTAATGACCGATGATTGAAAGGATGAAGTGTTCTGGGGCGCGGCGTGCCAGATCAAGCGTCGTTGCTGCATTACCCCGTGTGGAGGCGTCGGACCGATGATACAGAATGGCGGCGGCATGTGGATCGATCACCTGGTGCTGACGGTGCGTGATCTCGACGCCACGGCCCGATTCTATCGCGACCTGCTGGGAATGGATGAGGTGATATTCGCAGAAGGCCGACGGGCGCTCAGGTTTGGATGCCAGAAATTCAATCTTCACCCGTTCGGTTCCGAGTTCGAACCCAAGGCCGATCAGCCCACGCCGGGATCGGTGGACCTGTGTCTGCTGAGCGAGATTCCGATCTCACATTGGGTACAGCGCTGCCGAGCCGCTGGCGTTGCCGTGCTTGAGGGTCCGGTGGCCCGCACCGGAGCCGTCGGATCGATCAGATCGATTTATGTTCGTGATCCTGATCTTAATCTGGTGGAGATCTCGAACCTCGAGCCTGTGGGGCACCTGCCTGATGGATTTACGCTGGTATCTGGCGGGCAGACCGGTGTTGATCGCGGAGCATTGGATGCGGCCCTGGCCTTGGGCTTGCCGGCATCTGGCTGGTGCCCGCCGGGCCGTCTGGCTGAGGATGGTCCGATTCCGGATCGCTATCCTTTACGTGAGATGGCAAGCGGCGGGTATGCGGAGCGCACTCGGCAAAACGTGGTCGACAGCGACGCCACCCTGATCCTGTATCGAGATCGCCTGGAAGGGGGTACCGCCAAGACCGTCATCCACTGCGCGCAGGTGGGCAAGATGGTCAAGCTGATCGACTCGGACCTGGCTACGCCCGTGTCAGCCGCGATCGCGATCCGAGCATTCATCGTCGGTGCAAGAATTCTTCGGCTCAACGTTGCCGGGCCGCGGGCCAGCAAGGAACCCGGTGCGACGGCCTATACCCGAGCGCTGCTGATGGCCGCGTTGGGGCCCGCTGGGGGAGGCGAGACGTGAGCCACCTTTTCGCCTACTTTTTCCGCATGCGCTTCATTCGCCGCTGGGGGCTGATGCACACTGTTTACCCGGAGAACATCCAGGAACACAGCCTGCGTGTGGCCCAAATCGCCCATGCCTTGGCGGTGATCTCAAACCAGCAGTTCGGCGGCACCCTCCATCCGGATCGAGCATCGACGTTGGCGCTGTACCACGATGCAACCGAAGTGCTCACGGGTGACCTTCCCACGCCGGTCAAATACTTCAATCCGGGCATTCGACAGATCTACGGTGAGATTGAACAAGCCGCCGGCCGGCGCCTACTGGGCATGGTCCCAAACAGTCTTCGATCGGTTTATCAGCCCCTGTTCGAGCCGGTGGAGGCGGATCGTCCCTATTGGGAGCTGGTTCACGCGGCCGATAAACTCTGCGCCTGGATCAAGTGTGTCGAGGAGGTCACGGCGGGCAACCGGGAGTTCATCGAGGCGGAGAAGGCGCTTGGCGAGTATGTTGCGGGCTTGGATCTTCCCGAGGTTCGCTTTTTCGTCGAGGCCTTTGTGCCCAGCTTCCGATTGACGCTGGATGAGCTAAAGTAAAAGGGCGTCGCCATCGCACAGGCAGTTGACACAGTATGCCGGACCCTCGAAATCGGGGCATCGAGTGGAGCCGATTCGCGTTTGGCTGGGGCTTGATTGCTCTGGGGGTGGCGCTGTTCATTCTGGCTGATGACGTGCGTTTGGGTGGTGGTCAGCGGGAGTGGCTGGAGGTCGCGTTTGCGTTTGAGGTCATCATGGCGGTCGGTTTGTTACTTTTGCTGAGTGGCATCTGGATCGTCCGTCGCTACGCTCGCCGCATGCGTCAGCATTAATCCACACCAAACCGAACGGATTGAACTGCCTCGAGTGCCGCAGTGCGGTGTTCTGCATCCCGGTGCTGCAGGGAGTCCGCCGCCCTGGGGCCGCCACCCGTATGGCCCGGAATGGGCAGAGCATCGAGGCTTGATCCAGAGCACAGGTCTGACGCGGACCGAATGCCGCAACTCAAGGCCTTCGATGCAACCGGCGATGCTCACTGCCGAACGGTGTAGACGCGGGAGGGCTGGCTGCGGCCCCGCACCGTGACTTCCGAAACCAGTTCGAAAGCAAAGCCGTCAGGGTCGGCGAGCTCGCGGGTACGCTCCGATACCAGGATACGGGTATCCAGTTCTTTGTTGAGTTGCTCCAGCCGGGCGGCCAGGTTGACGTGATCGCCGTGTACTGTGTAGCTCAGCAGGCCGCCCGCGCCCACGATTCCACCCACCACGACACCGGTGCTGATACCCACCCTGGCGTTCAGGCTAATGTCACCGGCGAAGCTGTGACGGCGCAAGGCAGCGAGGATGGCCAGACCGGCCCGGACAGCATTGGCCGCGTGGCCCTCATTGGCCTCGGGCAGATTGAAGCTGGCCAGGAGTCCGTCGCCTTGGAACTGATTGACCACGCCACCCTGCTGGGCAATGGGCTCCACCACCACGTCGAAGTACTCGTTCAGCGTGCGAATCAGATCCCGGGGCGACAATGACTCGCTGATCCCGGTAAACCCTTCCAGATCCATGAACAGCACGGTCGCTTCGCGGACCTCGCCCTGGCCCGCTTCCACCCGGCTGTCAGCCCGGGTCACACGCTCCGCCACCTGTGCCGGCACGAAGCGCGACAAATCGCGGGCCGCGCTTTGCTCCACCACGGCCTGAACCAGCAATCGCCGGGCCCGAGCGATGGCCACCGCCAGAATGGCGGTGACGGTCAGGATTGAGATAATTTTGTCGAATTCGGCACCCAACAGCACGCTGTTTGAGGTCATGTACTCAACGTAGTCCCGTGTAATCATGGGGTCAGTTGGTTCAATGCGGATTACGTAGATGACCAGCGCCAGCCAGCCCAAAGCGGCGACCACGCCCGCCAGGACCACGAATCGAACCTCAAAGTGCAGTGTGCGCAGGGCGATGAAGATAAACACGTACAGCAGTGTCGGCGCCTTGAGATAAAACGAAGCGGGCTGTTCGTATTGGAGATGAAAACTCCAGATCAACCCGAGTAACAGTCCGATGTCCAAGACCACCGACAGGTACAGAAACCAGTCTGGCAGTCGCCGCGCATGCGCCAGATAGAGCCGGACCACGGTAAACAGGAAGTACGCGCCCAGCGCCCAGGGGACCGGTGCGAAAGCCGCTTCTTCTGTGAAGGTCTTGGGCGCCAGGGTATATAGCGCGGCGAACACCAGCACCACCCCCAGTTGAATCCACCCAATCAGGATCTCGCTGGATTCCTGCTGCTGCTGGATGCGATTGCGTACACGTTCCGGGAGATGCAGGTCGTTTCCGCGATCCACGGAATCGGCCAGCTCTTGCTTCAGCGTGTTCATGCGCGGCCCGTTCGCTTGCGGTGTCGTATGACTATACGCGCCTGAACACCGCTTGGTTCCTGTTCTTGGTTCGGGTAGGTACAAAGGGCGCTTTGAATCCAAGCCGGTGGCTGCGTTTGACTCGGTGTACACTGCCGGGCTGAACTTGTCGTATCCTCTGCGGCCCAATTTCGGGCCGAACTGCTCCGATGCCCAGACAGTGATGGCGATCAAACCGCATGAGCAATAATCAATCCGCCTTTCAACATGGAACAACGCCCTCGATGGGCGTGCTGCTCGCCAATCTCGGCACACCGGACGCACCGACACCCTCGGCCCTAAGGCGATATCTGGGCGAGTTTCTCTGGGACCGACGGGTGGTGGATCTGGCGCGGCCGCTTTGGTGGCTGATTTTGCACGGTATCATTCTGCGTATTCGACCGGCGAGATCGGCCAGGGCCTACAGTAAGGTGTGGACCGACGAGGGGTCCCCGCTGTTGGTCATCAGCCGGCGCCAGGGTGCTGCGCTGCAGCGCGTTCTGGACCAGCGGTTGCCTGGACCGGTGCAGGTGGCGGTGGCGATGCGCTACGGCAATCCGTCCATACGGGCTGGGCTGGAACAGCTTCGCGCGGCGGGTGTGCGTCGCCTGATTGTGTTGCCGCTGTATCCTCAGTATTCGGCCGCTACCACTGCCTCCACCCTGGATGCCGTGGCCAAGGTGCTGGCTGACTGGCCTTGGATCCCAGAGCTTCGTCTGATCAGCGACTACCATTCGGAAGCGGG
Source organism: uncultured Gammaproteobacteria bacterium (assembly GCA_963783675.1). Taxonomy (GTDB): domain Bacteria; phylum Pseudomonadota; class Gammaproteobacteria; order Competibacterales; family JAHEDQ01; genus JAHEDQ01. The sequence goes on from CAWAOU010000024.1 coordinate 311,208, forward strand.
TTACATCGCCGCGCTGGCCTCGTCCATCCGCGAGGCCTGGGCTGCCAGGCAGCCAGGGCAGAAGCTGCTGTTTTCGTTCCACGGTGTGCCCAAACGCTATCTGCTCAACGGCGATCCGTACCATTGCCTGTGCCACGCTACTGCCCGGCAGGTCGCCGAGTTCTTGGGTGTCGAAGACACGCGTTGGCAGCTCGTGTTCCAGTCGCGTTTTGGTCGGGAGGAATGGCTACGCCCCTATGCCGACGAGACCCTTGAAGCGATGGGCCGTGCCGGCACCGGTGACATCGACGTCGTGTGCCCTGGTTTTTCCGCCGATTGCCTCGAGACCCTGGAGGAAATTGCAATGACAAACCGGGATCTGTACCGGGCATCCGGCGGTGGTGACCTGCGCTACATACCGGCCTTGAATGACCGGGCAGATCATATTGAGATGCTGGCTGATCTCGTGTGTCGTCACGCCGCGGGGTGGCCCGAAGCGGTTGCCGTGTCCGATCCAGACGCACAAACCGAGGCCCGTGCCCAGTCGCGGGCACGGGCGATCGCCATGGGTGCAGCCGGGTAGCTGCAAGGACACGCCGGACCCAACGCGATGACAACTGAGTCGAACAATGCCCATGCTTCGGTAGTAACGACGTTTCGTCCGCGACGTTGGCTGCAGGTGTTGGTGCCGATTCTCATTCTGGCTGGGTCCTTCGCGGCGTTTTCGGCACTCAAGGCGACCCGTGCTACCCCGCCGCCGGTGGAGGTGGTGGAAAAGGCCTGGTTGGTTCAAACCCTGAGTGTCACACCCGGTCTGCTGGCGCCTGATCTGGTGCTTTACGGGCGGGTTGAGTCGCCTCGGTCGGCCACCCTGTCTGCGGCAGTCAGTGCCGATGTGCTGGAAGTGCCCGCTCGGGAAGGTATGGTTGTGTCTCCGGGTGATTTGTTGGTGGCATTGGACCGGCGGGATCTACAGTTTGATCTGACACAGCGCGAAGCCGACATGGCGGAAGCCGAGGCGGAGATCGTCAGTGAGCAAACCCGATATCAGGCGGATCTTGACGCGCTCAAGCTTGACGAGCGCCTGCTTGCCCTGACCCAGAATGAGGTGAATCGGCTGGTCAATCTCCAGCAACGCGGCCTGGGGTCGGAATCCCAGCGTGATACCGCACGCAAGGCGTTGGAGCAGCAGGGCATGTCGGTGATCAGCCGTAAGCAGGCGCTGCAGGACCACGACGCGCGGATGCGCAGCCTGCAAGCCCGATTGGATCGGGCCCGCGCCAGTCGGGACCAGGCGGCGCTCGACCTGGAACGAACCCGCATCACTGCCCCGTTCAGGGGGCGTGTCACCCGCGTCCACACCTCGCCCGGAAACCGGGTCAGAATCGGGGACAGTCTGCTGGAGTTGTACGACACCAGTGCTGTGGAAGTGCGCGCCCAGGTTCCGTCTCGTCAGTTGGGGTCAGTCAAGCAGGCGCTGGCCGCCTCCGGCATGCTCCTCGCCCGCGCCCAGGTGGACGGTCGCGAGGTGGAGATGGTTTTGGATCGGCTTGCGGGCAAAGCCGATGCCGCCAGTGGGGGTATCGATGCGCTGTTTCGCGTGCTGTCGGAGGACGGCGCGCAGCTCACCATCGGGCGGGTGGTGACGGTGACTTTGCAAACCACGCCTCTGGAAGACGTGGTGGCGCTTCCATACGAAGCCCTGTATGGACTCGATACCATTTATCGTCTTGACGGTGAGCGGATGCAGGCGGTGCAGGTCGAAAACGTGGGTGAGCAACGTCGGGGCGGCACGCGCCCCGTGGTCCTGCTGCGTGCCCCAGATCTGAGACCGGGTGACCAAGTGGTGGTCACCCAGCTTCCCAATGCCGTCTCCGGCCTCAAAGTCACCGTGGCCGAGACCGGCCGCGACTGAGGGGGGTTGGCATGACCGGGGAATTCCAGCACCGCAGCGACTTGATCGGCATTTTTGCCCAGCATCGGGTGGCGGCGAACCTGATGATGCTGATGATGATACTGGCAGGGGTTTGGGGTCTCAGTCAGCTCAACACGCAGTTCTTCCCCAGTTTTGAACTGGACTACGTTGCGGTGCAGGTCGTCTGGAGCGGTGCGTCTGCGGAGGACGTCGAAGACAGCATTACCAATCCCCTGGAACGGGAGTTCCGCGACCTCAACCAAGTCCGAAAAATGACCTCCACCTCGGGTAATGGTGTGTCCGCCATCACCCTTGAGTACGAGGAGGGCACCGACATGGGCGAGGCCCTGGATGAGGTCAAGCAGCGGGTCGCTTTGGTGCGGAACCTGCCCAGCGATGCCGAAGAGCCGGAGGTTTCGCGCATCATCCGTTACGACTCCATCGCACGGATCCTGATTACGGGAGATCTCGATCGCCGAGAGTTACGTGTTTTGGCGCGGGCCGCGGAACGTGAACTGCTGGAACGCGGCGTGGCGAAGATTGAGCTGGAGGGGCTGCCGGAGGAGGAGATCGCGATCCAGATCCCCAGCGCGGTCCTGGAGGAGATAGGCATGTCGTTCAGCGAAGTGGCAGGACGGGTTGCCCAGTTGAGCCAGGACCTGCCTGCTGGATCTGTCGGCCAGCAGGACACCGCGCGCCAGCTTCGCAGTTTGGATCAGCGACGAGACGTAGCGGGATTCGCCAGACTGACGCTGAAGGCCGACGAACAGGGGCGCCGCATCACCCTGGGTGACGTAGCGCAAATCGAAAGACGGCCCCAGGACCGGGAAGTGCGGATCACGTTTCGTGGCCAACCCGCAGTCGAATTGCATCTGTTGCGCTCGGAGGCGGCCGATGCACTGGATTCGGCACGCATACTCCAGCAGTGGGCCGAGCAGGCCCGGCCACAGCTTCCACCCGGCATCGAGCTTCATGTGTTCGATCAATCCTGGCAGCTCATCCGTGATCGTCTGGGCCTGTTGCTGAAGAACGGCGGCGGCGGCCTGGTTCTGGTGGTCGGGATATTGTTTCTGTTCCTCAACGCGCGGGTGGCGATCTGGGTTGCGATCGGGATTCCGGTCTCGTTCATGGCCACACTCGGTGTGCTCTATGTGTTGGGTGGCAGCATCAACATGATCAGCTTGTTCGCGCTGATTATGGCGCTTGGCATTATCGTCGACGATGCCATCGTTGTAGGTGAGGATGCGCTTGCGCACTATCAGGGCGGTGAACGGAGCCTCGAGGCGGCCGAGGGCGGGGCGCGCCGAATGCTGGCCCCGGTCAGCGCCTCATCGCTCACCACCATCGCTGCTTTCGTGCCCATCATGTCGGTCGGTGGGGTCATCGGAAATATCATCTTCGACATTCCCCTGATCATTGTTTGCGTCATTCTGGCTTCCCTGGTGGAGAGCTTTCTGATCTTGCCGGGTCATCTCCGACACAGCTTTCACAAGATGCACCACGCGCAACCAGGCCGGCTGCGTGCCTGGCTGGATGGGCGTTTTTTTGCGTTCCGGGATCGCGTGTTCCGGCCTCTGGTGACTCGGGCCGTGGCTTATCGCTGGACCACAATTGCGGCCGCGCTGGGTTCGTTGATTCTCACCTTTGGCCTGTTGGCGGGAGGCCGCGTGGGGTTCACGTTCTTCCCGGTACCGGAGGGGAGCATAATCAATGCAAGTGCGGCCTTTGTTTCTGGCACCGATGCCAATCGAGTGGCCAGGTTCATGGGACATCTTGAGCAGACCCTGGCCGAGACAGAGGTCGAGTTCGGCGGTGATCTGGTTGTGGCAGCCAAGACCCGTCTGGGCAAAGTGACCCTGGGCGGTGGCAGTACCACCCAGGAGGGGGAACAGTTTGGCTCCATGGTCGTGGAGTTGACTGCGTCTGATACCCGCGAAGTAAGGCTGAACGAGTTCATCCGCGCCTGGCAGGCACGGGTAAGCAGGCCGGCAGGGCTGGAGACGTTTGCGATTTTTCCGCGCCAGGCGGGTCCGCCGGGGCGCGATATCGAAGTGCGCCTGGCAGGAGAGGATGCCGAGCGGGTGAAGCGCGCCGCCCTGGAACTGGCTGAGACGCTGCAGACCTTTGATGGCGTCAGTGCCATCGAAGACGATACACCCTATGGCCGTGAGCAGTACATCTATCGGCTGACGCCGCAGGCCGAAGCCATGGGGTTGACAGTCGAGGCCGTGGGTCGACAGCTACGTTCGGCCTACGACGGCAGCCTGGTCCAGATCTTTCAGGATGGGGAGGAGGAGGTCGAGGTTCGGGTATCGTTGCCCGACGCCGAGCAGAACAGCCTGGCCAGTCTGGACAGCCTGAATGTGAGCCTGGGTGCGGGCGGTTCGATTCCATTGTCCAGTGCAGTCTATTTCGAAACACGACGTGGTTTTGAAGCGATACGTCATGCCGACGGCAAGCTGGCGGTGCAGGTTTCAGGGGATGTGGATGCCCAAATCACCAGCAGTGACGACGTGCTGGCCAGCCTGGAAGCCTCGGTGTTACCCGAATTGGTGACACGCTATGGCGTACGTTACAGCTTTGAGGGGCGTGCGGCGGATCAGGCGGAGACAATGGCAGACATGCGCCGCGGCGCCCTGTTCGCCCTGGCGTTCATATACCTCATTCTGGCCTGGGTCTTCGCGTCCTATAGCTGGCCCATCGTGGTGATGCTGGCCATTCCACTGGGCCTTGTGGGGGCCATCGTGGGCCACTATGTGATGGGTATAAAACTCACTATCCTGTCCATGTTTGGCATGTTCGGGCTGTCTGGCATCGTCATAAACGATTCAATCGTGCTGGTGACTTTTTACCGGCAGTTACGACAGGACGGCATGATTGTTCAGGAGGCCATAATCGAAGCGGCCTGCCAACGGCTGCGTGCGGTTTTGCTGACCTCGTTGACCACCATCGGCGGGCTGACGCCGCTGCTGTTCGAAACGTCTTTGCAGGCGCAGTTTTTGATACCCATGGCGGTTTCAATTTCCTTTGGGCTGGCCTTCACCACCTTTATTGTCCTGTTTTTCGTGCCGGCGGTGCTGTCGGTAAACGAAAGCATCACCCACCGGCTCGACCGTATGCGGGGTCGGACGGCCCAGTTTGGGTCTCTCCAGGAGGGTAAGCCCCCCGGGTGAACGATGGTGTCCCAGGGGGGCGAATCAAATCCAACTCACCCGCTGGTATCCGGCGACAGGTGGTGAAAACGCTCGCTTTATGCTACCGAGCCAGCTCACCCCAGGTGTCAATCACACCGTCTGGTTCGTGCCTGCCGCGGACCGCGCCGCATCGAAGATTGCCGCGCAATGGCCGAATCGCAATCGTGCTTCCGCCGGTAACCGTTGGGCCGCCATCTATACTCAAGAAGCCGGCCGGTTGTCGCGCACGGCCCGCCCGGGCCTGTGACCTTTGGAGGACGGTGATGATTCGCGCGGTCCTGTGCGACCTCAGCGGTGTGCTTTACGTCGGTGACCGGGCGGTGCCCGGTGCTCAGGATGCCCTGATCAGCCTTCGTGCAGCGGGGGTGGGGGTGAAGTTCATCACCAATGTTACGCGGCTGCCACGGCGACGAATCGTGCAACAGTTGCTGCGCCTGGGTTTTGACGTGGATACAGAGGACGTTTTTACCCCAGCCAACGTGGCCCGGGCTTTTGTCACCCGGGAGGGCCTGATACCCCACCTGCTGATTCATCCAAACCTGCAGGAGGAACTCGGGGATCTGTCCGGGTCTTCGCCCAACGCGGTTTTGCTGGGTGATGCCGGTCATGCGTTTACCTATGAGAATCTCAACACCGCATTTCGCATTTTGATCACGGGTGCACCGTTGCTGGTCATGGGTACCGATCGCTACTACCGGGAACCCGACGGGCTCAGCCTCGATGCCGGACCCTTCGCCAAAGCCCTGAGTTATGCTGCTGGTGCGCCGGTGCAAGTGCTCGGGAAACCCTCTCCGGCCTTTTTTCGCCTGGCTGCGGCGACTATGGATGTGGATCTCGACGAGGTGGTCATGTTGGGTGATGACTACGAGGTGGATGTTCGGGGTGCCCTTGATGCGGGACTCCAAGCGATTCTGGTGCGAACTGGCAAGTATCGAGATGGGGATGAGTTCAGGGTTGGCGCCAGGGGCGCTCGGGTCTGCGCTGACATAGGGGCAGCCACGGATCTGATTCTCTAGCGTGTTGGTGCGGTCGCTCCGTAATCTTCGCATTCCCGGAGGTGATTGAGAGGCGTATGGCTGGCTTGCTGCTAACCGGCGAGGCGCAACGCAGCTGTGGCGTAGGGCCCGCAGGCAGGTGCGATAGGCCCATCGACCGCAGCCGTTGGAACCAGAATTCTCTGAAGTGGGTCAGATATATCCGATTTGCCGACAACGCACTGCTGTCGCTCGTCTGTAGCAAGCAGCGCGGGATCGGATCAGAGCGATTTCCCGGTCAATGCGGGCCGCAACATCCCAAACACGTTATCATCCGCGCCTTGTCCGAACGAGAACCCTGGCGTCGGGCCGGGTGTGTATCATGTCGACGTGATTTAGACGTTTGTTTTTAATTAGAAATCGGCGGGCATGATGCCCGCCGTAAAGGTGCAGCCAAAACTGATTGGCAAGGTGATTGGTAGATACGGTCAAACCTCATCCTGGAGGTTGTCGGCACCGCAAAGCCGCAAGAAGACTGCTTTCGGGAGTGCCATTCATTCCGTGTAAAGGCCACTGCTCCAAGCGGGTTAAAGTGTCCAATCCCTGGACGTCCCTGCTCCTTCATCTACAGGTTGACACAAGCCAGGCGCGCTTCCGATGCGCAAATCTTCGCCTTTGAAGGTCAGAATACTCTTCGATTGGAGTAAGAAATCTCTTACGTTCAGCTTGCCCTGACTCACTGCACAAGCATGCTTCAACTGGACGGCTGATTACCTGAATGCATTGGGTGGTGTGGCGCAGTACACTGGCCAGCAACCCACCCAACGACGGACGCCATGCGAGATCTCTATCCCGACATTGTGCCGTACGCGAACCATGCGCTTCCGGTTGGAGACGTTCACGTACTTAACGTGGAAGAGTGCGGCAATCCAGATGGCCAGCCCGTGCTGTTTCTGCATGGCGGGCCGGGCGCGGGTTGCGACCCGGTGCACCGACGATTCTTCGATCCCACGATCTACCGCATCGTATTGTTCGATCAGCGTGGCTGCGGCCGATCACGGCCCCACGCTGCTTTGCAGGACAACACCACCTGGGACCTGGTGGAGGACATGGAGGCCATTCGCAGGCATCTTGGCGTCGATCGCTGGGTGGTGTTTGGAGGGTCCTGGGGATCCACCCTGGGCCTGGTCTACGCCGAGACCCATCCAGAACGGGTTGCCGGGCTCATCTTGCGCGGGCTTTTCCTCGGCCGCCCTCAGGAGATTGAGTGGCTCTACCGAAACGGTGCTCGGCGTTTGTTTCCCGACGCGTGGTTGGAGTTTGAAGCGTTGATACCGCCCAATGAACGCGAAGACATGGTTGCGGCCTACCACCGCCGGCTTACGGACAGCAACGAATTGGAGCGACTTAGAGCGGCGCGCGCCTGGTCGGTTTATGAGGGCAAGATCTCGTGTCTGCGGCCCAATGACACTGTCGTCGGGCATTTCGGCGAAACTCATCGGGCGCTGAGCCTGGCCCGCATCGAAGCCTACTACTTTGCCCACGGTTGTTTTCTGGAACCCAATCAGATCATACGCGATGCCGCGCGTCTGGCGGGTATTCCGGGTGTGATGGTGCATGGGCGCTACGATGTTGTTTGTCCGCTGGATCAGGTTTTTGAGCTGCATGCCGTATGGCCAGGGAGCGCGATGCATATCATTTCAGAAGCAGGTCATGCGGCCAGTGAAGAGGGCACACGCCAGGCCCTGGTCAAGGCGACCATGGACATGGCCCGGGATCTTTCTTGATTGGTTTGCTGCAGAGGGTGCCCTCGGCGTACGTTGAGATCGATGGCGAACGGTTCGGCGAGATTGGCCATGGTCTGGTGGTGCTGGTTGGCATGGAGCGGGGCGACACTGAAGCGAAGGCCGTTCGCCTGCTGGACAAGATGCTGGCTTACCGTGTGTTCAACGATGATCAAGGGCGCATGAATCTGTCCTTGCGCGACGTGGCCGGCGGTTTGCTCCTTGTGCCCCAGTTCACGCTTGCTGCGGATACCCGCAAGGGACTTCGCCCGGGCTTCTCGAGCGCGGCGATGCCGGAACTGGCTGAGGGGTTATTCAATCATCTGGTTGATCATGCGCGGACCGTCTATCCGGATGTGGCCGCCGGCCGGTTTGGTGCGAACATGCAGGTGGGCCTGGTCAACGATGGCCCGGTGACGTTCTGGCTCCAAATTTGATGAATCGCGCATTCCCTTGTGGATTCCGGTCGCCCGGTGTGTTCGTGCTGGGCGTGCCGCCTCAGTTGATAGGGGAAGTGGTTGGAGCGAGGATCAGTGTCTCCAAGCCGGGACGGTCAAGGCTTCCGGTCAGTCGCCAGTCGTCCGCCTCGATTTGAATGTCCCATCGACCCGGGCCCATAGGTTCGATGGGTGCCGTGAAGCGGCCATCGGCGGTGGGGACCAGTTGCACGATTTGATCCTGTCCGTCCATGGTTGCGTGTAGCACTCGCAGGGTCAGTGCCGCGGGCATCTGCGCCGGTTCGCCACTCAGCCGGACCGTGCCGAAACTCTCTTGCAGTGTCAGTTCCGCCGCCATTGCGTAGCGGGCCGCCGCTTCGTCCCGTGCAATGAGACGGTTTATGGCGAGGCCCTCCTTGTAATAGTCGTCCACCACAAGACCGTCAGGCTGGTCCAGGGCAATGCCGATGGTCACCAAAGAGGCGATCACCACCGTTCCGGGCAGAGCAATCAGCACCCAGGGCCAGAACTGACGATACCAGGGTGTGGACTCGGTCGGACTCAACATAATTGGTTCCCCCGGGGCAGCGAAGCGGTGGCGCATCGATTGGTGTTCATCGCGGCGCGGGTCCGATAAAGCGCGCCTTGGAGCGCGTATTCAGATTCGGCTGGTCCACCGACTGCAGTTGAAACTCGATCTCGCTGCTGGAAGTGCGCAGATCCTCGGGATCGATGCGGACGCTGACGGGCACATTCAGTATCGCCCCACTGGGAACCGATATCTCCTCTGCGTCCATCACCAGCTCCATTTCGGGCAGGCCGGATGCCGAAATGGTGTAACGATGGTCGGCCTCGTCCATGTTGAGCAGTTTCAGCGTATACACGTTCTCTATCAATCCGTTTCCCGTTTCCCGATACAGGCTGTTGCGATCGCGGATGACGCCCAGCTCGAGCGGTGTACGGTTCAGCACCGCGTAGCTCAGACCGCTGACCAGCAGCAACAGTATTCCGGCGTAGACGAACATGCGGGGACGCAGGACATGGGTTTGCTGATGTTCGAGGGCATTTTCCGTGGTGTAGCGCACCAGGCCGCGTTGGTAGCCCATTTTATCCATTATCTCGTCGCAGACATCGATGCATGCAGCACAGCCGATGCACTGATACTGAAGCCCGTTGCGAATGTCTATACCCGTGGGGCACGCCTGCACGCAGGCTTTGCAGTCCACACAGTCACCGAGTCCGCTGGCTTTGAGATCAGCGTCTTTGCGGCGAGAACCGCGCGGCTCGCCGCGCGCGCTGTCATAGGAAATGATCAATGTGTCTTTGTCGAACATTGCGCTCTGAAAGCGTGCATAGGGGCACATGTAGATGCAGACCTGCTCACGCATCCAGCCGGCATTGCCGTAGGTGGCGAAGCCGTAGAACAGTACCCAGAATGTTTCCCAGGGGCCCAGGCTGAAGCGGGCGAGTTCGGCTCCAAGCTCCTTAATGGGCGTGAAATAGCCGACGAAGGTGAATCCGGTGTACAGCGCGAACGCGATCCAGATGCCGTGCTTAAGAATCTTGAGCCGCAGCTTGCGCCTGCTCCACGCAGACTTGTCCAGTTTGATGCGCTGATTGCGACGCCCTTCAACCATCCGTTCTATCCAGATGAAGACCTCGGTCCAGACCGTCTGGGGACAGGCGAAACCGCACCAAAGGCGTCCGGCCAGGGCGGTGAAAAAGAACAGAGAAAGCGCGGCAATGATCAGGAGAATGGCGAGATAGAAGAAGTCCTGAGGCCAGAGCGTCAGCCCGAAGATGTAGAATTTGCGCGCCGGAAGGTCGAACAGTACGGCCTGGCGGCCACCCCACGAGATCCAGGGGACGAGGTAGTACAAACCCAGCAGCACCAGTACGGCCAATACTCGGAGCCGCGCAAAGCGGCCGGACACCTCACGCGGATGGATCTTGTCCGCCTTGGCATAGAACGATATCGGCTCACCCGCGGTCGCCGATGTACCGTCGGGCTTGGTTTGCGAGTTCATAATCGGTCTCTTTGGAAACGCGGTGAACGATCGGGAGGTTACCGCGTCCGGCTGTGGCTAAATAATGCGCGAATATTGCCGGGTCGTTATCTGTCCGACATCGCGATGCGTCAAAAAACAAACGGCCCGCATGTCCCTATCAGACGTCGTCGGCGAAGGGTCGTTCCACCGGCGTATGACAAGGGCGCTGGAAATACAGGGTGAGCAACGATGAGGACATTGTCAGCAACCACAGGAAAAAAAACCCCACCGAGTAGGCACCGACGCGATCGATCGATTCGGCGCCCAGGCAGCGGCCCAGTTCCAGCGGGTCTAGGGCGGTGGCCAGCACAACGGTGGCCGCCCCTGCCATCAGGAACGAGGGCCACAACACGGAAACGAATCTTTGAATGACGGGTATGCTGGACATATGCTGTGCCTCGCCTGGATCGGTGCGCCGACAACGTAACGGTTGGTGCAAAGCCATTATCGCCTGCACCGGACATGAGCTTAGCAGCGGTGGATATGCGTGGCCGATGACGATCGTCAATCGGACCCGAGCCGTTGAGGCAAACAGGCTGCCCCAACGGCGGATGGTTGACTATTTCGGCTGCGACAGGCCGTAGATGTAGGCTGCAATCACGTGCGATTTGTCATCGCCCAGGAACTGCTGATGGGCTGGCATCTGACCGTTGCGGCCGCCTGTAAGGGTTGCTATTACGGTCTTCAATGAACCTCCGTAAAGCCAGACATCATCGGTCAGATTGGGTGCCCCAAGTGCCTGGTTGCCGGTCCCGTCGGGCATGTGGCAGGCCACGCACTGGGTATCGAACAGGGCTTTACCAGCGGCGGCCTTGGTGGCATCCGATTCGCGCCCGCTGAGGCTCACCACATAGTGGGCGACGTTTTCCGTGCCTTCCTCACCCAGTACTGGACCGAACGGAGGCATGACCCCCATGCGACCCTGGAGGATACTGGTTTTAATAGCCTCCGGCGTGCCGCCCCAGTTCCATACCGTGTCCGACAAGTTGGGGAAGCCGCGGGCGCCCTTCGCATCCGATCCATGGCACTGAGCGCAGTAGGTTACGTACAGTCGTTGACCCACCTGCAGGGCCTCTGGGTCCTTGGACAGCACCTCGATATCCTGTCCGGCATAGCTGGCGAAGATCGGACCATAGGTGTCCTCAGCACGATCCACCTCGGTCTGATACTGGCTTTCCTGGCTCCAACCGAACAGCCCGCCGAATTTGCCTAGACCCGGATACACCGCCAGATAGATGGCGGTGAACCCTATGGTGATATAGAACAGCCACAACCACCACCTCGGCAACGGGTTGTTGTACTCCTGAAGATCGTCGTCCCAGGTGTGGCCGGTCACGTCGCCTACGGCCGCCTCACCTGTCCTGGGGCGTGACGCCCACCAGATCAACCACCACATGCCCAAGGTGTTGCCAACCACCAGCAACACAATCCACCAATGCATTCCGGAGCTCATAATTCTGTGTCCTCCTCAGCGCTTTGCCGAACGGTTGGCGACGTCATCGTCTGCAAATGGCAGATTGGCGGCGTCCTCAAAGCGTTTCTTGCGTTTCCTGCTCCAGGCCCAGACGCACACCCCAATGAAGGCGGCGAACAGGGCGAGGGTCGTAATCGTCCGAAGCGTTACTACGTCCACTGTCTACCTCCGGATCGACACGACCGTACCCAGGTTTTGAAGATAGGCCACCAGCGCATCAAGTTCGCTTTTACCGGCCACGGACTGTGACGCGCCCTCGATGTCGGCATCGGTATAGGGCACTCCCAGGGTCCGCAGGGTGCTGAGTTTGGTGGCGGTATCGTCACCGTCCAGCGTGCGCTCGGCCAGCCATGGATAGCCCGGCATGTTCGACTCGGGCACCACATCGCGCGGATTGATCAGATGCACCCGATGCCAATCATCACTGTAGCGTCCACCCACCCGCGCCAGGTCCGGTCCGGTCCGCTTCGATCCCCAAAGAAAGGGGTGATCGTAGACAAATTCGCCGGCGACCGAGTAGTGGCCGTATCGCTCGGTTTCCGCCCGGAATGGGCGCACCATCTGTGAGTGGCAGGCGTTGCATCCTTCCCGAATATAAATATCCCGCCCTTCCAGCTGCAGCGCCGTCAACGGTTCCAGTCCTTCCACCGGTTCTGTGGTGTCCTTTATGTAGAACAGTGGCAGGATCTCGGCCAGGCCGGCAACGCTGATCACCAGCAGCACCAGGACTGCCATCAGGCCGATGTTGGTCTCTACGCGTTCATGACTCATCGATTGGTCTCCCCTCAGGCCGTTTGTGCTGCGGTGCTGGGTGCGGTTTCGGTGCTGCGCCCCAGCGTCTTGTAGAGGTTCCACGCCATCACAAACATGCCCAGCAGAAACAGGGCGCCGCCCAGCAGCCGCACCACGTAGTAGGGGTGGGTGGCTTCCAAGGATTCAACAAAGCTGTATGTCAGCGTGCCATCGCTGTTCACCGCGCGCCACATCAGGCCCTGCATGACGCCGGCGATCCACATGGCGGCGATGTAAAGCACGATGCCGATGGTGGCTACCCAGAAGTGCACTTCGATCAGTTTGACGCTGTAGAACTCACGATTGAACAGCGGCTTGATCAGCGCATAAACGGCGCCTATCGTGATCAGTCCCACCCAACCGAGGGCGCCTGAGTGCACGTGACCGATGGTCCAGTCGGTGTAATGGGAGAGCGCGTTGACCGTCTTGATCGACATCATCGGACCTTCGAACGTGGACATGCCGTAAAAGGACAGAGACACAATCATGAAGCGCAGGATCGGATCGGAGCGCAGCTTGTACCAGGCGCCTGACAGTGTCATTACGCCGTTGATCATGCCACCCCAGGAGGGCGCCAGCAGCATCAGCGAGAACACCACGCCGATGGACTGGGCCCAGTTGGGCAGAGCGGTGTAATGGAGGTGGTGCGGCCCGGCCCACATGTACAGCGAAATCAGGGCCCAGAAGTGCACCACGGACAGTCGGTAGGAATAAACCGGGCGCCCGGCCTGTTTGGGCACAAAGTAGTACATGATGCCCAGGAAGCCTGCCGTCAGGAAGAAGCCCACCGCATTATGGCCGTACCACCACTGCACCATGGCATCGATGGCGCCGGGGTAGACCGAGTACGACTTCCACAAGCTCACCGGCAGTTCGGCACTGTTGACCACATGCAACACGGCGACGGTCAGGATGAACGCGCCGAAAAACCAGTTGGCCACATAAATGTGAGGGGTTCGGCGCTTCATGATGGTGCCGAAAAACAAAACGGCGTAGGCCACCCAAACCACCGTGATCAGCAGGTCGATGGGCCATTCCAGTTCGGCATACTCCTTACTGGTCGTGATGCCCAATGGAAGGGTAATGGCGGCCAGCAGAATGACCACGACCCATCCCCAGAACACGAAGGCCGCCAGCTTGTCGCTGATCAGGCGCGTCTGGCAAGTTCGCTGCACCACGTAAAGCGAGGTGGCGAACAATGCGCAGCCGCCAAATCCGAAGATCACTGCGTTGGTGTGCAGTGGCCGCAGACGGCTGTATGTCAGCCAGGGTAGATCGAAATTCAGGACAGGCCAGGCGAGCTGGGCGGCGATCAGCACCCCCACGGTCATGCCCACGATGCCCCAGACCACCGTCATGATGGTGAACTGGCGTATGACCTTGTAGTTGTACGTTAGTTGAGAGTCCATAAACTTTCCTTACCTCTCCTCACGGTTCGGTACTCGCCCAGCTCGTGCTCGATTGAGTCGCGATTTGTTTGACCGGCCGATCGTCCCCGGGTTTCAACTTTACTCAATGCTGATCGGCCTGGCGCGCTCAGCAGGGATATGCCCGAAACGCACGCCAACCATCAGCCATCGGTTGAGATGATCGGCGCTCACTATGCTGAGCGTGGGGCTGCGGCGAAATGACACAGGTCAATAAACGCCGGGTTGCGGTCCGTGGTTCGGAAATCGGCCAGGGTGCAGGCCGTCGGAGCGTGCCGGGCTTAAGCGCGCACTTGTGGGGCGCGATCCTCGGCGCTTGAACCGGCCAGTTCTTTCAAGCGGTCATGGTCCCGGATCGTGACCTGCTTGTTCTGTACGTCAATCAGCCCCTGCTGCTGGAACCGTGTGAATAGCCGACTGACCGTTTCAACCGCTAAACCCAGGTAGTCGGCGATGTCGTTGCGTGACATGGACAGTCGGAACTCATTGGGTGAAAAGCCGCGCTCTTTGAACCGCATCGATAGGCTGAAAATCAGGGCAGCCAGTCGCTCCTCGGCCGATTTCTTACCGAGAAGAGTCAGCAACTCGCCGTCGGACAGGATCTCCTTGCTCATCAAGCGCAGCAACTGGTGCTGCAGACTGGGGACTTGAACCGCCAGTTCCTCCAGTTGCAGGAACGGCAGCTCGCAGACAGTCGCCGTTTCCAGTGCCTTTGCGCCGCAGGGATGCGCGCCGGTTGCGATGGCGTCGAGCCCGATCAATTCGCCAGGGAGATGGAAGCCGGTGATCTGTTCGCTGCCGGCGTCCGTCATGGTGTAGGTCTTCACACTGCCGGAGCGGATCGCGTAAATCGCATGGAACTGATCACCCAGACGGAACACGTGCTTGCCGCGCTGCATGGGTCGACTGCGGCGGATGATTTCGTCCAAGCGATGCAGATCGACCTGATCCACCCCCATGGGCAAACAAAGCTGCCGCATGCTGCAGCCGTTACAGGCGGCCTGGACGCTGGCGAGATCGACGACTTTGGCCTGCTCGCGGTTGGTGTTATGTGGTTCGGCCATGGTGATCCCCGTCCGCAGTCGGACATTCCTATTCCAGCAAATTCGTTGATCCAAATCAATGCAACCCCAGCGGTTGATAGCATAGGCCAGTATCGGATTCATAAACACTTAGTGATAAAGTACGTGTCCACCCGCTTCTCAGCCGTAACGTTCATGTCCAACCGCAGCGCGAGCGTCGAACGACGTACTCTAGAGACCCAGATCCGCATCCGGCTGGACCTCGACGGCGTTGGCCAGTCCGAGTTTCGAACCGGTGTGCCTTTTTTGGAACACATGCTTGATCAGGTGGCACGCCACGGTATGGTCGACCTGTCGATCGAGGCCGAGGGGGATCGCCACATTGACGATCACCATACGGTTGAGGACATCGGCATCACGCTGGGTCAGGCATTCGCTCGAGCCTTGGACGACAAGCGCGGCATTCGGCGCTATGGGCATGCCTATGTGCCACTGGATGAGGCCCTCTCGCGCGTGGTGATCGATTTCTCAGGCCGCCCGGGCCTACAGATGCATGTCAGTTTTCCGCGGGCTTCGGTGGGTGGATTCGACGTGGATTTGTTCCGTGAGTTTTTTCAGGGCTTTGTCAATCACGCGCAGGTGACGCTGCACATCGACACCCTGCGGGGGGCCAACACCCACCATGTGATCGAGACCGTATTCAAGGCCTTCGGGCGTGCGCTTCGCATGGCGGTGGAGCACGATCCGCGGATGGCCGGGGTGACGCCTTCGACCAAGGGTAGCCTCTGAAAACCGCTGCGCCACCATCAATTACCCAGATGACGAGTATCATGCAGCACCGCAAGCGCCAGTCAGACTTTCGAGCGACCGGCTCGGTGGCCCGCGACGGCCGAAACAGTCCATCGCGTGGCCAGAATTCGGTAACCTGGCATAGGTTGCTGTTTCCAGGACTCGGAAACCGTGTAGAGGCTTGTGATTGATGTCGGCGATCGCTGTCGTGGACTATGGCATGGGTAACCTGCATTCGGTGCGACGGGCTTTGGAGCATGTGGCGCCGGGGCGGACCATCGCGGTTACCCAGGATCCGGCAGTGATCCGTGAGGCAGAGCGCGTGGTGTTCCCTGGGCAGGGTGCGATCGGCATGTGTCGACGCGCGCTTGAGCGCTACCATCTGATTCCCGAGCTGAGCCGCGCGGCGGCGGAGAAGCCGTTTTTCGGCATGTGTCTGGGCCCCCAGTTCCTGATGGATTTCAGCGAAGAGAACGGTGGGGTCGAGGGCCTCGGCGTGTTTGCCGGTGAGGTGGTTCGGTTTCCCCCGGAACTCAGCGATGACGGGGTGGTGCTCAAGATCCCGCACATGGGCTGGAATCGGGTGCACCAGGCGATGGACCACCCGCTTTGGCACGGTATTGGTCAGGACGCATGGTTTTACTTCGTGCACAGTTACTATCTTCGCCCGAGCGGGCGCGAGTCCATCGTCGGCACCACCGAGTATGGATTTCAGTTTGCCGCCGCGCTGGCGCGCGATAACGTGTTCGCGGTGCAGTTTCATCCCGAGAAAAGCGCACGCGACGGTCTGCGTCTGCTGCGAAATTTCATCGCCTGGCATCCCGATTGAGCCCGTCAACTGCCTGAGAGACTGCCCAGATGTTGCTGATACCTGCTATCGATCTCAAAGACGGCCATTGCGTGCGGCTGCGTCAAGGCCGGATGGACGATGCCACAGTGTATTCCGATGACCCGGTGGCGGTGGCGCAGAAGTGGGTTGATGCCGGTGCCCGGCGTCTGCACATTGTGGACCTCAACGGGGCATTCGACGGACAGCCGGTCAATGCCGAGGTGATCCACCGCATTTCCGAGCACTTCCCTCAGGTGCCGGTGCAGGTCGGTGGTGGCATTCGTGATGAAGAGACCATAGAGGCTTACCTGAACGCGGGTGTCCAATACGTGATTCTGGGCACCAAGGCGGTCCGTGACCCCCACCAAGTCAATGATTTCTGTCTCCAGTACCCGGAACACATCATAGTCGGGTTGGATGCCCGGGACGGCAAGGTGGCGGTGGAGGGATGGTCCAAGCTGTCCCGACACGACGTCATTGACATGGCGCAACGTTTCGAGCGCGATGGCGTCTGCGCCATTGTCTACACCGACATCGGACGCGATGGAATGATGCGGGGCGTCAATGTGGACGCAACAGTGGCGTTGGCCCAGGCCGTGTCGATTCCGGTCATTGCGTCTGGCGGTATTACCGATCTGGCCGACATCCGCGCTCTGTGCGCGGTACAGGACGAAGGCATCGAAGGCGCCATTCTGGGCCGGGCTTTGTATGAGGGAACCCTGGATCTTGCCGAAGCCCAGGCCCTGGTTGACAACCATTCGGCCGGCAACGGCTGACATGGCGCTGGCCAAGCGCATTATCCCCTGCCTGGATGTGGACGCGGGGCGGGTGGTCAAGGGTGTGAATTTTGTGGATATCCGGGATGCGGGTGACCCGGTGGAAGTGGCCCGCCGCTACAATGAGCAGGGCGCCGATGAGATCACGTTCCTGGATATCACGGCCAGTTCCGATAACCGTGAGACCATGGTCCATATGGTGGAACGGGTTGCCGGCGAGGTATTCATCCCGCTGACAGTGGGTGGCGGTATCCGCAGTGTGGCCGACGTTCGCCGAATGCTGAACGCGGGCGCCGACAAAGTGTCCATCAACACTGCGGCGGTCAATGACCCGAACCTCGTCCGCGAAGCGGCGCAACACTTCGGCAATCAGTGCATCGTGGTCGCGGTCGACGCCAAGCAGATCAGCCGCACTGATTCTGGGGCCGGTTGGGAGGTGTTTACCCATGGTGGGCGGCGCCCCACTGGCATCGATGCGGTGCAGTGGGCCCGGCGAATGGCCGAGTACGGGGCCGGTGAGATCCTACTCACGAGCATGGACCGGGATGGCACCAAAATCGGTTTTGATCTGGGTCTGACCCGCGCAGTGAGCGATGCTGTGCCGGTTCCGGTCATTGCCTCCGGCGGTGTGGGCAACCTGGATCATTTGGTGCAAGGCGTTGTCCAAGGCAGGGCAGATGCCGTTTTGGCTGCGAGCATTTTCCATTTCGGCGAGTACACCATCGCCGAAGCCAAGAGCCGGATGGCACAGCACGGCATCACCGTGCGCCTGTAGGTGTTTCCGTCGGTTATGCGAGAGCAGCCTGTTTGATGAATGGAAATGCGTCGAGTAGTGATATCCTGCGCCAACTGGGCCAGATCCTAGAGGCGCGCAAGGGTCAGGACCCGGAGCACTCATACGTAGCCGCCCTGTATGCGAAAGGTCTGGATGCCATCCTGAAGAAGGTTGGTGAAGAGGCAACCGAGACGGTGATCGCGGCCAAGGGATGCGATCCCTCCAAGTTGGTCTATGAAACCGCGGATCTATGGTTTCACACCCTGGTCATGTTGGCGCATCAGGGTCTCGGGCCGGATGCGGTCCTGGACGAGCTGGGGCGTCGCCTCGGTATTTCGGGGCATGACGAGAAGGCAGAGCGCGCCACTACAGAACAATCGAAAGTGAGGTGAGAAATGGGTATCAGCATCTGGCAGCTTTTGATCATATTGTTGATCGTTCTGCTGTTGTTCGGAGCCAAGCGTTTGCGCAATCTGGGCGGCGATCTGGGCTCTGCCGTGAAGAGCTTTCGCGAGTCGGTGAAGGACGGTGGTGATGGGCCGGCCGACGGCGAGGAGAAGCTCAAGCACGATGAAGGGCAGGTCATCGACGGCGAGGTGACCCGCGAGAAAGACAAAGCCTGAGTTACCTGATCGCACATGTTCGATATTGGTTTTTGGGAAATCTCGCTGATCATGCTGGTCACGCTGGTGGTGGTCGGTCCGGAGCGGCTGCCGAAGCTGGCCCGAACCCTGGGCGCGTGGGTCAACAAGGGGCGGCGGATGATATCGGATGTCAAGGCGGAGGTGGACCGCGAGTTACGGGCCGACGAGCTGAAAGGCAGCCTGACTGGCAACGCGATCGACGATCTGCGCAAGATGGCGGGGGAAATAAAGAGTGCGGGCGACGAGCTGAAATCCGAGGTGTCCTCGTTTCAATCCACGGTTGCGCCCACAGCGCCAAAAACGGCGCGTGTAGAGGCACCTGCGGCTGATTCGCCGCTCCCCAAGGATGAACTTGCCCCGCAGCAAACGGCCAAGGACGACTGACTCCCGTGGCGCAGATCAATGACCGGGAGCAGCCGTTTGTCGCGCATCTGATCGAGTTGCGTGACCGGATCTTGCGCATCGTGGGCGCAGTCTTGGTGGTTTTTCTGGTGTTGGCGCCGTTCGCCAACCACGTGTACTCGATTCTGGCCGGACCCCTGCTTGCCCATCTGCCCGAATCCAGCAGCATGATCGCCATTGACGTGGCCTCACCGTTTCTCACGCCGTTCAAACTGACGTTGTTTCTGGCGCTGTTCCTGACCATCCCCTGGACCTTGTACCAACTCTGGGCCTTCGTTGCGCCGGGTCTGTACAAACACGAGCAGCGCCTGGTCATGCCTTTGCTGGTATCCAGCACCGTGCTTTTCTACGCTGGAATGGCGTTCGCCTACTTTGTTGTGTTCCCGTTGGTGTTTGGCTTTTTAGTCGGTGTGGCGCCGGAAGGCGTCGAGGTCATGACCGACATCAGCCGCTACCTGGATTTCGTAATCACGATCTTTTTCGCCTTCGGCCTCGCTTTCGAAGTGCCGGTTGCAACCGTCCTGTTGGTGATGGTGGGGGTGACTACGCCCGAATCTCTGCGTGAGAAACGCCCCTATGTGATCGTCGGCGCCTTTGTGCTGGGCATGCTGCTGACGCCGCCGGATATCATCTCGCAAACTCTGCTGGCGATACCGGTATGGTTGCTTTTTGAGGTCGGAGTCATTGCCTCACGCTACATGATCAAGCGCAAGGAAGAGGCAGCGCGGGAGAGTGAAGCCCGTGATGACATGGAATCAGAACTTGACCGGGCGGAGGCCGACGAGCAGGGCCTGAACCGAGACGTCTAGGAGTCTGTCGGATTGAACCGTTCGAAGCGAAAATTCATCGGGGGCGAATCAAATCAGTTTATCGGGCGAGGCGAATAGCAGGGCTATCCGCCCCCCACAAATTTTCGCTTCGAACGGCTCAATTTGACAGTCTTCTAAACAAACCGATCAACGGCCTTCCGCCATCTTTGCGCCTGCGCCGCGCCTCCTGCAAATGTTGATATAGGGTCAAGCCGACTCCCGATCGGAGTGTGCTAAAGTCCGCCCGGCTGGAATGTCGTCATCACGACACAAGGCACAGTGGATGGCTGCACGTCTGGTCGATGTCCGCGTGCCATCCAAGGTGCAGGCCTTTTTTAGCCAACTTGGATTCGATGCGACACGCGATTGGGGCGGTCGCTTACAGATCAGGAGGGATGGGATATGGGACGAGTTGCAATTGTGACCGGTGGAACCCGGGGTATAGGCGAGCAAATTGGTGTTGATTTGAAGCAAAAGGGTTGTACCGTTGCGGCGATCTACCATGGTAACGACGAGGCGGCCAAGGAGTTCACCGAGCGCAACGGGATCGCCACATTCAAGTGGGACGTCAGCGACTTTGAGGCGTGCGAGCGTGGCGTCCGGGAGGTCGAGGCCGAACTCGGTCCTGTGGATATTCTGGTGAACAACGCCGGAATTACCCGGGACGGGGTCATGCACAAGATGACGCCGGACCGGTGGCAGGCAGTTATACAGACCAACCTGAGTTCATGCTACAACATGAGCCATGCGGTAATCAGCGGCATGCGTGACCGGGGGTTCGGGCGCATCGTCAACATAGGCTCGGTAAACGGGCAGGCCGGTCAGTACGGACAAGTGAACTACGCGGCCGCCAAATCGGGCATTCACGGCTTCACCAAGGCTTTGGCCTACGAGTGCGCCGCCAAGGGGATTACCGTGAACGCGGTTGCACCCGGCTATGTGGAAACCGACATGGTGCGGGCGGTTCCCGCGGACGTGTTGGCTAAAATTGTGCGCAAGATTCCGATCGGCCGTCTCGGCAATGCCCACGACATCGCTCGCGGCGTTTCATTCCTGGTAGCGGATGACGCCGATTTTATTACCGGTTCCACTTTGTCGATCAACGGTGGCTACCACATGTATTGAGGTCGGACCCAGTCTGAACCAAGCGATGCCCACCGGATGGTGGGCATCTGCTCAATTCGGGTTTTCCCGATCCAGCAATGTCTCCAGTACCGGCCAGACCGTATCCAGCAATGCGGGTTGCGCAGCAGCCGTGGGATGAATGCCGTCGCCCTGCATCATGCCAGGCTCCAGGGCAACGCCTTCCAGCAGGAAAGGCACCAGCGCCACGTTTCTGGCGTCCGACAGGTTTTGGTAAACGGCGGCAATTTGCTCCGTGTAGACCGGACCAAAGTTCGGCGGGATGCGAATACCCACGAGGAGCACCTGCGCACCTGCATCTCGAGACAGTTGTATTGCCGCATCTAGATTGCGTTCCAGGTGCCCGGGCGGAAGCCCCCTCAACCCATCATTGCCCCCCAGTTCGATGACCACGATCTGAGGGTGATGCAGCGCCAGAGTCTCGGGTAATCGGGCCAGCCCTCCGGCACTGGTGTCGCCGCTGATGCTGGCATTGACCACCCGCTGTGGATAGCCCAGGGCTGTGAGGCGTTCGGCGAGCAGGTTCACCCAGCCTTCCGAGACATCAATGCCATAGCCCGCACTCAGGCTGTCACCCAGTACCAGTACAACGGGCGGTGACTGCTCTGCACTGACCCAGGCGGCCCAGAGCAGCAGGCTGAGCATGATTGTAATCATGTACTGCGCTGCAGCGCTGCGTGGGGCAACTGTCTGGTGGTTTGGGTCCATCCGGTGCCGGATCTTGTTACGGTATGTCATCGTCCGGAGTATAGCTTCGCCGGCGTATATGCCAGTCCATGTTTAAGGAGCCGCTTATCTATTCGTGAACGTGCATCTTGGGACTGAAATGCACAGCTTCCTCGTTGCAGATCTTGGCAATAGGACAAGCAATACCCTCTATCTGCGCCTTGGACGAGTACATTTCAACCTCCAACCTGCTTCGTCCAGAATAAATCAGAGGCGCCTCAAGCGAACGATTGCACCTGATCCCCGACTCGAATTTCGCCCTCGGCTTCCAGATGCACGACGTTCTGACCGAAGAAGACCTGGGCGTCGTTGTTGAGTCTGCGGTACTTGGCCAGCGTTCTCAGCGGCTCTTTGCCATCGCGGCTGCCGCTCATCTGATCAGTGGTGGTAATGGCGCAACGTGAGCAGGGCTTCACAGCGGCGAACGTGGCCGTGCCGATGCGAAATTGGGCCCAGTTATCCTCAGCATAGGGCGGGCAATCCTTAACCACAATGTTGGGACGGAACCGATCCATGCTCAGTGGCCGGTCCATGCGGCTGTTCAAGTCCTCAAGCGAGGCCTCGGAGATCAGCAAAAAAGGATAGCCGTCCGCCAGGCTGGTGTGCGCGCCCTGCCCGGCCCGTCTGACCGGACGACGGTAGTTGGGCCCGGTTACCACCAATCGGCTGGGGGTGTCTAGATACCGGCCAAGCCACTCCGCCGCGTCATCGCCGCAGTCCAGCGTATCCACGTAGTCATTCCAAACCGCAGCAATATAGGGCGGCCCCGTTTGCGGTCGCTGAACCAGCAGGCGCTGCATACCGGGTGCGCTCAGGTATAGGCCGTGTTCCGTGGGCGTTGCTTCGACAGCGGCCATCGCAGGCAGATCGCGCTGAGTGAGAAAGTCACCGTGACCGTCCACCACCATCCAGCGCCGGTCGCCCACCGGCCCGAATCGATCGAAGGCAGAGGACGCCACTTGATGGCCACGGCAGGATTTGAGGGGATACTCGTACAGGGCACTGACGTGCGCGATAACGCTCATGAGTCACCGATCCGACGGCACCTGAAACGGCGTTTAAGGGGCCTCTGATTTATTCTGGACGAAGCAGATTGGAGGGTGAAATGTGCAGATTCAAGGGGCGGATCGCGGGGCAGATCGCGGGCAATAGTTGTTCTATTGCCAAGATCTGCAACGAGGAAGCTGTGCATTTTCAATCTCAAGATGCACATTCACGAATAGATCAGAGAATCCTTAATGTTGGTGAGCGGCCCCGGCCTCGCTGTGCGAGGCCGGGGCCGCCGCCTTCCTAGTAGCGGTACATTTCCGGCTTGTAGGGACCCGCCGGGTCCACTCCGATGTACTGGGCTTGCTCCGGGGTGAGGGTGGTCAGGTGGGCGCCAACCTTCTCAAGGTGGTGCCTCGCCACTTCTTCGTCCAGGTGCTTGGGCAGTACATAGACTTTGCACTCATAGCGCTCTGGATTGTTCCAGATTTCCATCTGTGCCAGGACCTGATTGGTGAACGAGTTCGACATCACAAAGCTTGGGTGGCCGGTGGCACAGCCCAGATTCACCAGTCGTCCTTCCGCCAGCAGAATGATGCGCTTGCCATCGGGGAAGGTGATGTGGTCGACCTGCGGCTTGATGTTCTCCCACTCGTGCTGGCGTAGCCCGGCCACGTCGATCTCGTTGTCGAAATGGCCTATGTTGCAGACGATCGCCTCATTCTTCATCTGCGCCATGTGATCTCGGGTAATCACGTGCAGGTTGCCGGTTGCGGTGACGAAGATATCGGCCTGAGACGCCGCTTCGTCCATGGTTACGACACGATAGCCTTCCATTGCGGCCTGGAGGGCGCAGATCGGATCGATTTCGCTCACCCACACCACCGCGCCCAGCCCACGCAATGACTGCGCGCAACCCTTGCCCACGTCCCCATAACCCAGCACCAGGGCGATCTTGCCAGCGATCATGACGTCGGTTGCACGCTTGATCCCGTCCACCAGGGACTCTCGGCAGCCGTACAGGTTGTCGAACTTGGACTTGGTGACCGAATCGTTGACGTTGATGGCGGGAAAGGGTAGTTCTCCGGTCTTCTCCATGTGGTAAAGACGGTGAACGCCGGTGGTGGTCTCTTCGGTCACACCGCGGATGCTTTCCTGAATCTTGCTGTACCAGCCCGGCTTGTCACCCAGACGTTTACGGATGGCCGCATACATGGCCTCCTCTTCCTCACTGCCCGGATTGTCCAGCACCGAGGCATCCTGTTCGGCGCGGCTTCCAAGTGTCACCAGCATGGTGGCATCGCCGCCGTCGTCCAGAATCATGTTTGGCACTCCGCCGTCGTGCCACTCCATGATGCGATGGGTGAACTCCCAGTACTCGTCAAGGCTTTCGCCCTTATAGGCGAACACCGGAACGCCCTCCGCGGCAATCGCGGCGGCTGCGTGATCCTGGGTCGAGAAGATGTTACAGGACGCCCACCTGACCTCGGCGCCAAGCTTGGTCAGCGTCTCGATCAACACGGCGGTCTGTATGGTCATGTGCAGACTGCCCGCGATGCGGGCGCCCTGCAGCGGCTTCTCTGCCTGGTAACGTTCACGAAGCGCCATCAGTCCTGGCATTTCGGTTTCGGCGATGGCGATTTCCTTGCGGCCCCAATCGGTCAGGTTCAGGTCGGCGACCCGGAAATCTTTCAGGTTTTGCTCAAGCACAGCATTCATGCCTGTTGTCTCCATGTTTGCCGAGCGCCGTTCTCTGATCACTTCTTCCGTCCAAGCCTGGCAGGGCGGCCCTGTCGCAGCGCTCCTCAGTCGGATGAAGTTGCCCACGTGGGGGCGTGTTCGATTGGCTTAGAGTCCCGCGGCGTCTCGAAGTGCCGTGGATTTGTCGGTTCGTTCCCATGAAAAGGTATGGTAAGCGTCGCCCTGGTCCGGTTTTACTTCCACGGAAACCCGCCCGAAGTGACCGTATGCAGCCGTTTGCTGGTACATGGGGTGGATCAGATCCAGCATCCCGATCATGGCATAGGGGCGCAGATCGAAGAACTCCCGCACCAGTAGCTCGAGCTTCTCATCCGGGAGCTTGCCGGTGCCGAAAGTGTCGATGCTGATGGAGGTGGGCTCGGCCACGCCGATGGCGTAGGACACCTGAATTTCGCAGCGATCCGCCAGTCCGGCCGCGACCAGGTTCTTTGCCACATAGCGGCCGGCGTAGGCAGCGGATCTGTCCACCTTGGAGGGGTCCTTCCCCGAGAACGCCCCGCCACCGTGACGCGCCATGCCGCCATAGGTGTCGACTATGATCTTGCGCCCGGTCAGCCCGCAATCACCCACCGGTCCACCGATGATGAACTGTCCGGTTGGGTTTATGTGAAATTTGGTGTTGCCGCTGAGCCAGGTCTCCGGCAGTGTCGGTTTGATGATGACCTCCATCACCGCCTCGCGCAGGTCGCTCTGGGAGATGCTCGGATCGTGCTGGGTCGAAAGCACCACTGCGTCTATGCCCACCGGCTTGCCGTCTTCGTAGCGAAACGTGACTTGGCTCTTGGCATCTGGCCGCAGCCACGGCAACGTGCCGTTTTTGCGTTCCAGGGATTGGCGCTGCACCAGTCTGTGGGCGTATGAGATCGGGGCCGGCATAAGGTCGTCGGTTTCATTGGTGGCGTAACCAAACATCAAACCCTGGTCGCCGGCGCCCTGATCCTCCGGCGCCTTGCGATCGACGCCCATGGCGATGTCCGGTGACTGCTTTCCGATCAGATTCATCACTGCGCAGGTGTCACCATCGAAACCCACATCGGAACTGGTGTAGCCGATCTCACAAATCGTGCCGCGCACGATCGCCTCCAGATCCACCCAGGCCGTCGTGCTGATCTCGCCCGCAACGATAACGGCGCCGGTTTTGACCAAGGTCTCGCAGGCGACGCGGGCGGCCGGATCCTGTGTCAGTATTGCGTCCAGCACAGCGTCCGAAATCTGGT
The DNA here is from genome assembly GCA_963783675.1 of uncultured Gammaproteobacteria bacterium. Classification (GTDB taxonomy): domain Bacteria; phylum Pseudomonadota; class Gammaproteobacteria; order Competibacterales; family JAHEDQ01; genus JAHEDQ01. The sequence continues at coordinate 337,112 of CAWAOU010000024.1, forward strand.
CGGCGATCTTGTCTGGGTGGCCCTCGGAAACCGATTCCGAAGTGAAGAGGTAATTTCTGCTCATGTGCTCCCCGGCACGACTCCTGCGGCCTCACCACTCACGGCGTTGGCCTGCACGGTCAATTGATAATGCTGGAAACCCAGCGAGTTGTTACGACAACCCGCAAGTGTAGCTGGATGTCGGCGCGGGTTCACCCCCCAAATTTCCAGCTCTGCGTGATGGCGCATTCCACAAGCAACGACAGTGCCGCACTCCGGGTTCCAGTCAGGGCCCAGTCGTGATGTTTGCCGCCTATCGGGCACCCTGCCTATAATCCGCCCGCTCGACGGTCTTTGCCACGATGCGGTACTGCATGGGCTTGCCGCATGCGGGGCGGAGAGTTCAGAATATTAGAGAATTCGAAAATAATATCCGGTCTAGAATCGGAATCGTTGTGGCTTCGCTGCAAGTTCGTCCCGCCCGCGGGGTGACGCGTTGCGTATCGCGCTCAGCGCTGGTTTTTGCGAGATGGGCCCGCTGAATGGTGAGGGCCATATGTTCGATATAGCGCACCGCCGTCGGTTCGAGCCCGAGGTCGAGCCGCCCGGGCCGATTGCCTGGACGCCCGATTTCGCTGGCCGCGCGGACTCACCATTGAGCCGGATTCAGCAACGCAACCAAGGAGACGCCAATGCTGTCGCGTAGAGATCTGGCCAACGCCGTGCGAGCCCTCAGCATGGATGCCGTACAGAGAGCCAAATCCGGACATCCCGGAGCCCCTATGGGCATGGCGGACATCGCCGAAGTGCTGTGGAACGACTTCCTCAGACACAACCCTGCCAACCCGGCTTGGAGTGATCGCGATCGATTCGTCATGTCCAATGGCCATGGCTCCATGCTGGTCTATTCGCTGCTGCATCTCTCCGGTTACGACTTGGGCATCGATGATCTCAAGCAATTCCGTCAGCTGCATTCGCGCACCCCGGGGCACCCGGAATATGGAATGACCCCGGGTGTTGAAACCACCACCGGCCCGTTGGGCCAGGGGTTGGCCAATGGCGTCGGCATGGCCCTTGCCGAGCGGTTGCTGGCGGAGCGCTTCAACCGGCCAGGGCACACCATCGTGGACCATCATACGTATGTGCTCCTGGGTGACGGTTGTTTGATGGAAGGGATTTCGCACGAGGCCTGCTCCCTGGCCGGCACCCTGGGTCTGGGAAAACTGATCGCTCTATACGACGACAACGGCATTTCTATCGACGGCGATGTCGCGGGTTGGTTCCGCGACGACACCCCCAAGCGTTTCGAAGCCTATGGCTGGCACGTGGTGGCGGACGTTGATGGGCACGATCCGGAGGCGGTGAAGCGGGCGATAGAGGCAGCCCGAGCGGTCACGGACCGGCCGAGCATATTGTGCTGCCGCACGGTGATAGGGCAGGGCGCGCCCAACAAGGCCGGCAGCCACGATTGTCACGGTGCGGCCCTTGGCGAGGACGAGGTCGCAGCCACCCGCATCAATCTCGATTGGCCCTACGCGCCATTCGACGTGCCGGTCGAGGTGCGCGCCGGCTGGGATGCCCGCGATCGTGGGGCGAAACTGGAAGGCGCCTGGCAGGACCGCTTCGATGCCTTCCGCGATGCACACCCCGGGCTCGCCGACGAATTTGAACGCCGCATGAGCGGCGCACTGCCTGCCGAGTTTCATCAGTTGGCCGAGCGTTTTGCCCAGGAGACCCAGGCCAAAGCCGCGGGCATACCGACCCGCAAGGCGTCCCAGAACGCACTCAATGCCTACGGCCCGGTGTTGCCAGAACTGCTGGGTGGATCAGCCGACCTCACACCCTCAAACAACACGACCTGGTCCGGCTCGGTGGTGGTAGGCGAGCCGCATCGGGATGCCAACTATCTGCACTACGGCGTTCGTGAGTTCGGAATGTCCGCCGTCATGAACGGGATCTGCCTGCACGGTGGTTACATCCCCTACGGCGGCACTTTTCTGGTTTTTTCCGATTACGCCCGCAATGCGGTGCGCATGTCCGCTCTTATGGGGGTGGGCACGATCTTCGTGTACACCCACGATTCCATTGGACTGGGTGAAGACGGCCCCACTCATCAGCCAGTCGAACATGCCGCGTCGTTGCGTCTGATACCCAATTTGCATGTTTGGAGGCCCTGCGATGAGACCGAAACGGCGGTTGCCTGGCAGTCTGCGATCGAGCGCCGCGACGGGCCTGCCTGCCTTTTGTTCTCACGCCAGAACCTGCCAGCGCAACCCCGCGATGCGACACAGCTTGCGGACATCGCTCGAGGTGGCTACATCCTCAAGGACTGCGTCGGAGTACCCGAGGCGATCGTCATTGCGACCGGATCCGAAGTCGCCCTGGCCATGTCTGCCGCGGATCAAGCGGCCGGGGAGGGGCGCCGTGTCCGGGTCGTATCCATGCCCTGTGTCGAACGCTACCAAGCCCAGCCAACCGACTACCAGGACCAGGTTCTGCCCCCGGCAGTGACCGCCCGTGTCGTGGTAGAGGCGGGTGTCACCGCACCCTGGTATCGCTACGCGGGTGTCAACGGCAGAGTTTTGGGCATCGACCGCTTTGGCGAATCCGCACCCGGTGGGCAACTCATGGAGGCCTTTGGGTTTACCGCCGCAGGCGTACTCGAGGCGCTGCGCGAGGTGCTGTGAGCGCCTCTGTTGCAGCTATGGACTAAATCTTGGATTTCAGTGGGAGAATTCGATGACCGTAAGAGTGGCAATAAACGGCTACGGCCGAATCGGGCGTAATGTGCTGCGGGCGCTGTATGAGTCGGGACGCAACGGCGAGATTGAGATCGTGGCGATCAACGACCTGGGTGATGCGGAGACCAATGCGCATCTGACCCGGTACGACACCGCCCACGGACGTTTCCCGGGTGAGGTGGTGGTGGATGGCGACAGCCTGGTGGTCAACGGCGATCGCATCCGGGTGCTGGCCGAACGCAATCCCGCCGAGCTGCCCTGGGGCGAGATGGGGGTGGATGTGGTGATGGAATGCACCGGGCTGTTCACCAGCAAGGAGAAGGCCGGTGCTCACCTGGCGGGCGGCGCCAAGAAAGTCATTATCTCGGCACCGGGGGGTAAGGACGTGGACGCCACCATCGTATACGGCGTGAACCACCGGGTTCTCAAAGCCAGCGACACCGTCATCTCGAACGCATCGTGCACCACCAACTGCCTGGCGCCATTGGTGCAGCCATTGCACCAAGCCATCGGTCTCAAGAGTGGCGTGATGACCACCATCCATTCCTATACCAACGATCAGGTGCTGACCGACGTCTATCATTCCGACCTGCGCCGCGCCCGCTCCGCCACCATGTCCATGATCCCCACCAAGACCGGCGCAGCGGCGGCGGTGGGACTGGTGTTGCCCGAGTTGAACGGTAAGCTTGACGGGTTTGCCATCCGGGTCCCGACCATCAATGTCTCGCTGGTGGATCTCAGCTTTCAGGCCGGTGCGGAAACCACGGTCGATGAAGTGAACGGCATCGTGAAAGCGGCATCCGAGGGCGATCTGAAGGGCATACTCAGCTACAGCGATGGCCCTCTGGTGTCCATCGACTTCAACCACAACCCGTCCTCCTCCATCTTCGATGCCACCCTCACCAAGGTCATGCCCGGCGGCCTGGTCAAGGTTTGTTCCTGGTATGACAACGAGTGGGGTTTCTCCAACCGGATGTTGGACACCACCCTGGCGCTGATGAACGCCTGATAGCGACACCGGTGCCCGATGTGCATCGGGCGCCGCGATGCGGTCTTCGCCCAGGGGCGACCTGTTCGAACTTGGACTGCGTTTCAAGGAGGCTTCCATGTCCATCGTGAAAATGACCGACCTCGACCTCGCGGGGAAGCGGGTGTTGATTCGCGAGGATCTCAACGTACCGGTCAAAGACGGCAAAGTGACCAGCGATGCCCGAATTCGGGCGGCACTGCCGACGTTGCGTATGGCACTGGATGCCGGTGCCCGGGTCATCGTCATGTCCCATCTGGGCAGACCCACTGAGGGCCAATACGACGGGGCGTTCTCCATGGCGCCGGTTGCGGACCACCTGGGTCGCCTGCTCGGGCGCGAGGTCCGCCTGGCACCGGACTGGCTGGGAGGCGTGGAGGTGGCCGGCGGCGAACTGGTCATGGCTGAGAACGTTCGTTTCAACCGGGGGGAGAAAGCCGACGACGAGTCGCTGTCGCGCAAAATGGCGGCCCTGTGCGACGTGTACGTTATGGATGCGTTCGGCACCGCTCATCGGGCCCAGGCATCCACTCACGGCGTCGGGCGCTGCGCCGCCGTGGCCTGTGCCGGACCTCTTCTGGCAGCCGAGCTGGACGCTTTAGGCAAGGCTCTGGATAACCCGCGTCGCCCTCTGGTCGCCATCGTGGGGGGCTCCAAGGTGTCCACCAAGCTGACGGTTCTGGAATCGCTGTCCACTGTTGTGGATCAGCTCATCGTCGGCGGCGGCATTGCCAATACATTTCTGGCAGCGGCAGGTTATCCGGTGGGCAAATCCCTGTATGAGCCCGATCTGGTTGGCGAGGCCAAGCGCTTGATGACGGCGGCCAAGGCTAAAGGGGGGGAGATCCCTATCCCCACCGATGTGGTGGTGGGCAAGGCCTTTTCCGAGGATGCGGAGGCCGTGGTCAAGCCCGTTGCCGATGTGCAGGACGACGACATGATCTTCGATGTGGGTCCGGATACGGCCGGACGCTACTCGGCATTGATGGGCAAGGCGGGCACCGTAGTCTGGAACGGACCCGTCGGCGTGTTCGAGTTTGACCAGTTCGGACAGGGTACCGAGATGCTGGCCCGCGCAATCGCCGATTCCAGCGCGTTCTCCATAGCCGGCGGTGGCGATACCCTCGCCGCGGTGGATAAGTACGGCATCGAAGCAGGCATTTCCTATATCTCCACCGGTGGTGGGGCCTTTCTTGAGTTCCTCGAGGGCAAGAAGCTGCCCGCCGTTGCGATGTTGGAAGAACGGGCGCGACGGATGACCCTCTGAGACCATGGACAATCATCCCCGCCAGACCAAGATCGTTGCAACCCTGGGCCCGGCGACCGACCGACCGGGGGTCCTTGAGCAGCTGGTTCGAGCGGGTGTCAATGTCGTTCGTATCAACTTCTCCCATGGCGACGCCGAAGACCACCGGGCGCGGGTCGAGGCCGTTCGTGAAGTGGCTGCGCGCTGCGGGGAACAGGTTGCGATCCTAGGGGACCTGCAAGGACCCAAGATCCGCATCGATCGGTTCCAGGGGGGTTCCGTGGAGCTGAGTGCGGGCGCCCCGTTCGCCTTGGATGGCAGTCTGGACCAAGATGCCGGCAATGCCCGGGAAGTGGGGCTGACCTACAAGGAGTTGCCCAGGGACGTGGTGGTCGATGACGTGCTCCTGCTGGACGATGGCCGTATCGTACTGAAAGTCGTCGGCGTCCGCGGCGAACGCATCGAAACCGAGGTTCAGGCCGGCGGTCGACTGTCAGACAACAAAGGGGTCAATCGTCAAGGCGGTGGCTTGTCTGCGCCGCCGCTAACCGCCAAGGATCTGCGGGATATTCTGTTGGCCGCCGAACTCAAAGTGGACTATCTCGCGGTTTCCTTTCCCAAGAACGAGGACGATATCAACGAGGCGCGGGGTCTGCTGCTCGAAGCTGGGCATGACGCTGGGCTGGTTGCCAAGATCGAACGTACTGAGGCCGTCACCAACATCAACGAGATCATGTGGGCCTCGGACGCGGTGATGGTCGCCCGGGGGGATTTGGGTGTGGAAATCGGCGATGCGGCACTCGCCGGGGTGCAGAAGAACATTCTGCGCCGGGCCGCTGAACTGGACTGTGTGGTGATCACCGCCACGCAGATGATGGAATCCATGGTGGAAAATCCAATCCCGACCCGGGCTGAGCTGTTGGACGTGGCCAATGCCGTGCTGGACGGCACCGATGCGGTGATGCTCTCGGCGGAAAGCGCGGTGGGCCGGTATCCGCTCAAAGTGGTGGAGGCCATGGACCGAATTTGCCGGGGCGCTGAAACCCACCGCATGGAGCATCCCATGGTGATGCTCGAGCCGGAGCAGCATTTCGACCGGGCCGACGAGGCAATCGCCAAGGCGGCCATGTTTGTCGCCAATCATTTTAAGGTTCAGGCCATCGCCGCCCTGACCGAGTCCGGTTCCACCGCCATGTGGATGTCTCGCATCCGCAGCCGCTTGCCGGTGTATGCGTTAACACCCAGCGCCGCAACCGCCCGGCGGGTTGCGTTGTATCGCGGTGTGCACCCGCTGTTGCTGCCTGAGCCCGGACCGGGTGAGGCCAGCGACCGTGCCGCCATGCGAACCCTGTCGCAAAGCGGGGCCGTGGCGGCGGGCGAACTGGTGATCATGACACTGGGCGATCGTGCCGGTATGCCCGGAGGCACCAACACCATGAGAATACTGCGGGTGGCTGAGCCCACCTGAGCGAGCTTAAGGAAGGGCTGAACAATTGATACGAACCGCGTTTCGGTCCACAAGGGCGCAGATGCGAGGCTCCCGGCGCAGCGCCATAGTCATTCTATGGCCAAGCCGGGAAACGCGGCAGATGTGCCCTTGTGGGCGAAACCCCGGAGGGGCCGGGCCTTTGCGCCCCTGGTACCGCTTTGCACCTCGCTCATTGGCAGCTCACTTATTCTCCTCGGGCCAACTTCGCTCGGTGCGCCTTGTACGAGGGAGCGCAAAGACGCCGGCGCGATCGCAGCAATTGTTCAGACCTTCCTTAAAGGGCGCGGTTCATCCCGGGGGGGAATGGACCTGCGTACTCGCACCTGTCTGGCAGGTCAACCGCAGGCTTGGGGTTAACCTGCCCTTTGGACGAGCCGGGACACGCTTTGAATGATGATTTTATAGGGAGAGTGCAATGGCGCTGATCACACTGCGACAGCTGTTGGACCACGCTGCGGAACAGCAGTATGGCGTGCCGGCCTTCAACGTCAACAATCTCGAGCAGATACAGGCAATCATGGAGGCGGCCGACCAGACCGATAGCCCAGTGATCGTTCAGGCTTCAGCGGGTGCCCGCAAGTACGCAGGTGCGCCGTTTCTGCGTCACCTGATCGAGGCCGCCGCGGAACAGTATCCTGGGGTGCCGGTGTGCGTACATCAGGACCACGGCGCCTCGGCCGGAATCTGCCTCCAGTCGATTCAGCTTGGTTTCACCTCGGTGATGATGGACGGATCGCTGGAAGAGGACATGAAGACGCCGGCGAGCTATCGGTACAACGTGGATGTGACTCGCACCGTATGCGAGATGGCCCATGCCGGTGGCGTCTCCGTGGAGGGTGAATTGGGGTGCCTGGGTTCTCTGGAGACAGGCATGGCCGGGGAGGAGGACGGATCCGGGGCAGAGGGTCATCTGAGTCACGACCAGCTATTGACCGATCCGGAGGAGGCGGCTGATTTCGTCAAGCAGACTCGGGTGGACGCCCTGGCCATTGCCATTGGGACAAGTCACGGTGCGTATAAGTTTACCCGTCCCCCCACCGGCGACATTCTCGCCATAGAGCGCATCAAACAGATCCACGCCCGCATCCCGGATACCCATCTTGTCATGCATGGATCGTCCTCGGTGCCTCAGGACTGGCTGGCTGTTATTCACGAGTTTGGCGGCGACATCGGCGAAACCTACGGTGTTCCGGTGAGCGAGATCCAGGAGGGCATTCGCCACGGTGTGCGCAAGGTCAATATCGACACGGACCTGCGTCTGGCGTCGACCGGTGCAATCCGTAAGCATTTGGCGGAGAACCCCAAGAACTTCGACCCGCGGAAGTACTTTATCGCCGCCAAAGATGCCATGAAACAAGTTTGCATCGATCGATATGAGGCATTTGGCACGGCGGGTCAGGGCTCCAAACTGTCCTCGCTGTCCCTGGACCGCATGGCTGCACGATACCGAGCAGGTGAATTGGAACCCCGCGTCAACTGAACCAGGCCGGGCTCAGCGGGGTCGGCGAGTGCGTGTGATTATCGGGTTTTCACGGTCCTGGCCGTGACCGCCTTTGTCCATGGACAGCGTGATCACCATTTCCGACCCCAGGGCCATCGGGTTGATCGTCGGGGTGGTGTTGTTCCTGGCAATTCCGCGCCTGTTGCCCCGATTACGGGTTGGCTTCCGGCACTTTCTCAGCCCGTCGGAGCTGGCCGAGCGATGTCGTGCCGAGCCCGAGCTGCTGCTCCTGGATGTTCGCTCGCCCGGTGAGTTCTACGGTCCCGATGGACGGTTGCCGGGCTCCTGGAACGCGCCCTTGCACAGCCTGAATGATGCATTGAGAAGTGCCGAGGCGCCTTTGAACGATCCTCAACGCGCGGTGATTGCCATTTGTCAGAGCGATTTGCGGGCAGGGCAGGCGGTTCTGAAGTTGCGCAAAGCGGGCTATACGCGGGTCTGGGTCCTGAGTGGGGGCATCAACGCCTGGCTTGAAGAGCATCGCCCGGTGGACCAAAGCCCACCGGCTACTCGCCGACCCTGAGACACCCAGAGCATTGCCGGTTTGAACCAAATCGGCAATGGATCAACCCGCATGGCCCACTAGGAGCGACCACGGTAGAAAGGGAACGGTCTGCGGCACAGCCATTTCGGCCCGATTCCGCGATCCTCCTCGTCACATATCGACGGCTATGCTTCTCGGACGATCCCGAAATCGTTCTCGAACTGGACAGCACCTCGCCTCATTCATTTCTACCGCGCAAACTCCTAGTGTCCCGTCCCATAAGTTCGTAGTGTTTCAGAGCGCCCCAGATACGCCAATGCAAGGCGCAGGTGCGAAGGCATAGCCAGCTCTGTCAAGCAGCTGCAACGCCGCAGTGGCGTATCTGGGGCGCTCCCGACGGGGCAAGGCGATAAGCGCCCATCCGCGGTGTTGGGCGCGCTTGAATGAGCGCAGGCTAGTCTTGCGCCCGCCCGTCTAGCGCCTGGGCGCTTCTCGCCTTGCTGATATGCAACGAACTTGTGGGACGGGACACTAGGCCTCCACCACCGGAATCCCGGCAATCCTGTCTCGCCACTCCGCCGGCCCGATTTGGTGCACGGATTGCCCGGTGGCATCAACGGCTACCGTCACAGGCATGTCCTCGACCCCAAACTCATAGATTGCTTCCATTCCCAGGTCTTCAAAAGCCACCACACGGGAGGTGCGAATCGCCTTGGAAACCAGGTAGGCGGCGCCTCCCACCGCCATCAAGTAGACCGCCTTGTTGTCTCGTATCGCCTCGATGGCCACGGGTCCACGCTCTGCTTTGCCGACCATGCCGAGCAGGCCGGTTTGTTCGAGCATGGTCCGGGTGAATTTGTCCATACGGGTGGCGGTGGTCGGGCCAGCCGGACCAACGACTTCGTCGCGCACCGGATCCACCGGCCCGACGTAGTAGATGAATCGGTTGGTGAAATCCACCGGCAGGGCTTCGCCCCGGGACAGCATATCAACCAGCCGCTTGTGCGCCGCATCGCGGCCGGTAAGCAATTTGCCGGACAACAATATGGTCTCGCCGGGTTTCCAGTCGGCCACTTCCGCCGGTGTCACCGAGTCCAGGTTGACGCGTCGGGCGCCGGCACCCGGATCCCAGCTGATATCAGGCCAGTCGGCCAATCTGGGCGCGGGCAGATCGGCTACGCCGCTGCCGTCCAGAACGAAATGTGCGTGCCGCGTGGCCGCACAGTTTGGTATCAACGCCACCGGCTTGGATGCCGCGTGAGTGGGATAATCCAGAATCTTGACGTCGAGTACAGTGGTCAGGCCGCCCAGTCCCTGCGCTCCGATGCCCAGTGCATTCACTTTCTCAAACAACTCGAGGCGCAATGCTTCCAACTCCGTTTCGGCGCCGCGGGCCTTCAACTCATGGATGTCAATCGGCTCCATCAACGCCTCTTTGGCCATGACCATGGCCTTCTCGGCAGTACCACCGATTCCGATTCCAAGCATGCCCGGCGGGCACCAGCCCGCGCCCATGGTGGGGACGGTCTTCAGAACCCAGTCGACGATGCTGTCGGACGGGTTGAGCATTGCGAACTTCGATTTGTTCTCCGATCCTCCACCCTTGGCGGCAAGGGTGACCTCCACCGTGTCCCCGGGTACCACCTGCATGTGTATCACCGCCGGTGTGTTGTCACCGGTATTTTTGCGTGCGCCGGCGGGGTCACTGAGGATGGAGGCCCGCAGTTTGTTGTCCGGGTGGAGATAGGCCTGACGCACGCCCTCGTTGATCATATCAGCCACGCTCATGTCCGCGTCCCAGGACACCGACATGCCGATCTTGAGGAAAACCACCACGATGCCGGTGTCCTGGCAAATCGGCCGGTGTCCTTCGGCGCACATGCGCGAGTTGATCAGGATCTGTGCCATGGCGTCCTTCGCGGCCGACGACTGCTCGCGTTCGTATGCTTCGGCCAGAGCATCCAGGTAGTCTTTTGGATGGTAGTAGGAGATGTATTGCAGCGCGTCTGCCACACTCTGAATGAGGTCGGCCTGTTTGATCACCGTGGCCATGTTGCTGTCCCCCGAACTTGAACCATTTGATGACCCGTACAGGCCGGGCCTAAGCGCCTTATTCTAACCCACCTGCTACAGGGACGCTCTGGCGCACTCAGGTGTGATAGGCGGGGCTCAAATCATGCACTGCCTCGATCATGGCACCGGCATGGCTGGGATCCACATGCTGGTGGATGCCGTGTCCCAGATTGAACACATGGCCGGGCCCGGCGCCAAACTCATCCAGCACCCTGGCCACCTCCACGCGAATCCGCTCGGGCGAGGCATACAACACACAGGGGTCCAGATTCCCTTGTAAGGCCACTTGATGGCCGACCCGTCGGCGGGCGTCCGTCAGCGACGTGGTCCAGTCCAGGCCCAGCGCGTCGCAGCCGGTTTCAGCCATTGCCTCCAACCACTGTCCGCCCCCTTTGGTGAACAAGACCACAGGCACTTTGCGCCCCTGCGCCTCGCGGGTCAGGCCGTCCACGATGCGGGCCATGTACTGCAATGAAAACTCGCGATAGCACTGGGGCGAGAGAATGCCGCCCCAGGTGTCGAAAACCATCAGCGCCTGAGCACCGGCGGATACCTGGGCATTGAGGTAGGCGGTTACCGCATCCGCGGTGACTGCCAGCACTTGGTGCAACAGGTCGGGCCGATCGAAAAGCATGCCCTTCACATGGGCGTACTCTTTGCTGGCGCCGCCTTCCACCATATAGGTGGCCAAGGTCCATGGGCTGCCGGCAAAACCAATCAATGGAACTCGGCCGTCGAGTGCTTTGCGAATCACCCGCACCGCCGCGCTGACGTAACCCAGTGCCTGTTCCGGATCCGGCGCCGCCAGACGTCGAATGTCGGCCTCGGAGCGCAGGGGGCGCTCGAACTTGGGGCCTTCCCCTTCCGCGAAGTACAAACCCAGACCCATGGCATCGGGTACGGTCAGGATGTCGGAGAATAATATCGCCGCATCAAGCGGGTATCGATCCAGCGGTTGCAGGGTGACCTCGCAGGCAAGGTCCGGGTTCTTGCACAGATCCAGGAAACTGCCGGCGCGGGCGCGGGTGGCCCGGTACTCGGGAAGATAGCGGCCGGCCTGCCGCATCATCCACACCGGCGTCACATCCACCGGCTGTCGCAAAAGTGCTCTTAGAAAACGGTCGTTCTTGAGATCGGACATGCCGCTTGGGACTCCAGACTGTCTCATCAAATTCCGTAAGTCGGGTCGGACTACACGCCCAGGTAGTCAAGAACCCCTTCCGCGGCTTCCCGGCCCTCGAACACTGCCGTTACCACCAGATCCGAACCGCGCACCATGTCGCCGCCGGCAAAGACCTTGGGATTGGAGGTCTGAAACTTCGGGCCTGGCCCGCCGTTGGCGAGCACCCGACCGCGCGCGTCCAGGCCGATGGCAAATTCGCTGAACCAATCCGGCGGGCTTGGACGAAAGCCGAAAGCAATCAAAACCCGGTCGGCCGGAATGATCTGCTCGGTTCCGGGCACCGGCTCTGGCGTGCGGCGACCCCGGAGGTCAGGCGGGCCGAGCTGGGTCTGGATGACTTTCACGCCCTCCACCCGGTCGGAGCCGACAATTTCGATGGGTTGACGGTTCCACAGAAAACGCACGCCTTCTTCGCGGGCATTGCCTACCTCCTTCCTGGACCCGGGCATGTTGGCTTCATCCCTGCGATAGGCGCAGGTGACGCTGGCCGCGCCCTGGCGTATGCCGGTGCGGTTGCAGTCCATGGCGGTATCGCCGCCACCCAGGACCACCACCCGCTTGCCGTGCATGTCAATGAAGTCCGATGGGCTTTGTGCCAGATCCATCACCCGATTGACGTTGGAGATCAAGTACGGAAGCGCGTCGTAGACACCGGGCAGATCCTCGCCCGGGAATCCCCCTTTCATTGAGGTATAGGTGCCCATGCCGAGAAATACCGCATCGTGCTGTTCCAGCAGTGTCGAAAACGGCAGCGACTCCCCGATCTCGGTATTGAGCACGAACTCCACACCCATACCCTCCATAATCTCCCGGCGGGTCTGGACCACTTCCTTTTCCAGCTTGAAGGGCGGAATTCCAAACGTCAGCAAGCCGCCGATTTGAGGATGCCGGTCATAGACGACGGCCTCAACGCCGTTGCGCACCAGAACGTCGGCACAGGCCAGGCCGGCGGGTCCGGCACCAACGATGGCGACCCGCTTGCCGGTGGCGCGGACCGCGGACATATCCGGCCGCCAGCCGCGTTTGATCGCTTCGTCCGTAATGTACTTCTCGATCGAGCCAATGGTCACCGCGCCAAAGCCGTCATTGAGGGTGCAGGCCCCCTCGCACAGCCTGTCCTGGGGGCAAACCCGACCGCACATCTCCGGCAGCGAGTTGGTCCGATGCGACAGCTCTGCGGCTTCGAACAGATTGCCTTCGTCTATCAACTGCAGCCAGTTCGGGATGTAGTTGTGGACCGGGCACTTCCACTCGCAATAGGGGTTTCCGCAATGCAGGCAGCGGCCCGCCTGTTGCTCCGCGTTGCCCGCATCGTAGTGGCCGTAGATTTCCTTGAACTGGATCACGCGCTCTTGAACCGGCGCTTTGACCGGGTCCCGACGGGGCAGGTCGAGAAACTGCAGGGCGTTGGTCTTGGACATGGGCTGTTCGATCCGCGTTCTGATTAAAGATGTGGCCGCTCCATGGTGTGGTGCGGCAATTCGCCCCGCACTCGGTCAAGCCGCGCGGCGTAGCGTATCCATCAGCGATGCCAGATCGGCCGCTTTCGGTTTTACCAACCAGAATCGACCTACATACATACTGAAATCTTCCAGCAGTTCTCGCCCCCAATCGCTGTCGGTAAGGTCCACGAAGGTCTGCAACTGATTCAGTAGATAATCGCGCTGTGGCTCCATGTCTTCCGTGACGATTCGGTGAATGTCGATCAGCTCATGATTGTATCGATCGACAAAGGCGTTCTCGAGATCCAGCACGTAACCGAATCCACCGGTCATGCCGGCACCGAAATTGATTCCGGTGCGCCCGAGCACGATGACCACGCCACCGGTCATATATTCGCAGCCGTGATCGCCGATGCCTTCCACCAGCGCCACCGCGCCGGAATTTCGGACCGCAAACCGTTCGCCTGCGACGCCGGCGGCATAGAGCGTACCCCCGGTGGCGCCATACAGGCAGGTGTTCCCGATGATTGTGGTTTCCTGGCTGGCGAAGCTGCTACCCGGAGGCGGATGGATCACGAGCTGACCACCGGCCATGCCTTTACCCACATAGTCGTTTGCATCTCCGGTCAGGGTCATGTGCAGGCCGCCCGCGTTCCAAACGCCGAAGCTCTGCCCGGCGGTGCCCTGCAGGCGCACCGTGACGGGGCGGTCGGCCATGCCATAGTTGCCATGGCGTAGTGCGATCTCGCCGGACAGCCGGGCGCCAATGGATCGGTTGTTGTTCTTGACCGAGTAATGGAACTCGCCGCCGGAACCGGCTTCGATGCTGGGCAAAATATCCGCCACCATTGTTTCCGCCAATTCGCCGCGATCGAAAGGATCGTTCCTGCTGGTCTGGCAGAACCGGGGTTTGTCTTCGGACACACCGCCGTCAGACAGAATCTGCGACAGATCGAGCTGACGCTGTTTTTCGGTCTCGCCCGGCAGGCGCTCAAGCAGATCGGTTCGACCAATCAGTTCGTTGAGCGAACGCACACCGAGGCCCGCCATCAACTCCCGTGTTTCACGGGCGACAAATTGGAAGTAGCACATCACTTTTTCCGCCGTGCCGCGGAAATGATGCATGCGCAGCACGTTGTTCTGCGTCGCAACGCCCGTGGCGCAGTTGTTGAGATGACAGATGCGCAGGTACTTGCAGCCCAGCGCCACCATGGGCGCAGTGCCAAAACCGAAGCTCTCGGCACCCAGAATGGCGGCCTTGATCACATCAACGCCGGTCTTGAGCCCGCCATCGGTCTGCAGTCGAACCTTGTCTCGCAGATTGTTTGCCCGCAGCGTCTGGTGCGCCTCAGTCAGACCCAGCTCCCAGGGTGAGCCGGCGTACTTTACGCTGGTGAGTGGCGAGGCGCCGGTGCCGCCGTCGTACCCGGAAATGGTAATCAGGTCGGCATAGGCTTTGGCCACCCCCGCCGCAATGGTACCGACGCCTGCTTCCGCCACCAGCTTGACGGACACCAGCGCCCTGGGGTTGACCTGCTTGAGGTCGAAAATCAATTGGGCCAGATCCTCGATCGAGTAAATATCATGATGCGGAGGCGGTGAGATCAGGGCGACGCCGGGGCGCGAAAACCTCAGGGTCGCGATCATCTCGTTGACCTTGTGCCCCGGCAATTGCCCACCTTCGCCCGGTTTGGCGCCTTGGGCCACCTTGATCTGGAGCACCTCGGCATTGACCAGGTAGTGCGGCGTGACGCCGAACCTTCCAGAGGCGACCTGTTTGATTTTGGACACCCGCTCGGTTCCATACCGAGCTGGATCCTCTCCGCCTTCACCGGAATTTGATCGGCCCCCCAGGCGGTTCATCGCCGTGGCCAATGCTTCATGAGCCTCCGGCGACAGCGCTCCGAGGGACATGCCGGCGGAGTCGAACCGCCTGACGATCTCCTGCTCGCTCTGCACTTCGTCCAGAGGGATCGACTGTTGGTCATCGCGAATCCGCAGTAGGTCCCTCAGCGTGGTGACCGGTCGTTCATTTACCAGCGCGGCGAAGCGGCCATAGTCTTCATAGCGGCCACTGTTAACTGCTTCCTGCAGCGTCGTCACCACATCCGGGTTAAACGCGTGGTACTCGCTGCCGTGTACGAACTTCAGCAGCCCGCCCTGCTCGGTCTGGGCCCGGCGGCTGTAAGCACTGAGTGCCAGAGCGGCGATGTCTGCCTGCAGGTCGCTAAACCGGGTCCCCTGAACCCGGCTGGTGGTCCCGGTGAAGCAAAATGAAACCACCTCGTCTCCGAGACCGACGATCTCAAACAGCTGCGCACCGCGATAGCTGGTGATGGTTGATATCCCCATTTTGGAGATGATCTTGAACAGCCCCTTGTTGATGCCCTTGCGGTACTGCTCGGACAGTGTGTCCTCCAGTTCAGCCGGGATCTCACCGCTGCGTGCCAAGTCGTGCAGACACTCGTAGGCTAGATAGGGGTAAATGGCGCTGGCGCCGTAGCCGATCAGCACTGCGAACTGGTGAGGATCCCGCGCGGTGCCGGTTTCCACCACGATGTTGGCATCACATCGCAATCCTTCCTTCACCAGGCGGTGATGCACGGCGCCGGTGGCCAGCAACGCATGCGCCGGCAGTAAACCGCGGCGGATTGCACGATCGGAAAGCACCAGAATGACCTTCCCTGCCCGGATCGCCGCCACCGCTTCGTCAGTGATTCGAACGATCGCCTGTTCCAGGGTCTCGTGGTCCGGGGCGAAGTTCAGATCTATTGTTTGGGTTTCGTAGCCCGGCTTGGGAATGGCCACCAGAGCGCGGAACTTGCCTTCCGACAGCACGGGACTGCGTATGACCAGTCGCGAAGCGTGCTCAGGGGTCTCGTCGAACATGTTCAGTTCGGCCCCGAGACAGGTCTCCAGCGACATAACGATGCTTTCCCGCAGCGGATCGATCGGTGGGTTGGTGACCTGTGCAAACTGTTGGCGGAAGTAGTCATACAGGGATCGGATCTGATTCGAAAGCACAGGGAACGGGGCGTCGTCACCCATAGACCCCACAGCTTCCTGGCCCGCCTCGGCCAGCGGGCGGAGCACCTGGTCGCGTTCCTCGAACGAAACCTGAAACAACTTTTGGTAGGTGTTCAGCGTCTCGCCGTCCATGGGCTCGCTGGTGAGCACCGTGGCCGGCAGCAAGGTACCCAGTTGGCGGTTGTAGCGCTTCATCCAGTGCCGATAGGGGTGCCGGTTCTTGAGCAGCGTATCCACATCATCCGGCAGCAGAAGCCGGCCGGTTTCTGTATCGGCGGCCAGCATTTGCCCGGGTTTCAGGCGGCCTTTGGTGACCACATCCTGAGGATCGTAGTCGTAGACGCCGATTTCCGACGCCAGGGTGATATGCCGATCACGGGTGATCACGTAGCGTGCCGGCCGGAGCCCATTTCTATCCAGCGCACAGGCGGCATGGCGGCCGTCTGTAAGAACGATGCCGGCAGGGCCGTCCCAGGGCTCCATATGCATGGAGTTGTACTCGTAGAACGCTCGCAAGTCCGGGTCGATCGACTGCAGGTTCTGCCAGGCCGGAGGGATCAGCAGGCGCATGGCCCTGAAGATGTCCATGCCTCCGGCAAGCAGGCATTCCAGCATGTTGTCCAGGCTGCTGGAGTCGGAGCCGCTCATCGAGACCAGTGGCCGCGCGTCATCCAGGTCGGGGATCAAGGGGCTGTGGAATTTGTGGCTGCGCGCAACCGACCAATAGCGGTTGCCCTGGATGGTGTTTATTTCGCCGTTATGGGCCAGAAACCGGAACGGTTGCGCCAATCGCCACTGGGGTAGCGTGTTGGTGGAAAACCGCTGATGAAACACTGCCAGCGCGGTTTCCAGCGAGGGGTCCTGAAGGTCTTGATAGAAAACCGGCAGGTTGGCCGGCATGACCAGCCCTTTATAAGAAATTACCCGTCCCGACAAACTGGGAATGTAGAATGTCGCATCGTCCGACTCCACCGCTTTCTCGGTTCGACGCCGTGCCAGATACAACACCCGTTCAAGCGCTTCCGAGCTCATGTCCTCGGGTGCATTGACGTAGATTTGCTCGATCCGGGGGACGCTTTTGAGCGACTCCTCACCGCACGCGGCTACGTTGACGGGAACGTTGCGCCAACCGGCCACACTGAGACCGCTCTGTTCCAGCTCGGCGTGCAGGCGCACTTTCGCGGTCGCGGCAAGGCTTTGATCCTGATTCAGAAAAACCATGCCCAGCGCGTAGCGCGTGTTCAGCGCGATACCGGCTTCCGCGGCCTTGGACCGGGCAAATTTCTCGGGCAGCTTGATCAGCAGGCCGCAGCCGTCGCCTGATTTTCCGTCTGCGGCAACGGCACCCCTGTGGGTCATCCGGGTGAGGGCGGTTACGGCAGTCTGCAGCAGCCAGTGGCTGGGTTTGCCGTCCATGTTCGCGATCAGCCCGAAACCGCAGTTGTCTTTCTCGAACTCAGGCCGATAGAGGCCCCTGGGCTGTTGCATTCTTTGCATCACGGGCTATCACCCTGGATCGTTGAACGTTGCGATCGGGCAGGTGTTGACCAACCCCGTCAACGCCAACGGGAGGGTCGGACATCTACTGATCGATCGGGAGCCTTAATTACGCGAGACCGCTTAACCCCGAGTGGGGTTCCCGTTCCACGCCGCTCGGGTGACGCACAGGCGTGCATTTCGATCGACAGAGCGGCGGCCGAGTATAACCATGCACTGCAACACGATCAATTGAGCCGCCCTATACCCGTGAAATTGCAGGGGTTAAGGAGCCTCTGATTTATTCTGGACGGAGCAGATTGGAGGGTGAAATATGCGGATTCAAGGGGCGGATCGCGGGTAATAGTTGTTCTATTGCCAAGATCTGCAACGATGAAGCTGTGCATTTCAGTCCCAAGATGCACGTTCACGAATAGATCAGAGGATCCTTAAAGGTTGGTCCCGGTAAAATGGCTCAAGGTGGATTCCAGCGCGGCGCGGTCAAAACTGTCGCTGATCACGCCCTGACCAATGCCGCGCAACAGAATCAGTTTGAGTCTGCCGTCGGTAACCTTTTTGTCGATGGCCATCTTGGCGGCGAAATCCGCGGCGGTCATGCCGTCCGGTGGTGACTCGGGCAGGCGTGCCCGTTGCAGCAGGTCACGCAGGCGTACGGTCGCCTCTGGCGCCAGCCAGCCCAGTCTCTCCGACAGGTCGGCGGCCATCAGCATGCCTGTCGCCACTGCCTCGCCGTGCAGCCATGAGTCGTAGCCTGTAGTCGCTTCGATGGCATGGCCAAAGGTGTGGCCCAGGTTGAGCAGGGCGCGGGCGCCCTGTTCGCGCTCGTCCCTGGCCACGACCGCCGCCTTGTTGCGGCAGGCGCGCTCAATGGCCCAGGTAAGTGCATCGGGATCGCGTGCGAGCAGCCGATCGATGTTTTGCTCGAGCCAATCGAAAAAGGCCCGATCGTCGATCAGGCCGTATTTGATGGCCTCGGCGGCACCGGCGGCCAGTTCGCGATCGGGCAGGGTCGATAGCGTATCGGTGTCTGCGATCACACAGCGAGGCTGATGGAAGGCGCCAATCATGTTTTTGCCCTGCGGGTGGTTGACCCCGGTCTTGCCGCCCACGGAAGAGTCCACTTGCGCCAATAGAGTGGTGGGAATCTGGACGAAGTCGATGCCGCGCTGGTAGCAAGCTGCCGCGAAGCCGGTTATGTCGCCCACAACGCCACCGCCCAAGGCCACCAGCGTGGCGGTCCGACCGAAGCGGGCATTCAGCAGATGGTCGAAGATGGTCTGTGTCGTTGCGATGGTCTTGAATCGCTCGCCGTCCGGGAGCACCACGACTTCGACAGTCCGGTCTGCCAGCGCGTCGCGCACCGGCGCAAGATAAAGCGGTGCGACGGTCTCATTGGTAACCACCATTACCTGGCGCCCGGACAGGTGGGGTAGCAGCAGGTCAGCCCTGCTCAGCAGCCCTGGGCCAATGTGTATCGGGTAGCTGCGCTGGCCCAGATCGACATGGAGTGTTTGCATCAGCGGGTCACTCACTATTCGGTGTGTGGTGGGTCGTCTGCTTGGCGAAATGCGTGGCTATGAGGTGCACCACGCGCTGCACATGGCGCCCGTCGGTATCCACCACCATATCCGCTACCTCGCGGTAAAGAGGGTCCCGGATCTGTTTCAGGGTCTCCAGCTTAGCTCGACGATCGGGTGTCTGGAGCAGCGGCCGGCGCTTGTCCTGGGCGGTGCGCCTCAGTTGTTCATCAACCGAGGTTCTGAGGTAGACGACGAAGCCTCGGCAGATCAGATGGGCCCGATTCTCCCGATCCAACACCGCGCCGCCACCGGTGGCCAGCACAATGCCGTGTTGCTGAGTGAGTTCATCCAGTATGGATTTCTCCCTTCGTCGGAAACCTTCCTCGCCTTCAAGTTCAAATATCAGCGGGATGTCGGCGCCCGTCTGGTCCTCCAGCGCCCGATCGGAATCGAGGAAGGGGTAGCGCAGACGCTTGGCCAGCCGCCGTCCGATGGTGGACTTCCCGGCACCCATGGGTCCCACCAGGAACAGATTGAGTAAGGGCATGGGCCGGAGGCTGGCACAGCTAAGCAGACAAAATCAAGGCGCCAAACGAGCGAAGGCCGGGCGATCATTGCCCGGCCTTCGCTCGTTTGGCGCTCAGCCCACGTGCTATTGCAGCAGGGCAGATTCCCGAACGATACGGGGCGTGACGAAGATCAGCAGCTCAGCCTTCTCGTCCTGATCGAGATTTCGACGAAACAGCCGGCCAACCCCTGGAATGTCGCCCAGCAGCGGGACTTTGTCCACGGTTGCGATCTGGCTGCGTTCGTAGATACCACCCAGCACCACAGTCTCGCCATCCTCGACCAGCACCTGTGTTTCCACGGCCCGGGTGTCGATGGAAGGCACAAACCCTCCGGCGAGGCCCGACGGAACCAACTCGCCGATGGCATCCTTGTTGACCGTCAGGTCCATGATGATGTTGTCGTTGGGCGTGATCTGTGGCGTCACATCCAGGCTCAGCACCGCCTTCTTGAAGCTGACACTGGTTGCGCCACTGGAACTCTGCTCCAGGTACGGGATCTCCGTGCCCTGCTCGATCCGCGCCTGCTTGCGGTTGGTTGTGACCACCCGCGGGTTTGACAGCACTTCGCCGCGGCCTTCCGCCTGCAGGGCCGACAGTTCCAGGTCCAGGAGAAAATCGGCGCCCAGAATCGCAAGGCCGAGTCGCCCGAACGGTGTGTTGGTCGTCGGCAGGTTGACGCCGATACGATTGGCGATGCCGGTGAGCGCAAGCGGGCTCTGCGACAGATCGCCGTCCGCGATCGCTGTCTGGGTGGCGCCCAGTTGGGAGCCGGACAACCCGCCTCGGCCTGAGTCGCCCGAGGTAACCCTCAGCCCGCCACCGAACCGCACGCCCAGTTCCTTGGTGAAGTCGTCGTTCGCGATCACCACCCGGGAATCGATCATTACCTGCCGCACCGGGACATCCAGCGTTGTAACCAGATTCCGAATCTGCGTGATCTTGCTGTTGATGTCCTGCACCAGAATGGTGTTGGTTCGGTCATCGATGGTGATGGAACCGCGATCGGACAGCATCGACGATTCACTGGATTTCAGCAGGGCGCCCACTTCGCCGGCTTTGGCGTAGTTGACCTGGATCATCTCGGAGCGAAGCGGCTCCAACTCAGCCGTCTGCTTCTGGGCCTCGAGCTCCAACTTCTCCCGGGCCGCAATCTCTTCAGTGGGTGCAATGAGTACGACGTTGCCGTTCTCTCGCATGCTCAGTCCCTTGGTCTTCAGGATGATGTCCAGAGCCTGATCCCACGGTACGTTCTTAAGCCGCAGCGTCAGGTTGCCCCCTACAGAATCGCTGACCACCACATTCAGGCCGGTGAAATCGGCCAGAATCTGAAGCACTGCCCGCACTTCAATGTCTTGGAAGTTGAGAGACAGCGGCTCGCCAGCGAATGTGCGTTTCCGTGCCTCCAGCGCTTCGGCGCTCTGCTCGGGCTGCAGCGGTTTCACCTCCAGCGTGTAGTCCGAGCCGGCCTGGTAGGCGAGGTACTCAAACGGCCCCACAGTATCGACTACGATTCGTGCGCCGCCTGAGTAGTTGAACAAATCCACAGTCCTGACCGGCGTCGCGAAGTCCACCACGTCCAGGCGTCGCTCCTGGGCCGGGGTCAATTGCATGCCGCTCAGGTCGGCCACCACACGGTTGCCTTCCTGGCGAACGTCCACCGATACCGCCGGGCCCGGAAGGGTGAGGTTCAAAACACCCTGCCCCTCAGTTCCGCGACGGAAGTCTACCTTGGCGTCGGTACCGGAGCCGGTCAATGACGCCGGTACAGCCGCAGCCGCGCCGGCACCACCGGCATCAAGGGTCAGATAAACCGTATCCCCCTGCTGCTCAAGGTTGTACGGCACCATCCGGCTCAGTTTGATGGTTGCCCGGGTTCGGTCCTGTGCCTCCGACACGGTCATGCTTTCCAGCATGCCAACGCCTATGCGTCGATACCGTTGGCTGATTCCGTTACGAACCTCAGGAAAGTCCACCACAATCCGAGCGGGATCGCTGATGGTGAAGCTGTCATAGCCGGGAATGGACCCATCCACACGAAAGCCAAGGCGTACTTGATTGCCCGGCATCGAAGACACGTCCACATTCTGCAACGTCGACCCCTGAGCGGCGACGTGACCCGGTAGAACGGTTGCCAGCACCAGGAGGGCTGCCAGCGTTCTGCCAATGGCCCGGCTGGATGCCAGGGCCTGCCCGATTCCGATCATGCGAAACGCTCCTCGTTCTTTGTGTTCTCGGTGCATGTCCATTACTCAGCAAGCGTGAGAAAGGACTCACGCTTCTCCCAACCGCCCAAGCCGTCCGGGACGATCTCGATTAAATCGATCCGTTGATCGGATACGCCGATTACCTGGCCATGATTGGTGCCCATGTAGTTGCCCACCGTTATCCGATGAACCACGTCATCCGGCGCCTCCATCAGGGCCCAGAGGCCATCCTTGTTGATGGTGCCGACCATCTTTATGGACTCCAATGAATAGGCTTCCAGCAGCTCGCGAGGGCGATCCAGGTTTGGCTGTACCCCCGAATTGGCCACCGGAGCAGGGATGTCCTGCAGGAACGAGGCTTCTTCGAACGGGTTGCGCAATCCATAAGCCGCATAGGCGAACGGTCTGTAAGGCTCAAGCTTGGGCGGCGGATCGAGTTGCTCGCCCGGCGTCGTCCGTTTTATGCGGGCGACTTCTTCATGCAAATCGGTCATGTCGGTGCTCAGACAACCGCTCAGCATCAGTACACTGGTGGCGATGATCAGCGGCCGCATGTTCGGGGTCATGCTCATTCTCACGACTCCTCGTCTTCGTCCAGATAGCGGTATGTGTTCAGGCTGGCTTCGAGCACCAGTTCTTCGGTCTCCCGGTCGTCTTTCTCGTTACCGGCACCTTTCTTCCCGTTGCCGATTTTGAGATTACCCACCGTGACAATTCTGGGCAGCGCGGAAACGCCGCTTAGAAATGCGCCGAATTGGTGGTAGGTCCCCCGGGCACGGATGGAGATCGGTTGGGTGGCGTAGAATTCCTGCGGACGTTCCGACTCTGGTTTGAATCGGTCGAATACCAGACCGTTGATCAGCCCAGTGTTGGAAATGTCCTCAAGAAGGTCGGGCATCTCGGTCCGGGTCGGGAGTTGTCGCAGCATTGAAGCAAGCGATTTCTCCATCTCGGCCAGCTGGGCGCGATAAGCCTCTAGGTTCGCAATCACACGCTGGCGTTTGTGGAACTCCTTGAGGAGTTTTTGCTCTTCGCCCTGCACCTGCTGGAGTTGCATGCGCATGTGCTGCGTGTCGAAGTAGTATCCGGCGCCGATCACCGCCGCCATGATCAGCGCCAGTATCGCGGCCTTGCCGACGGCGGGCCAATTGCCGATGTCCGTCAGGTCGAGATCGTTGAGTTCGGAAATATTCATGACGCCTGGTCCTCCGCCTTTGCGGTCAGGCGCTTCTTCGCGACTTTCAGTTCGAAGAAGCTTGCCCGTATGCCCAGCACTTCCTTGTTGTTAATGATTTGAAGACTGGGTTCGCCGAACCAGCCGGAGTCACGCAGGTTGCGCATGAAATCCGACACCAGATTGTTGGAGCGTGCCACGCCTACCAGGGCGAGCGCCTCGCCAGACCGTTGCACCCGGGTCAGGTAAACCTCTTCGGGCAGAACGCGCACCATCTCATCGAACACGTGGACCATCTCGGGCCGGCTGGTTTGCAGGTTTTGGATGACTTCCATACGACCCAATATCCGGGTCTTGGTGTTTTCCATTGCCTTTATTTCTTTCTCCACCAGTTTTTGTTTTTGAATCTCGTCTTGGAGAAAGTCGTTGCGTGCCGTCTGATACTCGATGCGGTTGTCGAAGAACAAATGGACCCCTCCGACAATTACAGCTGCGGCCACCAGGCTCATTAGCGCCAGTATTCCAAATTCCCGCTGTCGCTGTTTGCGCTGTGCCTCGCGCCATGGAAGTAAATTGATTTGCCTCATGAGTGGTCAAAGCTCCTCAGCGCCAGCCCGCAAGCCACAAAAAACAGTGGGCCTTCCTGCATCAATGTATTGCGATTCACCCTGCGGGCCGCTGACATCTGCTCGAATGGATTGCCCATGAAAGTGGGAATGCCGGTGTGTTCCATGATGAATGCATCGAGACCGGGCAGCAGCGATCCACCCCCGATCAGGAGCAGGCAATCCACCGAGCTGTAGTGGCTGGCGGAGGTAAAGAACTGGAGGGAATGGTTGATCTGATCAAGCACCGACTGTTGAAAAGGCGCAAGAATGGTTGAACCGTAATCCTCCGGCAGATCGCCGCTTCGGCGGGCCACCTCAGCTTGCTCCCGCGAAAGCCCGTAGGTTTCACCAATGTTGTTGGTCAGCTGATCGCAACCGAAGGTCTGATCCCGGGTATAAAGAGTCGTCCCGTTCTGAATCACGGTGAGTGTGGTGAGTGCCGCACCTATATCAACCACAGCTACTCGATGCTCGGGCCGTATGGAAGGGTGCCGCTCGGCCAATACTCCGAACGCGTTCTCTACCGCGTAGGCATCCACATCGACTATAGTTGCCTTCAAACCGGCGGCTTCCAGAGCCTCCTGGCGAATCTCCACATTCTCCCGGCGAGATGCGACGATGGTTACATCCAGCGTATCCGGGTTGGAGTCCGATACGCCCCGCACTTCGAAGTCCAGATAGACTTCGTCCAGCGGATAAGGAATGTACTTGGGCGCCTCCATGCGGATCTCGGTCTCGATCTCGTCGGTGCTGCGGTCAGAAGGCATCGGCACCGTGCGGGTAATCACCGAAGACGTTGGCACCGCTACGGCCGCGCTCTTTGCCGAACTGCCGCTTGCTTTGACGGCCCGCCGAATAGCATTGCCCACCTCGTCCGGATCTGCGATGTTGCGGTCGGTTACCGCGCCTGGAGGCAACGGCTCCAGTGCGCGTGCTTCGACCTGGAACCGGTCGGCGTTGCCGCCCAGTTGCAGGACTTTGACGGCCGAGGTGCTGATATCCACCCCGAGGATGCTGGATCGATTCTTTAGAAACAACGGAGGATTCCCGCTAAAGCCAATGTTTGCCGCTTGCTGTGAAGCTGTTTTAGCTCACCATCGAAAGGCTATAACAAGCCGTATTCGTTTGCATGGCGGATTTTGCGCAGCGTAACAGCGCAATCGTTTATACTGCGCCGTAACTTGTAAGACTGCTTTTGTAAGATTATTCGGACGATCATGAGACTAATCCTTCGACTTGTGCGTTACGGCTTGTACTTGGGCATCTTCTGCGTGCTGGCGGGTGTCGCGGCGGCGTTCGGAACCTACGCTTATCTGGCGCCAAAACTGCCAAACAGCAGCGCGCTTCGGGATGTACAATTCCAGGTTCCGTTGCGGGTCTACAGCCAGGACGGGTTGTTGATCGCCGAGTTCGGCGAAAAACGCCGCATTCCGGTTTCCTTCAAGCAAGTTCCTGACCGGGTGGTGCAAGCTTATCTGGCTGCGGAGGATGATCGTTTTTTTGAACATCCCGGGGTCGATTATCAGGGGCTTATGCGCGCGGCCTGGTCTTTGGCATCCACTGGCGAGCGAACCCAGGGTGGCAGCACCATCACCATGCAGGTGGCTCGCAACTTCTTTCTAAGCCGTGAAAAGACCTACCAGCGGAAGCTCAACGAAATCGTGTTGGCGCTCAAAATGGAGCGGGAGTTGAGCAAGGAAGAGATTCTTGAGCTCTATCTGAACAAGATCTACCTGGGCAACCGCGCCTACGGTGTTGGTGCCGCAGCCCAGGTCTACTATGGCGTGCCGCTGGACGAGCTCACCTTGGCTCAGGTGGCGATGCTGGCCGGGCTGCCCAAAGCGCCCTCAACCTCCAATCCGATCGCAAACCCAGAACGAGCGCTGCAGCGGCGCAACTACGTCCTCAACCGGATGAAGACGCTTGGCTACATCGATGAGTCCGAGTACGTCTCCGCCCGCGCCGAGGGTATCAGCGCACGATTGCATGCCGCGCCCAGTGAGATCGACGCGCCCTATGTGGCTGAGATGGTGAGAGCCGACATGCTCGAGCGTTTCGGCGACGACGCATACACCATGGGGCTGGTGGTCAAAACAACCGTGGACAGCCGAATGCAGGCGGCCGCCGACCTGGCCCTGCGACGGGCGCTGCTGGAATACGATCGACGACACGGATGGCGGGGTGCGGAGGCAAAACTCGATCCCGACGGCATGCCGTTGGCGGAACAGATCGCGTCTTTGTCGGCCCTGGATGCGATTGGTGGCCTTCGGCCTGCCATGGTGGTCGAGCTGCAGGAGAAGTCGGTTACGGTGGTGTTCCCCTCGGGTGAGCGCGGAAGCATACCGTGGGAGGGCTTGTCCTGGGCTCAGCCGCTATCGGACTGAAAATGC
Organism: uncultured Gammaproteobacteria bacterium; assembly: GCA_963783675.1. Taxonomy (GTDB): domain Bacteria; phylum Pseudomonadota; class Gammaproteobacteria; order Competibacterales; family JAHEDQ01; genus JAHEDQ01. Next base: position 363,266 of record CAWAOU010000024.1, read on the forward strand.
GCTTGGGCCGAAGCCGGAACGGGCCGAGGATATAGTCCAGCGCGGTGACATCGTGCGGGTGTTGGCAAACGGCGACATTTTGGAGCTCAGCCAGCTGCCGGAAGTCCAGGGGGGATTCGTGGCGCTCGATCCCGAGCAGGGCGCAATCCGGGCGCTGGTGGGTGGGTTCGACTTTTTTGCCAGCAAGTTTAATCGGGTTGTGCAAGCGCAGCGGCAGCCGGGATCGAGTTTCAAACCTTTTCTCTACAGCGCGGCCTTGGATGCCGGCTATACCGCAGCCACTTTGATCAGTGACACGCCCATCGTAGTGGAAGACGCCAGCCTTGAAGGCGACTGGAAGCCCCAGAATTACTCGCGTAAATTCTATGGCCCGACGCGTCTGCGGGAAGCGCTGTATCGCTCCCGCAATCTGGTCTCGATTCGTCTACTGCGGGATATCGGGATCGATTACGCGCGGACCTATGTGACCCGCTTCGGATTTCCGCCTGACGCGCTGCCGGCCAATCTATCGATGGCCCTGGGGTCGGGCGCTTTGACGCCGATGCAGGTCGCAACCGGATTCGCCGTGTTCGCAAACGGCGGCTACCGCGTGCATGCCCATTTGATTCAGAGAATCGAAACCGCAGATGGCAGGGTGCTGGATCAACCGTTGGTGTATTCCGTTGGCGGCACGGAACCGAACAGCGCACCCGCGGAGCGGGCGCTGTCGGAGCCGGTTGCCTACATCATGCGATCCATCCTCAAGGACGTGGTGCGCCGCGGAACCGCCACCAAGGCCCAGAAGCTGGGCCGCAAGGATATCGGGGGTAAAACCGGAACGACCAACGATCAGATGGACGCCTGGTTCAGCGGGTTTAACAGCCGCTTGGTGGCAACGGCCTGGGTCGGTTTCGACCAACTCAAACCGCTCGGTCGACGCGAGGCCGGCAGCGTTGCTGCATTGCCCATGTGGATGTACTTCATGGAAACCGCCTTGAATGATGTTCCGGAGGTGGAGCCATCAAAGCCGGAAAGTGTGGTTGAGCGACGGATCGAACTCAAGACGGGACGCATAGTGGCATCCGGCAACCGAGGTGAGGGCACCTCCACTGAACTGTTCGCCGCCGACAGTCTGCCCAATACCGCCACCGTGACCGGAAGCGCGGCCACCACCGCAACCGAGGGTACTGCACCCCAAGCCAGCGAGGAATCGCTGTTCTGAATTGAGGAAAGTCAATGGCGGTGCGTCATCAGGATCGTCACCGGATACTCCTGGCACAGGAGGCCGCACGAATCATGGCGGACGAGGGTGTACGGGATTTCCGTCTCGCTAAGCGCAAGGCGGCTGAGCGACTGGGTCTTCCGGTAAATGGCACTTTGATGCCGCGCAACACCGAAATTGAACAGGCCTTGATCGATCACCAGCGCCTGTTCAATGGCGCGGGGCATTCACAACATCTTCGATTGCTGCGCGAAGCGGCACTCGAGGCGCTCGATTTTTTTACGCGGTTTCGCCCCCGTATGGTGGGGTCTGTATTGTCCGGCACCGCAGGAAGACACTCGTCGGTGGATCTGCACCTGTTCGCAGACACGGCGGAAGATGTGGTGTTGTTCTTGATCGAGCATGATATTCCGTTCGAGACCACTGAGCGCAGGATGCGCGTGGGCTCAGACGAGTACCAATGGTTTCCGGTGTATCAGTTCGCCGCAGGCGATGCGCCAATGGATCTGGTGGTGTTCCCCGAGAAGTACGAGCGCAGACCGCCATGGAGTCCGGTGGACGCAAAACCCATGCGCCGCGCCGGGCGCAGGGAGATACAGGCTTTATTGGCGCTGGATTCAGATCCGGTCTAGCAGCGCGGTCCAGCAGCGTGTCGAAACAGCCTCACTCGTCACGATAAGGCCTTGAGAACGGCCTCGGAATGTTCGTTAGCTGGGTGTAGGCTGCGCTTTCTCCGTCGAGTCCTGAATTCCGAACCCTGTTTTGATTCTGACTGCCGGCGCCCGGGCCTATTCCGTCACTTGCGTCATTCAGAAGCAGCGCGGCCAAACGCGCTCCAGGCCCTGGGCTTACCGCTGCTCCAGCGCCAACACATCCCGTCGCGCCGGTCCGGTATAAAGCTGACGTGGTCGCCCGATTTTCTGTCCCGGCTCGGATATCATTTCCATCCAGTGGGCAATCCAACCTACAGTGCGGCCGATGGCGAACATGACGGTGAACATTTCCACCGGCAGCCCCAGCGCTGCGTAAATGATGCCTGAGTAAAAGTCTACGTTGGGATAGAGTTTTCGCTCGACGAAATAGGCGTCCTCCAACGCGATTTCTTCCAGTCGCATTGCCAGTTCCATCCGCGGATCGTTGCCGTAGGTTTTCAGCACCTCGTGACAGATCTCTTTAATAATCTGTGCTCGAGGGTCGAAATTCCGATACACACGGTGACCAAAGCCCATCAGCCGGAACGGGTCATCCTTGTCTTTCGCCTTGGCAATGTACGTTTCGATATTGGAGACATCGCCGATCTCATTCAGCATTCGGAGAACCGCCTCGTTGGCACCTCCGTGCGCCGGCCCCCAAAGGCTCGCTATGCCCGCTGCGATCGCGGCATACGGATTGGCGCCTGAAGAGCCCGCCAATCGGACGGTGGACGTGGAGGCGTTTTGTTCGTGGTCCGCATGCAGGGTGAACAGGACGTCGAGGGCCTTTTCGGCTACCGGATCCAACCGGTATTCCTGGGTGGGGCGGGCATACATCATGTGCAGCAGATTGCCGGTGTAGCTTAGATCGCTGCGCGGATAGATGAATGGTTCTCCGATTGAGTGTTTGTATGCGGCGGCGGCGATGGTCGGGATCTTTGCGATCAGACGGTAGGCCGTGTGCATGCGATGTTCCGGATCGCGAATGTCCAGTTTGTCGTGATAGAACGCTGACAGTGAGCCAACCACGCCGGTCATCATCGCCATGGGATGGGCATCGTAGCGAAAGCCGTCGAAGAACCCCTTCAGGTTCTCGTTGATCATCGTATGGTTGCGGATCGTATGCTCGAATGCGGTTTTCTGGGCGGCATTCGGCAGTTCGCCGGTCAGAATGAGGTGGCACACCTCCAGATAGTTGCAGCGGTCCGCGAGCTGCTCGATCGGGTATCCCCGATACATCAGAGTGCCCTCATTGCCGTCGAGGTAAGTGATCGTACTCTGGCAACTGGCGGTGGAGACGAACCCAGGATCGTAGGTGAAATAACCGAATTCTTTATGTAGCTTCCCGATGTCGAGCACCGGGGCGCCCTCTGTGCCTCGTATGATCGGGAGTTCGATCTGTTTCCCCGTGCTCGGATCAGTCAGGGTGATGCTGGAATCCGACATTCGGCTGCCCCCTCAAGAACAAAGTAATCCACATCGCGTTCGAGGCGTTGCTATCCCGCCTGCAGTGATGGACTGAGAAGTGGACCGAACCCAGCCGGAGGGATTAGGAGAACGGCGGTTGCGCCGTCAAATTTGACATGCTGCCTTGCAGCATTTTACATCGAAGCGGAGCGGATGATACTGAAAACGCGCGGCTTTGTCCCGCCCTTTCCGTTTTCCAATGTGAAAAGCGGATGAGCATAACCCAAGCAGCGGTGACGCAGGCGGCGCAGCCACTCTCGGGCTGCGCACCTAGATTGGGACTCAGGACAAGCCGTACTTACGTCGGAACCGATCCACTCGCCCGGCTGTATCCATGATCTTCTGTTTACCTGTGTAGAACGGATGCGACTTGCTGGATATCTCAACCTTGACCAAGGGGTACTCGTTGCCGTCTTCCCAGCTGATGGACTCCTTGGAGTCCATGGTGGAGCGGGTCAGGAATGCGAAATCCGAGGATACGTCCTGGAACACAACCTGTCGGTACTCGGGGTGGATGCCTTTTTTCATGCTTCGGGCTCGAATGTCTAAACGGTATGCCTTACCGGCGCGATCGCGCACCCTAGCGGAAACCCGGGGTGGAAATCAAGCCCCTTGGCGCGACCTGCGGTCAGGATGCGTCTTGCCTTGAGTGCGTTGTTTCTGCCCCCGATTTCTGCCCGTTTGTTTCTGCGAACGGTGTGCTCTATCGTTGGTCGATCCGGATCCGATTGCGTCTTGGTGGCTGTAGCACTCGATCGTACTTGGCCGGCTGCTTTCGTGGGGCCAGGAGCGGACCTCATTTGGAATCAGGAGTGAGCCGCCAGGCAAGGCGGCATCCACGCCGACTTCGGGCAATACCGGTAGCGAGCAGGTACATGGCGTACGGCGGATCAGATCACTTGCCGGTCGACGGCTCTAGTCTGTTTGGACGAATTGCCCGGTGCGGGTTGATCTCGATCGCGACCGGAAGGACTTTGTTGCTCCTGGGCTTCGTATTTGCCGCAGGCACGAGTACACACGCTTGGGCCGCTGATTCCGCTACGGACGATGAATCCACCAAGCCCGACGAGGCCGCCGATGTCAGGCCCATTGACACGGTGTGTAAGTGGGGGTTACTGCCTGGCGAACCCGCGCGGAACTCAATCTACCTTGGCATGTGGTCGTATCATCTCTGGGGTGACAGTGACTATCGCACCGATAACCAGCTTATCGGTGGGGTATACCGCGGTTGCTATGCGGGAACCTTCATAAACTCCCACGATGACCGCACCACATCAATCGGGTGGCAACGAGATTTCTACACTCGGACGCGCGAGGATCTGCGCCTGGACGTCGGATACCGATTCGGCATCATGCACGGCTACGACGAATTTTCGATTGGCAACTCTAAACTGTTTCCATTGCTTCAGTTTTATGCAGATGTGGCTTACAAGCAGGTGGGGGTGCAGTTCACTTGGGTCGGGCAGGCTGTCACTGCTGGTTTCTTGATCCGATTCCCGTGATACGGAGGTGCGCATGCGGTATCGAACTGCGCTCTCACATCGGGCGATGTCGTTAGACTTTCAAGCCATACGAGTACCGCAGGAGTTCTGAACCCATGCGCATTTTCGCTCTAATTCTGCCCCTTTTCGCAGTTCTGACCCTGACCACCCCCGGCGTGTATGCCGTCAATTGGATGTTTCTGGAGGACTCGCCTGCGGCCTACTTCACCGACGAAGACTGGCGTCTGATCTCCGTCCTTGGGGAAGGCGCCCTGGAGCAACAGCAGGACGGTGAGATGGGCGAGTGGGAGAATCCCGAGTCGGGCAACTCCGGGAGCATAACCCCGGTGAAATCCTATAAGTCTGCCGACGGTCAATCCTGCCGCAAATTGAAAGTGGTGGAGCGGGCCAAGGGCATGGTCGAGGAAACTACCGTGGACCTCTGCAAACTGGACAACGGTGAATGGGTGCTGGTTACGGAAGGCTAGGAGTGTGTGCGGTAGAAAGGCTAGGAGTGTGCGCGGTAGAAATGAATGAGGCGAGGTGCTGTTCAGTTCGAGAACGATTCCGGGCCGAAATGGCTGTGCCGCAGACCGTTCCGTTTCTACCGCGCAAACTCCTAGGACCCGCGATAAAGGCTCCCAAGTGCAGCCACGCAGCCGCGGGTCAGACCGCAATCAAGGGTGTTCCGGTCAACAAAAAGGCCAGCGCATCGGCTACCAAAGCCAGTCCCAGCAATCCGATCAGCCACGGCAATACGGAGTCGGCTGCCTTGGTCAGGAAACCGTTGATCTTCTCCAATATCGGCCGGCTTCGCTTTCCCATTATCAGCACCAGCAGCGGTACCACCGTAAACGGCAGTGCGTACAGCAGGTTGTAGCTGAGCAAGGCAAAGAAGGCGGCCCAGGGGTCGAGGTGAACTTTCAGAATTTGGCTGATCGCGCCCACGTACGGCACGGCAAACGGTAAACCTATCAGGTTGATCACCGCGCCCATCCCGAGCGCCTTGGCGGGACTCATGCCTTGGTCGGCGGTTTCAGTGCTCTCGCTGCTGCTTTTTCCGGTCCAAAGCGCGATTCCAATGATGAAGAGCCCGATGATCAGCTCAACCACGAAATCCAGTGTCGACGGATTGGCAAGCAGGCCTGAAATCTGTTCCAGTCCCAGCGCCAGGACCACGCCCACAGCCAGATAGGCGAGGGTGTGTCCCAGGAGTGCGGCACAGCTCGTCAGCACAGGCCGTGCCGTTCCGGCGGCGAAAACCAGCAGCGCGAACAGCACCGGATTGAGCACATCGGCCAGCAGAATCGGGGCCAGAATCAACCACAGATCGGTCACGGCAGCCAGCCTACGTGGGAATTCAGACCCTGAAGTCTATCCCAACAGAAAGTTCTGCGTGTATCTGCCCTTCGCTATGCGGACCATGGCCGCATGGTATTTGTGGGTTTATCCGCCGCCACCCCGATGTCCACCGCCGATGTGCGCACCGCCAAAGTGTCCGGCGCCACCCGGTTGGCCACCGGCAGGTCCACCCAATCCGCCCACCGCTCCATCGCCGATACCATGTGCGGGGAGTGGCATGGGAACCGCGCCCTCTCCGTAGGGCTGTTCCCGGTTGACTATAATCTTGCGATCCGGGGGTTCTTCTATAGGTGCTGACGCCGTTTGTGGCTGCGGCCTTGCTTCTGCCTCCCGGGCTTTGCGTTCGCTTTCCAGTTCGTCGGCAAGGCCCTGAACCCGCTTGAGTTCATCCTTTCCCTCAGCCCCGTCCGACGGATTGCTCCGCGGGATGGATTCCACGGCCACTGAATTGGCACTGGGCTGATCGGAGTAACTGACTTCCCCCTGCGGATCCACCGACTTGTAGACGGTTTCCGCTAAACCGGGTCCGGCCACGAGTCCCGCGGCCAGGAAGAGTGCAAGACAGCCTTGGGCACGACTGCCGGATCGTGGTTCCAGTTTGGGACGGCGAGCCATACGCTGGCTCGGGCATCGACGGGTGCTCACGAATAGGTCTCCAAGTTGGGCTTGTTCAGATCGCCTCAATCATTCTGCCCACTTTCGTTAGCAATTTTCCCGCCGAGCTAGTGTAGTGTCTTCCAAATAACTTGATGGTTTTGGTTAGGCATCGTGGTTACTGACAAGGCGCGGTGAGGAGGAATAGCCAGCGCTATTGCGACGATCCGCAACGCCGTCAGGGACCGCGAGGGCCAGCGCAGGTGTTAAGTGTGTGGGAGACACTGCACTAGTTGGGCCATGCCAGCCGTGGCCCGGAAAGCTTAGACTGCCAGGATCCGATCATCACACGGTCGCTGTTTCAGTTTCGGGCATTGGGAGCGTTTGGTGTGCGACAGCCGGTTTCGCAAGACGCATGCCCTGCGTGTGTGCCCAGGAGCGTTTTGAAAGCGTCTTGGTCGAGTGCGAGGCGAGGCGAAAATGACGGAGAAAGCGCAGTTTAGCGCTGCGGCCGAGCGGCTTGAACATGCTGGCTGAGAATGTTTCGGGGTGGCAGTTCGGCCTCGGTTTCCGCTTCTAAATCGGTTCCGCCCGCACAATGCGGTCCAGCCGCAGTTCAACAGTTTCCCCGTTGTCGCGCCGGGCGATCAGAAACTCCTCGTGATTCCGGGTTTGCAGGTCCAGAGGTTTGAGCTGTTCAAGACGGTTTATGCTTCGGGGCTCACGCCAGACCACACGTAGCGTCCGGCGGCGAATGATCCAGTGTTCAAACTGTGCGTAAAGCGCGCAGGAGATTGGCTTATAGTCAGTCATCATCCCTGAGCGCCCGCAATGTTTGTGTGCCGAGCTGTGGTTCGTAGTCGCTGATCAAGCGGATGGGCCGGCAACAGACACCGCAGTCCTGGATCATGTCCTGACCCTCCTCCACCGGCTCCAGCAGTACCGATACCGGCACGCCGCAATACGGGCAGCTCACCTGGTGTTGATCAAGCCGGTCCATCCGCCACGAATCCCGCCACCAGATCATTGAGAAACCGCATACCCAGCGGGGTTGCCTGAATTCGATTGGTGTCCGTGCTCATCAGATCCCGCGCCCGCGCCCGCTCGATTCCCGGGTCGAACTGATCTGCTCGAAGTCCGGTTCGCTGGGGCACCTGGTGTGGATCGACACCGTCCACCAATCGCAACGCATTCATCATGTACTCGACGATTCGATCCTCCGTGTCCAGGCGTCGCTCGCCGATAATGGAAGCCCGCTGCCCTGCCGTGTCCAGGTACTGTCGTGGTTGGCGAACCCGTGCGCGACGCGTGATGGCGTTCGCGTCCCAATCGGTCACTTTGCCATGCGCGCCGGCCCCGATGCCCAGATAGTCCCCGAACTGCCAGTAGTTCAGGTTGTGGCGACAGCGCCGGCCCGCTCGGGCGTGGGCGGAGACCTCATACTGAGTATAGCCGGCGCGCAGCAGCACGGATTGGCACGCCTCGAACATGGCCCAAGTGATGTCATCGTCCGGCAGGGGTGGAGGATAGGCGGCGAACAGGGTATTGGGTTCTATCGTGAGCTGGTAATGCGAGATGTGGGTCGGATCGTGTCGGCAGGCCAGGACGACGTCGTTCACAGCCTGTTCCAGCGTCTGTCCAGGCAACCCGAACATCAGGTCAAGATTGAAGTTCTCGAATCCGGCAGACCGCGCGGCTGTTACCGCCCTGTGGGCGTCCCGGCCATCGTGAATCCGGCCAAGTCGCTTCAACATCTCTGGATCGAAACTCTGGACGCCTATGGACAACCGGTTGACACCGGCGGCCCGATATCCGGCGAAGCGCCGGTCATCCACGGTCCCTGGGTTGGCCTCCAGGGTGATCTCGCAGCTCTCCACCAGGTCCATGCGCTGTTCGATGCCGCGGAGCAGTCGGTGGATTGCCTGGGCAGCGAACAGGCTTGGCGTGCCGCCGCCGATAAATATGCTTTCAATTGGACGCCGCTGAGTGGTTGTCAGCTCAAAATCGAGATCCGCCAGCAGCGCGTCGACATACGCGTCTTGTGGCGGCGATGGGCCCTTTACGGCGTGAGAATTGAAGTCGCAGTACGGGCACTTCTGAACACACCAGGGGATGTGAACATACAGGGTCAGGGGGGGTGTCGATCGTTGTGTGGTGGTCAATGCGGCGGCGCAAGCGGTCATCGGAGTCGCGGAACGTCGTCTCCGGCGAGCGCCTGTCGCAGCGACGCCATGGCTTTGGCACGGTGACTGATCCGGTTCTTATCCGTCGATGAAAGCTGTGCGGCAGAACAGTCCCGTTCCGGCACCCAAAACACCGGATCGTACCCAAATCCACCCGCTCCAACAGGCGATTCCAGAATACGGCCGGCCCATGCCCCCATGCAGATCAGCGGGGCCGGATCGGCGCTGTGCCTGAGTAACACCAGCACACACCGAAAGCGGGCGCTGCGCTGAGATTCTGGGATGCCTTGCAGCTCGCGCAGAAGCTTGGCCAGATTGTCGTCGCTGCGGGCATCGGGTCCGGCGTATCGGGCCGAGCGCACCCCCGGTTGGCCCAGCAAGGCATCTACTTCGATCCCCGAGTCGTCGGCCAGCGCGGGCAGTTGGGTGTGGGCGGCCGCATTGCGTGCCTTTAGAATGGCGTTTTCCACAAACGTCAACCCGGTCTCCTCAGCTTCGGGCACCCGTAAATTCGATTGGGGAACGATTTCGATGGGTAAATCCGCAAGCAGCTCGGAAAACTCACGTACTTTCCCCGGATTGCCCGTGGCCAATACGATACGGTTCACGCGGCCAGTGCCTCGGTTTGCAGGTGAATGATGTTTTGCACCCCGTCGTGGGCCAGATCCAGCAACGCATTGAGTTCATCTCTGCGAAAAGCATGACCTTCGGCGGTGCCCTGAACCTCGATGAACGCCCCGGCCTCGTTCATCACCACGTTCATGTCGGTTTCGGCCTCCGAATCCTCAGCGTAGTCCAGGTCCAGCACCGGGGTGCCTTGAAATATTCCAACCGAAACGGCGGCCACATGCCCATGCAGGGGTTCTCGGCGTTTGCCTTTGGCCGCCGGCTTCAGTCCGCGGATGGCATCGGCCAGCGCCACATAACTTCCACTGATTGCCGCTGTGCGGGTGCCCCCGTCGGCCTGCAGCACGTCGCAGTCCAGGGTGATGGTTCTCTCGCCCAGGGCCTCCAGATCGATGATTGCACGTAGGGATCGACCGATCAGACGCTGGATTTCGAGGGTGCGCCCACCTTGTCGGCCACGGGTCGCTTCGCGTCCGTTGCGGGTGTTCGTGGCGCGGGGCAGCATCCCATACTCGGCAGTGATCCAGCCTTGGCCGCTGCCCCGGAGAAAGTTAGGAATCCGCTCCTCGACGCTGGCGGTGCACAGCACACGTGTGTCACCGAAGCTGACCAGCACCGAACCTTCCGCGTGTTTGGTGTAGCTGCGCTCGAAACTCACAGGGCGCAATTGATCGGGTAGGCGTCCGCTTGGGCGCATGGAGACTCCGTGTTGGGGTCAACTTGGGGGCGCGACAGTATAACGCGCCTACCAGGCGCGGGACACGCAATCATGCGGATGGGCCATGGGCTTCGTTGCGCCATACGGACCCACCTTCCCAGCGTATATCGGTTAATATGGTGGGCTATCGCTGGTGGGCTATCGCGGCGCTAAATCAAGGGAGCGCGCATGATTCGTAGCATGACGGCCTTCGCCCGTTGTGAGCACCGCGGAGAGTGGGGTCATCTCACCTGGGAACTGCGGTCGGTCAATCATCGATATCTGGAGGTGTTTGCGCGACTTCCCGAGGCTTTGCGAGCGCTTGAGCCACAGGTACGTGAATCGGCGGCCAAGCGTCTGGGGCGTGGCAAAGTGGAGTTCAACCTGCGTTTTCAGCCGGCGGCCAGCGCTGTAGGGCAGTTGTCTCTGAATCAGGATCTGGCCCGGGATGTCTTGCGTATGGCGGCGGAAGTGGAAGGGTTGATCGGATTGTCACGCAGCCTGTCACCTATGGATGTTCTGACCTGGCCCGGGGTGGCAGAGCAACCCGAGCCTGATCTTGCGCCCGTGCGCGAGCAGGCTCTGGTGGCCTTGAGCAAAGCATTGGATGACTTCGTCGCCACCCGCGAACGTGAGGGTGAGCAAATTCACCACATGATCACGCAGCGTTGCAGCGCGCTTTCCAGCCTGGTCGTCCAGGCGCGCGCCCGACGCCCGGAGTTAATGGCGCGTCTGCGGGAAAAGCTCGAAGGCCGGCTGCGGGATCTGCCTCTGGATGCCGACCCGGGACGGCTTGAGCAGGAAATGGTCATCGTGGCCCAGAGACTGGATGTGGATGAGGAACTGGATCGTCTGGACGCGCATCTGGCCGAATTGAGCAAGGTGCTGGATCGCTCCGAGCCGGTCGGACGGCGTCTGGATTTTCTGATGCAGGAACTCAACCGGGAGGCCAATACCCTGTCATCCAAATCCGCCGACGCCGAAAGTACCCGCATCGCGGTGGACATGAAAGTACTCATAGAACAGATGCGGGAACAGGTGCAGAACGTCGAGTAGTCCATGATCGAGAGTCGCAACCGAACGTGAAAACCCCTGGCACCGTCTTCATCATCTCCGCACCGTCCGGCACGGGAAAGACCAGTCTGGTGAATGCGTTACTGGACTCCGATCCACAGCTCGGGGTTTCCGTGTCCCACACCACCCGGGCACCGCGGCCCGGCGAGGTGGACGGCAGGGATTACCATTTCGTTGACCGGGCAGGGTTCCATGCCTTGGTGGATGAGGGCGCATTCATTGAGTGGGCCGGGGTGTTCGGCAATTTCTACGGTACCAGCGCGGGTGCGGTACAGGATGAACTGCAGCAGGGGCGTGACGTGATTCTGGAGATCGACTGGCAGGGCGCACGCCAGGTGCGCGTCCATTTGCCCGAGGCGATCAGTGTTTTTATTCTGCCGCCCAGCCGGGAATCCCTGCGCGAGCGACTGGCCGGCCGTGGGCAGGACAGTCAGGATACCATCGCTCAGCGCATGGCCGCGGCGAGGAATGAGGCCTCTCACTGGGCCGAGTACGACTACTTGCTGGTGAATGACGAATTTGGCGCCGCACTGGCTGACTTACAGGCTCTGGTTCGTACTCGGCGCCTGCGCAGGGCGGTTCAGGGCGAACGCCATCGGCCCTTGATTGAAAGTCTGTTATTTGAGGGCAGTAGCGCGGTAAACTAACGGGTCAATCGATTGCTAGGAGATGTTCATGGCCCGCATTACCGTCGAGGATTGTCTCGACAACGTAGGAAACCGTTTTGACCTGGTGCTTGCCGCTGCCAAGCGCGCCCGGGCGCTGGCCATGGGCGCCGATCCGCTGGTGGAGATCGATAACGACAAGCCCACGGTGATCGCCCTTCGGGAAATCGCGGAAGGCGTTTACGACCCATCGGCGGTCAGCCCGGACTCGGAGACAACCGAGGAGGGTCTGGACGAGGACGGCCAGGCCGTCCTCTAGAGGGTCGCTGCGGGGCATACCCGTGGACAACCACCATGGCTATTGCCTCTGTTGAAGTCGCGCCGAGAGACGACGTAACCCCCCAGATCGACGAACTCTGCGAGGTGGTATCGACGTATCTGGACCCGCAGCAGGCCGCTCAGATCCGGGAAGCGTGCCTGTTCGGGGCCCGTGCGCATGCTGGGCAGTACCGCAAGTCCGGCGAGCCTTACATCACTCACCCCATTTCCGTCGCGAAGCTGCTGGGTGAGGTCCATTTCGATCACGCCACCCTGATGGCGGCCATTCTTCACGACGTTGTAGAAGACACCGACCACAGCCTTTCGGACATCGCCCAGCGTTTTGGCGACGAGGTGGCGGCTTTGGTGGACGGCGTCACCAAGCTCACCCAGATCAAGTTCGGCTCCAAGCAGGAAGCGCAGGCCGAGAATTTCCAGAAGATGTTCCTGGCCATGTCTCGCGACCTGCGGGTGCTCATGGTCAAGTTGGCTGACCGTCTCCACAACATGCGCACGCTGGGTGCGCTCTCGCCGGAAAAGCGTCGTCGCATCGCCCACGAGACTTTGGAAATCTATGCGCCGATTGCCGGCCGACTCGGCATGAACTACCTGCGCTTGCAACTGGAGGATCTCGGTTTCAAGGCGCTGTACCCGATTCGCTACCGGGTGCTGGCGGAGGCGGTACGTCGGGCCCGTGGCAATCGTAAGGAGATCATTACCCAGATCGAGAGCCGGATCAGCAGCCGGCTTGCTGAAGAGGGCATCGACGCCAAGGTCGTAGGCCGTGAAAAGCACCTCTGGGGCATTTACAAGAAAATGCGCGCCAAGCGACTACCGTTTCGCGAGGTGTTCGACGTCTACGCATTTCGCATCGTTGTGAACAACGTCGACACCTGTTATCGAGTTTTGGGCACCATACACAATCTTTACAAGCCGTATTTCCATCGTTTCAAGGATTATATTTCTATTCCCAAGGCCAATGGCTATCAGTCATTGCATACCGTCTTGTTTGGTCCTCATGGTGTCCCCATCGAGGCGCAGATCCGCACCCGTGATATGCATATCATGGCCGAGACCGGGGTGGCGGCACATTGGCTCTACAAAACCGATTCTGCCGTCAGTGGACCCCAGCAACGGGCCCGGGAGTGGCTGACGCGTCTGCTGGAAATGCAAAAACGCGCCGGAGACTCGGTGGAGTTTCTGGAAAACGTGAAAGTGGACCTGTTTCCGGACGAGGTCTATGTATTCACCCCCAAGGGCAAGATCATCGAGTTGCCCAGGGGCGCGACGGCGGTGGATTTCGCCTACGCCATTCACTCCGATGTGGGCGGTCACACGGTCGCGGCCAAGGTCGATCGGCGTCTATCGTCGCTGCGCACCCCGCTGGAGAGTGGCCAGACCGTCGAAATCATTACCGCCACCACGGCCCACCCCAATCCCGCATGGCTTGGGTTCGTGGTCACCGCCAAGGCTCGGTCGAACATCCATCACTATTTGAAGCACCTGCAGCGAGAGGAGGCTCTGGAACTCGGGCGACGCATGTTGGACAAGGCGCTGCTGGAGTATGACACCAGCCTCAGGGACATCGGTGAGGATCGCATCAAGCTGCTGGTGGACAGCCACGGTGTCGAGAATCTGGACCGGGTACTGATCGATCTCGGTCTGGGCAAGCGGTTGGCGGCCCTGGTGGCGCGCCAGCTGATGGCATCGTCCGGCGGGTCCGGCGAAACGGCCGCCGAAACAGGCGAGGGGCAGCCGCTTGTCATCCGCGGGACCGAGGGCATGGTGGTCAACTTCGGCAAATGTTGCCGGCCTCTCCCCGGCGACAGCATCATTGGTTTGCTGACGTCCGGAAAGGGAATTGTGGTCCACCGTTCCGCCTGCCGAAACGTTCGTGACAAGGCGGCAGAACGGTTGCTGGGAGTGATCTGGTCTGACGACATCAACGCCGAGTTCCCGGCCGAGGTGCGGCTCGATGCCAACAATCAGCGCGGCGTACTCGCTACCGTGGCCGCAACCATTTCGGAAGCCGATTCAAACATCAGCAATGTCAGCCTGGATGAGCGTGAGGGCAATGTCACCACCATGACGTTTGTGCTCACCACCCGCAGCCGAGTCCACCTCGCACGGATTCTGCGTCGGCTGCGCAGTATCCCTCAGGTGCTGCGTATCGCACGCACGGGTTGACCCCTGTAACGGCGTTCCCAGCACACCTCGGACTTTCGGGCAGCCGGAATCTGGTTCATCCGGTCGGCCGATGGTAACTTTGGCCGCCAAGAACACGACGAGGTCAGACATGGCGCGCGAAATTATTCATACCGACCGGGCGCCCAAGGCGATCGGAACCTACTCCCAGGCCGTCAAGGTGGGTGACACCGTTTACCTTTCGGGACAGATCCCGCTGCTACCCGAATCCATGGAGTTGGTCAGCGACGCATTTGAGCCGCAGGCGCATCAGGTGTTCAGCAACCTTGCAGCGGTTTGCGAAGCAGCCGGCGGTAGTCTGGCCCATATTGTCAAACTCAATCTGTATCTGACCGACCTGAGCCATTTTCCGATCGTCAACCAGGTCATGGCCGAGCATTTCTCCGAGCCCTATCCGGCGCGGGCAGCGGTGGGTGTCAATCAGTTACCCAAGGGTGCGCAGCTCGAGATCGAAGGTGTTCTGGTGCTGTAATTATGGGCTCCAACGCATCCACGCGGATCGCTCCGAGATTGGCTCGAGCGGCTGGAAGTATTTGATCAACCATCGCCCGCGCATCCAGTTTCCTCTCTATGTTGGCCGGTATAAACCGTAGGGAGACCTCTGGCATGAATCAGAGTTTCCCTGGGTTTCAGTCAGTCGAGGCGGCGCGTCCGGAGTCAGGCCTTCATGGCCGCGCGGTTGCACCCAGACCCCGCGGCAGGGCGAGCATCGGACCCGGTTCGAGGGCAATCATTTGTCGGGACGGCCGCTTGCTGTGAACACCTCGTCACCCGTGCAGCCTCTGCAGCAGCGTTCACTGACCGATCTGCGCGGTGTTGGGAATCGCGTCGCAGAACGTTTTGCCAAGCTCGGCATACGGACCGTGGCCGATTTGTTGTTTCATCTCCCGAATCGATACCAGGATCGGACCCGGATCCGGCCAATCGGCAGTGTCCGTCCAGGGGATGAGTGTGTGGTGGACGGCACGGTTCAGGCCGCCGAGGTGGTGCGTGGCCGTCGTCGTATGCTGCTCGCCCGTATTGCCGATGGCAGCGGTTTGCTGACCCTCAGATTCTTTCATTTCAACATCGGTCTGGTCGAAAACCTGGCTCGGGGATCGCGGATTCGATGTTTTGGCGAAGCACGGGCCGGGTACAACGGCATGGAGATGGTGCATCCCGAGTTCCGGGTTCACAAAGGCGACTCCCAGGTGGCGTTGGAGGACCGGCTGACCCCTGTGTATCCAGTATGCGAAGGGGTCAATCAGCCGTTGTTGCGACGTTTGCTCGAGCAGGCGCTCACCCTATTGGGTGAACAGGGAGCGTCAGCCCTCGAGGACTATGTCCCCTTGGATATGCGGGAACGCTACCGGTTGCCGCCGTTGGCGGATTCCATCCGTTTCCTGCACCAGCCGCCGCCGGATACCGACTTGGCAACCTTGCGCGACGGGACTCACCCCTGTCGTGTCCGGCTGGCCTTCGAAGAGCTCTTGGCTCACAACTTGAGCCTGCGCCACCTTCGGCAGCAGGTGCAGGCGAACCCGGCCCCGAGTCTGGATCCCAAGGGTGCGCTGCTGGATCGTTTCTTGTCTCAGCTACCGTTCGATCCCACTGCGGCCCAGAGCCGGGTGATCGCCGAAGTTCGGCATGATCTGTCGCGCCCATGGCCCATGATGCGATTGGTGCAGGGCGATGTGGGTTCCGGCAAGACCGTGGTTGCCGCCGCCGCCGCCATGATCGCGGTGGAAAGCGGTTATCAGGTGGCGATCATGGCACCCACCGAGTTGCTGGCCGAACAACATTTGCAAAGTTTTCGGGCCTGGCTCGACCCGCTGGGCATTAGCGTTGGCTGGATCGCAGGCAGCCTCAAGGGGAAACGGCGTAACGATGTGTTGGCGCGCCTGATCAAGGGCGAGGTTCAGATTGTGATCGGGACCCATGCGCTGTTTCAGCAGGATGTCTTGTTTGATCGACTGGCTTTGGTGGTGGTGGATGAGCAGCATCGTTTCGGTGTGCACCAGCGCTTGACCCTGAGGGAAAAGAGCCGCGTCAGCGGGCATTTCGCCCATCAGCTCATCATGACGGCGACGCCCATTCCGCGCACCCTGGCAATGACCGCCTACGCCGATCTGGATCGATCAACCATCGATGAGTTGCCGCCTGGACGCACGCCGGTCAACACGGTGGTCCTGGCCGACAGCCGGCGCGATCGTGTCATTCAGCGGGTGCGGGCGGCTTGCGCTGCGGGTCGCCAAGCCTATTGGGTGTGCACCTTGATCGAGGAGTCCGAGGCGCTGCAATGCCAGGCCGCGGAAGACGCGGCGGCCGAGCTGACGGCGGAGCTATCCGATTTGAGGATCGGCCTGGTTCACGGTCGTATGAAGTCCGCGGAGAAAGAGTTGGCCATGGCCGCCTTCAAAGCGGGCGCCATAGACCTGCTGGTGGCCACAACCGTAATCGAGGTGGGCGTGGATGTACCCAATGCCAGTCTTATGATCATCGAGAACGCTGAGCGTCTCGGGCTTGCCCAGTTGCATCAGCTGCGCGGGCGGGTCGGGCGAGGTTCGACCGAAAGCCACTGCCTGCTGATGTACCATGGCCCGTTGTCGGACAATGCGCATGCCCGCCTCGAAGTGCTGCGCAACACCAACAATGGCTTCGAGATTGCCGAGCGTGATCTTGAGATTCGAGGCCCAGGTGAATTATTGGGTACCCGACAGACCGGAATGCTGCAGTTTCGCATTGCCGACATGATGCGCGATCGGGGATTGTTGCAGGACATAGAACAGGCGGCAGACGAGCTGCTGACGCAGTCGCCGAGGCGCGCCCAGGCGCTGATCAGCCGCTGGGTCGGCGATAAGCAGGGTTACGGGGGCGTCTGATCGCGACCGGGACGGTGTGTGGCACATTGGGTATCGGATGAGAAACGCGAGGGCCTCGACGCAGGTGCTGACGGATCGTTTACAGAACTACGCGCAGCTCATGCGCCTGGATCGTCCGATCGGGACTTTCTTGCTGTTGTGGCCCACCCTCTGGGCGATCTGGATAGCCGCCGCGGGACGCCCCAGCATCAAGGTGCTGATCGTGTTCGTCCTCGGCGTGTTCATCATGCGCTCGGCCGGTTGTGTCATCAATGATTACGCCGACCGCGAGTTCGACCCTCATGTAAAAAGGACCCGGAATCGCCCGCTTGCGGCGGGCCGCGTCCAGCCCCGGGAGGCGATTATTCTGTTCGCCGTGCTGTGTGGTGTTGCCTTCATGCTCGTGCTGACCATGAACAGGCTGACCATACTGTTGTCTCTGGTGGGCGTTCTGCTGGCCGCCACCTACCCGTTTATGAAACGGTTTCACCATCTGCCCCAGGCCCACCTGGGCGCGGCGTTCAGTTGGGCGGTGCCCATGGCGTTTGCTGCCGAGACGAATAGTCTGCCGCCCGTCTGCTGGTTGTTGTTCGCCATCAATCTGCTTTGGACCGTGGTCTACGACACCGTGTACGCGATGGTGGATCGCGAGGACGATCTCCGCATCGGCTTGCGGTCCACCGCCATCCTGTTCGGTGACCTGGATCGGCTGGTGGTGGCGGTCATGCAGTTGCTGGTGTTGGTGGGTCTTTACCTGCTGGGCCTTCAGGCGGATCTGGGCTGGATTTACCGATTCGCCCTGGTCTGGGTGGCCGGGCTCATGCTTTACCAGCAGCTGCTGATTCGCCAGCGCGATGAGCAGAAATGTTTCAAAGCCTTCCTCAACAACAATTGGCTGGGCTTCGTGGTGTTCCTGGGCATTGTGGCCGACTACTGGGCGCGGCCCGTTTGATATGGCGGAACAACGTCATTCATTCGAGATGACGGAACAACGCCGTTCATGTCGCGGGCGGAGTGGATGCACCTCCCTCCGACGCGCCCGATTGTGCTGAATTGCTCGGGTCGTGTCCGATGAGCCAGGTCGGGAACTCAGAAGCTGATAGCGGGGGCGCAATGAAGTTTCCCTGCGCACGATCACAGCCAAACTCTTTCAGCAGGCGGAACTCTGCGGCATTGTCCACCCCTTCTGCCACCACCTCCAGGCCCAGGTTGTGCGCCAGGTCGATGGTGGAGCGCACAATTGCCGTATTGCCTTTGTCCTTGCCGCCGATGCCATGCACGAACGACCGATCCAGCTTCAAGGTGCTGACCGGGAGGTTCTTGAGATAGGCCAACGATGAGTATCCCGTGCCGAAGTCGTCAATGGCCAGCTGTATGCCCAGGGTCTTGAAATAGAGCATGGTCGCAATCGCACGGTCCACGTCCTGCATCAGGGTGGTTTCCGTGATCTCGAACTCAACCAATGCGGGTTCCACGCCGGACTCGTCCAGTACCCGGTGCACCGAATCGATCAGGGCCGGATCATTGAACTGACGGCCCGACAGGTTGACCGAAATCCTCAGCGGCGCCATACCGGCGGCACGCCAGGTCTGAATCTGCTGAAGCGTCTCGGCCAGCACCCACTCGCCGGTGGACAGGATCAGGCCGGATTCCTCCATCATTGGAATGAAATCCTTGGGCGGCACCAGTCCATGCCCGGGGCGGTCCCAACGCATCAATACCTCCGCGCCGTCGGGGCGACCGGTTTGCAGATCCAATTGCGGCTGAAAGCGAAGTTTGAGCTCCTTGTTGCCCAGGGCCTGATGGAGCGCCGCTTCGGTGGCGAGGCGCTCCATGGCTCGAACGTTCATGTCGCTGCGATAGTATTGGAAGGTATTGCCACCGAATTCCTTGGCCCGGTACATGGCCACGCCGGCACTGCGCAGCAGCTCGTCCGGCCCCGCCTCATCGGTCGGGTACATGGCCATGCCGATACTGGCAGTGAGATACAGTTCGTGTTCGCGAACCCTGAACGGTTCGGAGAAGGCGCCGAGAATGCCGCGCGCTGTCCTCGCCAGGTCTTCCGGGTGTCCAAGCGTCGGCAGCAGTACCAGAAACTCATCCCCACCCCGATGAGACAATGTGGTCAGGGCCTCCTGATGTTCCTGCAGCCGTTGCGCGATCCCACGCAACAGGCGATCCCCTATCTCGTGGCCCAGAGTGCGGTTGATCTCGCGAAACCGGTCAACGTCAACAAACAGAATGCCCAGCAGATGGTTGCGGTCGCGAGCTTCGAGCATCGATTGCTGGAGCCGGTCCCGGAACAGCACCCGGTTGGGCAGGCCGGTCAGGCTCTCGTAGTGGTTCAGGTAGGCCAGCCGATCCTCGATTCTGCGACGCTCGGTGATGTCCTGAGCCACGCCAAACATCTCGCAGGGGCGCCCGTCTGCATCCAGAACCTGTTCCGCGAGCACCGCCAGCATACGCTCGTCTCCATCATCCAACGCGATCCGGAACTCCAGATGCTGGGCTTCGCCGCGGTCAGTGATTTGATCCAAATGCTGCTGAACCAGACTGCGATCGGCCGGATGAAGTCGCTCGTGCACCTGAGCGACTGTCAGCGATGCATCGGCTTGCAAATCAAACATCGCGCACAACTCGTCCGACAGGTAGATCACCCCGCTGTCATAGACATAGCGCCAGTGGCCCAGACGGGCCAGACTCATCGCGTGCCGCAAGCGTGATTGGCTGGTGCGCAGACGCTTGGACACCGAGCTGCTGCGCAGGGCATAGCGGATGCGATGAGCCAGCAGGGTCCAACTGATCGGCTTGGTGATGAAATCGGTGGCGCCGGTGTCGAAAGCCCGCTCAGCGGAGTCGCTGCCGGTCGGAGAGGTCAGCATCAGAATTGGAACATTGCCGCCTGGGTCAAGGTCACGCATGGCGCGACAGGCGTCGTAGCCGTCAAGAACCGGCATGAGCACGTCCAACAGGACGATGTCCGGTCTCATGCTTTTGAATAACAGTACGGCATGCTCGCCATTGTCCGCGGCATATACCTCGAATCCTTCCTGCTCGAGAACAGTCGCCGCCGTCTGGCGAATTTCCCGGTCATCGTCGACGATCAGCACCTGCGGAATGTGGCGGCTTGTGTGGATGGCGTCCATTTTCCAGTCCTTGCTTGAACGGCGGTGGCTCGGTGGCGGCGTGGTCCGTCGTGCGCCAGAGCATCTGATTCAGTGTAGTTCAGCAGATGCGGGCCGGAAGGTTATCGCGGAAAACAGCATCCGCAGGTGCCAGGGGGGTGCAGGGGGAGACGGGGAATTGGGCGCGCCTCAACCTATCCCGTAGGCTAAGAGCCAGCTTCGCCGAAGGCGCCGAAACGTTGGTTAGAGCCCAACTCCGTAGCGGGGTACGCTGGCCATGAGCGGTTCCCGGAGCTGAAGGGCCAATTGCGCTGGATCCTGCGGTTTGCCGATGTAGAACCCCTGGGCCATATCGCACCTGAGGCCGACCAGCATGGCATAGGTGTGTTCGTCCTCGACGCCTTCGGCCATCACCTTGAATCCCAGATTGCGTGCCAGATCGATGGCAGCGCGCACGATGCCCATGTGGTCGTTGTTTCGGGTCATGGTGCCGACGAACGAGCGGTCTATTTTCAGCGTATGAATGGGCAGATTCTGCAGGTCGGCCAAAGACGAGTAGCCGGTTCCGAAGTCGTCCACCGTAAACTCTATGCCGATTTCACACAGTTGGCTCATGGTGGCGAGCGCCGCGGGTACATCCTGCATGATGATGCTTTCGCTGATCTCGAAACAAAGCCGTTTTGCCGAGAAACCGGTTTTGTCCAGTACCCGTTCGACACTGCGGAGAAAACTTGGATCGTTAAATTGGCGTCCCGACAGGTTGATCGCTGCGCGGGGCGATACCAGACCGGCCTTGCCCCAAGCCTGTATTTGTTGACAGGTCCGCATCAAAACCCACTCGCCCACCGGGAGCATCATCCCGGTGTCCTCCAGCAGGCGCACAAACGCGGTCGGTGAAACCGGTCCCAGGTCCGGGTGCGTCCATCTCAGCAGCGATTCCGCGCCGTGGATTTCTCCATTCCCGAGATCGACCTGGGGCTGGTAGTGCAGTCTGAATTCCTCGCGCTCGAACGCACGGTTGAGCGAGCGCTCCGCCGATAGCCGTTCCAAAGCGCGAACGTTCATGTCCGACGTATAGTAGTGATATCGGTTTCCGCCGAGTTCCTTGGCCCGGTACATGGCCATATCAGCGTTTTTGAGCAGCAGGTCCGCGTCGCTGCCGTCCGACGGGTAGACCGATACGCCGATGCTGGTGGTGACGTGCAGCTCGTGATCGCCCACCAGAATGGGCCACACGAAGGCGTCGATGATTTTGCTCAGTACCTTGGCCGAGTCCTCCGGGTGCGCCATTTCGGTAATCAGCACGGTGAATTCGTCGCCGCTCCGCCGCGCCACCGTGTCGGTCCCGCGGACGCAAGCCTGCAGGCGCTCAGCCACCGCCATAATCACCCGATCGCCCGTTTCGTGCCCCAGGGTGTCGTTGATGTTCTTGAACCGATCGACATCGACGAAGGCCACGGCCACCAGCTTTTTCGACCGCTGCGCACCCATCATGGCTTTGCCGAGGCGATCCCGAAACACAAGCCGATTGGGTAGCCCGGTAAGACTGTCGAAGTGCGCCAGTTGGGTCAGGTGGCGTTCGATCTGCCGCCGCTCGGTGACTTCCTGGGCCACCCCGTAGACAAACTCCGCTTTACCCTGACCGGACCGCTGCAGCCCCATGCGTGCGGAAATAACCCGCTCGCCGCCTCCAGGGGGCGTAACCCTGAGTTCAAGGCTGCTCTCGACGCCGTGTAAGAAGATTTGCGCCAGGCTGTGGCGCAGGGCGGATCGGTCGGTGCGCTCGACCATGTCCAGGAATGCCTGCAGGCCGGGTGGGGTACCTTGCGGCAGACCCATCGCCCGAAACATTTCTTCCGACCAGATTACCTGCCCGGTCCTGATGTCGTAGCGCCATCGACCCAGTTGGGCCAGATGTTGGGCTCGACGCAGTTGATCCAGATCCGACTGAATGCCCTGACTCCGCTTCTGGGCCCGCAGCACATAGCGCAGATGGTCAGGCACCGAATGCCACTGTACGGGTTTGGTCAGGAAGTCGGTGGCGCCGGCATCGAACGCGGTATCCAGTGCCCCCGCATCACGACCTGGCACCATGATCAGGATTGGAAGCGCGGCGCCTCGGGCATCCTGCCGAAAGCGCCGGCAGAGCTCGAACCCCGCCCCGGACTCCAGGTCGGCATCGATCAGGATCGCATCGGGTATCTCGCGTTCGAACGCCACCAGCGCCGCGTGCACGCTGTCGGCCTCGGTTACGCGATAGTTGTCCGCCTCCAATAGCGCACGGAGACGCTCTCGGGTCTGATCTTCCGCCACGGCCGCCAGCACCCTGGCGCCCGAGATTTGATCAACGTCCCCGGTCATTGACTCGTTCCGGAGCCGATCGACCGTGGCGTCGGCTGAGTGGGTGGCGTTCCAGGGCGTCGGGGCGCATTGGCGTCTTGTGGTACGGGCAAGAACCCGCTTCCACCATGGTTCCCGTTCCGTTCGCGCTGCCCACGGCATGGTGTCGATCGTTTCCGATCTGCCCGGGTTGAGTGCGAAACGCGACTGGTACCATTCGATCAAACCTTATATTGAGTCCCTGCGGACCCGAACCGGGCGCGCAGTCGACCTCGTCCTCGCCGCGCTCCGGTTCCACTGCCATCGGTTTGTTTGCAGAGAGTGCATCGAGACCAGTGACGGACTTATTCTTGTCCTTAAGGCGGGGGTCTTATTGGATTCAGGGTGTCTGAGCCCTGTATCCCGACCGATTGTCCGTCGCTGTGCCAGAGCAAAAGCAAGTCCAATGCCAGTGCTCGTCTATGGACGCTCAATTCTCGCCACCATACGCTGATCGTTCAGTTTGGACGGCGCTACGGCACGCCGCAACGTTCTCCATCAAAGCAGTGCCAGTATCAGCGGCAAGGTAATGATGGCCAGGAGGGTTTGCGCCGTAACGATGGCCGCCACCAGCGTCTCATCGCCGCCCATCTGCCGCGCCAGCACATAGGCTGTAGGGGCGCCGGGTAGCGCCGCGAACAGCACCAGCACACCGGTTTCCAGGGCGTTGAGCCCGACCCACGCGGCTGCCACTGCCGTCAAGGCGGGCAGCACCACCAGTTTCAGCAGACACACGACCGCCAGTATCCAGCTTTGGCGCGCTGCAACAGCGGGTTTGAGGCCGGCACCCACGCATAACAGACCCAAGGGCAAGGCGGCCCCGGACAATGCGCTGAGCAATCCTTGCGTGCCGGTGGGAAGCCCAAAACCCCCGGCATTGAGGACGATTCCCGCCGTGCAAGCCAGAATCAGCGGATTTCGCAGCAGCGCGAGGGCAATGCCTTTGGGCCTGACCTTCGAACCTGCGAACCGCGCAAGAACCACAACGGACAGGATATTGACCAGCGGGATCAGAAACGCAATGAGCAGTGCGGCGGCATCCAGGCCGTCGGGCCCAAACACGGATGCTGCAGCCGCCATACCCACGTAGGTGTTGAAGCGGATACCCCCCTGAAACACAGAGCTGAATCCAGGCCCGTCGACCGGGAATGCGCGCCGGCCCAGCAGCAACGCAAGGCCCAGTCCCAGAGTGCAAGCCAATGCGACGAATAGGTAGCCGAGGCGATCCTGGCCCAGCATACTGGCGTTGGCCAGGCGGGTAACCAACATGGCGGGAAACAGGCAGAAATAGGTCAACCGCTCAGCGCCGGACCAGAATGCGTCGTCCGTGAGCAGGGCGCGTCGCAGGCCATAGCCCAGTGCGATCAGGACGAACACCGGACCCAGCGCACTCATGATTGGACTGATCGAACTCACTGGGCCCGTCCCGATGATCTGGTGTCGTGTTCCATACCTAAGTGGTCTTTCGGCAAGACTGCTAAGCGCGCATTCAAGCGTGCTCTGAATCGGTACTCACTTGTGGGCCGCGAAACCAAAGATTCGCCCGCTCAAACCGCCGCCGCGTGAAGGGTGACAGGCATCCGCTGGGCCCGCCGCGTTCCCGGGTCACGCTCAAAACGGATTCATTCGTACAACCCGATACCACACTGTGGACAGTTTGCCCGCCTCTGTAGGCCCATAGTTGACTATAGTTAGACCCGATGTTCTGTGCCTTGCGTGTGCTGCGCGCTGCGGCAACGCATCATAAAAGTTCACAATGTGGAAAATATGTTTCTGATGATTTTATAATGCGGCCGTTCGCGGAGCATGACACCGTGTGAGCGGAGTCAGCCATTGGGGGCGCCCGGGTTTGCCACAACCACCCAGATCCGGGCGAGTAAAAGCAATACGTCTACTCACGAGGTAGATCATGTCCATCGAAAGTTACAAGGACCTGGATCCGCAGGAGACCCAGGAGTGGGTCGAATCACTGGAGGCAGTGATCGAGCGGGAGGGGCCCGAGCGCGCTCACTTCATACTCGATAAGCTGTGCGATTACGCGCACGAGACCGGTACCGAGGTCCCGTACAGCGCGACCACGGCCTATATCAATACGATTCCGCCGGAACTCGAGGCCAGATCACCGGGTGACCACGATCTGGAATGGAAGCTGCGGTCCATTATCCGTTGGAATGCGATGGCCATGGTGGTCCGTGCCAACCGCAAGCCCGCCGAACCCGGCGGGCACATCGCCAGCTTCGCATCGGCCGCGACTTTGTACGACGTGGGTTTCAACCACTTCTGGCGTGCGCCCAGTGAGGACCACGGCGGTGACATGATCTATATCCAGGGTCATTCCGCGCCGGGCATTTATGCCCGTGCTTACCTGGAAGGGCGGGTGAACGAAGAACAGCTCGAACACTATCGCCGCGAGGTGGGTGGCGAGGGGCTGCCCTCCTATCCCCATCCCTGGCTGATGCCCGATTTCTGGCAGTTCCCAACCGTGTCCATGGGCCTGGGGCCGCTGATGGCCATATACCAGGCGCGCTTCATGCGCTATATGGAACACCGGGAGTTGATCCCGACCCAGAACCGCAAGGTGTGGGCGTTCATGGGTGACGGTGAGATGGACGAGCCGGAGTCCATGGGCGCCATTGGTCTTGCCTCCAGGGAGAAGCTGGACAATCTGGTCTTTGTAATCAACTGCAATCTGCAGCGTCTCGATGGCCCGGTGCGCGGCAACGGCAAGATTATCCAGGAACTGGAGGGCGAGTTCCGGGGCGCCGGCTGGAACGTCATTAAGGTGATCTGGGGCTCATATTGGGATCCGTTGCTGGCCAAGGACAAGCTCGGCCTGTTGCGCAAGCGCATGGAAGAGTGCATCGACGGTGAGTACCAGAACTTCAAGTTCAAGGGTGGCGCCTACACCCGCAAGCATTTTTTCGGCAAGTACCCGGAACTGCGTGACATGGTGGCCAACCTGTCAGACGAAGACATCTGGCGCCTCAACCGGGGCGGTCATGACCCTCATAAGATTTTCGCGGCCTACGCGGCGGCCATGAAGTCAGACGGCAAACCCACCGTGATCCTGGCCAAGACGGTCAAGGGCTATGGCATGGGCGAGGCCGGTGAGGCGCAGAACATCACCCATCAACAGAAAAAGATCAGCGCCGAAGAGTTGAGGATCTTCCGCGACCGCTTCCATATCCCGATACCGGACGATCAGGTGGCCGATGCGCCGTACTACAAGCCACCGGAAGATTCGCCTGAGATGAAGTATCTGCACGAGCGGCGTGCCGCGTTGGGCGGTTATCTGCCGAACCGGCGGCTCAAGGGCGACAGCCTGACAACGCCGCCGTTGTCAAAATTCGACCTGCTGCTCAAGGACAGCGGCGAGCGCACCATGTCCACCACCATGGCGGTGGTGCGGGTGCTGTCCACCCTGGCACGGGACAAGACCATCGGGCCTCGGCTGGTGCCCATCGTGGCGGACGAAGCCCGCACCTTCGGCATGGAGGGTATGTTCCGCCAGATCGGCATCTACGCCCATGAAGGGCAGCTCTACGAGCCGATGGATGCCGATCAGATCATGCCCTACCGGGAAGACAAGAAAGGGCAGATTCTTCAGGAGGGCATCAACGAGGCCGGCGCCATGTCGTCCTGGATTGCCGCCGCCACGTCCTACAGCAACCACGGCGTGACCATGATCCCGGTCTACGTCTTCTACTCCATGTTTGGGTTCCAGCGCATCGGGGATCTGGCCTGGGCCGCCGGAGACATGCAGGCCCGGGGTTTTCTCATTGGCGGGACGTCGGGCCGAACCACCCTGAACGGGGAAGGGCTGCAGCACGAAGACGGCCACAGCCAGTTGCAGGCCTCATTCATCCCCAACTGCGTTTCCTACGATCCGACCTTCGCCTATGAGGTTGCGGTGATTTTCCGCGACGGCATGCGGCGCATGTTCGAGGAGCAGGAGAACGTTTTCTATTACATCACCACCCTCAACGAAAACTACCCGCAGCCGGCCATACCCGAAGGTGCCGAGGAGGGCATCATCAAGGGGCTCTATGCCTTCAGCAAAGCCGATGGCAAGGGAGCCCACCGGGTGCAGTTGGTGGGCTGCGGTTCCATTCTCCGTGAAGTGATTGCGGCGGCGGACCTGCTCAAGCAGGACTGGAAGGTGGATGCCGATGTGTGGAGCGCCCCCAGCTTCAACGAACTGCACCGCAACGGTGAGGACGTTCAGCGCTGGAACATGCTCAACCCCGGCAAGAAACCCCGGGTGCCTTACGTGACCGAGTGCCTGCAGCAGGTCGATGCGCCGGTGATCGCCTCCACCGACTACGTCAAGCTCTTCGCCGAGCAGATCCGCCCGTTCATATCGGGAACCTACCGCGTGCTCGGCACGGACGGCTTTGGCCGCAGCGACAGCCGGGCCGCGTTGCGCAGTCACTTCGAGGTGGATCGGTACTACGTCACCGTTGCCGCCCTCGACACGCTGGCCGAGGAGGGCAAGATCGATCGCAGCCAGGTGGCCAAGGCCATCAAAAAGTACAAGATCGACACCCAACGCCCCAATCCCCTGTTTGCCTGAGCCCATAGTGGCCGTGGAGGGGCGCCTCAGCGCGCCCCTCCCGCTCGGAACCGAATGCTGGAGGACGACCCGTGGCAACGATTCAAGATGTGCTGGTGCCCGACATCGGTGATTTTTCCGATGTGGATGTGATCGAGGTATTGGTCGCACCGGGAGACCGGGTGAACGAGGAAGACTCGCTCATCACCCTGGAGAGCGACAAGGCGAGCATGGATATTCCCTCGCCCATGAGTGGAACCGTCAAGGAGGTGCTGATCAACCCGGGCGACAAGGTGTCACAAGGCACTCTGATCGTGCGTCTGGAAGCCGGGGGTGGCGCCGCAGCGGAGGCGCCAGCCCCGGCGGCCTCCGCACCCACCTCCCCGCCGGGACCGGTGGGAGGGGGTGAGCAGGAAATCGCAGTGCCCGACATCGGTGATTTTTCCGATGTGGATGTGATCGAGGTCCACGTGGCGGTCGGCGACGCGGTGGCGGTGGATGATTCGCTGATCACCCTGGAAAGTGACAAAGCCTCCATGGACATACCGGCACCGGTGGCCGGTGTGATTAAGAACATCAAGATCGCGGTCGGCGACAAAGTCTCCCAGGGGACGCCGCTTGCGGTGGTGGAACTGGCGGGCGACGGAACCAAGCCGCCACCCGCGGCTGCCGCCGAATCCCCCAAGGCGCCGCCTCAACCCGAAACGGCCAGTCCCGCACCCGAGGTGGCAACGCCGCCGCCACCGCCACCCAGCCGGCAACCGCCGGTTCCGCCCGTGACCAAAGTGGATGAAGCGGGGTTTTCCAAAGCCCACGCCTCGCCCGCGGTGCGCAGCTTTGCCCGGGAGTTGGGTGTCGATCTGGGTCGGGTCACAGGCTCCGGTCGCAAGAGCCGAATCACCAAGGCCGATGTGCAGTTATTTGTGAAACAGGTGATGTCAGGCCAGGCAGCGGCCCCTGCCGGGGCGGCCGCACCCGAGGGGGGCGCCGGCATTCCGCCCATCCCGGCGGTGGATTTCACCAAGTTCGGCGAGATCGAAACCAAGGACCTGTCGCGCATCAAGAAAATCTCGGGCGCGCATCTGCACCGCTGCTGGCTCAACATTCCCATGGTCACCCACCATGATGAGGCCGATATCACCGATCTGGAGGAATTCCGCAAGTCCCTCAAGGTGGAAGCGGAGAAGCGAGGCGTTCGGGTCACGGCGCTGACCTTTATCATGAAGGCCGTGGTGGGGGCTTTGAAGGCGTTCCCGGATTTCAACGCCTCTCTGTCACCCGACGGGCAAAGCCTGATCTACAAGAAGTACTACCACGTGGGAATCGCCGTGGACACGCCCAACGGCCTGGTGGTGCCGGTGTTTCGCGATGTGGATCAGAAGTCGATCTACGATCTGGCCGCTGAGATGGCCGAGGTCAGCAAGCGTGCCCGGGACGGTAAGCTGACCCCCACTGAGATGCAGGGGGGATGCATCAGTATCTCAAGCCTGGGCGGCATCGGCGGGACCGCATTCACCCCCCTGGTGAACGCGCCGGAGGTGTCGATCCTCGGCGTGACCCGCTCACGCATGATGCCGGTCTGGAACGGGTCGGAATTTGTGCCGCGGTTGATGCTGCCCCTGGACCTGACCTACGACCATCGCGTCATCGACGGGGCGTCCGCCGCCCGTTTTGTGGCCTATTTGACCCAGGTGCTGGCCGACATGCGCCGGCTGTTGCTGTGAACGGAGAGCGCAGATGAGCAATCTCGTGGAAGTGCGCGTCCCGGACATCGGTGACTTCAGCGATGTGGACGTGATCGAAGTGCATGCCGCCGCCGGCGACACCATCGCGGCGGAGGACGCTCTGCTTACCCTGGAGAGCGACAAGGCCTCCATGGATATTCCCTCGCCGGTCGCCGGCACCGTAAAGGAGATGAAGATCGCCGTCGGCGATAAGGTGTCTGAGGGCACCTTGGTTCTGATGATGGAATCTTCCGACGCTGCCCCGGCGGAGGCGCCGACGGAATCCGCGCCCAAGGCGGAAGCCGCTGTGGAATCGGCGCCCGTCGCTGCCCCCAGCGTCGCCGCCGGCAGTTTCGGCGGCAGTGCCGATATCGAGTGCGAGATGATGGTTCTGGGGGCGGGCCCGGGGGGCTACTCCGCTGCCTTCAGGGCCGCCGACCTGGGCATGAAGACAGTGCTGGTGGAACGCTACCCCACCCTGGGCGGTGTTTGTCTCAACGTGGGCTGTATTCCCTCCAAGGCGTTGCTGCACGCGGCCAAGGTCATGGACGAGGTGGATGCCATGGCCGCCCACGGCATTACCTTCGGCAAGCCGAAGGTGGATGTCGACCGATTGCGTGACTGGAAGGACAGTGTGATCAGGCAACTCACCGGCGGCCTGGCCGGCATGTCCAAGCAGCGCAAGGTGCAAGTGGTTCAGGGCTTGGGCGAATTCGTCGATCCCCACCACATCGCGGTGGAAACCGCCGAAGGTAAAAAAGTGATCCGCTTTGAAAAAGCGATCATCGCCGCCGGGTCGCAACCGGTGAACCTGCCCTTTATCCCGGAGGATCCCCGCATCGTGGATTCCACCGGGGCGCTGGAGCTGAGAGACACGCCCAAGCACATGCTGGTCATCGGCGGCGGCATCATCGGCCTGGAGATGGCCACGGTATACTCGGCGCTGGGCAGCCGGATTTCCGTGGTGGAAATGCTGGACGGTCTGATGCCGGGGGCCGACAAGGACCTGGTGAGACCGTTCGAGAAGTACAACGGCAAGCGGTTTGAAAGCGTCATGCTCAAGACCTCTGTTACCGCCGTCGAGGCGCTGAAGAAGGGGCTCAAGGTGACCTTCGAAGGCGCCAAGGCACCGGCCGAGCCGCAGATCTACGACATGATCCTGGTGGCGGTGGGTCGTACCCCCAACGGTAAGAAGATCGCCGCCGACGCGGCCGGCGTCTATGTGGACGAGCGCGGTTTCGTCCCGGTGGACAATCAGATGCGCACCAACGTCCCCCACATTCATGCCATCGGCGACATCGTCGGCCAACCCATGCTGGCCCATAAGGCGGTGCACGAGGGCCATGTGGCGGCCGAGGTGGCATCCGGCATGAAGAGTCACTTCGATGCCCGTGTCATACCGTCTGTGGCCTATACCGATCCCGAAGTGGCCTGGGTTGGACTCACCGAGATCGAGGCCAAGGCTCAGGGTGTGAAGTACGGCAAGGGCGTGTTCCCTTGGGCGGCGTCGGGCCGTGCGTTGGCCAACGGTCGCGGCGAAGGCATGACCAAGCTGTTGTTCGACGAGGAAACCGACCGGGTCATCGGCGGCGGCATCGTCGGAACCGGGGCCGGGGATCTCATCGGCGAGGTGGCGCTGGCCATCGAGATGGGGGCCGACGCCCAGGACATCGGTCTGACCATCCATCCCCATCCGACGCTGTGTGAGAGCGTGGGCATGGCGGCGGAGGTTTTCGAAGGCACCATCACCGACTTGTACGCGCCCAAGAAGCGCAAGAAGTAGCCGACGAGAAGTGGTCGAAGCGACCGGCAGTCGGATCCCGGCTGCCGGTCAATCCCGAATTCTCATCCTATACTTCCAAAAGTGTGGTTTTGAGGGTTCGGACCATGGCCGACGACAATCCCAGCATCCTGTCCCACCTTTCGGTGGGCACCAACGACTTCGAGCGGGCTACCGCCTTCTACGATACGGTGCTATCAACCCTGGGCTGCCGCCGGGTGATGGAACATCCCGACGCTGTCGCCTATGGTAAAGCCTACCCGGAGTTCTGGGTGCAATCGCCGTTCGACGGCGGGCAGGCCACGGTCGGCAACGGGTTTCACCTGGCTTTTTCCGCCACATCCAAGGCCCAGGTCGATGCCTTTTACAAGGCCGCGATGGACGCGGGCGCCTCCGACGACGGGGCACCCGGCCCCAGGGCCGATTACGGCGAACCCTACTACGGCTGTTTCGTGCGCGACCCCGACGGACACAAGGTCGAAGCGACTTATTGGGACATGGAACTGGCTGCCCGGATCGATGAAAACTGACTCACCGAACCCGCAGGACAACGCCGTACTGGACCACCTGGTGGTTGCGGCCGAAACCCTGGAGCAGGGCAGCGACTACATTGGGGTGCTATTCGGCGTGCCCATCCAGATCGGCGGGCGCCATTTGAACCAGGGCACCCACAATCAGCTTCTGAGCCTGGGGCCATCCTGTTACCTGGAGATCATTGCCATCGATCCCGATGGCACGGCCCCGGACCGGCCCCGATGGTTCGGGCTGGACGATCCCGACCTGCAGCGTGCCCTTGCCGAGCAGCCGCGCCTCATCACCTGGGTCGCGCGGTGTGGCGATATCGGTGACCGGCTAGCCCGCGCCGATATCGGCGCGCATGAGGTGCGACCCATGCAACGGGCGGATCTGCGCTGGCGTATGAGTTTCACCCCCGATGGCAACCTTCTGGAGCAAGGCATCATTCCGCCGCTGATCCAATGGCAAAGCGAACCCCACCCGGCCAGTCGATTGACCGACGTGGGCTGCCGATTGCGAAGCCT
The DNA here is from genome assembly GCA_963783675.1 of uncultured Gammaproteobacteria bacterium. Taxonomy (GTDB): domain Bacteria; phylum Pseudomonadota; class Gammaproteobacteria; order Competibacterales; family JAHEDQ01; genus JAHEDQ01. The sequence continues at coordinate 395,212 of CAWAOU010000024.1, forward strand.
GTCCGCCGCGCACACCGATCCCGACCGGGTGAAACGCCTGCTGCTAGGCCTGGGTCTTTCCCAACAGATTGAAGTCCACGGCCCGCGCCCCGAATCACCACCCGGGCTCTCTGCCGTCATCGAGACCCCAACCGGCCCGCGCAGTATCCCCGGACATTGAGCCGCCAACCCAACTCGAAGGGCACGCGGGGCTATTTGCAGGCCAAGGCGTTGCGTCAGTAAACTGCCCCGAAGTCTCGCTCAAGGTCTCGTTCATGGGTAAGCCGGACCTGCGCCACCTGAGTATCCCGGGTGTCGAGCAACCCAGCCGGGAACACTGTGCCCCGGTTCTGGCCTCCCTTCCCATGACGAAGCATGAGTTGCCAGCGCCCAAAATCGGCATCCCAGATCCGCAAGCGGACGCATTCCATCAGCCGCAAGCCGCTGCCGTAGAGCAGCCGAGCCTTGAGCCCAGACTCCCAGTCGATGCGCGCCAGCACCGTACGACACTCGTCGCGGGTCAAGACCACCGGCACCTGCTCCCGTGCGCGGGTGACATATTGAAGCCCCCCCACCCCGTTGTTCAGCACATCCTTAGACAGGAACAGAACCGCGCTGAGCGCCTGGTTCTGTGTGAATGGCCCCACCGACCGGCCAATCCCAAGGTGCGTGAGCAACCGCTCGACTTCGACGCGCCCCATGTCCCGCGAATGGCGCTGGCCGTGGTAGAGAATGAAGCTGCGCCGGTTATTAATGCGTTAGCATCACATCATGAAATTGCTAAAATCGAATAGTACGGAAGATTGGCGTACAGCAAGTCTGATTCTCAGAAAGGTTGCTGGCGATCTAGATGAGAGGGGATTGGCACTCTGGAGAAATGACCGTATTTCAGAAGAATTCCTTAAATCTCAGTACTCGTCAAATGAATTGAATTTGGTAGAACAAAACGGTCATGCGATTGGCGTTGTATTTATTCAAAATAGAGATCATGTTTTCTGGCCGGAAATCACTACTGATGACACAGTCTTTATCCATAAGCTTGCAGTGCTGCCAAGTTTTAGACGACGCGGGCTGGGCCGAAGAATTCTCGAAAAAATAAAAAATAGCGCTATTGAAAATGATAAGTCTTGGCTTCGGTTGGACTGTTTCGACAGATCGAGTCTCGTGCGGTTCTACGAGTCAGCGGGCTTTTCATTTGTTGATCGCAAGATTGTCATGGGCTCCAGTGTTTTTAGAATGCAGCAGCCGCTAAGGCAATGCTAGCAACACGTTTAACGTCGGCAGTTTTTCAGTGCTTCGCACGGCTGGCTGGATGCAGTTGCAATGGGCATCAAGGTTTTGCATCCGCTGCGCTCAGAGTAGCAAAAATCAATATGCCCACTACAATTGCGCCCGTTAACGTAGAAGTTACGAATCAAGAAGGACTCGCGCATGATCAAGCAGGTTGGCGAGACGACGATCCAGCACAAACACAAATCGACGTGCCATTGCGGCGGAGTCGAACTCCTTCTGGATCTCCCGAACGGAATCGTCAATCCTCGGCGCTGTGATTGCTCGATCTGTAGGCGCAAGGGTGCTGTTGTGGCATCCGTAAAGCTCGATGGGATCAATATAGTAAAGGGCCCGGAGCTGCTTAAGCTCTACCAGCTCAATGCTAACACTGCAAAGCACTACTTCTGCTCCAATTGCGGCATTTACACTCACCACCAACGTCGTTCACACCCCGACGACTGCGGGTACAACGTGGGCTGTCTGGAAGGTGTGAACCCGTTCCTGATCGAGGATGTTCCCGTCAACGATGGCGTTAACCATCCAGCCGATCGGGTGAGTGAATGATTCATAACCAGTGCTTCAAGTCATCCTTCGGGCTGGGACCTCCACTGCGTGGCCGCTCCTTAAGGAGGCGTTGTGCGAATATACCAAAGGTTGTGATCGTTGAAATTCATAGGCCTAGAAAAAATTGGGATTAGACCGGCAGTTTCAAATGATAGCGCAATCAGCCATAAGAGCTTACGAAAAAGCGGGTTTTTATGAGCACGTTATAGAAATGCGGTATGATATAAATGAATGAGGCGGGCGATTCAATGCCTGGCTTGGGGCTGTTGCGGGCGTGCGTTGCCTGCCGGAAAGCCCTACCGTTAGCACTTTTTAGAGGTCGTAATGCAAATACACTTTATAGAAAAACAACGCTTACTCACACGCGCAGATAACTCTACTCAAGATTGGGAAAGTGGTTACTGGGCTGTTTCCAAAGACTTGGCTGACTCTCTCATTGGAGGTGATATTTACCTCCACACGGCGCGAGACAAGCCATCTTACTTTGGTGGTCAGGTTACAGGATATCGAATAGAAAACGAGGGGCCGTGGGAAGGTCGGGTAGTTTTTCAGTTTACTGCAACAATGGAACACAAAGGAGTAAAAACGGGAAAGACAGGCTGGAGTATGGAGAAAAAACTGGTTAAATAACCAAGTGCTAACAGTGCGCTCGACTGGACAGGAAAAGCTTCCATGTGTTTTCCGTTCCTGCGCTCCGGCTGTCTGGTTAGCTTGGCGTTAGCCCCAACCAACTGGCCGAATTAATTCAGTAGTTTCGACCAGAAGGATAAATGCCATGAATCAGTCCAGATATATTTGCCTCTATATGGCCGGCATGTGCGCCCTCATCGCGGGATTTGGCACAACTGTATTTGCCAAGACTGAGGTCACCCTCAACGACTTTTACCGAACATTCGAGCTTTCGGAAATTACTCCGGAAAATATGCAGAGCTGGCCCTACTATCGATACACATCGATGAATTGGGATGACTACGGGCTCTTCGGGACCGTGCGCATCATGGGAGCGAAGAAGCCGGCCAATGTAACCGTCACGGACACGCCGTTCGATATCGAGCAGGAATTGCGCGAAGGCTGGTCCTTCGTTGAGTCACTTACCTCAACGCAGACCAAGGGCTTCATCGTCATGAAGGACAACGTGATTCTGGGAGAATTCTACGACAACGGATTCACAATCGATCAGACGCAACTGCTGCAGTCCTCGTCGAAGACTTTTGCTGGCATCATTGCCTCAAAACTGATTGATGAGGGTAAGCTCGACCCCGGCAAGTCAATCGATAGTTATCTGCCTGATTTCAGTGGAACCGCCATTGGAACAGCTACGGTGCAGCACGTACTGGACATGCAAGCCGGCTTGCTGCCCGCGACCGACTACCATGTGCCGGGGGGTGAGGCATTTGTATTCGAGATCGAACAGGGCTTGAAACCGGGCGATCCGACGGGGCATCGCGAGGCCGTCATCAATGCCAAAACGGAGAATGCGCCTGGCGAAGTCTATACCTACAATGACAAGAACACCGATTTGTTGGCAATGCTGGCCGAGGGGGTCACTGGCCAGCATTTCAACAAATTGCTGTCAAACCTGTTCGAGGACTTCGGCGCTACCAGCGACGGCTCCATCGCGCTGACAGCCGATGGTACCGCCAGCCCTTCATACGGGATCAGTTGCACTCTGCGCGACTACGGGCTGTTCCACCAGTGGATCGCTCAGGGAAAGGCGCCTAAGAGTTTCTACGCTTCGATCCAAAACCTTGATAAGGATCTCTTAGGCAAGTCGGAAACAGGCAAAAGCCTAATTGCCGCCCTGGGAACCCCCGTCGTCTACGGATCGCAGGGGTGGTATTTTCCTGATCATAATATAATTTACACCGCGGGCTCCTACGGCCAGTATGGTTTCAGCAACCTGGATACAGGTGTATCGATCGCCTTCATGCAAGATTGGGAAGACAATGCCGTCGGCGCGAAGCTTGTAGAAATGGTTGATCGTACCCTGTTTGTATTCGAACAACTGGGAGCCGAATGATCTATTTCATGATTCATCTTGGCTAACAAGGGCGTCGATTGAGGCGGGTTTTGCGCTGGCGCTCAAAGCCACACCGCTACGCGTGCCTTAGAGGGCATATAGATGGAAACCAAGGGGGCAATTAAAGGTGGATGTTTATGCGGCAGAGTTCGTTACGAAATCACTGGGCCCCTCTTCGATGCGGATCACTGCCATTGTTCTATGTGTAGGCGGCAGCATGGTGCGGCGTTTTCGACTTATGCGGAATTCAATCCACGCGATTTTAAATGGATCGCAGGAGAAGACCATTTAAAAGTATACGAAACTTCAGCAGGTGCGGGGTGGTGTTTTTGTTGTGAGTGTGGCTCGTCTTTAGCAGGAACGGAAGAGGGCAGGATCACCACTGTAACGCTGGGTACGGTTGAAGGAGATCCAGGTATAAAGCCAGAGTTACATATCTTCGTCGGTTCCAAGGCTCAATGGCATGAAATAAATGATGATCTCCCGCAATTCAAAGAAAGGCCTCCATACACATGGAAACCACGGAGCGAAGCGCCCTGACACGCGCATGCAGAGGGGCCTCGCACTCGCTACTCGAGCGCTCGGCCGCTGATGCGGAGCGTTGGGCGTCAGGAACGGGAGGTACGGTCGTTGGTGCACCGGGGTGGACGATATCGCGGTCGCGCTTCAGCGCTGCTACCTGCAGGCAAGACTCCAACCGACGGGACCTGTGTGCCTCTCCATCCCGATGAACTTCATGTTGGAGCGCACCGCGCATACAACCTTCAAGAAGACGCGCATCATCGAGGACGCCGTGCCGCGCTCTGTGGGCGAAGTGGCGCGAGCACTTTCGTCGGTGCCGGCCAAGCGGCTCATGATGGTCGCTGACTATGCGGCGGGTGCAGCGCGCAGCCTCGATGCTTTGAGCCGTATCGCTACGGCGCTTGACGCGGACATCTACAGCGCGCGCTTTCACGTCCAAGGCACCGTCGATCCTCTTCATCGGAACTTCCGGGGTCAACTCCCTGCGACCACTGGCGAAGGCAATCAGATCCTGAGCCGCTACCACACGATGCTGCTGGTCGGCGAGAAGGTCGATACGTTCACGTACTACGGTATCTCGGCGCTGCCCGGTGATCTTCAGGTCATACAAGTGGCCCCGGCGACAACTCAGCTCGGCTTCGACTATCCGTGTGAGATGGCCGTGCTCGGCGATATTCGGGCGACGCTAGAGGCGATCGCGGGCGAACTCGGAGCCGGTGTGGCCAGCGATGCCTCCCGGGCCAGGGAAGCCCCGGTGGCGGCGCTCGAAGCCAAGTATCCGTCGTCTGGCAAGCGTCCGAGTGACGCGCTGATTCTCGGCGTGCTGCGCCACCTCGATCTCGAGACTCACGTCATCACCGAGGGTTCATCCGAGGACGCGATCGTGCAGGATATGGGGGTCCAGCTCGGCTTCCGAAACGTCCATTTCTCGCCCCGCGGCGGAGGGCTCGGCATGGACTTCAACGATCCGGACGTGGACCTCCAGAAGATTGCGGAAGGCCTGGGCGCGCGCACCGACAAGATCAGTAACCAGAAAGCGGTCGGCGACGCATTGACGCGGGCGTTTGCACACACTGGACCTACTTTCCTTGTCATTGATCGCGAGCCATAGTGCCCATGCCCAAGCGTGTGGCGCAGCGTTGGTCGGCCACGGGTTTCTGGCCATGACGCCCAACCCGTCGTTAGGCCCATAACATCATGTCAGATCTAAATGATCCACGAGTCCTGTTTGCTGCGGAACGAACGTTGCTCGCCTGGAATCGAACAAGCGTTTCACTTATGGCGTTTGGATTTGTCGTAGAGCGTTTTGGTCTGTTTCTACAGATTGCCGGCCGAGATGAAATCAAGATATTCCAACGTCATATTTCATTTTTCGTAGGAATGTCGTTCGTTCTGTTGGCCGCATTCGTAGCTATTTATTCAATCTGGCAGCACAAACGAATATTAAAGACGATACGGCCAGTCGAAATCCCGGCTGGGTATAATTTAAACGCTGGAATGGTAGTCAATGGTATTATAGGAATTCTAGGAATCGCATTGAGCATATTTTTAACTCGCGGCTTCATATAGACGGTTATGTGATCCCATCGGGGTTTTTTTGGAGGGTTTCCGATGAGAAAAGCACGCAAGCCGCTTCTTGATCCCGAGCGGTTCGAGGCCACCTATGGTGAGTGGGAGGCAATGGCTGAGGATGCTCTACAGAATTTGAGGGCTACCGGTGTAAACCCTGGGAAGGTACTGGTTCGGCCAGACAAGCTGGAGGCATGGTGTCAGAAGCACAAAAAGCCGAACATCAGTGCGTCGCGCTCGGAATTCGTTACCCATTTGATGAGAGAGAAACATGCTGGATAAAGGAGATGAGCAATGAATCAATTCGTGGCCGCCGCGCGTCCTCACCTGCTCAGTGTGCTGCGCATCGTGACGGGGTTTCTGTTCATGCAGCACGGTGGGCAGAAGCTTCTGGGTTTTCCGGCGCCTCAGCGTGAAGGGTTCGAACTGTTCTCGTTGGTTGGCCTGGCCGGGGTTTTGGAGCTGTTCGGCGGTCTGCTGATCGTTCTGGGCCTGTTCACGCGTCCGACTGCGTTCTTGCTCTCCGGGCTGATGGCGGTCGCATACTTCATGGCACATGGGCACCAGAATTTCTGGCCTCTCGTGAACGGGGGTGAGTTGGCCGTGCTCTACAGCTTTGTGTTTCTGTACCTGTCGGCAGCGGGTGGCGGGAAATGGAGTATCGATCATTTGCGGAGGGGCAGGTAAGCGACCGGGACGACCCGGCAACGTGGGGCAAGTGCGGCAGGCGAGGCGGTCTTTCCCGCTTGTGCCAGTGTTGTATATTTCGTGCCCGACACTGAGGGGTATCTGGGATAAACGTTGAACCCAGGATCGTCGGCAGCGCGCCGATTCTGCTGGTGAAAGACGTTGTTGCGTCCGCTGACTACTACCGGGACAAGGTCGGTTTCGCGTACGAGCGCTTCTGGGGAGATCCGCCCTGCTTTTGTATTCTCTGGCGCGATGGCTTCCACTTGATGCTCAGTCAAGTGGACGATCCGAAAGTCATCGTGCCCCACTACAAGATTGTGGATAAGTTGTGGAACGTCTATTTCTGGGTCAGCGATGCTGAGGCATTGTACGAAGAGCTGAAAGCTCGTGGTGCGATCATTGACTATGATCTGTGTGACCAACCGTATGGATGCCGGGAGTTTGGAATTCAGGATCTGGACGGCTACGACATTGCGTTCGGTCAGGATATGGACACGCCCGATGCTCAAGGCGGCTGAATTCGGCTGCAACCCAGTATCTGCTCAGACGCCCATTGGATGGGTTGCGGGTCATGCGCCCCTGACCCTGGACCCAAACCGTATGGGCAGGGCGTGACCTCGTGATCGACTCATGAGCACTGCGGATCCGCCGACCCCGCAGAGCGCGGTGACCTGTGGCAACTGCCAGGCCTGCTGTTGCCGGCTGGAAGTCATGCTCATTACCGACACCGGGGTGCCCGAACGGTTTATCGAGACGGATAAGTGGGGTGGAGAGACCATGGCGCGGTTGGACGATGGATGGTGTTCCGCCCTGGATCGGGACACCATGATGTGCACCATCTACGAGCAGCGGCCCTGGGTCTGTCGCTCGTTTGCCATGGGCGGGCACGAGTGCCTTGCCGAGCGTGCCGAGCATCTCTGATGCTTCGGAATGGCCCGGTTTCGGCGCATGGGGACGCGGCCCAAAGCGCCATGTGCGAAGCCATCAATCCTTGAATCGGGCGCCTGCCGTGTCAGCGCCCGGGAATGGTGTCGGATCTACTTCCGTTTGCGGTGGTGTGCGTCTTTTCAGGCACTCCGCGTTTTCGCGAGGTTTTCAATGACACTGATTCTGCTTGCGACGCTGTTGTTGGTCCTGCTGTTCTTTCTGGTGTGGACGGCAAGGGGTAACCGGAAGGCGACGATGGTGGTTGTAGTTTTCATGTTTGTCTTTGTGCCTGCGGTCGCCTACGGCAGCTATCTGTTGGGTCTGCACAGCGCAAACCAGTGTTTCACCACCCTCATCCAGGGGCTTGAGAACATCGCACGCGACGAAAGCGATGCCAGAGTAATCCAAGACAGGCTGGATTCGCTGAATCTCAACGAGTACGAGTATGCGTGTTGGGAGGCTTACGAAACACTCAAGGACGAACAGTGATCTGCGGCCGAATCGGTAGGCCAGCAGCCTGTTGCAAAAGTCTCGGTCGAGTGCGAGGCAAGGCGAAAACGACGGAGAAAGCGTAGGCTACATCCGGTAAATGCGCATTTTGAGGGCGTTTTTAACGCCGTATCGTGCCGACTCAGGCTTTTTCGACACGCTGCTGGTCCGAAAGGGAGCAAGCCATTCACAGTGCCTATAAGACCCTGGCAGGTAGGAGCATCGAGTGGGCCGGGGTTTATCGCTCCGAACACGGTGACTTCAAAGACCTCGCGTCGCACACGGTGAGCTATGAGACCGAAGACCGATGCTTTGTGACGGCTGATGGGAAATGGGCGGGCGAGGCACACTACAGCTACCGAAAGCTGGATCAACGCATGGCGATTGTGTTTTACCGACCGGAACGGTATCAGGGCAGGTCGGACGTGGTGTTGTACGCGATGCTGGACTTTGAACAGGGCACCGATCGGGCCGTGATTCTCGCCGGGGGCGAGCCGTTCGCGGTTGCCGAGGGGCGCATGCGGGAAGTGCCCACGCCGCCCCGCCCGCGATGACGCAACACATCGGTATCGTGGCCTGCTCGGCAGAAGGCGCTGCCCTGTGTTACCGGACCATATGTATCGAGGGCACCCGTCTTCTGGGTCCCCATGCCCACCCCGAGGTGTCGATGCATTCTCATTCCCTGGCCGACTACGTGGCGTGTCTCGAACGCAAGGACATGCCGGGTGTGGCGGAGTTGATGCTCTCTTCGGCTTCCAAGCTGGCCGGCATCGGGGCCGATTTCCTGATCTGTCCCGACAACACCATTCACCAGGCCATGTCCCATGTTGCGCCGCGCTCGCCACGTCCGTGGCTCCACATCGCGGATGTGGTGGCCGCCGAGGCCACCGAGCGGGCTTACACGCGCGTCGGCCTGGTTGGAACGCGCTGGCTGGTCGACAGCGACGTCTACCCCGAGAAACTTGCCGGACGCCATGTGGCGTGTGTCCGGCCAACCCCGGTCGAGCGGGACGAGATCGATCGGATCATCATGGACGAGCTCGTATACGGTGTATTCAGACCGGAAGCCGTTGCCTTTTTCCAGGGGGTGTTCCAGCGCATGGGCCGCCAGAGCTGTGAGGCGGTGATTCTGGGCTGCACCGAAATACCGCTGGTGATGGACGATGCGAGCTCGCCGTTGCCCACGCTCGACTCCACCCGCCTGCTTGCCCGAGCGGCACTGAATCGGGCCGTGTCGGGCGATGTCGGCCAGCAGCAATACAAGGAGGGCCTATGAACTTCGGCATTCTGGTGTTCGACGGGGTGGAGGAACTGGATTTCGTTGGGCCGTGGGAGATGCTCGCCATGTGGCGCAAGGTCGACGCCGGACCCGAGCCGTGTCTGATTGTGGGCGAGTCGGGCGCACCGGTCACCTGTGCGAAAGGTCTGTCGATCAACCCCCATGTCTCCTTCGCCGACTGTCCGGCTCTGGACGGTTTGCTGGTGCCCGGCGGACAGGGCACCCGGCGGGAGGTGAACAATTCGGTGTTGGTCGAGTTTGTCGCCGGGCAGGCCCGAAACTGCAGCGCTGTGCTGTCCGTTTGTACCGGTTCGTTTGTGCTGCACGCCGCCGGGCTGTTGTCGGGCAAGGCGGCAACCACGCATTGGGCCTCATTGGACCGCCTCCGCGCGCTGGGCGACGTGGACGTGCGCGAACAGCGTTTTGTGCGCGATGGCAATGTCTGGACTTCGGCCGGCGTATCCGCCGGGATCGATCTTATGCTTGCGTATATTGCGAGCGTCGCCGGTTCCGAAACGGCGGGTGAGGTGCAACTCCAGGCCGAGTACTATCCCGCCACGACCCGCTATGGTGGGCCGACGACCCATGGGCGTGGGCCGGCCTATCTTGAGCGCGAATAGCGTTGACCGACCGCCGGGTGTTTGATCGGGCTTGATGCGGTCCGGACCGGTGCCCGCCTGCCCAGCTTTTGAATTTGCATCGGAGAACCGCATGAGTCCCCCACAGATATTTCTGCTCGTTGCGGCTGTGGGTTTGTTGCCCATTGCCCTGTCCTACGGCCTCGATCCCCAGGCCAGTCTTGGATATCTTTTCGGCATGACAGTCGAGGGGACCAACAGCGCCCATATATTCCGCGCTGTCATGGGCCTTTATCTTGCCCTCATCATTTATTGGATTCTCGGCGCCCGCAGCGCGCCTTTTACCCGCCCAGCGCTGTACAGCCTGATCGTCTTCATGTTCGGCCTGGCGGCGGGTCGGGTGCTGAGTTTCCTGGTGGACGGTGTACCCCACTGGATTCTGTCGGTTTACCTGTTGCTCGAGGTGCTGTTTGGGGTCGCGGGCGTGACTATGGTGCGCAAGCTGAATCGGTTGCAGGCGTCTTCATAGGCGTTTGGAGCGGTTCTTCTACCAGCACCGGCACGCACGCCACCACAGGTGCGGGTTGAACACTACACTTGGGTAGGTCCGATCAATTCACATGAACCCGTGTTGCCGCGGGGTGCTTGACGAGGGGGCGCAATGAGATCCCGCCGGTTCATACAATGCGATGTGTTCAGTCCGATCCCGACCCAGGGCAATGCCCTGGCTGTGGTCGTGGACGGGGAAGGGCTGACGGACGAGCAAATGCAGCAGTTTGCCGCCTGGACCAATCTCGCCGAGACGACATTTCTCTTGCCCCCACGCGATCCCGCCGCCGACTACCGGGTGCGCATCTTTACCACCACGCGGGAGATGCCGTTCGCCGGCCATCCGACCCTTGGAAGCTGCGCCGCCTGGCTCCAGTTCGGCGGTACGCCCCGAGTGCCCGATTGTGTGCGTCAGGAGTGCACCATCGGCATCATCGAGATCGATCTATCGCAACCGGAGATGATGGCGTTCCGGGCGCCGCCCACGGACATCCAGGCAATGGACACGGCTGAGTTCGAGCGCATCGTCGATGCACTGGACTTGCCGCGTGAACACGTTCTGCACTGCGCCCAGCTCAATAATGGTCCCATATGGCAGGCATTCCAGCTCGACACCGCCGAAGCGGTGCTGGCGCTGGACTCGTCCCGCCTGCGCTGGCCTGAGTCCAAATCCATCGGACTGATCGGGGCACATCCGCCCGGGTCGGAGTGCGAATACGAGGTGCGCATGTTGGCCCCATCCAGCGGCATGAGCGAGGATCCCATCACCGGTTCGCTCAATGCCGCGCTTGCCCATTGGTTGGCCGCCGAAGGCCGTTTGCCGGGCCCGGTCACCGTGGCTCAGGGGACGGTCATCGGGCGCCATGGCCGGGTGTCGATCCGGCCCGATCAGGGCGACGGCGGCATCCAGGTGGGTGGGCAGACCCACATACTGATCAAGGGCACCGTCACCTTGTAGTCCCACAGTCAGGGCGTTCGCATGAGCGAATTCATCGAGTATCTCGGAGAAGTATTCGAGCGCTTCGGGGCGATTCAAGCCAGGCGCATGTTTGGTGGGCACGGCCTGTACTACGACGGCTTGATGTTCGCGTTGGTGGCCGACGGTGTGCTGTATCTGAAGGCCGACTCGGAGTCGGCGGACAGGTTTAAGGAGCAGGGTCTGCGCCCGTTCGAGTATCAAAAAAACGGCAAGGCCGTGAACCTGTCTTACTACACCGCGCCGGAGGAGATCTTCGACGACCCGGACCGGGCCAGAGATTGGGCGAATCGCGCCTATGAGGCCGCCCTCAGAGCCAGAGCGGCAAAATCGAAACCCGCTCACAGGCACTGAATTACAGGAGGAACCCATGGCGGTCAAATACGATACGGAAGCGGTTGTCAGCGCGACGGACCGCAGCTACCGCACACCGGAGATCATCAACCAGCGGGCCCGGACCCTCGCGGCACTCAAGCTGCGCCCGGGAGAGCGGGTTCTGGATCTGGGCTGCGGACCGGGTTTGTTGGCCCGAGAACTGGGCGACGCGGTGGGCCAAGACGGGACCGTCCTGGGCATCGACAGCAGCGCCGAGATGTTGCGGGTCGCCCAGGCGCGCTGTGATGGCCTTCCACAGGTTGCCTTCACCACCGGATCGGCGGAGCAATCCCTGGCGGACCACTATGGTGTGTTTGATGCCGCGGTATGTGTTCAGTTACTGCTCTACCTGAGCAACGTTGCCGGGGCAATCGGCGAGATGCAGCAGGTGCTCAAGCCAGGAGGTCGCGTTGCCATCATCGAGACCGATTGGCGCAGTGTCGTACTCAATAGCGCGGACAATGATTTCAGCAAGCGCATGTTCCACGCATGGGACGCCGCTGTGCCCAGTCCGAATCTGCCCGCTCGGATACCGGCACTGCTGAAAGAGCACGGGTTCTCCGATGTTCGGGCCGAGGCCATTCCCATTGTTTGCCTGAATCCAACCCCGGATACATTCGTCGGCGCGGTACTCGAATGGACCGCCCGGAATGCCCGCGACCGGGGCGTTGTTTCAGAAGACGAGGCCACCGCGTGGTTATCCGAACTGCGCGAGCTGGGCCGAACCGGCGGCTTCTTCTTTTGTGTGAATCGTTTTCTGTTCACCGGTGTCAGGCCGGTCGGCGCCGGCCCGTCGAGCCTCCTGTAGCGACACGGCTGTGACCGGCGTCTGCCCGGATCCCTACCCGGCGGCACACCGCTCGGCCCTGTCCAGCACCCAGTTCCGCCTTAGATACGTCTCCTTGAATCCGGCGCGCATGATGTTGTGGTAGGAATGCTGCGGATCGCCGGGCACGGCCTCGCCGGTGGCGGTGACCAGTGTCGTGCAGCCCAGTCGCCGGGCCTCGCCGATTCTGTGGGCGAGCAGCGCGCTTTGTCCGCCGCGGCCGCGGAACTCGGGGTCGGTGGCGCCGAAGTCGAAGTAGCCGATTCCGTTGCTGACAAACAAAGCCCCTGTACCCACCGGCCGGTCGCCGTCGAAACTTATGTACACATGCCAGTTGGGGCGACCCACCAGGCACCCGAGCCAGTCCTGGGTGCGCTGCACCAGGTCGAAACCGTGAGCCACGATACGGGCGAAATCGGCAGCGTGTTCCCCCGAGATGGCGCGAACACTCAGATCGCTGTCCGGAGTCGGCGCCGGTTCGTTGCCGCGTACAAACTTCATCCAGCCCCGGTCCGGAACCCATCCGGCGGCCCGGAGCATGGCCACCACGGCCGGGTGACCGGCGCCCTCGGTGAGGTGCACGAAGTATTCATCGACACCGGCGTCCGCATAGGCTGTGTGAATGGTCGCGATCTCAGCCGGTGTGGGCGCCCTGTCCACACCCAGTCCGATCGTGCGGTTGATGAGGATGCTGGGTTCGATCGACGACAGTGATACCAGCGCGCCCCCCACCTGGACCCGTCGTACGCCCAGTGCCTTGGCGAGTGGACTCGGCAAGGCGGCGTGCAGGTCTTCCAACGCTTGCCGTTCAATGGTTTCCGATGCATCGAATCTGCGTTCCATGAGATCCAGTCCAGGTCTGTTGGTCGGCCGGCGGACTCGGGCCGGCCAACCGTCTCAATTGCGCGCTTGGCGAGGTCGCGGACGGCCCTGCCGAGCCGTCCGCGACCTCGCTGATGGCCTTCTTCCTGCCTTTGTTGAGATATCTCTTCAGGCCGCGTTTCTTGTTGCCTCCGCCACATCGGATTTGCCGGAGCCGCACCGTGCGCGCAGGCGCCAGCCCAGGCCGCCGCTCGGCTTGTGAACCGTACGCTCCGCGATGTAGTGCTCCGCCACCTTGTCGCGACCGGCACGCAAAGCCGACTCGATCAGCGTCAGGGTGATGATGTCTCGTTGCGCATGGCTGCCGCCGAATCGATTGGCCCCGTCCCGCACCGGCTCGATGGCCTGTATGGCATCGTCGTAGCGGCCCTCGGCGAAGGCCTTGACCCCATCACACAGGGGCAGACCCACTTCCCGGGTCATCATCACGTTGCGCCCGCTGCCCTCACGGATCACGCCGTTCATGGCTTCAAACACCTGCTCGGCCCGCTCATGGCGCCCGGCGCCCAAAAAGGCCATCAGGGCGTGGTAGTCGTTGAAGGCGTAGAAACCCGCCTCTTCGTCGATTTTCTTCTCCCAGTCGTCAGCCGCCTTCTGGAATCGGTCACCGGTGTCGATCCCGAGCAAGTGAAGCCGCCACAGCATGGCGGTCACATCCACCAGTTGCAGGGCGTACTCCGCCGGCTCCGGATGGATTTCCCGATCGAAGATCTCGAACATCCCGTCATAGCGCTGCTGCTCCAGGTAGTACAGGGCGAGATGCCACCAGTTGTGGAACGCTAAGCCGTTGTCCGGTGCCCAATCCTGTTGACGGGTCTCCATCCAGTAAATGCCGTCCTCGGTGCGACCCTGCATTTCCATCACATGGGCTCCCGCATGCACCGCCCAGCCATCCCGCGGTTCGATGTCCAACGCCTGACGGGCCGTTTCTTCCGCTTCCCGATACTGGTTGCACTCTTCAAGTCCGAAGGCGTGCATGCCCAGGATGTATGAGTAGCCCGGCACGCTGGGGCTCCAGTGCGGGCGCACCCGCGAGATGCGGTTGCGCAGGTTGAGCGCGTCGCCGCGGTAGAAATCCATCAGATGTGCGGTCTGGATGGTCAGCGCATCACGGGGGAATTCCGTCAGCACATGATCCATGGCCATCTGGGCCGCGTCCCAATCACCCTTTGCGCATCGGTCCAGGCCGGCAGCCAGGCCGCGTTCGCGTTCGGTGGTGCGACCACTCAGCGCCGCCACCGCTTCGAGGCTCGCGTCGATTTCGGGTATGACCGACCGTTCGGCAAGGGTGGTGAGCACCGCCGCGCGCAACAGGTGTCCCATTGCGAAATCCGGTGCCTCCGCCAGGGCGCTGTCGATGGTCTCGATGGGATCGCCCACGTAGCACTGAAACTGAGTCAGCGCTTTCTCGTACAGCTCGGCACTGTTCGCAGTAGCACCTGACATGGTGATATCTCTGGCATCGGTCTGCATGCGCTTGTCTCCTCTCCTTGGCTGCTGTGGACCCGGCGTCTGAAATACGCGGGATTCCAGTAAAAGCATAGATGACCGATGTCAGAGCGGCGTCAGCGTCAGCGTCAAACAAGCGTCAAAGTGCCTGGGCGTCAAAACGCCGTGAGGCGTCGCAGAACAGGATGGAGCACACTCGTCCTAGTGCCTGCCCAGGTCATAGCCCCTATGGCTGCGGGACGCCATGTCAGTTTGATCGGCAGTACGGGTGGCCGCTGATTGCGGCTCGCAGGTTGTTCGCGGGGGTGCAGAGAATTGGGCGAGGCCTCGAATTCCGCGCCCCGTATGGCCAATCGGCTACCATGAGTACCACACAAGGCCCAAGCTCGCCCGTCTGCGCGCATACCGCCATGGTACTTGCCGAACCAACAACAGAGAGACGCCTTTGAAAGCCATTCAGCCGGCGCCGTCGAGGTAGAGTGGAGTCGACCATCTGGATTACTATGACCGCGGATTCCTAACCGCGGATGTCGTTATGCCGATGATTCATGGGATGTTACGCGCGATCCCCATTCTTCTCATGGCATGGGTTTTTTCCGCCGCTGCGGTTGAGCCGCCCAACATCATACTGATCGTCGCCGACGACCAGGGTTACGGCGACACGGATGTTTTCTGGCCGCAAAGTGCGATCAGGACGCCAAACTTGCGCCGCCTCGCGGACCAGGGCATCAGGCTCACCAATTTTCGTGTCCAGCCTTTGTGTACCCCCACACGGGCCGCACTGATGACCGGTCTATTCAATGCTGGATTCAACAAGGCTGGCTCGGCACACGAACACGGTGTGGACTATCGTGTGACCTACCTAAGCGAGTATTTACGTCGCGCGGGCTATCAGGTCGGGGGTTTTGGGAAATGGCATCTGGGAAGTCGGGACGGAGATCACCCACTTGATCGAGGGTTTGATCATTGGATCGGTTTCTACGGTGGGGGCATGCCCTATCATTGGTCGGAAGGCCGCGAAAGCGTGTTCAATGGAAAGGCTCCGTACGAGAAACGCTGGAAACATTCGACGGATCTTTTTGCGGATGAGGCGATTCGATTTGTCAGGACCAACCACGACCGTCCCTTCTTCGTGTATCTGGCATTCAACGCGGTTCATACACCTCTTTGGTCCAGCGCAAGACCGGTATTTTCCGCTCGCTCGGACTGGGTGCGGAAAATTCGGGAAAGAGGGTTTTCGGATCCATCGACTATCGAGTATTACGCTTTGATCGAGCATATGGATGACCGGGTGGGCGACTTGCTCGACGCCGTGTCCAGACTGAAGCTTGATGGGAAGACACTTGTCATTTATATGTCTGACAACGGTGCGATTACGCCCACCCATTTTGCTCATTTCCCGCAAATGGGAAGCAATGGGCCGTTTCGTGGCGGTAAGGCGAGCCCGTATGAAGGCGGAATCAGGGTGCCTTTCGTAGCCTCGATGCCGGATACGCTCTCAATGGGTGCGGTGTCGAATCAAGCGGCGGTTGAGGCAGATGTGCTTCCAACCTTGCTCGAAGCAGCTGGTTTGCGTCTGCCGGAGATGAACGGCCCAAGACGAGTGAACGGACGCTCCTTGCTGGGCATGATGAAATCTCCCGACAACGTCGATTTGGCTCCGCGGGCAACCCCAAGCTGGCTTGGTTGCTGTTTTGCATTTGTCGACTACCCTTGGAAACTGGTCGGGGTCAGCAAACGGATCGGACGGCCAGGCGCCAAGGGCATGGATGAGACACAAGGCCAATTGTTGTTCAATCTGGAGACCGATCCGGCAGAAAAAACGGACGTCTCAGCTCTTCATGAAGAGCGTGCTCAAGCGCTTTGGGAGCAGTATCAGGCGCTGTATCACTCGATTCGTACACCGCTGCATTAGGGAGCCTCTGATCTATTCGTGAACGCGCATCTTGGGACTGAAATGCATAGCTTAATCGTTGCAAATCTTGGCAATAGAAGAACTATTACCCGCGATCTGCGCCTTGAATCTGCACACTTCACCCTCCAATCTGCTTCGTCCAGAATAAATCAGAGGCTCCTCAGCAATCAAAGACTGGGATCGGTTGGCGCAAACTGGTTCGGTCAGCTCTACGAGACATAAGTAATTTTCGCAGTTCGCATACCGCGTTGCTTAACTGAACGCCTTTTCTAGGGATATTCGATCTATGCCTCGCCCCCTGTGCACCGAAAGTCTGCCATCCAATATCAATTCGATTCGGCAGAAGATTGAAGCGGTAAAATAGCGAGTCATTCCCGAATTGGAGGTGCCCGATGATGCATGAATGCGACAGTCAGTGCCTTTTCCCTCGGTCCGGCATTTTCTTGATTCCTCATTCAAGAATTTTGAAGAGTTCTTGTGTTACATCGATTTGGGCCAAAATTGCACGGTTTTGAATTACGGCTGCGGGCTCGCCAGGTTGGCTATCCCAATGCCCGGTTTTTTTATATCCAAAAGGATTTAACTGTGGCGTTGATGCAGGCGCCGACTGTGTCAGCAGGAAGCGAAAGGCTTTTGTTTCGGAGCGAAATTATAGAACGGGAGGGCATTGCAACCTCCTATGCCAGTACGGAATAGCCCAAGGCAACGGCTTCAGTCTCCATCCTGAGAGTCACTCGATAGGCTTGTTCTGGGCCCCAATCGATGCCGCCGATACACAGGGCGTGCAGCGTGGCCGCCAGCATGCCTTGGCGGAGAACCGCCGTAACCGAGGCGACCAACACCGTGGCGGCTGCAGAACTGGCGCAAATCAGGGGCAGTCCGGGCGTGGGAGGGGTCTCGGCAATTACGATCAATCGGGCCTGAACGGCTGCAGTGTGCCGGGCGGCCAGCGCCCAGCACACTGCAGTCCACGGCACAGACGTCGGCCCGGCCATCGGCGACCGCACGCATGGACCCGCGATGGCTCCCGGTGGTGAGGACGCTACTGAAGAACCGGCCCTGTTCGGCCAGGGGTGCGATCAGGCGACGCAAGGCCGAGTATCCGGACTGAGAATCGCGCCCGTTGATGGCAACACGCAGCCCCCGGAGTTGCCGAAGGCTGCACTTCTTGTGACTCCGTCGCACCACCACGAAACTTCGATAGTAGGGTCCGTCGCAGCCATCGACCGCATAACAGGGTGTGCCGACCAGACGCTACACGGTTCCGCAGTCGAGTGACGAACGGGTAGCCACAAGTCTGGCCCAGAAGCAGGCCAGGATCATTCCAGAGGTCTTCCACGGAGCGGTCGCGGGTGAGCGCGGGTGGTGCCCGAACGCCACAGGCCCGCAGCGCGTCTGAGATTGAATGCCAGCAGGCATCGGTTTCCCGGCGAATCTCCGGCCAGTCGTAGAGCGTAGGGGCTGCCAGGTAGTTCACAGCGGGTCACGGCTCACATCGGGGTAGGCGACCGGTTCTTTGGGGCGCAGCGCGTAGCGACCCAGCAGTTCGCGATAACCGCGAAAATGATATGCATCGGCTTGGCCGAGGAATTGTGGCCGATATCGTTGTAGCAGTTCCGGCAAGCGATACCAGGCAGCACCTGGAAACGCGTGGTGTACCGCATGCAGGTTGTTGTTCAAGAACAGCATCGATAGCGGTGAGCGATCTTCGATCACAACCGTGCGTCTGCCAGGATCGGCAGAGGCTTGATGCTCGGCGAAGGTCCGGATCATCAGCACGGACAGCCCGAGATAGCCGGAACCCGCAACGTAGAGTGCGGGGTGGATGTCACACACCCGTGTCAGCCAGAGTATTGGCAGACTCAGCGCACACCCGTGTTTCATCCAGGCCAGCGCGATGCCTTGTTCACCGGCCCGAATCCGTTTCAGTTCGTCTCGATAGAAACGCCCGAGCAGGATCGACGGGCCCAATATGCAGCGGCCGATCAAGGTGTTGTTGAGCGTCAGCACACGGCGCCAGGATGCGGGGCAGCGCCGCCACTCGACGGGGGAAAGATAGGCGCTCTCCGGATCGGCCAGCGGGTCGGTCAGATCCGCAGTGCGGTGGTGTGTCAGGTGCAGGGCCCGGAACCGCTCATAGGGTATGAGCATCCCGAGCGCAGGGAACCCGAGCGCGGCGTTCAGTCGCGGGCTTCGGGTGGGGTGACCGTGGATAAACTCATGTTGCAGCGATGAATGCAGTGCCACCAGCAGGGCGGTGAGCGGAATCCAGATGATGGGCGACATGCGACCCTCCCAAAAGGTGATCGCCAACCACCCCGAATAGCAGCCCAGCGTCAGCCAAAGCGTCGGCCACTCAGGTGTCCGCTCTGCCCGTGTTCGCCATACATAACCCCACATGATCTATGTTATGAATCAAAGGTGTTTGTTTCTGCAACGCGATTTTGCGCATCATCAAAGCAATATGGTGTAAAAACAAAACAATTGACGTGTATGCAGAACACACCGGGGCGCCTCTCTGGGGCCGATCGACATCAACGGAATACGATGTGGACAAACGGGATCTGGGAACGGTTTTTCGCGAACGACTCTTGATGCTGATCGAACGCTTTGATGGCAGTCAGTCGCGGTTCGCGGCCAGCATTGGTCTCGATCGCTCCGGTCTGAGCCAGCTCTTGACGCAGGGCTCCACCCGGCTTCCCCGCGCTGAAACCCTGCATCGAATCGCCGAGACGCATAACGTCAGCCTCGATTGGTTGTTGGGCCTCAGTCAAAGCGACCGTGTCGCGACAGAGATCGCGCCGACGCTGGAGATCGAGGCGATTCGGGACGAGTTGGGCGGCAGTCAACTGGCGCGCTGGCATCGCGAGGCCGGCGGTTACAAGATCCGGTACGTCCCAAAGACGATCCCCGATCTGTTGAGGACCGAGGCGGTCACCCTGTATGAGCACCGTCGGACCCAGGCACCGGATGCCTGGACCAAAGTGGTAGAAGCCGATCAGCGTCTGGCCTACACGCGCCGTCCCGAAACGGACATGGAGGTGTGTATGCCGATACAGGCGCTGGAATCGCTTGCCCGAGGAGAGGGCGTGTGGTCGACCCTGCCATCCGCGGTCCGGGAACGACAGCTCGACTACATGAGCGCGCTGCTGGAGGAGTTGTACCCCACGTTTCGGCTGTTCCTCTACGACAGCTTCGATGCGTACTCGTCGCCCTACACCGTATTCGGGCCGATGCGTGCGGCCCTGTATCTGGGTCAAATGTATCTGGTGATCAATTCGGTCGAACACATCCGAGCCCTGACCAGGCATTTCGATAATCTGATTCGGGTGGCCAAGGTCGATGCCCGGCAGTCCGCGCGCTTTGTTCGGGATCTGACCTGACATGGTTTTCGAACCATGAGGCGGCGACCCTCGCCAATGCTTTCAGTGATCGCCGCTACACTTGCAACAGTGGTCGCCCGTAATGGTGCCAGGTCCCAATGCCAGAAATCAGGCTGAACATTCTGGGCGGGTTCGAACTGCTTCGGAAGGATGGCAAGCCAGTCAGCGTGCCGGCCCGCAAGGCACGGGCGCTGCTTGCCTATCTGGCCCTGCAGTCGGGTGGCGTGGCGACGCGCGATCAGCTGGCGCTGCTGCTGTGGCCGGAGGCGGACCACACCCAGGGCCGGCACAGTCTTCGGCAGCTCTTGAGTGATCTCAGAAGGGCCCTGCCGGTAAACCCTGCAGTCCTGAGAGTGGATTCCGAGCGCATCGCGCTGGTGGGCGAATCGGTGTCGGTCGATGCCGTTGCGTTCGAGGGGTACCTGGAACAAGGTGACCGCGATGATCTGATTCACGCCAGTGTTCTTTACCGTGGGGACTTGCTGGAAGGTCTGGACGCCCGCAGCCCCGAGTTCGATGACTGGGTCGGCTTCGAGCGCAGCCGCCTGCGTGATCGCGCACTGGGCTTACTGGAACGCGTGTTGAGTGACCAGTTGGCCCAAGGTAAGGATGCATCGGCAGTGCAGACTTCGCTCCGAATCCTCGCGCTCGACGCCCTGCGTGAACCGGTGTACCGGAGTTTGATGAAGGCGTATGCGCGCTCCGGGCAGTATGCCAGCGCACTCAAGGTGTACCGCGGCTGTCGTCGTGTTCTGCAGCAGGAACTGGGGGTCGGGCCGGACGCCGAGACCGTGGCTTTGTATCGGGAAATTCTCTTGCGTCGGGACCGGCCGGCCGCGGCCCCGACCGTGCCGGAGGTGTCGGTCCCGGATCCGCCCAGCGCGGACCCTGAACGTTTACGGCCAGCCGCGATCCTCGTGGCAGAACTGGTCGGTTTTGACGACTGGAGCCAGACAGTCGATCCGGAAACCCAGGATGATGTGCTCACCGAATGTCACCGGCTGGCGGAGCCTGTGGTGGCTCGATTCGGCGGTCGTGTTCTGTCGTCGGCGCAGCATTGCCTGATGGCGGGATTCGGCCTGGACGGGGCCAGTGGAAATGAAGTCGAGCGTGCCGCTCAAGTGGCGTTGTCCCTGGCCAAAACCGCTGCAGGCTGGTCATTCATGGCAGGCTCCGGCATGGGCATCCGCCTGGGTTTGGATACGGGACGGGTTCGGCATCGAGGTGATCGGGCGGGGCCAGCGCTTGCCGGTGCAGTGATCGGCGCGGCGCAACGGCTTGCGGAAGCGGCGGAACCGGGTGCCGTCCTGTTATCTGAGGCGGCGCGCCAGGCGGGCCGCGGCAGCATCCGCGTAAGCCCCGCCGCGGCCGGTGCGTCGCCTTCAGCTTGGCGTTTGGATGGGCTGCAAAGCGCGGATACGCCTGACACGGCATTCATAGGCCGGACTTCACAGTGTCTGCAGTTCTCAGCCATGGTCGCTGCAACCCAGGAGACGGGTCAGGGGCACGTTCTTTTGCTTCGGGGTGAGCCCGGTATCGGCAAGACTCGATTGAGTGGCGAGTTGTCGCGCCTGGCGGAGTCCGAGGGGTTCAGGGTCGACCGGGCGAGCGTGCTCGATTTCGGTCAGCGCACGGACCAGTGTCTGGAGGACCTGGCAGCGGCTTTTCTGGGCCTGGAACCCTGGGCCGGTGAATCCGATCGGCGTGAGGCTTTAGCCGGGGCCTTGGCAAGCCGATGGCTTGAGCCGGACCGGGAACCGTTTATCAACGACTTACTCCACTTGGCACAACCCGAGCGTTGGCGGGCACTCCACCAATCCATGGGCGCGGATGTATTGCTCGAAGGCCGCTCCCAAAGCCTGGCAGCTCTGGCGCGTAGGGCCTGCGAAACACAACCGCGTCTGGTCATTGTGGATGACCTTCATTGGGCGAGTGCCGACGTTCTGCAGGCGATGGCCACTCTGGGCAATGCGGTGGTGGATGCCGCGCTGTTGCTGGTGTTGACCAGTCGGCTCGAAGGGCAGTGTTTGGATCCGGCCTGGCGCGGTGCCCTTGCGGCTGCGCCTTTGTCTACCTTGGATCTTGGGCCCCTGCGCGAGCAGGAAGCTTTGGAAGTGGCCCGTGAGTTGTCGAATGGGGACGCGGAATTCCTGCGCCGATGTGTGGATCGTGCCGGTGGCAACCCTTTGTTCCTGGAGCAGCTCCTGGCTGCCCGGACGGTGGACGACTCGTTGCCCGAGTCGGTGGTCGGCATCGTGGCGACCCGGATCGATGCGCTGACCTCACGGGACCGTCATGCGGTCAGCGCCGCCTCGGTTCTGGGACAGCGTTTTACGCTGGATTCGCTGCGTGCGGTCATGAACGATCCCGACTATGCGCCTCTCGAGTTGCTTTCGGCCGGACTCGTTCGTTTGGACGCCGGCGACTATCGGTTTGCGCACGCGCTGGTGACCGATGGGGTTTACCAGACCTTGCTGCGGGCTGATAAGCAAACGCTGCACCGCCGTGCCGCAGCCTGGTTCGCCCAGCGCGAGCCGGTGCTGGCTGCCGAACATCTGGAGCGGGTGGCCGATTCCGGCGCGGCAGCCGCTTTTCTGGTCGCCGCCCGGGCTCTGGCCGATGAGATGCGGCCGGGGCGGGCAACGGAAATGGCGCTCAGGGGTGTGGCGCTGAGCGAAGACCCCGAGGTGCTCTATCCGCTGTGGAGTGCCGCTGGGGAACAGCAGGTCCTGATGGGCAAAACCGAGGATGCGTTGCGGTCCTTCGAGGCGGCTGCCCGGGTCGCCTGCGGCGACAAGGAAACGGCATCGGCGCGGCTCGGTGCAGCGGTGGCCTTGAGCGTGCTGGATCAGCATGAGGCGGCGCTGGAGGTGCTGGCGGAGGCGGAGCGTTTGCTTGGTCCGCAGGGTGACACGGATCTACTGGCCCGCCTGCATCATCACCGGGGCAATGTTTTGTTTCCCCTGGGTCGGATCGAAGACTGCCTGGCCTCCCACGAGACTGCCCACGGGCTCGCTGCCCAGGTCGGTTCGGTCGATCTCATGGCCCGTGCACTCAGCGGCTTGGGTGATGCCTACTATCAGCGTGGACAGATGCTGACCGCCTACGACTATTTTCATCGCTGCGTGAAACTGTGCGAGACCCACGGATTGTTCCAGATCGCTGGCGCCAATCAGGCCATGCGTGGCATTGCGGCGGTCTACGCGATGCGTATGACGGAGGGGATCGCGGACCTGAACTCGGCGGTTGAGCGGGCCCGGGCGCGGCATGATCTGAGAGGGGAAATGCTGGCCCTCGATTCACTGGCGACTGTTCTGTTCCATGTTGGAGATCATCAGGGTCAGATGCGATCGGCGCAGGCCTCGCTGGTCCTGGTCGAGCGACTCGGCGCCCGGCGTTTCGAAGCTGAGAATGTCATGTATTTGAGCCTGGCGACGGCCAACCTGGGCGATCTCGCTGCCGCCCGCGATCTGATCGAGCGGGCCCTTGAGCTCGCCAGTCGCAGCGGTCTCGAGTTCATGGGCCCGCCGATACTGGCCACTCAGGGCCTTTTGGCAGAGAACGAGGCGGCTTGTCTTTTGGCCCTGTCGACGGGCGAAGCGTTGCTTCCGAAGGCGGCCATTGGCCACAATCATCTGCACTTCCGGCAATTGGCGATGGAAGCCTGCATGGCCTGGAATCGCTGGGACGAAGTCATTCGTCACGGCGACTGCCTGGAGGACTATTGCCGGCCCGAGCCTCTGCCTTGGAGCGCGTTTTTCGTTGCTCGTGCCCGGCTGCTGGCCGCCACGGCCGGTGGCGAGCGTGGTGCCGCGCACGCTGCCGCGCTGCGCACCGTGCTCGAGACCGCCCGCAAGGCGGGGTTGATCCTCTACATCCCCGCTTTGGAGGATGCGCTGGGTACCGTCGAGGGCGATGGTTAAGGCGTCTCCGAGCTGCTGTGGGGGAAGCAGAGTTGGAGGCTGCAATGCGAAAATGCTTTCATCGGCGCTCTTGGGCAGCGCTGTCTGATGTGCCACCAACCGTCATCATCAGCGCGCCAACGATGGCTGCGCTCATGGTGATGGCTGCGAACACCATGGCCACGCCGTGCCAGTCGTCAGCCCATCTGCGGACCTGCGGCAGCAGAATCGGGCCGACCAGCGCACCCAGATTGCGGCCCACCATCAGTGCGGCGAAAGCGCGAGTGCTGGCCGCCGGGCCCAGTCCCATGGCGTGGGGCAGATTGAACATACAGGTCGGGACCGTACCGGCCGCCGCCCCGTAAAGGGCGAGGCACAGCAGGCCGATCATTGGATTTTCGATGGACGGCAGCAGCAGCCAAAGCAGGCCCTGAACCAGCAGGGCGCCCACCAGCAACACGGTGAACGACAGGCCGCGGCGGAGCAGCAGGCCGGCAAGCAGATTGAACGCCACGAGCATCACCGGGACCACCAGATACACCAGGGCGGCCTGCTCAGCCCGGACATCCTGTTGCTTGACCAGATACTCAGGGAGCCAGGTCATGTAGGCGATGAACTGCCCCGACCACAGGGCGAACACCAGCGCAGGCAGCAGGCGGTATCCGAGGGAGAGAGGGGGCTCTTGGCCATGGGCCACGGGGTCGTCCGGTTCCGCTGGCGCAGGCATTGCCCCCGATCGTCGCCCCATGGTGCGGTTCAGTATCAGCGCTGGGATACAGAGCGCCATTCCGACCACCCAACCCAATTGCCACAGCCCGAATTCCAGCGCCGGAATCGAGACGAGCGCTGCCATCACCTGGCCCACCGGAATCCAGGTCGCCCAAAGTGCTGCCGCCAGTGACTTGTCCCGGGGCGCTGCGGCGCCCACCGCGAGCACCACGCCCACCACCGAGAGAATGGCATAACCCACCGACTCAATGGCGCGGGATACGAGCATGACATCGGGGTAGAATGGCGTCAGCAACCCCAGCCCGCTGCCGACCAGGGTCAGCAGCAGCGCAGCGAACACCAGCTGTCGGGGCCCGAAACGTCGGAGTCTCCGCCCGGCCCAGGTGGACAGCAGCAGACCGGCCAGGGCAAACACCGACATAAAGGCGCCGGCCAGCACGGTGGGGTAGTCCAAGCGCTCCAGCAAAACCGGCAGAGCCGGCGGCAGCTTGAAATAGTGGAACGCGGTCAGCCAGCCCAAGGCCACGCCGAACCAGACGCCAGGCCAGTCAGTATTGGATCGTATCAATCTCTGGCCCTCTCCCGGCGCGCAGCATACGGGAGCGCGATTCGGGCGTCGTGGTTTGACATCCGCCTCCGCTCCGGCCAGATTATAACCATCTGGTTACAAATTTCGTGTTCAGATGGCAAAGCGCAACCCGACACAGACGCGGCAGCATATTCTCGACGCGGCCCTGGGCGAATTCGCCGCGCGCGGTTATGACGGTGCCCGGGTTGACACGATCGCTGCCAAGGCCGGCGCCAACAAGCGCATGCTCTACCACTACTTCGGCAACAAAGACGACCTCTACCTGGCGGTGCTCGAGTGCACCTATGAGCACATACGCAGCCATGAACGTGACCTGGACTTGGAGGCCATGAATCCGGAACAGGCCATGGGTGAACTGGTGCGTTTCACTTTCGGTTACTTTGTGGCTCATCCTGAATTCATTCGCATTCTGAACAATGAGAATCTTTACGGGGCGCAGCATTTGACGCGTTCCAGCCGCATCACCGACATGCACTCGCCGCTGGTTGAGCAAGTGCACAGCACCCTCGCGCGCGGCGCCAAACTGGGCGTGTTCAGGCGTGGCGTCGATCCGGTTCAGCTCTACATTACGATTGCCGGCCTCGGATATTTCTATTTGTCCAATGCCGCCACGCTTGGGGCGATCTTCGAGCGGGATCTGAGGGAACAGAAGGCGCTTGCGGCGCGCGCCGATCATATCGTCGAGGTTGTGCTGGGCTATCTTCGGCCCTGATCTGGAACGCAGCCGAACCGGCCCGTCGGCGTCATCTTGCGAGGCCTGGGCATTGTTGCTATATGTAACCAACTAGATAGTTACAATTTCTGGCGCAGACTGTAAACCGATGGAACAATCGGGTGGAACACACACCATGAGGAGAGAAACATGCTCAAGAAACTGCTGATTTCGGGGATCATAGCCGCAGCCGTGTTCACCGCCAGTGCTGCATTCGCCGAGTGGCAGCCGGACAAGCCGATTCGCATCATTGTGCCCTGGGGCGCCGGCGGCTCAACCGACCAGTTGGTGCGCACCCTGGCTGCGGACCTCGAGGATGCGTTGGGGCAGAAAGTGGTGGTGGTCAATCAGACCGGCGGCGCTGGCGCAGTGGGCACCAAGGCGGCGCTGGAGGCCCCGATGGACGGGTACACCTGGACCGCGGGCGCAGCCAAGGATCTGGGCACCTACAGCGTTACAGGCGCCATCGACACCAATCTGGTGGACTGGAATCTCTACCTGGCGGTGATCAATTACACGCTGTTGTCCGCCAATCCGGACTCCAAGCTGCAGTCGGTGGCGGACGTAGTGGCCGCCATGAATTCGGATCCCGACAGCGTCACCATCGCCACCGGGGGCATCAACTCTGCGGGTGGGGCATCCGCCGAAGCGCTTAAGGCTGCCGCCGGCGGTGACTACAAGATGGTCACTTACGACGGGGGCAATCCAGCGGTAAAGGCGGCGGTGGCTCACGAAACCGAGCTGACCACCCAGCTCGTGGCCGAACAGTACGAAATGCTGCGCGCGGGTCTGTTGAAGCCGCTGGCGGCGTTCACGCCCAAGGGGGTCAGCCTCGCCGGTATTGGAGACATACCGCCTATCACCGCTGACCTGCCCAACGCAAAAGTTGGCCCGGTGTTTTTCGGCATCTGGGCGCCCAAAGGCATTCCGCAGGAGGTCGTGGATACCATGAGCTCCGTTTGGGCGGACCGGATCGCGAATTCAACGCGCCTCGCCGAATATGCCGAGTCCAAGGGGCTGACGGTCAACGTGGTATCGGGTGACAAGGCCTACGAAGAGGCGTTTCCCAGCACCCAGATCAATGCCTGGCAGATCCACGACGGTGGCAAGTCCAAGGTCAGCCCGGACACGGTGGGCATTCCACGTCCCTGAGCGCTTGACGTCGCGGCGGGCCGAAAGGCTCGCCGCTGCACCTGACGGTGCGCTGTGATTGTGATCCGCTGCCGAAACGGCTCACGACCAACAGTCCGACGACGGAAGGGGGCGATCGGTGATCGTGTTCCCGTCGCAACCATTGAGCCCGGGCATCCTTCATGGCTAAAGCGGATCTCATTACGGGTCTGATTTTTTTCGTTCTGGGCCTCTACATGATGGTCGAAGGTCTGGGCATGCCCGGTGCCGGTGGGTTTATCGAGGCCGGTGGTGAGCCCGGCCGGGTACCGGTGATGCTGGGTGCCATCCTCTCTATTCTCGCCACCATCTTGATCGGGCGCTCCATTGTTCGAGGGGCCCGCTTGATCGGGGGTGACGGGCAACAGTCGGCTGTTACGTGGAGCGGCTGGGTTCGTTCCGGACTGACCGCTCTGGGCTGTTCCGCCTATGCGGTGGGCCTGCTGGGCGGGGAGATTTTCGGCTGGCAGGTGCCGTACCGTGCGGCCACCTTTGTGTTTGTGTTTCTGTTTATCACCTGCTTCGAGTGGGCGGAAGCGCCGGAGATGGGCCGCCGGCGCTGGGTTTGGCTGTCCGATCGGTTTCCGGCGACGGCGCGGCGCCTGGGTTCAGGTCTAACCGGCGTGCGCCAAACATGGGCGCCTTACCTCTGGCTGTTGTCCATGGCTCTGCTACAGGCGCTGATCGTGACGCTGGCGGTCGGCTACCTGTTCGAACATCAGCTCTATGTGAAGCTTCCATAGCACCGGAGGCGATCGGATTGCTGGATAGCCTGCTCGCACTGTTGACGTACCTCGGGGACACCGCCCAGTTGGTCGGTCAAGCCATGGGTATGTTCTCGACCCCGCGGATGCTGCTGTTGGTGCTGGGCGGAACTCTGCTGGGCATCGTCATCGGAATGTTGCCGGGTTTGACCGCCACCATGGGCGTCGCGCTGCTCACCACCCTGACCTACCGCATGGATCATGAGGACGCCCTGCTGGTTCTGATCTGCCTCTATGTGGGGGCCATCTATGGCGGCAGCCGAACCGCAATTCTGTTGAACATACCGGGCACACCGGCCAATGCGGCCACCACTCTGGACGGCTATCCCCTGGCACAGGCCGGCCAGGCCGGCCCCGCCATGGGCATTGCCACCACCGGCTCTTTTCTCGGCACCCTGGTGGGGATCGCTTTTCTGGCCACCGTGGCGCCGGTGCTGGCGGGCTACGCGCTGAAATTTCAGACCCATGAGTTTTTCTGGCTGGCCCTGTTCGGAATTCTCATTTCCGGCCAGCTCACCGCGGTCGACGATCCCCTGAAAGGATGGATTGCCGGCTTTCTCGGCCTGGCGGTGGCCATGGTTGGTCAGGAGGGTCTGTACATGACGGACCGCTTCACCTTCGGCTTCACTGAGATGCAGTCCGGCGTCAATCTGATTCCCGCCATGGTCGGCGCCTTCGGTTTTTCCGAGGTGATCAGCGTGATGTACCACCGTCGTGCGGAGGTTGTCAGGGCAACCGCAACGCTCAAGGATGTTCTGCCCGATCTACGTCACGTATTTCGCTATCGCAGGACCATCATGCGCTCGGGTGTTCTTGGCACGCTGATCGGTGTCATCCCCGGCGTCGGCGAGGATATTGGCGCCTGGGTGTCCTATGCCGCGGCGCGGCGCAAGTCCAAGGAAAAGGAGAAGTTCGGCAAGGGTTCGGTGGAAGGCCTGATGGCTGCGGAAACCGGTAACAGTGCGGCGCCCCCCGGTGCTCTGATACCGGTGCTGACCCTGGGCATTCCCGGATCGGCCCCGGCGGCGGTATTGCTGGCGGCTATGGTGCTTCACGGGGTCCGGCCCGGACCCATGATCATGATCGAGTTTCCCAGCTTCGTGTACCAGGTCGTGGTCATGATGCTGTTCGCGGCTGTGGCCATCGTCCTGCTCGGGCTGTTGCTTACGCCGCTGCTGATCAAGGTGCTGGCCGTGCGCCGCGAGCGGCTGATGCCGGTGGTGTTCGTGCTCTGCGTGATCGGCAGCTACGCGATACAACAGCGTATGTTCGATGTCTGGGTCATGGTGATTTTCGGCGTTCTGGGCTTCGCCCTGCGGCAAATGAAGTATCCGATGGCGCCGCTGGTGCTTGGCATTGTGTTGGGGGACATTTTCGACAAGAGCTTCAGGCGGTCCTGGGTGATCAACGGCGGTGACTTCGGCTTCTATTTTACCCGGCCGATCTCGCTTGTACTGATGCTGCTGTGTGTGCTGACCCTGCTGATGAGTTTTGGACCCAGTCGTCGCTATCTGGGGCCCAAGGCGCAGCGGCTTTCCCGGGCCCTCATTGGCGGTGCCGGGCGCATAGTGGTCGCGCACTGGACGGTGCTCTGCTGGGGCTGGCGGGGATGCCGCGCCCTTTTTGGAGCGGTGGTGGGCGATCTGCCAACCGGCGCCGCCGGTTTCCGGGTGGGTTGGGCGCGGGGATTCAAGGCCTATTGGCATGCCTGGCGCGACGCGGTGTCTGAGTTGGTCAAGGCTTTGTTCGACCTGCTGATCAAACCGTTTGTCGATCTGCTGCGCGTTGCCCGTGTTTTGCCGCGGGTCTGAACTGGACGGATGTCACCAATGAACCTAACCCGATGAACCCAACAGAAATGCTGGAAAAGGCCTTGATCGCCGGGGTCGGCCTGACTCACCTCAGGGTCTATCATCAGCGACACGGTCCGGATGGGGTGCACAGTGGTTGTGCCCATGTGCACGGGGTTACCGAGGAAGCCTACGTGGGACTGTCCGGCGAGGGCTGCGTGGAACTTCATCATCCCGAAACCGGGTTTCGTTCGGTGCCCATACGCAAGGGCACCTATGTCCAGTTTCCGCCCGACACGCTGCACCGATCGGTGAGCCATGACCGCCTCGAGGTGCTGGCCATCATGGGCGGCGCAGGCCTGGCGGAGCGAGGCGACGCCAGGATCTATTTTGGAGCGGACGTGGACCGGCGCCCGGATGAGTACCTCAAGCTCAAGTCCACGGTGGAACAAGGCGAAGCCGGGGCGCTGGAACGCCGGGATGCGTCGGTTCGGGCCTACGTGGGGTTGATGGATTTGTGGCACCGGGATCGTGAGGCATACACCGCGGAACTGCGTCGCTTTGTTGCGGTACACCACGGTACCCTGGCGGAACTCCGGGCGCCGTTGCGGGCGATTGCTTCCGGCGCTGCCCTGCGCCAGGCCAGGCAGACGATCGAACGGATCGAGGCGCTGCCGGGTACGGCGGCCGATACGGCGATACCCGTCATGACCCGTGAGTACGGCGAGGTTCGCCTGGGTATGTGTGGTTTTCTGCGCCAGATCTGAAGCACTCACCCGGACCGGTTTGTTGACCGGCGGGGGAATTTCAAATACCGTAAATAACCAGTTAGTTACTATTGCCTGCCATGCAGCTATCCCTTTGCAACGAAGTCATCCGCGACTGGCCATTTGAGCAGCAATGCCAGGTGGCGGCGGAGCTGGGCTACGACGGGCTTGAACTGGCGCCGTTCCTGTTCGGCGATCAACCCCACCGGTTGTCGGCAGACCGCCGGGTCGAGTTGCGGCGGGCGGCCGGTGATGCCGGCATTGTCATCACCGGGTTGCATTGGCTGCTGATATCGCCCAAGGGGCTGTCCATCACCACCGCCGATGCCGGGGTCCGCCGTCGCACCCTGGAGGTGCTGAAGGGCCTGATCGATCTGTGCGCGGATCTGGGTGGGGCGGTGCTTGTGCACGGCTCACCCCAGCAAAGAGAAATCGCAACCAACAACAGCCTGGACGACGCCTGGGGTTGGGCCCGGGAGGTGTTCGGCGAACTCGCCGTACACGCCACCCAGGCGGGTGTTGTCTACTGTATCGAACCCCTTTCGCGCCACGAGACCGGCTTTATCAATACCATTGCCGAGGCCGTGGATATGGTCCAGCAGATCAATAATCCTGGATTTCGAACCATGATCGACACCAGTGCGGCGGCGCTCACCGAGGACATGCCGGTGCCGGACCTGATACGGCATTGGCTACCCAGCGGTCACATTGCCCACATTCAGGTGAACGATTCCAACCGCCGGGCGCCGGGTCAGGGCGAGGACGATTTCCCGGCCATTTTTCGCGCCATGCGCGACGCTGGGTACAACGGCGTGGTGTCGGTAGAGCCCTTTGTTTACCGGCCGGACGGACCGCTGACTGCGGCCCGTGCCGCCGGATACGTGCGCGGTATTTTGGAAGCCCTGGCATGAGTGGCTTGCCGTTCGAGCTGCTGGATGTGCAACTTTACGAACGTGACGTGACCCTGCGTTTGCCGTTTCGCTTTGGCGTGGTGACGCTGCGCGAAGCGCCACAGGCATTGGTACGGGTGCGGGTGCGCCTCAAAGACGGCCGCGAAGCCTGGGGTATGTCGGCGGAGCTGATGGTGCCCAAGTGGTTTGACAAGCGTCCGCAGCTCAGTAACCGGGACAACATTGACCAGCTGCGCCGGGCGCTGGCTCGCGCCCGCCGCCACTATCTCGACCTGGGCCGGTCCGACAGCGCGTTTCAGCTTGCCGAGTCCGCTTATCCCGAACTGGTATTGAACGGGGGTGAGAATCTCAATCCCCTGGCCGCTCAATTTGGCCCAGCTCAACTGGACAAAGCGGTGCTCGATGGCCTCTGCCGCGCGGTTGGCGTGTCTTTCCCCGCGGCACTGCGCCGCAACCTGCCCGGCCTCCGGGCAGGGGTGCTGACCCCTGACCTGGCGGGTTTCGACCTGCCGGGATTCCTTGCCGGCATGAGCCTTCCGGACACCGTGCAGGCACGCCACACCGTCGGCATGCTCGATCCTCTGACGGCCGCCGATCAGGCGGCCGATGCGGTGGTTGGGGATGGCTTGCCGGAGACCCTTGATCAGGTCATCCGGGTTTACGGCAACACCTGTTTCAAACTCAAACTCAACGGAGAGCTGGAAGCGGATCTCGACCGATTGCGGGGGGTGGCGGCGGTGATCGACACCTTGCCCGGGCCCTACAGCGTGACCCTGGATGGCAACGAGCAGTTCACGCGGGTCGACCAAGTGGTGGAGCTGTGGCGCGGCATCGAGGCCGACGCCGCCTTGGCGCGATTGCGGCGCTCCACTCTTTTCATTGAACAGCCCATACACCGTTCCGTTGCATTGTCGGAGCCGGTTTGGGATCTGGCGCACCATGTACCGGTCATTATCGACGAGTCCGACGCCACGATGGATGCGCTGCCCCGGGCGCGCGCCCTGGGTTACGCCGGTGTCTCCAGCAAAGCCTGCAAAGGGCTGTACAAATCTCTGCTCAACGCGGCCCGCTGCCAGGTCGAGAATCAGCGTACAGAGGGTCTTCGATGTTTGATCAGCGGAGAAGACCTGACCTGCCAACCCGGGCTTGCGGTGCAGCAGGATCTGGCGCTGGTTGGGGTGCTGGGCATCACCCACGTGGAACGCAATGGTCATCACTATGTCCGCGGCATGGACGGCGCGCCCAAGGCTGAACAGCAGGCCTTTCTCGACGCCCATCCCGACCTCTACCGTATGGTGCAGGGCAGCGTCGGTCTGAGGGTGGAAGCTGGACGTATCCGCCTTGGTTCTCTGGACTGCGTGGGCTATGCCAGCGCAGCCGAGCCACAGTGGGATGCGCTGACCGAAATGAACCTGAGCGAGTAGGGGAATCCATGGCTGAACATCGATTGGGAATCATCATGCACGGCGTCACCGGCCGCATGGGAATGAATCAGCATCTGATTCGCTCCATCCTGGCGATTCGGGAGGACGGCGGTATACGCCTGTCCAACGGTGACCGTGTGATGCCGGATCCGATCATCATCGGGCGCAATGCCGACAAGGTGAGGAGCCTGGCGGAGCGGGTGGGCGTTGCGCGCTGGAGTACCGACCTGGACGCTGCCCTGGCGAACCCGGACGACACGCTTTTTTTCGATGCCGCATCGACCCAGCTGCGGGCTGGTCTCCTGCGCCGGGCCATCGATGCCGGCAAGCATGTCTATTGCGAGAAGCCGGTGGCGGAGACACTCGAAGCGGCGCTGGATATCGCCCGCCATGCTGTGCACAGCGGGGTCAAGCACGGCATTGTCCACGACAAGCTATCCCTGCCCGGACTGATGAAACTTCGCATGCTGCGGGATTCCGGATTCTTTGGCCGGATACTGTCCGTTCGGGGCGAATTCGGCTACTGGGTATTCGAAGGGGACTGGCAGGCTGCCCAGCGCCCAAGCTGGAACTATCGAACCCAGGACGGGGGCGGCATTATTCTCGACATGCTGTGTCACTGGCGCTATGTGCTGGACAACATAGTGGCTCCGGTCCGGGCGGTAAGTTGTCTCGGAGCAAACCACATTCCGGAGCGTTGGGACGAGAACGGTCAGCCATACCAGGCCGACAGCGATGATGCGGCCTATGCCACTTTCCAACTCGAAGGCGGTATCGTCGCCCAGATCAACAGTTCCTGGTGCGTGCGGGTGCGGCGCGACGATCTGGTGACGTTTCAGATCGATGGCACCCACGGGTCCGCCGTGGGCGGGTTGCACCGTTGCTGGTCCCAGGCGCGGGTCAACACGCCTAAACCGGTATGGAACCCTGATCAGCCCCAGACCATCGATTTCCGGCAGAGCTGGGCCGAGGTGCCGGACAATCAGCTCTACGACAACGGGTTCAAGGTTCAGTGGTCGCAGTTTATCCGGCACGTGATGGACGATGGCCCCTGGCACTACACCCTGGTGGAAGGCGCCAAGGGTGTTCAACTCGCGGAACTCGGGATCAGGAGCTGGCGCGAGCGCCGCTGGCTCGACGTGCCGCCACTCGAGCTTTAAGCGATTGGGGCGATTGGGGCCATTGGCACCGGAGAGTATCCAGGTGTGTCACCGGAGCGCAGCAGTATGACCGTGGTTCAACTTCCGACCCCGGCCGGGTCAATCGAGTCCTATTCCGTGGGCTCGCCAACCGCCTTTCCGCATCACCCCGGTGGCGATCTGCCCCGGGTGGCCTACTCGGCGGTGCATGTGGTGGCGGACCCGATGGCCGACGTGGATCCCTGGGGACAGATCGCCATCGACTGGGACGGGACTCTGGCTTATCGGCGCTATCTTTGGGGCCTGGGGCTGGGCGTCGCCGAGGCGATGGACACGGCGCAACGGGGCATGGGTCTGGATTGGCCTACTGCGCTCGAGTTGATCCGGCGGTCTGTCGCCGAGGCCCGTGACCATGGTCCCGGGGCGCGCATTGCATGCGGCGCTGGAACCGATCATCTTCCGCCCCGCCGTGACCTGTCCATCAATGAGGTGATCGACGCATACGAGACCCAATGCGCGGCGGTGGAAGACGCCGGCGGGCACATCATACTCATGGCCAGTCGGGCCCTGGCCGCCTGCGCAAGGGGGGCGGACGACTACGCTGCGGTGTATGACCGTATCCTGTCCCAGGTGCGTGCACCTGTGATCATTCATTGGTTGGGAGAGATGTTCGATCCCGCTCTGGCCGGCTATTGGGGACATGATGATCATTGGCAGGCGATGGAGGTCTGCCTTGACGTGGTTCGGCGCAACGCCGACAAAATTGACGGCATCAAGATATCCCTGCTCAGCGCCGAGAAAGAGATCGCCATGCGTCGGCGCCTGCCCAACGACGTGCGAATGTATACCGGCGACGATTTCAACTACGCGGAGCTGATCGCCGGCGACGATCAGGGGTATTCGGACGCGCTGCTGGGCATATTCGACGCCATCGCGCCCGCTGCCAGTGCCGCTCTACAGGCCATGGGCGAGGGCGATATGGCGCGCTACCACGCCTACCTGGCGCCGACCGTGGCTTTGTCGCGGCACATCTTCCAGGCGCCCACTCGCTACTATAAGACGGGGCTCGTATTCATGAGTTATCTGAATGGCCACCAGGATCATTTCACCATGCTGGGGGGCCAGCAAAGCGCCCGATCCGCCCTCCATCTGGCCGAGCTTTTCCGCCTGGCCGATTGCGCAGGTCTGTTGCTGGAACCGGATCTGGCCGCGCGCCGCATGACCGCCGTCATGCGCGTTCATGGCGTTGAGGGCTGAACTCATGGCGAGTCTCGATCGTTTGTCCCTCAATACGGCGACGGTGCGCGCCCAGTGGTCGCTGGCCGAGTGCATAGAGGGCTGTGTCCGGCACGGCATTCCGGCGATCGCGCCCTGGCGCGACAAGCTGGCGGAACTGGGCGCCGAGCGCGCTGGCCGCTTGATACGTGACGCCGGGCTGCGGGTGACCGGGCTGTGTCGCGGTGGCATGTTTCCGGTGGCCGAACCGAGCGGACGCCAGGCGGTGATCGATGACAACCGAAGGGCCGTGGATGAGGCCTTGGAAATCGGCGCCGAGTGCCTGGTGCTGGTGGTCGGGGGATTGCCTGGCGGGTCCAAGGACATCGCCGGCGCCCGGGAGCAGGTGCGCGACGGAATCGCCACGCTGCTGGAGTACGCCAGACCCAGCGGCATACCCCTCGCGATCGAACCGCTGCACCCCATGTATGCGGCCGACCGGGCCTGCATTAACACCATGGCTCAGGCCAATGATCTATGCGATGAACTGGGCGCGGGGCTCGGTATCGCGGTGGATGTCTATCATGTCTGGTGGGATCCTGACCTGGAGCGGGAGATAAGCCGCGCGGGTGCCCAGCGCCTGCTTGCTTTTCATGTGTGCGACTGGTTGGTGCCGACCCGGGATCTGCTCACCGACCGAGGCATGATGGGCGATGGCGTGATCGACATCCCGCTGATCCGTGCCTGGGTCGAGGCAGCGGGCTACAGCGGCGCCTGCGAAGTGGAGATATTTTCCACGGAGACCTGGTGGAAACGTGATCCCGACGAGGTTCTGGAAATCATGAAGCAACGCACCGAGGTCGCCGTCTAGGGGCCACGGCGCTCGCCTCCGGATACCGCCGGACAGTCGCTTGACCGGTTCGAAACCGTCCCGGCTTGTCTGCACCCGGCCCCGGTGCGCCATGCGGAATCCCTGATCGGTCTCACTTCAGTCTAAGATGTGGGGGAAGAGGGGCGCCGCCGGTTGCCTCTATAAGCTAGTGGGCGGGCGTGATGATCGACATGCTGTACGTGGGCGAGGGCAATGTGGTGGGGTTTCGAATCAGCGGCCGGGTCGAGGATGCGGATTTCGATCGCGTCGCGGCGCTGATCGAGCAAACCCTGGACGCCCACGACCAGGTCCGGATCTATGCCGAGATCGAAAGCCTGGACGGCATCTCCCTCGATGCCCTCTGGAAGGACCTGCAGTTCAGCTGCAAACACATTCGCGACGTGGAACGCGAAGCCGTTGTCACCGACCAGCAATGGTTGGCCAATCTCGCCGGGATCGGCGACAGACTCTTTTCCGGAATCGAGGTCAGGCATTTCGGACTCCATCAGAAAGATGAGGCCCGGGATTGGATCTTGGAATGACCATCGACCTGGTCCGGCGTCGCGGTCGCCAGGCCTTTGGAATCGGACACGACCTCCGCTATCCAGGACGCGACAGCCCGCTCTTTTTGCAATTGCGCGGGCGTCCTGGACTGAGTTACTGAGATTCTCCTGTACGCCGTCCCGACAGTTGGAGAACGGTCTCATGAGTTCCATCATCGACGCGCCACTGACCACCGAGCAGAAAGCACGGATCACACGCCCAACCTCCGAGGCGAGGGGGCTGCCCAACCCGGCGTACACCGATCCGGTCTTCATGAAACGGGAGCGGGAAACCCTGTTCGCCCAGACCTGGGCGTGTGTTGGTTTTGTCAGCGATCTGAAACCGGGCGGCTACGCCAAGCCGGTAGACCTGCTCGATGTTCCGTTGCTGATCACGCGTGACCGCAGCGATGTGGTGCGGGTATTTCATAACGTATGCAGCCATCGCGGGCATAAGCTGGTGGATGTACCCTGCCCGGCGGGCGGCATGCTGAGCTGTCCCTACCACGCCTGGAGCTACAGTCTGGCCGGGGCGCTGGAGACGACACCCCACATCGGTGGCCCCGGTGTCCATGAGCTGGGCGGCTTTGATCGGTCCAGCCACGGACTCAAGGCGGTACGCTCCGAGGTCTGGATGGGCATGGTGTTTGTCAATCTCTCTGGCGACGCACCTCCGTTTGATACGCATATCCAACCCCTGGCGGAGCGCTGGGAAGCGTTTCACGGTGCTTTCGGCCCCTACGATCTGCGTCCGGCCGCCACCGGAGGCGATCTGCAGATCGAGATCAAGGCCAATTGGAAACTCGCGGTTGAGAACTATTGCGAGGCCTATCACCTGCCCCAGATCCATGTGGCACTCAATCAGTATTCGCGCCTGGAAGATCACTATCACATCATGATTGGTGAGGATTTTGCCGGCCAGGGCACGACGGTCTACGATCTGTCCGGCACCGCCGGCATTCACTTGCCCCGGTTTGATGAGTGGCCGGAAGATCGGCTGCAGTACGCTGAGTACGTGTCGGTCTATCCCAATCTGTTATTGGGCCTCCAGGCGGACCACCTGTTCGCCATGATTCTGCATCCCATCGCGCCGGACCGGACGATCGAGGATTTGCGCATTTTCTATGTGGGAGACGAAGCCATCGGCGATGAGTACGCCCATGCACGCGAAGCGACCCGAGAGTCATGGCGGGTTGTGTTTGCCGAGGACGTGGGCGTGGTCGAAGGCATGCAGCAGGGCCGCGGTTCCCCCGGCTTCGACGGCGGCATATTCTCGGAGGTCATGGATACGCCCACCCACCATTTTCATCGCTGGGCGGCCAGCAAGCTTGCCGGTTAGCCGCGTGTTGAAAAAGTCTCGGTCGAGTGCGAGGCAAGGCGAAAACGACGGAGAAAGCGCAGTTTACAGGCAGTAAATGAGCATTTTGAGGGCGTTTTCAACACCGTATCGTGCCGAGTGAGGCTTTTTCAACCCGCTGTTAGGCCTTTTTGAGCATCGCCTCCACGTCCACCGGGTCGAACTGCTCGGCCTGCAGGAAACGCTCGGCGTACTCTTGATACACGCCGGTTTCCAGGAACAGGGCAAACAGATCCGGATCGATGTGCTGGCGGTCCCGCATCGAGGCCATGATGCTGATGGCCTCGCTCAAGGTCTTGCCACGTTTGTAGGGCCGGTCCACCGCGGTCAGGGCCTCGAAGATGTCCGCGATCGCCATCATCCGGGCCGGTAGGCTCATCTGCTTCACCGTCAGACGTCGGGGATATCCACGACCGTCCAGGGTTTCATGGTGACCGCCCGCGATCTCAGCCACACCGCGCAGGTGCTTTGGCATGGGCAGCTTCTCCAGCATCATGATGGTCTGCACGATGTGGTCGTTGATCACGAAGCGCTCCTCCTCGGTCAGGGTGCCGCGTGCCACTTTCAGATTGTGCAACTCGCCGCGATCGTATTTGTGCCGTGGCACTTCCAGCTGAAACCCCCATGGATTGTCATCGGGCATGCGCTCGTTCGGTGCCCGTTCAATCACCTGCTCTGGCTTGTCGGCCAGCAGGGGTTCATCCACCGGCAGAGCTGCCGGTGATGCGCGTTCCGCTCTCCGGCGTTCTTCCCAGGACAGGCCGACGCGATCATCCAGGGTTCTGCGCCAGGTCTGCGCGCCGATGGTTTCCAGGCGGTCCATATCCTCGGCGGACATGAACTCGCCGCCCTGGTTGCAGGTGGCTACGAAGGCGAACTCGTCGTCCAGGGCCTGATGCCTCTGGTCGCGGCGTTTGGCCAGACTGGCGTCCTCGCCGCCTTCGGCAAGGCCGCGCCAGTAGTCCAGGTCCGCGTCCCGCTTCATCACTTCGAAACGCATGCGGATCTCGTGTATCCGGTTGTAAATGGTTTCCAGTTTGGTGGCCTTGTCCACCACATACTCGGGGGTTGTGACTTTGCCGCAGTCATGCAGCCAACTGGCAATGTCGATGGCTTCCCAGTCGTCCTCGCTCAGCTCGAAATCCGTGAACGGGGGCTTCCCGCTCCGGCTGGCGGCGGTCGCCAGCATGCGCGTCAATGCGGGTACCCGCTGACAGTGGCCGCCGGTGTAGGGGGATTTCGCATCGATCGCGCCGGCAATCAGCTTGATCAGTGCGTTGAGCAGTTCCTTCTGGGCCTTGAACAGACTTTGGTTGTCGATCGCCACGGCGGCCACACCCGCCATGGCTTCCACAAAGGCCAGCCGCTGCTCGCTGGTGACCCGCTGCAGATCCACGCGATCCGAACGGTGCACCAGCGTGAGCAGACCGACAACGTTGTCCCGCGCGGTCCGCAGCGGCACGATCTCGCAACGCTGTTCGCCGCCCGAAAGCGCCCGCTCCAGGATCCGGAACAGATCGGCAAGGGCATCGTTTCGTTTTCCGTCGAGTTCGATGCTCATGCGTGTCTTGCCATGGGCGGCCTGGCTCAGGGCATCATCGGCGCCAGGCGCCTGAAACGGGCTCGAGGACAGCTCCGCCAGGGCCGGGGCGGGCGTGGCGCCAGGTACGCGGATCGCAGCCGGTTCGAAGGCCGTTTCGTCTTCGCTCAGCAGATACAACAATCCCGCGTCCGCACCCACCGCTTCCATGGACTCCTCCAACACGCGTTCCAGCAGCGGCTCGAAACGGTGTTCCGAGGCCAGGTCCACCGACAGATCGAGAAAATTGCGTATGGTTTGTTTGGCCGAATCCATGGCCTCCGCAAGTTGATCGATTTCCAACACCACGGAGTGCCCATGGATCGGCTCGGCAAACTCGAACTGTTGGATCGCCCGGGATTCCGCGGCCAGTCGGGTGAGGGGCGTAGACAGGAGTTTGGAGGTCAGCCAGCCAAAGGGCAGCGCAGCCAGGATGAGCAAACCGGTGACGCCCAGGGACTGCCAGCGGATGGTGGCCGCCTCGGCAACCAGCTCACGCTCGGGCGCCGCCATGGCGAGGCTGATGTGGCGTTCATCGCTGACCGGAAGGCGCCGAACAGACCCTTTCCACAGTAGTCCGTTCTGTTCGAAATCAACCCGCTCGGGACTGTCACCGGCCCGGGTAAGCAAATTGCCCAGGATCGGGCTGCCCAGTTCGTCCAGAGTGGTCAGTCCGGTCGGTGAACCGTCGGCATCGCGTTTGACCACCTGGTTCGCGTCGGGGTAGGCGATCAAGCGGTGCTGCTCGTCCAGAATGGCCAACTCCACCGACCGGCTGAGCGCATGGCCGGCCAGGATTTCCGACAGGCGATGCAGCGGGGCATCGCCGGCAACCACGCTGTTCCCGCTGCTGCTCCTGCGGGACAGTGTCGTGCCCACCTGACCCTGTGCGATAAACACGTAAGGTGGTGTTATGTAGAGCGTGCCGGCCAGTGCCCGATCCACATACCAGGGCCGTTCCCGCGGATCGTAGTCCGGTGCCAAACCCGGAGCCACGTCTATGGGCGACATCGCCTGATCGAAATAGAGGTAGCGCGAGCTCATCTGCCCAGCTGGATTCGATTCCACCGACCAGATCACATACGCTGCCTGGCCGGGCGCCGAGTAGTAACGGCGCTGCGCGTCGCTGCGCAGTATCACCACTTGAAAGAACTCGCCGTCGTCGTAGCCCACGTACAACGATGTGAGCCGACCGTTCGCTTGGAGCGCATCGGCGAACAGCGGCAGGCTGTTGAGCCGTGTCTCCAGATCCTCGGCGCGGTTGACCGCCGCCGAAGCCAGCATGTCCACCGTCACGCGACTCAAGCGTGCCCGGAACTCCAGGTCTGCCTGTAGCTTGACAAACAATTCGTCGAACACTCGATCGGCCGCGCTCAGCACCACCTTCGACGTCTGGTGGTAGTTGAACCAACCGATCAAACCGCCGCTGATCACGATCAGAAGCGCGAGCAGAGTCGAAATGTGCACATGCAATGGAAAGCGAGAGCTGTGCGAATTGCGTGTTAAAGGCATTGCGTTGGACACGGCCATCCCCTGGGCGTCTGATCACATCACCGGCCATGTGGGCCGATCCGGCACACTGCCGCTCAGTCTTGACCTTGCAGGTGATACGCGCAAGCTGCGTGTGCCGATGGACGTCTACACTTGCAGGGGGTCGGCACCCAATCAATACAAACAAGGAGTGACCATGACTGCGACACCGAATCGGCACCTGTTCTCGCGGCCCGCGGAGGGCTTGAGGTGAAGGCGTCGGACCTGCTGGTGCAGTGCCTGGTCGGCGAAGGCATCGAGTATATTTTCGGAGTGCCGGGCGAGGAGAACGCCGATTTCATGATGTCGCTGGAGCAATCCGGCGACATCCGGTTCGTGCTGACCCGACATG
The DNA here is from genome assembly GCA_963783675.1 of uncultured Gammaproteobacteria bacterium. GTDB lineage: Bacteria > Pseudomonadota > Gammaproteobacteria > Competibacterales > JAHEDQ01 > JAHEDQ01. The sequence continues at coordinate 436,799 of CAWAOU010000024.1, forward strand.
AGCAGGGCGCGGCTTTTATGGCCGAGGTCTATGGGCGTCTGACCGGGAATCCGGCGGGGTGTCTCGGCACCCTGGGACCCGGCGCGACCAACCTGATCACGGGGGTGGCGGACGCCAATATGGATCACGCGCCGATGCTGGTGCTGACGGGCCAGGGCGCAGTGCGCAGGCTGCACAAGGAATCGCATCAGGTCATGGACGTGGTGGCGATGTTCGAACCCGTCACCAAGTGGGCCACCAGCGTGCATCATCCGGACACCATTCCGGAGATCGTGCGCAAGGCGGTGCGGGTGGCGCGCACGGAAAAACCCGGAGCGGTGCATATCGAGTTGCCCGAGGACGTGGCCAAGGCGCCCACCACGCAGGCGCCTCTTCCACCTCGACGCTTCCGCCGATCGGTGCCGGATGGCGGGATCGTCGACCGGGCATTCGATCTGATCGCGGCGGCTTCGCGCCCCATTATTCTGGCGGGCAACGGTTGCATACGTCGACGCGCCAGTCGGGAACTGCGCACATTTTGTGATGCCTCCGGCATCGGCGTGACCAGCACGTTCATGGCCAAGGGCTGTGTCGATGTGGACGCCCCCTATTGTCTCTACACCATCGGTCTCGGCACCCGGGACCGAATGTCCCAGGCCCTGGACGAGGCCGATCTGATCCTGACACTGGGGTTCGACATGGTGGAGTACCACCCCCATCTTTGGAATCCGAAGGGTGACAAGCGAATCATCCATGCCGATTTTCTGCCGGCGGAGATCGATGCCTGCTATCTCCCTGAGGTGGAACTGGTGGGGGATCTGGCCGCGACCCTGGCCATGTTGAACCAACGCCTGAACAAGCTCCCCGCGCCCCCCAAATATGATTTGTCGGGACAGGCGCGGGTACGCACGGAAATGGCCGCCGATCTGGCCGAGCATGCCGACGACGACACCCAGGGGCGGATTCGACCGCAGAAGATCCTCTGGGACGTGCGCCAGGTGTTGGCGCCGGAAGACATCCTGTTGTCTGACGTGGGCGCCCATAAAATGTGGATCGCCCGCCACTATCACTGCCATCTGCCCAATACTTGCCTGATTCCCAACGGTTTTTGCTCTATGGGTTTTGCACTGCCGGGCGCCATCGCGGCCAAGCTGATCAACCCGGATCGTCGGGTGCTGGCGGTGTGCGGCGACGGTGGGTTCATGATGAATGTACAGGAGATGGAAACCGCAAGACGTTTGAACAGTGACATCGTAGTGATGGTTTGGGAGGACGGGGGCTATGGGCTGATTGCCTGGAAACAGGACAATGAGTTTCATCGGCACACGGATCTCGCCTTCGGCAATCCCGATTGGCTGCAATTGGCCCAGGCCTTCGGTTGGCAGGGTCACAAAGTGGACGCGAGCCGCGAATTCAAATCCACGCTGGAGCGGGCACTGGCCGAATCGGGGCCGAGCCTCCTAGTCGTGCCCATAGACTACCGGGAGAACGCCATACTGACTAGAAAGCTGGGGGAACTGATCGCCGGTAACGCCTGAGTAGGATTCCGGTAGACAGGGGCGAGTATTCGGTTGGGTTGCCCCCGTTCGTTACAATCGCCACCCCACCTTTTTGTTGCCGGGTAGAGCAGGAGCGTCGTTAATGGACAAGGGCCGGACTTCTCATATAGACCCGCGATTTGTCGACACGGCGCTCGAGGCCGCCGTTCGAATCGGGATGGTGGCGCTGCTGGGCGCATGGTGCTTCAGCATCATGCGCCCATTTGTCGGGCCGGTGACCTGGGGCATTATCATCGCGGTGGCGGTCTATCCCCTGTACCAGCACCTGGTCAAATGGCTGAGCGGACGCGGCAAATTGGCTGCGGCCTTGTTTACCCTGCTGGCGCTTGCGCTGTTGATCACGCCGACCGTGTTTCTGGCCCAGTCGCTGGTGGAAAGCGTCCAGATTGTTTCCAACCAGATTCGTGACGGCGAATTCGACTTGCCGCCGCCACCGGACAGCGTGGCTGAGTGGCCCCTGGTGGGTGAGGGCATCCATGAGTTCTGGGACTTGGCATCGGAAAACCTTGAGGCTGCCGTGACCCGCATTGCACCCCGTCTCGAGGGTTTCGGAAAATGGTTGTTGTCGGCCGGTGCGGGTGTGGGGATCGGTGTCCTCCAGTTCGTGGTTTCGATCGTGATCGCAGGTGCCCTGCTGGCCAATTCGGACTCCGGCGCCCACGCTGCACAGATGATCGCGCACCGCATTACCGGCGCCCGGGGCGCGGAGTTCATCGACCTTGCCCGCGCCACTGTGCGCAGTGTTGCTCAGGGGGTGCTGGGGGTGGCCATCATACAGGGTCTTCTGGCAGGGATCGGACTGCTGACCATGGGCGTGCCCGGCGCCGGTTTCTGGGCGGCGCTGGTGTTGTTGCTGGCAGTCGTGCAGCTGCCGCCTCTTCTGGTGCTGGGACCGATCATGATTTATGTGTTCAATACCGCCGACACGGTGCCGGCGGTACTGTTCATCCTGTGGTCACTGATGGTCAGCATGAGCGATGCGTTTCTCAAGCCGTTGTTGCTGGGTCGCGGTCTCGAGACGCCCATGCTGGTGATTCTGATCGGGGCGATCGGCGGCATGATCGTGTCCGGGATCATCGGTTTGTTTATTGGCTCGGTGATCCTTGCGCTGGGGTATGAGTTGTTCATGGCCTGGGTAAAGCAGGACCCGGAGCTTGAGTCTGAACAGCCTGAGTCGGACCAGCAGCCGGCCGGCGGACATGAGGCACCATGAGCGGATCGAATCCGGTGCCAGGGGAGCGACTGACCCATACACGCCTCGCTCGGACACCGCTCGAGTCAATGGATGCTTGGTGGCCATCATGCTGGACGGAGCGCTGGGTTGCTTTGTGGGCATCGCATGGATGCCGCCACCGGGCCGCGGGACAGCGGTTTGACAAAACCCACCCGGAGCCTCACAAATGGGTTGCGGGCGCATTCAGGCGTCGGAAGGTGGTTTTCGGGGGAGCGGATGTGAGCGTCAGTCTGTTTGAGAAGTATGGTGGTTTCGCAAGGGTCAGCAAGATTGTAATGGCCTTCTACGACAGTCTGCTGGATTCGGATCTGTTGGCGGACTACTTCGAGGACTCGGACATGCGTCGCCTGATCGATCATCAGACCAAGTTCATCGCCTCGCTCATGGGTGGGCCGGCGAGCTATACCAACGAAGCGTTGCATCAGATTCATGCCCACCTGGACATCAGCCCGGAAGCGTTTGAGGAAATGGCCCTGATCCTCGAGCAAACCCTGGAGGACTTTGACTTCGATCCGGACGACACCGCGCACATCATTGGTGAAATCAGACGACGAAGGCCCTTCGTCGTTCGCCATGCGTCCAGCTGAACCCGTCGGCGCCGCCTGACCGTGGATCTTCAACGCTTCAACAGCCTTCTGCTGGCGTCGACCGGCGTCGGGCTTGCCATCGCCGATACGGACAGTCGCAGGCTGATCACCCGTAACCGCCGTTTTGCAGAGTGGTTCCCCGATGCCGGGCAGGATGACATCACGCTTGCGGATCTTCTGCCGCAGATGGATGCCGCCCGTCTGGAGAAGCAACTGGCGCGCCAGCGGGCTTACACGATGGATATGGAGACGCGAGTCGGGCGCCGCACCATCAGCCTGCTGGTGCAAATCGAAACCGGCGTCGGCCAGGCCGGCGATGTGCTGATCATCGAATGCCAGAACGTGACCAAGCTGAAAGAGCTTGAGTACATGATCGAGTCCTACTCCAACATGGTAGAGCGCCAGAATCGGGATCTGAAACGTGAAAAGGATCGGGTCGAAAAACTGCTGCTCAACATCATGCCCAAGACGGTGTATGACGAATGGAAGGATCTGGGTGTCAATACCCCGCAGCGGTTCACCGAATGCTCGATCCTGATGCTCGATTTTGTCGATTTCACTGAAATGAGCATTGCGGCCGATCCGCCCGCACTGATTGCCGAGCTGAACGATCTTTTCACTGCCTTTGATCGAATCGTGGAGCGGTTTGGCGGCGAACGGCTGAAAACCATAGGCGACGCTTATCTTGCGGTCTGCGGCGTCCCCGAAGCCATGCACGAGCACGCGGAGAACATCGCCAACATAGCCCTGCGCATTTTGCGCTACCTGACCCGGCGCAATCAGACCCATCCGACGCAGTGGCGCGGCCGTATTGGCATCCATTCCGGCCCGGTGATCGGCTCCATCGTGGGCGTGCAGAAGTACGTTTACGATATTTTTGGCCCTGGGGTGAATCTGGCGGCACGGATGGAGGCCCTGTCCGCACCCATGGAAATCACCCTATGCTCCGACATGCACCGTTTGCTGAGTGCGGAGTACAGGTTCACCGATCGGGGGGAGATTGCGATCAAAGGGTTTGGAACCAAGCGCATATATCGCCTCGATGACGGGCCCGTCGCGTAGATCGAGACACAACCGGGAGCTGACAAGTGCCTGAGCATGATCGCCCGATACAGCCGGTGAGTGGCACCGTGATGCCGCGCTATGCCGGGCCATCCACCTTCGCGCGTCTGCCGGAACTGCGTGACGTGCCGCGCTGCGACGTCGGCATCCTGGGGATTCCGTTCGACTCCGGCACCAGCTATCGACCCGGCGCACGCTTCGGGCCCCAGGCCATTCGTCAGGCGTCGCGCCATCTGCGCACCCAGTATCATCCGGATTACGATACCGAGCCGTTTGTTGAACAGCAGGTGGCCGATGCCGGTGACGTGGCCTGCAATCCTTTCAACATCGAGCAGGCCATTGCCCAGATTCAGGCGGCTGCCACGGACCTTTTGGGCACCGTCGGCGGCATCATCAGCCTTGGCGGCGATCACACCATTGCCGTACCCCTGCTGCGCGCGGTAAATCATCACCACGGTCCGGTGGCACTGGTGCACTTCGACGCCCACCTGGACACCTGGGATACCTACTTCGGCGCACCCTATACCCATGGCACGCCGTTCCGGCGTGCCGCCGAGGAGGGTCTGTTTCTGGACGACGCCTCGATGCACGTGGGTATCCGCGGGCCGCTGTACAGCCGGCACGATCTGGAGCGTGACGCGGACCTGGGGTTCAAGGTGATTCATTGCGACGCGTTTCAGACCGAGGGCGTGGCCCATGTGGTCCAGCGCATCCGTCAGCGCGTGGGCGCCCATCCGCTGTATCTGTCCATCGATATCGATGTGCTGGATCCGGCCCACGCACCCGGCACCGGCACGCCGGAGATTGCCGGAATGACCAGCCGGGAAATGGTGGGCGTGCTGCGCGGTTTGGCCGGACTCAATCTGGTGTCGGCCGATGTGGTGGAAGTGGCGCCGGCCTATGATCACGCCGAGGTCACCTCGCTGGCGGCCGCCACCATCGTCTACGAGCTCACTAACCTGTTCGCCCGCAAAGGCCGTCCATCCGAATGAAAGACAGGTTTCCCTGGCTGGCCCTGGGCGTCGGGCTGTTGATCGCCATCCTGTTGCTCCTGGCTGGCGCGCTGGATACCGACCAGGGGCCCCGGCTGCCGTTGTTGACCATGCTGATCCTGAGTGAATTCGGGGTTGTCGTGACCGCCGTCGGCGCCTATGCCGGGAGCCGCCGGTTGGTTCAGCGTGGCGCTGACAGGCCGACGCTTCTTGCGGTGATCGGCTGTCTCATGCTGACGGCGGGGCTGGCGACCCTGGGGTTCCGGCTCTGGCCGGGCTGGACTTTGGGCTGAACATCGGCGCTTCGATTTTCATGCAGCGCGAACTCGGGACGTGTAGGCTTGGCCTTCGCCGCACCACGACGATGCGGTTTTCGCGTTTCGTTGGTTTAACAGTTGGAGACAAACTATGAGCAAAGCGAGTGCCCGCCACATCCTGGTGGCTTCAGAAACAGAGTGTGAGAGCCTGAAACAGCAGATCGAGAATGGTGCTGATTTTGCCGACCTGGCAAAACAGCATTCCAGTTGCCCTTCAGGGCAGCGCGGCGGTGAATTGGGCGAGTTCGGACCGGGCCAGATGGTGCCGGAGTTCGACCGGGTGGTGTTCAGTGCCGATCTGAATCAGGTTCAGGGGCCAGTCAAAACTCAGTTCGGCTACCATCTGCTTGAGGTGACCGAACGCACCGATTGATCGGCGCGGCGGGGTCCGGAGATGCAGATCTGGGTTGATGCGGACGCGTGCCCGAAGGTGGTGAAGGACATCCTTTTTCGTGCCGCCGAACGCGTGCAGGTGCCGCTGATCCTGGTCGCGAATCAGCCGCTGCGAACCCCCCCGTCACCATTGATCCGTTCGGTCCAGGTGCCGGGCGGATTCGATGTGGCCGACACCTACATCGCCGAACAGATCACACCCGGCGACCTGGTGATCACCGCGGACATTCCGTTGGCCGCCCAGGTCATCGAGCGTCGAGCCCACGCGCTGAATCCGCGCGGGGAGCTTTACACCGAGGACAACATCCGGGAACGCCTGGCGCTTCGGGACTTCATGGACGAACTCCGGGGCAGTGGCGTCCAGACCGGCGGGCCGGCGGCTCTCAACCACGGTGATCGGCAGGCGTTCGCCAACCAGCTCGACCGCTTTCTGGCCCGCCATGCAACCCTCTGACCTGATCGATAGTCAATGGATACCCACCGAGCTGAACGGTCAACCCGCCCTGCAATTCGCCGGCAGCCCGGGGCTCGAACTGTGTTTTTCCAGAACACATCAGGTGGACGGATTCGGTGGCTGCAACCGATTTTTCGGGTCCTATGAGTGTGACGGTGACGCTTTAACCCTAGGCCCTCTGGGCAGCACTCGCCGGTTCGGTCCGGCCGAACTGATGAAACAGGAGTCAACGCTTCTGGCGGCATTGCAGAGGGTCACCGCCTACCGGCTTTCCGGCGACAATTTATTGCTGTTGTCGGGCGAGCAGGTGGTTCTGCGCTGCCGACTGGGCGGCCCGCCGGAAGCGTAAAACACCTGAGGCCCACCTCAACGGGTCCTTGATCTGTGTCTACCGGAATAGGTCAGACCTTGCTTGACGCTCAGCTCGACGCCTGGAAAGTGTCGCAGTCGCCGACGTTCCCACTCTGTAGGCCACGCCGAAACCAGCTCATACGTTGCTCGGCCGAACCGTGGGTGAAGGCGTCGGGGACCACATGGCCGCTGCTGCGCCGCTGGATGGTGTCGTCGCCCACAGCCGCTGCCGCCCGCATGGCCTCCTCGATATCGCCTCTCTCCAGAATCTGGCGGCTGCGCTGTGCGTGGTGGGCCCAGATACCGGCGTAGCAGTCGGCCTGCAGCTCCAGCAACACCGACAGGGCATTGGCATCCGCTTTTGAAACCGATCCGCGTGCCCGATTGACCTGACCCATGATTCCGGTGAGATTTTGCACGTGGTGGCCGACTTCATGGGCCAGCACATAGGCCTGGGCGAAATCGCCGGGTGCCTGGTACTGGTTGCGAAGCTCACGGAAAAATCCCAGATCGATGTACACCTGCTGGTCCCCCGGGCAGTAGAACGGTCCGACCGCGGCCCCCGCCATGCCACAGGCCGACTGAACCGCGTCGCTGAACAGAATCAGTTTGGGCGGTTGGTAGCGGCTGCCTGCATCGGCGAACAGGGCGCCCCAGGTGTCCTCGGTGTCGGCCAGCACAACCGAAACGAACTGGGCCTGCTCGTCCTGTGCCGGTGGCGGCGCCGCCGGCGTGTCGTAGCGCGTTTCGGGCATCCCTGTGCCACCGCCTCCAAACAGCGACAGAACCAGGGATGGGTCTATGCCCAGGAATGCAGCAGCAACCAAGGCAATGATGACGCCACCGCCCAGCTTGACGCCCCGCCCACGAGGTGGGCGTTGGCCCCGTCGGTCCACCACGTTGTCGCTGCGCCTTCCGGTTCTCCAGCGCATGGCTGTCTCCTGAATAAAGTAAAAATGGATCGCAGAGATGGTAGCAAAGTATGGCGCAACGCGAATCAGAGTGGATCGCCGTATCGAGCCCAGATCACGTGTCGGGCGGCTGCCGAGGCAGTACACTATGCGTCATCTCCCAACTCTGGATGCAACTGCGTTTCATGATTTCAGCCGCCGACCTGAACACCTTCTGGTTCTCAGAACCGGCCCGTGCCCGCTGGTTTGATTCGACGCCGGAGTTCGACGAGATGCTGCGGGAACGTTTTCTGAGTCTATGGGAGTCGGCGCGGGCGGGTGCTTTGTCGGAATGGGAGTCCACGCCCGATGGTGCACTGGCCATGGTGATCGTGCTGGACCAGTTGCCCTTGAACATGTTCCGGGATGATCCGCGCAGTTTTGCCACCGAAGCGGCTTCGCGGGCAGTGGCCGGGCGGGCCATTGACCGGGGCTTCGATCGGTCACTGACGCCCGAACAGCAGTCCTTTTTGTATATGCCCTATATGCACAGCGAGGATCTGTCGGATCAAGATCGTTCGGTGGCCCTGTTCGAGGCGGCGGGCTTGTCACGCAATCTCGAGTTCGCCCGCCACCACCGTGAGATCGTAAAACGTTTTGCTCGCTTTCCTCATCGCAATGCGATTCTCGGGCGGTCGAGCACGCCGGAGGAGCAGGTCTGGCTGGCCTCTCCGGACGCCTTCAAGGGCTGAGATTCGCCAGCCATGTCCGAGCGCACCTTGAGCGTCCGTTTTGGCGACGAGATCGCCAATCTCTATGATCTCGGTTACATCACCACCGATTTGTACCATGTGGTCGCTTTCGCCGATTTGATGACTGAGGGCCGCACCACTGAGGCTGAAAAATACTTCGGTGAGGATGCACGTCCGTTTAACCGGTATCTGGGCATCATGGGTCAGTCCCGGGGACACGCGGAAATCATCGATGCGCGCAAGGGGTCGGTGGAACTGGTGTTGTCCGGGTTGGGTTTGCTTGCTTCCCTGGTGATGCCGCTGGTGGCCATTGAAGTGCGGCGCCGGGTAGAGCGGTCGGGCAAGACCGTTTCGTTTCAGGTCAGCCCGGACGACCCTGGTCTGACCCGTGTGCTGGACGCCTATGCCGACGGCGAGTTTGGGTCTGGCCAACCGGCGTTGGAGATGCTGTTCGCCGTGCTTCGCAGTCGGGGTTACAGCCTTGAATTGCGAGGCGAGGATATCTATGCCATCGAGCACGTCGTCGACCGCTATGCTCAGCGCATCGTCCGCACGGTGGAGAAATATCTTTAGCTCGGAGAGGTAGCGATGCGCCCCGGCACGCACGCAAGGCAATGGATTTGGCGTTATTCTCGAGCCTGCGAAGGTAGGCGACTCTGATATGGAACAACAAACCGCGCCGGTTGAAATGATCTCTATCCTGCAGTCATTGATCCCTTCGGCTCTGGTTCTGCTTCTGGGTGGCGCCGGGCTGATGCTGGCCCATTGGTTTTTGATCCGTCGCCAGCCGAACCTGGGTCCCGAGGCGCGGCTGCCACGTCAGCTGATCATGCTGGTCCTGTCCATGCTCATGCTGATCGCGCTGATACTGGCCTACCCGCTCACCGACAGCACCCGCGCGCAATTGATCGGTCTGCTGGGCATCGTCCTCACCGGCGTGATCGGATTGTCCTCCACCACCTTTGTCAGCAATGCGATGGCCGGGTTCATGCTGCGGGCGGTGGGCAGTTTTCGACCGGGAGACTTTATTCGAGTGGGTGATAACGTGGGGCGGGTGACCGAACGCGGTTTGTTCCACACCGAGATACAGACCGAGGACCGGGACCTGGTCACCCTGCCCAATATCCACATGGTGACCAACCCGGTGGCGGTGGTCCGAGCCTCCGGCACCATTGTGTCCGCGTCCCTGTCTCTCGGTTACGACGCGGACCACGCCACGGTTGAGCCGCTCTTGAAAAAGGCTGCTGAGGGCATCGGCCTGGTCGAGCCCTTTGTCCAGGTGGTGGATCTGGGTGATTTTTCCGTCACCTATCGCGCCGCCGGTTTCCTCGACGAGGTTAAGCATCTGCTCACGGTTCGATCCGAGCTGCGGCGAAGCATCCTGGATACGCTGCACGGCGCCGGCATCGAAATCGTCTCGCCCTCATTCATGAACCAACGTCCACTGGCGCCGGATCAGCTGATCATCCCCCGGGTCTCCCGCCGGCGAGACAGGATGGATTCGAATGCGGCGGATCAGGTGTTTGACAAGGCCGAGGCGGCAGCAGAGCTGGAGTCACTGCGCGCCCAGCAGGTGGCCCTGAAAGAGGACATCACTCAGCTCAAGCAACGTGTTGCCGATGCGGATGGGGCTGGGCGGGCCGCCTTGGAGTCGGATCTGGCGCGCAGCCAGCGCGACGCCGAGGGGCTTCAAGCCCACATCGAGGCGAGGGAGGCTGAGATACGCCAGGCCGAGTAGCCCGGTTGCTGGGCGCAGGTACCGACCTGCTGGAGAATCAGCATGCCGGGTCGATATTTGCCGGATGGCCCACTACGCGCGGTCGCGCTCGAGGCATTGCGCCCGCGGAGCAAGGCTTGAGCAGCGTGTTTGGCTCAGCGAGATAAGCGGCCGGTCAGCGGCGCGCAGGCGTGAAGTTGACCAAGGCTACGCCTGTGGTCACCACGGCCATGCCCACCATGGCCAAGGGGCCGAGGCGCTCGTCGAACAATAGAAACGAGAAGATCGCCACCACCGGTGGTGTGAGATAGAACAGGCTTGCCACCCGGGACGCCTCGCCCAGTCGGATCAGGGTGTAGAGGAGACCGACCGCACCCACAGACAAGACCAGAACCAGCCAGGTCAGCGCAAACACGAATTGACCGCTCCAGATCACGGTCCGTTCCTCCAGCGCAAGTGCACCCACCGCCATGGCAGCGGCCGTTGCAGCGTATTGGATGACGCCGCCGGTACGCAGATCCATGCCGGAGCAAAAGCGCTTCTGGTAAAGGGTGCCCAGGGTTATACCCAGCAGAGCGGCCAGGCACAGCACGATTCCCGCGGCGCTGGTGGCACCCCCGCCCATCTTGTCGTAGACAACCATGAAAACGCCGGCGAAACCCAGCAACAGCCCTAGCCATTGCTGCAAACGCAGGCGCTCCTTGAGCCAGACGGTGGCCAAGGCCCCGGTCAACAGGGGTTGAGTGCCCACAATCAGCGCGGCTACCCCTGCCGGCAGACCGAGTTGTATAGCGCTGAAAACACCACCCAGATAGAGCGCGTGTACCAGCAATCCAGCTACAGCGATGTGTCCCGCCGAGCGCCAGTTGCGCGGCCAGGGTGCCTGGGTGAGCAACGCAAACGCCAGTAGCAGAGCAGATGCAATCAGCATCCGGATGCCCAGGAAGGTCAAGGGCTCCGCATAGGGCAAGCCCAGCTTTGCGCCGAGGAAGCCTGTGCTCCAAAGCAGCACGAACAGGGCGGGCACCGCCCGCACCCAGGGTGAGTGGATCGGGTCAGCGGTCATGGCCACGGGTGAACATGTTGGGTCTTCGGCTCAAATACAGGCCGCCCATAATCAGTGCCAGGGCGATCCAGGCCCGAGCGGGTGGCACCTGGGACAGGAACAGCCAGCCCCAGAGAATAGCGAACATCGGGACCATGTAGCTGACCTGCGACATGAACGTGGCGCCCACGGCCTGGATGATCTGAAAACGCAACAGGTAGGCCAGCGCGGTCGGGAAAAGACCCAGCCATAACACCGCCAACAGGGGACCCGCGGCCGGCTGGAGTGCCTGGGTGTGATCGATCCACAGCGCCGCGGGCACCATGTAACAGGCGGCGCTGGCCAGGACGATGGCGCTGTTCACCAGGGGCGGCACCGAGGCGACGTAGCGCGTGAGGATGGCCGACACACCGTAGCAGGCGGTCGCGCCGATAACGGCCAACTGACCTGCGAGTGATTCAGAACGACCGAATACGGCTTCATATCCCACCAGCAGAATCACCCCGGCAAACCCGAGCAGCATCCCGCCCAGCTTGGGTCTGGTAAGCCGATCGTCCTGGGTCCAAAGGTGTGACATCAGCACCACCAGAAACGGGCCGGCGGCCATCAGAATGGCGCTCCGCCCGCCCGAGATAAACTGTTGTCCCCAACTGATCAGCATAAAGGGCAGTGCGCTGTTGAGAAATCCGATGACCACCAGCAGCCCCCATATCCGGGTGTCTGTCGGCAGCTGTTGCCCGCCGGACCAGAGCATTGCAACCAACACCAATGCCCCGAGCAGCAGGCGGCCAGCAACGATGGAGGTTGGCGGCAGTCCGGTGAGTGCAATGTCGATACATAGGAAGGATGAGCCCCAGATGGCGCCGACCAGCACCAGCCGGGCCATGTCGGCTCCGGTGGCGGCGCGGATGCCCTGCATCAGCCTGGCCCCGCGCTCGGGTCGGCGGTAGCCCGGTGCCTGGCCAGCAGCCGGGCAAGGTATTCAGAACACGCGGCATCGCCCTCCGACGGCGCCCAGGGCGCGAACTCCTTGTCCGTGGCCGGATCCCAGGGCCCCGCCTTTACTTCGTAGCACACGGCGTGATCTGTGAGCACCGCCAGGGAGTGCCACAGTCCGGCAGCGATGTCGATGCCAAAGGGGCCGACACCCGTATCCACTCCACGCAGAACATGCGACTCGGTGACCCGACCGTCATCGTCAAACAGTAAGAACAGCACTTCACCGTGCAGAATCACAAACGACTCGCTTTTGGGAGGCAGCAGATGCCGATGCGGCGTCACGTAGGTCCCACGGCACATGACGTTCAGGAATCGATGCGGGTTGGATGCTGCGCCCGGATGGAAGTTGTGGTTCATCCGTCCACGAGGCGATTGTTGGGCCGCACTCAGAATCTGCTGGATCAGGTCTGTGTTCAGCAGTTGGACGGTGTCCGACATGGCAGGCTCGGTGATGTTGGCGAATTCGATCCCGGAGTCTACCCCGGTTCCTGGCCTGGGGTCCGTTTATGCGCCGTGCTGCCTGGCAGCTCCAAACCTCATCCTGTTCGAAGGGGCGTGTATCGGACGGTTGTGGACTGCGGCCGGATTCCCCACAATCCGTCACGTTTGTTTGCTACCAGATGGATTCCCACCCCATGACCGAAACCCAGTTCGATGTACTCGCCATCGGCAATGCCATCGTGGATGTCATCGCCCAGGCCGACGAGGCGTTTCTGACCCGCCACCAGGTACCCAAGGGCACCATGTCGCTGATCGATTCGGAACGGGCCGAGTCCTTGTATGAAGCGATGGGTCCCGGCATCGAGATGTCTGGAGGATCCGCCGGCAATACGGTCGCGGGCGTTGCCGCCCTGGGTGGACGCGCCGCTTATGTGGGTAAGGTTCGAGACGACTGGCTGGGCAAAGTATTCACCCACGACATTCGCGCTGCGGGTGTGCGCTTCGAGACCGCCATGGCGGAGCAGGGCCCGCCCACCGCGCGCTCCTTGATCCTGGTCACGCCGGATGCGGAGCGGTCCATGAACACCTACCTCGGCGCATGCGTCGAACTGGGCCCGGACGATGTCGATCCACAGGTCGTCGCCCAGGCGGAGGTGACCTATCTGGAGGGATACCTGTGGGATCCGGCGGGCGGCAAGGCCGCGTTTCGAAAGGCGAGTCGCCTTGCCCAGGCGTCGGGGCGGAAGGTGGCCTTGAGTTTGTCAGATCCGTTCTGCGTGGGTCGTTATCGTGACGAGTTCCGCGACTTCGTGGGCGAGGGCGTGGATATTCTGTTCGCCAATGAGGAAGAGATCTGCTCCCTATACCAGGCGCCAAGCTTTGATGCTGCGCTACAGGCGGTCCGGGGCCACTGCGAAATCGCTGTCCTGACCCGGGGCGTCCATGGATCGGTGGTGGTGACCGGGGACGAGGTACATGTGATCGACGCGGAAACGGTTTCCAAGGTGGTGGACACCACCGGCGCCGGTGATCTGTTTGCCGCCGGTTTTCTGTTTGGCATCACCAATGGGCGCGACCTGCCCACGGCCGCCCGCATCGGTAGCCTTGCCGCCGCCGAGGTGGTAGCCCACTACGGTGCCAGGCCCGAGGCTTCGCTCAAGCGTTTGCTAGAAGTACGGGGCCTTTGAGCATTCTTGATTGAATCCTTGTACTTGATGTAGCCAATTTGGACCCGCGGTGACCGTAGGGCCTATCTGAAACGCTGCGAACTTAGGGGACGGGACGCCAGTTTCCCCGGATGGCCTTGTTATCGGAACACCGCCAACAGGGGCACCCGCAGCTCGTCCTCGCTGATGCCACCGTGGACGCCGATGTCCGACCCGGTTCCGCCGTTGTACAGTCTGTCCTTGATCACATGGCGGCCCTTGGCCACCAGCGCATAGTCGCCGATCCGGTCCTGAACCCTCGGATCCGGTATCCCGGGCCCAAACCAGCCTTGGTCCAGCAGGGTCTGTGAATGGTGCAGGTCAACGGCGTTGGCCAGATGTGTCTGTACGTAGTCCTCGAATGATGCCGCGTGCCCCGCTCGCACCTGACAGTAAGCCACCCGGGGCTCCCCGCTCAGGGGCTGTGCAAGCGCGTTCTCCAGTACGGGGTGCTGATCCATCCAAATGGTTTCCGCCGCCGAGGTATCGACAAAGCCATGATCGGCGGTAATCAGCACCAGGGTATCGGTCCCGGTCAGGGTGTCCAACCAGGCGCTCAGCATGTGTTCAAGATCAGCGAAGTGATGGCCGGTGGCCGCGCTGTTTATTCCATCGCGGTGAGCAAGTCCGTCCAAGCGGGGCCAATAGGCGTACACATACTGGCGTCCCGACCCGGTGCCTACGATCTTGCTGATGTTTTCGAGGCATTCGGTGAAAGGTCCGAACCCGAGCCGCGTTGCCTGACCAGCCAGACTGCGGCTGTAGGCTGAGTCAACCAGTTCACGGGGCTGTACCAGCGTGCTGTGCACGGGAAGTGAATCGAACAGTCCGGGCGCACCCAGCAGCATATTCGGTTCGATGCCCGCTTGATCGAAGGTCACGCCGCCCCAGCGTGGCTTGAACGGCAGAATCATGCCGACGGTGCCGAGTTCCTTGAAATGCATGAACCAGCCGGTCGCCCCGTGCCGGTTGGGTGGCACGCCGGTCATCAGCGTGGTGATGGCCGGAGCGGTGCTGGTTGGAAACACCGAGCTCATGGAACCCAGCAGGTGTTCATCCAGCGGGCCGGCGTTGCGCTTGAAGAAATTGAACCCCATGCCGTCGATCAGAATAAGCACCACATTGCGTGACGCCGCGACGCGTTCGGGTGGAAGTATGCCCAGCGGAGGCTGAGGTGGTGGCGCGCCGCCCAGCCCGGCTATCAGTGAACACATCAAATTGCTCAGACCGCCCCCGGCATAATCGAGATGGGTCGGGAGCGGTGCGGAAGTGGCGGCAATCACGTCGCGTGCTCCCTAGGCGCCTCGGGCCTGCAGTTCCATCGCGCGCCGCGTAAGAACCGCTTGGCTGTCCGGATCGATCGCAACGTCATCCCAGCACAAGGACTGGCCCAAGGGTACGTCGTTTCGCAGCGTGACGTCGTTTGCCAAGCCGATCGGTAAGGCTTGTCGGGCCAACGACTCCGTTGCGGGCATCAGCCTCCCCCAGACCATGTGCCCACCCTCGCCATCGAGCCGCTCGCCGGCCTTGAGATCGCGTTTTGCGGTGGCCGCAACATCGGCCAGAAACCCTGTGGGCTGTCCGGTGGGTTCGCCTCTCAGCACGGCGGACATCACGCTGATGCCCAGTTCCAGGCCGATCAGGTGGTAGGGTTTGTACATGGCTGAGTAGCGGCCACTGTCGTCTGTGACCAGGCCGTACTCGGAAAAGCACCGGGCGACATAGTCGGACGGCGCCTCGAACACCACGTACACTCCCCAGCGCAGATCCCGTTCCAGTTCGCTGCCGTCACGGCGCAGGGACGAGACCACTTCCACCATACCCTTGGTCTCGAGGGTGCCGCCGTCGGATTGAGGTTTCAGGACCTGCGGCAGATCGCGGACGTCGCCGGGTGGAAACCGTAGGCCATCGGTTGGAGCCTGCAGCCCGGTGGCGTTGGCGACGGCTGCCATCTCGATGGCGGATTTGGTGCCGTCCAGGAATGAATTAAACATTTTCGGATTCATGCCGCCGGCGCTGGCCTGCTCGGCGTTCAGGCCGTAGTAGGACCACACCGTTTCCGGGGTTGACTGGTGATACTCAGGTAGATACTTGGTGCCCTTGCCGGCGCACACCACGTCAAAGCCCGCGGCCCGCGCCCAGTCGACCTGCTCTGCGATCAGCGCGGGCTGGTCACCATAGGCCAGGCTGTACACGATGCCGGCCCGTCGGGCGTGTTCTGCCAGTATGGGTCCGGCCAGGGCGTCCGCCTCGACGTTAACCATGACGATGTGCCGGCCCGCCTCGCAACAGGCCAAGGCGTGACGTATACCGGCGGCCGGGTCGCCGGTGGCATCGACCACCACCTCCAGGCCCGGCGCGCCGATCAGGGCGTCGGCGTCGTTGGTGAGGTGGGTTCCCCCATTCGAGTCGGCCTCTTCAAAGGAACGCGCCTGGATTTGCGCTTCGGGGAACCCGACCCCGGTGAGTGCGTTGGCGGCCCGCTCAAGACTCAGGTCGCAGACACCAATCACGTGCAGGCCGGGCGTTCTATAGGCTTGGCTGAGAAACATTGATGCGAACTTGCCGGCGCCTATGACACCGACGCGAATTGGCCCCGATTGGGCCAGGCGGGATTGGAGCAGCGTGTATAGATTCATAGCTGCATGCTAGACGGCCGCAGGCCATTTGCGAAGAGGCCCAGGGTCGCACAAGCAAATAAAGACGTCTGGTCCGCAGCCTTGCGGATGCTCCGCCGGTGAGAGTGCCCGGGCGGTAGAGTACCCGCCCGGGCATCCGTGTCGCCGTTACCGGCTGGCTTCCTCCTCGTAGGTCACTGTGATGGTGGCCGGCATGCCGCCCTTGGTCTCCGTGCTGTCGATGCGAACGCTGGCGGTGTCGGAGGTGATAGCGATACCGTAGTTGGCTGCTGAGCCGTCCGCCCAGTCGGAAACCAACCCGGAGACGTCGACCTCTCGCAAACCCGGGCCCGTTACCGGAAATGTCAGGAACGGAGTGGCCTCAAAAGACGGCTGTGTCGTTCCTGTGATACTCGACTCGGTCCAAGTGCTCAATACGCGGTGCAAGCGTAGGTTTCCGGTCTTGTAGACGTTGGAGATGTTAAGCGTCAGGCTGGCATCCCTCACGGTTTTGCCCGCGATCTCGTCAATGTCTTGACGGAAAAACCCGTTACGCACGTCCGGCCCGACAACGCTGACTGTAGTGCTGGAGCCGTAGTTCTTGGTTGAACCTGCGATCACGAAGGCGTCATCCGTCACGTTGAGCACCGTTTCGATCACAATCGGTTCGCCGCTGCCATCGCCCTCGTACTCGATGTACAGGGTGGCATTGAAGACGGCCGTCGCTTTCGCATCACCCTTGATGTATAGGCCCAGATCGAAATCCTCGGTGATGGGCAGGCCGTTGACCGAAACGGCAACGCCGTTCACCTCCTGTGCGATTTCATTGAAGCCGTTGCCTGCCGGGTCTATCCACCCCTGGCTGGTGCTCAGCGGCGATTCGCCGTCGTCCCAGTCCAGCAGGTTGATGGTGGTTACCGTACGTTCACCGACCACATACTTGATATTGTCCTTGGCAAATGGCGGTTGGCTGCATTCGATCAGTGGGATCTCCAGTCCCGGTATGTCCTGACCGAATTTGTTCGCCTTCAGCCGCCAGCGCGGACCTTTACCTGAAACCGGATCAGACTCGAATGGATCCCGATCGATAGTGGTGTACCAGCCATTGGTCAAGCCTTGTCTGAGATCGCTCGAGTAGGCGAACAAAGCCCCAGGAACGAATTCTGACGGGTCCTGTGGAATCCTGTCCGTGAACGGCGGATTCCTGAACACCGTATCCCTAGGAATAAAGTCGCCATCGGACTCATAGCAGTCACGCGTGCTGCGCCAGAGCCCGTCGCTGTCCTCAGCGTACGCCGGCAAACGGCCGGTGGCCGCCTCGTTCTCAAGATCCTCCGGACGAAGTTGGTCGTTAGGGTTGTTGGTAATTTGGTGCTCAACCACCAGTTCGGCCCGGTACACCGTATAGGCCATGTCCGGGTTGTCTTTCCATTCCTGGGGCAGGTCGAGCTTGGCATACAGTCTGATGTCATTCGGTCGTTTTATCATGTTGCCGAACCGGTACAGGGGCTTGCCATCATCCTTTTTGGTGATGGCGTACTCGGTGCTCGCGGCAATCTGATCACGCACAGTGGACTCGTTCGGCTCCAAGTCCGGATTGCCGTCAGCGTCCGGCATCAGCGGAAAGCTGGGGATGCCGTTGACCAGAACCAGCAGATCGTTGTCCAGATTCTGCGTTGCACAGTTGTCCACCACCGCGCCGGTTGCCGGATCGATCAGATCTTGCTGCGTGCCGGTGATCTCATCCGCGTTCTTGTACGGTATGGTTTCATGACAGGTCAGCAGCGACTCCATGGTGGTGTAGTGCTCGGTCGAGCATTTCACGCTGGTGGAGCCCAGCCCCAGGCACCAAGTCCCCAATGGGGTTTTCACCTTGAAGGTGTCAGTGGGGGCATTCGATACTTGAAGCCCTATCTGCACGCTGTTTTCCGTAAGGTCGCCGACAAATCCTTCCTCGTAGTCGTTATTGCGGGTTTTCTGTGCGGCACTCACGAAGTCTTCGACCACAAACCCAAACTCGCTGTCCACAGGGATCATGGCTACGCCGTTTTTGTCGACGTATGCCGACGAGCAGCTCGGGCATAGAATGGTCGGATCCTGAATCGATCCGCCGGGGCCGTAGGTACTGCCGTCGAATCCGCCCTGAACGTCGTTGGTTGAGAAAATGTGGGGGGGTGATGCGTACTCAATACGATCGGCCATGGCCGGGGAGGCCGTGACTGTCAGGCATAGTGCAGCGGCGACACCCGCAGCTACAGGCGTACGCTTGCATTTCAAATTGCTGTTCACGGTGGGTCTCACTTCTTATTTTTATAATGTTCATGGAGCTATGTTGCTCCTTCCGACAGAACCATGAAGATGTCTCATGGTTCTGATGACTAAGAATTCTCTTACAAGTCATAAGAAAATTCTCGCAGAAAATTCATATGCCAGGATCAGTCTTTTTGATGCCCATACAATGGGAGTGGTCTCTTCAGCATTGGTGACGACCGGAACCAGCTGACGACAGGCGTATGATGTGACCGGAGCAGGTGGCGGGTTTCGAGCCGCCTAAACGAAAACGGCGCCCCTGGGGGGCGCCGTTTCAGCCGAGCAGAACAGTCGTGTTTGCTGCTAGGGTCCGTCCAATTGCCCAAGCCCTTTATCCTCGCGCAGCTTCTGGTAGGCCAGCATGGCCGCCTCGGTCACATGCAGGGAGGGATTTTTGGTGCAGAAGAACGTGGTCATCAGGATGGCGGCTTCGGTGCTTTCCTTGCGCGGGGTAAAGCTGAGCTGCCGGTCACCGGTGTACAGCGGAATGTTGTTCAGGGCTGAAATATAGCCGGACAGCCATACCCAGTTCATGAATGAACCCTTGAGTTCGCTGCATTTATCCAACTGCAGTGGACCCGGCGGTACGACATAACTGTCGCCAGTCACGTCTGCATTGGCGTTGGTCGCGCCCAGTCCGGACAGCAACAACGCAAGAATCAGTGTGGGGGCTTTCATAAACCTTCCTCCCGTTTACGGGTGTGGTCGATGTGTGGGCACAGGCCGGTGCGGTCTGTTTCGCAGCTTGGTATGCCCCGGCCCGAGCGGCAATCGGACCGGTAAGAAAATCATACGGATGTTTTCCTGCATGGACGTAAGAGTGTGAGCGGTCTCCGGCGGCGAAATCTCTCAGTGCGCAAGCTCATCTTGTATCCGCACCGAATCTTGAGGCCGCAATCGGCGGTCCGTCATTGTCCAGAGATTTGGGTCAACTGACAACCGGTGTCCGAGCCGCGTCCCGGTTGGACGGGCAGGTTGATTTTGAGTGTGTCGGGCTCGGGCCTCAAAGAGCCACTGCCGCGCCGTCGCATCTTGGATCGCTGGCGGCCTCAATGACCCCGCCGGGGTGCACGACCACCGCCCCTGCGTGGCCCACCAGGTCTGAATAGGGTCCCAGCATCTCCACGTCGTGCCCGGCGGATTTCAGGCGTTCCACCAGACCCGGATCAAATCGGGACTCGAGCTTCAGGCTGGTGGTGCTGTCGCCCCAGGTTCGGCCCAGCAACCAGCGAGGCGCTGTGACCGCCGCCTGGAGGGGGCGCCCAAACAGGGCGTAACGGCTAAACACCGCCGACTGGCTTTGGGGTTGTCCTTCGCCCCCCATGTTGCCGTAGGCCATGACCCTGCCGTCCCGGAGCCGTGCCATCGCCGGGTTGAGGGTGTGAAACGGGCGCTTGCCCGGTGCCAACTGGTTGGGTCCGGGCTGCAGGGAGAATCCGGCGCCACGGTTTTGAAATACCACGCCGGTTTCCGGACAGCAAAAGCCCGAGCCAAACTCCCAATACACGCTCTGTATGTAGCTGACCACGGTGCCGCCGGCATCGGCCGCGCCCATCCATATGGTATCGCCCGGGGACGGCTCATCCGGCCAGGGCGCTGCTGTCGTTCGGTCGATGTTCGCGGCCAACTCGTCCAAACGTGGGGCGCGCAACCAGTCCGATGCAGATTCGGACATGGCGTCGGGATCACCCAAGCCGCGGTTGCGGAGCCGAAACGCCTGCTTGGTGGCTTCGACCAGGCCATGGATGTGTTCGAATCCCTCGCCCCGGGCTACGCCAAGGCGTTCGAAAATACCCAGGATCATCAGCGACGAGACGCCCTGGGTAGGAGGCGGCAGGTTGAACAACTCTCCCGCCCCTGTCCGCAACGCAAGCGGTGTGACCCTGTCGGCCCGGGCCTCAGCGAAGTCGCTGGACGTCAGTGGTGAGCCGTGTTGTGTGCAGTAGCGACCATGGGCGGCGGCAAGGTCACCCCGATAAAAATCATTCAACCCGTGCTTGGCCAATCTTAGAAAAGTGTCGCCCAGCGCGGGTTGGCGCAGCACCGACAGTGCAGCGGGCGCCTGTCCCGAGGCGGCATAAATGGCCTGAAATCCGGGTACGTTGAGCAGTCCATCGAGTTTTTCCGCGGTGCACAGGGATTGGTTCTCTGTCACCACTACACCGTCTTTCGCCAGGGCCACCGCATCGTCGAGCAATCGGCTGAGGGGCATCGCCTTTCCCTCGGGTGCCGCGTACTCAAGCGCCTTGCGCCAACCATCCACGGCGCCGGGCACGGTCAGGGCCGCCAGCGGGCCGCGTGTGGGAATCGCCGGGTGCCCTTTTGCATGGTAGAAATCCGGGGTTGCGGCCGCGGCGGCCCGCCCGCAGGCTTCTATGCCAAACACAAGTCCGTCGGGCCTGTGTACCAGCCAGAAGCCATCGCCGCCGATGCCGTTCATATGTGGGTACACGACAGCAATGGTGGCTGCCATTCCGACCATGGCCTCGATCGCGCAACCCCCTTCGCGCAGGATGTCCCGCCCGGTTTGGGCGGCCATATGATGCGGCGCTGAGACTGCGCCTCGCAGTCCGGCTTTGCTGTAGAGCATTCCAGTTGTTCCCCGCATTGGCCTGATGACTCAGCATACGGTAACCGTTTCCTGTGGTGCCCGATACCGTCCCCAGCGGCCTCTAAGTCGTTCTGGCCGAAGCAGACTGGAGGCTCGCTGGCAGCACTCTCTTTGATCGGTGTTCCAAGCCCTTGCGCCGTTCGCGCGCCCCAGAGCAAGGGCGGTATTTGACTCAGCGCGAGCCTCTTGATGTGCAGCGCCCCGTCGGATACGGTGACCGTCCCGACACCACTGTTTCCAGCCACTATCCGCAACCCTGCGGCAGCACCGATCGGATGGATCCAAAAGCCCACCTCAGTCCTATTCGCAGTCCGATATTCGGGATCGCGCGATGCGTTCTGGCAGTGGTGTGTGCTCTGCTTGTCGGTTGCCAGGCCCATTCCGGACGGGCGCCCGATCAGGTTTTCCAGGGGGGTAGCGCCGGCGGGCGTGTACTCGCCATGAGCCCCGATTCCCATCTGGTGGCCGTCGGCCGAACCAACGGGTGGATCAATCTGTGGGATGCCGAGTCTGGGGTTAAACAGGGTGGTTGGAGCGTGCATCGGCAATCGGTCACCGGTCTGGAGTTTCTGGACGACGATCGCTTGATCTCCTCCGGCTACGACGGTTATGTGGTGGTCTGGAGACCCAACGGAAAGCGTTTAACGCGCTGGGATGCCGGTGCGCCGGTCACCGCGCTGGCGCTGGCTTCCGATGAGGGGCCGGTGCTGACCGGGCATGCTGACGGTACGGTCAGTCGCTGGCGCCTGGATGGCAGCCGGATCGATCAGCGACCTGGCCACAGGGGGGCTGTACGTGCCCTGGCCGTAGAGCCTTTGGGAAAAGGATTTGCCTCCAGCGGCCACGATGGTCAGGTATTGCTTTGGACATCCGAAGGCGTGCCGACGACACTTCCGCCACCGGGTACCGATGCCCGAACCCTGGTGTTCACGCCGGATGCGACCGCCCTGCTCGGGGCAGGGTGGTTCAATGTGTACAGATGGAATGTTGCCCGCCGCAGCCTCGAAACGTTGCCGACAGAGCATCAAGGCATCATCAATGACCTCAGCTACCTGCCCGACGGACGGTTGGCCAGCATCAGCCGGCACACCGACAGCTCGGTTCTGATTATCGACCCTGACAGCGGTTCCACTGTAGAGCGCTTTCAGGGACACCAGTTGTGTGGATCGGCGGTTGCGCCTTCGGCGGACGGTCTGTATCTCAGCTCCACCAGCGATGACGCCACCGTCCGGGTGTGGCGCCTGGATACGCCAGCGTCGGATTTGTAGGCAGAAGCCCTGCCGGTCTGGCCTCAGGGTGCTTGCCTGGAACATGTCCCTAAACCCATATCTTCAATTTGCCGCGACCAACCGGCGATTTCTCGGTTTCGGCTTTCTCATGGCCTTTGCCTCCAGCTTCGGCCAGACCTACTTCATAGGGGTGTTCGGTCCGGGTGTTCAGGCTGAGTTCGGATTGAGCCACACTGCCTGGGGCACGATCTACATGCTCGGAACGCTTGGTAGCGCCGCGCTGCTTCCCTGGTCGGGAAAGCAAATCGACCGTCTGGATCTGCGGCACTACACCTACATTGTGTTCCTGATGCTGATTCTCTCCTGCCTGTTCATGTCGCAGGTTGCCGGTCCTTTTACTCTGATTGTCGGCATTTTTTTGCTGCGCCAGTCTGGCCAGGGTCTGTCCAGCCACATCGCCGTTACCAGCATGGTGCGGTACTTCGACGCAGGCCGGGGTAGGGCTTTGGCCATTGCCTCGCTCGGTTTCGCCGCGGGGGAGGCCATCTTGCCATTGGTGGCGGTGGTCGCCATTTCCGCCTTGGGGTGGCGCTGGTCCTACCTCGCGTCCGCTGCGTTTCTGGCGGGCCTGTTGGTGCCCTGCGGTTTCATGTTGCTCAAGGGACACGCCCGGAGACACCGGAATCACATCAAAGGTTTGGGCGAACCCGGATCGTCCGCGCGCGGTCCGGTTCGCGGCTGGACCCGGGCTCAGGTGCTCAAAGATCGCCGGTTCTACTTGATGATGCCGGGTATCCTCGCGCCCTCGCTGATCATCACCGCCATGTTTTTCCACCATCTCAATCTGGCCGACGCCAAGGGATGGTCACATACCTGGATCACGGGCAGTTATTTCGTTTTCGCGGCGAGCACGGTGGCCACCGCGCTGGTGGCGGGGCCGTTGATCGACCGGTTTGGGGGCACGCACCTGCTGCGTTACATGCTGATGCCTTTGGCTCTGGCCATGGTCGCGGTGGCAATGTTTACCGGCGCCTGGGTTGTCTGGTTGTACCTGGGCTTGCTCGGCATCTGTGTCGGATTTGCGCACACCGCGGTGGCGGCCATGTGGGCGGAACTCTACGGTGTGACCCATCTTGGCGCGATCAAGAGTCTGGCCGCGGCGCTTTCGGTGTTCTCGTCCGCTCTGGGGCCAGTGATCATGGGCGGTTTGATGGATATGGGTGTAACGGCGGAGCGTGTTTGTCTGTTGTTTGCGGTCTACGTCGTATCGAGCGCAGTATTGCTCGCCAGGGCCCTGATGCCGGGGCGGGCTTGACAGATTGGCCGGAACCGCGGCGTCTTCCGGCGCCAACCCACTTGCGGTGGCCATTGGAATGCTTTTGCGGGCATGGCCCACTAGGCCATGAGCGCCACGCGTAGACGATGGATGTGTACCGTGACGGCCGCCGCCGCATGTTTGTCCTTTCCCGTAAGCCGTGTGGCCATGACTATGAGTGAAACCCGAAGCATTGAGTTCATCCCGGCCACCGCCCTGCCCGAGGCGGAGCTCGCGCGACACGAAAAGTATATGGCCATGGCCATCGATCTGGCTGAGGCCGGTCCGGGCCCGTTTGGCACCGTGATCGTTGATCCGCAGGCCGACAAAGTGGTGTGCACCGGGGTGAACCAGCACACGGTGAGTCCGATTCTTCACGGTGAGATCGTGGCGATAAACAATTGCGCGAAAATCGAGCCGAGGGTCGATTGGCGAAAGCTCGATCTTTATACATCCGCGGAGCCGTGCCCGATGTGCCAGAGTGCCATCGTCTGGGCTGGGATATCGCGGGTGATTTACGGCACCTCGATCGATGACCTTGTGCAGTTCGGTATCCGACAAATCCGACTGGACAGCCCAACCGTCTCCGCAGCGGCCTCTTTCTACAGCGGATCGATTATCTCCGGGGTGCTCAAGACTCGATCCGACACCCTGTACCGCCGCTGGGCGACGTCACGCGGACGACACCCGAACTGACCCCTGAAGCGGCAGTCCCGACCGGTCCTCGATGACGGGACGGTCCCAGCCTGGAAAGCGGGCGCGCTTAGCGTGCTTGCCTGCAAATTCGACAAAAACTTCAGTTCGCCGGCAGGGGCGATTGCTTGTCCGTTCTGCGCAGAAACTCTTGAAAAGCGGGCGAATCGGTCAGAATCTGCCGGGCCGCCGTACGCAGGCTGTCCACCTCGTCAACCGACAGGCTGAAGCTGGTGGGCAAGTGCTTCATCATCTGACTCTGCTTCTTGTCGGTCAGCTGGTCGAAATCCACCTCCACCAGATAGGCCTCGAAATCGTCGCACCCCGCCGTGCTCTCACGGGTTGCAGCCCAGTCCTCACATCGACTCTTTGTGAGGTCGCTGGCAATGCCGTCGAAGGTGCGTCGTAGCAAGGTCAAGGAATCGAAGCTGTACGAGTTAAGGGGAATCGAACTGGTGGCATCAACCGCCTGGCCCAGCGTCAGGTCCAGGTCCGTCTGTTTGAATTGAGTACTCATCTCGGATTGCGCATTGACCACGATCACCAACATCCGGTGTACATCGGCTACACCCATGACCTTGGCGAGTTGATACGAGCCGCCCGACAAAGCCAGCCTGTTGAGGAACGGTCTCACGCCAAGATTGTCCGTCAGCCCTCCGTCATACAGGTGTAGGTAGGGCATTTCTTCGCTGTCCGCGTACTTTTCCATTTGTTGAACCAGGTTGTACGCGCGCGTCGTTTTGTCTGCGCTGGCTATCGCCGCCTTTGCCCAGGGGGGAAACACAAACGGACAGGTGCCGGCATAATTATGCAGAATGACGGAACTGAACAGCATCGGCACTGCCGAGGATGCGGTCACAGCGCGGGATACGGGATAGCTGGGATAATCCGAGCAAATCAAGGCGAACTGTGGCGGGTCGAAGGTGAACTGCTCGCCTAGGGCGATCTCGGTCGCGTTAATGCTTAATTTGGGACCGTTGCGCGCGAGCAGGTCGGCAAAGGTTTTTCCTTCGAAAAGGATCTCATCATAGTATTCAGCGGCCAGATCACTCCTGTTGTATTTACCTGAACCGAGCTTGCCCCAGGAGGTGGGGCTGACAGTCGACCGAATCAAGTCTCCCTCGACATCCTGGTATAGAAACTTGTCGGCGTAGTCGTCGAAGATTCGATCTCCGAACAGACCGAAGTAGGCCGCGGTGAAGCTTCCGCCGGAAACGGATGAGATGGCGTCGATCTCATCGACCATTCGCCGCTCGCGGCCGTCCCATTGAATTGTCGAATCGGCCATGGCTTCAAGAACGCCATAGGAAAACGCCGCGGCACGGGTGCCCCCACCTGAAAAGGCGAGCCCTACGAGCAGGGTGTCCGAACGGGTATCGCTGGCAACGGTTTTCGAAGGGGCGGATTGTGGCTCGGCGGCCGGTGAGTACGGCTCATTTACCGTGTACTTTGCCGTGCAGCCGGCGATCAGAGCACACACCATGACGAGTACCGGCAGCTTCGGGTGCATTGCGGCCATAATCCCGCTCGCGAGCACATGCCGAATTCGGTAGTTTTGACGCCACATAACAGAGGACCCACGGGGCATTTCAGCAAAAAATCCTGCCGTCGGGCGATTGTTCCTTACCCTATCCTCAGAGTCCAGTTTGTACGCCTTTCCGCTCAAGCTGCGGGTCTACCTTGCCCGCCTTGGCGTCAGGCCAATCCGAACAGTAACGCCGCGATGCCCAGTATTGCGGCGTTACCCAGCACGATCAGTACATTTGTATGCCGCCACAAAAGAGCGCCTGAAAGCAGTGCGATAGCCAATGCTGCCGGTTGAATGCTCGAAAGATCAGGTCTCCAAATCGCCAGCGGGCCGATTTGAGTTTCATCTACCGTACCGAACAACACCTGCAACGCGAACCAGACGGCGAGGTTGGCGATGACACCGACAACCGCCGCGGAAACGCCCTTGAGTGCGGAGGCTGCCGCACCGTTGTTGCGCAGGCGCTCGATGTAAGGCGCGCCCAGGAATATCCAAAGGAAGCACGGGGCGAAGGTGACCCACGTTGTCAGCAACCCGGCAAATACGCCTGCGATGACGGGATCCAGTTCACCGGGATCGCGGAAGCCGCCCATGAAACCGACGAAAACAAGTACCAGAATGAGTGGGCCGGGCGTTGATTCCGCAAGACCGAGGCCGGTGACCATCTCGTCCGGCTCCAGCCAGCCGTAGTTCTCAACTGCTTGCTGCGCCACATAGGCGAGTACCGCATAGGCCCCGCCGAATGTGACCACGGCTGCCTTTGAGAAGAAAAGACCTTCCGCCACGAACACGGAGTCGATGTCAGTCACCATCGCGATGACGATCAGCGGCGCGAACCAGACGGCAAGACCAACGGCAAGCGTGCTCAGGACATGCGAGTGAGGACGGGTCGCGGCCTGCTTGGGCGTCAGTTCAACTGCCCGTTCCCCGCGGGAGATCAGAAATCCCGCAACAGCAGCCGCGGCGATGATCAGCGGGAACGGCAAACGCAAGACCGCAATCGCGACGAAAGAGACGATCGCGATGACGATCATCCAGTTGGTTTTCAGCCCCCTCTTCGATACTCGGACAAGCGCTTCCGCCACCACCGCCAGCACCGCCGCCTTCAGTCCGAACAGCAGCCCGGCGACAATCGGCTGGTCACCGAGCGTCGCGTAGAGAATGCTCAAGCCAAGAATAACCGCGAGACCGGGCAGCACGAACAAGAGCCCGGCAACGATGCCGCCCCAGACGCCGCGCAACAGCCAGCCGGCGAATGTCGCCAGTTGCATTGCCTCCGGACCCGGCAGCAGCATGCAATAGTTCAAAGCGCCGAGAAACCTGTCCTCATCCAGCCATGCTTTTTCGTCGACGATCATCTTGTGCATGAGCGCGATCTGCCCGGCGGGACCGCCGAACGAGATCAGACCGATTTTGCCGAAGACGCGGAACAGTTCCGCGTTGGCAACTTGCGGTGTTTCGTTTGGCGGGGGCATCTTGCTGGTATTTATCACGGCTTTCGGTCACAGCATTGTTCTGCACGCGCTGGGCGCGGTGTCTCAGCCATTCGGCACTGACTGCGGGCTCCGGATCCACCAAGCGCAGTTGCTGAAAGTCGGTGGGGCCTGGGTATCGGGTGTCGGCGAACGAGTAACCGTTCACCATGGTGATCGGCTCGCCCAGAGAACGCAGCGGCGCCGCCCGATGCACCACCCACCGTTGCGGGCGAGTGTTTGGGACTGAGACCCGCCGACACTAGCGAACGTGCCAGTCTTCGGTCATCGGTTTAGCGCCGACCAGTTCGCCATAGCCCGCGCCGGTGGTGCCTGTGGGATTGGGACCGAAGTAGCGCGGGTCCAGGTCGGCAGATGCCGTCTGGTAGCGGACGTCGCAGCTCAACCGCACACGATTCTCGTGGCTGGTGTTGTCCAAGGCGCCGTGCAGCAGGAACATGCCGAAAACGGCGATGTCGCCGGCGCCAAAATCCGACACCAGCAGTTTCGCACCTTTCTCCCTGGCGAGTTCCAGCGGCGTGGCCTGATAGGCCGCCTTACGGCCGGCGTCGCGGGAAATGTCGAAGCCACGATGAGCCTCAATGACGTCCCGGAAACGATGGGATCCCTCGACGATGAACAGGGGGCCGAGTTCAACCGGGACGTCCCCTAAGGCAATCCATGCGGTGGCGACCTGTTCGGTTGCCCGTGTAAAGAACGGGTAGTCACAGTGTATGTGGGTGGCCTTACCCGGACCTGCGGGGCGCAGAAAGATGTAGTCCTGCGCACGTGCAGGTTCACCCAGGAGATGTGTCATCAGGCGGTGAAGTTTGATGCCGTTGCTCAACCGCCGTAATGGCCAGCTCTCGCTGACCGATCGCCAGAACTGACCCAGATCGGCGACCGTTTCCTTGCGGCGGCTGGCGCCTGTGAAAATACCGTCGATCGCCGGTTGGGCGATCTCACCGACTTCTGCCAGTCGCTCGAAGATCGCCTTGCGAGCAGCCATCACGTCATCGTGATCGAAGAAGCCCTTTATGTGCACATAGCCATCGCTCGCGAAACGCGCCCGAAGTTGCTCGGCACGGTCCTCCAGACCGGTGCTGTCGACCAGTGGAGCAAGGACTTCGGCGGGTAGTGGCTCACCTCTGGCCATGGCTATCGACATGACGCAGCCTTTGGACTTTGCCGTGGCTGTTGCCGGTCAGATGTGAAGTTGGCAATCGCCTTTGTCACTGAAGCAGCTCCTCGAATCTGGGCGCTCTGACGCACTGCGCATTCATCGGGCGAGACACATGAGCAGTCTTGATGTCTCGCACCACAATCATTGACCCTCTCCGATCTTGCCACAGGTATAGAACCAAGGCTCGGTTTGCGGGGGACGGCAAGCCCTCTGCACGAGGCGCAAAGCGGCAGCAGCCCCCGTGGCGCACCCCATCCTGGCTGGCGATCAAACCACCATTCGCGAGATCAGGCAGTTCCAATTGACGACCCTCTGCTTGGCACTCGGCGGATGTGGCTTCAGAGGCCGTCACCCTTTCGTCTTGCCGGGTGGTTCAGGTCGCTGTTACCGTTCTGAAATGGGAGGATTCAAAACCACAACAGGAAAGCAATTGTCGGGGATGGAACGCTGACCGCCTTCCGCTTCCTACATGCCGCCGACATTCACCTCGACAGCCCGCTCAAGGGGCTGGCCGGGCAGCAAGGCAATGCGGCTGAGCGCGTCCGCACAGCGACTCGAGAAGCGCTTGATCAGCTTGTTGGCCTGGCTATTGAAGAGGGAGTGGACTTTGTCGTTATCGCCGGAGACCTCTACGACGGCGACTGGCGCGACTACAAAACGGGGCTGTTTTTCGCCGGCCAGATGGGGCGGTTGAGTCACGCCGGCATCCCGGTCTATCTCCTGCACGGCAACCACGACGCTGAAAGCCAGATTACCCGGCGGCTCGCGCTGCCCGAAAACGTCCACGTGTTCGGAACGCGCAAGCCGGAGACATTCGAGCTTGGGCAATTGCAGATCGCGCTGCATGGCCAGAGCTTCCGGCAGCGCGATATCGCCGACAATCTGGTGCTCGACTACCCCGCGCCTGTTTCCGGCGCGTTCAACATCGGCGTGCTTCACACCGGTCTTGGCGGCATAGGCGGTCATGCCAACTATGCGCCCTGTTCGCTCGATGATCTCACGAACAAGGGGTACGACTACTGGGCACTTGGGCATGTGCATCAGGCCAGCGTGCTGCATGAACGGCCACACGTTGTATTTCCAGGCAATCTTCAGGGCCGTCATGTGCGGGAAACCGGCGCCAAGGGCGCTTACCTCGTCAGCGTCGCTGACGGTGAGATCATTGATTTGGCCCTGGTTGCCTGCGATGTCGTGCGCTGGACCGTTTGTCCCGTGTCCCTGAGTGACGCCGGCAGCCTCGGTGAGGTGACCGACCTTGTGCGGATGGCATTGGTGTCCGCTGTTGCCAACGAGTCCGACGGACGGTTGCTGGCCTGCCGCGTCGTGCTTGAGGGTCGGACGGAAGTCCATGGCCAGTTGGTGGCGTCCGAAGACCTGGTGCTGGCTGAGGCGCGGGCCAGTGCGCTCGGCCTTGGCGATGAGATCGCCTGGGTCGAAAAGGTTCTCATCGCAACAAGCCCTCAGGCCGATCCGCAAACACTGGCCGAACGTGAAGACGCCATCGGTGAGTTGCAGCGTTTGTTGAAGACAGCCGTGGAAGACAGCAGTCTGCTCGCTCAGATCGAGGATGATGTGGGTGAGTTGGTTCGCCACCTGCCCCATGAATTGCGCGCCGACATAGAAGATCAGGTGCTCAAGTCCGCGATTGACGGCGACTACGCTGGGCTTATCGGCGCCGTCGCGCCCTATCTGTCCGCACGCTTGACCGCACAGGAAGACTGAGCGTGCGTCTGCGACGACTTGATCTGATTCGCTACGGTCACTTCACCGAAAGGTCCTTTACGCTACCGGCTGCGGAATCCGACTTTCATATCGTCTTTGGACCCAACGAGGCGGGCAAATCCACTGCGCTTTGCGCGATCGAAGATTTGCTGTTCGGTATACCGATGCACTCGCCTTACGGCTTCCTGCACGACTACACCCGCATGCGGATTGGCGCCGTTCTGGAGAACCGCGGTGACTCGTTGGAGGTACTTCGGCGCAAGGGGAACAAAGACACGCTTCTGGGACCCGAGGGGACGCCGGTGGCCGGTGGCGAGAGCATGCTCAGGCCGTATCTGGCTGGGGCCGACCGCCCTTTCTTCGAGCGAATGTTCAGTCTCGACCACACCCGGCTTACCGCCGGCGGCCAGGAAATTCTCGAAGCCAAGGATGACGTGGGGCAGATGTTGTTCTCGGCCGGCGCGGGTATTGGCGGTCTGCGCGAGCAGCTTGCAAAGCTCACCGCAGAAGGTGATGAGCTGTGGAGCGCACGGCGCGCCAAGCATCGAAGATTCTACGTCGCGAGCGACAGGCTGGGGGAGGCCAACAGGGACCTGCGGGATCAGACCTTCACGGCCAGCAAGTGGCGCGAGTTGAAGCGGGATTACGAGCAGGCCGATCAAGCCTACGCGGAAATCGACAAGGGCTTAAAAGAACTCATCATCGAGCGCAATCGGCTTAATCGTATTCGACGGGTGTTCCGCGACCTTCGCCGAAAGCAGGCGCTTGATGCGCAGCGTGCGGAACTCGGCGACGTCATCGACCTGCCCGAGGATGCCACAGAGGTTCTGGCCCAAGCAGAGCGTCAAGAGACTGAGGCGACGACGCGGATCGAAACCCTACTGGAGCAGCTAAAGCGCACAAACGAAAGCCTGAACCAACTGTCGTTTGACGAGACCCTTGTTCAACGGGCCGAGGACATCAGCCAGCTGCACGAACGGCGCATTGAGATTCGCCGGGAAAAGGCGGACCTGCCCAAACGGGAAGCCGAACTCAATACCGCCGAGGAACAGTTGCGAGGTCTCGCTGCCGAGTTGGGCTGGAACGACAGCGATTCGGCGACACTGATCGAACGCATCCCGCCTCGAACCAAGCTCAGCGTGGTCCGCTCACTGCTAAGCCAGAAAGGCGAGCTGGAGGCGGATGTTGCCGCAACAGCCCGGTTGCTGGATGAGTCTCAGGAGGCCTTGGCCGACCTGCAACGGCGGTTGGAAGCAGTGGGCGAACCGGCTGATGTGGCCCATCTGGCCATCGTGATCAAAACGATCCGCGAGCAGGGCGATGTTGTCGGCCGGATCCGCAGCGCAAAGAAGGCAGTGGGCGAGGGGCAAGGTCTTGTCGAGCGACGGCTGAAAGCACTTAACCCCAGCGTTTCCAACGAGCAGGGTTTGACCGACTTTGCCGTGCCGGCGCGCACACTGGTGCAGGAACACCGGGAACGCGAGGAAGATTGGACGCGACGCCAGCGCGAGGCACGGCAGCAGGTTGCATCCGTTCAGCAGGAAAGGGATGCAGCCGTTGCGGCGTTGGACCGGACAGTGCGCGACCAGCAGATCATCACCGCCGAAGCGTTGAACGACGCACGCAGTCGCCGGGATGAGCTCTGGCAGCTGGTCAAGCGCAAACATATTGGTGGTGAGCCGATCTCCGAAGAGCAGCTCACGCGCTTTAACACTGAGCTCGACGACCTGGCCGGTTGCTTCGAGTCCGCCGTAGTCAAGGCCGATATGTTGGCCGACCGGCGGTTCGATCATGCCGAAGCCGCCGGACGGCTTGCTGAAATCAAGCGCAAAATTGGCGAGCTGGAGACCCTTCTCCAACAGTTTAAGGGAAACGACAAGAAGCTTGTCGCGGAGGGCGAACAGCTCAAAGCCGAGTGGACGTCCACATGGTCGGCCGCGTCCTTTGCACCGTTGGCGGCCGGCGCCATGCTCGAGTGGATGGACGCCCGTGACAAAGTCATGGAGGCCATGGACGGGCGGGAACAGGCCCAGAGCACGCTGCAGGCTCTTAACGACGAGGAAGGCGATGCGCGGGCGTCTTTGCTCCATGAGTTGGCGGCCATCGGTGTCGGAGTCGCCGACTTGAAAAACGACGGCCTGCCGGCATTGATCGAGCGCGCCAACACGGAGTATCAGCTTCGAAAGACAGAGGCAGACGCCAAGGCTCAGCTCGAACGGGAACTGGAAGAGGCGACGAAAAGGAAAACGCGCCGCGCGCGCGATCATCGCGCAGCAATGGAAACCCTGGAAGCCTGGCGGAGAAAATGGAGCAGTGCGGTGGGTGACCTCGCGCTTGCTGCTGATACAACGACGGAAGCGGTCAGCGTTCAGATCGACGTTATTGACCAGATGCGCGAGACCGCGGGTCAGATCAACAATCTGCGCCATGACCGAATCGACAAGATCAAGCGCGATGTTGCCGATTTCGAGCAGGTGGTTGAAGTTCTGGTGCGGGCCGCCGCCGGCGATCTCGCCGGCAATTCGGCTGACGATGCGGTTGTCGAACTGGAAACCCGCCTGGCTGAAGCAAAGCAGGCTCAGGCGCTTCAGGCGCGGAGAATTCAGGAGGCTGATGATCTATCAAAGCAGATCGCGAAACTCGAGGGCCAACAGCGGGAGCTGGCCGCCTCTATTGCGCATTTGAAGCAGGCCGCCGGGGTCGAAACCAATGAAGCGCTGAAGCAGGCGATAGGGCAATCGGATCGGAAACGGTCGCTCGAGCAGGAACATCGTCTGATTATCGAAACGTTGCAACAGGACGGCGACGGCAATTCGATCGATTTGCTTGAGCAAGAATGCGACGGTCTTGCGATCGATGACGTGGTCGGCCGCGAAGCGTCTGTTCAGGCAGAGCTCGACGATCTGCAGCAGCAGCAGGCGGATGCGGCGGAACAGAGGTCACAGGCGCGGCAGGCGTTTCAGGCGGTCGGGGGTGATGATGCGGCTGCCAGGGCCGCAGCGGCGAAAGAAGAGGCGCTCACCGAAATGCGGGAAGTTGCCGGGCGATACGTCCGGGTGAAAACCTCCGCTCTGCTGCTTCAGTGGGCGATCGACCGGTATCGCCGTGAAAAACAGGCGCCCTTGCTCAAACGGGCCGGCGAGCTGTTTGCCATCATGAGTGATGGTTCCTTCTCCGGGCTTGAGGTGGCATTCGACAATCAGGACAACGCGCAGCTCACGGGCGTTCGCCCGAACGGCCGTGTTGTTCCCGTGTCAGGGATGAGCACAGGATCGGCCGATCAGCTCTATCTGGCGCTGCGTATAGCGTCGATTGAAGACTATCTGGAGCGAGCCCAATCGCTGCCGTTCGTAGCCGATGATCTGTTTATCAACTTCGATGATGAGCGGGCTGCGGCAGGTTTCAGGTTGCTCGGCGAACTCAGCAAGATCACGCAAGTGCTGTTTTTTACGCATCATCAGCATCTGGTGGACGTTGCTCGGAGTACCTTCGGCAGTTCGGTCAATGTGGTGTCTTTGACGGAGCAGTCCGCTTAAGCGACTGCGCTAGGGAAGCCCGGATCGACTCGCCCGAGTTGTATCCATTGACCAGACTTAACCTGGCAACTGGGATCGGTAACGTGGCGGGTTTTGCCAGACTGGTACGTGTCGGCCGCACCCCGGCATGCCCGGCGACCTTATCGGACCCGAAGGGCGTCGGACAGAACTCAGAAAAGGGTCTGGGACCGCACTGAAGGTGTGGAGACGGGCGTCGGCCGCAGACGAGAGAGGAATTCAGCAGGTGAGAGGAAACGGGGAAGATCACCGCAGGGTCTTTTACGGCGCCAAGACAGCCGTCTGCTTGCTGTTCGCGCTGCTCTGTGCAGGGGTCGACGCGGCGGAAGAACAGGTGACTTTCTATCGTACATACGGATATTTGCAGGATCGGGACTGGGTGATTCCAATGCGCTTATGGGTGCATGAAGCGCCTTCTCCGGCACAGCGTGGATTGGCCAAGGTCGCCAGGACAATTTTGGCGAAGAGGGCGGGGATAGCCGATCTCAGCGAGAAACAAGAAAAAATTTTTCTGCAGCACGCTGACGATTTTTTCGCCGATAGTGAATCAAGGGAATCCGTGCGATTCAGTTTCGACCACGATACCGAGCAGCAAGCGTTTTTTTTGCAGAATTCGGACGGAGAAACCACTACGGATCTGAACGGCCTGCTGGAGGGGACCCTCAAACTCGATCGGGAAACCGCCAGCAGGCTTCTCGAGGCGCAAGGATCGTCGCAGGGGTGGCTTAGGTTCCGGGCGGTATCCAAAGACCACGAGGGTATCGGATTCGTCAGGCTCATTCCGCCTGAGGGGCTGTCGGTGATCTCCGATATCGACGACACGATCAAGCTGACCGAGATTCCCGCCGGAGAACCTACGGTGCTGATGAACACCTTCTTCAGTGACTTTGTTGCGGTCCCGTGTATGGCGGAAATGTACCGGGGTTTTGGCGACGATGTTGCGTTCCACTACGTTTCAGGCGGCCCATGGCAGATGTATCGACCGCTGGACGACTTCCTGTTTGCAGACGCGATCGGATTTCCGCCGGGCAGCTTTCATATGAAAAGCCTAAGGACCAATGTATTTGAGAAAGGCACGTATGAAGATGTCTGGAGCATCATTGCGAATGGGTCTCAGCAGGCGACATTTGAACAAAAGCTCTCGCAAATCGGCGCGATCATGAACCATTTTCCCGGTCGCAGCTTTATTCTGATCGGCGACTCCGGTGAGAAGGATCCCGAGGTCTTCAGGCAGATTCGTGAAGACTTTCCCGAGCAGGTTCGCGAGATCGTAATCCGTGCGGTTACTGACGAGGCGGCTGCCGGTTCCGCTCGATTCGACAACATGATCTTAATTCCGTCGAACGAGAACAAGGCGGAAGCCTGCGGCGAATTCGCCAAGGCTATTGCAAACTGACCGGATAATCCCAATTCGCCAGGGTGGTGGGGTGATTGCGGCTACCAACAGGAATGTGGATGGAGCAGCCATTTGAAAGGCGCAAAACTCCTGGCCAGCCGTGCAAACGACGCGGCTTGATGCCCCTGCCTACGCACTAACAACTATGCCCCGCATCAAGGGATGAAATCAGAGCGTAAGTCTTGAGTAAATTGGTGGGCCCTGTAGGACTTGAACCTACGACCTACGGATTATGAGTCCGCTGCTCTAACCAACTGAGCTAAGGGCCCCCGGCGCGGCGGAGTATAACGCGATGGGTTTTGTTGGGCCATGCCCGGCAAAACCGTGGAGCGTGCAGCGATAGGGTGCGCATCGTGCATCCCAACGTGTTCTTGCGACGGGACGCATAATCCTGGTTTTGCTATTCCAGATCCAGAAAGCTTCGGAGCTGGTCGGAGCGATTCGGGTGCCGCAGCTTACGCAGTGCCTTTGCTTCGATCTGGCGAATACGCTCCCGGGTGACGTCGAATTGCTTGCCCACTTCTTCCAACGTGTGATCGGTGTTCATGTCGATGCCAAAGCGCATACGCAGCACCTTGGCTTCCCGGGGGGTGAGGGAACTCAGTATCTCCCGGGTCGACTCACGCAGGCCCTCTGTGGTGGCGGATTCCATGGGCGATACGACGCCGATGTCCTCGATGAAATCGCCGAGATGGGAGTCCTCGTCGTCTCCGATTGGGGTTTCCATGGAGATCGGTTCCTTGGCGATCTTGAGTACTTTGCGGACTTTGTCCTCCGGCATTTCCATGCGAATCGCGAGCTCTTCCGGCGTCGGATCACGGCCCATCTCCTGGAGCATTTGACGGGAGACCCGATTGAGTTTGTTGATGGTCTCGATCATGTGGACCGGTATGCGAATGGTGCGTGCCTGGTCCGCGATGGAGCGGGTAATGGCCTGGCGTATCCACCAGGTCGCATAGGTGGAGAATTTATAGCCCCTCCGGTACTCGAACTTGTCCACCGCCTTCATCAGGCCGATGTTGCCCTCCTGGATCAGATCCAAGAACTGCAAACCTCGATTGGTGTATTTCTTGGCGATGGAAATCACCAGCCGAAGATTGGCTTCGACCATTTCCTTCTTGGCGCGGCGGGCCTTGGCCTCGCCGATGGACATCCCCCTGTGGATGTCTTTGATGGTGGCCACGTGAAGACCTTCGCTTTCTTCAATGGCGGCCAGACGCTTCTGCATGCGGCTGATGTCGCCTCGAACCGCCTCAAGTCGCTCGGCCAGAGCGGGAATATCCTTGATTCGCCCATCGATCCACTTGGGATCGGACTCGTTGCCGGGAAAGCTGGTGATGAATTGCTTGCGGGTCATCCCCACATGTTCCACGCACAGGCGCAGCGCGCTGCGCTCCTGCAAGCGGATCTGCTCGACCACGCCCCGCAGCCCCCCGGTCATGCGGTCCACGAGTTTGCTGACCAGACGAAGACTTTGGAATACTTCGCCGGCTTTCTTACGGAGTTCCGTGGCCTTTTTCGAGTTGGCCTTGCCGGATGCTTTCAGGCTTTGGTATTGGCCATAGACCTTGACTAAATCGCTGAATATCCCGGCCGCTTTGTCCGGATCCGGGCCGGTGTCGACCACCTCTTCCTCTTCGTCGTCGTCGGAGGTGTCTTCGGCACTGCCTGGTTCCGGTGCAGGCTTCGGCGGTGGTGGGACGATGTCGATCTCATCGGTGAAACCGGTGATGACGTCAGTCAGCCGAGCTTCGCCTGCTTGCACGGCACTGTACTCCGCCAACAGAATTTCCAGCGCGCGGGGAAACTCGGAAATGCCGGCCAGGACCTGATTCATGCCCTCTTCGATGCGCTTGGCGATGGCGATTTCACCCTCGCGGGTCAGCAACTCCACCGTCCCCATCTCGCGCATGTACATGCGCACAGGATCCGTGGTGCGACCAAACTCCGCATCGACTGCGGCCAGAGCGGCGGCGGCCTCCTCGGCCGCGTCGTCGTCGTCGCTGACCGACGCGTCGCTGAGCAGCAGCGCGTCCGCATCCGGCGCGGACTCCATCACCTCGATGCCCATGTCGTTAATCATCCCGATGATCTCTTCGATCTGATCGGGATCAACAATGTCATCGGGAAGATGGTCGTTGACTTCGGCGTAGGTCAGATAGCCTTGCTCTTTCCCGCGCGCAATGAGACTTTTGAGCTGCGAGGCTTTTTGTTCACTCATGTTATGGGTCGACCTCGAAACAGATTCGCGGGGCGAAGGGAATCTGCAATGATGACATATTACTGAACATAGCATCAATCCGCAGAGTCGCCCGACTCTGTGGAATGCCTTGGCATCTGTTTCAACGCGTCGCGCTCCTCTGCGGTCAGCGTTTCGCCTCGTGCCAGCTTATCCAGCAGCGTATGCCGGCTGGTGTGGCGAGCAGTCAATCTCGACAGGGTATCGTGCAGTTCCTCGGCCAGGTGCTCGTCGGGAATCTGTGGCGACCACTGCGCAAGCTTCACCAGAGCCTGCTCCTGTGGCGTATCGCGATACCGCTCCAGAATGGCCCCAGTGTGTATGTGGGGGTTGGACCGCAACATTTCAAGCAGTTCCAACAGCAGAGGGATGCCGCGTTCCGGGACCGTTCGCAGCAGCTCCGGGTCAGGCGCTTCAGCCGCGAGTTCGGGTTTGTAGAGCAGCAAAGCGATTGCATGGCGGACGGGTGTCCGGTTTGCATTCGCGCTCGGGGTATGTTTCCCAACCGATCCAGCGTGTTTGTCCGTCAGCAGTCGGCGCACCCGGTCGGCTGACATATGGGTGAGGGTCGCGAGGCGTTCCACCATCAGTTCCCAGAAAGGGCCTCCGGGCACCTGTTTCAGCAGAGGCCGCGCACGCTCCAACATGCGCGCACGGCCATCCGGGGTGGCCACTTCAATCCCGTCGCCCAGGGTTTGCAGCATGAAATCCGACAGCGGTCGAGCCTGGTCCAATCGCGCCTCGAAGCCCTCGCGCCCTTCCTTTCGTACCAGGCTGTCCGGGTCTTCGCCATCCGGCAGGAACAGAAAATGGGCCTGGCGACCGCCGCGCATGACGGGCAGCGCATTTTCCAGGGCGCGCCAGGCGGCATCGCGGCCGGCACGGTCGCCGTCGAAACAGAACACGACGGTCGGTACCGTACGAAACAGGGTTTCAACATGCTCACGGCTGGTGGACGTGCCCAGCGTGGCCACCGCGTAGCCGATGCCGAACTGTCTGAGTGCCACCACGTCCATATAGCCTTCGACCACCAGCATGCGCTCAAGTGCCCGCTCGCGATTTCTGGCCTCAAAGAAGCCATACAGTTCGCGACCTTTCTGAAACGCGGCCGTTTCCGGCGAGTTCAGATACTTCGGCGTGTCGTCGCCCAGCACGCGCCCGCCGAACGCAATGACCCGGCCACGACGGTCACGAATCGGGAACATGAGCCGGTTGCGAAACCGGTCATAGACCCCGCCATTGTCTCGCTCGATCACCAGACCCGCTGCAGTCATCTGTTCGTCCGACACGCCCCGCCCGCGCAGCGCGTTACCAAGGTTGTCCCAACCCGACGGTGCGAAGCCGATGCCCGCGTCGGTCACCGCCTGGCTGCTTAGGCCGCGGCTTTTCAGATATTCCACCGCCCGGGCACGCTCCGGATGGCTGCGCAGCTGTTGCCGGAAGATGTCATTGGAGGCATCCAGAATCTCATAGAGGTTGGGATCGGTGCGGGGTTTTGCGGGGGTGGACTGACGCGGAATCTCGACCCCTGCGGTACGCGCCAATTCCTCGATGGCCTCTACGAACTCAAGGTGGTCGTACTCCATCAGAAAGCCAATGGCGTTGCCGTGGGCGCCGCACCCGAAGCAGTGGTAAAATTGCTTGTTGGGACTGACGGTGAAGGAGGGGGACTTCTCGCTGTGGAACGGGCAGCAGGCGGAGAATTCGCGCCCTGACTTTTTCAGGGGCACGCGCCCGTTGACCAGGTCGACTAGATCGACGCGGCCCAGCAGATCGTCGATAAACGATTGGGGAATCAGTCCGCTCATCACGGTCCTCGCTATACCCCTGCATCACCAGGGTGGGTCGCGGGACTCAGACGGCCAGACGCGCTTTGACCTGTTTGCTGACTTCCGCCATGTCGGCCCGTCCTTGCGCTTTCGCCTTGACGATGCCCATGACGCGGCCCATGTCCCGCATTCCGCTGGCGCCGGTCTCGGCCACGGCCTGCTCCACCAGTGCCGTCAAGCTCTCGGCGTCCAGGGGTTCCGGCTGGTATTCGGCGATCACCGCCAATTCAGACTGCTCGGTGGCGATCAGGTCTTCCCGGCCAGCCGCCTCGAACTGACTGATGGATTCCCTGCGTTGCTTGGCCATTTTCTCGAGCAGGCCGACAATCAGCTCGTCATCCGCCTCGATCCGGTCATCCACTTCCCGCTGTTTGATGGCGGCCATGATCAGTCGGATGGCGCCCAGGCGCGGCTTGTCGCGCGCCCGCATGGCGGCCTTCATGTCGTCCTGAATGCGGTCCTTTAGGGGCACGGGCTTGGGATGTGGAGACGGGTTTAGTACAGGCGCTGGCGTCTTTGCTGTTCGCGCGAGAGCTTCTTCATGTGGCGCTTCACAGCGGCCGCTTTTTTGCGTTTGCGCTCTTGGGTCGGTTTTTCGTAGAACTCACGGCGTCGAATCTCCGACAGCACGCCCGCTTTCTCGCAGGAGCGCTTGAAGCGCCGCAACGCAATGTCAAACGGCTCGTTTTCCTTGACTTTCACAGAAGGCATTCAGTCTAAACCTCGATTCTCGGTGGCCCGAATTAAGTGAGCCGCGGATTTTAGACTTTGAGTATGGCAAATGCAAAGCAAGTTGCGCGATAGATCGGATGCCGCCGAGAATGGGACCATGCTTGTATTGGGTATCGAAACCTCCTGCGACGAAACCGGCGTTGCGTTGTATGACGAACGCCGGGGTCTGTTGGCCCACGATCTTTATTCCCAGGTTGCTCTGCATAAAGACTATGGCGGCGTGGTGCCGGAACTGGCGTCACGCGATCACGTACGCAAGCTGGTACCGTTGATCGAGGGGCTGCTCGCGGCCGCTGACCTGTCCCCAGCCGACCTGGGCGGCATCGCCTACACGGCAGGCCCCGGATTGGTGGGCGCGTTGCTGGTTGGGGTTGCGTTCGGACGCAGTTTCGCCTGGGGGCTGGGGATTCCGGCGGTTGGCGTTCATCACATGGAGGGGCACTTGCTTGCCCCGATGTTGGAAGACGAACGGCCCGATTTCCCCTTCATCGCCCTGCTGGTCTCGGGTGGCCATAGCATGCTGGTGCAAGTGGAGGGCGTGGGGCGATACCGAATCCTTGGGGATACCTTGGATGATGCGGCGGGAGAGGCGTTTGACAAAACCGCCAAACTACTGGGCCTGGGCTATCCGGGGGGGCCGGCCCTGGCGCGCCTGGCCGAGCAGGGTGAGCCCACGCGGTTTCGTCTGCCCAGGCCAATGACTGACCGGCCGGGACTGGATTTCAGCTTCAGTGGGCTCAAGACAGCGGTCGTGACCGCCTGGTCCGCCAGCAGC
This sequence comes from uncultured Gammaproteobacteria bacterium, assembly GCA_963783675.1. Lineage (GTDB taxonomy): Bacteria > Pseudomonadota > Gammaproteobacteria > Competibacterales > JAHEDQ01 > JAHEDQ01. The sequence goes on from CAWAOU010000024.1 coordinate 477,982, forward strand.
GGCAGCGAACAGGATAAGGCGGATCTGGCCCGTGCGTTTGAGGAGGCGGTAGCCGACACGCTTTTTATAAAATGTCGTCGCGCACTGCTTGAAACCGGACTGCGGACAATGGTGGTTGCCGGCGGTGTCGGTGCCAACCAGAGGCTGCGGTCACGATTGCGAGACCTGGTCGATGAACTGGATGGTCAGGTCTACTTCCCGCGCCCGGATTTTTGTACCGACAACGGGGCGATGATCGCCTACGCAGGTTGCCTTCGGTTGCAGGCCGGCCAGCATGAACCGCTTCTGATACAGGCCCGGGCCCGTTGGACCCTGGAGAGCCTGAGTCCCGTTTAGGGAGACTCTACAATGATTCTGGACGAAGTAGATTGCGTCGATGCAGCTGTGTATTTAAGTCCCAAGATGCCCGTTCACCAATAGAGCAGAGATGTTTCAACTCTTGCCGCCGATGCGGCTCTCGCGCCCCTCACGCAAACGCTGAATGTTCTCCCGGTGTCGCCAAATCAGCAGCGCCACGATGATCAGCACCGAGGGCTGGTACGCTGCGGGGGCCCCGAGCAGCCACATGAAAACGGGACTCAGCACGGCAGCAACCAGCGCCGCCAAGGATGAGTAGCGAGTTGATCCGGCCACTGCCGCCCAGGTGATCAGCGCGGCTCCGGCGGTTGCGGGTGACAAGCCCAAGATCGCGCCGCCCGCGGTCGCCACGCCTTTGCCCCCCTGGAAGCCGAAGTACACTGGGTACAGATGCCCCAGGAACGCGGCCAGGCCCACCAGGCCCAGCGGCAGACCGGACACACCGATGCGGTGGGCGAGCAGAACCGGAATCAAGCCCTTCAGTAAATCCCCGATCAAGGTAATGATGGCCGCTTTCTTGCCCCCGATGCGCAGCACGTTGGTGGCGCCGGGGTTACCCGACCCGCCAATTCTCGGGTCCGGCAATCCCATCGCTCGGCAGGTGAGGATGGCGGTCGACACCGATCCGATCAGGTAGGCGCCGATGATGGCGAGGACGTCTATGAGCATGCTCGTATTTGATCCACCAGGGGGCGCCCGGTCAAGCGGCCCCGTTGGTCCCTTGCACGCCAGCCGCTATAGTGCCGCCGAATCCTTTCCTTCGGAGTCCCTATGGATATCATTTTTCTGAGCGACCTGAGGATAGAAACTGTCATCGGCATCTACGACTGGGAGCGCAAGATAAAGCAAACCGTCGCCATTGACCTGGAAATGGCGACTGACATACGTCGTGCCGCGGCGACCGATTCCATCGACGACACGCTGAACTATAAAGCCATCGCCAAGCGCCTGATACAGTTCGTGGGTGAAAGCGAGTTCCAGCTGGTGGAGACCCTGGCGGAAAAGGTGGCCGAGATTGTCTTGAACGAATTCCATGTACCCTGGGTCAAAGTCCGATTGAGCAAACCGGGTGCGGTGCGGGGCTCCCGCGACGTGGGTATTCTGATAGAGCGGAGCGCAACGAACTGAATATGGCCAGAGTCTTCGTCAGTGTCGGCAGCAACGTCGACCCCGCGGACAATGTGAAGAGCGCAGTCACCATGCTGAGGGCGCGCTTCGGGCGTATACAGCTGTCCAAGGTGTACCGTACCGCGCCGGTGGGGTTCGAGGGCGATGATTTCTACAATCTGGTCGCCGCTTTGGACACCAATGAGGATGCCCATGTGGTGGCGGAGGCCCTGCGCACAGTCGAGGATCGTCATGGACGGGTGCGAAGCGGCAACAAGTGGGGACCCAGAACCCTCGACCTGGACCTGCTGCTGTATGACGATTTGGTTCTGGAGGAAGCGCCTCTGGCCATTCCGCGGGATGAAATTACCGAGTATGCATTTGTGTTGGGACCGCTGGCCGAGTTGGCCGGAAGCCGAAAACACCCGGTGTTGGGAACAACGTTCTCCGAGCTGTGGCGCGGTTTTGATGGCGCCGACAGTGCGCTGGAGCCGGTCAATCTCAGGCTCTAAGTGAGAGCCCGAGACTCAGATCTCGCCCCAGCCACGCCGTTTTTTCCAGCGCATTCTTGGTAACACCAAGCCCAGAATCATGCCGCCGAGCAACACGCCGGCGCCGGCTACGAACCAATCTCTATCCCGTCGATCGCCCAAGGTGGCGTTCTCTTGAAGCGCGAGTTGCATCTCGCGTTCCATCTCCACCACTTTGACTTGAAGCTCCTGATTTTGCTCTTCGATGGCAAGCGTTGCCGCGGCGGTCCGGCGGATATCAGCCAACTCGGTACTGAGCTGCTGGTTCTGCTGCTCCAGTTCGTTGCGGGCCGAAGTCACGCTCTGACCTGCGCTGCGGACCTCCGTCAACTCGCTGCTGAGGGTTTCATTCTCCGTCCTGATCCGCTCCACTGCGGACAGCGCGGCATCGAGCTGAGTGCGCGCCGCCGGTTCGTCCATCAGGTACCGGGCGAGTATCCACCCCTCGCCGGCGCCCTCCACCTGGACCCGGCTGTAGCCTTCGGATGTCTCCAGGATGGTGACCGGAGTCCCGCTTTCCAGATAGCGCACGATCCGATGGCCGGTACTCGGGCCGGAGCGCACCTCAAGCCTGAGCTGATCGGTAACGTACCGGGTCGTCTGCGCCGGCGCGGTTGCGCTGAGCAGGGCAAGAAGAAACAACAACAGAGTTTTTTGCATGAATATCGATTCGGTGAAAGCTGTCTGGGACGCGCCACAGTTTAGAAGATCCCGCCCGGGATTGTGCAAGTCCTGTGTCGACTGGCCTGTCACATCGACGTGGATCGCCCGCCATCCACGGCAATAATCTGCCCGGTGATGTAAGGCGCTTGGGCCAACAGGAAGTGCACAGCCCGGGCGATGTCAGCCGGTTCGCCGCAGCGGGCCAGTGGGGTTCGGTTCAGGATTCGGGTCTGATCGTCCGAAGATTGGGCCTGCTCGGGCCACAGTATCGCACCCGGTGAGACCCCGTTCACCCGAATCTCCGGGCCGAGTTCCCGGGCCAGAGAACGGGTCAGCATGGCCAATCCAGCCTTGGCGGCTGAATACACGGGGTGCTCATCCAGCGGCCGGTCGGCATAAATATCGACGATGTTCACGATTGTTCCGTTGCGGAGGCCAAGCGCCGGCGCCGCGGCCTGGCTCAGAAAAAACGGCGCTTTCAGATTGGCGCCCATCAAATCCTCCCACTGATGCTCCGTTACGGCGCCAACCGGGGTCGGATAGAACGTCGAGGCGTTGTTTATAAGCGCATCCAGGCCGCCAAAACAGGATACGGTGTGATCCACCAGTTTCGGCAGCGCCGCCGTCCTCATCAGGTCGGCCCCCACAGTGCTGGCGGAGCCGGGTCGTCGCTGATTGAAATCGGCGCACAGGGCCTCGGCTTCGGCGGACGACGCCCTGTGGTGCAACACCAGGTTCATGCCGGCCCGGTGCAGATGATCCGCTATGCAGGCGCCAATGCGGCGTGCAGACCCTGTGATCAGGGCGGTTTTGCCCGCAAGGTCTCCTGGTTTATGCTCCAACGTCCTGTCCCTCAAGCTCTGTGTTCCGGCACTCTAACTTGATATGAAATCACCGCCTAAGTTCCCGGCTGGCGTCTACCCATGTCGCCATCCTCTGGTACGCGAATGCGCGGATGGCTTAGGTATTCTCGCTTGATCGAGGGCACAGGACCATGACCGCCAGCGGCGGCCTGCCCGCACCCGATGCCGAGGCTGCCCGGCTTAGCGCGCAACTCGAAACTGTGGTCCGAAACGCAATACGCGCCGCGGGCGGTGTGATTGGTTTCGATCAGTACATGGATGCGGTGCTGTACACGCCGGGTCTTGGGTATTACGTGGCGGGGGCCCGCAAGTTTGGTCCGGGTGGTGATTTTGTGACCGCACCCGAGTTGACTTCGCTGTTTTCCCAATGCCTGGCGCAGCAGGTGGCGGAGGTTTTGCGGCAAAGCGGTGACACCGTGCTGGAACTGGGTGCGGGCTCGGGCGCAATGGCCGCCGATCTCCTGGCGGAGTTGGCCCGATTGGATTGTCTGCCCAGGCGCTATTCGATCCTGGAGCCCAGCCCCGAGTTGCGGGCCCGTCAGCGGCAGACCCTGGAAACCCGCACGCCTCGGTTGTTGCAGAGGGTGACCTGGTTGTCTGCGCTGCCGGCTGAACCGACCGATGGTGTCATTCTGGCCAACGAGGTGCTGGACGCGATGCCAGTCCGTCGATTTCGGGTGACCGAATCCGGGGCGGCCCGGCCGGTCGGTGTGTGTTGGCGGGAACAGGGTTTCGTTTGGCAGTTAATGCCCCCCGATCCCGATTTGACCCACGCCGTCCATGCCATCCAGAACCGGCTGTCTGTGTCGCTGCCCCAGGGCTACGAGTCTGAGTTCAATCCCGCGTTGGAGCCATGGGTCCGAAGCGTGTCCGACACCCTTGGCCAAGGATTGGTGTTGCTGATTGACTATGGCTATCCCCGTGCAGAGTACTACCATGCTCAGCGCCGTGCCGGCACCGTGATGTGTCACTACCGGCAACGGGCCCACGGCGATCCGCTGATTTACCCGGGCATCCAGGACGTCAGCGCCAGCGTGGATTTCACTGCGGTGGCCGACGCGGCCCTGGCATCGGGTTTAGATCTGCTGGGCTATACCACCCAGGCATGGTTTCTGCTCAACACGGGGCTTGATGGGCGTCTCGCGGTTGACGCGTCGGACGACCCGTTTAGCCAGGTTCAGCGGGCACGTCATGCCCAGACCCTGATCATGCCCGGTGAAATGGGCGAGCGATTCAAGGTCATGGCGCTTGGTCGCGGACTGACGGGACCGTTGTGCGGATTCGCTGCGCAGGATCAACGTCACCGGCTCTAGTCCTGCGCCGCCCGCCCGCCCGCCGCTCGCCTGGCGCCTGGGCGCTCCTCGCCCCGCTGAAATGCAACGTGCTTATGGTACGGGGCACTGGCCTGAGAACCTTCTCCGGGTGCTTGGCTTGCCCCCAGTCCACTTGTTTTGCGGGCCGGTAAACTGAATGCGGGCCACCGGTGTCCGCCCGGAGACTGATTTGGATCTTATACAAGCCATTGTATTGGCAGTGGTGCAGGGTTTTACCGAGTTCCTGCCCATATCCAGTTCGGCGCATCTGATTCTGGTGCCACGACTGTTCGGCTGGCCGGATCAGGGGCTGGCCTTCGACGTGGCGGTTCATGTGGGCACGCTCAGCGCCGTGGTCTGGTACTTTCGCCGGGATTTGCTCAGCATGACGGGAGACTGGGTGGCGTCGGTGGCGCATCGTAAGACGATTGGCGACAGTCGGCTCGCCTGGGGTGTCATCCTGGGCACCATCCCGGTGGGCCTGGCCGGTTTGTTGATGGGAGATCAGATCGAGGCCCATCTCCGCTCACCGCTGGTCATCGCTGCCACCACCATCGGTTTCGGTCTGGCCCTCTGGTGGGCGGACGCAGCCGGCGCCAAGAGCCGCACTGAACATAGCCTGAACTGGCGTGATGTGCTGATCATAGGCTGCGCGCAGGCCCTGGCGCTGGTGCCCGGCACTTCGCGGTCTGGCATCACCATCACCGCAGCGCTGGCGCTTGGGCTGGACCGATCCGGCGCGGCCCGGTTTTCGTTTCTGCTGTCCATACCCGTGATTGTGCTGGCGGGTGGTTTCAAACTCTTGAGTTTGCTTGAGCAGGCCGATCCGGTGGATTGGCAGACCCTGGTGCTCGGAAGCGTCTTGTCGGCCCTCAGCGCCTATGTCTGCATCGACTGGTTCCTGAGGCTGATACAGCGCATCGGTATGATGCCGTTCATCGTTTACCGGCTCGCTCTGGGCCTGATACTGCTGATGGTGTTTTTATAGGCAGCCTTTGAATCTTTACGGCATGCGTTGAGTGTGCGGTAGATGCCGCAGCTGCGTTTCAATCCAACGATTCCAAGCCCTGCGCCCCTTGTGGGCGAAACCCCAGCGGGGCCGGGTCTTTGCGCCCCTCGTACCGCGTTGCATCTCGCTCATTGGCAGCTCACGTATTTGCCTTGGGCCAACTTCGCTCGGTGCGCCTTGTACGAGGGAGCGCAAAGACGCCGGCGCGATCGCAGCAATTGTTCAGACCTTCCCTTGCTGGACACGGATTGCCTCGATGCGGGCGTGTTGTATGGCTGCCCCTACGGCCGGCCCCGTCAATCCCTTGCGGACGAAAGGCCCGGCCTGGATCTGGGCTGCGGCCTTGCGTGCCTGACTTATGCGTTCCGCCTGAGGGTAAGGGTGGCTTTCCAGCCCGGTACGGCCCCGGGCGTCTGCCTCGCAGGCCTGCAGCAGGGCATCCAGACGTTCCGGGCGGCGAAAGGCATCCGCCGCGTCCAGCAGTGCCAACATGGCGACCGGTGACAAGGTCAAGGCGCGATGACACTGGCTATGACATGCCGCCACCAGCAGGGCGAGATCGCGATGATCGTTGGGTACCCTCAGTCGATCGCACAGCGCGTTCACCAACAGGATGCTGCGCGCCTCGTGTCCTCGGTGACAGGGCAATTGCGCCACCGGCGTGTCGGCTTTGCCCAGGTCGTGCACCAGGACCGCGAATCGGACCGGGACGGATGCGCCCATTCCCGCGGCCCGGGCCAGGCACATCAGTACATGGGCGCCGCAGTCGATCTCCGGATGGTATCGGGCAGCCTGCGGTACCCCGAAAAGTCGGTCGATCTCCGGGAAAACTCGGGCCAGCGCGCCGCAGCTTCGCAGCACCTCGATGAAACGTTCCGGGTTGGCTTCGCTCAATGCGCGTGCGGTTTCGGCCCATATTCGTTCCGGCACCAGGTGATCGACCTCACCCGCGGACACCACATCCCGCATCAGGGCCAAGGTCTCCGGCGCAACGCTGAAACCCATGGATCCAAATCGGGCGGCAAAGCGCGCCACCCGCAGTATACGGACCGGGTCTTCGACGAATGCCGGCGAAACATGCCGCAAAATGCGGCGGTCCAGGTCGATGCGGCCATCGAACGGATCGATCAGCTCCCCGTCTTCGGTTTGCGCTATGGCATTGATGGTCAAATCGCGACGCAACAGGTCCTGTTCCAAGGTGACGTCCGGTGCGGCGTGGAAGTGGAAGCCGTGGTAACCCGGAGCGGTCTTGCGCTCGGTTCGCGCCAGGGCGTATTCCTCACCGGTCTCGGGATGCAGAAACACCGGGAAGTCCTTACCCACCTGACGATAGCCTTGTTCGCTCAGCGTTCGCGGCTGGGCGCCCACCACGACCCAATCCCGTTCCTTGGGCTCCAGGCCCAACAGTCGGTCGCGCACCGCACCGCCCACCAGATAGATTTCCATTCGCGCTCGTTGCTTCAGCCCCGGCTGGAGTAGCATAGCGCCATGTGGCCTGGCTTGACGAAAAGACGCTGTGGCATCGCCGCCTGGATTGCACTGCTGGCGGGTGTGCTGGGCGCATCCGCGTGCACCTCCCTGTCCTACTACGGGCAGGCGGTATCCGGGCACCTGGACCTGATGTCCAAACGCCGCGAGTTGGGGCAGGTCATGGCCGCCGAGGACACCCCGCCGGAACTCCGCGCGCGCTTGGGTGACCTGGCCAGCATGCGCGATTTCGCCGTCTCCGATTTGGGCCTGCCCGATAATGGCAGCTATCGGCTGTATGCCGATGTTGAGCGGCCCTATCTGGTTTGGAACGTGTTCGCCGCGCCTGAATTGTCGTTGCAGCCCAAGGAATGGTGCTTTTTGGTGGTGGGCTGCGTCACCTACCGGGGTTATTTCAATCAAGCCGATGCAAATCGGATGGTGGCGGCCCTGGGCACCGAAGGCTACGAAACCTGGGCTGGTGGCGTGCCGGCCTACTCGACTCTGGGGTGGTTCGATGATCCGCTGCTGAATACGTTCGTGCATTGGTCCCGGGGTCGGGTAGCTGAGTTGATGTTCCATGAGTTGGCCCATCAAAGGCTTTACATCGCCGACGACACGGCCTTCAACGAATCCTTCGCCACCGCGGTGGGCCAGCTCGGTGCGGAGCGCTGGCTGGCCATGTTCGGGCGTTCGGACGAGGGTTTGGCCTACCGGCGTGAGCGGGCCCGCCGGGAGGCGTTTATCGAGCTCATGAGCGGAACCCGGCAGGTTCTGGAAACAACCTATGCCGCAGCGATCGATGACGCCGAGAAGCGTGCCCGCAAGCAAGCCGCGCTGTCTCAGGCCCAGTCCGCCTATGCGGACTGGAAACGGCGATGGGACGACTTTGACGGCTTCGATCCGGTCATGGCGACGGGTCCCAACAACGCCTGGTTCGTGGCGCTGTCCGCATATCATCGGTGGGTGCCCGCCTTCAGGCGCCTGTTTGAACTCAGCGGCGAGTCGCTCCCCCGATTCTACGAACAGGTGCAGGCGCTGAGTGAGCTTGATCAGCTCGCCCGGGACGCCCGACTCAAAGCGCTGTCAGGCGACGCTCAGTCCCTGTTGGCGGATTTGCGATAACGCCCGTACTGGCCCCGGCTGGTTCTATTTTGCAATGCGGCGGGCATGATGCACTGGACCGATTGCGGCGTCATGTCGAATACGGCAAAGCCGTTTTCGGTGCATACGCTGTCCAACTGCATGGATTTGACGTTGTCTGGCGTCAGCGGTGTGCCGGGCGCGTATTGCATGACCTTGGCCATGGCCTCGGATAGACCTTGGGACAACGGCAGCACCAGCCGTTTGGTGCCCAGCATCCGGGCGGTGTACTCCACCAGCTGCTTCAACGTGTAGATGTCCGGCCCGCACAGCTCAAGGCGTTTGCCGAAACTGGCGGCGTTCTCGAGTGCGTTGACGAACGCCTCGCTCACGTCACCCACGTAAACCGGGGCGAAGCGCGCGTCGGGGCAGGCCAGGGGCATCACCGGACTGATGCGCAGTAAATCCGCAAATCGATTAAAAAAGCTGTCGTCGTGCCCGAATATCACCGACGGGCGGAAACTGGTGACCTGAATCCCGGCACCGGCCGCCAGATGCATGATGTCCTCGCCCTCGCCCTTGGTGCGCAGGTACTCGCTGGCGCCGTTTGCGGTGTCGGCATTCAGCGCACTCATGTGCAGAATGCGCTTTACGCCCGCCTTGATACACGCCTCGCTCACCTCTCGCGGAAAATCCACGTGAACATCGCGAAACTGAGCTTGCTTGGATTGGTTGAGGATTCCCGGCAGGTACACCACGCAGTCAATGTCTTCAAAACGGCTGGTCAGCGCCTCGATGTCGCGAACCCTGGCGGTGACGATTTCCACCGTGGGATGCACCAGATTCTCGCGATGACGCTCTCTGCGACGGCTGAGCACCCGAACCTGGCGACCGCTGTTGGCCATCGCGGTGACCAGGTGGTGACCTACGAACCCGGTGCCTCCGAGAATGCAGACGCGTTCGATCTTCATAGACGATCATCCCTCATGCCTGTGCGGGTAGCGACAGTTGAGCCTGAAGGGGCTCCGTGCCGCTCATACACCGCGCGGTACCATACCATGCCCGCGCGAAATTGAGTCCCGTCAGAGGCGTCGGCGTCGGGTCTCGCCAAGCCGTTTCACCCGGGGGGGGGATTCGGGAGAACTGAACGGCTCAGGTCCGCAAGCCCTCCTCCACGGCCGGGATGATCACTTCGTTGAAGGCGTCGTTCCAGGCGCGCTCACACTGAGGATTCCAGATATCCGGGCAGGCGTCTGCAACCGCTTCGACAAAGATCGCCTTGAAATTGTGTAGATCCGTACTGTTCAGGCCATAGGCTTTATGGGCCCGGCCGATTTTGAGCAAATGAGGATGGAGAACGGCCGGGTTCTCAGCACAGCGCGCCAGCGTGCTGATGGCGTCCACCATCTTCTCCATCTGATGGTCCATGGTTTCCGGAAAATGGCGCTTGTACTGGGGATGGCGTTCAAAAAAACGCCCGTAGAAAGTCTCTATGATGTCGATGCGTTTGCCGGCGGCCGCGTCCCAGACCTGGCCAATGATCTCTGTGTTCATATCACCTCCTTCTGCCCCCGAAAGCCTTCCGGCGCTACCCCCACCCTGCCATGATTCATCGGTTTATGGGCTGACCTGTGTCAAGCGTCTTGGCCTGTGTGCCGGGCCGGCCATATCAGACCGCGGCGCCCGGATAAGGCCGGCTTATGGCGAAATTCATAATATTCGGTTGTCCTGTTGCAGTGCTGCGGCGCAGACTTGCTCCGCAATCCGATGCCCGGAGAGGGACTCTTGACCGCGCTTCCCCAATTCGAAGATCACAGTAAGCAGGAAAAGAAATACACCACCTGCTACATGTGCGCCTGCCGCTGTGGCATTGAAGTCACGGTTGAGAACAACCAGGTGCGCTTCATCCGCGGCAATCGTGCGCATCCAGTGAATCAGGGTGTGCTCTGCGCCAAGGGCAACGCCGGCATCATGAAACAGATTTCGCCGGCCAAGTTGCGCAACCCGATGCGGCGCAAGCCCGGCACCGAGCGGGGTGCCGGCGTGTTCGAGGAGATTTCCTGGGACGAAGCCCTGGACGAACTCACGGCCCGGCTCCGCAACATCCGGGAGACCGACCCTAAGAGACTCGCTTTTTTTACCGGGCGGGACCAGATGCAGGCCCTCACCGGCTTGTGGGCACAGCAGTTCGGCACCATCAACTGGGCGGCCCACGGCGGTTTCTGCTCGGTCAACATGGCGGCCGCCGGCCTCTACATGATGGGCCACGCCTTCTGGGAGTTCGGCGATCCGGATTGGGATCGAACCAAATACTTCATGCTCTGGGGGGTGGCCGAAGACCACGCCTCGAATCCGATCAAACTGGGCATCGAAAAACTCAAGCGCCGGGGCGGCAAGTTTGTGTCCATCAATCCGGTCCGAACCGGATATCAGGCTGTGGCCGACGAATGGGTGCCGATCAAACCCGGCACCGATGGCGCCCTGGCACTGTCCATGGTCCATGTGCTCTTGTCCCGCGAGCAGTTCGACTGGGACTTTCTGGTGCGCTATACCAACGCGCCGTTCCTGGTGGTGCAGACCCCGGGCGAACGCGGGGACGGCATGATACTGCGCGATGCCGATGGACAGCCACTGGCCTGGGACAACGTAAACGGCGGCTTCGTGAACGGCATGGAACCGGACATCACACCGGCCCTGTTCGGTGAGTACGTGGCGCCCGACGGCCGACCGGTCAAACCGGTGATGCAACTGATTGCCGAAAAGTATCTCGATTCTCAGTATGCGCCTGAGCACGCCGCCAAGGTATGCGGGGTGCCGGCGGAGCAAATCGAACGATTGGCCCTGGAAATGGCCCACGTGGCCTTCAAGGAAACCATCGAGATCGAATGCGAGTGGACCGACTGGGCAGGTCGCAAACACGACAAATTTGTCGGCCGACCGGTTTCCATGCACGCCATGCGTGGGATATCCGCGCACTCCAATGGCTTTCAGACGTGCCGCGCCCTGCACTTGCTGCAGATTCTGCTGGGCACTGTCGATGTACCCGGAGGGCATCGCGCCAAGGCGCCGTTCCCGCGCCATGTGCCGCCGCCCATCAAGCCGGCCAAACACACCGCGCCCAGTACGCCTCTGTCGTCTCCGCCGTTGGGTTTCCCAACCATGCCCGAGGATCTGGTCATCGACGACCAGGGTCGACCGCTGCGCATTGACAAGGCCTATTCCTGGGAGGCGCCGATTGCCAACCATGGCCTCATGCACATGGTGATCACCAATGCGGTCAACGGCGACCCGTATCCCATCGACACCCTGATTTTCTTTATGGCCAACATGGCCTGGAACTCCACCATGAATACGGGAGACATCCAGGACATGCTGAGGGCCAAGAATGATGACGGCGGCTACAAAATTCCGTTCCTGGTGGTGGTGGACAGTTTCCACTCAGAGACGGTGAATTTCGCCGACCTGGTGTTGCCGGACACAACCTACCTGGAGCGCTTCGACGCCATCTCCATGTTGGACCGCCCGATTTCGGACCCGGACTCGCCCTGCGATTCAATCCGCTACCCGGTGATCGAGCCGGATCGCAACGTCAGGCCCTGGCAGGAGGTGCTGGTGGATCTGGCTGGACGGTTGGGATTCCCCGCCTTCACTGATGATCAGGGGCAGCCTAAGTACGCGGGCTACACTGACTTCATCAGCCGCTGGGAAAAAGCGCCAGGCATTGGCTTTCTTGCCGGTTGGCGAGGCGAGCAGGGTGAGAAGTCCATGCGTGGCGAACCGAACCCGGATCAATGGGAGCGGTATCGCGAGAATCAGTGTTTTTTCCAGCACCACCTGCCGGAAAACCAGCGCTTCTATCGATTCGCCAATCGCGACTATCTGAATTGGGCCAAGGAGGTTGGTTTCAATGCCACCGCCGAGCCCATCTTGATGGAACTGTATTCAGAGACCTTGCAGCGATTTCGCCTGGCGGGGCAGGGCCTGTACGACGGTCCCATGCCCACCGATGCTCAGGACAAGCAACGCCTGGTGGACTACTTCGACCCGTTGCCCATCTGGTACCTGTCGCTGGAAGAAGCGGCGGTGTCGGAGCAGGAGTATCCGTTTCACGCCGTCAATCAGCGGCCCATGCACATGTACCACTCCTGGGATTCCCAGAACGCCTGGCTGCGCCAGATCACCGCCCAGAACTATCTGTACATGAACCGCGGGCGCGCCCAGCGGATGGGGATTGCCGACGAAAGTTGGGTTTGGGTGGAGTCTCACAACGGCCGGATTCGGGTTCAGGTGAAGCTGATGGAAGGGTGTCAGGAAGACACCGTCTGGACCTGGAACGCCATCGGCAAACAATCCGGCGCCTGGGGCCTGTCGGCGGACGCCCCGGAATCCCGGCGCGGTTTCCTGATGAATCACCTGATCTCGGAGTTGCTGCCGCCGGGCAGCGGCGACCGCCGAATCACCAACTCTGACCCGGTCACCGGGCAGGCCGCCTGGTACGATCTAAAGGTCAAAATCACGCCCGCCACCGACGGGGCGGAATGTTCCTGGCCCGAGTTCGACACCATCAAACCGCTACCGGGTCAGAGCGAGTCCCCCGACGAGCTGCGGTACCAGACTCACAAAGCGGTCAATCTGCGCCGCTCCCTGAAAGACATTCTGACAAGGAGCTGATCCGTGCGTCTGGGCTTAGTCATCGATTTGGACGTGTGTGTGGGGTGTCACGCCTGCGCCGTGGCCTGCAAGCAGTGGAACAGTTCGGGCACTACCGGGCCGCTCACCGATTATGATCCCTACGGCGCCGATCCCAGCGGCGTCTGGTTCAATCGTATCCGCAGCTTTGAGGTGGGGGAGTATCCGCAAAGCAAAACCGTCAACTTCCCCATGTCCTGCATGCATTGCGAGACTGCGGAATGCGTCACGGTGTGCCCCACCGGGGCGTCCTACAAGCGTCCCGAGGACGGCATCGTTCTGGTTGACCAGGACAAATGTATGGGGTGCAACTACTGCGCCTGGGCCTGCCCCTATGGTGCGCGGGAGTTGGATCAGGCCTCCGGCACCATGAAGAAGTGCACTCTATGTGTGGACCGCATATACGACGAGGTATTGCCCGAGGCGGAGCGGCAGCCGGCCTGTGTATTGACCTGCCCGACCCGCGCACGCTACTTCGGTGACCTGGACGATCCTGACTCCGCGGTCAGCACCGTGGTGCGCGAACGGGGCGGTTTTCAGTCCATGCCCGAACTGGGCTACAACCCGACCAATCACTACCTGCCTCCCCGTGTCCAACCGCCGGCGCAACAGGCGGAAAACCCCCTCGTCAGCCTGCAGGACAAGCTGAAGGAGTGGATGGCCAAAGCGATTGCCAAGTAAGCCCGGCAGATCGCGAGGTATGTGCCGCTAAGTTGAGTTGTTGAACGGAACGCAGCCGAAACCACCCCAAACGGACCAGACGCCATGCATCCCGCAATTTCAGTGATTGTATTTACCGTCGCCTCCGGCGCCGGATTCGGACTGGTGATTCTGGCCGCGCTATTCAGTGCCTTCGGCATTGGTGGCGGCCTCAGCCTGGGGGAGACCATGACCGCGGGCGGACTCGGTCTGGTGTTGGCCACCGTCGGATTACTCTCGTCCACGTTCCATTTGGCCAATCCGCGAAACGCGTGGCGCGCATTTAACCGCTTCCGAACGTCCTGGCTGTCACGCGAGGGGGTGTTTGCGGTCCTGTTTTACCCGGTTGCCATCCTTTACTTCGGCGGGCTGTGGTTTCTGGACGGGGCCATGACCGGGGCGCTTCAGGGTATGGCGGTGCTCACCATCCTACTTGCCGTCGCGGTGGTGTTTTCCACCGGCATGATCTACGCCTGTTTACGCACCATCCGTCAGTGGAACACTTCCTTGGTGCCGGCCAACTACCTGCTGATGGGGCTTGCCAGCGGCGGGGTTCTGCTGACCACGGTTCTGGCCTATACCAAGGGCCCGGCCCTTGTCACGGTGGCCACCACCACGCTTACGCTCCTGGTTGCGGCCGGCATTGGTAAGTTGATTTACTACTTCTGGATCGGTAAGCCCCAGGGCTCAACCATCAATACTGCCACCGGATTTACCCGGGCCGGTGTGCGCTTGTTCGAGTCGGGTCAAAGTAGCGGCGCCTTCCTGAACAAGGAGTTCGGTTACCAGGCACCGATATCCCTGGTCCATCGTCTACGCCTGGTGGTGTATGCCCTGGCCTTCGTGATTCCCATGGCGTTGATGGTTCTGCTGCTGCAGAACGGAATGGGCGTCCTGGCGCTGATGACGGTATTTTCGATATTGGCGGGTCTGGCTGTTGAGCGCTGGCTTTTCTTCGCCGAGGCACGTCATGTGGTCAACCTGTTCTACGGTGCGCAACGCACCTGAGCCGCGGGGAATCATATTAGGGAGGCTCTGATTTATTCTGGATGAAGCAGATTGGAGGGTGAAATGCGCGGATTCAAGGCGCAGATCACGGCTAATAGTTGTTCTATTGCCAAGATTTGCAACGATGAAGCTGTGCATTTCAGTTCCAAGATGCACGTTCACGAATAGATCAGAGGCTCCTCAGACCTGGCGTCCAAAGCCATACCGGCCTGCGCGGCCGTTGGAGCTTTTTCCGGGAAATGGTTTTTTCCGGGCCGCTCAACACGCATACTTGCGCGATGCGGATGGTTGTGGGGCATCGACTAATGGGTCGCTTTGGCGGTTCGGCGAGACGTCATTGGGTTCTTGGCGAGGGGCTGGCGCAAAGGCCTTGGGCCGACCATAGTGCGGCCGATAGTCTGTCCCGTCGCCGGCATCGCCTGTGAGCGCCGTGCTACGCCATCTCGGCATCTCGCTGTTTGACAGCTTCCGCGATCTGTTGCCCATCATTGCCGTCATCGCCTTCTTTCAACTCGCGGTTCTGCGCCAGCCGTTGCCGGATCTCGTCGACCTCCTGACCGGCACCCTGATGGTGGTGATCGGGCTCAGTTTGTTTGTCTACGGCCTGAAAGTCGGTCTGTTTCCCATCGGTGAGGCCATGGCCTACGATTTTGCCCGCAAGGGCAATGTCGTGTGGCTATTGCTGTTTGCCTTCTGCCTCGGTTTTGGCACCACCGTGGCCGAGCCGGCGCTGATCGCAGTGGCCGCGGAAGCTGGCGAGATCGCACGGGCCGGCGGTATCATCCAGGACTCCACCGACGCGGAGGAGCGCTACGCAACCGGGCTCCGTTACACGGTGGCCTTATCCGTCGGGTTTGCCATCGTGCTTGGCGTGATCCGCATCATCAAGGGCTGGCCGGTCCAGTATTTAATCATTGGGGGCTATGTCGGTGTGGTGATCATGACCGGGTTTGCGCCACCCGAGATCATCGGCATCGCTTATGATTCCGGCGGTGTGACCACCTCGACCATAACCGTGCCTTTGGTGACGGCGCTGGGTGTTGGCCTCGCCAGCAGCATCGCCGGGCGCAATCCGATGGTCGATGGCTTTGGTCTGATCGCATTCGCCTCCCTCACCCCGATGATTTTCGTCATGGGCTACGGCATGCTGGTTTGAACGCTGTGCATTCGTTTCTCGACACGCTGCTGTCCACCGTGTGGGATGTACTGCCGATCGTGGTGATTCTGTTTGGGTTCCGTTTTCTGGTTTTGCGCCGCCCGTTGCCCAATCCGGGTGCCGTGGCCTCGGGGTTCATCGCCGTGCTGCTGGGGCTTGCGTTCTTTCTTCAGGGTCTTGAGCAGGCGTTGTTCCCCATCGGTAAGCTGATGGCTGAGCAACTCACCAACATCGAGTTTCTGGGCATTTCGGCCAGTCAGGCAACGGATTGGCGACACTACGGCTGGGTCTATCTGTTCGCTGCTTCCATCGGTTTCGCCACCACCATTGCCGAGCCGTCCCTGATCGCGGTGGCGATCAAGGCCAATCAGGTTTCAGCCGGTGGCGTGGGCACCTGGGGATTGCGGGTGGCGGTTGCGGTTGGTGTCGCCTTTGGCATTGCACTGGGGACGTTCCGCATCGTCACCGGCACGCCGCTGCACTGGTACATCATCGCAGGCTATATCGTCGTTATGATTCAAACTCTGTTTGCGCCACGCAGCATCATCGCGCTGGCCTATGATTCGGGCGGTGTGACCACCTCTACGGTGACGGTGCCGCTGGTCGCGGCACTGGGACTTGGACTGGCATCCAGTGTGCCTGGTAGAAGTCCGCTGCTGGACGGGTTTGGACTCATCGCATTCGCCAGCCTTTTTCCAATCATCACCGTCATGGGTTACGCGCAAATTGCTGAATGGATGTCAAAGCGGAGCAAGCGCGATGTTTAAGGAAGGTCTGAACAATTGCTGCGACCGCGCCGGCGTCTTTGCGCTCCCTCGTACAAGGCGCACCGAGCGAAGTTGGCTTGCTGCCAATGAGCGAGGTGCAACGTGGTACGAGGGGCGCAAAGGCCCGGCCCCGCTGGGGTTTCGCCCACAAGGGCACATCTGCCGCGTTTCCCGGCTTGGCCATAGAATGACTATGGCGCTGCGCCGGGAGCCTCGCATCTGCGCCCTTGTGGACCGAAACGCTATTCGTATCAATTGTTCAGACCTTCCTTAAGGAAGGTCTGAACAATTGCTGACCCGAGGCACAAGGGGACATCGACCATGCATTTCAAACTGATCTGCGTCCTGGTGGAGGACGATAAAACACAGAAAATTCTGGAGGCTGCCCGGGACGCCGGCGCTACCGGTTCCACTGTGTTGAATCAGGCCCGCGGCGAGGGATTGAACAAGGGTAAGACCTTTTTCGGTCTGTCCCTGGACAGCCAGCGGGACTTGATCCTGTTGCTGGTGGAGGAACATCTGTGTCGCGGCATTCTTGAAACCATCGCCGAGCATGGTGAGTTCGACAATGCCCCTGGCAGCGGTATCGCTTTTCAAATCGATGTGGAAGATGCAATTGGTATCAGTCACCAGATCCAGAAACTGGCCAGCGTCGTCGAGGAGGAGATATGAGGCCGAAGCGCGTCATCCGGGTTCGCGACGTAATGAAACCGCGGGTGGACATGGTTGAAGGCATGTCCACCGTTGCCCAGGCGCTGGACGCCATGATTCATGTGGATACCAAGGCGCTTATCGTGCGCAAGCGCGACGAGAACGACGAGTACGGCATCGTCACCTTGGGCGACATCGCTCGCAAAGTCCTGGCGCATGATCGGGCGCCCGATCGGGTCAACATTTACGAGATCATGTCCAAACCGGTGATCGCGGTCGACTCACACATGGACATACGTTACTGCGCACGCCTGTTCGATCGTCTGAATCTGTCCCGAGCGCCGGTGATTGAGGGCGAAGATGTGCTCGGTATGATCGGATTTACCGACATGGTGATCCGAGGCCTTGTGGATCCCAGTTTCGAGTGATCGTCGCGATTCACCGGCGTGCCCGGGGTCTTTTCGCTTTCGCTGCGGCCCCGGTCTGAGAAGATCCGGAGGGCGATAACGGTTGCTGGCGGGTATGTTCGCGCCTGCTTCGATTCCATGCCCATCCCGGGTTTGATCCATGACCGAGCCATCCGGCCCCCAGTTCCCGTCCGCCCGTCAACTGCTGGCCCCAACCCATTGGCCGAGCTGGTTGCCGGTGGGTCTGTTGTGGCTGCTTGTCTGGCTGCCCACCGGTTTTCGCAATGCACTTGGGCATGGTCTGGGTCGCCTTCTATATCGGGTATGGGGCAAGCGGCTGAGAATTCTGTACACAAATCTGGATCTGTGTTTCCCCGATCAATCCCGGGAGCAGCACGAGGCGATGGCGCGGCAGCATGTGCAGATACTGGTGCGCACGCTGTTGGATTACGGCCTGTTGTGTTTCGCAAGCCCCGCCCGCATCCGTCGTCGGGTGAGATTTCACGGCATGGCGCATGTAGACGCTGCAATCGAGGCGGGTCGGGGTGTTTTGATGATGCCCATACATAGTTGTGCACTGGACTACGGCATCTGTGCCATCGGCATCGACCACGACGCCCTCGGACCCTACAAACCCATGCGCAACCCGGTGGCCGATTGGCTGTTGAGACGGGCCCGGACCCGGTTTCGCGGGGAACCCCTGCCCCGCGACGCCGGATTGAGGCCGGTGCTGCGGGGGCTCAAATCGGGCCGTATCGTCATGTTCCTGGCGGACGAGGATCTTGGCCGCGATGCGGCGGTATTTGCGCCTTTGTTCAATGTACCCAAGGCCACGCTGACCACGCCCGCTCGGTTGGCCGGGCTGGGTAACGCAGATGTGCTGTTGGCCACCACGCTGTTCAATCCCTCGGATGGCGGTTATGACTGCCATATCCTGCCGCCGTTGGCGGACTTTCCAAGCGGCCATGGGCGATACAGATGCCGCTCGTCTGAACGCGTGCGTCGAGCAATTGGTGATGATGGGTCCGGCTCAGTACATGTGGACGTTGCGACTGTTCCGTACCCGGCCGGATGGACTCAAACGGCGCTACTGATCGCGCGACGGCTGGGTCAAGCCGAGAGGTCTACTGGATCGGACTCTCGGCCGGGCCTGTGCCAGTCGGGGTGTAGCCCGCACTGGGAGTCAGCACCAGTTTATCGCCGATCATGCCGTCTTCGCGCATCCACACGTTGATCGTGTGCACACCGGCACTGGGAATGTTGATCTGGGCAACCGCCCCGTCCATGGTGCCCTTCGACCAGGTCCAGGCCGTCGTAAAATACGTGATCCGATCGGCCGTGGATACCGCCGCACCGTTCAGGCCTACGTGCAGCGAGTCGTCCTTGTTGCTGGGTCCTTGGCCGCGAATCCACACATAGTGCACCCCGGAGCGGGTGAAATTGACCGGGTAGTCCATGCGTGGGCTGCTGCTGTGTAGCCGCTGTTGATGTTGGTGCTGTTGTTGGGCAGCGATTGCACCGCCGTGCCCGAGGCGCCGGACTGGGACACCCCGTCCCAGCTGTGCCCACTGGCCGACGTGGTGTTGTTGTGGTTCTCCAGCTCGATGGACACCAGGCCGTCCGCCGCCTGCTGGTATTCGCCCGAGCCGCCGCCACTTGCTGGGGTGATGGTAAAGCTGGCGCTGGCGGGCTCGCTTTCGGCCCATCCACCGAGAAAGGCTCGGCCTGTGACGTTGGCGCTGGAAGTCAGCGTCAACGGGCCGGTGTACTGTGTGTCGGTTTCATCGGGAACGGAGCCATCCAGCGTGTAGTAGATCACCGCATCACTGGGCGTTGTCGTCAGGGTTATCTCTACAGACTCCGTGTAGCTACCGCCATCGGGATTGATGGTCGGCGTCGCGACGATATTGTCCCCAACGGGTGTGACCGTGAAACTGGCGCTGGCCACGGCACTGGCGCTATAGCCCGATCGCAGGCCGATGGCCTTGATCGTAGCGCTGCCGGTCAGGGTGAAGTCACCCCCATAGATGGGAGACGCCGCTGTCGGCGTGCTGCCGTCGGTGGTGTAGTGAATAGTGTCGGCGCCGCTGCCGGTGGACAGGGTCACCGTCACCGAGTCCGTGTAGCTACCGCTCGCCGGCGTGATCACCGGAGTTTGCACCACAGGGTCGGCTTGGCCCCGGGAACTCTCGGCCGGACCGGTCCCGCTCGGGGTGTAGCCCGCGCTGGGGGTCAACACCAGCTTGTCGCCGATCATGCCGTCTTCGCGCATCCACACGTTGATGGTGTGCACACCGGCACTGGGAATGTTGATCTGGGCAACCGCCCCGTCCATTGTGCCCTTCGACCAGGTCCAGGCCGTCGTGAAATTCGTGATCCGATCCGCCGTGGATACCGCCGCGCCGTTCAGACCCACGTGCAGTGAATCGTCCTTGTTGCTCGGCCCCTGACCGCGTATCCAAACATAGTGGACCCCGCTGCGGGCGAAATTCACCGCATAGTCCATACGCGGGCTGCTGCTGGCATAACCGCTGTTGATATTGGTGCTGTTGTTTGGCAGCGATTGCACCGCCGTACCCGAGGCGCCGGACCGAGATACCCCGTCCCAGCTGTGCCCACTGGCCGACGTGGTGTTGTTGTGGTTCTCCAACTCGATGGACACCAGGCCGTCCGCCGCCTGCTGGTATTCGCCCGAGCCGCCGCCACTTGCTGGGGTGATGGTAAAGCTGGCGCTGGCGGGCTCGCTTTCGGCCCATCCACCGAGAAAGGCTCGGCCTGTGACGTTGGCGCTGGAAGTCAGCGTCAACGGGCCGGTGTACTGTGTGTCGGTTTCATCGGGAACGGAGCCATCCAGCGTGTAGTAGATCACCGCATCACTGGGCGTTGTCGTCAGGGTTATCTCTACAGACTCCGTGTAGCTACCGCCATCGGGATTGATGGTCGGCGTCGCGACGATATTGTCCCCAACGGGTGTGACCGTGAAACTGGCGCTGGCCACGGCACTGGCGCTATAGCCCGATCGCAGGCCGATGGCCTTGATCGTAGCGCTGCCGGTCAGGGTGAAGTCACCCCCATAGATGGGAGACGCCGCTGTCGGCGTGCTGCCGTCGGTGGTGTAGTGAATAGTGTCGGCGCCGCTGCCGGTGGACAGGGTCACCGTCACCGAGTCCGTGTAGCTACCGCTCGCCGGCGTGATCACCGGAGTTTGCACCACAGGGTCGGCTTGGCCCCGGGAACTCTCGGCCGGACCGGTCCCGCTCGGGGTGTAGCCCGCGCTGGGGGTCAACACCAGCTTGTCGCCGATCATGCCGTCTTCGCGCATCCACACGTTGATGGTGTGCACACCGGCACTGGGAATGTTGATCTGGGCAACCGCCCCGTCCATTGTGCCCTTCGACCAGGTCCAGGCCGTCGTGAAATTCGTGATCCGATCCGCCGTGGATACCGCCGCGCCGTTCAGACCCACGTGCAGTGAATCGTCCTTGTTGCTCGGCCCCTGACCGCGTATCCAAACATAGTGGACCCCGCTGCGGGCGAAATTCACCGCATAGTCCATACGCGGGCTGCTGCTGGCATAACCGCTGTTGATATTGGTGCTGTTGTTTGGCAGCGATTGCACCGCCGTACCCGAGGCGCCGGACCGAGATACCCCGTCCCAGCTGTGCCCACTGGCCGACGTGGTGTTGTTGTGGTTCTCCAACTCGATGGACACCAGGCCGTCCGCCGCCTGCTGGTATTCGCCCGAGCCGCCGCCACTTGCTGGGGTGATGGTAAAGCTGGCGCTGGCGGGCTCGCTTTCGGCCCATCCACCGAGAAAGGCTCGGCCTGTGACGTTGGCGCTGGAAGTCAGCGTCAACGGGCCGGTGTACTGTGTGTCGGTTTCATCGGGAACGGAGCCATCCAGCGTGTAGTAGATCACCGCATCACTGGGCGTTGTCGTCAGGGTTATCTCTACAGACTCCGTGTAGCTACCGCCATCGGGATTGATGGTCGGCGTTGCGACGATGTTGTCCCCGCACGGACTTTCGGCCGGCCCGGATCCGCTAGGAACATAGTCCGGGTTCGGCGTGAGTACGAACTTGTCAATCACCGTACCGTCCTGGTCCATCCACAAGTCTAGGCGATGTTCACCGGTGCTGGGGATGTCCACATACGCCTTTGAGCCCGCTTGCCCAGAATTAGACCAAACCGCCGTTTCGACCGAGCCCAGGGTCACGCTCCGCGCACCGGCCGATTCGTTGCCGTTTAACCCGGCGTGTACCGATCCAGATGTCTGGTTGGGCGCCAAGCCGCGAACCCACAGATAATGGCGCCCGGATCGGGTGAAGTTGGCGCTAAAGCTTAGCCGTGGGCTCAGTGCGGCATAGTCACTCTCGATCCGATCGCCCATATCCGGCAAAACTTCCATTACCTGACTCGGGGTAAACTCCGGATTGTAGCGCCCCGATTGATGCCACATGTGATTACCGGCGCCTATCCTTTCCGACGGGTATTCGGCCTCGATAGACAGCAATGCATCGCCGCCGTCATCCTGTTGACAGGTTCCGATCGCGCTGGGCGACAATGAGACGATCTCCGCGATTCCGATGCCGGATTCACCGGCGATGCTGTACAGAACGTAGGTGCGTCCATCTTCCTCGAACACCGCCGGATCACGCAGTTGATTGACTGGCCCTAGGGCTTTGCCCGGGACGGAAGGCTCGATCGGCAAATTGGCGCCTTCATAAGTTTTTTCGGGACGAATCACTTCCTGGGGTCGCGAGGTGATCCAGTTTTCCCATGAATCGGAAAGATCGAGGGAGACGACCTTGATTCGTTCCGGCGCGTCTCCGATCAGACTGAAAAACACATACCCGACATTGCCATCGGCCTTGACCGCGAAATGTCGATGCCCGTTGGTAAACAACCACGGGTTGCCGGCCAATGCAGGGTTTTCGAAGACGCGATGGGAATCGCCGGCCACGAAACCCGAGGTTAGACTCGGAGATCGAAACAACGGTCCTTGCTTGGCGACTCCGTAGTATAGGCCGCCATGGGGGAACATCCGGAAGAAGTAACTCCCAACCCGCTCAGCGGATGCCGCTGTGAACTCAATCCCGTCGCTGGATTCCGCCACGTAGCTTGGATACGGGGTCAGAGTTGGGCGATCTTCGTCCCGCGGGTAACCATAGAAATACATCACTATGCGACGATTCGCTTCGTCGATGTGGACATCGGGGGCGGCCGCCCGTTGGTTGTAGATCTGCGGGATGTCGGCGGCGCTCAGCGTGCCCGGCTCATAAACTGTCCAAGGTCCCTGTAATTGATCGGCGTAGGCCATCCTGATGTAGCTGCCACTGTGCGCAGCGAAGTAGAGGTAATATCGGCCCAGTGGGTTGGGTAGCCACGTCGGAACCCGGATCAGTGAGGGACCGTCGATGTTATCGCCCAGAGTGGCGCTGAGCGTGGGATGGATGATCGGATTGCCGTCGAGGCGTTGGATCTGTACTTCGGCCTTTGGCGTAGGTGGGATGAGCATAACCAGCAGAGCCATTAACGGCAGCAACAGCTTGCGCCATCGCATCTTAGCTCCGCCCCAATTATCAACTCGGAACCACCGCTCTTGAATGCTCAATTTGTCAGCCACCGCTTGGTTCGCACACCTTCTTCTCCGACGGAACTTCTATCGAAACAGCCTACGTCCGAGACCATGGCCGTCAACGATTTCCGTGAGTCCCGCTGACTTAGGCCATCTTTTGATGGATTCATGACAGTGGCCATCCGCCGGGGAGCCGCATCGCGGCTGGATCTCTATTGAGCCTGCATACTGCATGCCGAGTTTGGGTAATAGTTCACTGGAAGTCTCACCACCGTCGCCTAGAGTTAAACCCACGTGGTGCGGCCCCTCTCCGGATGCCGGAGGCAGGGACCCACGGAAAGGGTGCTTCGACCGCAAACCCTCTACGGCATCACGGACCAGCGGCCGTCAGGTGTCAGGGCAATTTGGGATATGCCAAATATGCGGCACCCGCACAAACTGGTTTGCCAGGTGAGTGACCATCTCGCGAACGGCACCTCAAGACTGCCGTCGCGGATGGGGACAGGTTCCGGCCAAAACGCGGCCATCTGACCATCGCCACCGGGTTCAGTGGAGGGTAAGTGATGAATAAGTCCCGTGGGCGCGTTCGCGCCGGTTTCCGATCGACTGCGGTGTTGATGGCTTTTGCCTTTGTGGCGGTGCTGACCGGGTTTGGCGGATCTCAGCCGGTTCTCGCCTCGGTGTTGCCACCCGAGCAGAGTGCTTTTGGGCTGGAGCCGGCAGACAGCGATCTGCCCGACGCCGAGGGTCGTCGCTACGTCTCCGTCGCTGATCCGTTTCAAGGCACCACTGAAGCGGACGACTGCGCTCTAGTGCGTGGGGGCGAGTTGGTGAAACTGTTCAACACTGAGGCGGATGTCTGCATCCGCCCGGTGGTGGTCTCCGGCCGTACGGTCGTATTCGAGAAAGGCCACGAGAACGGTCTATGGGACCGCTACCACGAAGACAAACGATTGAAGGCGCTCGAGATCCATGCCGAGGTGGTTGAAATCCGCGACGCCCATGGTATTGCCGCAGACAGATTTAACCATCTATGCGCGAAAGCTCAGTTTTGTCGATGCAAATGGGGTCGCTTCCCTGAGCACCAAGCCGATCGATTGGACTACCACGCGGAGAAAGGGGTCGCCATGGTGCCGCAGGTCACGATGGTGGCGATATCAGTCTGGTTATTCGAAAACTGACCGCCGCCAAAGTCAGTGAACCCCGTTTCAAGCTCAACGGCGGTCGGGGCCAAAATGGTGGGGCAGGCACCCAGGGGCGGCCGGGAAGACACTTGGTGTCGTCCCGGAAATCGCCGGCAAGTTCTGCTTAATCGATGGATACTCCGCGATGGACGTTTTCGGGTACGCCTGTAATGTATGCGCAGTTACCGCAATCATTGCGGAACCAAGACGAAGGGCAGCCGGCCACTAACAATGGCGCTGCGTCTAAGCCTGGCGGCCAGGCTGGGGATGCGGGCGATTCCGGTCAGTTCACCGGTCAATCGCTCGATCTGAGTGCCCTGGTGCAGGCGATTCCGGGCAAAGCCGGAACCAGGCCCTTTACGCAGGGGCGGCGCAAGGGGTAATCCGACCAGCTATCGTCATCGTATCCTGCACCGACGGCAGTTGTACCAGCACGTACAAGTCTTCAAGCCTCGGTGCCAGTGCCACTGGCCCTGCTGCCGATAAGCCGGAAGGTCAGTCTAAGCCTCCGGCAATGGTCAAGGGCGCAGAAATGGAGTTGGATGAGTCCGCCGGTGCTCAACCAAATGCTTCGGTATGCCAAGGAGGCCTATCTGTACGGGCACCTGGACTACGTTGCCACGACCCTGAAGGCCTATATCCAATGGATGAAGGCGTACCGCAATGCGCCGGAATGGAATGATCTGGACGATCAGCAACAGGCTGACGTCCTGGCTGTAAAGGACGAATCGGTTTCCCTGTACCAGCAGCTCCGATCCAACCAGGACTACTTCGGCAACCCGGTCGGTTGGGTGCCGATGCTCTCCTTTGAAGTCAATCAGGCGGCCTTTGAGCAGGAGGTCGATCGCGCCATGGATATTCTCTACCTCACCTATTCCCTCGGGGGCGGTGCGAGGACACTCCAACAGCAGAAGGAGACGGCCCAGACCCTGAAGGAGAAGCTGGAAGAGGAAGTCATTTCGGCCAAGGCGGAGTACAACGAGACCGTGCGGTCGGTCCCCGGCCTCCAGGCGGAAATCGATCGTATCTCCCAAGGTATTTCTATTGCCAAGCGTGACATACAAACGCTGCGGGACGAGTTGCTGCGCCAGGCCAAGGATGCCGCCTTTATTCGAAGCATCGGCAACACGCTGATCAAGGTATCCGAGGTGATTCCCGCGACCCAGCCGCTGCTGAGTTTTACAGGGAACGTCATTGCGGGTATCCCAGACATCGATCCAAACGCACCCCTGGAGCGGACCTTGGTTGGCGTGGCCAAGAACTCGGCCGGTGAGGCACTGAAACAGTATCAGACGCAAATGATAGACCAGCAATTGGCCGACGCGGATGAGTTGGCCAACTGCAGTCTGCCGCCCAAGGCCTGTCTGGCCCTGTTGGGTGCGAAAAAGGCCAACGAGCTTCGCGGGCCGCTCAACAACGTGCTCGATCGGACCACTGAGCTGTTCATCGAGCGCAGCGCACCGAGTCCAGAGGTGGAGGCCGAGCTGGACCGGATTCTGGCCGACGAACCCCGTTTCGCCGCCATCATCGCGCGTCTGGAGAAACTCAACGCGCAGAAAGCGGATTTCGCTGTGCGCTATATGGAGACAATGACCAAAATCAATCGCCTGGCGACGCAGATCACCCAGAGCATGCTGTCCATCAGCGTGCTGCAC
This sequence comes from uncultured Gammaproteobacteria bacterium, assembly GCA_963783675.1. Classification (GTDB taxonomy): domain Bacteria; phylum Pseudomonadota; class Gammaproteobacteria; order Competibacterales; family JAHEDQ01; genus JAHEDQ01. The sequence goes on from CAWAOU010000024.1 coordinate 504,168, forward strand.
GGGGTCATTCGGGATGTGCTTTCGGTGCTGGACCCGGCCGTGGTGGCACACGTCGCAGACATGCAGCAACGGGCACGACACCGTTTGCAGCTCTATCAGTACTATATGGTCAAAGCCTATGAGTACCGTTTGATCAAGCCCTACAGCGGCGATCGGGACATCAACGCCCTGTTCGATGACGTCTGCAAGCTGGCCACGGCGGTGAAGGAGAATGACCTGGGTGAGGGACTCAGCGGAGACGGCTGCGGCAACAACAGCGCGCCTGTTCTCAGCAAGGACGACTTCGATACCCTTAAAGGGTTGTTCGACGATCAGATCGGCGAGGTGGTGTTCGAGATTCTCGATGGCTACAACAGTGGCACCGCGCCCCAGGAGCGCTCGCGCTCGGTGCCGGTGGCAAGTGCCCGGCTCGTCCCGGTGATCAATCAACTCAATGTGCGGCAGGAGCCGAAGCTCAATCTCTACGAACTGGGTCTGTTCCCGGGCTCGCGTGAGAACTTGCGACTGACCGGCGTCCGGGTGACCAATGTGGAGTTCGAGTACATTGGTGCGAGGTCCGACGTCACCGAAATCGACATCTGTTTCCGGCACTCCGGCACCACGCGCCTGCGCCAGGATGGAGAGACCTATCTGTTTCGGCACTACAACGAGCGAACCCGCTCACCGATCCAGTGGTGCAGCCAGTATGTGCCGCAGACCGCTTCGCTGAACCAGATTCTGCCCAGCGCGGCCCAGGCCTCACTGCTGAGGGCGCAGCTCGGGTCCGCCGGCAGCCAGGACACGCTGTTGCTGTTCTCGCGCCCCGGTGCCTGGGCCGATCTGAGTGTCACAATGGAGGTCAATGCCTTCGGTAACAGCACGGCCCGCATAAAGCGTATGGACTTGGAGGCGTCCTATGACTACGTGGACAAGGCCGGTGGACATGTGCTGCTCGAGGTCCGTCCCGAGAATCCAGCGCTGTCCCCCCTGATCAAGCTGTCCAACCCTGATCGCAACGGTCGCAAGGATGGCCAGGGCAGCTTTGATCGCAGTTTCAACCCGGGTGCTCAGGTCACTATCGAGGCGCCTCAGCGGTACGGCAGTTGGGTATTCGCGGGATGGGCTGGTGCTTCCAATTCCACCGCCAATCGAATCGCGGTGCCTTTGAGTCGTGATGCCAGCCTGCAGGCCCGCTATGTGAAGGGCGCCGGTCCCGGGCCCGTCGACACGGATCGGGACGGGATTCCCGATGACACCGATCCTGACGATGACAATGACGGAATGACCGATGTCTGGGAGCGTGCCTATGGGCTGAATCCTCTCGACTCTGGGGACGCCGCGATCGATTCGGATTCCGATGGTGTCAACAACCTGTCCGAATCGCGCATCGGCACTTCGCCTATCGTGCCCCAGGCTGCCCCACGGGACGGCGTCGGTGTCTTCAACTCCAACACCGCCGTGTTCAAACTCAGGAACGCCTTGTCTGCAGGTGCACCGGATGCGCTGTTCCGATACGGAACGCTTGGGCGTGCAACCTCTGGTGGGGAACTGGAACGGACAGGATGGAGACAGCATTGGTCTGTTCAAACCCTCAACCGCCCGCTTCTGGTTGAAGAACGTCAACGCCAGGGGCCCTCGGAGATCGTAACCATCTTTGGTCAGGCCGGTTGGATTGGTTTGGCCGGGGACTGGAATGGAGATGGAATCACCACCATTGGGGTCTACAATCCCGCCAAGCGGCGCTTTTTTCTGCGCGACAACAATGTCTCAGGGAAGGCTTCTGCCATATTCCAGTTTGGCGCCAGCGCAAACTGGATCCCCCTGGTGGGTGACTGGGATGGCAATGGCACCGACACCATCGGTCAATTCAACCCGGACAACGGGCGGGTGTTTCTGAAGAATACCAACGGTCCTGGTGCGCACGATGTCACCTTCGTCATCCAAGACGCCGCCAACCAGATTCCGGTGGTGGGGGATTGGAACGGGGACGGCATAGACAACGTGGGTGTGTATAACGCCCGGTCTGGTGCCTTTGCGCTGCGCAGCAGCAATACCGACGGCCCGGTCGATATTTACTTCCCATTCGGCGGTCCGGGTATGGTCCCGCTCAGGGGCGGTAACTGGAGCGGTATTCGCTGATCGAAGTCCGACCATTGGCAAATTCAGGCGGGGACTTCGGTCCCCGCTTTATTTCGACCGGTATCGACCGATCGCCCATTCGATGCTTGATTGGCTCTGGGGGGCTGCGTTGGATCTGGTCGAACCACACTGCGTTTTCCCCGGTCTCGGTACCTGAGTCCTTGTCAACGCCTGTGGCAGGGGCACAATAGGGATTTTGCGCGCCAACACTTGGGTTCATTCCACATGTCTTTACGGCTCACGCGTCGCCGTTTTCTCATCAGCGCAGGCTCGGCCGCCGCCGCGGGCACTTTGAGCGCTTGCCTATCCACCAACAAGGCGACCGGCCGATCCAGCTTCACTGGGGTCTATTCCGTGGAGGACGACATTCGGCTCGGGCGCCAGGAACACCCCAAAATGCTGGCGGCATTCGGGGGCGAGTACGATAGCAGGCTGCTGAAACGCTATGTCGAGCGGGTTGGGAGCCAGTTGGCGACCAGCACCGAGTATCAGCAGTTCCCGTATCAGTTCACCGTACTGAACTCGCCCATTGTCAATGCATTCGCCTTGCCCGGCGGCTATGTCTACATATCTCGCGGGCTGATCGCGCTGGCCGGCAATGAGGCGGAGATGGCAGGCGTCCTTGCCCACGAACTCGGTCATGTGAATGCGCGTCATACCGCCGAGCGGATGAGCGCCAGTTCCCTGGCGCAGATCGGTGTTCTGGCCGGCGCTATCGGAGCCGCCGCCCTCGGCCTTCCCGGCGAGTTGGCCCAGGCCGGGCAGCAGGTGGCTGCAGCCTCGATCCAGAGTTACTCGCGTAAGCAGGAATTCGAGGCGGACATGCTGGGCGTACGCTATATGAGCAAGGCCGGCTACGACCCCGGGGGGATGGTGACGTTTCTCACCACGCTGCGGGAACAGAGCATGGTCGAAGCCCGTTCCATGGGCCTGCCCGCCGGCACGGTGGACGAATTCAACATGATGAGCACCCATCCGAGAACCGTCGATCGGGTCCAGGAGGCGACCGCCGCGGCGGCAGTGCAGCGCCCGGCGCAACCGATTCTGGGACGGCAGGAATATCTGGCCAACATTGACGGAATGCTGTTCGGTGATGACCCCAGCCAGGGCGTTGTCATCGGCCGTCGATTTGTGCACCCCGTGATGCGGTTCGAGTTTCAGGTGCCGGCCGGATTCCGGGTTCGCAACGAACCGGACCAGATCGTGGCTCAGGGCGCTGACCGTTCCGCCGTCGTGTTCGACCTGGGTGTCGCGCGGACCGGTGACATGACCCAGTATTTGCAACGTGACTGGGCTGGGCAAACCCGATTGCAGGATGTGCAGGCAATTTCTGTGAACGACATGGCCGGCGCCACCGGCTGGACCGCCTTCCAGAACGGCGGGAGACAGTTCATCGTGCGGCTGGTGGCGATTCGGCGGGACGCCCGCTCGGCGTATCGTCTCCAGTTTGTCGCATCGAGCGATCGCTATCAGGCCCTCAAGGATGAATTTCGCGCCACAACCTATAGCGTCAGGGGCCTTAGTGCCGACCAGGCCGCCAAGGTTCGGCCACTGCGCCTGCGGGTGGTTCGGGCCAGCGGCAACGAGGACGTTGCTGCGCTGTCTGGGAATCTGCCCTATGGCGCATTCAACGACGACTGGTTCCGGGTGCTCAACGACTTGCCCCAAGGGCGGCAACCCGTAGCGAATCAGCCGCTCAAACTTATTGAAACCTAGTGTCCCGCGCCCTTCGGGCGGGGCGAGGAGCGCCCATTCGCGGTGTTGGGCGCGCTTGAACGCTCCTCGCCCCGCTGAAATGCAACGAACTTATGGGACGGGACACTAAGAACCGGGCACTGGCATTGCGCCGGGTCTGGTATATTCGACCGCCCGGGCGCATCGGCAGCGCAAGGTGTCGTGGGTTTGACGGAAACCGGCGTGTACAAATGAGGTGGCAAGCGTAATGTGGGGTGCTCGGGCTTTGGCAGGATTGTTTTTGATGTCCCTGGTGATGCTGCCGATTGCGGTTGCCGAGGAGGACGTGTTTGCGACCGATGCCAAACCCAGTTTTCGTAAACTGGCACCCGAGCCGGGCACCGATATCGAATACTACGCCGCAGAGGATGTACAACCGGATATCACCATCCGCCGCGAGGCAACCGCCGATTTCGAGGAATATTCGGTGAACGGCAACCCGTATATGATCAAAGTAACGCCCAGAGTCGGTAAGCCTTATTATCTGATGGACAGCGACGGCAATGGTGAGTTTGGCTGGCGCCGTGGCAACATGAACAACGATCTGCTGGTGCCGGGTTGGGCCGTCTTCAGCTGGTAGTGGATGCCTGTCCGTTTGATCGGATCCAATGTATTTCGGTGGCGGATTTGGCATTGGGTCCAGTCCCACGGTGCGATCACCCTGTGATCGTGAGCCATCGTCCCACCCCCGCTCGCTGATTCTCTTTTCCTAAAAACAGTCGCTTGGACTGCGGTCAGCGAGTTGGCCCGTCAACTGCATACTCTATGGGTGTACCTGGGACGACCGGTTTTCGGCGTCCTTTCGTTGATTGGCCATGGGACTGCTGAAGGCATGATGGCAATGTTCAAGACACCTGATCGATCAAGTGCCCTCGCACTGCGGGCGGTGCTGTGGATTTTCTTGCTGGCGCCCCGCCCCATCCTCGCTCCGATTGCGCCGATGTCACATCATGCCCGTGCACGCGGCGCCCGCTGGTGTCGGTCCATGAACCTCCGTGGGGGCTGAAAAGCTCATGTCGTTGACCGCTCAAAGCCGCTGGCTCAGGAACGAGAAGTTGCTGCCCTATCTGCGGGGGTGCAGGTCACTCCCGCGGCCCTCAAAGCGGATTCGGGCCTTGGTTTGGTTGCTGGATCAGGACACCATCAATGCCGAGGACGCGGCCCATGCCCTGGCCGACGTGCAGCACATCGGAGATCGTTTGCTGTTGGCAGCCAATCATCCGATTCGGGGATCCCGCCGGCAGGCCCACAATCTTCGCCAGGCACTGGCCCTGCTGGGCGAGCGCAGCGTACTCAGCCTGGCGGTCACCATTCTCATGATCGAGGAACTCGGCCGGTATCAACCCCGTTGTCTGGACACACGGCGATTCTGGCGGCGATCCATGGCCCTGGCCATCACCAGCTGGGCCTTGGGGCGGCGCATCGGCATCGACCCGGCAGAAGAGGCGTTACTGGCCGGACTGATGCAGAACGTGGGCATGCTGGTGCTAGACCAGGTGTTGCCTGCTTTCTACAGTGGGTTCGAGGAAGTCGGTAGCCTGGACCCAAACAACGTTGAATCCCTCGAGTCCGACCTGTTATCGGGTACCAACCACTCGCAACTCGGTGCCTGGTTGCTCGAGCACTGGGAATTGCCCGAGCGTTACCAGACGATCGTGGCAGGACTCGAGCCCGGCAGTCACACGACGTTGGGCCGAGTGGATCAGACCCTGCTGTCCTGCGTTTCACTGTCTACATCCATCGCATCGGTGTGGCTCTCTTCTGGGCAGGGTGGCGATGCCCGCGCAGTCGCCGCGAAAGCGCGTAAGAGTTGCGGACTGGAGCCTGCGGATCTGGCCGCGGTTCTGAACACGGTGGCCACCGAGTTACCCGAAGCCGAGCGTGTATTCGGTGTCGCGATCCAGGAAGATGCTGTGCACGCCACCGAATCCGTCACCCAGGCCAAAGAACACCTGCTGTTGCGCAATCTCACGCCATTCGAGCGTCCTATTGATGCACGCCGGCCCGGCGACACTGCACCAGCCAGCGCTGTTCCTTTCGATTCTCTGCCCGCATGGGAGGCGGTGGCGGACCAGGTGGAGAGCGAGATGCGTCAGGCCAGCGAACACGGTTGGCCGATGAGCGTCGCCATGATTCGCCTTGAGCTGGATTCGGACTCCGCCACGCGCATGATCACGCTGAACCATGCCACTGCACGCGTGCTCAAGACGGTAAGGCCATCCGACATCGTGTACCGGCATGCGGACGGCATTTTTGGTGTGGTTCTGGCGGGCACGGAGTCCAAGGGTGCCCGAGCCGCGGCGCGGCGCTTGAGCGTAGCCTTTACCGAAGGCACAAGCACGGCAAATGCTGGGCTGTCTATTGGTCTGGCGTGCGAAAGCAGCATGAGTGAGGAAATCGATATCGGCGAGTTGCGCGAACGCGCCAACCATGCCCTGGATACGTCAAGCCGGGTTGGTGGCGCCTATCTGGCCATGGGCGAAGGGGCGGCTTGAGTCCATAACCAAGGCGCTCAGTTAGAGCGCCTGTTTATGGTGGCTGGATCGGTCGAGTAAGCAGACCTGACGTGCGCCAACCCCGAGTACTCCAGGTGCGGCGCCCGGCACCTGACTCCGGCTGGGTTGGCGCACGAACGCCACCGGATCGGCGGTCGCGGGTCCGGAAATCGCCGTCTGCAAGCTGGATCGCGGGATGGACTTCAGAATGCCTGGGGCCCGCTCATTGCACCTGTATCCCAAGCCATGGCGCCAGCCTATGCCGATTGTCTGGATCAAAAATCGCAAACTGTTGTCCCGGCTTGAGGGCGCCGATTCGTTGTTTGATCTGTTCGGCCCGGCGCGCCGGCTGGTGGAACTCACACGCGATCCCCACCTGGAAGTCGGGTCGTTGGCTGATGCGGTGGCGGATGATCCTGATACCGCCCGGCACATACTGGAGCTGGCCAACAGCACGCTTTTCGGTCACTGCAGGCGTGCTTCAAATCTGCGTCAGGTCTATGCAAGATTTGGTGCGGCAGAGTCACTTTGTGCGGCTTTGTCGGTCGCCATGGTTCGGTTTTTGAGGGAACAGCGGGGTAACGTCCTCGATGCGGACCGGCTGCTGTGTCGAAGTATCGTTGCAGCGATTGCCGCCCGTATATTGGCCGAGCAGATCGAACTCCCGAGACCCGGTGAGATCTTCGTCGCGAGCCTGCTCCAGGACGTGGGTATGTTGGCGATCGATCAACAGTTCCCAGAGGTTTACGAGCACGCGGACCCCTGGCGCGATGGCCAACTCGCCGTTGCCCAGGCCGAGCGGGACTGGTGTGGCGCAGAGCACCCACGGGTGGGCGCCTGGTTGCTGTCGAAATGGGGTTTGCCGGTGCGGCTTCAGTTTCTAGCCGCCTACGGCCACGCGCCCACTGAGATCGCGATTGAGTCGGTGCATCGGGCGGCTTGCTCGGTGATGGTTTTGGGTTCGATGCTGGCCGATTTCTGGTTGGGTCAGCGTCACCAATCGGCGTTACAGGATTGGGTCACCCGCGCCCGGGTTTTGTTGGATCTGGAGCGTCCTCGGTTGCTTTCGGTGGTGGATCGGGTGGGGTTGACGCTACCCAAGGTGAGCCTCGCCCTGAACATGCCGGTTCAGACCGAGATGGCAGCACAGGTCACGTTGGGAACGCTGCGCGAGATGCTCGATCTGCGCGATCTTCACCCCAGCGCGCCCGCGCCGGCCGATGATCCCTTGCCCGCAGCGGAGACCGGCAACCATGAAGGTGCGTCTTCACTGCCGGGTGTGCTCAGTCGAGCCGCAGTCTCCCGGTCGTTGTCGCAGGAGTTCGAACGATCCGTCAAACATGCCTGGCCGATCAGCGTTTCTGTACTGGAAATGACCGATTTCGATGAGACGGTAGAGGCGTATGGAGAGTGGATTCGTGTCACCCTGATCTCCCACGCCGCCCAGCGCCTCAAGGGCTTGCTCCGTCCCAGTGATCTCATCGCTCGCATCGGGCGCGCCACCTTTCTGACAGTTATGCCGGGTACCGACACCGCAGGCGCATTGCGTGTCTCACTGCGACTGCGCGAGGGCTTTGACGCGCGGCCCCTGCTGGTGCTGACCGGAACATGTGTGCAACTTCGCGCCGTTCTGGGTACAGCTACACAAGGGGATGGTATTGACTACGAGGTGGTTGGCGATCTGGTCAAGGCAGCGCTCCGCTCTGCCCGCAGGGCCGGCCGGAACCCGCTGACCGGTACGGCCGAGCGTCAACCCGGCTGAGGCCATGTGCTATCTCAACATCATTGCGGACAATTCAAACAAGTCCACCAAACGCGCCGCGTAGTGCTCGCGTACATGATAGGCGCCATGCTCCGCCCCGGTGAGCTGACGGGCCAGTCGGTCAATCAGACGCCGCAGTCTTCGCTGATGCATGCCCAGGCCGGACTGTATCGGGTCCAGCAGCACCCCGGACAAGGCGGCAATCGAGGCTGCAAGCATCATCAGCAGCGTCGTCGCGCCGATCATCAGTGCCAGCGATGGCGTACTGGGGAACAGACCGTACCAAAGTGAACCGAAACCGACGCCCAGAGGAAAACTGCTGATCGCAACCTGTTGCGCCACCAGGGCGGCAACTGCGGGGCCCAGGCTGAGCGCACCCGGGGTCAGTTTGCTGAAGGTGACCGCACCCGCGCTCAACATCAGCACCGTGTTGCCCAGGTCCGCCACCGCGTTTCGGGCGCCGGTATAGGTTCTTAGTACCTGTTCCAGGTCTTCTCTCAGGGCAGGTTGGGTCGCGCTGTTTCGCGCCAGCTCGGTCAACTGGTCGATCGCTTCGGTCACCTCGGGCTCGGCGGCAATTGCCTCAGCAATGGCGTCGCGATCGCTGCGCCGACCGCACTGTTGCACCGGAATCTCCAGCAACTCGGTGTAGATCAACCAGGTGATTTCTCGCGAGACATCGGTTTCCAGGAAAAGGCTGCGCTGATTGAGCCACTGCGCCGATTTGTGCGCGCCCGCTCTCGTCAGGACTGCGGCCAGGGCCATCATCAGCACGGTTGGGATCACCAACAGCAGGTTGATCGGAGCCCGAAGCAGGTCCAAGCCCAAGGCCTTTCGGTGCAGCCGCAGCGAACCGCGTATAGAAAAATGACGACGACAGAACGGCTGTACCCGCGCCTGCCGTTCGGCGATGTACCTCATCGCCGCGCGATCCAGAATGGACGCGCTGTCGGTTTGAACCTGATTGTGTGTTGGCGGCATGCTGTAAATATGCGTTGGGGCTTGGTGCGTTTGGCGCGGGGCGTGATCTGGGATTGTGCCCGGGTGTCGGATTATCCTATACGCATCCTGCTGGCGGGCCTTTTTTGTTCTGGGTGAAGCAGATTCGAGGGTGAATTGTGCCTGTTCAAGGCGCAAATCGCCGGTAGTTGTTGTGCTATTGCCAAGATCCGCAAGGCAGCCAGGGACCGCGAGGGCCCACTAGACGGTTGGCGCAGGCCGTTGCTTCGGTCCGCGAAGGGTGGAGCTGTGAGGAGGTGTGATGGGGATTGTGCTGCGTGAGCGGTGGCTTGAATGGATTGGACTTGGCCTCGCGGTGTTCATCATTGCGGCGGTCTCCGTTGGCGAAACTGAGGCGTCGCAGGTGGATGACGAAGCCCTGGCATTGGGACATCGGGTGATTGCTGTTCAGCGCGCACTGAAGGACCCCGGGAGGCCCGGCGCATTGGCGGCGATTGTCGATCTGGGCACCGATTCGCGCCACTATGTGATGGTCCGGGGTTGGCTGATGCTGCAGTTGCAGGCCGACACCAGCATTATCGAGGCAACCCGTGAACCCGACCGGCGTCCGAACATCGAAGCCCGTATCGAATTCGTCAGGACGGCGATTCGGGCGATCGATCTTGAGTGATCCGGCTGAATACGCTCCGGCGATCGTGAACTGAGTCTAGTAGCATGAGGATACACATGAGTCATCTAAAATTCATTGCCGCCTGGGTATGGTTGTGTCTACTTGCCCCGGCCGTGCTGGCGGAGGAGCTTGTCTTGAACATGAAACCCTACCCTGGGGCCGAAGCGGGACAGCAGAGACTGGTGTTCACCGTGCCCGCGGAGCAGAACGAGGCCGATCATATGGTCGAAATTCAGGTGGGCAAGACCCAGCTGATCGACTGCAACACAACCTGGTTCGGGGGCGCCATGGAGGAGCGGATCGCCGAGGGTTGGGGTTACCCGTACTACGTGCTGGCCCAGGTCGGTGGTCCGGCATCCACTATGATGGCCTGTCCGCCGGACGCCGAGAAACGCGAAGCGTTCGTGGCGGTTCGGGGGGAGGGTTTTCTCAAACGCTACAACAGCAAGCTCCCCATGGTGGTGTACGTGCCGGAGGGCTTTGAGGTCCGATACCGGATCTGGTCGGCCGGTGATCAGCAGGGCTCGGCTGAAGCCAGATAGCGGGGTCCGTGGGCGGCCGGCATGCAGGGGAATGCGATCGGGTCGATGGCCGCCTGTACGGGTCAGTCGTTTTTCGCCGGCTGGACACCCAGGAAGTCGAGAATACGGTCCTCCATATAATCGTAAAAGGGGTTCCAGCGTTGACGCAGCATGTCGGTTCCCGTGATTTGGAGCACGCCGCGCTCGCCGCGCAGCGCCAGATTGCCCAGGTGTACCCCCAATTGGTCATCGCCTGGCGAACCGCCATAGATCGGGTCGTCCGGCTTGAACGGCAGAGCCACATGTGCAAGTGAATAGATATCGTTCGGCCAGACCAGGTCCGTTCTGGACTCAGAAACATCGGAATCACCCGCCGTCTTTTGCACCAGATGCACCTGCCGGTCGCTGCTGGACGCATTGGTCAGAACGGAAATCGAGAATGGGAGTGGCGCGCTGTCGGTCAGGGAATCAAAAGTGGCCTTGGGGTCATAGCGCAGCATGGGAAGGGTCTCCGCCAGCCGGTTGATGTCGAACAGGACGAGTTCGCCCTTGCCCGCCGGCAGCTTTTGCATCAGCCCGCTCACCAGGGCCGGTGCGGAAACCGTGGCATCGACCCCGGACTGGAAGGCGAGAATCGGCGGCAGCCCCGACAAGGCGCCGTCTGTTGAGTGGCTGTCCAGTAGGTTCGAGATGGCCACCGTCAACCGATAGACTTGATCACCCGCGTTGACCGCGAACGACCCGTACTTGTATGGGTCGTATTCCGGCAGCAGGCTGTTCCACTCCAGTTTGTCCAAACCCAGCAAGTGGCCCAGCCGCGCCTGCCAAACCGCCAGCACCGCCAGCGAGCTGACCCCAATCGCGGGAGAGATCAACACGATGCCGTCGAGCCTGGGGCGTTTAGCGTCGGTCAGGGCGGTCAGCGCGTAGTACACGGCCAGCGCCCCGCCGGTCGAGTAACCCACTACATACAGTGGCCCGTCGCCGCGGGTCTGGTTCAGATGGTTGACCCCCAAATCCACCGCCGCAGCCATATCCCGCCAATCAACCGAGGTCAGGCCGGACGGGGCGGTGCCATGCCCCGGCATGCGCAGGGCCAGCACATGCATCCCCGCCGCGTGCAGCCGTTCGCCCAGGCTGTGAAGGCTGTAGGGGGAATCCGACAGGCCGTGTAACAGCAGCACCGCGCCCTTGGGATCGTCAGCCTTCAGCTCGTAGCTTCGATTCCAGTTCGTTGGCATGGCGGCCGGATCGGCCAGGCTGCCCCGGGAGTAGCGATTGATCTGGTTGCCCGGACCCGTGCCAACCTTGGCATAAACCGAGGTGTCGAGCTGTTTGAAAACCCGATCTTCAATGGTCAGATAGTCGGCCAGGCTGCTGGCGTTGCTGTGGCGGGTGAACTCCGAATTCAGATGCGTGGTGTGCCAAATCGCCAGATCCGGACGACTCTCCAGATACACCACAAATACGACAATCAGGACCACCGTCGCCCCCAGCCCGCTGTAGGTCAGGACTTTGAGTACAGTCTTAAGCGAACCGCCGATCAGGCGTCTGATGTTCATAGATGCGCTATTGGGGAAGCCGATGATGCGGAATCATAGCCTTTCGGTGCGCCCAGGGATGCATCCTGGGTCCATTGCGGCCTGTTGCCAGTTCAGCTTCCGAACCGATAGCGCAGGGCGAAGGACAGGGTGTCCACATGACTGCCGGTTTCACCCCGGACGTTCACCGTACTGGCCAGAGGGGTGCCGGCGTAGACCGGAATAGTGAGGTCGATTTTTGCACGCTCGAACATGCCGCGGACGAAGCCGAAATCCAACTTCAGACGGTCGGAAATGCTGTAGCTGGCGCCGACGCCGAACCAGGTCAGGTTGCTGTCTGGAATGCTGGTGTTGCGCAATGCGTTGGTGGTCGGGGATTGGTCGTACTGGACACCGCCGCGCAGGGTCCATTTGGGGTTAAGGCTGTACTGCGCGGACAGGCCCACGGTATAGGTGTTTTTGTATCCCTGGGGACGCACCACATCCGGGCTGCCGTCGTCAAACTTGATCCTGATTTCGTCGAAGGCGTCCCAGCCGAACCACTGCACTTCCCCCATCAGTGTCAATCGCGGGGTGATCGCCTGGGTGAGACTCAGCGACGCAATGTCCGGCAGGCTGATCCGGGTGTGTGTCTTACTGCTGCCGTTGGCAGCGGCAAGCGGGCCGCGCAGGTCTGATACCTTCACGTCGCCGGCCAGTTCGTAGTCCAGGCCTGAGCGGTAGTGCAGGCCGACCCGGGTCTGTTCGCTGGGGTGGTACATCAGCCCGATGTTAAAGCCCACGTCCCAGTCGTCGCCCGTGAGTTTCGAGCGTCCATCGGTAGCGGCGGTGGGTCCGCCCGGATTCAGCGGGTCGGGCAGGGCACTGATCAGTGTTGCTTTCGCATATTGAAAATCGATACCGCCGCCCACCGACCAAGCATCGTTGATGCGATAGGCAAGGCTCGGTGCCGCGTTGACCGTGGTCAGCTTGTTGTCGTACGAATCGTAGCGGCCGAACCAATCCTTGGCATACTTGAGCTTCAAGCCGAAGGGCGTGGTGACGGCGAGCCCAAGCCAGAGATCTCCGTTTGCCACCGGTGTCCCCAGGAACAGGCTTGGCACCGGCACCCAGCCGGTATTGTCGCCTTTGCGGCCGGTCAGCGCCTGGTCCACACCCAAGGTTCCAGGTGTATTGAAACTTGAGCCGCGATCGGAGATGGAAATGCTGGCGCCGACGACATCCGCACCCAGATCCGCGAATGCGCCTTTCAGCTGGGTCGCACCGGCTGGATTGAAGAACAGCGTGCTGCCATCCTCTGCCAGTGAGGCCATTCCCACCGCGGCCAGACTGGTGCTGCTGGCACCCTTCATGGGCATATATAAACCCGCGGCATTGCCCACCACCGGGATCAGCATGACGGACAACAGGGCAGCCCTCAAACGGGCGCGTTGGACACCTCGGGCGGTGGTCGTCATGATGATCCTTCCGCGGACTCTGGTTGTTCGGACTCGGAAATGATGTCGATTTGCTCTGAAGCGGGCAGATGGCGATCTCGGATGCGTGCATTGTGGGCATCCGTTCCAGGCGACCATAGTCCGGCCGTCTTCACGGTCGAGCATGGTTTGGACACCCTGGAGCCCAGAAAGCGAGTACACGATTTTATTGAATACCGCTTAGGATACTGGCTTGGGGTACCCCGGTCAGTCGTATTTGGCGGTTCGGGTTGTGCGAATCTGACGGGCCTCTGTCAGCATCGTATGATGGATTCGGGCTGCCATCGCCCACCAGTGTAGTGTCTCCCAAATAACTTAACACCTGCGCTGGCCCTCGCGGTCCCTGACGGCGTTACGGATCGTCGCAATAGCGCTGGCTATTCCTCCTCACCGCGCCTTGTCAGTAACCACGATGCCTAACCACAACCATCAAGTTATTGGGAAGACGCTACACTAGACGTTGAAGATGCCGTCAAAATGCGCATTGACTGGGTGTAGACTGCGCTTTCTTCGTCGTTATCGTCTTGTCTCGCACCCGACCAAGATTATTTCCGCCAGCTGCTAGGTAACCCCTGACTTCGGAACGCATCAGATATGCCCAGCCGCCTTTGTCTTCCCCAAGATGCCGATCTTGACCAACGCCGCGTGCGAGCGCGCACCCTATTCGCTCAACGGGAGGCGTATCAGTGGGTCCAGGCGCCTGGCCAGCCACCGTTCTGCCGAGGCGTGCCGTCGGGTGAAGCTTTCGCTAAGGGTAAGGCGCTTCGGCTCAAGCTCGATATGGCGGAGAGTGTCGCCGATCTGGCTCTGGCCGCCGTGGTGAGACTCGGCGGCCACAACGACACCATCGCCAGTTTTCGCCGCTACTACATCCTGCGCAAGTTACCCGAGGTCGCCAACCGCTGGCGGACCGACAAGGAGTTTGCACGCCAACGTTTGGACGGGATCAATCCGATGCTGATCGAGCAGGTCCGTCAGATACCCGAGCATTTTCCAGTGACTGAGGACATGTTCCGAGGCTTGCTGCCGTCCGGTTCCAGCCTCGAGGCCCTCAGGGCGCAGGGGCGTTTGTTCATGATGGACTACAAGGCCATCGCCGGATTACCGGTCGTCATGGGGCGGTTCCAAACCGCCCCTATTGCCCTGTTCTGGGTCAATGATCGGGGTGCGCTCATGCCATTGGCAATTCAGTTGGGGCAGAGCCCCGCGCATGCTCCGGTGATTTTCACTCCGGGCGATGACGAATGGCTTTGGTTGACGGCACGCACCCACTTGCAATGCGCCGACGGGACCTATCACGAGAACATTACACATCTGGCCCGAACGCATCTGTTCATGGAAACCTTCTGGGTTGCGGCCTGCCGCACCTTGCCGTCCCAGCATCCTGTGTACGAGCTTCTGCACCCCCATTTCACCGGCACGGTGGAAATTAACTACGAGGCTCGGAACACCTTGATCGTCCCCGGTGGCCCCATCGATGAGAGCATCGCCGTGGGCAGTGAAGGCTCGCTGACCTTGGTGGCCCGGGACTACGCCAATTGGACCTTCGACGATTTCGATCCGCTCAAACAGATCGAAAGCCGTGGCGCGGGGGACCGTACCCTGCTGCCCAACTATCACTACCGCGACGATGCCCTTGCCCTGTTCGAGATTATCGGCAGCTATGTGAACGAGCTGCTGCGCATTTATTACCCTGACGACGAGACGGTGCGTGGTGATCACGAGATCCAGAGTTGGGTGCGGGAGCTGGTGGAAGCCGGTGGGTGGCGGGATCGGGGTTTGCCGCTGCAGGACGATGGCGTGCAGACCTTTGACGATCTGCACGCCATCATCTCCAGGGTGATCTACGTGGGCAGCGTTCAGCATTCGGCGGTCAACAACGGCCAGTATGAGCAGTTCGGCTACATACCCAACACGCCCGGTGCCATGTATCTGCCCCCTCCGACCGATCGGTCGCGTCGCTCCGAAGCAAACTTCGTCTACGCCCTGCCTACGCCCCATGCTGTGGGCGAGCAACTGACTCTGGCGCATCTTCTAAGCCAGGAGACGGATATCCCGCTGGGCAACTACCCGGAGGGATTCTTCCAGGGCGAGCCCGAGGCGCAGGCCGTTGTCGACCGGTTACGGGCCGATCTGTCCCAGGCCGGGTATGACATCCGCGCTCGCAACAACGCACTCAAGGCGAGGGGCGACGTACCCTACGTATACCTTGAGCCGCATCGGGTGAGCCGGTCCATCGGCGTTTGAGGCGATTGTGTCGGCGCCATCCGATCGGCCGCTGGACGACCTTCCCGGTTATCAAATCGGCCCGCTGCTGAGCGCCGGATCTCGTTTCCTCGTCTTCCGTGGGGTGGAACAATCCAGCGACCGACCGGTTGTGTTGAAGACCAACCGGAATCCCTATCCCACCGATCGCGATCTGGCCGCTCAGCAACGCGCCTATGAGATTGCCCGGGAACTCACCGGTGATGTTGTGGTGGCGCATCTGGCCTTGTTGCGCCACGGCCATGCCCGGGTTCTCGTCACCGAGGACTTCGGTGCCGAGTCTCTGGATCGATACCTGCGTGAGCAGGGTTCGCCAGACACCGAGCTTGCTCTGGAACTGGCCATTGCCCTCAGCGATGTCCTGGCCGGGCTGCATCGTCAGGGTGTTGTCCACAAGGACATCAAGCCCAGCAACATCTTGTGGAATGCCCAGCGCAAGCAACTGCGGCTGAACGACCTGGAGCTGTGTTCCCGGCTCAGGCAGGAATCCGTTCCCTTGGGGACAGAGCAGACGCTCGTGGGTACGCTCACCTACATCGCGCCCGAGCAAACCGGACGCATGAACCGGTCGGTGGACAATCGTGCCGATCTGTACGCAGCCGGCATCACGCTGTATGAATTGTTTGCCGGCGCCCCACCTTTTGTGGCCGATGATCCGAAGGAACTGATACACGCGCATCTTGCCCGCCCGCCGCCGGACCTGGCGGCACTGCGCCCCGACCTGCCGGCCTCGGCGGTGGCGATCGTGAGCCGGCTGCTGGAGAAAAATCCCGAAGCGCGCTATGCCACGGCGGCGGGGTTGGCCGGTGATTTCCGACGCGTTCTAAGTGGGCTGCGCGGCGGCGACATCGCGGAATTCGCCCTGGGCGCCGACGATGTCTGGGGGCGATTCACCCTGCCCGATCGCCTGTACGGTCGGGAAGCCGAGACGCGGGTGTTGCTGGAGGCGCTCGCCAGCGCCGCCGGTGGCCGTCGCAGGAGCCTTCTGGTGACCGGGTACTCGGGGGTGGGTAAGTCGGCCCTGATCAATGAAATACAGGTTCCCCTGGTGGCCCGTCACGGATGGTTTTGCGCGGGCAAGTTCGACCAGTTTCGGCGTGACCAGCCGTATCTTGCCTGGCGTGAGGTGCTGGCCTCGCTGACCCGGCAGCTGCTGGCCCAATCGGAGGATCATCTCAGCACGCTTCGCACTGAACTGGATCGACAGTTGGCAGGCAACAGCGGCCTCATTGCCGAGCTGGTGCCGGGCCTGGAGGTGTTGTTCGGAAGCCAAAAGCCGCCGCCCAGCGTGGGTCCGGCCGAAGCGCAGGCGCGTTTCGATCAGGCTTTTCGGACCTTTCTCCGGGTACTCGCCCGACCGGAGCACCCCCTTGTCTTGTTCGTCGACGACCTGCAATGGGCCGATCTGGCGTCGCTGCAGTTGTTTGAATCCCTGGCATCGGACTCGTCACCGGCCCATCTCCTGGTGCTGGGCGCCTATCGCGACAACGAGGTCAGTGCGGGGCATCCTCTGACTGCGAGCCTGGGACGGCTTGAGACGCTTGGTCGGCGCCCGGCAATGCTGTCGCTGCCCCCCCTGAGCGTGGGCGATGTCACCGCCATCGTTTCTGACACGCTGCATCTGGACGCAGCCGCGGTCGCGCCGCTCAGTCAGCTGGTGTTCGAGAAGACCGGCGGCAATCCGTTTTTCGTGCGGCAGTTCCTGTCCGCGCTGGAGGCCGATGGGCTGATCGAGTTCTCTCCCGTAGACGGTCGCTGGCGATGGGATCTTGCCGCCATTGCACAGCAGAGCCACACCGAAAATGTGGTCGCCTTCATGAGTGCGCGAATTCGGGAGTTGGCCCCGGAAACCGCGCACATGTTGCAACGCGCAGCCTGTCTGGGCGCGACTTTCGACTTGCGGGCCTTGATGCGGATATGCGACGAGACCGGGGTGCAGGTGGTTTCCGAGCTGGATCAAGCACTGGACAAGGGGTTGCTGTTGCCCCAGGGCGATGACTATCGACTGGCCCTGGCGGACGCAAGGCTGGCGGCAGACAGCGGTCGGGGTTCGAGCGTCAACCCACGTTATGCCTTTCTGCACGATCGGGTGCAGCAGAGTGCCCACGAGTCTATCGATCCAGCCGATCGGGCGGCGATCCACCTGCGCATCGCCCGGGGAATCAGATCTCAGTTTGGATCGGAATGTTCGCCGCAACAGGCGCTGGAGGTCATGGACCACCTCAGCGAATCCCTGGTCCAGCTCAGCGATCCGGAAGAGCGACTCGGTTTCGCCCGTTTGTGTCTGCTCGCCGGGCAAAGAGCAAAGGCGGCTATGGCCATAGAGCCGGCGGTGCATTATCTGGACATGGGCCGGACGCTGTTGCCGGCGGACGCCTGGGATCGTGAATCGGGCCTCGCCCTGGATCTGCATCTTGAGGGCGCTGATGCCTGCTACATCAGCGAGCGCTACCCCGAGGCGGAAGCCCTGGCGCAACGGGTCCTGGACCGCAGCGATGTCCTGCAAAAGCGGGTCATGGCACACAACATTCGGATCGGGATCGGCGTTGCGCAAAGCCGATATGTGGAAGCCACGCTGCTTGGTCTTGATGTCTTGGAGCAGGAACTGGGGGTACGCCTGCCCCGACGGGCGGGTCTGCCCCGGGTTTTGCTCGGTATTTTGCACACCCGCATCGCGCTTGGTGGGCGGCGCCCGTCGGACCTGCTGGCGTTGCCGGAAATGACCGATCCGCGAGCCCGTGCCGCCGTCGCCATTTTGATGAAATCCGCCACCAATGCCTATTGGGGGTCGCCCAATCTGGTCCCGCTAATCGCCGGGCAGATGGTGCGTTTGTCGCTTCGCCAGGGCAACATCGGGTTGTCGGCCTACGGGTATGCCCTGTTCGGCATGATCATCACCAACACGGTAGATGCGGTCGATGCCGGCTACGATCTGGGGCGGCTGGCAATGGAACTGCTCGAGCGCACCGGTGACCGGCATCTGGTGGGCAAGACCGGTTTGCTCTGGCACGGCTTTATTCGACACGCCAAGGATCCATTGAGGGTCTGTGCCGCCGATACCCTGGATTGCTACGATCACGCGCTGGACGCGGGCGATGTCGAAAACGCGGTCTACTGCGGCACCGTTGCCTACTACGCCGACCTGCTTGCAGGCCGGTCGCTTGAATGGGTCCAGCAACGTTATCGCGACCACATCCCCGCACTGTTGGATTCGGCTCAGGCCCAGACCACTTTCACCCTGAAGGTCTGGATGCAGGTGACCGCCAATCTGGCGGCCGATGACAAAGTCGAGTCCAAGACTGTTGGTGAACTGATCGATTGGCCGGCTCAGCTCGATCAGATGATCGATGATCCCGCCGCCTACATGGGCATTGCGACGGTGGCCGGTGGCGCCGGATGGCTGGCGTTTTTGCTGGATGACTGGGCCGAGGCGGAGCGGCAGTTCCAGCTCTTGTACGATCGGGCCGACGCCGTTCTCGGGCAACCGTTCTGGAAACCCTGTATGGCCCTGTACGGCATCACCTTGAGTCGCAAGCTGGCGCGGGGGCAGGGGGGGTCGCCGACGCGCTTGCGCCTGGCCAGGATCCAGCGTTGGGTGCGCACCTGGGCTTGGCGTAACGCCCACGATTATGCCGCGTACATGCTGTCCCTGGCCGCCGAGCGGGCCGCGCGCAAAGGACAGCGGTCTCGGGAACTGGCAGCCTGGGACGACGCCGCGGCGCGGGCCCACGAGGGCGGTAATCTGTTTCTCGAGGCATGGGCGACCGAGCAGGGCGCCCATGCCCATGGCCGCGCCGGCCACCGTGAGCAGGCCCACCATTTGCTGGATCGTGCCTATACCCTGTGGCAGCGGCACGGAGCGCTCGCGCGCTTGCGCATGCTGGGTGCGAAACAGAAGGCCCAATTATCGGACAGTTCCAGCGCCGAACTCAGCTCGATGAAATTCGAGTCGGTACTGGAGGCGGTTCGGGCTGTATCCGAGAGCATCGAGGTGGAGTACCTGGTCTCGCGTGTGCTGGAGATCTCGCTGCTCCAGGCCGGCGGACGGCGGGCCACCCTGCTGGTGCAGGATGAGGCGTTGCGACCACTGGCGACCGGGGTAATGGATGACCAGGGGCGCTTCGAGCGTCTGGCGGTGGTGCCTTCAATAGAGGCCGAGCACCTGCCAACCAGTTTGATCGACTACATCTCGCGCACTCGGCTCACGCTCACGGTGGACAACGCCACCACTCACGAATGGCTGTCCCGTGATCCCTATGTGGCCCGCTTCGATCGTCTGTCCGTGATCGCCGCGCCATTGATGCGGCATGGGCGACTGGTGGGAATGGTGCTGCTGGAAAACGACCTTGGTACCGGCGTGTTTTCGGAAAGCGACGCCAAAGTGGTGGAGACCATCGCTGGCCAAGCCGCGGTTTCCCTGGAAAATGCCCGCTTGTTCGAGGCGCAGCGTCGCCAGGCGGAAGCCTTCGGCCGTTTTATGCCGCGTCCGTTCTTGGAGCAGCTCGGCCATAAGAATGTCGAGGACGTCCGTTTGGGCGACGGTGTTCAGCGGCCGGTCACGGTGATGTTCACCGACCTGCGCGGTTTCACTTCCTTGTCCGAGCGGATCGGTGTGCACGACAACTTTGCCCTGGTGAACGGCTTTCTCGCACGTATGACCCCGGTCCTCAAATCCGAAGGCGGATTTATCGACGAGTTTACCGGGGATGGGTTCAAAGCCCTGTTTATTGATCGGCCCGACGGCGCCCTGCGGGCGGCGGTGGGGATGCAACACCGATTGCGCCGCTACAATAGCGAACGGGTAGGCCACGGACGACAGGCGTTGGCGGTGGGTATCGGTATCCACAGCGGCAGCGTTTTGCTTGGCACCATCGGCGGAGCGGAGCGCATGTCCACCACGGTCATCGGCGACACGGTTAACATTGCCTCGCGCCTGGAAGGTCTGACCAAGGCTTATGGCACACCGGTTCTGATCAGTGAGCAGTTGCGCGCCGAGTTGGTCGAGCCGCTGGCCTTCGCCATTCGCACCGTGGGCCGGGTTCGGGTCAAGGGGCGGCGGGAGGCAATCCTGGTACATGAACTGGTGGACGCGCGCCCGCTGGAGGAGCGCACTCAGTTGGTGCCTCTTGTAGACCGATTCAACGGGGCACTGAGTGACTACTTCGAGCGTCGTTTCGAGTCGGCCCTCCAGGGATTCGCAGCATGCGCCGCCGAGGCGCCGACAGACCCCTTGGCCCAAGAGTATCAAGCGCGTGCCCAGACCTGCCTTGAACAAGGTGTCGGCCCGGACTGGGACGGTGTGATTGTGCGGGAGGAGAAGTAGCCAGCAGACGCTAACCCGGCGGGTCCCGCAACGGCGGGATGCCGACCCAGTCATCGGCCTTGCGGGTGTTCGGGAAGGCTTTGGGCATGCCCCGCAGGCGATAGGAGAGCAGTCGCGCCCGCCGTGCCCAGATCGAGGCCAGACGCAGATGATTGAGCGAATGCGGGTCATCGATGGACCGGGCCTTGGGAATCGGCAGGCTGGCCGGGTGATTGCCCATATGGAACCAGGTCAGCATGCTTTCCTCGTAGGACAGGGCTGTGTCCAGCTCCACCGTGGCCAGGTCCCGATACGGGAATCGTTTCTCCTCCCAGGGCACGGCGCTGCTCAGCCACTGGGGCTGGGGGCCCTCTTCAGAGGGTGGTTTGTCACGCAGCTGAATTTGTAACCGGTAACACAGGCTGTTGCCGGCCGCCAACTGCTCGCGGGTCGCGTCCTTGAGATAGTTGCGTGTTCGCGCCTCGTCCCGATAAGGGTTCTGCAGCCAGGCATGGTGCTGGTCCCACTCGTCGGGTTTTCCAGATTCCGGTTCGACATCCGGATCGGGAACCAAGCGATAGCGCGCGTATCTGAAGACACCGTCCCGGCCGATGAAGCCGGTGACGGTCTTGGTGTGGTACTTCATCCGTCCGAATGATTCGGGGTTGCGCCGCACGCTGACGCCACCGCCCACGGCGGCCTGGGGGTGGCGGCGCAGGTAACTGACATAGCTTTTCCCCTTGCCGCCCATGGAACTGATCATGAACCCGACAAACGTGCGTGCGTTCCAGAACAGGGGCACTGTGCCGGTATTCATCAGCAGGTCCAGAGGGGAATCGAATCGATCGTCCTGAAACTTGATCGATGCGCTGCGCACCACCAGTTTGGCGTCGTCCTTGAACGAAGCCGCTGCGTGCCGGACCCGACAGCCGAACGTTTGTCCGGGCTGGAAGAAATCGTGGGGGGGAAACTTCGGGTCATCCACGATCCGCAGGCGCCCGGAGCAGGCAATCCCATTCTCGTGGGACATTCGCACCCGCCCGAACAGACTGTTTGCGCTGACCAGCAGTGTCACCAGCAGCGTCACCAACGCGAGCTGTAATCGATGGTAGATCGCCACCAGGGCATCGAGAAACTTGTTGCGAACCATACGCTTCCTCCTTGCTGGGGAAATCGACGGCACACCCGGCGCTGGGCTCGCGCGGCCGCGGGTTCTAAGCATACACAAGCCACGACGGCACTGCGCTGCCGGCGTGGGGGCGAGGCGAATCGGCGGTCTGGGCGACTTGCGCCGAGGCCTCGGGCTGAATGAAGTCGTTGATTGGGCAACTTAGACGCGCCCGATCGGTCTAGAATGCAATGATGAACAAGCCTCTGTTAACCCTGCTGGTGGCGGTCTTGCTGCTCACGGCTGGATGCTCGGACGAATCCGGCGCGACTGCTGGCGGCAAAGGCGCCCGGGGCGGCGCGCCGGTGGCCGTTGTGGCCGCTGCCGCTCGTACCGATGTGTTTGTGGAGCGTATCGAAGCCTTGGGCACCACCAGTGCCAACGAGTCGGTGGAAGTCACCGCCGAGACCACCGGGCGGGTGCAGAGTATAAACTTCAACGACGGTGATGTGGTCGAGTCCGGGGCGGTGCTGGTTCAGTTGGAGTCCCGACAGCCCCAGGCCAGGCTGGTGGCCGCCCAGGCTAACCTCAAGACCCAGAGGGCGCAGTTGGCGCGCCTGCGGAACCTGGCCAAGAAAAACTCCATCGCCGAGACCACCTTGGACGAGCAGTCCAACCTGCTCCAGGCGGCCGAGGCGCAATTTGAGATCGCCCGGGTTGACCTGGCCAACCGGACCGTAGTGGCCCCGTTTTCTGGCCAGCTGGGTATCCGCCAGGTCGGTCGTGGTGCTCTGATCAGCCCGGGCGATGTTATCGTCACCCTGGATGATCTGAGCACCATCAAGCTGGACTTCTCGGTGCCCGAGACCTATCTGTCGGCGCTGCGTACGGGCCTGGAACTGGAGACCCGCAGTGCCGCTTATGACGGACGTTCATTTCCCGGTGTGGTGACTGTCACCGCAGCCCGGGTCGATCCGGTGACGCGAACCGTTTCCGTGCGGGCAGAGCTGCCCAATCCCGAGGGTCTGCTGCGTCCAGGAATGCTGATGACAGTGGATCTGATCCGCGACCGAAGCCAAAGCCTTATGGTGCCCGAGGAAAGCGTGTTTCCGGTGGGTGCGCAGCAGTTCGTGTATCGCATCGACGATCAGGACAGCGTGAGCCGGGTCCCGATCGAGACCGGCCGTCGTCGGCCCGGGGAGGTGGAGGTGCTGGACGGTCTGGCGCCCGGGGATCGCGTCGTCATCGAGGGCATAACCCGGATTCGCCCCGGGATGACGGTGCGCCCGGTGCAGGGCTGAGGCCGGAGGCGCCACCATGCTGCTATCGGATATTTCGGTCAAACGGCCGGTTTTGGCCATCGTCATCAGCCTGCTGCTGGTGGCGTTTGGCGTCTTGTCCTTGATGAATCTTTCGGTTCGCGAGTATCCGGACATCGATGCGCCGGTGGTTTCTGTGAGCACGGTATATCCCGGCGCTGCCGCGGCCATCGTCGAGACCAAGGTCACCCAGATACTGGAAGACCGGATCAGCGGGATCGAAGGTGTGCGCACCATCACTTCCCGAAGCCGGGACGGTCAATCCGATATCAGTATCGAGTTCAAACTGACCCGGGACATAGACGGCGCCGCCAACGACGTGCGTGATCGGGTCAGCCGGGCGCTGGGGGAGTTGCCCAGCGAGGCCGATCCACCGGAGATTGCCAAGGCCGACTCCGACGCCAGCCCCATCATCTGGCTGGTGTTGTCCAGTACCGGCTTGAATAATCTTGCCTTGACCGACTATGCCGAGCGCTACCTGTTGGATCGTTTTGCCGCTCTGGACGGAGTTTCCCGGGTGCGTATCGGCGGCGAGCGGCGCTATGCCATGCGTGTCTGGCTGGATCGCAGGGCTTTGGCGGCCCGCGATGTGACGACGGCCGATGTGGAGGCGGCCCTGCGGGCTGAGAATGTGGAATTGCCCGCCGGCCGTTTGGAGTCGCAGGAACGGGAGTTTTCGCTGCGCACGGCAAAACAGTTTCGCAGCGCGGACGAGTTTGCCCGGCTGGTGGTGGCCCGCGGCGAGAACGGATACCTGGTGCGTCTGGGGGAGGTGGCGGAGGTGCGGGTCGAGGCCGAGAACCTGCGCACCGAGTTTCGCACCAACGGTGAGCCCACCATCGGGATCGGTGTGGTCAAGCAGTCGCAGGCCAACACCCTGGAGGTGGCGCGGGCGGTCAAAGCCGAGATGAGACGCATCATTCCTTCTCTGCCCGAGGGTATGGTGTTGCAGGTGAACTCCGACTACTCGCTGTTCATCGAGGCCTCACTGAGAGAGGTGGTGGCAGCCCTGGTCATCGCCGGACTGCTGGTGATTCTGGTCATTTACCTGTTCCTCGGCAGTTTTGCGGCCACCTTGGTGCCGGCCGCCACCGTGCCCATCTCCTTGTTGGCGTCGTTCATTTTTCTCAACGCCCTGGGGTTTTCCATCAATGTGCTGACGCTGTTGGCCCTGGTGTTGGCCATCGGCCTGGTGGTGGACGACACCATTGTCGTCGTGGAGAACATCCATAGACGTATCGAGGCCGGCGAGCAGCCGCTACTGGCCGCCTACCGCGGCGCACGTGAGGTCGGTTTCGCGGTGGTGGCGACCACTCTGGTGCTGATCGCGGTGTTCGTCCCGCTGGCATTCCTCGAGGGCAACGTGGGACGGCTGTTCACCGAGTTCGCGCTGGCCATGGCCAGCGCGGTGGCCTGCTCCAGCATCGTGGCCCTGACCCTGTCGCCGGTGCTATGCGCTATGTTGCTCAAAAACGGGAATCGCGCGCATTGGCTGGTGCGGGCGACCGACCGGGGTTTCGCCGCCCTGGCGCGTGGCTACGGTGCGCTTCTGGTCCGTGTGTTGCGCCACCCCGTGGTGGTTATTCTGGTGGTGTTGGCCGTCGTCGGCGGCAGTGTGCGGCTGTTTGACCAACTGCCGGTCGAGTTTGCCCCCAGTGAGGACCGCGGGCAGTTCTTTGTTCGCATGAGTGCCCCGGAAGGGGCGAGTTTCGACTATTCTGCTCGGCACCTCAGGGCGATTGAGCAGATTTTTCTGGATCGCATCGGACAGGGCGAGATAGAACGCGCCATTGTTCGCATACCCGGGTTCGGTGCCGCCGCGTCGGAGGTCACCAGCGGCATCGCCCTGGTGTCGCTCACCCCCTGGGAATCCCGTCAGCGATCGGCTCAGGAGATCGCCGATGAGGTGTCCAAGGCACTGGGCGGCATTCCCGGGGTGCGCGCGTTCGCTGCGCAACGCCCCAGTTTTGGCCAGCGCGGTGTCAATCGTCCGGTCCAGATCGTTCTCGGTGGCAGTACCTACGAGGAGCTGGCCCTATGGCGGGACCGTATCGAGGCGCGTGCCGCCGAAAACACGCAGCTGTTGGGTCTGAACTCTGACTACGACGAGACCAAGCCACAGATCGATGTCGACATCGATCTGGATCGTGCCGCGGAACTGGGTGTGTCGGTTGAGACCATCGGCCGCACCCTGGAAACCATGCTCGGTTCTCGGCGGGTCACCACCTACAGCGACCAGGGTGAAGAGTACGACGTGGTGCTGCAGGTTCAGGATGATGATCGCAGGACTATAGCCGATCTGAACAACATCTACGTACGGTCCGATCGCTCCGACAGACTGATACCCCTGTCCAACCTGGTGACCACCTCGGAACGCGCCAGCGCCGGGCGGTTGAATCGCTATGACCGGCTGCGTTCGGTGACGCTTTCCGCCAATCTGGCGCCCGGGTACCCCCTGGATGAGGCCCTTACCTATCTCGAGCAAATCGTCGCCGAGGAGTTGCCGGCCACCGCCCGCTTGAGCTACGCCGGCGAGTCCCGGGAACTCAGGGAATCCGGGCGTGCGCTTTATTTTACCTTCGGTCTGGCCCTGCTGGTGGTGTACCTGGTGATGGCCGCACAGTTCGAAAGCTTTGTTCACCCGGCGGTGATCATGGTCACCGTGCCCCTGGCCGTCATCGGTGCGCTGGCCGGACTGCTTTGGAGCGGCCTGTCGTTCAACATCTACAGTCAGATCGGGATGATCATGCTGATTGGGCTGGCGGCAAAGAACGGCATCCTGATCGTCGAGTTCGCCAACCAGAAAAGAGACGCCGGCCTGCCCTTTGAGCAAGCCCTGGTGGAGGCCGCCCGGATACGCTTTCGCCCCATCCTCATGACGTCTTTGTCCACCGCCATGGGGGTCATTCCACTGGTGCTGGCCACCGGCGCGGGCGCTGAAGGCCGCACCGTGATCGGGGTTGTGGTGTTCTGGGGCGTGGTGTCCAGCACCCTGCTGACGCTGTTCGTGATACCCACTTTCTATCAGCTCATGTGCCGCAGGACCCGATCCCCGGAGAGTGTTGCCCGGGAACTCGCCGCCCAGGCAAAGGCGGACCCTCTGGCGGCGCCACGTGGCCTGGATGGATGAGTGTGTTGAATCTCAAGCCGATCCGTGTTCGATCGGGGGTGACGTTTTCCGTTCTGTGGATGGTTTCGGCCGGGCTGTGAGCGCCGGTTTCTTGCCCTGAAATCTCAGACTTGGTAGCCTCGTTCCATCCGTTGGGGTGCCGTCTGGCTGAGAGACTCAGGTCAACCCATCGAACCTGATCCGGGTAATGCCGGCGAAGGAAACGGGGTTTTTCAACACCTTTCCCACCCTGTTTCCGCTGCCAGTAACATGTGGAAACCGTGGACATATCCAGCACGCAGATCCAAACGCCCATCGCGCTGACCATTGCTGGGTCAGACAGCGGGGGCGGTGCCGGTATTCAGGCCGACCTCAAGGCGTTCTCGGCGCTGGGCGTCTACGGCGCCAGCGTGATCACGGCGGTCACTGCCCAGAACACGGTGGCGGTGACTGCGGTTCACGAAATCCCGGCAACCGTGATTCGGGCCCAGCTCA
Source organism: uncultured Gammaproteobacteria bacterium (assembly GCA_963783675.1). Lineage (GTDB taxonomy): Bacteria > Pseudomonadota > Gammaproteobacteria > Competibacterales > JAHEDQ01 > JAHEDQ01. The sequence goes on from CAWAOU010000024.1 coordinate 531,042, forward strand.
GGGCGGTGTTGTCCGACCTCAATATTGCCGCGGTCAAAATCGGTATGTTGTCTTCCCCTGAGATCATCGAAGTCGTTGCCGGCGAACTCCAGGATCTGGCCATACCCGTGGTGCTGGACCCGGTGATGGTGGCCAAATCCGGTGATGCTCTGCTCAAGGACAGCGCCGTCCACGCGCTCAAGACCGCGCTTTTGCCCCGGTGCCAGTTGCTGACGCCCAATCTGCCCGAGGCGGCTCGGCTGCTGGGCCTGCAATCGGAGTCAGGCCTTGAGCAAATGCGCCAACAAGGGATTGCGTTACGACAACTCGGCGCCGATGCCGTGTTGATGAAGGGTGGCCATGCCAAGGGCGAGACCTGTGTCGATCTGCTGATCGACCGGGATGGTAAAGAAACCGTGTATTCCGCCCCTCGCATCAACACCGGCAACACCCACGGAACGGGTTGCACCCTGTCTGCGGCCATCGCCGCCAACCTTGCCCGCGGGTTGACAATGCGGGACGCCGTGGCCGAGGCGCACGGGTATCTGCATCGGGCCATTGCTGCTGCCGATACCCTGGATATCGGTCGGGGCCATGGCCCGGTCCATCATTTTCACGGGGTCTGGTGATGGTTGCTGCCGCCGTAATTGGTGCCGGTGTGGCCGGTCTCACCTGCGCCTGCGAACTGGCCGATCGCGGTGTTGCCGTCCAGGTGTTCGAACGCGCAGCGGGCCTTGGCGATCACGCCTGCTCCTGGTATGCCGGAGGCATGCTGGCACCCTGGTGTGAGCAGGAAAGCGCTGAAGACATTGTGGTTAAACTGGGCATGGACTCGGCCGAATGGTGGTCGCGGCACAGTTCAAGCGTGCGGCACAACGGCAGTCTGGTGTTGGCGCCGGGTCGGGACCGGCGCGAGCTCGGTCGCTTTGCTCGATTGACCGACCGTCACGATCAGATCGACGCCGATGGTATCGCTGGTCTGGAACCGGATCTGGCCGGGCGCTTCAATTCCGGGCTGTTTTTTTCCGGTGAATCCCACCTGGAGCCCAGGCGCGCTTTGGCCGATCTCATGGCGTACCTGCGCGATCGTGGGATCGAGATCGCATTCGATCGCGAGATCGACCCCGGCGCTCAACGCGCCGACTGGGTCATCGACTGTCGCGGCTACGGCGCCCGCGATGCGTTGCCGGCCTTGCGCGGCGTCAAGGGCGAGATGATTGTGTTGCGCAGCCATGAGATCACTCTGTCCCGTCCAGTGCGGTTTCTGCACCCGCGCATCCCTTTGTACATCGTACCCTGGGCGGATCAGCGCTTCATGGTCGGAGCCACCATGATCGAGAGTGACCAGCGCAGCCGCATCAGCGCCCGCTCCGTGTTGGAGTTGCTCAGCGCTGCCTATGCCGTGCACCCGCTGTTCAGCGAAGCGGAGGTTGTGGAAATGGGCGTAGACGTCCGCCCGGCGTTCACCGACAACGTGCCCAAGGTCACTGTTGATGGCCGCACGGTCCGTGTGAACGGGCTGTTCCGGCATGGCTTCCTGCTGGGCCCGGCCATGGCCAGACAGGCCGCCGATAGGGTGTGTGGGCAACAATCCGGTCAGAGCGCGGCCGGATGAAGGTGTTTGTGAACGGCACGGCACGCGAAGTCCAGGCATCGACGCTGGCTGGACTGCTGACGGAAACCGGCCAGACCAAGCCGTACATCGCCACCGCCCTCAACGGCACGTTTGTCCCCCGGGATATGCGCGAACGGACGGTACTGAGCGAAGCCGACCGAGTTGAGATCGTAAGCCCGATCGAAGGAGGCTGAGGTGACGGATTTCTACGGCGTGGAATTGAGCAATCGTCTGCTGCTCGGGACGGCGCAATACCCTTCGCCGGCCGTTCTGGCGGAGGCGATCCGGGCCTCCGGGGTCGAGGTGGTCACCGTGTCCCTTCGGCGTGAGGCCGGCGGCGAGCGGGCCGGGCAGACGTTTTGGGATTTGATTTCCGATTCAGGTGTTCGGGTGCTGCCCAACACGGCGGCTTGTTATTCTGTGAAGGAAGCGGTCACCACCGCCCATATGGCCCGGGAGGTGTTCGGAACCGACTGGGTGAAGCTGGAAGTCATCGGCAACGCGGACACGCTGCAGCCCGATCCCTTCGGCCTGGTTGAAGCGGCCCGTATTCTCTGTCAGGACGGTTTTGCGGTGTTCCCTTACACCACCGAAGACATTGTCGTGGCCGACCGACTGCTGGAGGCGGGCTGCCAGGTCCTGATGCCATGGGGCGCCCCCATCGGTTCGGCGCGGGGTCTGAATAACCGCTATGGGTTGAGAACGCTGCGCGGGCACTTTCCGGATGTGCCGATTGTGGTGGATGCGGGCATCGGATTGCCCTCGCACGCCGCCCATGCCATGGAACTGGGATGTGATGCCGTGTTGCTCAACACCGCCGTGGCCAGAGCCGGCGACCCTGTCGCGATGGCCAAGGCATTCTCCGCCGCCGTGGCGGCGGGTCGGTCGGCGTATCTGGCGGGCCCCATCGAGAAAAGCGACATGGCAACGCCTTCGACACCGGTGGTGGGCAAGGCCTTTCTGTCGTGAAGTTGGATCCGTTTTATCCGGTCCTGGACAGCGCTGCGTGGTTGCATCGCCTCCTGCCTCTGGGCATCAAGCTGGTTCAACTCCGAATCAAGGATCGGCCACAGGCGGAAATCCGCGCCGAAATAGTGGCTGCACGCAAGCTTGCCGAGGCAGCGCAATGCCAGCTGATCGTCAACGACTATTGGCAGTTGGCGATCGAGCTGGGCTGCGATTTCGTTCATCTCGGTCAGGAGGATCTGGACACCGCCGACACCGGGGCGATTCGCGCCGCGGGCGTCGCCCTGGGGGTGAGCACCCACAGCCACGAGGAACTGGAGCGCGCATTGGCTCTGGAACCCGACTACATTGCCCTGGGCCCGGTCTATCCGACCATCCTCAAGAAAATGAAATGGCGGGAGCAGGGGCTGGCGCGAGTGTCGGAATGGAAAAGGCGGATCGGCTCGATTCCCCTGGTGGGTATCGGCGGCATCAGCCTGGAAAGGGCCCAGGGGGTTTTCGGCGCCGGCGCCGATTCGGTTGCCCTGGTCACGGACATCACCCTGAATGACGACCCCGAAGGTCGAACCCGCGCCTGGTTGGCCGCCACCCGGTGAGGGTGTCGTTGTGTCCCCATGTGAGTTTTGAATCCCTGCCTGTGTCGCCGACTCATCGAACCCGTTAGGGGCCTGTTATGACCGACTACGATTCACCCGTGTTCGCCGCCTGGCGGGGCCAGGCCGGCGATGATTGGCAGGCCTATATCGACCATCCGTTTGTGATCGGACTGGGTGACGGCAGTTTGCCCCGGGACGTTTTTCTGACCTACCTGATCCAGGACTACCTGTTCCTGCTCCACTATTCCAAGGCCTGGGCCATGGCAGTGGTGAAGGGCGAGTCGGTTGAGGAGATGAGCACGGCGGCGACCATGGTGGATGCCTTGATCAACGCCGAGACGCGCCTGCATGTCGCCATTTGCGACCGGGAAGGCCTGACCGAGGCCGAGCTGGGATTGGCTGAGGAACGGCCGGAGAATCTGGCCTATACCCGCTATGTGATGGACGCGGGTCTGTGTGGCGATCTGCTGGATCTGCTGGCCTCGCTGGCGCCCTGCGTGTTCGGATACGGTGAAATCGGTCTGAACCTGGCCGGTTCCGACGACACACAGCCGGCCTATCGGGAATGGATCGATAGCTACGCCGGTCGGGAGTATCAGACCCTGTGCCATACGGTCGCAGAGCTGATCGAACGGGCGTGCATCGCCAGACTTGGCCCCGAACCCGAGAAAAGCCCGCGCTGGCCAGCCCTCTGCCGCCGCTTTACCGTCGCCACCCGCCTCGAGGTGGCTTTCTGGGGCATGGCGTTCAAACCGGTGTAAACCTGCTTCGTCCTGGTGTCCCGTCCCATAAGTTCACAGCATGACCTCGGATCGGACGAACAAGCGCGAGTTTGAAAACCTGCGGCTTATCGTCGGTTTTCAGTGCGGCAACGATGGCGCTGCGCATTTGAGGCCCAAGATGCAAGTGTTCGAGAAGGGGGCTCCCTGAGTCGTTACTTGCTCAGGCGGTCGATGGCTGGTCCGGATCTGCTGCCGGTTCCGGGGCGCTTTCCAGCAGGGTCGCAAAGGGCCGCAGCGGCGGCACATGTTTGCAGATAATCATGATGACCACCGTCATTGGAACGCTGAGCAGCGCGCCCAGCAAGCCCCAGATTGCACTCCAGAAGGTCAATGCGAGGATGATGGGGAAGGGGCCAATGTTGAGAGACCGGCCCGATATCATCGGTTGGAGGATGTTGCCGATCACGAATTGTGTGATGCCCATGCCGACCAGAATCATCAGCACCGGCGCCAGGTCGGTGAACTGCACCAATGCCAGCAGGGTTGGCAGCAGTACGCCGATAATGGAACCGACGGTGGGTATGAAGTTCAGGGTGAATATCAGCACGGCCCAGGTTTCGGCGAAGTTCAGACCCACCATCAGCATGATCCCGTAACAGACCACCGCCGTCAGCAGGCTGACGGCGGTCATGATCAGCATGTAACGCTGCACGCCGATGTTGATCGATTTGACGGCATCGGCCACGGTCGCGCGCTGGCCCGGATCCGGCACCAATCGGGGAAGCTTGGCCGCAAGTGAGCGTTCCTCCGCCAGCATGAAGCCAAGATAGAGCGCGATCAGCCCCAGTGTACCGACCAGCGTGCCGGCACTGTTGAACAGCGAACTCACCGCGCCGCCCACGTCCATATTGGTCACCGACGTTTCCAGCCAGTGGGACACCTGGGGACCCAGAAATGCGCCAAACTCGACCGTGAGCCCCTTTAGGCGGTCGCGATAGCTGGTCAGCTCGGAGCTGGCCACCTCGATCTGGCCGCCGACGATGTTCGCCAGCAACAGCATAATCAGGCAGAACAGACCAATCCCGATGATGTGCACCGTCCAGCGAGGCAGCGCCCAGCCAAAGGGTCTGAAACTGCGGATACGTTCGAAGAAGGCGGTCAGCAGGACAAACAGCAGCGCTGCCGTCGCCAGCGGCGCCAGCAAGCCACGAGCGTACCAGAGCAGCGCGATTCCGAGCATGACGGCGATGGCGCCGACCAGCCATATCAGGGTCGTCATGTGTGCGCTGGCGTGACTGCGGTCGCTTTGAGAATCCGGTTCAGAGGTCATTATGGTACTCGTGCAGCGATGGATTGAGCCTCGGTGTGAGTGCGGATCCGGTCACACCCGAGCAACCCAAGAATACCGCAAGCGGGCGGGTCGAGCCGATGTGGTGTCGAGTTCCGCCCAACGGAACCGTCTGCGCAGGTCTGTTGCGATCACCGTGGCTGCTCGAACTCATGCATGGCTCCACTGTCACAAGCAGTTCAGGCAAACATTTCAGCAACGGATTCTCATGGCCTTGATCGGGCCACGGCACAGGGAGCAAGGGTCGGTGGGCGAGACCATTACAGCGACGAGTCAGCCAGTTCAATCCGCGGTCACGCAAACGGCGCCGCTGACCGTGTATTACGACGGCGCCTGTCCGCTCTGTCGACGGGAGATCGGCTTTTATCGTCGGAGCCGTGGCGCCGATTCAATAGCCTGGGTTGACGTCGCCACCACCGACCAGGCGTCCGTTGCCCCCGATCTGAGCCGGGCCGATGCGCTGGCCCGGTTTCACGTGCGGCTGCCCGATGGCCGGCTGGAGTCGGGCGCGTCTGGTTTCGGTGCACTTTGGGCAGCATTGCCGGCCTACCGATCGCTCGGGCGCTTGGTTCGCCTGCCTGTGCTACAACCCATACTCGAAGCCGCTTACGGCGGTTTCTTGAAAGTCCGCCCGGGCATGCAACGTCTCGCCGCCCGTCTGGATGCCGTCGGTGACGGCATGTATCCCCGATGGCTGGAGCGCGATCTGCGCTCCGACCATGCGGGGGAGAGCGGGGCCGTCGCCATCTACCGGGGCATTCTGGCGGTGAGCCGATGCGTCCGAGTCCGGGAATTTGCCCAGCGGCATATGGCATCGGAGCAGCGCCATCTGCGCACCATGGAATTGCATCTGCCACCGGCGAGACGCAGCAAGTTGCTGCTGCTATGGCGCGCGGCGGGATTCGCTACCGGTGCGCTGCCCGCGATCTTCGGCCCACGCGCCGTCTACATCACCATTGAGGCGGTGGAGACCTTTGTCGACCAGCATTACCTGGGACAAATCGAGCGCATCGATGAAATGCACGATCCCGAGGGTCGTATGGTCGCTCTGCGCGACGACCTGCAAGCCTGCCGTCTCGATGAAATTGCGCATCGGGACGAGGCAAGCAGCGCCGGCCCCAGCGGCCGCGGCTGGTTGGCGCGTATCTGGGCAACAACGGTTGCAATCGGATCCATGGCCGGCGTCGCGATCGCGCGGCGCATTTAGGTATCCCCAAGGTCGGGATCCCATCGGCGTCTACGAAGTCGATCCTTCCCCGAGCCGGGTCACACGACCGGTACACCAAGAGAACAGGAACATGCCTGAAGGGCCGGAAATCCGCATAGCCGCCGACCGCATTGCCAGGGTGCTGGAAGGGGAGCGCATCGATCAAGCCTGTTTCAAGCCGCCGGCATTGCAGGCTTTCCAGTCGAGGCTGACATCGGCAACGGTGATCCGTGTGGACACCCATGGCAAAGCCATGCTCACCCGCTTCGACAACGGGCTGACCCTGTACTCGCACAACCAGCTCTATGGCCGTTGGTATGTCTGTCCACGGGGCGAGACGCCGCGCACCGGGCGCAGCCTGCGCGTGGCGCTGCACACGGCTACCCACAGTGCTCTGCTCTACAGCGCCACCGACATTGCGGTGCTGGACGCGGCCGGTCTCAAATCACATGCGTTTCTTCAGCGCCTGGGCCCCGATATCCTCGATCCGCGGTTGACCGGAAAACGGGTCACCGCGCGCCTCCAGGAGCCGCGATTCCGGCGCCGGTCGTTGGCGAGTTTGTATCTCGATCAGACTTTTATCGCAGGCATTGGCAACTATCTGCGCAGCGAGATTCTGCACCTGGCCGGTTTGACGTATCGCTGCAGGCCATTGGACCTGAGCCAGGCGGAGTGCGAGCGCCTGGCGCGGCAAACCCTTGCCGTGTCCAGGCGCGCCTATCGCACCCATGGCATCACCCTCACACCGGCCCGTGTGCGAGCGCGCAAGTTGGCGGGTGCCCGGACACGAAGCGCCCATCGATTTGCCGTGTTCGGCCGTGACGGCCGGGACTGCGACACCTGCGGCGCATCCATCGTGCGGGCTGAAGCGGGTTCGCGCCGCATTTACTTCTGCCCGCAATGTCAGGCGACGGCATGAGCACACCCGAAACATGAACAACGACCCCGTCACATTGGCGTCATTCGACGCGCCTGTGAACGTGCTGGTGCAGGGTGCCAGTCGCGGCATCGGTCTCGAGTTCGCACGCCTGCTGCTGGCCAATCCCGCGGTGGGGCGCGTACATGCCAGTTGCCGCGCCCCGGACCGGGCGCCCGACCTTCAGACCCTGATCCAGGCCGGCGGCGAGCGCATCCAGGCGTTGACCATGGACGTGACGGTCGAGGCATCGGTTGCGGAGATCGCCCAGAGTCTGGCCGCCAACGACCGGACCTTGGATCTGATCATCAATTGCGCGGGTGTGCTGCACGACGGGGACTTGCAGCCCGAGCGGCGCCTGGCCGACATTGATCCGGATCACATGCTGCGCAGCTATCAGGTCAATGCCGTTGGCCCGCTACTGGTGGCCAAGCACTTTCATCCACTGCTGGCGGATCGGGGCAAATCGGTATTCGCCAGCCTGTCCGCCCGGGTCGGCAGCATCGGCGACAACCGTCTCGGCGGCTGGTACGCCTATCGCGCGGCCAAGGCGGCCCAGAACATGATCACCCGGAACCTGTCCATTGAACTGCGTAGACGGCGTCCCGGCGTGATTTGCATCGCGCTGCACCCGGGCACCGTGGACACCGATCTGTCCCGGCCTTTCCAGCGCAATCTTCCCCAGGGGCAGTTGTTCACCCGGGAACACGCGGTGCGGCAGCTACTGAGGGTGATCGATTCGGTGACGTCGGCGGACAGCGGCGGATTCTTTGCCTTCGATGGCGAACCCATCGTCTGGTAGAGCTCGCCTGAGTAGAGTGACTCCGGGGGGGGCTGCCTATGGTGCAGGCCGTCGCCGAACCGCATCGGCGTTGGGTCCCCGCCGGAGTCTGTCCCCAAGGCTCATCCCGCAACCCGGGCGTTGGCCGGTGCCCCGGCGCGTGCCCAGGCGATCAGAGCCGCCGCCGACAGATTCATGATCAGCGCGTAGAGAATCGCCGGCACCACCATCTCCGGAAGTCCCAGCAGGGTGGTGGCGATGAAAATCGCTAACGCGGCGTTCTGGAGGCCGGCTTCCATGGCGATGGTGACCGTGTCAGCCAGGTCCAGCCCCAACAGCCGGGCAGTGAGCAGTCCCATCGCCATGGTGCCCAGATTCAGCGCCAGCACATAGGGACCCAGGTCGGCGATATGCGCCATCATGGTCTCGCGCTGGCCGAGGAAGGCGCCGATCACAATGGCGATAAAGGCGCAGGTGGCCAGGAACCGGCATGCCCCGCGGATGGCCATACTGAACCGGGGCGCGTTGTGGTTTAGAACCATGCCCAGCGCGATGGGCACGCCGGTCACACCGAACACCCCGCCGAGGATCTGTCCCAGCGGCAGCGCAACGGTCTGGGATTCACCCAGAAGCAGACCCTGGCTCAGACCCAGTATCAAAGGAATCGTGAGAATGCCTGCCAGGCTGGAAATTGCGGTCATGGATACCGACAGAGCGGCGTTGCCGCCGGCCAGCACCGTCAACAGGTTTGAGGTGATGCCCCCCGGGCAGGCTGCCAGGGCCATGATACCCAGTGCGAATACCGGTGCGCCGCCGTACAAGGTCACCAGGATCGCGGCCAGCAGTGGTAGCAACACCAGTTGATTGGCAAGCCCCGCGGCCAGGGCCCGTGGCTGGCGCAACACCCGGGTGAAGTCTCGCAGATGCAGGCCAAGACCGATGGCGAACATGATGAAGGCGAGTCCAATGGGCAATAGAATTTCAATGGTCACCGGTCTGTCTCCGTCTCCACAATGCGTTCCCCGTCTGTTCCGGCGCTAAATTGCGATCAAGCCAAGGGCCGTTGTCGTTGTCATGACAGCCTGCAGGCCGCCGGTGCGTGCCAGGGTGGCGTTGAAATCGGCCGGCGCGTCGGCAGCGGCAAATGCGCGCCAGGCGCGCCAGGCCAGCGGCGCGCAGATCAGACCCGGTGCCGCGCCCCGCAGTGCCGGGTCCATCAGCGCAAGGGTTGCCAGCCCCACCAGTGCAGTGGCCAGCAGCAGTCCATAGACGCCCACCGAGCGGCGTGGCCCGATCAGGATCGCCAGTGTGCGTCTTCCTGCCCGAGTGTCGCCAAGACGGTCGCGGGTGTTGTTGACCAGCAGCACCGCCGCCGCCGGCAGCCCCACGACCAGACCCATCAGCAGGGCCGGCGGACCCACCGTGCCGGTGTGCAGATAGACCATCCCGCCCACGGCAACCAGGCCGAAGAACAGAATCACCACCAGTTCACCCAGGGGGCCCCGGGAGATTGGCCACGGCCCAGATGAATAGGCATAGCCGGTCAGGACCGACAGCAGGCCAATAAGAAGGATGGGCCAGCCGCCCTGGGATACCAACCACATGCCCAGCACCATCGCCAGTGCAAAACTGAAATGGGCGGCGTTCAATACCTGCCTGGGTGTCATCCAGCCCTGCTGAGTTACCCGCGCCGGCCCCCGCCGGCTGCTGTCGTCGGTATGGTTCAGAGTGTCGGCGGCATCGTTGTGCAGATTGGTGCCAATCTGTATGGCCAGCGTGCACAGCAGGGCGACCCCGGTGATAACTGGCCGTGGCGCACCGCTCTCGACCCAGCCCAATGCGGCCCCGGCAACAACCGGCGACAGGGCCAGGGGCAGGGTGCGGGGGCGGATCGCATGCCAGGCGACAACCGGCCAAGCCGGTCGGGTCTGCTCAGCTGGCGACAGGGTCTCAGGTTCTGGCCCTTGGTCTGTCAAAGCGGTGGCCACGGGTCCCGTCGTCCCCGTTGCTGCGCCGCCGTCTGCCGACCGACCGCTGCGAGTCCGCTGCGCAGCAGGCGCGGGAATGCGCGCTCGAACACCATGCCGGCCAGCCGATCGGCCAGTGCGTACTCCGCTTCCAGATGCAGGCGCGTTCGGCCCTGCGCCGTTGGCTCGAAGCGCCAGGTCTGGCGCAGCACGCGGAACGGGCGCTCATGTGAGACGATATTGATTCGTTCATTTTGGGCAAAGGTTGCGCGGGACAGAAAGGTAAGGGTCAAACCGCCAGTGCCCACGGTCTGTCGTACCTTGAGTGCGTCACCTTCCCAGCCCTCGGTGCGCACGGCCTTGAAGCCGGGCATGAACTGCGGATAGCGGACCACGTCGGCGATGACGTCGTAGACTGCAGGATGTGGATAAGGCAGATCGCGGTGAAGCCTGATATGCGCCATGGTCGGGCCAAGTTTGGAGTCTATGTTGAAAAAAACGCCTGTGTCCTAAGCTGCCTGGCGCCCGCGGTGCAAACCCTGGGCGAAACCACGCCATCTGGGATGCGTCTCGATTATCATGCGCAATATCCGTCCATGACGCCACGCCGGTGGACTAAATGGGCAACCTGTGAGTTCCAAGCGATGGAAATTGGCCCGTGACCGCAGTATCGACTGAGAACCCATCTCGGGTTCTGGTGTTTGGCGCCAGCGGCTATGTGGGCAGCCATCTTGTGCCCGGTCTCCTGGGCGAGGGGCGTCACGTGCGGGTCAGTGCCCGTGATCCCCGTGTGTTGCAGGCGCGCGACTGGCCAGACGTGGAGATCGTTTCGGCCGACGCCCTGCTGCCCGAGACCCTGGCACCTGCGCTGCATGGGGTCGACGTTGCGTACTACCTGGTCCATTCCATGGCGGCCGGGCGGGACTTCGGTCGCCTCGATCGGGAGGCAGCCAGCAATTTTGCGGCCGCCGCCGCGGACGCACGAGTGCGTCGTATCGTCTATCTCGGCGGGCTTGTTCCCGAGGGTGCGCAGAGCGAGCATCTGGCGTCGCGTCGTGAAACCGGTGACATGCTGCGAGCGGGTTCGGTGCCGGTGATCGAGATTCGTGCCGGCATCATCGTCGGTCCCGGTTCGGCAGCTTTCGAGGTCATGCGGGATCTGGTCTACCATCTTCCTCTGATGATCACGCCGCGTTGGGTGCGGGCCAAGTCGCCGCCCATCGCCCTGGATAATCTGCTCCAGTACCTGTTGCGGCTGCCCTGGCTGGATCAGGTCGTCGAAGGTATTTTTGAAGCCGCCGGCCCGGAGACGCTGACCTATCAGGAAATGATGTGCGTCCTGGCCCAAGTGGGGGGCCGCAAGCCGCCGTTGATCGTGCCGGTGCCGGTGCTCTCGCCTCAGCTGTCCGCCTACTGGTTGCGCTTCGTGACCTCGGTGCCCACCAATGTCGCCCGCGCATTGATTGGTGGGCTCAAACACGATTTCGCGGCCAACGATGCCGATTTGAGGCGATTGGTGCCCCAGCGCCTTTTGAGTTTTCGCGAATCGGTCGCAGCCGTATTCGAAGCCGAGCGCCAAAGCACCGTTACCGCCCGCTGGACAGAGGGAGCATTTGCCATGCGCAGCCACCGTATCGACTACGCGTTTTACGCCAAACGGGCATCCGGCACCGCTGAGACCTGGGCCTCTCCCAATGCGGTGTGGCGGATTGTCAGCAGCGTCGGAGGGGACAACCGCTACTTTTTTCTTGACGGTTTGTGGACTTTGCGCGAGGCCATGGACTGGGCCGCGGGCGGGCCCGGTCTGAAACGCGGCCGCCGGCATCCCACCGAACTCCGGGTAGGTGATCGGGTGGATTCGTGGAAAGTGATCGGGCTGGAGCCGGAGCGGCGCCTCACTTTGGGTTTTGGGATGAAGGCACCCGGGGCGGGCGCTCTGGAGTTCGTGCTGCAGCCGGTCGATGGCGGCGGCACCCAGGTGACTGCCACCGCCTACTGGCATCCCGCCGGGGTTCGGGGTCTGTTGTACTGGTACTCCCTGGAACCGGCCCATCGCATCATATTTAAGGGCATGACCCAGGAGATATGTCGCCGGGCCGAGCGGCTCAAACCGCCTGGGGAAGGGGTTCAGATGACAGAACCATCGCATGGGCAGGCTCATCCGGTCAGGAACGCCAGGACCGGTGCCACCGAGCGGTCAGGCGCTTCCTCCTGAGGGACATGACCCAAACCCGGCAGACGCACCAGTTCGGATTGAGGGAGTGCGGCCTGATAGTCCGCCGCATTGGCGATGGGTATCATCGCGTCCGCCTCGCCCCACAGCAACAGCACTGGCGATGTGATGCGCTCCAACAGGGGCTGGGGATTGCTCAGAACCGTCTGCTCCATCCGCGCGAGTAGAGCGGTGCGCGTACCCGGCCCCAGCATCAGTTCGTAGTAGCGATCCAAGGTGGCATCGCTCAGCGCTGTCGGATCGGCGTAGGCGATTGCGATGTTGGATCGCAGCATCGACTTGGGCAGTACATAGCGCATGGCCTGCAACAGGGTCGGAACCTTGGCTGGCTTGCCGTACTCGTAGCCTGGGCTTTCGAAACCGTCGGGCGCAACCAACACCAGCTTTGACACCCGCTCAGGGTGAGCGGCCGCCAAAGACCAGGCGATGCGCCCGCCTATGGAATTGCCCACAAAGCTTGCACGCTCAATTCCGCGTTGATCCATCAACGCCAGCAGAAGTTCGATAGACCGGGTATCGCTGTAGTCGGTGTTTCGGTCAGGAGGTGACAGGCCAGAACCCGGCAGGTCCAGCCTAATCACCCTGAAATGCTGTTCCAGCGCCTGCGACCAGTCATCCCAGGTGTGCAGGCTGGAGCCGAGGCCATGCACTAGAACCACAGCCTCAGCCTGTTGTTCTCCGGTATCGCGGACATGCAGACGGGTGCCGGCGATCTCGACCATGTCTGTGTCCCGTGCCAGGTATTTTTGCTCCAGCGCCGAACGCGATCGGTCCGGCGTCCACAGCCAAAGGCCGATACCGAAGAAACCGGCGACAAGCGTTCCGAGCCCGAACCAAAGCTTTGCCGTCATTCCGAGTAAGGCACCTGTATTTGGGCCTGCTTCCATCCAGCCGGTGGGTGGAAACAGGCCCGTTAGCATGTTGCCATGCGTCTGCGAACCCGCGGAGGCGCCTCCTATTGCCGGGGTCAATCAAATCCGTTGCTGGCCGCCGGCCAATCCGCGCGTGTACATTGTTGATTACATCTCATTGTGCGGGATGTAAATCTTGGTTGTCACGCACCCTTTCGTATGCCTACACTTTTTGGCACCGATGGCTTGCCCGCTGAGGTCGACCACGGTCATTGGCCTTCACATGTTGCGGGAGACGAAATCGTGAAAACACAGGTATCGGAACGAGATCCAGCGTGCGTCCGGGACCGGCAGCCTTTGCTGCGGTTCGCGAGTCGAATCCGGTTCCGTGCTGTGCTTGTGCTGTGCGCATTGTGGGGTGGCGGCACCGTGGCGTTGGCTGCGGGGGACGCCGCGGCTGGCGCGACCAAGACCCAAGCCTGTGTCGCCTGCCATGGCGAGAACGGCATCAGCGTTGCTGCCATGTGGCCGAATCTCGCGGGGCAGAACGCACCCTATCTGGTCGGCCGTCTGAAGTTCTACCAAACCACCACGGTGGAACAGTATCCCGCCATGTATCCCCTCAGCGCCGAGCTTGGTGATCAGGATATTGCGGACCTGGCTGCCCACTATGCCGGTTTGAGCATCAACACTTGTGAGGCTCAGGCCGGCGTGACCGCCGGTGATCCCGTCGCCGGTATGCAAAAAGCCGCCATGTGCGCGGGTTGCCACGGTCCAGCCGCGGTGAAGGCCAATACAGCCTGGCCCAGTCTTGCGGGGCAAAAAGACCAGTACCTGGTCGCTCAACTTCAGGCGTTCATGGACGGAACGCGCGAGAGCCAGGTTATGGCGCCGTTTCTCGCGGCGCTCACCGAGCAGGATCTGTTGGATCTGGCCGCCTACTACAGCGGACTGAATGCCCAGGACCACGCGCCGTGCGAGTGACTGGCGGCGGGTGAGCGTCGACGCCCGCTACGGCACTTAGCCGCACGCCCATTCTGCCGGATCCAGCGCATCCGCCGGCTGTTTCATCGGCCTGATTGGACAGAGGAAACAGACCGGTTTCCATCATCCCCGGGATCAGATCGTTACCGCTGCGCCCGCAATCGGTTTGGCATGTCGGTCACGCTGGGCGAGTTCTATGGGTATGGCCATTTTGGCCAGCAGCGTGAACACCAGCAGCCCCATGGCCCAGATCCCGCCGGAGATCATCAACTCCGCCGAGGTCGGGGCGTAGTCCGCTACCTCGCCCAGGGGCGTGGGGATAAAACCGGGTACCACCAGCGCCATGCCCTTTTCGATCCAGATGCCCACGAAGGCCAACAGACAGGCCAGGTTGAGAAAAAACATGTTCTCGCGCAGCGGATTGATCATCAGAATCAGTACTGCAAACAGATTCAAACCCAACGCGCTCCATACCCATGGCCTGAGCGCCGCGTGACCGTCCAACCCGAAGAACAGGTATCGACTGGATGCGGAATGACTGCCCTCGTTGTAGAAATCGGTGAATAACTCGGCGATGACGAAGAACAGACTGATCTGCAGGGCGATGGTCATGATCAGCGCCAACATGCGCACAACCTTCTGACTGACCGGGTAGCGGGTCACGGCGCGGATAATCTGCAGTGCCACAATCATCAGCGCCGGGCCGGACACAAACGCCGAAGCGATAAAGCGCGGTCCCAGCAGTGCGGTGTGCCAGAACGGTCGCGCTGGATTGGCGGAGAACAGAAACGCGGTCACCGTGTGTATCGATATGGCCCAGAACATGGCCAGCAACACCCAAGGGAAGTATGCCCGGAAGCTCGGTTCCCGGCCTTGGAAGTGGCAGTAGAGGATGTAGAACGGAATCAGAAGGTTGAGCAGCAGATATCCGGATCAATACCAGCACGTCCCAGGACAGCAGAGACACCGGGAAATTGAATTCGCCGATGCCTGGGATCATATGCCAGAATCGCTCTGGGCGACCCAGGTCCACCATCACGAAGGTCATGGCGGTGATCACCGCCGCGACCGCGACCGCCTCCCCGAGCAGCACCACATCTTTCATCTCCTGACGGTGAAAGATGTAGGCTGGAATCACCAATAAAACCGCCGAAGCCGCGATCCCCACCAGAAAGGCGAAATTGGCAATGTAAAAGCCCCAGGAAATCTGGTCGGACAGCCCGGTGATCATCAGCCCGTACCGAAGCTGCCCGATATAGTGAAACCCGCCGTTGCCTATCACGCCCAACAGCAGAGCCAGCCACAGCCAGTAGAACCAGCGGCCGTGCAACAGCCGGCCCACAGCACTGAGCACGAAATCCACCACACCGCCCGGTTTACGTTCAAGCATGCGTTTAAACATCGGTGTAGTACCAGAACTTGGGCTCGGTTCCCAGATCCTCTTTGAGCCGGAACACGGTCTTGTTCTCCAGCACGTAGCGGATTTCACTGTCCGGGTCGAGCAGATTGCCAAATACGCGGGCGCCGGTCGGGCAGGCTTCCTGACAGGCCGGTTGCCGACCAAGACGTGTTCGCTGGATGCAGAACGTGCACTTTTCCACCACCCCGCGAGGCCGGGGTCGATTGCCCAGGTAGTGGGTAACCGGATTGAGCTCATCGGCGGGGATCTGAGGCTCGCTCCAATTGAAATGACGGGCCCAGTAGGGACATGCCGCCATGCAGTAGCGGCAGCCGATACACCAGTTGTAGTCGATGACCACGATACCGTCCGGTTCCATCCAGGTCGCCTCCACAGGGCAGGCCTTGACGCAGGGCGGGTCGTCGCATTGCTGGCATTGCACCGGCAGGTAGAATTTTCCATCCACCGGCACCGTTTCCGGGTCGTAGTAGTGTTCGCTGGTCTCCAGATCCATGCCGCCCTTGTCCATTTGCAGCACTCGTATGTACTGCACCTGGGAGTCGCGGCCCTGGTTGTTCTCTTCCACGCAGGCCGTTACACAGCGCCGGTAACCCTTGCATTTGGAGATGTTGATGGCGTATCCGAACACCACGCCCGGGATGGGCGCTGTGTTGGCCACCTCGATTTCAACGCCCTGGCGTTCTTTCGCGCGGCGTTGAATGCGACCCAGAGCGGCCTCGATCTCCTCAGGGTCCATTCTATTGTAGTGGGACTGGAAGAAATCGCCGACCGCGTCTCCCAGCGTGGATCCGCCCCAGGCCGGCTTACCCACCGCTGGTAGTGTGGTCGCCGCTGCGGCGCCGCCCACCAGACCCAGCTTCTTCAAAAAGCCCCTGCGGTAATGGTCCAGTGGCTGATCCGGCTGTGAGTTCATGCTCATGGTGCGTCCTTGCCATTCTGATTGTGTTGCAGGGTGTCCCAAATCGCATGGTGTTCCACTGTGCGCTCGGAGGGCGGCGGGAAACCGATGCGGACCGGAGGCGCCGGGTCCGGGGCGGACGGGACCAACGCCGGATCGTGCGGGTTGTGGCACTGCGGGCATCCCTAGATCGTGCGTTCACCCTGCCAATTGCCAACCCGCTTGCCGTGCCCCCCGTGGCGCCAGTCTCGGGCCCTGGGCGCGTGGCATTGGGCACACACTTTGTAAGCATCGTCGAATCCGACCTGATCGCCGTTCAGCAGCGACAGCTGATTGCGGTCTTCGGCCGCGTGGCAGGTAAGGCACCAGAACGTGCCCCCGCCATGGGCTTGTTCTCTCAGATGGGGGGCGTAAAGCGGGCGTGAGATAGTGTTGGTCTGCAATGCTTGATGACAGTTCATACAGGGGTAGTAGACCAGGTGGTCCTGTCGCGTCAGCACCGAGAAAGCCGGCGCCGCCGCTGGAGTGGCCTCCGGTGCCTCGGCAAAGCTGGCCGGCAGGTGCGCCGATCAGCAGCGGGAACCAGCGCCCATTGACCACGCTGTTACGCCTGAACGCGTATCTGAACCCGGCATACCGCCACCCCTTACACAATGCAGGACCAGAAACACCCGCCTATTCTTTGTTTCAGGAAGGCGGCGGAGAATGCTGGCCCGAAAAAAATGTCAATATTTTATTACGTCAATTATGCTGACGACAACGCCGGGCCGGTTAAATGATCTGGGTCAAGCCAGCCGTCGGGTGCGGCTTTCCGAAATGGTGTCAGGGTATTCGCCGCGTCCCTGTACATGCGTTGCCGATTGCCGAGTGAGCCGTGTGTTCCGCCACATGTCGAGTAGCCAATGAGCATCCCCAATCGTTCGCCAGCGCCCCAGCAGATGACACGCATCCGGTACCTCAGCCGCGTGCTCGGACAAGGTCAGTGCGACTTGCTGAGCCGCGGGCGTTTGCGGGGTCGCTGCGGGCTCGAGGTGGTGGGTTCGAATCGGATTTGTCCGGTTGCGCAGCTGACCATCAGACCGGCCCGTGTGATTAACCAGCGGCGCAGCCTGAGGTGGGTGCCATGACCCAGGTCTCTTCGGGCCCGGCGCGCCCTCATGTGGTCGTTGTCGGCGCCGGCATTGGCGGCCTGTCCGCCACGCTGGATCTCGCGGCCAGTGGTGCACAGGTGACCCTGCTCGAGCGGCATGAAGCACCCGGCGGCAAGATGCGTCAGATTCCGGTGGCGGGTGCCGGTGTCGATTCCGGTCCCACTGTCTTCACCATGCGTTGGGTGTTCGAGGAATTGTTCGCGGCCGCGGGCCGCTCGCTGGGCGAGCACTTGAACTTGACGCCCGCCGAACTGCTTGCACGTCATGCCTGGCTCGACGGCAGTCGACTCGATTTACACACGGATCTGGATCGATCGGTGAGCGCGATCGCCGAGTTGGCCGGTCCCGGTGAGGCCGATGCCTATCGGCGATTCGCCGCCCAATCGCAACGCATATTCGAAACCCTGGATCGCCCGTTTATGCGTGCCCAGAAGCCAGGACCGGTCTCGCTCACGTTTTCCATGGGTTTGCGTGGCTTACCGCGCCTCTATGCCACCAAGCCGTTTTCGTCCCTGTGGCAGGAACTGGAGCGCACATTCCAGGATCCGCGTCTGCGGCAGCTGTTTGGGCGTTATGCCACCTATTGCGGGTCTTCACCCTATCGTGCGCCGGCAACGCTCATGCTGATTGCCCATGCCGAGCGTGCCGGGGTTTGGATCGTGGAGGGTGGCATGCAGCGCCTGGCGGAGGCGCTTGCGGCGGTTGCGATGGCAGAGGGGGCCAGCATCCGCTGCGGCACGCAGGTCGAACGCATCCTGGCCGAACGCGGGCGTGTCTCCGGTGTGGAACTGGCTGACGGAGAAGTGATCCGGGCAGATGCGGTCGTCTTCAACGGCGACACCGCAGCGTTGTCTTCCGGTTTGTTGGGTGACGCCGTGGTGTCGGCCACGCCACCCCGTCGACGCGACCGGCGTTCCCTGTCCGCCATTACCCTAAGCACGATGACACGTGCTGAGGGTTTTCCTCTGGCACATCACACGGTTTTTTTCGGCGCTGATTACCACACTGAGTTCGACAGCATCTTTCGTCGGGGTGCCGTGTCCGATGTGCCCACGGTATACGTTTGTGCCCAGGACCGTGGATCGGGCCGGCAGCCGGCCAGTTCAGGTATGGAGCGGATCTTTTGCTTGATCAACGCGCCGGCAAAGCCCTTGAGTCAGGATGAGACTCAGCAGTACGCGCATTACATGGTCCGATGCCTGGAACGGCATGGGCTGACCCTCGGTCCATCAGACCATGGCGTCGTCACCTCTCCAGTCGACTTCGATCGCCTGTTCCCCGCCTCCAGCGGGGCGCTCTATGGTTCCCCCACCCACGGCTGGTCCGGCTCTTTCGATCGACCGGGTTCGCGTTCACGGATGAAGGGTTTGTATCTCGCCGGCGGCGGCGTTCATCCCGGTCCCGGTGTGCCCATGGCGGCACTGTCGGGACGACTCGCGGCGGCCCGCGTCCGAGCTGATCTTGGCGTGTGAATACGGGCCGCTCAAACCAAAGCAGTGCTGCGTGCCGTATCGTTTGTGGGACACGCTGCCGTAAAAGCCCTGGTCTACTCGCCCGGATCAGGAACGATCGCGTCCAGCACTTTGGCGGAAGAGATCACGCCGGGCAGGCCAGCGCCCGGGTGTGTGCCGGCGCCGACCAGATACAGTCCCACCAACTCCTCGCTCCGATTGTGGGGTCGAAACCACCCGGTTTGCGTCAACACGGGTGCGAACCCGAAGGCGGCGCCCTTGTATGACGAAAGCCGGTCTCCAAAATCCACCGGGGTCAGCAGTCTTGAGGTGACCACATGCTGTTCGAGGTCGGGCAGGACCGTGGCTGCGAGGCTGTCGGCGATGGCCTTGCGATAACGTTCTCCGGCCTCGGCCCAGTCTGTGTCGCCGTCAAGGTTTGGAACCGGCGACAGCACATAGAAGGCATCGCACCCGGGTGGCGCCAATGATGGATCGGTGGCGGTTGGCCTATGCAGATAGAGGCTGTAATCCTCGGCCAGCACCTTGCGTTCGAATATGTCGTTGAGCAGGGGCTGGTATCTGGGCCCTAGCATGATCATGTGATGCGGCACATCCGTGTACTGCCGATCGGTGCCGAAGTACCAGACAAACAGGCTCATGCTGTAGCGTGCCCGGTCCAGTTTTCGATCGGTCCAGCGTTTACGGAACCGACGCGGAATCAAGTGGCGATAGGTGGACGCCGAGTCGGCATTCGACACCACAACGTCGGCTCGTATCTGCTCGCCATCGGTCAGCGCCACGCCCACCGCGCGGCGACCCTCCACCAGGATTTCCCGTACTGCTGCGTTGTACCGTATCTCGCCGCCCTGTGATTCGACCAGCGACACCATACCGCGCACCAGGCTGCCGGTGCCCCCCATGGCGAAATGAACACCGTAGCGTCGCTCGAGTTGAGCGATCAGTGCGTAGACGGCGGTGGTGTTGAACGGGTTTCCACCCACAAGCAATGGGTGGAAGCTGAACACCATGCGCAGTTTGGGATCGCTGATGTATCTCGCCACCAGCCCGTACACGGAACGATAAAACTGTACGTGCGCCAGATGGGGCACGGCCCGGACCATACTCCACAGCGAATCGAAAGACACAGACAGCATCTTGTCGAAGCCCACGCTGTAAACTGCTGCGCTGGCCTCCAGGAAACGATCGTAGCCCGCGACATCGGCCGGGTTGAAGCGCGCGATTTCGGCCTTCATGGCCGCATCATCGCCGCTGTAGTCGAAGTGACTGCCGTCGTCGAAACGAATCCGGTAGAACGGCTTCATCTCGCGCAAATCCACGTCGTCCGCCAGGCGGCGCCCACACAGGGCCCAAAGTTCCTCCAACAGAAACGGCGCGGTGATGATGGTGGGGCCCGCGTCAAAGGTGAAGCCGTCTTGTCGATAGACATAGGCTCTGCCGCCCGGCGCGTCGAGTTTTTCCAGCACCTTCACCTGGTACCCACGTGCCCCAAGCCGCACCGCGGCTGCGAGGCCGCCAAAGCCGCTCCCGATAACGATCGCCACCCGTTTCTTGTTCATTGATTTCGCTGCTTCTGACTCGCTATTTTACCGCTGGTCGCCCGTGGGGCTGAGCGGCCTCTCGCTATATTGAATCAACCACAACAGCCATCGGGCGCCCGTGGCTGCCCGTGCCAGATGAGGTCGTTTGCATTCGGTGAATCCGGTCACCGCCAAGGGCACCGGGTCCACGATCCTACTGGTATTGGCGGAGTCGTGTCCATGTGGTTGTTCGACCAATTCGTGATCGCGCACATCGTCACCGTACCGTCGGTCTGATTGCGGGCTGGGTGCCGATCCGCAGCCGAGAATGCGATTAAAAACCGCCGCCGTCGAGGCAGGGTGTTCGTCTATACATCGTGGCCCAGCGTTGCCGCATGGGAGGGCCGCCGGGGGTCTCACGGCCAAACGTCAGCAACCGATCAGAGATGCCGTCGGAGCGGAATTTCAGATATCTGAGCCCGGTGTTCGCGACCATCGTTGCCCCAGGTCCGCGATGTGGAAGACCAGCGCCGTCAGCAGAAACACAACCACCCAGGCCCAGTTTCCGTCGGTCAGGCAGACCCGCAGCGATAGCATAAGACTGACTCCGGCGCCCGCGTTGAGGAGCAGAGGCCGGGTGGCGATGCCTCGCCCCGTCCGTTTCCAGTAGATGAGGATCAGGAGGACCTCGGCGATGACGCATATCAGCATCAGATCGACGACCCGCCCGGTTGCAATCAATTGCTGCATTGTGGACATCTGGAAAATCTTCGACTCGGTCGGGTGATGGGTTCCTCTGAGACCGGGTTGGTGGTCGCTCGCAGGTGCGGCGTGGTCCTTTTTGAGGTTGATTGCGGGTGATGTCCTGTACGCATCAATTCCGAGCCCCGCCTCGGCGGAGGGTGTCGATCTGCAGACATCGTCGGATACTTCGATACACGGCGTTCAGCTCCGGGCCGTCATGCTTTCCGGAGGTCGGTCCCGGGGCCTGCAATTACGTGGCATGCAGGGCCTGCTTGCATACCAGAATCTCATTGTGCGGAAACTGATTTGCCATGCGGACAGCCCCGGTTCTTGTATCGCAAACCGAGCGAGCCCTGATCAGGCCGGTTCGTCCAGAAACCGATCCAGCTTGTCGAAAAACGGTTCGGGTTGTTCGAAGTGGGGGAGTGCGCCGGTGTCGAAGGCGGTCATACACCAGTTGCTCCGCGATTCGGTCCAGGCGGCTTCGCTGAAATCTTTGAAATCCCCGCGGGTCCCGTGTGGCACCCAAACCGGCTTCTGCAGCGCCTCATACAGGGTCCGGATGTCCTTGCTGAACAGCCGGCCGGACAAAAACGCGAACGGCGCGTGCTCGGCGCCGGGTTGGTGCGAGGTGATGTAGTCGTACTCCACCATTTTCTCATCCACATTGTCCGAGCCCCAGGTTCGGGCCAGAAAATAGCGGATGGTGCGCCGGCGGGTGAGCAGTCCGTACAACCCTCGGCCCCAAAGCGGAAAGCTCACCATTGCGTGAAAACCCGGTATCTCCCGACTCGATCCTTCCGGTCCACGAAAAGCGTTTGAGCCGCGCCTGAAGCCGGTTGGGTTGATCAGCACCAGTTTGCTGATCCGTGCCGGTTGCTGTGTCTCGGCCCGGGCAAGAAATTCGGCGGACAGCGACAGGCCGAACGCAATCACCGGTGTTTCGCCGTGATCGTGCGCGATCCGATCCAACATGTCGTGCACGGCATGCACGTACAGCTTGATGTCGTACAGGCGTCTTGAACGATCCGAGTAGCCAAAGCCCGGCAGGTCCGGGGCATACACCTGAAAACGCGACGCCAGGTGATCGAACACCGGGCGCATCTCAAAGGCGGAAGCCGCTGCATTGATGCTGTGTAGCAGCATCACCGGCGCCCCCGTGCCGGCCCGGTAGTAGCTCAGGCGCCCGGCGCGTTGGTCCAACTCATGGCGGTCGCCCGTCAATGCGGGGGTCATGGCGGGGTGTGAGTTGGCGGGCATGTGTTCGGCTGAGTTACTGGCGGCATGGGTCGCGCCGGGTGGCAGCGGCGTTTGCCACCCGATGCCCTGTCGACCTAAGTCTATCATGTCACGCCTACGGATTCGGCGTTGGCGGCCGCAGTCGCTTGAAGCATACCCCGCAGCCCGTTCAGGTTTTTGGCACCGACGCCGAACATGCAGATGCGCAGTTCGTCCAGCGTCTGTTCGATAAAGGCATCCAGTGCTGCCTCTCCCTCGTGCGCCTTGAGCAGAAACGGCCTTGCCATGGCGCCAAGGTCCGCACCCAGGGCGAGGGCCTTTGCCAGGTCGATGCCGTCGCGAATACCGCCTGTGGCGATCAGGGGCAGGGTCGGGCACGCCGCTCGGGCATTGATCACGCTCTCGGAGGTGGGTATGCCCCATTCGCCGAACCGCTCGCCCATGATTCTGCGTCTGGGGTGGCGCGCACACAAGGCCTCCACTTTGGCCCAGGAGGTCCCGCCGGCACCGGCGCAGTCGATGCCGGCCACGCCGCAGTCCTGCAGCCGTGTGCAGGTGTCGCGGCTCATTCCGAAGCACACCTCCCGCGCCAGCACCGGCAGGCGATCCGACGCCAGTGAGGCGCACAGTCGCTGCAGCCTCACGTGTAATCCTCGAAAATCCTGATCGCCACCCTGGATGGCCTCCTGAATCGGATTCAGGTGCACAAACAGGGCATCGGCGTTCAGCATGTCCACCGCCCGGTGGGCCTCCTTGGCGCCCCAGCCCCGTGCCAGTTGTGCCCCGCCAAAATTGGCAAATAACATGGTCGTCGGCGCGTGCTGACGCAGAGCGTAGTGGCGAGCGCGGCTTCCGTCCTCAACCGCCAGACGTTGGCTGCCCACACCCATGGGAATCTGCCAGCGTTCTGCCGCCCTGGCCAACACCTGGTTGATGGCGGCGCCGCGTTCGGTGCCCCCGGTCATGGGTGCGATCATCAGAGGGGCCTGCAGCTGCTTGCCGAGAAACCGGGTCGAGATGTCCAGGTGCTTCAGTGAGGTTTCGGGCAGCGCATTGTTGACGAAATCGAAACGCTCAAAACCGGTGGTCTTGTGGTATTCCACCGCATCCCCCAGGCACGCATCGATATGTTGTACCTTGGAGTTTGGATCGCGCTTCGCTGGCCCATGTTCGACCGCCGCATCGCGCAGGATGGCAGGCTCCGGCATGGTCACGGTTCAGCCAGGCAACCGTTTCAGTTGCGAGGTGCCGGCACCAGACCCAGCAGATGCGCAAGGTCTTTAAAGAAAATGCGAACGTGGGCCATGGGCTGCGCCCGAACCAGCCGCTTGTTCATGTAAGCGTCCCAGGTCAGTTTTTGTACGTCGGGGTCGCGGCAGATGCTGACAAAGCGTTCCCGTCGCCGGTCGCTGGAATACCAGAATTTCTGCATGATGCCGAGCACCCAGAACACTCGGCCATGGGCCTTCATGAAACGACGTCGCGCCAAACCCAGCGCCGTCGCGTCCCCGCTGACCAAGAACTGGTTGGCCGCCTCGGCGGCCAGGCGGCCGCTGTACATGGCATAGTAAATTCCTTCACCGGAGGCGGGTGCAACCACGCCGGCCGCATCGCCTACCACCAACACGTCGCGGCCGTTGTCCCACCGTTTGAGGGGTTTCAGCGGAATGGGTGCGCCCTCCCGGCGAACCGTTTCGACCCCCTCAAGACGGGTGTCGCGACGCAGCTCATCCACAGCGCCGCGCAGTGAGAACCCTTTTTGCGCACTGCCGACGCCGACACTGGTGGTATCCCCGTGGGGAAAAACCCAGGCATAGAAGTCCGGCGACAGTTTGCCCTGGTAAATCACATCGCAGCGGCGGGCGTCGAAGTCGTCGCCCTCGCCGTGTTCGGTTTTGGGAGATCGTATGATTTCATGATACGCGGCCACATAGGGCATGCGGTCTGCCCCCGGCACACACTGTCGTGCAACCGAAGACCGCGCACCGTCTGCGCCGATCACCAGCCGGGCCCGCAGCGCTCGGCTGGGTTGCTTGCGGTCGGCGCCGGCTGGGCGATAGTGCACCACGGCGGTCCCTTCCGGGTCACGCCCGATGCTTTCGAAGGTCCCAGTGCGGCGCTTTGCTCCGGCCTCCGCAGCACGTTGCCGCAGAAACTCGTCGAACGTCTCCCGGTCCACCATGCCGACATAGCCGCCGTCGATTGGCATGTCCACTTTGCGGCTGGCAGGTGAAACCATGCGCGCCGAGTTGACCCGGGCCACCAGCAGAGAATCCGGAATCTCAAAATCGGCAATCAGCCGGGGTGGAATGGCTCCGCCACAGGGTTTGATTCGCCCGCCACGGTCCAGCAGAACCACCGAGTATCCATCCCGGGCCAGGTCTGCGGCTGCCGTGGCGCCGGCGGGACCACCCCCGACCACCACAACGTCTGCGATCTCGGTGCATGTGACTTGGGTCATTGCTTGGTGCCCTCTGCGAAAAGTGCGGTCGGCTGAATATTGAGATCGTGGACGCGGCTTCGGTCACGGACACCGCCGACTCGCAAGGCAAGCACGGCGGACACGAGAAACAGCACGGCCTCGGCGGTGAATACGATGGCGTACGCGCTGGCGGGGGAATCGAGCAGCATTCGGGTCAGATCGATGGCCACGGTGCCGAGAAAGCCGCCGATCGCAAAGGCCATCGCCTGGGCAGCGCCCCACAGGCCCATGCGGATGCCCTCGCGCTGTTCCCGCCCCTGACCGGCCAGCGCCATCATCGAGCCGATGGCCGCCACCGCGAAAGCGCCATTGGCGACGCCCAGGCCAAACACCGCCGGCCGCAGCGGAAACACCGCGGCGGAAAAGCCGCCAGCTGCCAGGCAAATCAATGCCACGGCGGAGGCCAGGCAGCCGCTAATGGCCCAGGTCCGCAACATCCGGGCGCGCCGGCCGCTTGCGGCGATGCCCACCACCAACATGCCCACCAGGACTCCACCGTGCTGCATGCCGGACAACTGGGTGGATTGCCCCGGCGTGAGACCAAAAACAGTGCCGGCAAACGGTTCCAGGATCAGGTCCTGAGCGCTGTAGGCCAGCATGGAAACAAATACGAAAATGGTGAAGCGACGCGCCTCTGGCTCTTGCCAGACTTCGGTGAGGGCCAGCCGGAATGGCGTCTTGACCGGTTTTGATCGGCTCGCCGGTTCGGTTTTGTTAACGCTGCTGCGGGGTCCTTCAACATTGGCGACTGCCACCAGCGTAAGGGCAAACGCGAGGGCGGAGACCACGGCGGTAACCTGCACCAGGCGCATGGGCGAATACGGATCCAGGAAGTGGCCTGCCAAGCCGGCGGTGATTACGAATCCGGCAATCATCATGACCCAGACTATGGTGGCGGCAGCCGCCCGACGGGTCGGTGCCACCCGCTTGGCCAACAGGACCAGCAATGAGGTTCCCGATGCGCCAACTCCGAGTCCGATCAGCAAGAAGGCGAACACCGCCAACAGCACACCCGCGGTGGTGTCGCTGGCCATCCACGCTGTGGCCACCGCCGCCGTTACACCACCCAGGGCCAACGCCCCCATGCCGCCGATGATCCAGGGTGTGCGGCGCCCGCCCACATCCGATCCATAGCCCAGACGGGGGCGCAGGATCTGCACCGCGTAATGGAACGCCACCAGGGCCCCGGGCAACATCGCGGGCAGGGCCAGTTCCACCACCATTACGCGATTCAGGGTCGATGTGGTGAGTACCACGACGGCGCCCAGCGCGGTCTGTACCAGACCCAGGCGGACGATTCCCAACCAGCCCAGGTGGGAAGAAGCGGCGCTCATGAGGGGAGTATCCCGCGGACGGCAAAGGCACTCACCAGCATGCCCGATACGTAGAGGCTGACGCCGGTGGCGTTGTACCATGGGGCTCTTTCCCGTGGGCTTTGGAGCAGCCGACGCATCAGTACGAGCTGTGCCAGCAGCATCAGTCCGATGGCCGCCGCATGCAGGGGCCGATCCCAGTGCCAGAGCAGCGCGATGACCACGAACTGGGGTGCGGCCATGACCAGACAGGCCAGGCGCGCGGCGCGGTCTACACCCAGCTGTGCCGGCAGGGAGCGAACGCCCATGCGCAGGTCGCCCTCCACAGACTTGAAGTCGTTCAGGGTCATGATGCCATGGGCGCCAGCGCTGTAGAGCGCCGCCAGCATCAGGATGCGCCAGTCGGGCATTGCACCGCCAATCATCACGGCGGCACCGGTTACCCAGGCCAATCCTTCGTAGGACAGAGCTACAGCGGAGTTACCCCACCAGCCATTGAGCTTGAGCCGGAATGGGGGGGCGCTATACGCCCAAGCCAGTATCAGACCGATGATCCCGGACAGAAATACCCACGGACCAAGGGAGTAGGAAAGCAGCAACGAGAGCAGAGACCAGAGTATTGCAATGGCCAGGCCCCATCTGCCCGGGATTCGTCCGGACGGAATCGGGCGGTTGGGTTCGTTGATCGCGTCTACGTGACGGTCGAACCAGTCGTTCACCGCCTGGCTCGCACCGCAGATCATGGGACCGGCCAACGCAACGCCGGCAAGTATGAACAGCCATTGATCGGCTGGCGCCACGCCGGACGACACCACACCGCATCCGAAGGCCCACATGGGCGGGAACCAGGTGATTGGTTTCAGCAGTTCCACGACCGCCGACAGGGGCGGGCGCGCTATACCATTGGCGGGGGCGATTGCTCTTGCCATGATAATGACAATAGAACTGGACATATAATTATGTCAATTAAAATGTACACCCCCGCTGGGTTGCTTCAGCCTGCTGGGTGAGAGCATGGATTCAATCGACCCGGATGACGGTAGCCGGAATGGTCGAATTCCAAGGAGAGTCACAACAGGTTGGCGCAATCACGCCGGGCCTTGGGCGCCTACGGACTAAGGCATGGGGTTGGTGTTGCTCATCAGCGTTGCGCAACGTCGCAGGTGCGCTCCGACGGACTGAAACGGAATTCGCGCCGATTGAGCAGGACACCCAGTCGGTTGCGTATCGGATCTTGTTGTTCGAATCCGGGCGGGTGGGTTTCCCCGGAGTCTGCTACACGTCGCCCGGTTCTGGACTCAGATCGCCCAAACCGTAGCGCCGCATCTTCACGTACAGGCTTTGCCTGCTCAGACCCAGCATCTCCGCGGCCGAGGCCCGGTTGTCCTTGGAGAGTTCCAGGGCGGCCTCGATGCACAGGCGTTCGATCAAGTCTGTTGCCTCCCGGATAAGCTCCTTCAGAGTAACCCGACCCACTAGATCCTTGATCTGGTCCAGCGACCGAGGCAGGCTCCCGACAATGCGGCTCTCCGACGACAGTCGTTGGCCGACTTCTCGCACCGTGAAGCCGAAGACAACGTCGTCACCGCTGGGTGCGCTGACGCCCGAGATCTCAACCTCGGACGTTCCCCCGTATTCTCCTCGCACCAGGGTTGAAAACAGTTGCATTGTTCCGCGCTGGCGCAGTGTGGTCAGCAACACATTGACGTCCACACCGGGCCGCCCCAGCCAGCGATCCACCGACTGCCCTCGCGCCTGATCCTCGGTGGCCAGATCCGCAAGATCCAGAAACGCTCCGTTGGCCGCGAGAATCAGGCCGTCGGCGTCGGTCACCACAAATCCGTCCGGTGAACGCTCAATCAACGCCAGCACTTTCGACTTGGTTCGGGGGACGACTTCGCTGACGTTGCCCACCCGCTGCGGCAGCAGCCGCACCAGCAGCATGGGCCTTTTCTCCTGTCGGAACACCGAGGCCAGCACCAGGAATTCCTGGTCGCCGCTGGCTGCGCGCGCATGAACTTCTTTCTCTCCCGGGGTCGGGTCGGCGCCGTTTAAAACCCGGGTCAACTGATCGGACACCAGGCCTCGACACTCGGCCTGCAACAGCGTCGCCAACGGCTTGCCCACGCGTTTGTTCGGATCCACCCCCAGCAGGCGCCCGGCCGCTGGATTGATCTCCAGTACCTTGCGGCTCAGGGCATCGACGATCAGGACTGCCTCGGAGGCGACGTGAAACAGCATGCGGTAGCGCGCTTCGGCGGTTCGGGCCCGGGCATAATCCCGTTCCATGGACTCCTGAGCCTTGACCAGGCGCTGCTGCAGTTGCGCCATATCCCGCAGATCGCGGCCGAATATCGCGGTGTGACCGGATGAACCCATGCGTATCGCGGAGTACAGGATAGGGACATCAGCGCCCTCGCGGACGGGGTGGTTCACATGGCGCCAGCGTGGTGCCCCCTGAGCCGCCGCATCCCGCATCAGCGCTTCTACCTTGGGCCGGCTTTCCACGGTCACCTTGTCGATCCACTGCTGATCGACCCATGAGCCCTCGAATTGCCGCGACAGCTCTTCTTTACCGAAGGCCATATCGCGAACGGTGCCCTGATCGTCCACAATCACTGCCATATCGGAGACCGCGGATAGCAGTTCCCCCACAGACTCGGCATCCATGGGCCCGATCGACTGGTTTGGTGTCTGGAAGCGGCGATGCTTCTTTGACGCCATTGCGGCTCTCGAACTCACGCTTTGCCTTCTGTAAATGCCTATGGGCCTAACCGGGCAGACCCGCTCTGCGCAGGTCGACTAGTGTTGCTGCCAAGCGCGGCATGGGAACGCCGGACGGCGCGCAGGCCACCAGGTCTGCCCCCACGGATTTGCCCAGCTCAGGCCGCTCCGTGAACAGGCACCCGCCCACAACAATCCCCAGTCTGTCGTTGCAGGTGGCCTCGCGCACCGATTCGATTGCCTTCTTGAGCGCTTCAATCCGGGTCTCGCAGCTGATGCTCACGCCGACCAGATCGAAGTGCTCATCACCTACCATGCTGGCCAGGCTGTCCGAGGTGGTCTCCGTCACTTCGTGAACGTCCCAGCCGCCTCGGCGAAACATTTCGGCAGCCATGGCCACCCCGAAGCGATGCTGGTCGCCCGGCGTCGGGGCCATCAGAGCCCGACGCCATTTGCCGTACTCCCGGCCGTTTTCTGAGCCGAACGCACCCAACCGTCGCAGGATCTGGTGCAAGCGGCACAGGCCCAGAGTGACGTCCGCGAAGCTGGTGATGTCGTCATTCCAAAGCTCACCCAGGTGACGCGCGGCGGGGGCGAGCATGTGAAGATAGATCGTCTCCAACGGCATCCCCTCCGCCTGCATCGCCTCCACCGTAGCGTAGCAGGTGGATTCTTCCGCGTCTGTCAGAAGGGCGGCGAACTCGGTTACCTGGACCTGTGTCGGCGTTGCGATGGACCTACTTGTGTCGGGTGCAGCGGCCGGATTTGCCTGGCCAGCCAGCATCAGGCGCGGAATGATTTCGCCTTCGATCACGCGGCGCAGGTCTTCCCATTGCGGTGGACTCGAACTGAGGGCGGTCGGCATCTTGGCTTGACCAGTCGACCCACTACCCGGCGCTTGCCCCGTGGTGCTGCCGCTCCGTTTCCTCAGTGGCCCTACGCGATCCATCATCAGCCTCGTCCTCCGCGGCGGTGAATAAGGTTTACTGCCTGCGCCTTTGCGTCCCGTGTGGTCAAACAAACACGGGCGGTCGGGTCCAAGTCTGTGTCCGGCATTTCGGCGCGCCTTTCCAGTAAAGATGCTGACTCCCGATTGTTCAAATATTTTTTTTGACGGAGCTGTAGCGTTCAACAAATCCTGCCGAAGTGTCAAGAAAGAAGTGTCAATTAGAACTTACGTCTAGTTTGGTTGACAATTGATTCTGAGCGCACTAGCTTTGCGAAATGGACATCAATCGACTGGCGAATCGCCGGCACAAAAAGACCGAGTACACGCCTCTTTACACGCCAGCAGAGCGCCGGCGTCGGGATGCGTCACGTTGGACTCTGGTGCAAGGTGTGCTCGCCCAGCTCCAATTCGTGGTGTTCCTGGTGAGCCTGTTTCTGGTGATGCGCTACTTAATCACCGGAGATGGCCTGTTCGCCGCCACCCTGTCCGTGGTGGTCAAGACTCTGGTGCTCTACACCATCATGATCACCGGTTCCATCTGGGAAAAGGAGGTCTTCGGTCAATACCTTTTTGCCCGGTCCTTCTTCTGGGAAGACGTGGTCAGCATGCTGGTGTTGGCCCTGCACACGGCCTATCTCGTAGCTGTGATGGGCGGTTTCCTTTCTCCCCGCGGCCAGATGGTGCTCGCCCTTGCGGCCTATGCGTCCTATCTGATCAACGCCGGGCAGTTTCTGTGGAAATTGCGCACGGCCCGCGCCCAGCGGCCGGAGCAGGTGTGCGCGCCCGGCGCGGCGGGAGCCACCGAATGAGCCTGCCCGCGGCCGTGCCGGTTACGGTTCATGCACGCGGTTGCAGCGACTTACCGGTGTTGCGTGAGCGCGGTCAACGGGAGGTCTTTTGTGGCTTGACCGGCATCGTATGGCTGCACCGCAAGATCCAGGACGCCTTCTTCCTGGTGGTGGGTTCGCGCACCTGCGCCCACCTGCTGCAGTCGGCTGCCGGTGTCATGATCTTCGCCGAACCGCGTTTCGCCACGGCCATCCTGCAGGAAAGGGACCTGGCCGGCCTGGCCGACTGCAACGAGGAGCTGGACCGGATCGTTCACGAGCTTTTGGCCCGGCGACCCGAGATCGCCACCCTGTTCCTGGTTGGGTCCTGTCCGTCCGAGGTCATCAAGCTTGATCTCGCCAAGGCTGCGGAGCGGCTGTCGCAAGCCCATCGGGGTCGGGTACGGGTCTTGAACTACTCGGGCAGCGGCATCGAAACCACATTCACCCAGGGCGAAGACAACTGCCTCAAGGCGCTGGTCGAAGAGCTGCCGACTGCCCAACCGACGGTGCGCTCACTTCTGGTTCTGGGCACCTTGGCCGATGTAGTCGAGGATCAATTTGCCCGGATGTTCGCTCAACTGGGCATAGAGTCCGTACACTTTCTGCCGCCCCGTCAGGCAGGCGATTTGCCGGCGGTGGGCCAGGGCACGTGGATCCTCCCCGCGCAGCCGTTTCTGGGTGAGACCGTGCGCGCATTGATCGGGCGTGGCGCCCGGTTGATCGAGGCACCCTATCCGTTGGGTGCCGAGGGTACTTTTGCCTGGATACAGGGGGCGGCACAGGCGTTTGACGTGCCGGACGAGCGTTTGCACACGGTCACCGCGCGGCCGATGGAGCGGGCCCGCTCCGCCCTGGCGCGATTGCGCGACACCCTGTCCGGCAAGCGCATCAGTTTCATGCCCGATTCACAGCTTGAAATCCCCCTTGCCCGTTTTCTGCAGCGGGAGTGCGGGATGCAGCCGGTGGAAGTGGGCACGCCCTTTCTCGATCGGCAACTGCTGGCGGGTGAGTTGCCGTTGCTGTCGGACAACCTGCGCTTGTCCGAAGGCCAGGACGTGGACCTTCAGCTCGATCGGGTTCGCAGCGATCGGCCCGACCTCACTGTCTGCGGCCTGGGGTTGGCCAATCCGCTGGAGGCCGAGGGATTGCGGACCAAGTGGTCTATCGAGTTGGTGTTCTCGCCGATTCACGGTTTCGACCAAGCTGCGGATCTGGCGGAGCTGTTTGCGCGCCCGCTGGTGCGGCGCGAACGGTTGGCTGTCTGAGCTATGGAACTGACGCTATGGACATACGAAGGCCCTCCCCACGTGGGCGCCATGCGGATCGCCACCTCCATGCGCGATGTGCACTATGTTCTGCACGCGCCCCAGGGTGATACCTATGCTGATCTGTTGTTCACCATGATTGAGCGGCGCGACCGCCGTCCTCCGGTCACCTATACGACGTTCCAGGCGCGTGACCTGGGTGGCAGCACGGCTGATCTGGTTACGAGCACCCTGAGAGACGCATACGAACGTTTTCGCCCCCAGGCAATGTTGGTGGGGGAGTCCTGTACTGCCGAGCTGATTCAGGATCAACCCGGTGCCCTGGCGCTCGGCATGGGTCTGCCGGTTCCGGTCATTCCCCTGGAGTTGCCCAGCTACTCAAAAAAGGAGAACTGGGGTGCCAGTGAGACCTTTTATCATCTGGTTCGCGGGCTGCTCGCCGGCGCCGCACCGGATCCCGGCTACGAGCGCCCAGTCCGTCCCCAGGGGCAGCCCCCCTTGGCCAACATTCTGGGGCCTTCTGCGCTGGGGTTTCGATGCCGCGACGATGTCCGGGAGATCAAGCGACTGTTGTCGTCGGTGGGCGTGGACGTCAATGTGGTGGCCCCGGAAAGCGCCAGTCCTCAGGATTTGCTGCGGCTTCCGCTGGCGGACTTCAACATCTGTCTGTACCCCGAGATCGCCCGGACCACCTGCGCCTGGCTGGCTCGAACCTTTGCCCAGCCTACCGTCACCACAGTGCCCATAGGTGTTGGCGCCACCCGCGATTTCCTGCTCGAGGTGGGCGAAGTGTCCGGGGTGGATGTGAGCCAGGTGGTCGACGGTGAAGGTTCCCGCCTGCCCTGGTACTCGCGATCGGTGGATTCTACCTACCTCACCGGCAAGCGAGTGTTCATATTCGGCGATGCCAGCCATGCGTTGGCGGCGGCCCGCATCGCCAGTGAAGAGCTTGGTTTCAATGTGGTAGGACTGGGAAGCTACAGTCGAGAGTCGGCACGGGAGGTGCGCGCGGCCGCGACCCAGTTGGGCATAGAAGCCCTCATCACCGATGACTATCTTGCGGTGGAGCAGCAAGTGGAGGCGCTGCAGCCCGAACTGGTGCTGGGCACCCAGATGGAGCGACACATCGCCAAGCGTCTGGGTCTGCCCTGTGCGGTTATCTCGGCGCCGTTCCATGTACAGGATTGCCCGGCCCGGTATTCACCCCAAATGGGTTTCGAAGGTGCAAACGTCATTTTCGATGGTTGGGTGCACCCGCTCATGATGGGCCTGGAAGAGCATCTGCTGAACATGTTCCGCGGTGATTTCGAGTTTCATGAGGATGCCGCCCCTTCACACCTGAGCAACGGACTGGAACGGCCGGCCGTTCCGGCTCAGACCGAGGAACGGGCCGTCGATGTTCCGGTGCCCGGTGAGCCATGCTGGGCGCCCGAGGCATCCACAGAATTGCACAAGATCCCCTTTTTCGTGCGTGGCAAGGCTCGGCGAAACACCGAGCGCTATGCGGCCGAACGAGGCCTTGCCACCATCACCATTGAGACGCTCTACGATGCAAAAGCACATTTCGGACGCTGAACCCGTGCCCATGCGTGTCGTCTTTGTGACACTCGACAGCCATCTGGCTGCGACGGTGGAGCGGGCACGGGCGCAGCTTGCGCGGGATCTTCCCGGCTTGAGCATCGATCTGCATGCCGCTGCCGAGTGGCGCAACGATCCCGAGGCGTTGGAGCGTTGCCGGTCCGACATAGACCGGGGCGACATCATCATCGCCACCATGTTGTTCATGGAAGAACACATCGAGCCGGTGTTGCCCTGGCTGGAGCGCCGACGCGATAACTGCGATGCGATGGTGTGCTGCATGTCGGCCGGCGAAGTCATGCGCAACACGCGCATGGGTGGGTTCAGCATGGACGGTTCCACCCGCGGCCCAATGGCGCTTTTGAAGCGCCTGCGCGGCAGCAAGAAGCGTGCGGACAACGGCAGCGATGGGGCCCGCCAGATGGCCATGTTGCGGCGCCTGCCCAAAATACTGCGCTTTATACCCGGCACCGCCCAGGACGTGCGCGCCTATTTTCTGACCCTGCAGTATTGGTTGGCGGGGTCGGACGAAAACGTTGGCAACATGGTGCGCTTTTTAGTGGACCGATATGCCGATGGTTCGAGACGGGCCCTGCGTGGGAATCTGCCCGCACCCGCGCCGCTCGAGTATCCAGACGTGGGTCTTTACCACCCGCGTCTACGGCAGCGTGTTACCGACAGCCCCTCTGCACTGCCCAGACCCACCGCCGAGGTGACGGGTACGGTCGGCCTGCTGGTCATGCGTGCCTACGTACTGGCCGGCAACACCGCGCATTATGACGGGGTTATCGCGGCCCTGGAGGCGCGCGGACTCCAGGTGTTGCCCGCTTTTTCCAGCGGACTGGACGCGCGCCCCGCGGTCGAGGTGTTTTTTATGCGCGACGGCCGCGCGGCGGTGGATGCCGTCGTCTCGTTGACCGGTTTCTCCCTGGTGGGCGGGCCTGCCTACAACGACTCAGGCGCGGCCGAGGAGATGCTGAGCAAACTCGACGTGCCGTATATCGCAGCCCAGGCGGTTGAGTTTCAGGCCCTGGAAGAGTGGGGTGGTTCGGACCGGGGCCTGCTGCCGATCGAAGCCACCATGATGGTGGCCATCCCTGAGTTGGACGGGTCCACCGGCCCCATGATTTTCGGCGGGCGTGCCGGTGCCAGCGATTCGTCCTGCTCGGGCTGTGATCGTGGTTGCACCTTCGAGAGCGGTGATGCCGCCCGCGACATGAGCAGCTGCGCCGAGCGAAGCGATATGCTGGCCGCCCGGGTACACCGGCTTGTCACTCTGCGTCGGTCCGAGCGGTCCGAGCGCAAGGTGGCCGTGGTGTTGTTCAATTTTCCGCCCAACGGCGGCAGCACCGGCACCGCCGCCAACCTGTCGGTGTTTGCATCGCTGCATCGAATTCTCAAGACCATGCAGGCCGAAGGCTATACGGTGGATGTGCCTGACGATGTGGATGCGCTGCGCGAGCGCATTATCAACGGCAATGCCGACCGTCACGGCGCGCCCGCCAACGTCGTCGCCCGCGTGCCGGCCGATGATCACGTCCGCCGTGAGAAATGGCTGGCGGACATCGAATCCCAATGGGGGCCGGCGCCGGGGCGTCATCAGACCGACGGTGCCTCGCTGTTCGTGCTTGGCGAACAGTTTGGCAATGTCCTGGTCGGGGTCCAGCCCGCGTTCGGCTATGAGGGCGACCCCATGCGGCTGTTGTTCGAGGGGGGGTTTGCTCCGACCCATGCCTTTTCCGCGTTTTATCGATACCTGCGCGAGGACTTTGGTGCACACGCGGTGCTTCATTTCGGCACCCATGGCGCCCTGGAGTTCATGCCCGGCAAGCAAGCCGGCCTGTCAGCGACATGCTGGCCGGATCGCCTCATCGCGGATATGCCCAATTTCTATCTGTATGCCGCCAACAACCCATCCGAGGGCACCATCGCCAAGCGACGGTCGGCGGCCACATTGATCAGCTATCTCACGCCCCCGGTGGCAGAGGCCGGACTGTATCGGGGACTGCTCGATCTCAAGGCGTCGGTGGAGCGCTGGCGTGGCCTTGCACCGGAGGCCCCCGAGGCCGAACGCGGACCGCTGGCCGAGCTGATTCAGGCACAGGCCGCGCTGGTGGACTTGGCCGAGGCGGAGCCGGCCTGGGATGGCGACCTGGATGCCCGGGTACACGCTCTGTCCAACGCAATTCTGGAGTTGGAGTACACCCTGATTCCTCATGGCCTGCACGTCGTCGGCGAGGTTCCGACCCCGGAGGAGCGAACCGACACCCTGTTGGCGATCGCCGAGTCCACCAGCGGCCGGCGACTGCTGCGGGAGACGGTGGAGGCTTTGGTGGCCGGCGAGACAGTCGACAGTGTGCTGGCCGTCGGTGGATTCGAGTCCGACTCTTCGCTTCACGAGCTGTGCCTGGAACTGGTGCGGATCGATTCCATGCTGACCCAGGATAGTGAGTCCGATGCATTGATCCGGGCGCTGGACGGGCGTTTTGTCAGCCCGGCCCCCGGTGGGGATCTGTTGCGTACCCCGGCAATACTGCCCACGGGTCGGAACTTACATGGTTTCGATCCCTTTCGACTGCCCAGCGCCTTCGCGGTGGAGGATGGCGCCCGCCAGGCGGACCGGCTTCTGGCCCGGCACGCGGCCGAAGCGAGGGGCTTCCCGGAGTCGATCGCGCTGGTCTTGTGGGGAACCGACAATCTGAAAAGTGAGGGCGGGCCGATCGCACAGGCGCTGGCCCTGATGGGCGCCAAGCCGCGCTTCGACGGCTACGGCCGATTGGCCGGCGCGCTTCTGATCCCGATCGAGGCGTTGGGGCGTCCACGGGTCGATGTGGTGATGACGCTGTCCGGGATATTCCGTGATTTGTTGCCGCTGCAAATTCGTACCCTGGCCGAGGCGGCGCTGCTTGCCGCCAGTGCAGACGAGCCGCTGGAGATGAACTTCATCCGCAAACACGCGCTGGCCTACCAGAAGGCCCATGACTGCGATCTGGAGACCGCGGCGCTGCGCGTTTTCAGCAACGCCGACGGCGCCTACGGCTCGAATGTCAATCACATGGTGGACGCCAGTTGCTGGAACGACGAGGACGAGCTGGCCGAGGCCTACGGGCGACGCAAGTGCTTTGCCTATGGGGTAGCGGGCGGGCCGGTCGGGCGCCCCGAATTGCTGCAAAGCGTGCTGTCCGACGTGGAACTCACTTATCAGAACCTGGACTCGGTGGAGATTGGCGTGACCACCGTGGATCACTATTTCGACACCCTGGGTGGCATCAGTCGGTCGGTGCGTCGCGCCCGAGGCGACGAGGTGCCCGTCTACATCGGTGACCAGACCCAGGGCGAGGGCAAGGTTCGTACCTTGAGCGAGCAGGTGGCGCTGGAGACCCGCACCCGGGTGCTGAACCCGAAGTGGTACGAGGGCATGCTCAAACATGGTTACGAGGGCGTCCGCCAGATCGAGGCCCACGTGACCAATACCATGGGCTGGTCTGCCACCACCGGGCAGGTTGCACCCTGGGTGTACGAACGGTTGTCTGAGACGTTCGTGCTGGATGAAACGATGCGAGAGCGCCTGGCGACGCTCAATCCGGTGGCCTCCGCCAAGGTTGCCAACCGGCTGTTAGAGGCCCACGACCGGCAGTATTGGAAGCCGGACGAGAACATGCTCGAGGCGCTGCGGCGCGCCGGCGAGGAGTTGGAAGATCGAGTGGAAGGCGTCATCGACGGAGTAGCCGCATGAACATGAGCGTTTCGACAGTGCCCGTGACCGAATTGACCAACCGATCTAAGCGGGCTGACGGCGACGGCAGCGTCCAGGTGCATATGGACCCGGGCGTCATAGGTGCCGCTAAAGTGTTTGCCGTCTATGGCAAGGGCGGTATAGGCAAGAGCACGACCTCGTCCAACCTTTCCGCCGCTTTTTCCAAGCTCGGCAAGCGGGTGCTGCAGATCGGTTGCGATCCGAAGCATGACTCGACTTTCACCCTGACCAAGCAGTTGGTTCCCACCGTTATCGACGTACTGGAGACGGTGGATTTTCACAGCGAAGAGCTGCGCCCCGAGGACTTTGTCTACGAGGGCTACAACGGCGTGATGTGCGTCGAAGCGGGTGGCCCTCCAGCGGGCACCGGCTGCGGCGGCTACGTGGTTGGGCAGACGGTCAAGCTGCTGAAGGAACACCACCTGCTGGAGGACACGGACGTGGTGATCTTCGATGTCCTGGGCGATGTGGTATGTGGTGGCTTCGCCGCGCCGCTGCAGCACGCCGATCGTGCCCTGGTGGTGACCGCCAACGACTTCGATTCGATTTTCGCCATGAATCGCATCGTGGCCGCAATCCAGGCGAAGGCAAAGAACTACCCGGTCCGCATGGGCGGCGTGGTGGCAAACCGCAGCGCCGGCACCGACGAGATCGATCGATTCAACGACGCGGTGGGCTTGAACCGTGTTGCACACTTCCCGGATCTGGATGCGATCCGCCGCAGTCGTTTGAAGAAATCCACCGTATTCGAGATGGAGACCTCCCCGGAGCTGGAGGCGGTTCAGCACGAGTACATGCGTCTTGCCGCCGCCCTGTACGCCGGGACGGAGCCGCAATTGGCGGCTCCGATGAAGGATCGGGAGATTTTCGATTTTCTGGGGTTTGACTGATGCCGACACTGACCTACCGCCATCGTCGCGGGCAGCTTGAGACCTATTTCGACCGCACCGCCGTCGAAGCCTGGAAGCGATTGACCTCCGACGCGCCGGTGGGCCGAGTCCGGGCCACGGTTCGGGCCGGGCGGGACCGCATGCGCGCAACTCTGCTCGACTGGCTGCCGGAGGATCTGAATGGGCGACGGCTGCTGGATGCCGGGTGTGGCACCGGGGCGCTGGCTGTGGAGGCGGCTCGACGCGGCGCCGAGGTGGTGGCAATCGATTTGTCGCCGACCCTGGTAGCCCTGGCGCGGGATCGCGCGCCCACCGATCTGGGCACTGGCAAGCTCACTTTCCTTGTCGGTGATCTGCTGGACGACACCCTCGGTCGATTCGATCACGTGGTGGCCATGGACTCACTGATTCACTACCGGGCTCAGGACGTGGTCCGGGTATTGGGGCACCTGGCGGAACGGACCGATCGGTCTCTACAGTTCACCTTTGCCCCACGTACCATGCCGCTGGCGATCATGCACGCAGTGGGTCGGCTGATTCCCCATAGCAGTCATCGGGCGCCCGCCATCGAACCGGTTGCGGAAGCCGCGTTGCGCCAGGCCATCGATGGGGCGGCCGTGATGTCGCGCTGGACGCCTGGGCGCAGCCAGAGAGTGGCCAGCGGTTTCTACACGTCGCAGGCATTGGAGCTGATTCTGCGGTGAAACAGGCGGTGAAACATCTGAATCGCAGGCTGGGGCAGGGCTGGAGCCGGGTGCAACCCAGCTTTTTGCCCTTTGCTGACGCCGCGACACCTCAGCTGCCTCTGGGGCGCCTGCTGCGATTATCCCTGTTTCAGGTCAGTGTGGGCATGGCCGTGGTGCTGCTGAATGGCACACTCAATCGCGTCATGATCGTGGAACTGGGTGTATCGGCCTGGTTGGTCTCATTGATGGTGGCGCTGCCCCTGATGTTCGCGCCGTTTCGTGCGCTGATCGGGTTTCGATCAGATCACCATCGCTCGGTGCTGGGATGGCGCAGAGTGCCGTTTATCTGGATGGGCACCCTGCTGCAGTTCGGCGGCCTGGCGATCATGCCGTTTGCCCTGATCATTCTGTCGGGGGATACCCATGGCCCGCTCTGGGTTGGCCCGGCTGCTGCGGCGCTGGCCTTTCTGCTGGTGGGCGCTGGCCTGCATACCGCCCAGACCGCCGGGCTTGCACTGGCCACAGACCTGGCGCCGGAGGCGTCTCGCCCGCGTGTGGTGGCTCTGCTGTATGTAACCCTGCTGCTGGGGATGGTTTTCAGTTCCGTGGTCTTTGGTCTGGTGCTGCAGGACTTCACCCAGATTCGGTTGATTCAGGTGATACAGGGCGCCGCCGTTGTCACCATGGTGTTCAATGTCCTGGCGCTTTGGAAGCAGGAGCCGCGCAATCCCGCACTGACCGATCCCCAGCAGGAGCGGCGGCCCGAGTTTCGCGACAGTTGGCGTACCTTGATGGCCCAGGGTCGTAGCAAGCGGTTCCTGCTCGCGGTGGCACTGGGTACCGCGGCTTTCAGCATGCAGGACATTCTGCTGGAACCCTATGGCGCCGAGATTCTAAAGCTCTCGGTGGCGAACACCACCACCCTGACCGCCATTCTGGCCGGGGGCACATTGCTTGGCCTGGCATTGGCCGCCCGGCTTATGACCCGTGGCGCGGACGTGCATCGCCTGGCCGCCTTCGGCGCGCTGATAGGCGTGGCCGCGTTCAGCGCGGTGGTGATGTCCGAACCCTTCGAGTCGGTCCTGCTGTTCCGATTCGGCACTGCGGCCATCGGTTTTGGCGGTGGCCTGTTCGCGGTCGGAACCCTGACCGCTGCCATGTCGCTGGACAGCGGTGCCCACAACGGTCTCGCCCTGGGCGCATGGGGTGCCGTGCAGGCCACGGCTGCAGGCGCTGCCATCGCGATCGGCGGCGCCCTGCGCGACGCCGTCAACGGGCTTGTGGCTCAGGGCATGTTCGACGCCGCATTGAGCAATCCTTCCGCCGGATACATGGTTGTTTATCACCTGGAGATCGCTCTCCTTTTTGCCACTCTGGTGGTGATCGGGCCGCTCGTACGCGGGCGCCGCCAGGTCACCGCACCGCCATCCACTGGACTCGGTCTGGCCGAGTTCCCTGGCTGACATCGCCTTCTGGGAGCAACGTACTATGGGAACTGGCGCCATCACCCAATACATCGACCTGGCACAGGTGGTTCTGTATCTGTTCTGGGCATTTTTTGCCGCACTCGTTCTTTACATACGACGTGAGGACAAGCGGGAAGGCTATCCGCTGGAGTCAGATCGCTCCGCGTACATCAAGGTGCAAGGCTTTCCAGCGATGCCGCAGCCCAAGACCTTCCACCTCAGGGACGGCACAACCCGAACCGCACCGCGCGCGGAGGCACCGCTCGGTCCGATCGCAGCCGAACCGTCCGCCCCCTGGCCCGGTGCGCCCCTGGAGCCCACCGGGAATCCCATGGTTGATGGTGTGGGGCCGGCCTCCTACGGCAACCGTGCCGATGTCCCGGACCACACCTTCGAGGGCCACAACCGCATCGTGCCTCTGCGGGTGTGCCCACAACATGCGCTGGATCCCAAGGACGCAAGTCCGCTGGGTATGACAGTGTATGGCGCAGACAGGAAACCAGCTGGGATCGTGGTCGATGCCTGGGTCGACCTGACCGAGCCCCACGTCCGCTACCTGGAGCTTGAGCTCACTGACGACGCGGGTGGGCGCCACGTTTTGTTGCCGGTCTATTTCGCCCGCATCCGGCGCTCACCGGCCCGTGTGCAGGTGGCGTCGATCCTGGCCCACCAGTTCGCCGACGTGCCGGGTCTGAAACAGCCCGACCAGGTCACCCTGCTGGAGGAGGATCGCATCTGCGCCTACTACGGTGGCGGCCGTCTCTATGCGGTACCGGAACGGCAGGAGCCCTTCGTATGAGTCACGACGATTTCGCTTTCGAACCGATTCGCGGTCTGCCTGAGAATCTGCCGTCCGGTGAGCGGCTGATCTGGCAGGGGGCTCCGAGCGCGCCGGCGCTGGCGCGTCGCGCCTTTCATGTGCGCAGGCTTTCCGTCTACTTCGGCCTGCTGTTGGTGTGGCAGGCTTCCGCTGCGCTCATGGATGGCAAGCCGCTGGCCGAGGCCGCTGTGGCGACCGGCTGGCTGGTTGGCCTGGCATCGGTGGCCTTGGGGCTGATGGTGGGTCTGGCGTATCTATACGCTCGCACCACGGTGTACAGCCTGACCGACCGTCGCCTGGTGATACGCTTTGGTATCGCCATCTCCATGTCCATCAACATCCCGTTCAGCTTGATCGAATCAGCGTCGGCAAAGCTGCAGGCTGACGGCACCGCAGACCTGCCTGTGCGGCTCCGGCCCGGTGAGCGCATCAGTTATCTGGTGTTTTGGCCGAACGTACGGCCCTGGTGTTTTTCCAGACCCGAACCGATGCTGCGAGCGGTGCCGGATGGCGCCCAGGTGGCCGAGTTGCTGGCATCCGCCCTGGCCGCCGCCGCAGGACAGGGTCCGGTGACTGCATCGCTGACACCGGCCGATGGGACTCCGGCGCTCTCGCCCAGTGGCTCGTTTTCGGCGGCCGCCCGATGAAAGCGGGCTCCATGACCCACGGATCGAGTCCCGATGCGGTGCCAAAGCCGGCGTTGATCGGTGCCGCGTTGCTGGTTCTGTGTACCCTGGCGGCCGCTTTTGTCGCGCGTACCAGCGGCATCGGCACGACGGAAACCACGCCGGCCGCGGCGGTTCGGGTCATCGATCTGCGGTTTGCCGATCGGGCCGATGGCGCAGTGGATGTGCGGCAAGTAGTGTCCGGCGGCTCCGATCGTCTGATCGGTGTGATTGCCTCTGGCGATGGCGGTTTTCAACGAGGTGTGCTGCGCAGCCTGACCCGGGAGCGGCGCCTCAATGGAACCGGACAGGAGGCGCCGTTTCGTTTGTCACTGCATCTGGATGGTGGAGTGACCCTGGAAGACCTGGCCACCGGGCGTTTGATCGATCTGCGCGCCTTTGGCCCGACCAATACACAAGCCTTCGCGCAATTCCTGCGTGAGGACTCAATCGACTCACCGCGGCAGGCCCCTGTGCCTTTGGCCGCCGTCAGTGACCAGTGAGGAGTAGACAGATGGATGCGATGAATGTCGATGCAGCGCCGGAGTTG
The DNA here is from genome assembly GCA_963783675.1 of uncultured Gammaproteobacteria bacterium. Classification (GTDB taxonomy): domain Bacteria; phylum Pseudomonadota; class Gammaproteobacteria; order Competibacterales; family JAHEDQ01; genus JAHEDQ01. Next base: position 573,626 of record CAWAOU010000024.1, read on the forward strand.
AACGAAACCACCCGCATGGCGAAGCATGAGACCCTGCTCACACCGCGTTTCTACAAGACCGACTTCGACGCCATGGACCGCCTCGACCTCTCTCCCGTGCGGGAAGAGTGGGAGGCAATGATGAATGAGTTCCGGTCCGACAATAACCGCAACCATTTTGTGCGGGACGAGGCGTTCGAGGGCGAAATCCAGGAGTTGCCGCCGGCCTTGTACGCTGAGTTTGTGGATTTTCTCACCAGCTCGGTCACATCGGAGTTCTCCGGCTGCGTGCTCTACGCGGACATCAAGAAACAGGTCAATAATCCTGACATCAAGGAGTTGATGGGATACATGTCTCGGGACGAATCGCGTCACGCCGGGTTTATCAATCAATGCCTGAACGATTTTGGCCTCAAGGTTGATCTGGGGTTTCTGCGCAAGGCCAAGGAATACACTTACTTCCGCCCCAAGTTTATTTTCTACGCCACCTACCTGTCGGAGAAGATCGGCTACGCTCGCTACATCACCATCTTCCGTCAGTTCGAGCGGCACCCCGAGTTGCGTTTTCATCCCATGTTTCGCTGGTTCGAGCAGTGGTGTAACGACGAATTTCGCCACGGTGAAGCCTTTGCATTGATTCTCAGAGCCAATCCGCATCTTCTGCGAGGCCACAACCGGCTGTGGATACGGTTTTTCGTACTGGCGGTGTTCGCCACGATGTATGTGCGTGATCACACCCGCCCTGAGATGTTCAAAGCCATGGGCATGGATCCGGGCGACTACGGAATGGAAGTGTTTGCGATCACCTCGGAGATTGCACAGCAGACCTTCCCCATCAGCCTGGATCTGGGAAACCCGCGGTTTCGCAACGGGCTTGAGCGCCTGCGTCGGATACAGGTTGCGAGCGACGCGGCCAAGGCACAGGGCGGCGTTATTGGTGGGTTGAAGCGGGCAGGGCTGGCAGTCGCCGGCGCTGCCACCTTCGCCGGTTTGTACCTGATGCCGGTCAAACGCAGCGAATTGCCCAGCCGGATTCGCCTCTCCCCGGCTTGGTGAGTGCTGGGTAACCAAGGGGCTGGGTATGTTGGAACTTGGGCTGGCGGTCGCTTACACCTTGTTCATATGGTGGTTCACCACCGGTTTGGTGCTGTTTCTGGACGGTCTTCCAGCGCGCACCTTTCGTTGGAGCATGGCTGGCGCCAGCACCCTCTTGCTGGGCTCGGTGCTGGGTCTGCTTATGAGTGGCACCGAGGCAACCGTTGCTGGCGCCTATATTGCGTTTACCTGCGCAATTCTGGTTTGGGGCTGGCTGGAGATGGCCTATTTCACGGGTCTGTTGACCGGTCCCCGCAAAGCCCCGTGCCCGCCGGATTGCTCTCTATGGACCCGGTTCCGGCTTGCGATTGGCACCAGCCTCTATCATGAACTTGCCATTGTCGTGACCGGCAGCGCCTGGCTGGTGTTGAGTTCGGGTTCGCCCAATCGGGTGGGTGCCTGGACCTTTCTAATCCTGTGGAGCATGCGCTGGAGCACCAAGCTGAATGTCTTCCTCGGCGTCCGCAACTTGAACGAGGACTGGTTGCCGAAGCACCTCAGATTCATGCAGACGTACTTCGGCCGTCGGCCCATGAATCTGCTGTTCCCAGTATCGGTGACGGTCGCCACCGTCATTGCAACAATGTTGGTGGATTCGGCGCAATCGGCTGCCGACGGCTACGAGCGGGTCGCTTTCTGTCTCCTGACAACCCTGATGGTGCTGGCGATACTGGAGCACTGGTTTCTGGTGGTGCCCCTGCCAAGCGAGGCGCTGTGGAGTTGGGGGATGAAGTCCCGCAAGGTCTCAGCCCAATCGGTGGCCGCTTGCGGCGGTGCGGGGGCGGGCTCAGAATCCGGGGATCGGCACGGTGGGCACCGGCGTCTGGGGAAGGTCGACCCGGCCGCCGCGCCGGTCTAAGTCTCTGATCTCCATGCCCAGGCGCTGAGATCGGAGCCGGGTATCACGGCCCGGGGCGGGCATGGCCCGCCTGCGCCGGTTGTTTGAAAAGCGAGCATGGAGAGGTCTCTATACAATGGGCGCGGCTTTCCCTTTCTCCGCCATCGTCGGTCAGGAGGAAATGAAACAGGCTTTGCTGATCGGGGCGGTGGATCCGTCCGTCGGCGGAGTCCTGGTGTTTGGGGATCGGGGCACGGGCAAATCCACAGCGGTGCGGGCGCTTGCCTCACTGCTGCCCAGAATGCGCGTTGTCCAGGGTTGTCGATATCACTGCGACCCGGCGGCGGCGACGGAGAGCCTGTGCCCGGAATGTCGGACCCGCGATCCCGCGGCCCGCATTAAGAGTCATTTGATGCCGGTGCCCGTTGTGGACCTGCCCCTAGGTGCCACCGAAGATCGCGTGGTGGGTGCACTTGATCTTGAGCGTGCCCTGAGCCAGGGCGAGAAAGCGTTCGAACCCGGACTGCTGGCCCGCGCGAATCGCGGGTTCTTGTACATCGATGAGGTCAATCTGCTGGAGGATCATCTGGTCGATCTGTTGCTGGACGTGGCTGGATCCGGTGTCAATCTGGTTGAGCGCGAGGGCCTCAGCGTGCGCCATCCCGCGCGTTTTGTGCTGATCGGCAGCGGCAATCCTGAAGAGGGTGAGCTGCGGCCCCAGTTGCTCGATCGATTCGGCCTGTCGGTGGAGGTATCCACTCCTGAGGAGCTGCCCGCCCGGGTCGAGATCGTACGCCGGCGGGATGACTTCGAGCGCGACCCTAGCGCCTTCATCAAGCGCTGGAAGCGCAAGGATGGCTTAGTGCGCCGCAAGATCGAGGCGGGCCGTGCGCGACTGCCCGATGTCGAAGTGGGCGACGCGGCGCTTGAACAGGCGGCCCGTCTGTGTATGACCCTGGGCACCGACGGTCTGAGGGGGGAGTTGACTCTGATCCGGGCGTCCCGGGCCCTGGCGGCGGTGGAGGGTGATCCCAAGGTCACGGGCAGTCATCTGCGACGCCTCGCGCCCAGTGCCCTGCGCCATCGATTGCGCCGCGATCCGCTGGATGAGTCTGGTTCCAGTGCCCGGGTGGGCCGCGCCGTTGCAGAAGTTCTGGACCCATGAATCCACGTGAGCCGCTGCCATCGCCGTCGGCGGCCGACGCCGAGCTGGCCGCGGCGGTGTTTGCCCTGGACCCTGCCGCTGGCGGTGGCATCGTGTTGCGAGCCTTGCCCGGCCCGGTCAGGGAGGGTTGGTTGGAATTGCTGGCTGAGCTGATGCCCCCCGGGCGTTGCCTGCGACGGGTACCGGCGCACATCACCGACGATCGTCTGCTCGGCGGTCTGGATTTGTCCGCGACACTCAGCACCGGTCGGCCGGTGTTTCAGCGTGGCCTGCTGGCGGAAGCCGACGGGGGCGCAGTGGTGTTGGTCATGGCCGAACGCCTGACCTCGGGTAGCGCCGCCCACATCGGCGCTGCATTGGATACCGGCCAGGTGGTGCTGGAGCGGGACGGATTCACCGCCACTTCGCCTGCCCGGATCGGGGTTGTTGCGCTGGACGAAAGCATGAGTCACGAGGAAAGCCCCCCGGCGGGCCTGCTGGATCGGCTCGCCATCCACATCGATCTGAGTGAGGTGGCAGTGGCTGACACCTTGTGCTGGTCGGCCGATTCCGACGATATCGAGTCAGCTGCACAGCGGTTGCCACAGGTCTCTGTCAAGCCGGCGCTGATCGAGGGATTGTGCGGCGCAGCCATGGGGCTTGGCATCCCCTCACTGCGGGCGCCGCTGGCGGCGCTGAGGGTGGCCCGGGCGTCGGCCGCACTGGCCGGCCGACTGGAGGTCGAGGAATCTGACCTGATCGCCGCGGCCAGGTTGGTGCTGGCTCCCCGCGCGCGCACCCTTCCGGTGGAACCAGAGGTGCAGGACGATCAAGGGGACGATGAGGGGGAATCAAGCGACTCGCCGACCTCGGATGTCCACGACGACCCCGGCCCGGAGGATGGCGATGAATCCGAGCAATGCACCGATCAGGTGCTGGACGCGGCCCGTGCGGCATTACCCAGTGATTTGTTGGCCCAATTGGTTTTGCACGGCGGTCGGCTGCCCCGGGCGTCCCGCGAAGGCAAGGCCGGTGCGGAGCGCTACTCGCAGCAGCGCGGTCGTCCCAGTGGGGTCCGACCAGGCGAGCCCCGCGGCGGGGCGCGGCTCAACGTGATGGAAACGCTGCGCGCCGCGGCACCCTGGCAAAGGTTGCGCGGCCGTGAGCCCGGCGCAGTGCTGCCTGGTGGTGGCCGTACCCGGGTTCAAATTCGGCATCAGGACTTTCGTGTCAACCGTTACCGGCATAGGGCCGAGACCACCACCGTGTTCGCGGTCGATGCGTCCGGCTCCCAGGCGCTGCATCGGCTGGCGGAGGTCAAGGGTGCGGTGGAGCTATTGCTGAGTGAGTGTTACGTGCGTAGGGATCGGGTTGCACTGATCGCGTTCCGGGGGCGTGGTGCGGAGTTGTTGCTGCCAGCGACGCGTTCGCTGGTGCGGGCCAAGCGCTGCCTGGCCCGCCTGCCCGGCGGCGGTGGCACTCCGCTGGCCGCGGGTATCGACGCCGCGTTCGCGCTGGTGGAGACGGTCCGCCGCGGTGGCGGTACACCGGTGGTGGTGCTGTTGACCGATGGCCGGGCCAACGTCGGCAGGGCCGGTGCCGGGGGGCGTAAGCAAGCACAGGCCGACGCGCAGTCGGCAGCGCGCCGTCTTGCCGCTGCCGGCGCCGCATCCCTGCTGGTGGACACCTCGCCCAGGCCGCTGCCCGAAGGTCGCGATCTGGCCGCCACCATGGGCGCTCACTACCTGCCACTGCCCCATGCCGACGCCGGCTTGCTGCGCCAGGCAGTCAACGGGACCCTGGTGGCTGGCACAGCCCGTGGTTGAGCTGTCAACACAACCCGGAACCGGGGCGCTGCCCGGCCATGGCGTGGGTGTGGCGCGGCCCAGAGACGAATCCATGTCGAACCCGGTCGACCCGGATGATGGCCGTTTTGTGGACGCTGGGGGGCTGCGCTGGCACCTGCAGATACAGGGGGCAGGACCCATTGCCCTACTGGTCCACGGCACCGGCGCGTCCAACCACTCATGGCGGGGCTTGATTCCGTATCTGGCACCTCATTTCACCGTCCTGGCGCCGGATCTGCCCGGCCACGGCCGCACCAGTCTTGGCCGCGGGCGCAACATGTCCTTACCGGGTATGTCGGACGCGCTGGGTGAGCTGTTGCTGACGATGGACGCGGACCCGGTGCTGGCGGTGGGCCATTCGGCGGGTGTGGCGGTGCTGGCGCGTCTTGCCCTCGACGGTGGACTGCCCAGGGCCAGGTTGGCCAGCGTAAACGGCGCCCTGCTGCCCCTGCGGGGTGTGCAGGGGCATCTGTTCTCGCCCATGGCCAAGCTGCTGGCGATCAACCCGCTGGTGCCCCGTTTGGTTTCCTGGGCGGCCGGGCAATCATCGCTGGTCGATCGCATGCTCGCAGACACCGGGTCGCGCATCGACCCCACCGGGGTCGAACAATATCGACGCCTCGCACGCAGCCCGCGGCACGTGGCTGCGGCCCTCAAGATGATGGCGCGATGGGATCTGCAGCCGCTGGGCCGGGAACTGGGCCGGATTACTTCGCCGCTGTTGCTGATCGCGGGCGCTGCCGACCGCATGGTGCCGCCCGAGGATGCTCAGCGGGTTCGCGCTCTCATCCCGGAAGCCGAACTGGTGGCAGTAGACGGTCTCGGTCACCTGGCGCACGAGGAAAGCCCGGGCCAGATCGCCGATTTACTGCTGGGTTTTGCCCATACTCGGCAGCAGATGATCAGACCTTCCGAAGGGGAGCTATGATCAGTGGATACCAACCGCGTTTTCTTCCACGAGGGCGCGTATGCGATGCCCGCGGCGGTGCTGTTGTTCCATTGTTACCGGCTTCAATCACCACCAAAACCCCGGGTCGGATTCAGCCCTATGGCTGGCCCCAACCCCATAACTCCTGATTCGGTAGCCTCTTATGTCCCAGTTCTGGTTTGATCAACGTATCCAACAAGCCGATCTGGCCGCCTGCCGAAAGCGGCTCTGCGGCGGCTCGCGCAGTTTTTTCGCCGCTTCCTGGCTGCTGCCATCCCGTATTGTGGGTCCGGCCTCTGCCCTTTACGCATTCTGCAGGGTGGCCGATGACGCCATTGATGAGAGCCGCGATCAGCACGCGGCACTGACGGAGCTCCGCGAGCGTCTGCACCTGATCTATCGAGGTGCGCCCCAGAGTCGCTCGGAGGACCGGGCCTTCGCCCGTGTGGTCGAGCAGTACGAGATTCCCCGGGCGTTGCCTGAAGCGTTGTTGGAGGGGTTTGAATGGGACGCTTGCGAGCGCCGCTATCAGACCTTTGCCGAATTGAATGCCTATGCCGCGCGGGTCGCCGGTACCGTGGGCGCCATGATGACCATTCTCATGGGCGTACGCGAGGCGGACGCGCTGGCGCGCGCCTGCGATCTGGGTGTGGCGATGCAACTGACCAACATCGCCCGGGACGTCGGTGAAGACGCGCGCGCGGGCCGCATCTATCTACCTTTGGACTGGCTGCGCCAGGCCGGAGTGGAGCCCGACGCCTGGCTGGCCAAGCCGGAGTTCACCCCGCCCGTGGGCCGTGTTGTGCGGCGGCTTCTGCGCCGGGCCGACGTGCTGTATCGGCGCGCCGATGCCGGCATCGGCCAGTTGCCTGGTAAATGCCGACCTGGAATTCGTGCTGCCCGGCACCTGTACGCGGGTATCGGCCACCAGCTGGTGGAGCAGGGACTGGACTCCGTATCGAGCCGCACGGTGGTGTCACCGGCTGTCAAGGCACGTCTGCTGATGCGGTCCCTGACCCCCCGGTTGACACAGGAATGCACCAGGCCGCCCCTGCCGCAAACACGGTTTCTGGTGGACTCGGTTTCCGCCCGCGGGAACCAGATGGCCCCCCCCGCTGCCGTTGGTGGCCGTATGGCGTGGTTGATTGAGTTGGTGGAACGTCTGGAGCGACGGGACCGTGCACTCGACCTGCAGATGATGGGTCGGGTCGGCATCAAGGTTCCCTTATCGCGAGTTTGAGGCGCATTTGTTCCCGGCACGTCAGGGACGCGGCCCCCGCCCCGTGGTGTTGACACCGTTGTCGGCGGCGTTTTGGTGTTGCTTGAACTGCTACTGGTGTTTGGGCTGATCGACCTGCGGGCCTCAAGCGCCACCGCTGGAATCGGGCGTGCCGACCATGAGCGTGCCGATTACGACTGAACCTTCCCGTCGGACCGCGGCCAATGGGCGCGGCGCGGCATCCGAAATGGCAGCATCGCCTGCACCAGCGGGCTTTGGAAGCGTTCCATCGAGAGACTCTCGTGAACCGAGATCTGGGTTTTACCATGGCGTGAGGTGGTGAGCAGGGAGCGGGCATAAAAGGGCGTGTCCTCGAGGGTTTCGATCCGCTGGAACGCCTGTCCCGGTTCGATTCGGGTCCACCGTTTCACACGCCAGCCGGTGCTGGGCAGAGCGGTCAACGCCGGCTCCGGCAGGGTGTGCACCTGACCGGATTCCTCGATTTGGAGCGCCAGGCACGGGTTGCTGCCGTCCCTTCGGCGCAGGTCGTAGAGGATCCGGGTGCCGTCCGGCTCTGCGGCCCGTGACCAGTCCCACCCAAGAAACGATGCTTCCAGTGGCTCGGTGCCCTTATTGTGATCCAGGTAAGCTTCGCCACACCAACTCAGGTTCGGCGCGTCCAGCGCCACTTCCACCCGGGCGGCGGGCGCCACCGGCCACCACACATGGCGGCCATTGGCGTCCAGGGTAAACTGTTGGCTCACCCGCGTTGATGGTTGCAGGCGTATCTGTCCGCGCAGGCGTCCCGGCAACGGTACCGTGACCTCGTCAAAATCGATGATGAGCTGGTGGCCATCCCAGTTCAGCCCACTCGGCCCAATGACCAGAGATTCAGGCGTGCGCCGCACAGCCGAGCGGCCCCGCTCGGTGAGCGCCCAGCGCTTGCCCCCGCGACCATACAGCGCAATGTTGACGGCGCAGTGGTTGAGGGGTTCCGGTTTATTCCGGCGACGCGCCCATGCGTAGTAGGGGGAAAACACGCTGCCCAGAAACGCGATCAGCGTCAGACCATGGTTGCCGTCGTCACTGAGTGCATCCAGGTACCACCAGGCGTAACCCCCAGGTGCCACATCCAGGTCAAACGTCGGAAACGACGCGTCTTGGGTATCTCCAGAGTGAGCCGGCGACAACTGGCGATTCAACGACATATTTCGTCCTCATTGTGAGCGCCGGTGTCGGCACAGCGGGCCTTGTTTCGCTCAGTTCGGCTCGGCTCGATTCAGGGATGACAGGGATTTCATTGGAATGCAATTGACGACCGGTTGAGCAATGTCTATCTTACATGACATAAGGAAGTGACAACTAAAGTTTACACTACCGAATCAGGAGAACGGAATGAACGCGATGAGGCGAATCGACCGGGCCCTCTCAGTCGCCGTGGAACAGTCACTGACGTCGGCCATAAACGAATTCGATAACCCAACGTGTCCCCCGCAGCTTGCCGCCGCCGTTCGTCACGCTGTATTTCCGGGCGGCGCGCGGGTTCGGCCGCGGCTGTGTCTTTCCGTTGCCCTGGCCTGCGGTGAGGACGATACGTCCGTCGCTGACGCCGCGGCGTCAGCGATCGAGTTGTTGCATTGTGCTTCGCTGGTGCACGACGACCTGCCCTGTTTCGACGATGCGCCGATACGGCGAGGTAAGCCGTCGGTTCATGCGGCCTACGGCGAGCGACTGGCCGTGCTGAGCGGAGACGCACTCATTGTAATGGCGTTTCAGGTTCTTGCCCGCGGCGCGGCGTCAGCGCCCCACCGGCTCAGTCAGTTGTTGATGATTGTCACTCGGGCGGTGGGTATGCCCACCGGTATCGTGGCTGGCCAGGCCTGGGAATGTGAGTCGCGGGTCGTGCTGGAGAATTATCACATGGCCAAGACCGGGGAACTGTTTGCCGCGGCCAGCATGGCTGGCGCCGCATCGGCGGGCGTCGATCCCGCGCCCTGGCGGGTGCTGGGCGAGCGTCTGGGTGAAGCCTACCAGGTTGCCGATGATATTCAGGACGTGATCCGGGAATCCAAAGATTCGGGTAAGCCTCAGGGGCGCGACGCCGCGCTTGGCCGACCCAGTGCGGTGTCAGAACTCGGGCTTGCCGGCGCCACCCAGAGGTTGAGAAACCTGGTCACGGGTGCGGTGGACGCGGTGCCGGACTGCGATCACGCAGATCAACTGCGCGCGTTGATTCTGGATGAGGCGCAGCGCTTCCTGCCCAAAGACTTCTCATTGTTCGCGGCCTGAGTCCACGGCGTCTTTCGGGACACGTCCAATGTTCGATACCGCGCCAGCCCAGGCATTGGGTTTTGCATCCCGAATGGGCAACCTGCTGAAACTGCGGGACCGCTTGCTCATCAGTCGCCGCTTTCAGGAATGGGCGGCGGCCTTTCCGCTCACCCGGCCCATCGCCCGCAGACGGGCGCGGGCCCTGTTCGACATCTGCGCCGGCTTTGTGTACTCGCAGGTGTTGTCGGCTTGCGTTCGCTTGGGCGTGTTCGAAGCACTGGCTCAGGGTCCGTTATCTTCGCAGCAGGTGGCACAGCGGGCCGGCCTGACGGTGGACGCGACCGAGCGCCTGCTGAATTCGGCGATCTCCCTCAAGCTTGTTTCGCGCCGCGGCGCCGATGGCTACGGGCTGGGTGAACTGGGCGCTGCCGTACTGGCCAATCCGGGCGTGGTCGCCATGGTCGAGCATCACGCCATCCTGTACCGGGACTTGGCCGACCCGGTGGCGCTGTTGCGGGGCGAGGCCCGGGCCACCGGTCTTGGCGACTACTGGTCATATGCGAGCTCGGACCAGCCGGCGGAACTGCAAGACGCTCAAGTGGCGGAGTATACCCGCCTGATGGCCGCATCCCAGTCCATGATCGCCAACGAGATTCTGGCCAGCTACCCCCTGGGCAAACACCGCAGCCTGATGGATGTGGCTGGCGGTGACGGCAGTTTTCTGGTTGCCGCCGCGGCGCGGGCGCCGCAGCTCGAACTGTGTTTGTTCGATCTTCCACCGGTGGCGGCGCTCGCCGAGCAGCGCTTTGCTGGACAGGGGCTTCAGCAGCGGGCACGTGCCGTTGGGGGCGACCTGTATCGGGATGCGTTGCCCGGCGGGGCGGACGTCATATCCCTGGTTCGGGTGATACACGATCACGATGATGCGGCTGTTGAGGGGATCCTCCGTTCGGTTAAGCAGGCCCTGCCCAAGGGGGGTGTGGTTATTCTGGCCGAACCCATGTCCGAGTCCCGTGGTCCGGAAGCTATAAGTGATGCGTACTTTGGCTTTTACCTGTTGGCCATGGGGCAGGGGCGTCTGCGAACCCCCGCAGCCCTCGCGCGGATGCTGCGCGATGCCGGTTTCGAGGGGGTCAAGCGTTGGAAAACCCGCATGCCCATGTTGGTGAGTGTGTTGACGGCCCGCGTACCGGGTTGACGCGTCAGGGGTCGATGCATGTCCGGATCGGCTGTAAATAAATCTTGACGACTCAAGCTGTCAGACTAAACTGACACTATTGCATGTCTGCCCGTTGCGGACCCTGGATGATCGGAGCATCGCCTGCGCCATGAACATGACCGCCGAAGCCGTCGTAATGGAAGCGCCCGGACAGTTGTCCGTGACCCGCCTGGGTCTGAGTGCGCCATCCGACGACGACGTGGTTGTGGAAACGGAGTGGAGCGGCATCAGCACCGGCACCGAGCGCCTGTTGTGGACCGGCCGGATGCCAGACTTTCCAGGTATGGGCTATCCCCTGGTGCCGGGTTACGAGTCGGTGGGCGTGGTGCGTTACGCCGGTAGTCAGTCAGGCCGCACCGTGGGCGAACGGGTGTTTGTCCCCGGCGCCAGTTGCTATAAGGGTGCCCGAGGCCTGTTTGGTGGGGCTGCATCGCGGCTTGTCGCCGCGGGCCAGCGTGTGATTCCGCTGGGAGAGGGGGTTGAGGAGCAGGGTGTGCTGCTCGCCCTTGCCGCTACCGCTTATCATGCTCTGGCCGCTGAGCATGCGCGCCCGCCGGATCTGATCATCGGGCACGGTGTGCTGGGCCGTTTGCTGGCCAGGCTCGCCCTGGCCGAAGGCGCGCCGCCGCCTATGGTCTGGGAGTTGGACCCGGACCGTCGCGACGGTAACGACGGCTACCCCGTCGCCCATCCCGATGACGACCCCCGTGTCGACTACCAGAGTATCTATGACGTCAGCGGCGATTCCCGCCTGCTCGACACCCTTATCGCGCGACTTGGACGGGGCGGCGAAATCGTTCTGGCCGGGTTCTACTCGGAGCCGCTGAGCTTTGCTTTTCCGACTGCGTTTGCAAAAGAGTTGCGGCTGCGGGTGGCCGCCGAATGGCGGCCGGACGACCTGCAGGCAGTTCAGCGTCTGCTCCACTCCGGGCAGTGTTCGTTGGGCGGCCTGATCAGTCACCGTCAGCCATTTACCAGTGCTGACGAGGCGTATCGCACCGCGTTTGGCGACTCGGCCTGTCTGAAGATGATCCTCGACTGGAGACCCAGCCTATGACTCCTCCCCAGGGCAACCCCACCCCGGTACCGGTTACGCTGCATATGGATGCCAGGCTGCGGGCCGAGGCGGCCATAGAACCCGATCCGGTGCCCACCGGTGCGCCCAGCAAAGACACGCAGATCATCGCGATCTACGGCAAGGGCGGCATCGGCAAGAGTTTTACCCTGGCCAATCTGTCTTACATGATGGCTCAGCAGGGCAAGAAAGTTCTGTTGATCGGCTGCGACCCGAAAAGCGACACCACGTCGTTGCTGTTCGGTGGGCGAGCATGCCCCACCATCATCGAGACCTCGTCCAAAAAGAAGCTGGCCGGTGAAGAAGTGGAGATCGGCGATGTCTGCTTCAAACGCGACGGCGTGTATGCCATGGAACTGGGCGGCCCGGAAGTTGGCCGCGGCTGCGGTGGCCGGGGGATCATCCACGGGTTTGAGCTGATGGAAAAGCTCGGGTTCCACGAGTGGGATTTCGACTACGTTTTGCTGGATTTTCTGGGCGATGTGGTTTGCGGCGGCTTCGGTCTGCCCATCGCACGTGACATGTGCCAGAAGGTGATCGTGGTCGGCTCCAACGATCTGCAGTCCCTGTACGTGGCCAACAACGTATGCTCGGCGGTCGAGTATTTCCGCAAGCTGGGTGGCAACGTCGGTGTCGCCGGGATGGTCATCAACAAGGACGATGGCACGGGTGAGGCCCGGGCCTTTGCCGAGGCTGCGGGGATCCAGGTTCTGGCTGCGATTCCGGCCCATGACGACATCCGCCGCAAGAGCGCCAACTATCAGATCATCGGCACACTCGAGAGCGAGTGGGCCCCGTTGTTCGAGGAGCTCTCGACCAACGTCGCCGAGGCGCCTCCCAGGCAGCCCAACACCCTGAGCCAGGACCAGCTTCTCAGTTTGTTCTCCGGTGAGGAGGTCGGTCGCGGGGTGGTGTTGGATCCCGCCACTCCGGCCGATATGCGCGGCAAGACCGTGGTCGACAAACCCTCCCTGGAAGTGATCTACGAAGCCGTCTAGTCATGGGTGCTGAGATGAACCAACAACAGGGCGGCGGTGAGGTGGTGTACGACGACGTGCAGGCATCTCAGGACCTCGGCGGCGAGCCGGAAATGGCAGCGTCGGCGCCTGCCCCTGCCCCTGCAGGCGAGGGGCCAGCCGGTGTGGACGGGGTTGGATGCCACGGCGGCGCCCAGCAGATGCGCAGTGCGGCTGCGGCGGCGGGTAACAGCGAGATACTCGAACGCTACGCGCAAGACTATCCCGCGGGACCCCATGACCAGCCTCAGAGCATGTGCCCGGCATTCGGTTCACTGCGCGTCGGCCTGCGCATGCGCCGCACCGCCACCGTGCTGTCCGGTTCCGCCTGCTGCGTCTACGGGCTCACCTTCACCTCCCATTTCTACGGCGCCCGCCGATCCGTGGGTTACGTCCCCTTCAACTCCGAGACCCTGGTGACCGGCAAGCTTTTCGAGGACATCCGCGAGGCGGTGTTCGAGCTGGCCGATCCCGAGCGCAACGACGCGGTGGTGGTCATCAATCTGTGTGTGCCGACCGCCTCGGGTGTGCCGTTGCGGTTGCTGCCCAAAGAGATCGACGGCGTGCGCATCATCGGAATCGATGTCCCGGGCTTTGGTGTGCCGACCCACGCCGAGGCCAAGGACGTGCTGGCCGGCGCCATGTTGGCCTATGCCCGAGGCGAGGTCGAACAGGGTCCGGTGCAGGCGCCCCGGGAGGGCCGCAGCGAGGTGCCCACGGTGACCCTGCTGGGGGAAATGTTCCCGGTCGATCCGGTGAGCATCGGTCGCATGCTGGAGCCCATGGGGCTGGCGGCGGGGCCGGTGGTGCCCACCCGCGAGTGGCGGGAACTGTATTCAGCCCTGGATTGCGCCGCGGTGGGGGCCATTCATCCCTATTTTACTGCCTCGGTTAGGGAGTTCGAGGCGGCCGGTCGCACCGTCGTGGGTTCCGCACCCGTGGGTTGCGACGGAACCGCAGCTTGGCTGGAGTCAGTGGGGGAGGCCTGCGGCGTTGCCGCGGACAAGGTGGCGGCGGCCAAGAACGCCGTGCTGCCGGCCATCCAGGGCGCCTTGGCGGCGGCCCCCATCAAGGGACGAATGACCATCTCGGGGTATGAAGGATCGGAACTCATCGTCGCCCGACTGATGATAGAAAGCGGTGCCGACGTACGATATGTGGGGACCGCATGCCCGCGTACCCGCTGGTCTGACCCGGATCGCGAGTGGCTGGAGCAAAAAGGCGTGCAGATTCAGTACCGCGCCTCCCTGGAACAGGATCTTGCGGCCATGGCCGAGTACCAGCCTGAGCTGGTGATCGGCACCACACCGGTGGTGCAGAAGGCCAAGGAAGCCAGTATCCCCTCTCTGTACTTCACCAATCTCATTTCCGCCCGGCCCCTCATGGGCCCCGCTGGCGCCGGTTCCCTGGCCCAGGTGGTGAACGCGGCGCTGGCGAGTAAGGGCCGGTTTGACGAGATGACCGAGTTTTTCGCCGGTGTCGGCACCGGTGACGCGTCCGGCATCTGGGAAGACGTGCCACGGGCCCGGCCTGAGTTTCGCGAGCGGCGCGCACGGGAACTGGCCCGCCAGGCGGCCAAGTCCGAGGACATGATCTGATGTTGGTTCAGGACCATGATCGTGCGGGTGGATACTGGGGCGCCGTTTATGTGTTCACGGCGGTCAAGGGGCTGCAGGTTATCATCGACGGCCCGGTCGGTTGCGAGAACCTTCCGGTGACCTCTGTACTGCACTACACCGACGCGCTGCCGCCCCACGAGCTACCCATTGTGGTAACCGGGTTGGCCGAGGAGGAACTCGGTCAGAACGGCACCGAGGGGGCGATGAAGCGCGCGCACAAGTCGCTCGATCCGCATCTGCCGGCGGTGGTTGTGACCGGATCCATCGCCGAAATGATCGGCGGAGGTGTAACGCCTGAAGGTACCGGCATCCAGCGCTTTTTGCCCCGCACCATCGACGAAGATCAGTGGCAGTCCGCCAACCGTGCCATGCACTGGCTTTGGACCAACTACGGCGCCAAGCGCGGCAAAATGCCCAAGGCCAAACCCCGCAAGCCAGATGACAAACCCCGCGTCAATCTGATTGGTCCGATCTACGGCTACTTCAACACCGCATCGGACCTGGCCGAGATCCGCCGTCTGGTGGAAGGTATCGGCGCGGAGATCAACATGGTGTTCCCGCTGGGCACGCACCTGGCTGACCTGCCCCGCCTGGTGGATGCCGACGTGAACATCTGCATGTACCGCGAGTTCGGGCGCATGCTGTGCGAAGCGCTGGAGCGGCCCTATCTGCAAGCGCCCATCGGACTGCACAGTACCACCAAGTTCTTGCGCGCCCTGGGCGAGTTGCTGGGTCTGGATCCCGAGCCCTTTATCGAGCGCGAGAAACACACAACCATCAAGCCTTTGTGGGATTTGTGGCGGTCGGTTACCCAGGATTTCTTCGGTACCGCCAGCTTTGCCGTGGTCGCCAATGAAACCTACAGCCGCGGAGTCCGCAATTTCCTGGAAACCGAGCTGGGCTTGCCCTGCACCTTTTCCTTCGCGCGTCGCCCGGGGGTCAAGCCCGAAAACGAGGTCGTCCGCGCCGCAGTCCGTGACAAGACACCGCTGATTCTGTTCGGCAGTTACAACGAGCGCATGTACCTGGCGGAAATCGGGTCGCGAGCCATGTACATCCCCGCCTCTTTCCCGGGGGCCCTCATCAGACGCCATACCGGCACGCCCTTCATGGGCTATTCCGGAGCGACCTATCTGGTGCAGGAAGTGTGCAACGCGCTGTTCGATGCGCTGTTTCATATTCTTCCCCTCGGTACTGATCTGGACCGGGTCGATGCGACGCCGACTCGGAACCGCCGCGAGCTGCCCTGGGATGAGGAAGCCATGGCCATGCTCGACGAGCTGTTGGATTCCCAGCCTGTGTTGGTTCGAATTTCCTTGGCCAAACGCCTGCGGGATACAGCCGAGCGCGTTGCCCGTGAGGCCAGCGTCGGGCGGGTAACAACCGACCAGGTCTTGAGAGCACACGAGGATTTGCGGGAAGGACGGGCCGCATGAGCGTTCCCGGCATTCGATGCACACCCGGGCTGGCCGCCCCCGCAGCGGCCCCGGGCATGAATGTATCCGGGTTGGATACGCCGGCCGCCATGGTGAATACGGTCGATGGCAGCCTGATTGGACAAACGTCGGATGGGCCCTAACCGGGCTCCATTCGTTAGGCGGAGAGCACAGTATGGCGAGTCAAGTTCAAGCCGGTTACGGGACCTCGACATCACGTCGCGAGTCGAGGGAATTCCGATGGATTCTGGCGATGAGTTTCCTGGCTTTTCTCGTGGTGGCGGTGATCGCACGCTGCCTGCCTGGGCGCTGGCGTCCATGGTCTGACCAGAGTGTTGAGGCCCTTTCGGTCGTCGCAGAGGCCAAGGCCATGGCCAATACCTACGCACCGTTTATTTTCATGTGCTAGAAGCGAATAGACAAACGGATTCGCCCTTGAACAGGGGCGATTAAGGACGCCACGGCACACTGGCCGTGGTGTAACTCGCCGGCCACGGCCGGCGTTCAAGAGGCCGAAAGGCACGTTAGGAGGGCCAAGGCTTATGGCTGATGAAGAAAAAATCGGCGGTTCCCTCACAGGGCTGTCAGCGCATGAGGCGCAGGCGTTTCACGAGATCTTCATGAGGAGCTTTCTGATCTTCACTGGGATCGCGATTATCGCTCACATTCTCGTGTGGTTATGGCGGCCCTGGCTCCCGGGTGAGGAGGGTTACGCTTCACTGATGGATGGCGCAACGGCGGTAGCCAGCGCAGTCATCCCCTACCTGGCATAGGAGGCAGGAACATGTGGCAAATATGGACGCTGTTCGATCCTCGAAGAGCGATGATCGGGCTGGCTGTGTTCCTGTTCACCCTGGCAATTGTGATTCACTTCATTCTGCTCAGTACAGACCGTTTCAATTGGCTGGATGGTCCCAAAGCCGGGCGTGCTGCGACGGCGCAGATGTCACCGTTGCCTTCGTCTGTGAACGGCTGACTACGGTCGCAACAGACTCTTTGGAGGGTTAGACGGACACGTCCGGGCAGACGTGTCCGTCGGCCCAAGGAATCCTGCGGGAAACCGGTCTCAGGGCGGTAGTGCGGAGATTTTGCAATGTCGATGCTCAGCTTCGAGCGTAAGTACCGTGTTCGCGGCGGTACCTTGGTGGGGGGCGACCTGTTCGATTTCTGGGTCGGACCGTTCTACGTCGGTTTCTTCGGCGTCACGGCCCTCTTTTTTAGCCTTCTCGGAACGTTACTCATTCTCTACGGTGCGGCCATAGGCCCCACCTGGAACCTGTGGCAGATCAGCATCGCGCCGCCGGATCTCAGTTATGGCCTTGCGCTGGCGCCACTGGCAGAGGGCGGGCTTTGGCAGTTGATCACCATCTGCGCCATCGGCGCATTCGGCTCCTGGGCACTGCGCCAGGCTGAGATCGCACGCAAGCTGGGCATGGGTTACCACATTCCGGTGGCGTTCAGCGTTGCGATATTCGCCTATGTGACGCTTGTGGTTATTCGACCGTTGCTCATGGGTGCCTGGGGACACGGTTTTCCCTATGGTATTCAAAGCCACCTGGACTGGGTCTCGAACGTCGGTTACCAGTACCTGCATTTCCATTACAACCCCGCGCACATGCTGGCCGTAAGCTTCTTTTTCACGACCACTCTGGCGCTGTCTCTGCACGGCGGACTGATCCTTTCGGCAACCAATCCAAAGAAAGGTGAGACGGTCAAGGGTGGTGAGCACGAGAACACCTTTTTCAGGGACACGATCGGTTACTCCATCGGCGCCCTCGGGGTACACCGGCTGGGCTTGTTTCTGGCCCTCAGCGCCGGCTTCTGGAGCGCCGTATGTATCGTGATCAGCGGCCCGTTCTGGACCCGGGGCTGGCCGGAGTGGTGGAACTGGTGGCTGGATCTGCCGATCTGGAGCTAGCGTCTCGCCGAACGAGGCTCCTTAGGGCGCCAAAAGTACTGAAACGAGGGGGCCAGCATGGCCGAGTATCTAAACATCTTCACCCAGATTCAGGTCAAAGGACCGGCCGACCCCGGTGTGCCGTTGCCAGCGGGCAACACGACGCGAAAGGGAAAACCCGGCTACTCGCATCTGCTCGGCCTGTTCGGTGACGCGCAGATCGGGCCGATCTACCTGGGCTGGTTCGGGATCGCATCGCTGCTCTGCGGCTTTATTGCAATCGAGATCATCGGCCTCAATATGTGGGCGTCGGTGAATTGGGACCCGATTCAGTTTGTGCGCCAACTTCCCTGGTTGGCGCTTGAGCCCCCCTCCCCGGCCAACGGTCTGAGTATTCCGCCTTTGAATGAAGGTGGGTGGTGGCTCATGGCCGGTTTCTTCTTAACCACCTCCATTCTGTTGTGGTGGGTGCGTGTCTACCGCAGGGCACGCGCTCTCGGACTGGGCACCCACGTGGCCTGGGCGTTCGCGGCCGCCATCTGGTTGTACCTGGTGCTCGGCTTTATTCGCCCGGTGCTCATGGGCAGTTGGGGTGAGGCGGTACCGTTCGGCATCTTCCCCCACCTGGACTGGACCGCTGCTTTCTCCATTCGTTATGGAAACCTGTTTTACAACCCGTTCCACATGCTTTCCATCGCCTTTCTATATGGCTCGGCACTGCTGTTCGCCATGCACGGTGCAACCATTCTCGCCGTCAGCCAGTACGGTGGCGACCGGGAGGTCGAGCAGATACTGGACAGGGGCACCGCGTCCGAGCGATCCGCCCTGTTCTGGCGCTGGACCATGGGTTTCAACGCCACCATGGAGTCGATACACCGCTGGGCCTGGTGGTTCGCCGTCCTGTGTCCTCTCACCGGTGGGCTGGGGATTCTGCTTACCGGGACGGTGGTGGACAACTGGTACCTCTGGGGTGTCAAGCATGGGGTTGCGCCGGCTTATCCGGCGGTTTATCCGCCGGTTATCGATCCGGCCGCCGCGTCGGGGATATCGCAATGAACAGCAGTACATGCAATGCAAAAATCCTGTTGGTGACACTCATCGGTCTGTCCCTGCTGGGCTGCGAGCGTCCACCACCGGAATCGGTTCAGGTAGGGTATCGCGGGACCGGTATGGAGCAGGTGGTGAACCCCCGAATTCTGGAGCAGAAAGTCGCGGTCAACGTACCGCCACCGGCCACAGCCTCCGCCGGTACCGATGGGCCCACCGCGGGCTCCATTTACCAGAACGTTCAGGTGCTGGGTGATCTCGGAATCGGTCAGTTCAACCGATTGATGGTTGCCATGACCAGTTGGGTATCACCCGAGGAGGGCTGCACCTACTGTCATTCGGCCGCCAACTTTGCCAGCGACGAGCTCTACACAAAAATCGTCTCGCGGCGCATGTTGCAGATGACGACCGAGATCAACAGCCAATGGCAGAATCACGTAGCCCAGACCGGGGTCACCTGCTACACCTGTCATCGCGGCAAACCGGTGCCGGGGGAGGTCTGGTTCACCGATCCGGGATCTGCCAGGACGGCAAACCAGGGCGGGGGCCGGGAACATCAGAACGCGGCGGCGCCCGCCGTCGCCATGTCGTCACTGCCGTTCGACCCGTTTACGCCGTTCTTCAAGGACGACAGCGCGAACATTCGGGTCGTGTCCAACACCGCGCTGCCCACCGGTAACCGTGCGTCCACCAAGCAAACCGAATGGACCTATGGTTTGATGATGCACATGTCCGATGCCTTGGGCGTGAACTGCACCTTCTGTCACAACACCCGCGCCTTCGCCGATTGGTCTCAAAGTACGCCGCAGCGGGTTACCGCATGGCACGGCATCGAGATGGTGCGTGCGTTGAACGGAAACTACCTGGAGCCCCTCGGCCCGCAGTATCCGGAGAACCGGCTTGGCCCGCTGGGGGATGCGCCCAAGGCCAATTGCGGAACCTGCCATCAGGGCGCCTACAAACCCCTTTACGGCGCCTCCATGTTGACCGACTATCCGGCGCTGGCGGGCCCTGCGGCCGCGGGCGATTAGTCCGGGGCGGGTGCGGCATTGCCGCCGCGTGTATGGAACAACCGAGGCGAGGTCTAGTTACATCGTGCGCTTAATACTGTCATTTGGGCTATGCATTCTGTTGGCCGGCTTCCTCTACACAGCCCAGGCCGGCGACGACTATGACAACCCGAGCATGGGTTCGACACCCTGTATCACGGTGGACACCTATCGGGTGCGGGAGGTTGCGGGCGGCGCACTTCCCTATAAGGTGGACGCCATTTTGCAAAACATCTGCGGGCGCTCCGTGGAGCTGTCCTTGTGCCTGGTCTACGTCACGCCGGTTGAGGGCGTTGATCGCAGCTGTTACGGCTCGCTTGTCAGACCAGGCAGTCGCGCGCAGATTCTCGGGGCAGGCGTTCCGGTTCGAGTCAGTCGGCCCGAGTACAGCTGGCGCTACATCAATTGAGTGTTCCGCTATCGGCTGTTTGATTTTGTTTTCGCAAACCGGAATGGATCCGCGGGATAGGTGCCCAGGATCGTGATTTCGTGGGTGTAAAAGCCAAGCTCTTCGAACGCGAGTCTGACATTGAGATCTCGGGGATCACCTTCCACATCGGCATAGAATTGGGTTGCAAAAAAATCGCCGCCCACCATGTAGCTCTCCAGTTTGGTCATGTTGACGCCGTTGGTGGCGAACCCACCCAGCGCCTTGAACAGGGCGGCAGGCGTATTACGAACGCGAAACACAAAGCTGGTCACGACCCGTTCGCCGCGTTTCGGGCGTAACGGCTTTTTCGCCATCACGATGAATCGGGTTGTGTTGTGTGCGGCGTCCTCTATGTTGGCGCGGATCGATTTCAGTCCGTAGACCTCGCCCGCAAGTTCCGATGCGATTGCCCCCTCGCTCACATCCCCTTTGGCCGCGATATCCGCCGCGGCGCCGGCGGTGTCGGCATGAACCACCGCCTCCAGGCCCTTTTTGCGCAGGAAGTCACCGCACTGCCCCAATGCGTGAACATGACTGTGGACACGGCGGATGGTTTTCAGGCTGGCGCCTTTGGGTGCCAACAGGTGATGGTTAACCCGCAGGAAACGTTCGCCGATGATGTGCAGACCCGATTCCGGCATCATCAGGTGTATGTCCGCCACCCGCCCGGCGACGGAGTTCTCGATCGGGATCATGCCGAGCCTGGCCTGCCCCTTGCGCACCGCGTTGAAGGTGTCCTCGAAGGCATGGGTCGGAAGCGGTGTCATGTCGGGGAAGTAGTTGCGGCAGGCGAGATGGGAATAGGCGCCGGGTTGTCCCTGAAAGGCGATGCACCGCGATGGCGCTGGTTTTTTGCTCTTTGCGGGATCGCCCATGGACTGCATGATCCTGAATGCTGTTGGTGAACCTGCCCAGCGGACTGAGCCAGAAGCGGACGGCTTTGGCGTTGACTCTGCGCGAGTATAGCCACAGCACGGCCACATCACCGAGCCGATTCGGCAGTCGAGTCAGTTCGGAGAATTTGCGCAACCATCCACGATGGGCTATCCAGCTGGCCGTGCAGAACACGCCGCACATCGACATGGTCGTCGCGCTCGACACAATCGAGCGACTCGCGAGACGGATTCCTGACTCGGGCAGTCTCTTCCCGTAACACCGCCAGCCTCGCGTCGCTTGTCCTGGGCACGCCGATCCTTCACCATCGGACGAACACGACTTGGGAAGGGTTTATGTTCCGCAATCCGCTGCTACTGGTGGCTCTGGCGCTGACCGGCGCCGTGGCGCTCTGGGGCATCATCGACAACCAGGGGCTGGCCGACTTCGCCGCCTTGCTGGTCGGCGTGCAGTTCACCAGCCGGGCCTGGTTTATCATGCTTGTGGTCAGCCTGATCCTGGTCGTTGGAATGGGCCTCGCGCTGTCGCCCTATGGCAGCATCAAGCTCGGGCGCGACGACGACAAGCCGGAGTTCGGCACCGTCTCCTGGTTAACCATGTTGTTTGCCGCCGGTATGGGCGTTGGCCTGCTTTTCTGGGGCACTGCCGAGCCGGTCACGCACTATGCGGCGATCAAGGCATTCTCACCTGATCGGGACGCGGCGAGCGTTGCCCTGTTCCTGACCAATTTCCACTGGGGCTTTCACGCCTGGGCTATCTACGGTGTTACCGGCCTGGTAATCGCCTATTTCGGCTTCCGGCTCGGTTGCCCAAGCCTGGTGAGCGCCCCGATCGTCAAGGTATTTGGCAGTAACCGGATAACCGTCGCCGTCGGCTGGCTGGCCGACCTGATGGCCATCGTCGCCATCGCCATTGGGCTGGGCGGCTCGGTCGCCATGGGGGTGTTCCAGGTAAAGGACGGCGTCGATGCGCTGTTCGGCCTGACCGATACCGGCATGGGTCTGACGCTGGGCATCCTGGCCATTCTGGTGCTGAGTTACATACTGCCGCTCACCGTCGATCTTGGTCGTGGCATGGCGGTACTGTCTAACGCAGCTATGGCGGTGGCCGGTTTCCTGATGGTCTTCCTGCTGCTGTTCGGGCCGACGCATTTCATTATGGGCGGCATCGTGCAGAGCTTCGGCGAGTATCTCGGCGGCTTCTTCGTACAAGGCTTTCGAACCCTCACTTTCCTGGACGACAGCGTGGGCAACTGGTTCCAGTCCTGGACGCTTACATACATGGTGTGGTGGCTCGCCTGGGCGCCCTTCGTCGGCGTCTTCATCGCCCGCATCTCCCGCGGCCGCACGATCCGCGAGTACATCGCCGGCGTGATGCTGGTGCCGACAGCCTTTTCCATCGTCTGGTTTGGTGTGTTCGGCGGCATCGGCTTCTACGCCGAACTGCACACTGACGTTCCGATCCTCGAGGTCGTCCAGAACAATGTCAGCCAGACCACCTTTTTCGTCCTGAAGCAGTTCCCGCTCCAGAGCCTGACAATCGCTGGGGTCGTCATCGCCGCCTTTCTGTTCCTGGTCACCAGCGTGGTCAGCGCCGCCTTCGTGCTGGGCATGTTCTCCACCGGGGGTGACCTCAACCCAAGCGTGCGCGTGAAACTGAGCTGGGCCGCTGTGCTTGGGGCGCTGGGCCTGGTAATGATCCTGTCGGGTAGCATCGACGCGGTGAAGCAGATCATCGCGTTGGGCGCCCTGCCTTTCGTCTTTATCGTCGTGCTGCTGATTGTCTGCCTGCTCAAGGCGCTCAAGAAGGAGACAGTGTGATGGAAATCGATCCACTCACCGATACCATAATGAACATCGAGGTCTTTGCCTTTATCGGACTTATGGTCTGGCTGTACTTCCGAACTGAGAATGAAGAAGGGGATGGCGTCGACGATTGAAATGCAGACGGCGCCCGGTATGCGGTCGACCGTTGGCTCTTCCAGGCATATCGCCCAAGTCAGCGATGTCGTCACTCTAGGAGGCCGTCGGGTTTATCCCGCAGCGCACATCGGTACGCTCGGAAGAAGCCAAGAATTTTGCGGAATAGTCGTGGATGCAACGATGTGAGTGAGCGAAACCATTCTCATTATGGTTTATTGGGCCTATTGGAAAGGGAAAGACCTGCTCTTCGGCCTTTATTAGCCCTTCAGGGCGTGTAGCCGCTTCAGATTCCATCCGATACACACAAGACTCCACTCGCCGGCCACGGCATCGCGTCCGCGAAGCAGGAACTGGCGAAATCCCAACACCTGCTTGATGATGCCGAACACTGTCTCGACTGTGGATTTACGCCGCGCGTAGATGGCTTTGCCGTGGCGGGTCTTGAACCGATGCGCCAGGGCCTCAACAGCGCTGGGCCGATGCGGTTCAGGCGGATCGGCGGCAAAGCGCGCGTGCAGCGGCTCGTTATGACCCTGGCGACCTTGCGCAATGTAGGGGGTGATGTGCTCGGCCTCACAGCGCTCGACGTTCGCTTCGCTGAAGTAGCCGGTGTCGGCCAGTAAGGCGTCGACCTGGCCGAGCGTGTCGGGAAGCCGCTGCAGCCCCTCCAAGGCGGGAGCGACCTCCTGCTTGTCATTGGCCTGCTGGCTGATGTGCTGTTCGACGATGAGATGACTGTCGGCATCGACGCCCGCTTGGGCGTTGTAGCCCTGCTGGAAGCCCTCATGGCTCGGCATGATGCGGGAGTCTTCGTCGGTGAGGCTGACTTGGTCCTTTGCTCCCGGCTCCGCCGACGGCGCCTTCGGCAGGCGCCCACCCGGTTTCTTTCCCGTGCGCTCTTGCTTGGCCTTGCGCCGCGCCATCTTCTCCTCGTAGTCCGCCTGCTCGCACTCGAAGCGCGCCTGCGCACGGGCCTGAATCTCGGCTTTGGCCTTGGCGATCTTCGCCAAGCGTTGCTCGCGCCGTTTCAGTTCCTCTGGGATATCCATCTCCTCGGGCAGCGCGCTGTGGTCGGCCTCCTCGGCGAGGCGCAACAGCTCTTCGACTTCCGCTTGCAGTTGCGCTTGCAGCTTGTTGGCGTACGCCCAGCTCAACGCCTTGTGCTTGCTGGCGTTGGCCTTGATTTTGGTGCCGTCCAGGCTCACCGTGCCGAGCTTCACCAGCCCCATGGCCTGGCCGAGCAGCAGGATCTCAACGAAGAACCCTTCCAACTCCTTCAGAAATCGCTTGCGAAAACTCGCGATGGTGTCGTGGTCGGGATGGGTGTTGGCACACAGAAATCGAACGGCGATCGAATCATAGGAGGCCTTCTCCAGCTTGCGGCTGGAAAAGGTGCCTGTGGCATAGCCGTAGAACAACAATCCCACCAGCATCGCCGGGTGATAAGGCTTCTTGCCCTTGCCGGTATACACGCCCGAAAGCGCGCTCGTATCCAACTGATCAACCATCTCCGCAACAAAGCGCGCCAGATGATCTTCCGGGAGATAATCTTGCACGCTCGGTGGAAGAAGGTACGGCGTGTCGCGGTCTATCGGGACGAATTCAACAGCCATCACACACTCTACCGTACAGGTTCTTGCGGTACGTCTATTCTACCGGACCGGGGCCGGTAAATCCGACAGATTCCTAGGGAAGGTCTGAACAGTTGCTGCGATCGCGCCGGCGTCTTTGCGCGCTCTCGTACAAGGCGCACCGAGCGTCGTTGGCGCAACGAATCGCTTGTGTCCTGGGGCTTAGAGTCGCGGTACTGCGCCCGATATCCTCGCAGCGATGCTAGTGATGCTAGTGGGTCATGCGGGAAGTTTGGTAACCCACAGCCAGTCCACAAGCCGGGTTGCACCCTTTGGAAAGGGCCTGCCATTCCCTGCGGTGTGCGCCTTGCCTTGGTTCATCAGCGGCGCTCTGTGAATAACCGAACTGCCCCCATGGCCCTAGGGTTTCCGACCCCAGGCTTGCACGATACGTGGCATGCTCATCACGGTGTCATCGGCCCTGGCAAGGGCATGAAGCTCATCAGATAAGCTTCTCACTTCTTCCGAAGTCGCCAATCCCGCTTCAATTGCAGGCATGGCCACGCTGTCCAGCGTGAGAGCGACCAGCGTCTTGATGTCACCCACGGACATTTCCGCCGGTTGATGAATGCCGAGGTCGATATCAACAAATTCGGCGCTTCTCAAAAGATGAGGCAAACGCGGCCCGATGCCAGGATCTGTGCCGCGCGATCGCATGGCCTCCCGCTAGAGCCGGCTGTAGGAAAGAGAGAGCTTATGCGCCGTCGATTCCGGCAACGCCCGTTCTCGGCGCACGCTGTGGCGGAAATACGTCAATCCTGTTGAGCGAGCGCTGGCGGCAGGGCGACCTTGGCGACACGTTTCGCCAGGGTGTAGATGCGCCGAAAATGATCGACCAATCCCATCTGCAGCCTGACCAGTTCCAGGTAATCCGGATCGTCGGCCGAGAGTCGCGCCGCCTTTCTACCCAACAGCATTTCCGATTGCTCGCGGAAGACGTCCTTCATCAACAACACCGATGCC
The DNA here is from genome assembly GCA_963783675.1 of uncultured Gammaproteobacteria bacterium. Lineage (GTDB taxonomy): Bacteria > Pseudomonadota > Gammaproteobacteria > Competibacterales > JAHEDQ01 > JAHEDQ01. Next base: position 599,145 of record CAWAOU010000024.1, read on the forward strand.
GCGGCCTCTTGATCGTTGTCGCGGATCGCCTGGACCGCCAGCTCCACCGCGGCCACGGTGGAATCGTATAGCCCCCACAGCATGGTGCGGGTTTCTTCCCCGGTAATGGACTTGATGTTGTACGCCCGGCGCACCAGCGAGACGATGTCGGTCTCGATGACATCGGCCAGGTTTTCCAGGTTGTCGGTCGCGACCATCAGTCCCTGGAACTCCTCACTCTCATCCTCCGTCAGCATGTTCATGCGAATCTTGCCCATGTAACTGAGAATCTCAGCCTCCAGAATATCGACCTCATCGTCACGTCGGGCGATGGCATCGAACGCTGCCAGGTCGCGGGTCTGAAAAGCCGAGCCAAGGTCCTTGAGCATGCCGAGGGCGATATCTCCGAGCCGGCCCACTTCCAGACGAACCTGTTGCAGAGCGGCGGTCGGCGCTTTGAGTGCCCCCGCGTCCAGGAATTCCGGCTCTATGATCACGCCCACCGGGGTCTCCCGTTCCGGCACCAGTTTCTCCGCCAGTTTCGCGAACCAGGTTGTGAAGCCGATGAACAGCACGGTGTTGATGACGTTGAACAGGGTATTGGCATTGGCGATCTGACGGGGCACCTCGGCCGCCGCCTGGCGCATGCCTTCGAGCTCCGGGCTGGTTGGAGAGATCCACACCGCCAGATCCACCAGAAGCCAGATCATCGGCAGCCAGATCAAGGTGCCCAGCAGGTTGAACACCACATGCACCACGGACGCGCGCACGCCCTCGGTGGAGGTGCTGCTGAGAACGCCCATGATTGCGGTGGTGATCGCCGTGCCGATGTTCGCCCCCAGCGCCAGGGCGATACCGGCCGGCAGAGCCAGCAGGCCCTCGCTCGCCATGGCGATGGCGATACCCACCGTCGCCGCGGAGGATTGCACCACGGCGGTAAACAGGGCGCCGGCGACAATACCGGCTAATGGGTTTTCCAGACTCTTGAGTATCTCGAGAAACGGCTCGTAGCTGCGCAGTGGCGTCATGCCTGTACTCATCAGACCCATGCCATAAAACACCAGGCCGATGCCCAGGATCATCATGCCGTAGTACTTCACCTTTTCCTGCTTGGCGGTGTACATCATGAAAAAGCCGATGGCGACCGGACCCAGGGAGTAGGCGGAAAGATCGAAAGCCAGCAACTGGGCCGTCACGGTGCTTCCGATGTTCGCGCCCATGATCACGCCGACCGACTGCGCCAGCGTCATCATGCCGCCACTGATAAAGCCCACCACCAACAGGGTGGTCACGGTCGAGGAGTTGAGGATGCCGGTCACAAACGCGCCGGTCAGGGCGCCCATGAAACGATTGGTGGTCAGTTTCCCCAGCACGACCTTCATGGTCTGGCCGGCGGCCTTGATCATGCCCTCCGACAACAGTTGCAGGCCGCCCAGGAACAGAGCCAGTCCACCAAACAGCCCGAGGAACAACTGAACCCAGTCCGGGGACTGGGAAACATCGTCCGCGTCTACCGACTCGGTGGCGAAGGTGGCAAATGCCACGGCCAGCAGCAACGCGGGTAACAGCACGCGCAGCGCACGCAAAAGCAGGTCGCGGAGTGCGTATTGTTCTTGATGTGCTGATCTCATGGATAACCCTCTGGATCAATCGGCGAGTGGTGCTTGCCCTGAAGTTGTCTTGTTTGTCGCATCAATCCAGGGGAAACAGTCATGGAACTCCTGAGCCGGGAGCCAAAACAGTGTCGGTTCCGCGCACTTGGGCATATCGCGGGTCGAACGCTGCGTTAGCTTAACAAACCGTTGCCGAGGGAGCTTGCTCGGGCCACCTCGCTTTGCCCCGGCCCACAGCGGCAGAGCCGAACCGAGTCCTTGATTGGAGCCGGCGGACGTCCCGGTCGCAATCAACGCCGTGTTCGGTATGCTGGCCACTGAGAGATGTCGAAACGCCTCACAAATGTTTTTCCCCCAGGGCGCTGCGGGACGCGGCGCCTCAAGAACCTGGACAGCGTATGAAACCGATCCGTCCTTTCCGCCTCGATGTGTCCGAGCAGACCCTCGATTGGATACGCCGCCGCGTGGCCGAGTACCCATGGCACGAGATGCCGGACGATGGCGGTTGGGCCTACGGCACCAACATGGACTACATGAAGACGCTGTGCGCCTACTGGCTCGACGGGTTCGACTGGCGCAAGCAGGAAGCCAGAATCAACCGCTTCTCGCACTATACGGCCGAGGTGGACGGAATCGACCTGCACTTCATCCGGGAGCGGGGCAGCGGCCCGGCTCCACTGCCGCTGATTATCTCCCACGGCTGGCCCGGCTCGGTGGTGGAGTTCCTCGACATCATCGAGCCCCTGGCCCACCCGGAACGCTTTGGCGGCAACGTCAACGACGCCTTTGACGTCATCGCGCCGTCCCTGCCGGGGTTCGGTTTTTCGGGCCGCCCGCCGCGACCCATCGGGCCCCGCAGAATGGCCGACCTGTTCGACACACTGATGACCGACGTGCTTGGATACAGTGGATACCTGGCGCAGGGCGGCGACTGGGGCGGCGCCATTTCGAGCTGGCTGGGTTTTGAGCACGCACCCGCGTGTCGCGCCATCCACATCAACATCATGACCATGCGGCACCCGGACGGTCCGAAGGGACCGGCGGAAGAGGCCTGGGCCGCTGAGTTCGACCGCGAACAGATGATGGAGGACGGTTATCGCACCCAGCAGGCCACCAAGCCGCAGACCTTGAGCTACGCTATGATGGACAGCCCGGTCGGGGTCGCCGCCTGGATCATCGAGAAATTCAACTCCTGGTCCGATACCGAGGGCGACGACATCGAAAGCGTGCACAGCAAAGATTCACTGCTGACTAACATCATGGTCTATCTGGTGACCGGCACCTTCAATACCGCATCGTGGATTTACTATGGCCGGCGCGAAGAAGGCGGTCGAATTTTGTCGCCGGAAGGCAGGCGTGTCGAAGTGCCCACCGCCGTGGCCCTGTTCCCGAAAGAGCTGCTGTCCTGGCCACCCCGGTCCTATGTCGAACGCGTCTACAATATCGCCCGGTGGACCGAGATGCCCCGTGGGGGTCACTTCCCCGCTCTGGAACAGCCGGACAGGCTGGTAAACGACGTTCGGGGGTTTGCAAGAACCTTTCGCTAGTGACGGGTCGTGGCTATAGAAACAAGCGATCCCATTGTTTTACGGTAAGCAGCTCGCGCAGTGATTGGCGTATGCGGATGATGCCTTGCAGGGTCTCGGTCCGTTGGGTGTCGAGGGCCGTAAGCAGCTCGATCAGATCGGTCGCCGACGACGCCACCGCGATCGTCTCCGCGCGATAGGCATCCAGGGCCGCCACAACAGCTTTACTGTATTGACCTAATAGCTTTTCCAGCGCCTCAGTGAGATCAAGTGCGCGTTTGCGAACGTTGCCATCGTCGATCACGTCTATGCATCGTTCCCGCATCGCTTTCGGGTCGAGAAAGCTCACCCCGCTTGTGTCTTGGGTAAACAAGGTGCTGGCGGCTGCGAGGGTGACGAGTACGGGCATCTTTTAAACCTCGGACAGCGTGTAAACGGTGACCCCTGTGCCCGTTTCATTGAGCACTTTCGCGACCTGCGCCCAGTCCTGCGGTGACAGGGATGCACGCAATTCCTCTTGCAGATAAAGCAAGTCGTTCCGCAGCCAGGTGCGACGCCGCTGATGGATTTCGATCAACTGATCGAGCTGTGCTTCGGTGGCACTGTGCTTCGCCAGCATGCGGTCAAAGCCGTTGACGAACTCCCGATGCTCGGTGGCCAGGTCCCGTGCACGACTTTCGATACGACGGGCGATGGCGTTGACGTCATCCTGCGCGCCTTCGGGTGCGCTTTGCGCGAGCAAAGTGTCAAGGTCCTGGAGGCTTGCGTCGAGATCGGAGGTTCGGTTCAGGTTGGCGCATCCGCCGACTACCAAAACCGAAGCCGCCGCCAATCGAAGTACCCGCCTCCTTTCGAGCGACGGCGGCTGTTTATACCGTTCTTCGCGTTTCATGCGGACTCTCTATTCGACAGTTATCGAATACTCAGGGCAGCGGTCGATAGCTGAATCTGGCGCCACCAAGGCTTGCTTCGTACATCAACCCCCCTCTTGCGACAGTAAAGATTGCCACACCCCTGTTGAATCCGCCGACCGTCGTTGCGTCGTTTCGCCCCCCGCTGGCACCCGCGGAGCTGCCGGCCGTCGATGCGGTAGCTGAAGCCCCCGCTGTTATGGCGACGGCCTGTGCCTGTGCGCTAAAGGCAAAGCTACCACTGGTGAATTCGTCGAAGGCCCGTTTGTCTTCGAGAAAAACGATCATGCTGTACGCTTGAGCGCCCAATTGCAGGCCTACGGTCACCTGAGTCATGGTGCTTTCGCCTACCGTCTTGCCATCGACAAAGACTCTGCCGCTGCCCCGTGCGCCACCAATCCCTATGCCTGCGCGTCCGACTGTCGGGAACACAGCATAGGCGTAGCTTCGATCGAAAAATCCACTGCTTTCTCCAGCGTTGCGGAACACCTTTACCGTGTCCTCGAAACTGTCAGCCCAGGCAGTTCCAAAGAACAGGGAGAGGCATATCAGAAGCGCCCACTTTGCGATACTTCGCATAAATATTGATCCCAGGTTCCTCATGTATCAGGAAACAGTCTCGCTCTCATGCGACACTGTTTCAATCTGAAGTTGGCCAAAAGGCCACATGTGCACGGATGAGGGCTGAAACCTCAGCTCAGAATTGGTTGAGGAACGATTTTTTGCCCCGGTTCCTGATAGGCCGCAGCGGACCGCTGGGCCTGCATCACTTTGGATTCAAGGCCGCGTTCAACGACCCGCGGCTCAGGGCAATCGAGACGATTTGCACAGGTTGGATGCTTGATGGGCCGCCCGATGAGGTGGCGCGATGATCGTGTTGCCCTGACGCCTTTACCCTGGCCGCCGGCAATGGTGACATCATTGCGTCGTGCCAGCGGCCATTCGGGCATGTGGTGGAATGGGTGTGCCAGGGCCGGGAAACGCGGACTTTGTGGTCGCATTCACCCCTGTAACGCCTGTCCTCCCCGACTCGTGCCGGAAGCATGATTGCTTGCGCTGCAGGTTCCGCCGAAGGCGAGGGTCTGGCGACAGTGGGCAGATCTGAGCGCCGGCGATCGAGACTCTTTGAATGTGGGCCGGATTCGAGACTGGAGCAGTATGAAGCGGTTAAGAAGACGCCTGCTGATTGTGGTGGTAGTGGTCGCGGTTGTGGCGGCGGCGGTTGGCGCATTTGTTCAGTTGTCCACGAGGCAGGCGCTTGAGCGCGCCGAAGTTTTCCAGTTCCGACGCATGCAGGTGGCGAGGCAGGGCGAGGACGGGCCATACCGGTTTTTTTACGTCACCAATCGAACACCAACCGAAGCCGATGGGGCACTCGAAGATCGCTTCGGGAATGCTCGCCAAGACGGTTTGAACTACGGCTTTTTTGATACCGACATCGAACCGTCGCTCGGTATTGGCATGCTCATCAATCCTACGGATTGGGTCCAGAATGAGGAGATCCAGCTTCGCAAGGTGCAGCCGCTGACGCGGCAAGCACTGGTCGAAGAATTGAAGAAACAGGTCGAGGCGTCCCCATATCGCTCGGTTTTGGTCAACGTAAACGGTTTCCGTGAGCGCTTCCCGTCGGCTCTGCGCAAGACTGCGTTCCTGGCGCATGTCCTCGACATTGACGCGCCGATGCTGGTGTTCGACTGGCCCGGCGACCAGGGTTCCACTGCTCGCGGGTATCGGCGGGCCCAGCGAGTTGCGCAGGATTCCGGGGCGGACCTGGCGGAGGCCATCAAATTGATTTTGGATGACGTTCGCCCGGAACGCATGTGGTTGGTTGCCAACAGCATGGGCGGAGAGGTTGTGGTCAGTGCGTTTACGTTGCTGTACCAGGAACCGGACCTGGCCGACCGCGAGACCGAGATCGAGGATGTGGTCCTGACCGCGCCGGATGTCAGCCACCAACGGTTCGGTGAGCAGTTCAAGGAAGAGATCAGGTCCCTGACCGACAATCTCACGGTCTATGTTTCCTCCAACGACCGGGCTTTGTTGATGAGCCGCATTCTCAATCGTGGTCGGCGGCTCGGGGAGAGCACGGTCGACCCGGGCAATCCGGATCAGTCTGACGAAGCGGAAAAGGTTCTCGAAATGGTGGAGCAGGACAGCGGTCTGGTGACGCTGGTGGACGTGACACCTGTCAATCGCACGCGCAATTTCCACAACTTCAGTTTGGAAACCCCGGAGTTTTTCGACGACCTGTTCCTGCGGCTCACAAACGAAGAAACCCCCCGCAGCCGTCTTCAGTATCGGGTTATCACGCCGCGCGGAGCGCAGTATTGGGTCTTAACTCGTGGGCCTTGATCCATGGTTGCGCTGGACTGCGATTTTTTTGCTGGTGTCGAGCCTGCATGGGTGCAGTGGAACCCAGTTGCAGCCCTGGCAAACGGTCAAGCTGACTCAAGAATTCGCCGCCTCTGACGCTGAAGACATTTTTGCCTTCGATGATTATCTGCGGCTGGAGGACAGGTTGTTCTCCGAATTGGAAGACAAGGTGTACTCGGTCGTTGGCACCGGGCCGGAGTACGCGCTGGTTCGCTACAGCGCTGGCAGTGCCGCGGACCCACGACAAGTTGAGCCCAACTGGAACCGCAGCTTTCAAATGGAGATCGATGCGCCCACCGGAGCAGTGCTGCTGCTGCATGGGATGTCGGACTCGCCGTATAGTTTGCGGGCATTGGCCCTGGCCCTGCGTCGCCAGGGTTACTGGGTTCTGGGGCTGAGGTTGCCGGGTCATGGTACTGCGCCTTCCGGCCTCAAGTACATCGCGCCCGACGATATGGCCGCGGCGGTTCGCGTGGCCATGAAGCATTTGGCGGCGCAGTTGCCCGGGAAACCGGTACACGTGATCGGCTACTCCAACGGCGCCACCCTTGCAATCGACTACGCGCTCGCGTCGACGACCGGGGCGGTTCAGCCCGTGCCGTCCAGCCTGGTGTTGATTTCACCCTCGATTCAGGTGCATCCCACTGCCGCGCTCGCCGGGTTAAAGAATGGCCTGGGCAAAGTGCCCGGTATGGGCGGGCTGGCGTGGTTGCAGATCCAGCCTGAGTTCGACCCTTACAAATACAACTCGTTCGCGACCAACGCGGCGGACGTGGTGCACCGGCTCACGCGTTCCGTCGATGGCGCTCTGGCGGCCAAGCTCGGGGCTGGTTCGGGGTCGGTTCTGCCGCCAACGCTGGTGTTCAAGTCCGCCGTTGACGCAACGGTTTCCACCGAAGCAGTGGTGGACAGATTCCTGGGCAGATTGGCCCCAAACCGGCACGAACTCGTGCTGTTCGACATCAATCGGGCCGCCGCCAAGTCGTCCCTGCTCATATCCGATCCAGGGCCCTTGACCAACCGCTTGCTGGAGGACGATGGGCTACCGTTCTCCCTTATGCTCATCACCAACCAGAGTCCGGAAACCAACGCTGTCGTCGCGCGCCGTAAGCCACCGTTCTCGTCTCAGCTCACCGCCGGTATGGACTTGGCTTTGAGCTGGCCTGCAGGCGTTATCTCACTGTCCCACGTGGCCCTGCCTTTCGCGCCCGACGACCCCTTGTATGGTCAGCGATCGCCCGGCGAGGAACGAAGGCTGTTCCTGGGAGGTGCCGCGGTCCGGGGAGAGCGTGGTTTGTTGAAGCTGCCGGACGATTGGTTCTTCCGTATGCGCTATAACCCCTTTTACCCGGTGCTGGAACAGCGTGTGATCGAATGGCTGGGCAACAACGGCAACACGTCTTAGCGTACTAGTGTCCCGTCCCATAAGTTCGTGGCGTATCTGGGGCGCTTTCGACGGGCAAGGCGATAAGCGCCCATCCGCGGTGTTGGGCGCGCTTGAATGAGCGCAGGCTAGTCCTGCGCCCGCCCGCCTAGCGCCTGGGCGCTTCTCGCCTTGCTGATATGCAACGAACTTTTGGGACGGGACACTAGGGGCACTATTAAGCTCAAGGAATTTTTGATCTAGAACATGAACGCGTGCAGGGTGAGGAAAACAAACACCGCCGGAAACATCCAACGCGCCCACAGATCAATCCGGTGTGCCTGCTGAATTCGCCCGCTGCGGGCATAGTGTGATGTTATGACCACCTCGATCAGGGTGGCGAACACCAGCACGGTGGAGGCCAACAAGAAATAGTCCATGCGCGTCAGATAGGGAATGTTGGGCAACTCCGAGCCGACAGCGAAACGGTAGGCGATGAGGGTGAGCATGGTGGTCAATGCGACGCCGATCTGGCTGCCACCCTCCGAAGGATCGATCCAAAACACCACCCATGACATGGCCACGATCAAAATCAGGGGCAGTATAACCTTGATAAGGTAGTAGCCTGCCCTGCGTTCGCCCTCGAACGATATCAAAAAGCCGCTCTGCGTCTCGTCACCCGGTATGGGTTCGTATGCAACCGTGTCCGGCCGGTAGTTGCTGATGTGCCAGTCCGCGACCGAGAGCTGTTTGGCGATTCCGGATCGATGTTTGGCGACGATGCGGCACCGACAATGCCCGATGCGCCACCTTCGGACAGCCCGGCCGCGATGTTCTTCACCTCGGGTTCTACTGGGCGTCCAAAGGGTGTGGTGCACACGCAGGCTTCGGCGCGCGCCATCCTGGAATCGACCGATGCCGCTCTGGGTGGCATCCGCGACAGCGACATTATCCAGGTTGCCGAACCTCTGGTGCACGTAAGCGGATTCATAGCCTCGTTATCCGTCCTGATGAGGGGCGGCACGGTGGTGTTGCTCGACACCTATGATGAAGCGCGATATGTCGCGACACTGCGTCGATGGCACCCGACATTGATCTGCACCCACAATGACGTGCTCGCCAAGCTCAGTCGTTGGCCGGACATCCGGCGCGAAGATTTCGGTGCGTTGCGAGGCGTTTACGCCGGCGGCGAGCGCGTGTCCGAGGAATTACAAGAGCGCTTCGGGGGGTTGACAGGGTTGTCGATCCAAGTGGGTTGGGGCATGACCGAGGCCATATGGTTAACGATTTGTCGGGAGCCCCGGTGTGGGACCGACGAGTGTATAGGGCGCCCGATCGACGGAGTGGCGCTGCGTGTGACCGACCCCGATGGCCATGAGCTGTCCATCGGGGAAGTCGGTGAGTTCCGCGTGCGGGGGCCAATGGTCATGCAAGGTTACTGGCGGGACCCGGAGGAGACCGCCAAGGCGATGGAGGGCGGTTGGCTTCGAACGGGAGACAGCGGATGGCGCGATGCGGGCGGAGACTACTGGTTCTCTGCGCGTATCAAAGATCTGATTGTTCGGAATACATCCAAGATTACGCCGGGTGAGGTAGAGGCAGCGCTTAACGCCCACGATAGCGTGGCCGCTTCCGGTGTGGTGGGGGTACCGGATCGTGAGGAAGGTCAGGTTCCGGTTGCGTTTGTCGTGTTGGTGCCCGGGCATGAGATCGACGAGCCGGAGTTACTGGATTTCCTGCGATCCAGAATCGCTCAGTACAAGATTCCCGCACGGGTAAACTTTGTCGACAGTCTACCTCTGACGCGAAGCGGCAAACTGGATCATCTTGCCTTGCGGACGCTCGCCGAGCGCGATGCGTGATGAGCTTGGCATTGTGGGAACAATGGCCGCTGCCGCGGAAGTGACGAAATAGGGCCGTTCAGGAATCGGGGCGGCGTGGCTATGCACTGCGACCCGGGCTGCTGCATTTCAAGACCGCTTTGCAGGAGTTACGAGCTTGAAATCAGACGTACAAGTGACGGTCATCGGCGGGGGCATCGTCGGCTGCTCCGTGCTCTATTGGTTGGCAAAGATGGGCTGGACCGACACGGTTCTTCTGGAGCGGCGGGAACTCACCTCCGGATCCACCTGGCACGCGGCGGGCAACACCACCTATTTCGGTCCCTACGCTGAGATGACGCGGCTGTTTGCGGGTTCGATCCGCACCTATCTACAGGCCGAAGCCGAGAGTGGACACCGCGTCGGCTTTCATCAGACCGGGTCTCTGCGCTTGGCAACGACGCCCCGGGAACGCGAGCTGTTTCATGCGTTCGAGCCCAAGTACCAGGCCCTGGATATCCCCTATCGCGTCGTGTCGAACGAGGAGGTTGCCGCGCTTCATCCCGCAGTCGTGACTGACGGGCTCCATGGCGCGGCACATACACCCACGGACGGACATGTGGATCCCAGCGGCGCCACCCAAGCGCTGGCCAAATCGGCGCGGCAAATGGGGGCCACAGTCGAGCGGCAGTGTCCGGTAGACTCTCTGAGTAGAGTTGGCGGGGCGTGGGTGCTGGAGACGCTAAAAGGCCGCGTCCGTGCCCAACATGTGGTCGTCGCGGCGTCGTTCTGGACGCGGGAACTGCTGTTGCCCCTGGGGTTGAACGTACCGCTTTATGCGATACAGCATCACGAGATGATCACCGATACCGTGCCGGACCTGGCGCGCATGGATCACGAGGTGCCCGCGATTCGCGATTCCTACGTGTCCTGCAGCGTGCGCCAGGAAGGCCACGGGTTGCTCTGCGGCATCTACGAGAAGAACCCCAAATTCTGGGCATTGGACGGAATCCCCAAGGACTTCAAGGAGGAGCTGTTCGCACCAGATATCGATCGTCTGTTGCCGCATCTGGAAAAACTGGTGATTCGAATGCCGCCCTTTGGCGAGGCTGGTATCAAGACGATCAACAACGGCCCCATGTGCTTTACACCAGATGGCATACCTCTGCTGGGTCCGGTCAAGGGACACTGCGGATTGTGGCTTGCCTCCGGCTTCAATGTGGGTATTGGAACCGGCGGTGGATCGGGCGAATTTCTGGCCCATTGGATGACGCAGGGGTCTACGCCTTACGCCTTGCCGATTGTGCATCCCGACCGGTTCGGAAACGAGATGACGTTGGATCAGGCCACTGCGTCCATCACGGCCTGCTACGGCAAAGGGTATCTTTTGCCGGGCGCCATTTGATTTTGTATCTGGGCGAACGAGGCTTTGCACACTGGGCCGACGAGAGGAAACGTAAACCGTCGGACTACGATTCCTGCGCCGCAATCGGTGGACACGCCCGACGGGGTGGCCGCGCCGGGCATCAGGACATCACGCCGACTATGCTCATAAGGGCGCAGGTGGAAGCGCGCTCTTGGTCCGACAGCCGGGAGAAAGACATGAGCCTAGCCGTTGGTGTCCCGACGACGATCCTCGCCGTGCAGGCGCTGCTGAAGTTTCGTGGGCGGGTCGATCAAATCCTCGCACTCAGAGAGGCCAGTGAGGACGTCCCGTTCCGTCTGCCGCCGGCGCCGTTCGATTTCCAGGCGCAGCGGGAGGCGCTTTTTTCTTTCTTCGACAGCGATGAAGGGCGTCTGGTCCTGGAACTCCACGCCCGTTCAGAGGACTACGCGACCCTGAGGGCCAATCCGGTTTCTCCGGCGACGTTTGGTCTGCGCAACGACTTTCTCCAGCTCTTCTGCGAGGCTTCGGACTCCGCGCCGATCGTGCTGGGTCCGCAATCCGAGGCGCGTAGTGTTCGATCGAGCAGGGAGATGCGGCTCAGCTACTATGTGGTCGCATCCCACCGGCTGGCTCGGAATCCGACGCTCACGCGCATCCTGCTCGCCAGTGCAGATACCCTGCTCGAGGTTGCGGGCGAGGGCGCGGGTTTGTTCGTCTCGAACCCCAAGACACAAGCCATCGTATCCACCCTGATCCAGGAGTTTGCCGGCAAGCGGGATTTCGACGACGAGAACGCGGAGCTGATCTTCAAAAGCCTGCTTCGGTCCGCGGTGGTGGCCGCCATGGAGAACCAGGGCGCGATTACTGAAGAACCCGCCGTGATTGCCCTGTTCGGATCCCTTGCCGACCTGCGAGACGCGCACGGCGACGACTTTGTCGCTCGGATTCTCACTATGCAGCGGTTTTCAAACCCTGGTGGGCAAGTACCTGACGCAGGTGGCCGCGGATACCTCCCTGTTGGTCGAGGATGGTCCGTTCCGCACCGTTCTGAGTGCGACCCTGACCGACCTGGCCGAGCGCTTCGATACGATCTTCGACGACCCGAAAGCGCTGTTTGGGGTACTGGAGGTGGCGCTCACCAGCGTGGCTGGTCAGGGTCGTGAGCACTTGTTCAAGTCGACCGGGGGCAAACCTCTGGTGACCGTTGTGCTCGGGTCCGTCCTGCTTGAGATCGAGAACAGGGGGCGGCAGGACCAACGCCTCGCATCATTCGCCAATGGTGAGATCGCATCCGGATTGTTCCAGACGGCGCTGGCCGCGGTTGCCGCCAACCCCAAGTCCCTGGCCAGTGCTGCAAAGATAGGACGGCTATCCGCCAACCTCGTAAGCGGTCTGGCGGACTTACTCTCGAGAAAGGGACTCACGGATGGGCTCTCCACCCAGACAGCGCGTGTTCTTGTTTCTGGCGCGCTACGCGTGCTCTCCGAGAACAGCCACCGATGGGTGGGTAAGGACGAACTCACCACCAGGCTGGTCGCCGGCGTGTTGCAGGCGCTTGTCCCAGCGGTGGAGGACGGGCTTTCCACAGACGATGTGAACGATCTGCTCGACCTGGCGATCCGCACCACCGCTGCCCACCCGGGCCTGCTAGCGAACGCCCTACCCGTCGATCAGGTTTTGGAGTCGGTGGGTGGGCAACTCGCGTCAAAGGCCATGCGCGCTGTGCTGGCGCCGGAGTTGCGCGGCGAAGTGATCGTGATGGGCCTGACAGCGGTCGCCCGCAATCCCAAGGTGTGGGCGCAATTTGCGGAAGCAGACCGGGTACAACCGCTGGTCGGCGCGGTGTTCGCGGGTCTGGCGTCTGATCGCACGGCCATGCTGGCCGGACCGTACATGGTCGAGAGTATCCGCATGGTGCTTGCGGCTGCGGCCCTGCAGGGGCAGGCGATTATCGAGCAATCGGTCGATGCCGCCATGCTGAACAAACTCTTGAAGCTGGGCCTCCGCAAGATTGATCAGGCGATCGGCCGCGGCATCGACGCGGTAACCCTGCCGGACTATCTTCACCGGCTGGTCATTTTTTACCTGGACGATCCGTTCGAACTTACTCGAATTACGAATCCCGACTTCCAGGCTCTGCACGAGCTGGCGATCGAGGGTATGGAACGCCTGGAAGACCTGGAGGGAGGATAGATGATCACGGCCCGTGCCCCTTTGCTGCTGACCCTGCTGTGTGCCCTGGCGGGATGCGCGGCCCTGACGCCCCAGACCTACCAGCTCGAGCAAATCCACCAGACCTACACATCCGAATGGGTCGATGCGGAATTTCCGCCGCCTTCACAACAACCGGGCGCGGTGAACGGGAGCGGGAAGTTCACTCACACCCTGGAATCGATCCGTAACTACAAGATCCAGTACGGGACTGATACCAGAGCGGCTGCACACCTCACCGTGCTCGAAGGCATGATCTATCTCCAGTCTGGATCACCCGGCATGGCCGCGCTGCTTGAGCCTGATGTCGATGCGGCCCGTGAGGTTCTGCTGACACCACCTCCGGCGTTGCGGCGCGCGACGTGATCATCGCCGTGTCCTACCCTATCTGGTCGAGGGCTGGTCTGAGATCGGAAAAGGCGGCTACGACGTTATGATAGAGCGTTTCACCGACGCGGCTGACGGGATCGCAGATGAGCTTGCGAATATTCCGCCGGATGCGCGTGCCGCCGTTGACGTGGATTCCGGCGGGGCGTACGTGGCCACCTCCGCGGCAATTTTCTATACCTGGGCTGGCGCGGTGAATCCGACGCCGGAGAATCAGAAAGCCATGGCCATCAAGGGAGAGGCAGTTCTCGGCCCATGGCTGAGCGAGCGTGAGCGAACCGCCGCCGTTGATGGGACATTCCGGGACCTGGAGTGGGGAAGCCGGCTTCGCTATCTGGAGTGGTACGCCTGGTTGCATGACAAGGCGGGAGTTTGATCCACGGGAGCGGTATCGGCAAGGGAGCCTCCAAGCGGATGCCTGCTTGAATCCCGCCCACATGGGGGTGGTGAATCCGATCTGTATCCGGTACGCCGGTCGCGGCGCCTGACGATGTTATCTTTCACTCCAACTGGCTGGCCTCTGATAGTTTGAGAACAGCTTGGTGAGTTTGACCCCGATGCGTTCGAGGTGGCTTCTGCGGTCGTCGTATTGCACCTTGTCGTGATTGAACTCCGAGGCCCGGCCATCACGCATGGCGCGATAACCTTTTTCGTCCTCGGCCAGACGGCGGCATATAAGCGCCAGCGTCGCAACGCTCTCGCGCAGCGCGATGGCGTATTCGATCAGCGTTTCCCGCAGAAGCGCCCCGCCCAGCAACGGCGGTTCATCCTCCTCGCAGCTATGCAGCTCTCCTATGAATTCACCCAGCTCCGTTTCGAGCTGATGCAGATTGGATGTGGCCTTGCGGTACATAACGGCCTGTCGGCCTGCCAAAGTGCTCAGCAACAGCCGGTAGGATGCTCGGCTGAAAAGCACCCCGTGAGCCACTGCATATCGTTGGTGCAGAGAGCCGGCCTTGGTCGCCAGTTGTATCGTTTTACTCATAGAGGACGATTGGCATGCCCGGGTCAGATTTGCATGGGACTCAGCACCTCACCCAGGACGGCCTTTCAGGGCCCTGCAAGCGTGCGCCCTTGACGCGTCTCTATGAGGCGATCATGTAGAACTTTCGAAGCGTCTCGGTGATGTGCCAGATACACTTCGTACCTTTGGGAATAAAGAACACGTCGCCCGATGTGAATGTCTCGGAAATGCCGTCCGCGTTCGTCAATGTCACCGATCCTGAGATGACGGTCATCATTTCGTGCACCGGATAGCTTTCTATCTCCTCCCTGCAAGGTGCGCATTCCCACACACCGGAAAGCACCGACTCATCCGCAGTAGAGAAGACTGTATGATTGAGTTCAGTGCGATCGCTGCTTGTAAATGCATCCGATGGGGTAAAGTTTGACGGTTGCAAACCCGTGTCCGGATCGCCGCTGGGAAGCATTCTGTACACTTTGAACTCCATTGGCACGCTTTAACCCGGAACGTGCCATCTGCTACCTCAATCTTAGCACGCGACCCGACTAAGCCTGCATCCTGATCTTCCCCTGAAATTCGATTGCCGGCCTTTCGGGAAACATCCCAAAAAATCTGTTCGCAATGCGCGCGTCCCTGGTCGTTATCAATCTTTTTCTCCGACCCAGCGATCGGGTGAACGGACCTGTTGCCGTTTTTCAAAGCCAACTCGATCAATCTGCCGTCGAAGGAACGAGCACCAGCTTTCCGGGATGGCGTTTGGACATGAAATCATCCTGCGCCACGGCGATTTGCTCGAGCGGATAGATCTTTGAGACCAGTGGACGGATCTCGCCTGCGTTGATCAGGCGCACAAGGCGCTCGAATACCCCAGGCGGTTGATAAGTGCAGCCATGGATCGTGATGTCGCGCAGATAGATGTCGCGCAGGTCGGCCGTGACGATAGGCCCAGCGATTGCCCCCGAGACCGCATAGTGTCCGCCCGCTTTCAACGCCCGTATCAGGGCAGGCCAGGTTGGGCCGGCCACGACATCGATGACGACATCGAAACTGTCTTCCGGCGGTGTGGCATCGCGTTCAAGGATATGTTGCGCACCCGCCGTGTGCACGGCATCAGCTTTAGCCGGAGAAGTGACGCCGGTGACCCGTGCGCCTCGCAGCACAGCCAGTTGCACAGCCGCCAGCCCCACGCCCCCCGAAGCGCCGCTAATCAGCACCGACTGGCCATCGCCCACGGCGGCGCGGGTCAGCAGGTTCTCGGCTGTGCCAAAGGCGCAGGGGATCGCCGCAATCTCGATATCGGACAAGGGCGAGACACTGACGTCATACAGGTCCACCGCCTCGACCAGACAGTATTGCGCGAAAGCGCCATCCAGCTCCGAACCCAGCGCGATATATGCCTGCGGGGTAGCCGGCGTTGGGCGCGGCAGGTTGATGGGGCAGGTGACGCGCTGATCGATGGCAAAGCCCGCGGTGCCGTCTCCCAGCGCCACGATCCGTCCGCACAGGTCCCCCCCCTGGATACGCGGGAAGGAAAGTGCGCCACCCCAGCCGCCTGCCTCGACATCCTGGTTCACGTCATCCGTTGCGCCGGTTACGTCCGGGGAGTACCAGCCGATGCGGGTGTTGATGTCGGTGTTGTTGACGCCTGCCGCGAGAACGCGCACCAGAACCTGCCCCGGTCCGGGGGAGGGCACAGGTATGTCATCACGCCACTCCAACGCCTCCGGCCCGCCGTGGCGGGTTAAAACTACACCAGACATTCTCGAGGGCAGGCCCATATGCATATCCTTTCAGTGCCCGACCCCGCATGGCCCACTAGTTTCTTGACGGAAATATGCCCTGTAGCGCGATACACCAACGCAGCGCCAGATAGGGCGCGCGGTTTTCATGTGGCTGATTACCGCCACTGTCGGCGATCATATTCGGATCCATTTGCACGTTTGCGGGGCCATTGTGATATTGCTTGATGTTGCCCCTTGGATCTTCCTTCCCCAGGAAATCGGTTCCGGGACCGCTCAAGTTCGCGATTTGATTGGTCGCGTTAACCCCATGGCTATGACTCGGCATTTCTGCGGCTGTCAATGTGACTGTTTCCTGGCCGCCGCTTTGTCCTTGACTGTAGCGTGATAAACCCGCGCCGGTGCCGAGGTGAACCGGTACGCGCCCGCGCAAATCCGGCAAGGCAAACGTGGTTCTGCCGTCACCGCCGTACATTGTGCCGAGAAGGGAAAACAAAGCCGTGTTCGTGCTGATTGCCAGTATTTGGCCATCCGCGTTTGCCCAGCCCCGAGGGCAAAAATTGAACCCGACCATCATGAGTTGACCCAGAATGGGTTCAGCCTGTGCTGATGCCGGGCTGGGTGTCATCAGCGAGCAGGCCATGATCAAGCCGAGGGCGAACGACCAGATTTTGCCGCGAGCTATGGAATGCATCTTTGTATGTCCCGTCCCACAAGTTCGTTTCATTTGCACCTTGAGTCTGCACATATCAGTCTCCAATTGGCTTCGACCAGAATCAATCACAGGTTCCCCACCAGCTTGTCGAGATCGTATTTGTGGAGTGCGAGGCAAGGTGAACGCGACGGAGAAATCGCTGTTTTGCACCCAGTAAATGAGCATTCTGCGGGCGTTTTAAACGCCGTATCGTGCCGACCGAGGTTTTTTCGACATGATGCAAAGCCCATCACCCCGAGTATAGACTTTGTGTTGGCGGGCCAACCGCAATTTGACCATCCGGATTGCGATTGGTCTTGTTTACGGTTTGTTGTGGTCAGTGGTGCACGACATCCCAGCGGGTAGAGGGCAGACAGTCGAACGTGGAGATGCACTCGACGCCTTGCTCGTGTAAATCTTTAGGGAGTCTCTGATTCTATTCTGGACGAAGCAGATTGGAGGCTGAAATGTGCGGATTCAAGGGGCGGAACGCGGGGCAGATCGCGGGTAATAGTTGTTCTATTGGCAAGATTTGCAACGGTAAAGCTGTGCATTTCAGTCCCAAGATGCACGTCCATGAATAGATCAGAGGCCCCTCAGGCCCGCCGGTGCGGCCGCGCATACTCAAGGAGTCAGCCGAAATGAAACGAACGAGTTCGATTCTGGTGCTTTTCCTTTCGATTTTCGCCATCCACAGTGCCAGCGCCCAGACTTTTACCTGCGGCCAGACCATGGTGGAGACGGAAATGGGCACCACCAAGGAAGAGGTTCTCGATAAGTGCGGGCCGCCAACGGAACAGGGCGCGGATCGCTGGTACTACAAGAACCAGCCCGGCCAGGTCACCGTCGTTCTTACGTTCGAGGCCGGCACATTGCAGCAGATCGACCAAATCCCCGAGTAGTCGCAGCTCAGTCAGCGGACTGGTTGGCCCGGTCGGCCGCCTCGATCATGGCGAATTGGTCGATCTCCGGTCAGCGTGCCGATATGTCTGGTTGTTTTCACCGGACCCGGGCCGTGGCCCGCGACATCCTTTTCAGCGGCGGGCTTTTCGCGCCGCGTAACGACGGTCCCGCGCCGCCTTTTGCTCGGCCAACAGTGCGACTTTGCGTGCAGCTTCCGCGGCGGCTTCGTCCTCGCGCGCTTGCCGTTCGGCCTCGACGGCCAGTGCGCGGGCGGCTTCCTCGGCCGCTTTCTTTTCGGCCTTGCGGGCTTTCTCGATCAGTGCGAGTGCTTTGCGTTCCGCCGCGCGAGCCCGTCGCTGCTCCGTGGCTGCAGTGCGTGCGGCCTGCTTTGCGGCGAAATTCGGGTCATTCTCTGGCTTTTTCTCGCGCATCCTTTCAAGCAGCGCGCGCTTTGCTTTACTCGACTCGCCCAGCCGATCCTCAAAGCTTGGCTCCTGTTTCTTCATCTCTCACGATCCCGTATTCATGGTTAGTTGGTTGATTTGCTTAGCGGTAAAGGTGTCTTTTGCTGCGCTTAGGCGTTGTGTGAACACTTTCCACGGCGCATCGGCAGCGGTGTGACGACGTGCAACGCGTATAACGCATCACGTGGTGGCGGCGGTTGGTTGCTCAAATGAGCCAGTCCCTTCAGGCGGTTGTCACCGAGGGACACCTGGCGCCAAACGATCAGGCAGCGAATGGTTTACCGTATGGCCTCCGGCTTCAATTGGCTCGCACCCTGACACGCTCACCGATTTCGTTCAAGATCCCGCGCAGCGTATCGTAGTCCGGATGGCGAACCCGCATCCAGGCGTTGGCCATATAGCCGGCTTCCACACCCTGGGTGGGCGTGCCTGGCGTGGGGAAGTGCTGACCGACCACGAGATTGCGGTACTTGTCGAAAATCTCCTCGGTACCGTCATAACCGGCAATATGGCCGTCACGGTCGGGGCGCAGCGCGATGATCCCGCAGGCATAGCGTCGGGAAGGCGCCTGGTCGGTGGTGTGGTTGCAGACCGCAAGTGCCCATTCCCGGTACAGGTCGAACTCGTTCCCCGCGCAGTAGCTGTCCCATTGTCCGACACCGGGGGGGCGGCAGCCGATCTCGGAGAACTTCAGGCCTTTGGGACCAAAGAACCATTCCATATGAGTGGCTGCCGTGCCGATGCCCAGCGCCCCGATCACTTTCTTCCCCATCTCGCGGACCGCCTCATAGGCGCTCGTGTCCATCCGGTTGGTGGCTACGATCTGGGGTGAGATCCAGCGGGTTCGCATCGCTTCGAGCACATTAGGATAATAGTGGCTGATGAAGTCATGAGTGACTCGGCCCTCCACGGCAAGTGTGTCGTAGAAACCTTCGTGCCCCTCGATGAATTCCTCGATCGCCGCCGGGGCCCCGTCTTCGAGACCGCTGGCCCGGGCCGCTGCCTCTAGTTCGGTGAAGGAGTTCGCGCGGAAGGTGCCCGCGGCGCCAGCCGCATCCCGTGGCTTGATGATCACCGGGAAACCCACGTCATCGACGAACGCCCGTGCCTCCGCGGGGCTGGAGACACCGCCCGAGGCCGCGGTCGGCACCCCGGCTGCGCGCAGCACCTCTTTCATGGCCACTTTGTCGCGGCAAAGATACGCGGTGCGCGTCGAGATGCCGGGTATGCCGCAGCGCTCGCGGACCTTGGCGGCGGGCAGAATATGCGCCTCCACCGTCGCTTCCATCCGGTCGATCCACATGCGGCGCTGGGCATCGCGCACGGCCCATTCCAATGCTGCCTCGTTGGTGACCGACTCGATTTGCTGGTAGCCGGTGAGCCAGCCTTTGGTCTCGTCGTCGAGCCAGTCATAGGGCCGTTCGCCGATGCCCAGCACCTGCGCGCCCACCGCTGCGAGGGCGCGCAGAAACTGCCGCTGATTGGTGGGAAACGCGGGTTCGATAAAGATCACATTCATGGTGCGGCGCCTTCGGGCACAAGCTCGTTCAGATAGGTCGGCAGCATTTCGCGCCAGGACGGCCAATCGTGGTCATAGTCCTCGCTCCAGGGGTCGACCCGATTGGGCACCCTCTTGGCGCCCAGAAGATTTGCCATTTGCCAGGCGTCGCCCGGATTCTCCCAGCGACCTTGACCATATGCCATCAGCACGAATCGCTGCCTGAGCTGGTCAAGGATCGGCCCCTCCCCGAGATTGGGCAGGAAGGCGAGTGGCGAGCTGAAATAAAAATTCTCCGTGCCCTGGAAGCCGAGCAGACGTTCCAGATCGTAGGTTCCGCTCATGCCGACGGCAGCCCGGAACAGGTGCGGGTATCGGCAGGTCACCGCGACCGCCTTGAACGCTCCGATCGAGGCGCCGGCCGCAACCACCTCGACGGCGTCGTCGTCGCAGTCCGCTCGGATCGCCGGCACCACCTCTTTGGCAACGTATTCCTCGAATCCGTTGAGCAGCCGGCAGCGGTCTTCCACCGAACCCCACTTGGCCGCCAGCGCCCGCCCGGCGATGCTGTCGCAGGAATAGAGTTTGACGCGGCCGGCCTCGATCAAGGGCGAAATGGCGCCGACAAGCCCCATTCGCTCCGCTTCTTCGGCATCGCCGCCCGCCGTTGGGAACAGCAGGACCGGCTGCCCCCAGTGGCCCCAGCGGGCAAGGCTGATGTCCTGCCCGCAACGGGGCGAGTACCACTTAGAAACCGTCTTGGTCACCCTGGGCCCCTTCCTGCTCGCGCCAGTGCTGGACCCGGCCCCAGAACAGCTCGGTGAACTCCTCGACTTCGCGGGGTGGAAACAGGGCCTCGACTTTCTGATGGACCGCGTCGCGCATTGTTGCCGAGCCGAAGAACTCGTACGCCAGTTCATCGAGATGGGCCAGGTGCATGCGGCAAAAATCGCGGAATCTCTCGGTCTCGAAGCGCTGGTGGGCGATCTTCGCATACTCGCTGAGCCGCTCTCGGGGAGCGAGGTCCCGGTCGGCCACGTCGTAAAATGGCGCCCAATCCATATTCCGGCGCATTGGTCGGTCGGTGGCGGCGGCGAAGATCGACCAGCGCAGATTGGCCTTTATCAACCACGGAAAGTGGTAATGAATCGAGGTCACCTGGCTGTCCGGGCACGCGTTGGCGAAATCGATGGGATGCCATACGCCCTCCCGGCGCAGAGACTCACAGGAGTTGAAATCCCAGCCAAAGAAGGCGTTGATCGTCAGCGTCATGTCGTCCAGCACCGACTGATCCTCGGCCGACAGGAAATCGGTATCCATGCGATAGCGGTCGTGCAGTGGCGCCGTCGGGTCGTAGTTCACTTTGCGCGTCTGCGGACCCAGTCCGACGCAGCGTACAAACCAGTCATACGGCAGAACCGCTGCCTGCAGGTTCATTACCTCGGTGCCGCTGGCATCGTAGGCGCGGTGCAGATCGGCCGCATCATTGATGCGTGTTACGCCCTTCCAGCCGCCTCCGTGAAAGGGTTTCATAAAAAACGGATAGCCAATCTTGTCGCCGATCTCGTTGAGCGAAAACATGCGCGCGTATTTGCGCAGCGTCGGTTCCAGGTCGTCGGCCGGGTCGTAAGCCTTGGGCGGCAGCATCCAGGTTTCGGGCACGGGCAGGCCGAGACGCATCATCGCCGCGTAGGAGGTGTGCTTCTCGTTCGATTGCAGCGACCAGGGATTGTTATAGACGTAGAGGTCATTGAGCAGAATCGCCTTCTTGATCCATTCACGGCTGGTTGAATACCAGTGCGTCAGCCGGTCGATCACCACGTCGTACTTCACCGGTTGGCGCAGGTCGAACGGCTCGATGGTGACACGGTCGCAGTCGACCCTGATTCTGTCGCCGTTCAGCTTCAAGTCGAGATTCAGGCGCTCCAGCAGGGTCTCGTAACAGATCGGCCAACAGATGTCGGCACCCAGGGACAGTCCGATGCGGACGGTTCGGTCGGTCATCACATTGCCTCTGCGGCGCTGACCCTAAGGGGCGCCGTCATTGGGTTTCGCCACTGGGCCGCAGCACCCACATCAGCCCATCGCGCAGCTGGTCACGCCAGTTATGCCAGTGGTGCCCATCCCATGCACTCTGGAACAGAACATCCACGCCGCGATCGCGCAGGAAATCCGCGAGCGCGCGATTGTCGTCCGCCAGCCCCTCCAGCTCGCCGGTGGACACGAACGCGCGGGTTTCGGGAAGCTGGGGGGCCCGCCGAAGCGCCCGCACCAACCGTGCGACTCTGTGAAAGACCGGGTGTTGGCGCCCCGTGAGCTTGCGGTCATCGAGGATGAATGAGCCCGATTTCAAAACCAGCCCTCCGAACACGCCCGGATACCGGAACGCCGTGGCCAGCGCGGCCACGGCGCCGAGGCTCGCACCCAGCAATACCCGCCCGGCGGGGCGCTGGTCGATAGTATAGCGGCCGGTCATTGCCGGGAGCAGTTCGTTCGCCAGATACCGTGCATGCCGGCGGCCCTTGGGGTACTCACCCATTCGGTCCTTTGTCTGAACGAGCGCTGCCACCAGTGGAGGGACATCGCCTGCGGCGATCAGATTGTCGAGGGAGACCGACAGATCCGCATAGCTCATGTAGTCGTCGCCGTCGTGAATCACGACGAGGGGATGCGCGGTGGCCGACGAATAAGAAGCCGGTAGATAGACCCGCTCCCTGCGGGTCTCACCAAAGACCTGGCTTTCCACCTCGATGGTCTCGATATGCCCGGCTGGTGCGCCCTGCGGTTCGCTCCATCCCGGGCGTTCATAACCCCAGGTCTGGCATACCGAGTTCTCGCCGAACGGGTCGGCGGCGCGGTCCGGATTCAGCGGGTCGAGGATCCAGTCGTCACCGTGCGCCCGCCCGACCGCCAGTTTGTACTCGAATCGGCCGCCGTTCTCCACGGCGATTCGCAACAGCCAAAGGGGGGTGCCGGGGACCCGCTGGAACGGGTTGTGGTCGACGCCCGCGTGGATCCATCGAAGCAGCTCCACCCGTTGGGCCTCGCCTTGGAACAGGAATGTGGCGGCGCCGGGTTCAATCAGGGGCATGGCGTTTGCGCAGAGAAACGCGTCGATTGCGTCCGCGGATGGCGGGCCCTCCGCCAGCAGCGGTACCAGCGATGGGTGCAGCGCTGCCGGATCGAATCCCACTGCCTCAGTTTCGCAGGACGCGTTGGGTTGTGAGCTCATTGGCGGCGGTCCACTTCTGTGTCCGGACATTTTACTGGCGATCTGCACTACAATCGCGTCCAGTAACCGTGATCAATCCGGCGCACAAAGACCCCGAAAATACCCTTCCCGGACGATGATCGCTCTGGCCTCTGCGCGCGCCTTGCTGAGCCTCACCCCTTGTCTGCGGGCTGTCAAGACAAGTCGGGACCAGATGCCGGGAGGCGCGGCGGTGCAAGGCGCAGGGTAGGCTGACCGGGCGTCTCTGATCCGTTCGTGAATGTCCATTTTGGAGCTCAAATGCACCGCTTCAGAGTCGCAGATGTCTACTGTGGAACAGCTGTTCCACACGATCTGCTCCTTGAATCTGCCCCTTGAACCTGCGCCCTTCAGCCGCCAATCTGCTTCGTCCAGATTGGATCCTATAAGGCACCCTAGAGAGATGGTTTGAATGACCATGCCTGATGTGAAATCCCCTGCCGCTCCGTCTCCCGGGTCACGGATCCTAGAGCCGGGAAAGAACTGCTGGCGAATCGAGACCGCATCGCGTTGCACCGTGCTGGTTGATGCGGCTGACTATTTCGCCGCGTTCGCGGAGGCCTGCCGCGCCGCACGCCGCCAGATTTTGATTCTGGGCTGGGATTTCGATCGCCGTGAACGCCTGCACCGTGACCGGCAGACACGCGATTTGCCCGACGAATTGGGTGCCTTTCTGGCCGCATTGCTCAAGCAGGCGCCTGATCTCAAGATTTATTTGTTGTCCTGGGACTTCAACCTGATCTATGCGGCCGAGCGTGAACTGTTGCCGGCGCTACGGCTCCGCATCCAGGCCCCGGCCAGGTTTCACTTCCGGCTGGACGGTGTGCATCCCAGCGGGGCCTCGCATCATCAGAAGGTCGTGGTTGTTGATGACCGTGTGGCCTTCGTCGGCGGTATCGACCTGAGTCGCTGGCGGTGGGATACCCCGGAGCATCGACCCGACGATCCGCGCCGGGTTGACCCGAACGGCAATCCCCATCCCCCGTTTCACGACATGATGATGCTGGTCGAGGGTGATGTCGCGGCGGCTCTTGGTGAGCTGGCGCGTCAACGTTGGAAGCGGGCCCGTGGCTGGAACATAAAACCGCCACCGAAGCTGGACGGATCTCCGTGGCCCGGCGGATTCGACAGTGATCTGACGGACGTCCCGGTCGCAATCGCGCGCACCGAACCGGTGTTTGGCCAACGCGAGGCGGTCTCTGAGGTGAAGTCACTGTACCTCGATGCGATCGCTGCGGCGCAGGCGTGTATCTACATCGAAAACCAGTACTTCACCGCCCGGTCTCTGGCAGACGCCCTGGCCGCACGTCTCGGCGAAGTCGACGGGCCGGAAGTGGTCATCGTGCTGCCGGCCAAGACCGGCGGCTGGCTCGAGCAAGTCACCATGGATGTGGTTCGTGGTCGTCTCCTGGATCGACTGCGAGCCGCCGACAAACACGATCGCCTTCGGGTTTACTATCCCCACCAGCCAGGGCTGGGTGATGACTGCATCAGCGTGCACGCGAAGCTGCTGATTGCGGATCGCCGGCTGCTGCGCATCGGGTCGTCCAATGCCAGCAATCGCTCGATGGGTCTGGACACGGAGTGCGATCTCGCGATCGAAGCCGAACACTCCGGCAATGAGGTGGCTGACTTTATCGGGCGGCTCCGCTCACGTCTGCTTGCCGAACATCTGGATTGCAAGCCAAGCGATGTGGACCGAGCGATCGGCGAATCGGGTGGCGTGGTACGCGCTATCGAACGCCTGCGCGCCGACGGGCGCAGCCTGCGCAGGCTGGACTGGAAGGTGCCCCCTGAGGTCGACGAAATGGTGCCGGATTCGGGTTTGATCGACCCGCCCGAACCGTTCAGTGCTGACTATTTTGTCGAGCAGTACATTCCGGAATCGGGCAAGTCGGGTGGCCGACGCCGCCTGATGCTTTTCTTGGCACTGGTTCTAATGTTGCTCGCACTGGCCGCGGTGTGGCGTTGGACCCCGCTTCAGAGCCTGCTGACCCCAGAGCGGATCGGTGAATTCCTTGACTCCATTTCGTCCCACGAAGGGCGAGCGGCCATTGCCATCGGCGGTTTCATTGTGGCCAGTCTGGCTATGGTGCCCGTGACCCTGCTCGCGGTCATCTGCGGTGTGGTCTTCGACGGCTGGCAGGCGTTTCTATATGTGCTTGCCGGCGCCATGGGGGCCTCTGCGATCGGGTTCATGGGTGGCCGGCTCCTCGGCAGGTCCGCCATCGAGCGCGTCAGTGGGTCGCGCATAGCGCATCTGAGCAGGCGTCTGGCCAAGCGCGGCACCGTCGCCGTCGCGATATTGCGGCTGGTCCCGATCGCGCCCTTTACGGTTTTCAATCTGGTCGCCGGCAGTTCCCATCTTGGCGCCAGGCAGTTCCTGGTCGGGTCTTTGATCGGTCTGGCGCCAGGACTGGGTGCGATCACTTTATTCTCCAATTCTCTGTGGTCCGCGCTCAAGGCACCGTCCTTGGCCAATGTGGCAATCGCGATCGCTGTCGCCGCAGTCCTGCTTGTGCTGGCCTGGTTAGCCAAACGTTGGCTCAGATCGGGCTGAGTCCGGCATATGCTGCGGGTGGCAACCTACAATGCGCACGACTGTATCGGCCGGGACGGTAACTACTCGCCCGACCGCATCGCGCGCGTGGTGTCGTCGATCGAGGCCGATGTCGTGGCACTCCAGGAGATCACACTCGATCACGCGGGTAATATCCTCGCTGAGTTGGAAGCATCCACCGGCATGAAGGCCATCGACGGCACCCTGATCGATCGAGGTGTGGGCCGTTACGGCAACGTGCTGCTTACCCGCAGGCCCGTTGTCAAACACACCTTCCATGATCTTTCGTTCGCGGGCCGCGAACCGCGCGGTCTTATCGAGGTTGTGCTTGGCCTTGATAATCATGAATGCCGGGTATTGGCGACACACCTGGGGCTCGCTTCACCGGAGCGCCATGCGCAAATCGCACACATCGCCGCATTGCTTGGCGGTTCGTCAGGGTCGGCGATCCTGATGGGCGATTTCAACGTCTGGGCGGGGGCGTCCGCCTTCAAACCATTGCGCCATGCGGGCTTTCTGGCTTCGGCAGTTCGCAGCTATCCAAGCTGGTTTGTGCCCTTGTTGCCACTGGATCGAATACTGGCGCGCAGCCCCGCTACCGTGCTCAGGTGCTGGCGGCACCAGACGCCATTGACCAGCCTGGCCTCCGATCATTTCCCCGTCGTCGCTGATGTGCGGATCGCTGATCGAAGTTCGGCAGCGGGGCACACATAGAAATGTTTCGTGTTGGGTTGGACGTCCTTGCAGCCCTGGTGGGGCCGATTTGGCGGTTGCCCCACTGGCCATCCCGGTCCAGCGTGGTAGTTTGGCGCGAACAAGGAACGGGAGATAGACCATGGATATTCTGATGCTGGGAGCCGGGGGGGTTGGCGGTTACCTGGCGGCCAAGCTCGTCCCAGCAGGCCATTCGGTGTCGATCCTGGCGAGAGGGGCGCATCTCGAGGCGATCCGTGACAACGGTCTGAGGTTTGTTGAGGGTGAGACCGAAACAATCGTGCATCCCGCGGCGGCAAGCGATCGTCTTGAAGATCTTCCGCCGGCGGACCTCACCGTGTTCGCCGTCAAGGGACATGATCTGCCTGAGCTGATCGATGTGTATCGTCCCCATGCGGGTGCGCAGACACTGAGGCTGCCCTTTCAGAACGGCGTTGACGCCCCTGATCTACTGGCAGCGGCGTTCGGTGAGGACAACACACTCATCGGCGTGGCGCGGATATTCTCCAACATCACGGCGCCCGGAGTCGTGACCCAGTATGGTGGAACAAGCAGCTTCACGATGGGTGATTTCAGCGGCAATCAGGCTTCGCCCGGAGTGCGCAATGTCATCCAGATGTTCCGCGATGCCGGGATAAAGGCACCTGAATGCGCCGACGTCACGGTTGACCTGTGGCAGAAGTTTCTGCTGTTCAACGCCGTGAGCGGGGCGACCGCCGGAGCGCGATGCCGGTTCCGCGAGATCCGGCAGAACCCCGAGTTGTTGGATTTCTTCCACGGATTGGTCGCAGAGGCAGACGCTGTCGGACGTGCGCGCGGCATCGCGTTACCGCATGACGCGGTGGAGAAGACAATCGCTTTCTGGTCCCGTCTTCCGGATGAAGCCCGATCTTCGACTGCACATGATCTGGAGTTGGGAAAACCTCTGGAAGTCGACCGGATCTGCGGCGCGGTAGCTCGCATGGGGCGGGAGCTGGGTGTGCCGACCCCGAATAGCACCGCGGTGGCGGCCCTTCTTTCCCACTGGCGCGGGGGAAGCCAATCCGAGTAATGCGGCCGCCAGGCGGTACTGCGGGAGTGGCGGATGGCGGGATCGCGAATACGGAACGCTTCATACCCACTGATGCGTCCCCCGGAAATCGCGCTCGAGGTGCCTGCGTCTCGGGGCAACCCTGGGCTCCTCCCTCAGGGAGCCTCCGCGAACCGGTAGAAGCGCCGGTTGAGGTATTTGGTGACGTCATCTATGTCGGAACCGGCCCATCCCAGCCCGAGTTCGGTTTCCCAGCGGATCACCCAGGTACGCAGATTGTCCAGAGTCTCGGCCTTGCGTTGCTCGCGAAAGTGCACGGTATCAATGTGGCATTCGCTGCAGTGGTTCTGATAGAGCATCTCGCCGCGTTGCGGATCGGCGCTGGCCGCAATTGTCCAGCCGAGCAGCAGCAGTGAGAGCGCAATGCAATATGTCTTCTTGTTCATTCCGTAAGGCTACTTTGCCGGCTGGGAATATGTCCACCTTGGGCATCGCGCAATGCACCGCTCCATCGGCACCCGAACATGGACGCAATCGTGGATGTCACACGAGACCGGTTTCTTGACCTGTGTGGGTCTTTCATTGGTTGACTCCTCGTCGAACACATCTCGTCCCGGTCGCCATTTTGGCCTTGCCCTGCAGCCACTCTTCTCAAGCGCCTCGATGAGCCGGAATGACGCCGTTCTCTAAATCACTTACCGTGTCCCATGAGCGTATGCATCAGGTGCTTTCCCACATGAAGAACACTCACCCGACCCGGCTCTTGGTCCTGCGTTCGGTTGCGTTGCCCAATGAGGAGGCGCCATGAGCCAGTCTTTGGATTCTGAATCGACCATCGGCGACTTTGCGGGACAATCGCCGGCCGAAAAGTCGGGGTTGGAACAACTGGAATCGATGCTGAGTGGCGAGACGCCGCCGCCGGCCATGGCCGAAACCTTGAGCTTTCGGCTGTCGCATTGTGAGTACGGCTTGGCCGTTTTCACCTGTGAGCCGCAGGAGCGCCATCTGAACCCACTGGGCACGGTCCACGGCGGCCTGGCCGCGACCCTGCTCGATTCCTGTCTTGGTTGTGCGGTTCACACCACGCTGAAACCCGGAGAGGGTTACACCACCATCGATCTCAACGTAAAGTACCTGCGCCCGATCTTGCCGACCACCGGGCAACTCCGGGCCGAGGGCAGAATCGTTCACCGTGGGCGCCGCATGGCGACGGCGGAAGGGAAATTATTGGGGCCAGACGGAAAAGTCTACGCCCACGGCGGTACCACGTGCATGGTATTTCCCCCCTGATCCGGAGGCCGTCCGAGTGCGATTCGTCTACGCCAAGAACTCCGCCCACAGCGGATAGTGATCGGATACCCGGAATGAGATCGCGCTTCTGGACAGGTCCGTGTCCGTATACACGTGGGGTAAAAAGTCCACGGACCCGCCCGATCGGTAGCGCATCGAAAGCCCGCCGGCACCGCTGGACTCATCGAACCATGCAATCTGGTCGTAGTACTTGTCGGTGGTTGGTTGGTCCGGATCGGCGAAGATGGATCTCGGAACCCGCTCAAGGTCATCTGGTACGGTGAGACCGGTCGAGGTGAACGCCTGCCAGAGCGGATCGTCCTGGCGGTCGATATTGAAGTCTCCGAGCGCGATCAGATCCTGGGACCAGGTATTGGTGCGATCCGCCCACTCCCGCATCCAGCGGGCAATCCCTCGCAGTTCCGCCACCCGATCGGCAGCCTTGTTTCCGTAATTCACATGCAACGTGACCAGAATGAACGTTTGCTTGCCCGATCGAAAGCTCACGGCGTAGGGCGTGCGAGCGAACTGATTGCGGAGGGCGTCGGCGCCAAACTCGTTCAACCACTCCTCTGGGACCACCAACTCGCAGGCGAGCCCGGAAGGTTCTACCCGCCTGCGATCGTACAGGAAGGCCATCCGCTCACTGTTGCCGGCCGCGCCAGCGGTCACATCGGTCATCAGAAAAGCCCAGTCCGATCCCAACCATTTGATGAGATCGCGCAGCGCACGCAGGTTGCCCTTGACCTCCTGCAGCGCGACAACGTCGAAACGTCGGATGATTTCTCCTATGGCCAGCAAGCCCCTGAGATCGCGCTTGGGTGAATCAGCCTCGCCAGCGGTCCATTCTCGAGTAAGGGATGCGAAACTGCGAACGTTCCATGTCGCAATAAGCAGGTTCTCGTCCAGGCGCTTGGATGGGACAACAGTTCCGAGATACTGACGCAGGGATTCGATGTCCCCCTGGACCGCAGCCGGTGGTGTGTCATTGAGCTGTGGCATTTGGCCCTCTTCGTCCAGGCTCCGCGGAAGGTGTATCGATTATTACGGTCCGCCCGCTTACTTCAACAGTAGCAGTTCGTTTCGAGCATGGCGCAGGCCCTAGGTCTGTTCTCGCGGCGCCCAAGATCGAATCCAGATGCGTCCGGACCAACGCGGGTGACCCAGGGGCGCCTCGAAAGATTGGGTCTCCGCTTTCGCGAGGACGAAGGGTGAGACCCGGATTGTGCGCCAGCGAGGAGGTTGGGGCGGCAGAGCGACCGGGGAGCCGAATCAGTTCAAGGACCGCCAACGCCTTTGTATGGCCTCGTAACGCCCGTCCAGGTGGACTGCGGAGAATGCGTCCTTGAATTGCTGGGCCAGGTCTTGGTCAGTGCCCTTGCTGAACACAGCATAGAGCGGTCCCGAGATATCGGCGTTGAAGTACACCTTTTCCACCGAGCCGGGATCGAATCCCAGCTTTTTCATTCTGTAGATCAAGTTCGCCTCGTAGTCCTCGATCAAATCGACCCGCCCGTTCATAAGCTTTCGGATGTTCGCGTCGGATTCCGAAACCTTCTGCAATTGGTCGAAGCCTTGTTGTTCGAGATATTTCTGCCCGGCCCAGTCCCTGACGACGCCAATTGAATACTGTTTTAGGTCAGCGAGCCGCCCCGCTTGGATATCGGACCGGCTCTTCAATCGGAAAAGATAGGATTTCACTTCGCACACGACACCAACCCAATGGAAGATGGGTTCCCTTTCCGGGGTTCTCACCACCGAAAACAGCATCGTTGCCGGCGTTGTGCTTGCCAGCTTGAAGGCGCGCGCCCAGGGCAGCACGTCGATATGCACATCGAGATTCAGCTCTGACAATACCTCTCTCACGACTTCCGTCGACATACCCTCGACCTCACCGCTCTCTCCCGTGAAGTCGTAAGGCGGGAACTCTTCCGTAACCACCCGAATACCGTCCGCCATCGACGGACATATGGGGAGGATCGAAATCAGCAACAAGACGGCGATTCGACAAACGATTCCGAACCAGCGCCCGGGGGCCCGTTTACTGGGAAATGTCGGTGGGTGAGGATATCCCGTTGTTTGTCCCACCATCGGCACCGGCGCTGGTTTCATCACAGCGGAGGCCTCCCCGAAGCTTCCTGGGCTGCGGGAACCTCGCCTTCGTCTTGCTTGGATAACGTCGCCAGCGCGCTCCGCAGGATGCGTGCGGCACGGTCCCGGTCAGCATGGTCCATGGCGTCAACATCGAGCTCGATGAGGACGTTGGGATGGGATTCGCGGAATCGCCGTCGCTTCTGGTCCAGGTGCTCAAAGGAGTCTTCGACCTGGTAGGTGGTCACGGGGTAAGCGATTCCGCGCACATCGATTTGACCGTGCTCGTGACACAGGATTTCGTGCCGCACATGGGCGTAGGTCTCGTAGGAAATGAGGATTTCCCCTGGCGTTGCCATTGATTCAAGCCGGGATGCCGTGTTGGCGGCACCACCGATGATCGTATAGTCCATCCGGTCCTCGCTGCCGAAGTTGCCCACCGTGCAAAAGCCGGTATGGATCCCCATCCGTACCTGAAGCGGGCGCTCGAATCCCGACTCCCGCCAGTTGTCTGCGAGCGAAGTCATGCGCTCCCTCATCTCTATGGCCATCCTGACGCAGGCCAGGGCATCCTCGTTTACGCCTTTCGACGTTGGGTCGCCGAAAAAGATCATGATGCCATCGCCCATGTATTTATCGATCGTCGCGCCATACTTCAGCGCGATCTTGGACATCTCCGTAAGGTAGTGGTTGACGATCTCGGTCAAGGCTTCGGATTCGAGCCGGTCAGCCGCCTCGGTGAAGCCTGAAATGTCGGAGAAGAACACCGTCAGCTTCTTGCGGGAGCTGGCGATCTTGACCTCATTCCCACTGCTGAACACGGAGTCGTAGATCTGCGGTGGTAGAAATTTGGCAAGCTGGTTGGACAGTTGCTCCAGCTGCTTGGTCTTGCCCGCGAGTTCCCGGGTTCTTTGCTCGACCCGGCGCTCGAGCTGATCCCGCGCCTCCCGCAGTTCCTTCTCGTTGGCTGCCTGTCGCGTCTGCATTTCATTGAACGCCGCGATCACTTCTCCGATCTCGTCCCGGCTATGCCAGACAACTGGCACGCGCCTGCCCGACAGGCGTGAGCTGTTGATGGACTTCAACAAGCGCTCCAGCGGCAAGCCAATGGTCTGCCGGTTGCCGATCAGCGCGATCACCACCAGAGACAACAGCAGCAAGGCGGCCAGGCCGCTTGCGATGATCAGACGTGTCCTGAACTCTGCTTGAATCCGGTAATCCGAAAGCGAAAGCGCCAACCGGCCGATTCGTGTCTGCTCGCCACGGTGGGTGTGGAAAATATCGCTGACGGCGTGGAATTTTGCGCTGTCGATCGCGTCGGTTTTTCCAACAGACATGATCGCGGTATCCGACTCATCATAGACGATGGCGCCGAGTACATCCGGGTCGGTGGCGAGCGCCGCCAATATGAGCTCGATCTGCTCGTCCGCGACGTTCCACATGGATTCGGACAACACGGCGCTGTGGATTGCCACCAGCGCATCGAGCTTGGCGCGGACCTGCTCTGTCGCTTCCCGGTGCGCGATCAGTTCGGACACGGTGAAGACAGCTGCGGTGCTCAGCACGAACAGCGGGATCACCAGCACCAGGAACTTGGTCTGCAACGACCAGTATGCGAAGTGCCTGAACAGCCCGCGTCGAGCCGCTGTCGCCGGTTCTGCCGCTACTGTTTCCGCCGCCTCGTGATCCGCCATAGGTGGTCCGTCAGGCCGTTACTGCTGCAACTCGGTCAATGCGTCCATGTACTCGCTGATCGTCCTGTCGATATCCACCGACTTCAGTCCCGCGTTGAAATCCTGTTTCAACCTCACACCATCAGCATCGTCCCGGAAGCAAAGAAAGAAACGGGCGTCGCTTAGCAGGCGCTCGTCGAACTGCAGCAAGCCCTTGCCCTCCTTCAGCGAGCCGTCCGTTGCGACCAGATACCTGAACACATGCTGGTCGATGACCGCCGCATCGATGCGCCGGCGCAACAGCTTCCTGAGGTTCTCGGTGTCGTCATCCGACGGTATCGCTCGGATCCAGCCAATCCCCACCTTCTTATCGAACTCGTCGGTATTTGTGTAGCCGTATACCGTCCCGATCTTGACCGCCTGCTCTCCAAGGTCATCCAGGGTTCGCCATTCGATCGGCGCATCCACGCGCTCGGCAAAACCGAGCGGGCTGTTGCCGATCGGATCCGATGCGATGAAGTTCTCTCGATGGCGGCAATGGTAGCCGGGATAGTAGGCAATGGCGCCATCCACACCCTTGCGCGCCATGTCCACCGTCTCGGCCCAGGGGTTGAACGACAGGCGCACATCGTAGCCCTGGTTGGCAAAGGCTTGGATGATGATCTTGCTTGTAGCGCCAAAATCCGCCAGTTGGCTGGAAGCGAACGGAGGCCATTCCAGGGTGGAGAGAACCACTTCCCGATCGGCTGCGACGGATTTGCCAAAACCGATGAACAAGGCGAGCACGCCAATCAGCACGTGGCCAAGCCGAAAACATCGCCGTCCAATCGAGAGCCGATGGGTGCAGCTGAACTGCTGTTCGCATGCCTCAGTCACGGCCAACTATCCCTTATATTTGATGCGTGTACAGAGGATACCGCTCGACGGGAGCCATCGCCACGGGGGTGGCGCAGGGCTGTCCTGGGCCATATTCCATATAGTAAGTGCTGTAATTCCCGTTTGATATATATTCTGTAACCACTCTCGCGGAAAACAGGTGGCTACCAGCTCAGGATCGGGTTGCCATCGGTTGGCTTCGCACGACGCCGAAGCATGCCGAAGAAAAGGCCGCGATTTGTCGGCGCGAGCGGACTCGCCCGATTGACGAAATGCCATGCCAGAACTTCATGAACTGGCGGCTCAGCTTCAAGGGGAGCCGGTTTTACGTACAGCCCCCAAGGCGGTTATCCAGGAACTGGCGGCTTTGGCGTTGAGTCGATCCGCCATTTGGTTGACGAGGTGCCATTTGAGGTGCGCACAGATGGCCGGAACGAACTGACTCTGCTTGGCCGGCTCGAGCCGGCCAAGCAACCTCCTGAACCGATCCGCACCGTCGACAGCAAGTACAAGCGTCTCAGGGCGCCCGGGTTCCGGCATGGTGACCTGTACCAAATACTTGCCCATGTGACCGTGACCGATTTTCCCAAAAGGCCTTCTGGCCTATGTGAGTCAGGTGAAAAAGCGTTGGCGGCGCCTCGCAGCGATAGCCCACGCCCGGGTGTTTGACGAACTCGGTCCCGAGAGCGCTGGCGCTCGCCAAGCATCCCTGGGCAGGTGTGGATCCAGTATCCCGGTTCCTCAGCCTTGCTGTGCCAGGGCTATACTGTATTAAGTTCCGCCCGCTCGACCCGGGCCGGCTGGGGGGGCGATGCGCCGCCGATTGAGCAACATCACCCGGGAAGCACGGGTGATCTGAGGCCCAGATTTCCGCCTATGACTTTGTCCCGCTTGATGGTTCGCTTCAGCTATGGGCTCGCGGATTCGCCCAGGTACGGGCGCGCGAAGAAGCTCACCTACACGCTGCTGGATGATCCAGACTCCCGCATCCGCCCCTACTTCGACCTCTTTATGATCCTGCTGGTGCTCTCCAGCGTCAGTGTGCTGGTCTATGAGACGTACGAGGATCTGGGCGCTTTCGGCTATCTGTTCGAGTCGATGGTGGTGACGCTCTTCATCATCGAGTACCTCATGCGCTTCTGGATATGCAGCGACGCTCATCGCATCGTCATCGCGCACTTCGAACGGGCCCAGTTCGTCAACGAGGAATTCCGGGTCTGGCCGGCGCTGCGCGAGATACTGGCGTCCAAGTGGGCCTATGTTCGCTCTCCCCTGGCCATCATCGATCTGCTGGCAATCATTCCCTCTTATCGACCGCTGCGGATGCTGCGTCTGTTTCTTTTGTTTCGATTGTTCAAGCTGTTCCGTTACTCAAGCAGCTTCTCGGGATTCGGGCAGGTACTCAAGGAGAAGCGCTTCGAACTGATGTCCTTGTCCACCTTTCTGGCCTTTATCGTTTTTGGCGCCGCATCGACGCTGGTGATTTTCGAGGTCGACAACCCGGACAGTCGCATCAACGGCATTTTCGACGGCATTTACTGGGCTCTGGTGACGGTATCCACGGTTGGATACGGGGATATTGTCCCGGCCTCTGCCGAGGGCCGGCTGGTTGCATTGCTGCTTATTCTGGCCGGTCTGGGTACCTTCTCCTTTTTTGCGTCCATAATCGTTTCCGGTTTTGCCGAGCGGCTGCCGGACCTGCGTCGCCGGCAGGTGTATGCGGAACTGGAGCGCCGCGGCGGCCACACCATACTCTGCGGCTACGGCCGTGTTGGGCAGGAGATCGCCGATTCTCTGGCGGCTGACGGGGTTCGATTCGTGGTGGTCGAACGCGACGAGGCTAAGTTCAACCTGGCCCGCCGGAAAGGATATCTGTCGCTTCTGGGCGAGGCAGACAACGACGAGCTGCTCGACACCTTGCACATCGCCAGCGCCAGCCGCATTTTGTGTCTCACAGGCGACGACGTGATAAACGTCTACATCGTTGTCAGCGCCCGCTATCGCAACCCTGACATCGACATCATCGCCAGGGCCAACAGTTCGGAGAACGTCGTCAAATTGCGTCGGGCGGGGGCGGATCGGGTGGTGACCCTGCACGAGAGCGTCAGTCGCCTGGCGGCGCAATATGTCGGTCAGCCGGTCGCCTTCGAAGCCATCGACGAGGTGTTGCGGCTTACCCCGGGCGTCGGCGTCGATGCGCTTCATGTGGGCAGTGATAACCGGTTGATCGGCCGCGCCATCGCAGATCTGCGGCTTGATGACCACAAGCTGATCCTGTTTGGCGTTCTGAGTAATCGTGAGGATTCGCCCGCTGGTGTTCGGCACAGCTACCCGATTCGATCGAGGCGATTCTTGTTTAAGCCCGCGCCCACTTATCTGCTCGAGCAGGACGACATGGTCCTGGTGTTTGGTCACCACCTGAGCGTGTCACATTTCAAGACTGCCCTGGCGAGACTGGCCGCTTGAGCACCGACCGTGAGGAAGTGGTCCTTTTCGGCTGCGGTGGACTGGCGTTGGCGATGGCCGAAACGCTTCGTGAGCGAGGCGAGCGGTTCTTGCTGGCTTCCGCCGAAGCGGTGCGGGTGGAGGCCGCCACATCCAAGGGTTTCGATGCCGTGCACTTGGACTATACCGACGACGAAGCTCTGAAGTCGATCGGTGTGGGCGGCGAGGTTCGCATGATCTTCTGTCTGTTCGAGGAGACGGCCAGCAATCTTTTCCTGACACTGTCCGCGCGCGCCCTTGCGCCTGATCTGACCATTGTCAGTATTTGCGATTCGCCTGCCTCCAGCAGCAAGCTCTTGGCCGCCGGCGCCAACAAGACAATAGACCCCTTTCTGCTCACCGCACGCTGGGTCCACAACCTGATTCGCCGGCCGCTGATCGTCGAGACGCTGTACGAAGTGCTGTTCGGTGTCGCCGATCTGGAGGTCAGCGAAGTCACCGTAGCGGAGGGTGCGTACCTGGCTGGCAAGCGCCTCGGCGATCTGGAGCCGCGTAGCCACGACATACTGATTCTTGGTGTCATCGACAGGCAGCGGGGAGCGGAGCTGCTGCTGCGCACCAACGCGCCCAGCTACGTCCTGGCCGCGGGCGACGTGCTGGTGGTCATCGGTCCGCGGCGGGAAATCGAGGGTCTCAGAAACGAAAGCGACCTTGGTTCCGGCACCGTAGGTAATTCGTCACACATTTGGTAGAAGGCTTTAGGGAGCCTCTGATTTATTCTGTACGAAGTGGATTGGAGGCTGAAATGTGCAGATTCAAGGCGCGGATCGCGGGGCAGATCGTGGGTAATAGTTGTTCTATTGCCAAGATTTGCAACGATGAAGCTGTGCAGTTCAGTCCCAAGATGCACGTTCGCGAATAGATCAGAGGCTCCTAAAGGTACGCGAAGCGCCGAAGCGAGCTTGTTGGCAGACACACTGCGTGCCGCGAGTTCACGTTTCAGAATTCGGCCGGGGTGTACAAGTGTCATCTGTGATCCCTCTTTGAGATGTTCGAAAACTTGGACCTCTGCCTTCCCTGAATCGGAAGCGGTGCTACACCCCCAAGACATTATGCGACTTCAAATCGTTGCACGTGAATTGAATCGGCCCGGCCTTGAGCCTGTGCCAGGTCGTAATGCATCTGCTGCGTTAGCCAACTCTCCGCACTCCCGCCGAACGCTTTCGATAGTCGGATGGCCATCTCCGGCAAGATTCCGGCGTGGCCGTTCAGTAGCTCAGAGAGGGTCTTGCGGCTCACACCTAACCCCTTGGCCGCATCGGTAACGGTTAACTCAAGGGGGGCGAGGCAAAGTTCCCGGATAACCTCTCCGGGATGTGGTGGATTCTTCATAGGCATGGTGATGTTGCCCCCGAGTGGTAGCCTCCGTAGTCCACATCGCGCGGTTCCTCGTTTTCAAATCGAAAGACCACGCGCCAGTTGCCAGATACGTCTACCGCATAAAATCCTCTTAAGTCGCCTTTCAGCGGATGCAACCGCAATCCCGGGAGATCCATGTCTGCGGGCGCATTCGCGGCATCGAGTCGAGTGAGGATGGTCCGGAGGCGCTTTAGGTGTTGAGGACTGATTCCACGAACGTCATTGCTTTCGTAGCGACGCCTCAATTCCTTGTGTCGAAAACTCCGGATCATTCGCGAATGAAACCTGACACCTGACAGGGGTCAAGTCATTCTTTTGCTCGTGTGCTCTGCACGGCTTCGTCCAGTTACCAAATCAGAGACGAGAGAAACCGCGAAGGTTATTCAGCTCGTCTCATCTTAGACGGACGTCACCAAGTTCCAGGTCGCGAACGACCTGGTGTGCAACAGCCGGTAATACGTCGCTCGCATCAGGTGGCGTCCGACGCGAAAGAGATTGTGAGCTTGCACCTCGACTGACAGGAATCGTTGCGCCTGCCCCCGTGATCTGAACCGGCGCATTCGCCGCTCATGTCGTCCGGTGTGCTGGCGCGACGCCTCCGCAATAATTGGATTCCGCCGTAATTCCAAGATGTGAAGGCCACGGTATGGTACTTGGACTACACACGGTGGCGTGATCACCGGTGCCATGTGTCTCGCCAAAGTCTTAGTCCGACTGCTCGTCGATCTCACTGTGTTCGCGCGGCTTCTGCTGCGGTCCTGACGGGCGTTGGCCTCGGAGAATTTTTTTCTCCGGAAGCAGTTGGCGATGTACCAGGAGCGGGACGTGAAGCACAGCCGGCCGAGTGCAGCTGAGCGCGTGTCCTTAGTCGTGCTTTCACGTTGGTTCGATTGGCGGGACGCACTGGTGGTTGTCGGCCCTCGGACGCTGCCTCGGCGGCACCGAGCGGGGTTTCGGTTGTTCTGGCGCCACAAATCTCGACCGAGGCGCCCGCCAATCCCGCCAGAACTCCAAGCGCTCATCCGCCGGATGCCTATCGAGAATGTTTCGTGGGGTGAGGCGCGAATCGCAAACGAGTCGCTCCTTAAACTCTAGCGATGCGTCTCACCAAGGACGGTGCGGAAATACATGCCTCGCCGGCCACCGGGAAGTCCGCGAGGGGATAAGCGCTGGTCGACGTTTGTTCGCAACCATGCCCAAGCCATCGTCGCCTACGATTCTTGCATCGCGGTGACAGCGACGTTTCGAGTGCTCTACATATGGGTTGTGATGGAGCATGGAACGAGACGGGTCTTGCACTGCAACGTGACAGCGCATCCGACCGCCGCATGGGCCTCTCAGCAACTTCGAGAAGCGTTTCCATTCAAGCACGAGTATCGATTCCTGATCCACGCTCCCGACAGCATCTTCGCCAAGGCATTGAATGCGACCAATCGGAACTTGCGGCGACTCCCGCGAAGTTGGGTCAAGCATTACAACAGCGGTCGCCCTCATATGTCGCTGGGTCCTGGAGTGCCCGATCCGCCACCAGCTACATCGGTACGATTGCAAAGCGCTCCGAAGCATCAGGTTGCCGACGGCTTTCATGTCACTTCGCGCGCGATTCTCAGCGGGCTTCACCACGAATACAGCCTCATGGCGCACGGCGGGAGACGGCGATCTGTCTACCTGCGGACTACTTGCGGACTACTTGCGGACTACAGGTTTGCTACGAGCGTTACCTGAAGGCCAACACCGAGAAGAAGCGCACCCATTCGCTGTTCCGACAGGGGCTGATGATCAACGAGTTGATGCCGAACATGGACGAGAGCTGGCTGACAAGAATTCCCTAAGCCTTCGCCGACGCGCTCCAGGCTCACCGCGCTACCTCAACCTTGTTCGCTTCCGTCTGAAATGAGGGGGTGGATGAGCGTAATATCCCGTCGGAACTACTGCTCTGATTTGGATGAGTCTTTGGTCGAAGTAGTCTTAATTCTAACTTTATGAATACGACGGCCTGAGGCCTGTCTGATTTCTACCGTTAATCCATCAATTTCAAATTGCTCACCGGTTCTAGGTATCCTCTCAATGTCGTTTACAATCCATCGACTAACACTATCCGAGTTCTTGCCGCGTATATTTACCGTGGAGAACTCCTTGATTGCCCCCAAATCCACGCCCCCATCTACTTCAATACCATCATCCAGCTTTGTGATCCCAGAGGGCCGTTTTCTATCTGACTCATCATATATTTCACCTACAATCTCCTCCAGTAGATTTTCCATGCTAACCACCCCCCTCAGGTCGCCATGTTCATCCACTACAATACTAAGATGCCTTTTTTGACGTTTAAGATCATAAAACAATTGATCGATAGGTTGGTTGAGTAGTGCGAATATGGGATCAATACCGATCTCCTTTAAGGGTTTGTCTATCTGATTATTAGCAATGGCAGTAGCGATATCATGCCAGTGCACAATATGAGAAATATTCTCAATGGATCCCGAATAAACGGGCACACGGGAAAAGCCAACTCCCACGATTTTTGGTAAGGCTTCCTTAATAGTGGTCTCTTCATTCAATGAGAAAACTTTATGACGAGGAGTCATCACATCCGCCACCACCAAATCGTTAAAAGCAAACACTCGCTCAATAATCTTTGCCTCATCCTTTTCAATAGTGCCTTCTTTAGTGCCGTACTTTAACAAATGTACTAGTTCCGTTTCTGTTACTGTTGGGGTTTCCTTGATGTTGGTCATTTTGTGAACAAGAGTTATCAAATGTTCAAATATCCACACCAGGGGAAATAGTATCCGCATTAATAGCAACACGATGGGAGCAACTGCAAGAGAAACCCTGATAGAATGACGAATCGCCAAACTTTTCGGGGTAATCTCACCGAACACAAGGATCAGAAAAGTTAACACTCCAACCGCCACCCCTGGACCCAATGCTCCAAGATGTTCCGTAGCCACCACTGTGGCAAAAGCAGATGCGCCAATATTGACCAGATTATTTCCAATCAATAGGGTAATCAACATGCTTGTGGATTTCTGTTTCAATTGAAGCAATGCCTTGGAGCCACCCTGACCATCTTTCTGCAAAGCTTCCGCACGAGCTAATGTGACGGCTGTTAAAGCCGTTTCAGAACCGGAAAAAGCACCTGAAAGGAATAGCAAAGAAATGAGTATTAGTGTGTCGTTCATAAGTAAAGAAAAAGTTCCTCTCCGGTTACTTGCTCATAATCCGGATCTGGGATCTGCGCTGAACCTGGATCAGTTAGGATAGGCTAACAGCAGATTTAGGCAAGGGAAGTCGTTACGGCAGCAGCACAACAATCGATAGCGGACGTAACGTGCCTCAATAGCCCCACGGCGGTAATCAGGTGTTATGTTGACTACGGCCATGTCGCGAGGCGCGAACCTTTTGATAGACCTTATAACTAGAATTAAGGAATAGCGCAATAATCGTGAACACCAGAGCAATGCTGATAATCAACGCGATAACTATTATTGCCTTTCCCTCTCTTTCTCCAATGCTTGACAAGGAATGGCGAGTAATTTCCTCGGTCTCAAACAAAAAGCTTTCCAATTTTTGATTGAAGCCTTCTTCGAGTTTTTCTGTTTCGTTGGCGACCAGTTCCGCTTCACGTATGTTTCCATTCGCAAATAGAGTAAACAGCTCATCGACGCGCTTGATATAATCAGCGTATTCTTCCCGTATGGATGCGAGCAATTCGTCAACACGCTTGAGCTCAACTCTCAACTCTTCTGCCTGAGCTAGTTTCTGAGCTTTCGTGCTCATTTTTGAAGCGGTTTCAATCTCTTCGCTCACCTTGACGGTGAGTTCCTTAAATTTGCCTTTTGCTTCTTTTAGCAGCCTTGTGTTTTCTTGATCGTTCTGTGAACCATGGGCTGCTACTTCCGCGTGGCGCAGCGCCCGCTCGAGCCAGGACGTTTGCTCCAATTTATGTATCGTAATTCGAGTTATCATTTCGGTGATGGGTATCTCGTGCTTGAGAACCATCTTGAGTTCATTGTTGATTTGAAAAAGATAATGTATGCTCGCCACTCCAGAGCCCAATAAAACTAAAAAAAATACACCTGTCGGCCAAAATGCCTTTTCTTTGCGTTTGGTCGACTTTAGTTGCTTCATCTCTGTTCCTTCTTTTCTGTGCCTCATCGTTACTACAATGCCGACACAGAATGATTGGCTGAGCCTAAGGAGCCTCTGATCTATTCGTGAACGAGCATCTTGGGACTGAAATGCACAGCTTCATCGTTGCAGATCTTGGCAATAGAACAACTATTACCCGCGATCTGCCCCCCGTTCCGCCCCTTGAATCTGCACATTTCACCCTACAATCTGCTGCGTCCAGAATAAATCAGAGGCTTCCTAAGTACTTGATCTGTAGTTCTCTTGTCACTGCCGATTTAGCCTTGCGGTGATTGTAAGTCTTCAATTCGTCGGTTTTCGATGACTTGTGGGTAACAATGTGCCACCAGTCAGCGTGGACGACAAGGCACGGTCTCGACTACCGAAATTGAATGTCCGCTATCAGGAGTTGACCCGGAATGGGTTTTCCTGGAGTTGGTGGACACCTCAGATAGGGCGACAATGCCCGGGAGAGGTGAATCATGGAAAGGAAGAGACGTTCATTCACGCCGGAGTACAAGGCTGAAGTTGTTGGCTTGATTCGGGACGGTGGAAAAGCGGCTTCGTCGGTTGCCCGTGACTTGGGTCTAACCGAATCAGCCGTGCGCAGATGGGTGCTTCAGAGCGAGACCGATGCAGGGTGTGGCGCCGGAAAGATTTTGACGACAGCCGAGCGTAAGGAGCTTTCGCAACTGCGTCGAGAGAATCGTCAGCTACGAATGGAGCGCGAAATATTGAAAAAAGCGACGGCCTTCTTCGCCAAGGAATCGACGTGAGGTATCGATTCATAGCGGCGGAGAAGGCCGAGCATCCGGTAACGCTGATGAGCCGGATATTGCAAGTGTCCAGATCGGGCTTCTATGCCTGGAGCAAGCGCGCTGAGAGCGCACGTGGGCGTTCGGACCGGGCACTGGTGGTTGATATCAAGGCGGTGCATAAGCTGTCCCGTAGCATCTATGGCAGCCCTCGGGTGTACCGTGAGTTGCTCGCGCAAGGTCACACGGTCGGTCGCGATCGCGTGGCCCGTCTGATGCGTGAGCATAATCTACGGGGCAAGCGGAAAAGGCGTTTCCGCAACACCACGCAATCCAATACGGCCTGGGTGGGTGATATCACCTACATCTGGACGCTGGAAGGCTGGCTGTATCTGTCCGTCATCCTCGACCTGTATTCGCGCCGTGTCGTAGGTTGGGCTATGAACAAGCACATTGACCAGGCATTGACCTTGCGAGCACTGGGGATGGCCATCAAGGAAGGTCTTAACAATTGATACGAAAAGATGCTCAAAGCACCTGGCATCACGTGCAGCATGAGCCGCAAGGGTAATTGCTGGGCCAATGCCGTGGCCGAGCTTCTTTGCCACCTTGAAGGTCGAGTTTGTTCACGAGAGGTTATTCCATACACGAGCTCAAGCAACCCGTGAAATCTTTGAGTACATCGAAGTGTTCTACAATCGCATCCGACGCCACTCCTCGATCGGCTACCTCAGCCCGCTGGAGTTTGAAAGAAACTATGTTCCGCTGCCTAGCGCAGCTTAAGTCAGGTGTCCACTGAACCCCGGCAAGTCCATCAGCACTCGGCCTTGATCAGCAGCTTGCGGGCGCTGCCTTCCGCTTTTGGTGGCTGGTTCTGCTTCAGCGACCTGACCTCGTCGCTGCCGAGTCCGAGATCCAGCCCAAGGCCCAGCGAATCGGTTGCGGGTTCCGCTGCCGGTTCGGGGGCGACGCCGGCGCGGGCCTCATCGGACCCGAGCCCAAGCTCGAGACCCAACCCGAGGGGATCCGCCGCAGTGGCCGGCGTTGGTGTGTCCACCGATGTCGAGACCGCGGCCACCTTCGGGATCAGCCCGGCCGCGGCCATGTATTCACCCTCGAAGTAGCAGGCGACCGCCTGGTAGGCAGCGCGCTCGGCCGGGTCCATCTCGTCCACGCCGGCGCTCTGCGGGTCGTTGAGATAGGCCTGCCAGTAGTTATACCCGCCGAGCAGCGCGTAGGCGTCGCGCTCGACCAGGCGCAGCAAAACAGCCGCCTGCGCGGCGTGGGCGGTGCCGTTTGAATAGACGACGACCTTGCGGCCTTGGGGAAGGGCGGCCAACGCGTTATCGGCCAGGAGACCGGCCAGCGGGATATGCTGGGCGCCCTGGATATGACCGGTATCGAATTCCGTCTTTTCGCGGATGTCCACCAGCTCGTAGTCCCGCTGGTCCTTGATCAACCAGTCGGAGAGCTCGGCCACGGTCACGTGGTCCTCCTCCGCGGCGATCGTCTTCGC
Organism: uncultured Gammaproteobacteria bacterium; assembly: GCA_963783675.1. Lineage (GTDB taxonomy): Bacteria > Pseudomonadota > Gammaproteobacteria > Competibacterales > JAHEDQ01 > JAHEDQ01. Next base: position 642,730 of record CAWAOU010000024.1, read on the forward strand.
CAGTGCCGCTGCCATACCCTGGCGGTCCAGGGCGGTGTTGTCGCCGCAGCCGGCGAGGAGCGATACCGCCACGCTCAGCATCGCGAGGCGCCTAGACGTGGAGTGCAAACCGTTCATTGCGTGAGCCTCTCCAGTAACTGCGGGTCGAATTGCAGGGCGTACTCGGTCCAGGTGCTGACCTGACCGATCTCCACCATCAGGTAGCGCAAGATAAAGCCGCCGAAGATCACCAGCACCGCGGCGGCAAGCCCGGCAACGCGGATGCCGCGCAGTGCGGCGATCTCGAGCACGAGCGGAATGAGCAGCCCGGGCATCACAAACCACAGCCAGAACGGCACCGTGTACTGGCCGCCAGTGATCAGGCCCAGCGCCTGCAAATGCTGCTCGGCGCCGGTCGCGAGGCTGATCAGTAACAGCCCGATCAGCGTGATCTCGATCAGGATCAGGCCGAGATCCGAGCGTTCGAAGAATCGCTGCTCCGGACCGCGGGCCGAGATCAGCAGCGGCAGCACCGCCGCGGTGGACATGCCGGAGACCAGGAACAGCGGCCCCAGAATGCCGGAGTTCCAGAACGGCCGTGCGCTGAACGCGCTGAGCAGCACGCCGGTGTAGATGCCGAGTCCGACCGCCAGCGGGATCACCAGCCAGGCGATCAGGCGCCGATTCGCTTCACATAGATCCAGCAGCGCGGCACCGCCGGGCAGCTTCTCCAGCAGATCGGCTAGCATCGTGTAACCTGCGCGCAGCGTCGACAGGGTCTGCACGATCATCAGCGGGTAGATCAGCACCAGCACCCAGGCGCCCCAGGACATGGGCGAGGTCGGCTGAAAGCTGGTGTAGAAGCGGTACACGTGGATCTTGTACTCAAGGTCGAGAAACAGCGTGGTCATGCCCAGCGACAACACGATCGGCGCCCACAGCGCGAACCGGTTGTGCGCGAACGGCAGCTCGTCCTGCCTGCGCCCCAGCACGGCCCAGGCGGAAAACAGCATGATCCCGGCGGCCATGCCGCCCAGGAACAGGTAGAAGGCAATCTCCCAGGTCCAGATGCCGAGCTGAGGATCGATCTTGGCGTTGTAGCGGGCCGTGGCCAGGACTTCTTCGATCATGTCCGTGCGTTTACACTCCTCATAGGTTCAGACCACTCAAATCAGGTAGTACACGTTTGGCTGGTTGCCGGTCTCGGGCATCAGCACCTTGTGGCGGCGCTCCCGCAGCAGTCGGTTGACCACACTGTCAGGGTTGTCGAGATTGCCGAAATGCATGCAGTGCGTCGGACAGCTCGACACGCAGGCCGGGTCCAGCCCTTGCTCGACACGGTGATGACAGAAGGTGCACTTGTCGACGTAGCCCTCGGGGTGCATGAGCAGTCGTGCGTCATAGGGGCAGGCCGCGATGCAGGCCTTGCAACCCGTGCACTTTTCGGCGGCCACCAGGACGATGTTGGTGTCTTTCCAGTAGTGGCTGGCGCCGGTCGGGCAGTTGGTCACGCAGGTGGCGTGACCGCAGTGATTGCAGCGCTCCGAGCGGAACTCGGTTTCGAGGTTGGGGTATTCACCGCGCGTCGCCTCGACTACCCAGTCCCGGTTCAGGCCGGCCGGCACCTTGTTCTCATTCTTGCAGGCGACCACGCAATCGCCACACCCGATGCAGGTGCGCGTATCGATCACCATGGCATAAGTGGTCATGTCAGCTCACCTCGCGTTTGACCAAGGTGACGAAGCTGGCACGCATGCCGGTGCCGCCCATGATCGGGTCGATTCTAACGTTGTGCATCAACGCGGCGTCGTCCGCGCCCACGCCCCTTGCCAGCCGCTGGCGTTCGTCGCTGTGGCCGAATCCGTGCACCAGGAACACCGAATCGGGCCGGATGCGCTGCGTTACCCGGACCCGGATACGGTTGCTGCGCAGACCGTCAGGGTTTTCCAGCGCCACGTAGTCGCCGCTGGCGACGCGGAGCCTGGCCGCCGCGCTGGGGTGCACCCAGACCGTGTTCTCGGGCATCAGCTCGAATAGCTGCGGATTGTTGATCGTGCGGCCGAAGGTATGGGCGGGCGCGCGGCCGTAGTTCAGGTGATAGAACCCCGCCGGCGGTCGCTCGGGCGGTGTGTATCGGGGCAGGGGGTCCTGGCCGACGTCGGCCAGCAAGGTCGAGTAGAGCTCGATTTTGCCGCTCGGGGTGTTGAACTCGGCCGGCTGGTCACCGGCGAAGTACACCGGTGTCTTGCGCGGGGAACGCTTGACGCCGATCTGTTGCATTTCCGCCAGGGAGGAGCCTACCTGCTTTAGCTGCCAGTCCAGCACCTCGGTGTAGTCCTGCCAGGGAAAGTACTCGCCCAGGCCGAGCCGCTCGGCAATGCCCTTGGCCATCCACCAGGCTGGCTTGGTCTCGTGGCTGGGCGCAAAGGCCGGCATGCGCAGGGCCAGCGTCGGTGTGCGCTCGGGCGCATTGCGGAGGTCGTCGTAACGCTCCAGGTAGGTGCACTCGGGCAGCACCACGTCGGCGTAGCCGGTGATCTCGGCCGGCATGGTGTCGACCACGACCATCAGGTCCAGCGATTCGGCGGCCGACTTAATCTGCTCGTTCGCCCCCGGCAGCGTCATCGGCAGGTTGGTGGCATACACGAACCAGCCTTTGATGTAGGCGTCCGGGCCCACCGAATGCTCCACCAGCTTGTTGCTGATGCCGGTGGAGACCAGCGGGAAGTCGCCCTGCACGACCGCCTTCCAGTCCTCCTTCGGTGGCGGCGGTTGTGGCACCGGGAACTCCGGCAGCGCGACCTTTTCCTGCCTGTAGAAGCCGCCGGGGCGGCCCCAGGAACCGAGCAGCGCGTTCAGAATCGCGACCGCGCGGCTGCGCTGCGTATCGTCGCCGTACCAGGTGACGTGCCGGCCGGGGTGGACCAGCGTCGCCGGCGCAGCCGTTGCCATGATCCGCGCAGTCTCGCGGATACGCGCCGGCTCGAGCCCGGTCTCCAGATAGGCCCATTCGGGGTTGTAGGGCTGCACGTGGGCGGCGAGCTGGTCGAAGCCGTTGCAGTAGCGTGCCACATAGTCCCGGTCGTAGAGCCCCTCGTTGATCAGCACGTTCATCCAGGCCAGCAGCAGCGCGATGTCGGTGCCGGGCTTGATTGGCAGCCAGTGTTTGGACTTGGAGGCCGCGACCGAGAAACGTGGGTCGACCGTGATCAGCGTCGCGCCGTTGTTCAGCCCCTGGATCAGGGTTTGCACCTGGCTGTTGTGGAGGTTCTCCCCCAGGTGCGAACCGATCAGCACGATGCAGCGCGAGTTGCCCATGTCGGTGCGGTCCGGCGAACCGACGCCTTCGCCGTAGGTCAGCCCGAAAGCGGTCTCGCGCGGACCGCGGCACTGCGCGAACGAGGGGTGGGCGTAGGCATGCGAGCCGAAGGCCTGGAGCATGCGCCGAAAATGCTTGCCGCCTCCGCCGTGCGAGAACAGCGCGATGCGATCCTTGCCGTGGTGCTCGCCAATCGCGTTCATCTTTTCAGCGATGAAGTCGAAGGCCGCGTCCCAGCTCACCGGCTCGAAGCGTTGCTCCCCGCCCTCGCTGACCCGCAGCAAGGGCTGACGCAGCCGATCTGGGTCGGAGTAGGCGCCGATGCCGGCGGTGCCGCGTGTGCACAACCGGCCCTCGCAGTGGGGGTCGTCCGGGTTGCCGACGACCTTCCACGGTTGGCCGTCTTCTTGGTACAGCGTGCCGGCACACTGCCAGAAGCACATGTTGCAGACCGTTGGGCTGGCCGTCACCGCGCCCGTGCCGGGCAGTGGCCGTGGCGCGCAGCCGCCGAGCAGGGCCGGCATGGCGTAGCCGGCCCCGAGCGCGGCGGAGATCTTGAGAAACTCGCGTCGGTTCATGCCCTGCCGCTCTGCTAGATCTGAAAGTTGCCGTCTTTGGTGATGGTCACGGTCTCGTTCAGAAAACGGTTCTTCAGACCGAGATTGTTCAAGGTCTCGTGTGCCATTTCGGCGCGGACGCCGTTGGCGCAGTAGACCAGCAGCTCCTTGTCTTTCGGCAGCTCGGGCGCCATGTCTTCGAGCGATTCCAGCGGAATGTGTCGTGCGCCGCTGATGATGCCGGCTTCCGCCTCCTGTTCGCTGCGCACGTCGATCAACAGCACGCCTTCGCCGGACTGCTGCAGGGCCAGGAACTCCTCCGGCGTGATCGCACCGGGCGCCAGCATTTTCTCGTAGACGATCTGTGTCGCCGCGGCACCGCCGGCGGTCGGCAGTCTCTCGGTCTGCCAGGCGCCAAAGCCGCCCGCCAGCACCGTCGTCTTGCCGTAGCCCCAGGTACGCAGCTCTTTGTAGGCCAGCAGCGCGGCCGGCGAGGTGTGGCTCTCGGCATAGACGATGACCGGCGCGCGCTGATCGGACACGCCCGGCAACTGTGCGACCTGCTGCGCGTCGATGAACTGCTGGGTCATGGCCTGCAGCTCCGCGGTCGGCAGCGCCACCGCGCCCTGGATGTGTTCCTGGCCGCTCTGAGCCTTGTCACGTACGTCGAGGATCACGTGCTGAGGATTCAGCCTCTCGGCCAGCCACTTGGGTTCGGAATGGACCGGCAGCTTGGCCTTCTTCCAGCCTGGCAGTCCGGCCTGGAAGCCCCTGATATCGTCGTAGCCCGCGGCTTTGGACTTCTCGACCGCGACGCCCGTGTACGGGCAGGTTGGGCCGCCGCAGTAGAACACCAGCAGGGCCGACTTGTCGGTTGGCAACTTGCTCAGAAAGTCCTCGTCCTCGGGGAAGGCCGACTGCGCGCCGGGGACGTGACCGCCGCCGAAGCGCTTGCCCGGGCGCGCGTCGAACAGATAATAGGGTTGGCCGCCGGTCATGATGCCGACCAGTTCCTGGATGCCGATTTCGACTCCGGGCGGCAGGCCGAACACGACCTTTTTGATCTGGTTGGCCGGCTTGCCCGGTTCGCGCTGCACTTCCACCAGGTCGGGTGGACCCAACTCGTTCAGTCCGGCCGCGCCCTCGTAGGCCGTGTTGGCATCGGTCCTGATCACGACCTTGGACATCGATTTGTCTTTGTTCTTGACGTCGATCTGGATTGTGCCGGCCTGCTTGGAGACGACGGCGATCCGACCTTTAAGCGTTTCGGCGTGCACGGTTGCTGCAAACGCCGATAACATGAGAACCAGGAGTAACCTTTGCATGGTCGCTTCTCCAACAGTTGATGATTGCGGGGTCGCTTGCGACCGAAACGATCGGTCATCGCAAGGCCTACTCTCGAGCGCTAATCGAGTTCCTTGAGTCGACGTCCCCGCCTTGCCGACGCAGACACCCACACTGTTTCGATGGAACGCTTTGCGGGTAAGGGGACACCCCCTCACGGCCGCCTCACCCAAGGCGTGCCAGACGAGTTGCCCCCGGGTGCCTGCCGCCCCGTGGCCGAAACCGAGGCCGTTAGGTTCGAATCCTTAGTCCACGGGGCTGCCGCAAACGCGACGGCGCATGACACTGGGTTCATCTCGTTCCGTTGTCCGAGGCATTCTTAATCAGAGACGGCCTTCGGGGCGTTGCTCTAGATCAAGACAAATGCAATCTGACCCAAGGAGTCATTCTTAGCGGGCGGCTCCGGGAGCCGGATTATCAACCTTTGCAATGTGCGCATCGTGTGTGCGTCCGGCGAATAGCCAGCTTCACTCCGGGAAGCCCCTGGGTACATCCGTATGCTGTGTCCTATGGGTTTGGCAGCAGGTTCAGGTCGAAACTCACCCTCGGCTGACCGAAGTCATGGCGGAAATTCGCCCACCTGAACATGCTGGAAGCACCTTCAGGTGGGGGGTTGATGATGCTGGACCATCATTTTCGCTTGTGGCGTTGGCCCCACTTCGTGGGTCTGCTGGTCATTTCCACGGGGTTCTGTCGTAACTGATTTGTGCGACAGGCTCGAAGACTGCGATCAGAAAGGATCGGTATGCAATGAACATCAAGGCCCATCTCAGAACTGCGCTAATCGTAGGCTCCTTGGCTGGCCTTTTCGTGGCCCTTTTCCCTGCGTCAGCAGCGGCTGATGGTTACTACCATTACACGGCCTACGACATGGACATTAAGGAAGGTCTGAACAATTGCTGCGATCGCGCCGGCGTCTTTGCGCTGCCTCGGACAAGGCGCACCGAGCGAAGTTTGCGCGAGGAAAACACGTGAGCTGCCAATGAGCGAGGTGCAACGCGGTACGAGGGAGCGCAAAGGCCCGGCCCCGCTGGGGTTTCGCCCACAAGGGCACATCTGCCGCGTTCCCCAGCTTGGCCATAGAATGACTATGGCGCTGCGCCGGGAGCCTCGCATCTGCGCCCTTGTGGACCGAAACGCGATTCGTATCAATTGTTCAGACTTTCCTTAAGGCAGGCGACTGGACAAGCAACAAACAAGTCAAGCGGATGTATTGGCACCCATGGACGCCATATGGGCTGGGGGCGAGTATTCAACCCTGGCGCCCCAGGTCTTCGGGCCCGGGAAAAAGTGGCACCGGTTCTTCCTCTATGACATGGGCGGTGGTGTCTTCTACGGTACCTACTACTACAACGTGGGCGGTGTCGGGTACCAGGACACGCTGCGGGTGATCCGAAACTACAGCCCGTCAGGCTTTCCGAAGACAGGGGTGCCGAATGAATACGCCTGGACGAGTTATGCGTGAGTAATTCAGAAGGTGTACGAGGACGGCAACCCTTACCCTATTGCCCAGGAGATTGTGCTCATGGAGTACCGCGACAGCGATTGGTGGTAGACTTTATATCAGAATGTTGCCATGCATTTCATGGGATGAACTCACGGATTCAGGTATGAAGCAATGAAGGAAGGTAAAAAGAGTCATGCTGGCTGCCCGAATTTATATTTGCGATTAATGGGCTGGCTGATAGTGCCCATAGCATTGTTTGGTTGCAAGTTGGAATCGAGCGCCGAAATAGTGAACCAAGGAATGGGCACAGACGTCGTGTTTACCCTAACGTCCGACAAATGGTCGCAATGGTTGGCGGAAAATAAAAAGGAATACCCGATTCCGCTGTGGCGGATTAGTGAGTCGGGAGACGTGATTGAGGAATTTGGAATCCTTTCCGATGATGGGAGAGGAGCCGATATGGCCAAGTTAGACGGAACATATTCCGTTGGGTTTACATTTGACGAAAGCTTGTCAAGGGTACTGAGATTTCGTGCCGGTTATGATGCGGCGAATCCAAAAACATGGAGCAATAGCCTAACCTTAAAGATCCAGCCACCAGAAGTGGACGTCAATTATTTTAGCCAAATTGCCTTCGGAGAAGAATTTGGCGATGCAGAAGACGTCATTCAAAAATGGCGTCAGAATTTGAGAATCCAATACTTTGGCGCACCCACGGCAATTGACTTGATCCAATTGGACCTGGTTATCAGCGAACTAAATGAATTAATCGGCCATTCGATAAAACTGGAAATCGTAAACGAAAATCCAAATGTGACAATATATTTTGTCCCGGTATCGCAATTCCGCAAGTACGAAAAAAATTACGTAGCAAATAACCTCGGATTTTTTTGGGAAGAGGTAGATTCAGAAGGAATCTATGCAGTCAATATCTTAATTTCTACCACACGAGTGACGCAATTGCAGCGCTCACACCTGCTCAGGGAAGAATTGACCCAAAGCCTGGGGTTAATGAGAGATTCCTATGATTATCCTCAAAGTATTTTTTATCAGGGCTGGACCGCCACCACCGAATTTACGGATTTGGATCGCAATCTGATCTCGATCTTGTACCGGGAGGACATCACCCACGGAATGACCCGAGATGAAGCTTTTTCCCAATTGGGTGTGGCGGATTAACGGGTCGTTCGCTACAGAAACCTAGGGACGGTCTGATTTGTTCTGGACGAAGCAGATTGGACGGTGAAATGTTCAGATTCAAGGCCCAGATCGTGGGTAATAGTTGTTCTATTGCCAAGATTTGCAACGATGAAGCTGTGCATTTCAGTCCCAAGATGCATGTTCACGAATAGATCAGAGACTCCCAGGTCTAATTGAAGACCGACGATGATATCAGATGACGCCAAGCCGTCGTTCGAGACGTCGAAAATCGGCACGCCGCTCGACTATACCGAGGATCTCTACAGATTCTATTTCGAGATACGGGATGTCGACGGAAGCGTGGAGCAGCTACTGAGGGAATTCCTGGGAATAGCGCACGCCGCGCAGTTGCAGCGGCTCACGCACGGCTTTGAACTAATGCTGCCGATACAGGGCGTGCCCGACATCGTCAGGCTTCTCACGCGCGGCAACGTCGCGGTCTATCAGATCGTACGGTACGCGAAGGTCGGAGGCTCGTAACGGTGACACACGTCCCTGGGGGCCGTCCAGGCTCGCTCTGCGGGTACGATGCCGCGCGGCAGGTACCTTCGACACCAACGTCTACGGCTCAGGCCCTGCTCAACACTCGCGGCCCTGACGCTCGCTAAGGTAACGACGGACCGCGCAGCAGGCGTAGACCAGATTCGTGTTGAGGACACCAACGAGTGCCAGGACTGCAAACCAGATGCCCCTGTCGATCCATGTCGGCGTGACTGATGGTTCACCGCCGCCGACCATGATTGGCACTGTCGCGAAAACAAGGCCGATGAAGATGCCGTCGCCTACTACACGCAGAAATCGACACGGTAGCCTTAGCGATTGCCAGTGCAGGTAATCCGGAACCCTGAAGTAGACGCAGCCGCCGGCGATGAGATCCAGCAGCACGATCCACAGAAATCCGCGCGGGGGCGGAAAATCGGCGCCGGCCAGGAGAATAGCCAGCCAGCCAATGGAGAAGGCGAGCGCCAACCAGAGCGCAAACTTTGGGGTGGGCACTCGGTTCAAGCCCCAGGTAGTGGCTGGCCGGCTACGGACGGGAAACGACACCGCGGAAGCTGCCGTCACTCCAGACCAACGCGTTGATGCAAGGCTGCCAGTCGTTCGAGTCGCATGCCGCACTGTGCACGTGCAGAAGCAATACGGGCTGGTCGTCCCAGTTTATGACCTTCCAGCGCAGCGCCTGGAATTCGACCGGCTTGCGGTCGACGATGACGGTCAGCGGGCAGCCACCCGTGCCGCAGTACGGCGTCACCGCCGTCGAACATGAGAAATGGCTGGCATCGACGACCTGTTCCGGGACGCCGTCGCCCGTCAGGTCGATTTGCGTTACAGCACCATCGTCAGCATGGAACTCGCCCTCGTTTATGGAACGGCAGTGCTCCCTGGATCGCCCGAGCACCTCTGCAGCCGGATCTCCAGCCCATGACGGCACCACCCCTACGATCAGAGCCGCGATACCGGTGCAAGCCACGAACAATGAATGCTTCACGACACCTGTCCAGCAACGGGGAGACAGATCACCCGAATGGCGTCATTATTGCGGCCGCAACGCCTCGTCACAAGGCGAACTCCGGCGCCAAGGCAATTTGCTTCGTCGCCGCATGAGGTCTCTGGTCGAACCGTGGATCGTACAGCCGGCCAGGCTCCTGACCGGTAAGGCCACCAACGGGATGTCACGTCCCGACCTCTGATCCGTCGAGGTAAAGGCACCGCTCGTGAGTTCAAGAGTGCCGCGCGCAGACGGCGCTGGGAAATGGAGTGCGATAGCGTAGAAAGTCAGCCGTCAACCAATGACCGACAGCAGGTGAACATCTGTGGCGGTCCGCCCGAAAGCCGGGACCGAGGCTTTCGGGCGGCACCGTCGGCCGGCGGACCGATTACTCTTCCAGCTGCTCGGCCACCACCTCAGCCAGGTTGGTGATTTCCCGTCCCCACGCGTAGTGCTTGGCCCCGTCATCCAGCGCCAGTCGGCAGTTTGAACAGGCCGACACCACTACATCAGCCTCGGTATCGTCGACCTGGTCCATCTTGATCTTGAACGCCTTCAAGCGCCCGTCCACCGTCTTCGGGTCGCTGATACTGATGACGCCTCCGCCACCGCCGCAGCACCAGTTGGCCGTGCCGGCATGTTTCGACTCCCGGAAATCCTGGGCGAATCCGTTCAGCAGCTCGCGGGCGGCCTTGGTGGCCCCGCCACGGCGAGACACCTGACACGGGTCATGGTAGGTCATGGGTTTGCCATAGCTCTTCAGCTTGAGGCGCCCGTCCCGTTTGAGTTTGGCCAGGTACTCGCTGATGTGCAGCACCTCAAAGGGCAATTCACGACCGATGACATTGGGACCGGTCCAGCGCAAAGCCCCCAGCGCATGGCCGCATTCGGGGATCACCACCAGCTTGACCTGCAGTTCCTCGGCGGCGTCCACCAGCCGGGTCACCATGGTCCGGTTGACATCGCCATTGCCGGACAAGACCCCGAAATTGGTGGCCTCGTAACCCTTGCTGGAAAACGTCCAGTTGACCCCCGCGTGGTTGAAAATCTTGGCCATGGAACCGATGGACTCGGTGTATTTCATGACCTCGATGGAACTGGCGGTGAGCATCACTTCCGCGCCCGCCTTGTCCAGGGGAACCTCGGTCTCGAACTCGTCGGCAATCCACTCCAGACGCTCCGCCAACAGCTCAGGGGTGACCCCCAGCGGACTGCCCACGTCTTTGGCCCGCTGCGCCTGCTCCACCAGATCGGATGGGGTGAAACCGCCCTCGAACATGGCGGTGCGCATCACGCCGATGGTGCCGGCGATGTCGATGCCCATGGGGCAGGCCAGGGTGCAGCGCCCGCACATGGTGCAGGTGTCGTAGATCAACTCCTGCCATTCACGCAATTCCCCATCGCTGACCTCCGGCGGGGCGAGGCCAAAGGCTTTGCGGAGATTGGAGAACGGCGCTTTGTGTCGTTTATAAGCCTTCTCCAGAGGTTTGAGTTTGTACGCCGGCGTGTGTCGCGGGTCGCCACTGGTCTCGTAGAAGTGGCAGGCCGCGGCGCACAGACCACAATGGACGCAGGCGTCCAAATAACTGGCGATCGCCGGATTGGTCCGTTCCATCAAACGGTCGATGGTGTCCCGAGCGCTCATAGTGAACTCCCCCGTCGGCCGTAGACCGCGCCGGTTTCAGCGCGGCTGAGTACCCAGGTAAAGGCGTGCATGAGGCGGCTGAAGGGAAAGTAGATCAACCACAGATTCACCGTCAGCATGTGCAGGGCCCGCAGAAAATCGTAGGACTGCATCAGGGCCATACAGCCCGTCAGCATGACAATGAAAGTCAGCAGGGTACCCACTTGGTCCCCGCTGTCGGAGATCAGGCGCAACACGGGATCGAGCACCCGTTTCAGCCAGAGAATCAGCAGGCCGGCAAAAGCCAACTGGCAGGCCACGATGAACCCCCAGTACGGCATCGGCTCCCAACCGAACCCGGTGATGTGTGTCTGGATGAACTCAATGTGAGGGCCGAAGAACAGGATGAGCGCGAACAGGCCGAGATGGAAGGCATAGCCGGCGAAAGTGACCAGCCAGTTGCGGCTGAGAAAGTGCGGGGAAGGCAGAAAATGTCTGAACAGCGTGCCCACCGCGCCCGCGAATCCGGACCCCAGGGGCTTGGAAAGATCCTTGGGATGGCGCCGCATCAACCAGTGTGCCAGGTGCCAGAAAACGCCCAGCAGGAACACGAAGGCGGCGAACCGCCACATGGGCCCTTCGGTGAATTCTAGGAATGTCATTTGTCTTCCCTCATTTTGTTCTGGTCCGGCGTGTTCTGCGCTCGCCGGCGCGTCGCGTCAGCGCCCACTGGTCGCCGCTCCTGCCGCTGGAGCCGAGCCCGCCTGCGGTGCCTTGGTGCCTTCAGCTGGATTCCCCTCACCGGCTTCGATCTGCTCGTACCAGAGCGAGTGGTGCTCCTTGGCCCAGTTGGCATCGACCTCTCCCTGGGTCATAGCCTCCAGCGCCCCTTCCATGCCTACGCTGCCGATGTAGGCGTGTCCGATGCCCGCCACCATGAGCACCACGGCTCCGACCACATGGGAGATCTGAGCCAACTGCATGATCCAGCGCTCCTGACCGACCACGGCGAAATCCAGAACCAGCCCACTGCCGCACAGCACGGTCCCGATCAGAACCACCGACCAGAACCAGAGCTTCTGACCCATGTTGTACTTGCCGGCCGCCACATGCCCCTTGCCGAACAGGCCACCCGCGCGCTTCAACCAGAGCCAGTCGATCCGGCTGAACCCATTGCCGCGGATGTAGCTGAACAGCATCAACAGAACCGCCAGGATGAAGATCGGGCCGAACAGATTGTGTACTTCCTTTGATAGGCTCGCACTGACGGCGAACGCGTCCTTCCCCATCAGCGGGATCAGCACTGACCGACCGAGCAGCAGCACGATTCCGGTCAGGCCGAGCAGAACGAACAAGATGGCGGCGAACCAGTGCACGAGCTGCTGGTTGAGCGAGAAGCGCCGCACCCGCCGACCGGAGCGTCCACCCTCGAGTGGGATCCGTCCGTGCAGAATGTGATAGAGCAGAATGATCACCAGCACGGCGCCGAGCAGTCCACTCACGATGGGGACCAGCAACCGTTCCCGAGCCATGCGCCAGTTCTCACCCGAGCCCTGGATCAACACGTTGGTTTCCTGGCCCTGAACCGCCGAGTAACCTTCCACGCCACGGCGTATGGCACGCCAGAAATTCGCCCTTGGGTTATTGTCCTCCGCGGTGGCTTGCGCCGCGGCGGGCTGGCCTTGAGCCGCTGCCGAGTCGACAGTGACAGCCGCCGCGCAGACGACCCACACCAGCATCCAAGCCATGACGACGAATCGATGGAACCGCCGGTCTCTACGATCTGCCGGTTGCATGTGCATCCTCCCAAACTCTGGTAGCGAATAGTCAGCACGGCCTCGCTCTGAGAATCGTGCTGCCCGCACTTTTCTTCGTGCGTCGAGATACTTTCTACTCACTCTGGCAACAATTTCCCAGTCGGAACGGGGAAAAGCCTGCGCTAGATCAATATGTCGTTGCGATTCGACATGACCAAATGATGGACGACACGCTGAGTTACGTATGGAAGGATAAAACGCCTTTTGTCCGGCGACCGTTGCTCCTAGCCTCCGTGGGTGCTACCGACCGGTCGTCGATCCGCCCTGAGAAGAGGTCTGAAACGAATTTTCAGGGCCTGAATCCCCCCAACCACGGCTCCACTGACACGCGTTTCCCCGTTTCCCCGTTGCGCCGGTCACCAGGCCAGCCGTCACCGTTGCTGGGCTGCTATCTGAACATGGAGCCGTTGTTCAAACAGACAACAGAATCCGCTACCGCGTGAGCACCGCTAATTCAAAAGTGCGCAAGAAAATTGACACTACCGACGAAAGTGTTCATCTCAGGACAGAAGAGGGGCGTGACGCGCACGATCAGGCGAGAGTTGAAACGTAGAAGTGCCATTGAGCCCGAGATCGGGCATTTGAAGAACGATGGCCACCTGGGACGCTGTTTCCTCAAAGGCCGGATCGGTGGTGCGATGGTGGCCTGCGGCCATAACCTGCACAAGATCCTGGCCTGGCTCAGGTCTTTTTCCCCCTGTATTTGGGTGCGGCTCCGTGCGTGGCTACCCGCTACCCGGAACCGAGAGCAACCATGATCGCGTCCCTGCGATGTTGATGTTGCTGAGCCTATCAAATGACCTCGAAGGTCGCTGACCGGGTTTACAGATCACTATCGAACAAGAACCGGCGCCAAAGAACGTCGTCAGCAAAGCGCTTGATATACTTACCCGCCGACCGCACCTTCAAACCGTGCAGTTGTTGAAAGTTTAAGCGCGTGCCATCGGCCCCTTTTTTCGATGGTCCTACACTTATGATGAGAATGCTCTAAAATTTGCGGGTGACGGATATCCGTTCGCGTGCGACGTCGATTTCCAAGACTTTCACTTTGACAACGTCGCCCACCGACACCACTTCGCTCGGGTCTTTGACGAACGTGTTGGCCAGTTGCGAAATGTGGATCAGCGCATCTTGATGCACACCAATGTCGATGAATGCGCCAAAATGGGTGACGTTCGTGATGACGCCTTCCAGCACCATCCCGGGCTTCAAGTCCTCCATCTGATTCACGCTATCGTCGAAACGCACCGCTCGAAACTCGCTGCGTGGATCTCGGCCCGGCTTGGCAAGTTCGGCAATGATGTCCACGATCGTTGGCATGCCGAAGCAGTCGTCGACGAAATCCTCCGGCCGGAGCTTCTGACTCAACGCGGCGTTCCCGACCAGCGACTTCGGATTGGTGCCGAGCTTCTTTGCCATGCGTTGAACGACCGGATAGCTCTCAGGATGCACCGCAGAGTTGTCCAGCGGCGAATCACCTTCTCGAATACGGAGAAAACCAGCCGCCTGCTCGAACGCTTTTTTGCCGAGTTTGGGCACCTGAATGAGCTGCTTCCGATCCGTGAATCGCCCGTTCTCGTTGCGGAAATCGACGATGTTTTCAGCCAGTTTGGTCCCGATCCCTGCAACGTGCGAAAGCAGCGGGACGCTCGCCATGTTCAAGTCAACACCCACATGGTTGACACACGATTCGACCACACGATCCAGACACTTGCGGAGTTGGGTTTGGTTCACGTCATGCTGGTACTGCCCCACGCCGATCGACTTCGGATCCGTTTTCACGAGCTCCGCCAGTGGGTCTTGCAACCGGCGGGCGATGCTTATCGCGCCGCGAACCGTGACGTCCAAATCGGGGAACTCTTTACCCGCAAGCTCACTGGCCGAATAAATCGATGCACCCGACTCACTGATCATGGCTTTTGTGACGTCCAATCGATGATCTCGAATCAACGCACCGACGAACGCGTCGGTTTCGCGCGACGCGGTTCCGTTGCCGATCGCGATCAGCTCGACCCGGTGCTTTTCGATCAGTGCCAGTAGCGTCTTGCCGGCCGCCTGCATCTCACTTCGTGGTGGCGTTGGGTAGATCACCGTGTCTGTCAGGTACTTTCCGGTTTGGTCGACCACGGCCACTTTGCAGCCAGTGCGAAATCCAGGGTCGATGCCGATCGTCACGCGAGGTCCCGCGGGCGCCGCCAGCAGCAGCTCGCGCAGATTCTTGCCGAAGACCCCAATCGCCTCCTCATCGGCCCGTTCTTTCAGCGTTTGCAGCACCGTCGATTGCGTCGCCGGCATTAGCAATCGCTCGTAGCAATCATGCACCGCTGACACCAATTCCTGCCGGAATTCGAAGGCGCGATTGTGGACCAGCTTCTGCGTTAACTGAGGGAGAATCTGCGCTTCGTCAATTGCCACGCTGACATTCAACAACCCTTGCGCTTCACCCCTGAGCATCGCCAGGAGTCGATGCGAGGGGATCCGCCGCGCCGACTCCTGGTGATCGATGTACAAATCGAATTTGCTCGCCTCTTCTTTCTTGCCACGCTTGACTCGCGAACAAACGTTGCCGTTGGCAAATGCCTGATCCCGCATCCAGGCACGCGTCGAGGCGTCCTCTGACCACTGCTCGGCGATGATATCGAGTGCGCCCTGCAGGGCGGCATCGCAATCAGGCACGTCCAGTTCGGCGTTAACAAACCTTTGCAGCGTGTCTTTGTTGGAGCAACCCAACGGCTCCTGGCGGAGGAGTAAGTCCGCCAGTGGCTGCAGCCCTCGCTGGCGCCCGATTGTCGCGCGGGTGCGGCGTTTCGGCTTGAACGGCAAGTAGATTGCCTCCAATTCGCGCATGTCCGTGCACCGTTCAATCGCCGAGCGGAGTTCCTCGGTGAGTTGATCTTGTTCCTCGATCGTCCTCAGCACGGTTTCCTTGCGCGCTGCCAACGCCGTCGCCTTCTCTAAAGCGTCTTCGATCGCCCGCAAGGCAATCTCATCGAGTCCCTGGGTCGCTTCCTTGCGATACCTCGCGATGAATGGAATCGTATTGCCCGAATTCAAGAGCTCGACCACGGCCGCCACTTGACGCAGCGTCAGCCCCAGTTCATCCGCAATACGCTGGGCGATGGCCATTGAGCCGCTGTCAGGTTCCGTCTTGGCTGCCATACTCTCCTCAGCAGGATTGCTTCAAAGCGAGATCGAAGAAATGCCGCACAGCTCTTCCGCCGACGGACCCTCTTCCTATCAGTTCACGTGCTATCCACTCAATGGCCAAAGCATGACCTTTGTCGTCAAGCAGGTGCTCGGTCTTGGCCAATAGCCGCTGTTGGTCCGGCTCAGGTTGTCGCTCGTCACGTGCCCGATGGAGCAGCAGTCGATTGATGGCACGGAGGTCTTGCGACGCGCCCCGCGGACCATAGTGGCCCGTGTAGCGAGCTTCGGCGACCACGCTGGCAAACAGAACCAGCACTTCGTCATCGATCCAGTGCTTGGATGACTTGAATCGTCCTTTCTTCATTGCGGTAGAAATGAATGAGGTGAGGCGCCGTCCAGTCCGAGAACGATTCCGGGATCGTCCGAGAAGCATAGCCGTCGCTATGTGACCAGGAGGATCGCGGAATCGGGCCGAAATGGCCGCAAACCGTTCCTTTTCTGCCGCGCAGGCTCCCTAGCCTACCGACGATTTCCGCTATCCTGAACAACCCAGAGTACCATTCTTGTACCATCATCATCCTTTTCGGAGAACAACGTGCCTTTTGCCCAACCAAACCTGGTCGAGATCGATCCAGCCTCCGATCCGTTGGAGCGCGGTCTCAAGACAAAACCCAACGAACTTGCATTGGCTTCCGCCAAGACGCAGATGAGCTGGCGTCAGCTCGCTGAGATCAGCAACCGTTTGGCGGCCCAATACCTGCGCCTGGGTTTGCAACCTGGCGATCGCGTCGCTTCGCTGATGCCGAATCGGCCGGCCTTGGTCATTCATTACCTGGCCTGTTTGAAAGCAGGTTTGGTGGCGACGCCCCTGAACTATCGGTACATGGCACCGGAAATCGATCATGCTTTGGAAGTCAGCGGTGCGTCATTGCTGCTACATCATGCCGAACGTGACGAGGATGTCGCCGCCAGCAAGCTCGGAAAAAAACTATCCAAAGGCGTCGTTCGCTACAAAGCGGATGACGGTGCCGGCCGTCATTACGAAGAGTTGGTTGAAGAGCCGCAACCCGCTGCAACCTTTCCAACGCCCGACCCTGACGCAGCAACGTTCATCTATTTCACGTCCGGCAGCACGGGCAAGCCCAAAGGGGTGGCGCACACACGGCGAACATTTTTTCGGATGATCGACGGCTCGATCAACGGGATGTCAGTTCACGGACGCCGACACGCTCCTGCCCGGCGCGTCACTTTCGCATATTGGCGGCTTCGCTGCTCGGGCTATCAATGCTCACTGCGGGGGGGCGCGTGCTGATTCCACGCGGCAGCGATGGTCCTGAGATTTTGCCGCTGTTGCGAGAGTTTCGCCCCACCGTACTGTGGATGTTGCCGGCGGCCTTGATTGCCCTGGTACGGGACCATGACGCAGGCTCGAGTGACTTCGCTTCGATTCGCTTGTGTTCCTCAGGTGGCGACAAGGTCTCCGCGAAACTCGAACGCGATTTCACGGCGATTGCCGGATTTCCGATTGATGAAAGCTACGGCATGACGGAGATCGGCCTCTCGACGATCAATCCGCCATCCGGCGAAAACCGAATGGGCTCCATCGGCAAACTCTGTCCCTGGATACGCAATGTCGCTGCGTGATGATTCGGGCGCCGAAGTACCAGTCGGCACGCCTGGGCGACTCTGGGTTCGCTCCCAAGCCAATATGATCGGTTACTGGGAAAACCCGAAAGCCACTGCGGAAACGATCGTCGACGGCTGGCTCGACACTGGCGACATGATGAGGGTCGACGAGGATGGATACTTGTGGTTTTGTGGCCGGAAGAAGCAGATCATCATCCACGATGGCTCAAACATCTGTCCCCAAGAGGTGGAGGAAGCCCTGACGGAGCATCCATCGATCGCCGAAGCCGGGGTGATTGGCATTCACGATCTCGTGCATGGGGAGAACGTTCGAGCATACGTGACACTAAAGGAGGGAGCGTCACAGCCCTCCGCCATGGAACTGATCAGTTTCGCTCGCGATCGTGTCGGTTACAAAGCGCCGGAGGAAATCGTATTTCTGGCCGAAATGCCGTTGAACGCCACTGGCAAGGTCGACCGCGTGAAACTGTTGCGAATGGCTGAAGAGCGACTTGCAGCCAGTACTACCGCCGGGCCGGCGTGACGGCCAGCGAAAAACCAGAGCCGGCCTACCGATCTTGGTCTCAAACATCAGGAATTCGCATGCAATTGAAACTGACGTTCGGCAATGATCAGATCCATCTGCCCAGCGTTCGAGCCTTCATGAATGCGACGCTACAGCAATTCCCGCTGCCATCGGAGATCGCCGGCAAGCTTGAAACGTTCACCGATGCAGCCGTCCAGGACGCGGTCCTGAATGCCTACGCGCCAGGCGACCAGGGATTGATCGAACTTTCGATTCAAGAAGAACACGGAAAGCTGGAAATCCGGGTTCGCGATTTTGGCATCCCAATGGATATTCATTTGTTGGAGCGGCGGTTGAAACCAACCGACCCGAGCGCGATGAATCGCTTTGGAACCCTTGCCGCCGAAGTCGCCGACGAAGTGCATTGGCTGACGTTTGGCCCCGAAGGCAAGGCGCTTCAGGTGGTGAAATGGCTGCACGATTCCCACATTGCGGACGTTGCCAGCGCCGGGCGAATCGAGCGGTTTTCCGATTGCGAGCCGCTGGCGCCGGAGCAGCAATACACGATTCGTCGGATGCGAGCCGATGAGTCCGAGCAAGTTTCACAGCTCATGTATCGGACCTATGGCAACACCTATTTCAACGAAGACGTTTACTATCCGGATCGCGTCGCGGCGCAGAATGAACGCGGCGTGGTGCTTTCGTACGTCGCAGTCAGTGAAGACGGCGAAGTCGTCGGCCATTACGCGCTGGAGCGGAATCAAGAGGGTCCCGTCGCTGAAGGTGGACAGGCGGTCGTCGACCCGTCTCATCGCAGACGAGGCCTGCTGGATCGAATGAAGCAACATGCACTGGAAGAGGCGCGAGGCTTGGACTTGATCGGATGGTATCGCTGACGCCGTCACGGTGCACACGTTGACGCAGAAATCCAACGCGGCCCACGGCAGTCAACTCACCTCCGTTGACCTGGCGATCGCGCCGAAGAAAGAGCACTTCGACAAGCGAACCGAGCAGCCTCAGCGGGTAACCTGCCTCCTGTTTTTTCAGTGGCTCAAACCACCGTCCGCGCGCGCTGTCTACGTGCCGACCCGGCACCGATCGATCGTCGGCGAAATTTACCGGCGGCTGCAGTGCCCGATCGAGTTCCGCGATGGACTCCCGCCGTCAGGTCAGGGAACGCTTGCGGTCAAGATCGACACCGGCGCAGCCCGGGCAAACGTCCGTGCAGATACGATTGGCGAGAACACGGTACAACTCATACGCCAAACACGACGTGAGCTTGTCGAGCGTGCGCATCTGGAAGTGGTATACGTCGAGCTTCCGTTAGCCGATACGGCATCGGCCATTGTCGCGGAGCAATTGGAATTGGACGGATTCGGCTTCCTCGGTATCGCCCCCCACTTTTCGAAGCGTGGCGATGTGCTGCGACTGGGCTACCTGGTCGAACCGGTCGACCGCAAGGCGCTCGACTTGTTAGAAGATATCGCTGGTGAGTTGGTCGATTACGCGCTCGATGAACAAAATCGAGTGCGTGCCGGCTTGTCGTGAAGCGCGCGGTGGTAACGTTTGGCCAGCACCCGGCGGACCACATCCTTGTCGATCTCCACGCCGAAGGTTCTTCGGACGATGAGTGCAATCTGCGGACACCCGAATTGGGGATTGCGGCGCTTCAGTTGAAGGATCACGCGGATGAGTCCTTGAGAAGGCCCTTTGGTGCGGGGCTTGCCCATCCTGCGTGATGAGAAGAGCAGGCGATATTTGCGCTTCTCAAGAGACTCGTGAAATTTCAGTAGTGTCGATGGCCGGATGATGACGGCTGCCCGTAAGATCCGGCGTGGAGCGAGAAACAGCGACCAGAAGCCGAGCAGGATTCGGTCCATGGCCGAGAGATTCGGTGCGCGGCGCCTCGACCGATTGATGACCAGCAGTTGCTGCTTCATGAGGAGGCTATCGGCGATAACTGATCGTGTGCCGCTCGGTCCCAGGAGTTTGGCGAGCGTGGTCAGCGGATGAGCGAAGAGGACGAGCAGGTCCTTCGTGGCCAGATAGGGTAGGGAAGAACCACCCTCAGGCGCAAGGTTGACCAAGTGGCTGTTTTGCATGAAGGAGCAACAATTCGCCACCCACAGCTGCATGTGTTCCGCTCTGGACGCCAAGCGAAGCCACTCGCGGGGGTGCGCCCGCCGCGAGCAGGTCGCTTCGGCAGTCTACAATGTCAGAGTGGTCCGATTCTGGAGGCGACGCCGGTGTATGAAACAATCATGCACAGTGATGGTTTCGTGCTTGGCCAGGGCTCGATGTACGAGCGCCTTCGCCGAAGCGAAGCCGTTGTCCTTGATCAGTATATTTTCCATGCCAGCCTGGTCTACGAAGATCATTCCCGACAGGTTCTGAAAAATGTCTTCCGCGAGTACCTGGACATTGGTCAGAACTATAGGTTGCCCATGGTGGCGACCACTCCAACCTGGAGAGCTAGTCAGGAACGCATCTCGCTCTCGCGCTTCGCCGGAATGCCGACCAATCGTGACAGCACTCAGCTCCTGCTGGAAATGCGAGCTGAATACGGCTCAAACGGGCATCCGATCTTGATTGGTGGTACCAGCGGGCCGAAGGGAGATGGCTACCTGCCCGAGAAGGCGCCGTCTGCTGACGACGCCGAGAAGTATCACCGGGGACAGATCCTCGAACTGGCCGATAGTGGCGTTGATTTCTTGATCGCGAAAACGCTGCCTTCGTCTGAGGAAGCGATGGGTATCTCGCGCTGCATGGCTGAAACGGGGTTGCCGTATGTCCTAAGTTTCGTGGTTCGGCGGGACGGGACGATTCTGGACGGAACGCCCCTCTATGAAGCGATCGACCACATCGACAACGAAACCCGTCTGCCGCCGGCCAATTACAACGTGAATTGTGTCCATGCGTCCGTCTTCGCCGCCGCGATGACTGTAACCCAATCGCGCAATCCCGAAGCGGCTGACCGCATTACCGGACTTGATGCAAATACTTCGGCGAAAGCACCAGAAGAACTGGACGGTCTGGCTGAACTCGACACAGAGGTACCGGCTGACTTCGGAGCCAATCTCTGGCCGCTGAATTCCGCGTACGGCACAGCGTACCTCGGGGGTTGCTGCGGTACGTCCACTGAGCACATCGAAGCGCTGGCCCGTCGAGCGACGTCATGATGAAACTGTTCTACACGCAGAATTCCCCCTATGCGCGCGTTGCAAGGATCGCGGTTCTCGAATCGGGACTCGCTGATGAGGTCGAGCATGTCAAGGTTGTCAATCGGAGCCCGGAGAGTCCGCTTCTTGAGTACAGCCCTACAGGGAGAGTCCCAACGGTTTTGTCACAAAGATGGGCGGTCACGCCATACTGCTGGGATGAAACGAGATTTACTCTATCGCGGTTGCCACTTTCCGCCCGAGATTATTTCGCACGCCGTGTGGCTCTACGTGCGGTTCACGTTGAGTTTGCGTGATGTTGAAGAATTACTGGCCCAACGCGGCATCAATGTCTCTTACGAAACCATTCGTCGATGGTGTTTGAAATTCGGGCCCGAATACGCTCGCCGTCTTCGGCGACAACGCCCAACTCAAGGTGACCACTGGTACCTAGATGAAGTCTTTATGTCGATTGGCGGCCAACGATATTATCTGTGGCGCGCCGTCGACCAAGACGGTGATGTCATTGATATCTTGCTACAAAAACGCCGAAACGGCTTAGCCGCTAAACGCTTCTTTCGTAAGTTGCTAAAAGGCCAACGAACCGTACCGAATGGCATCGTGACCGATAAATTGGGGGGCTACCGGGTCGCACACAGCGAAATGATTCCAACCGTACCGCACGACACGACCCAATACTCAAACAACTTATGCGAGGCGTCTCATCGCGCTACACGTGAAAAAGAACGCCAAATGAAACGGTTCCGAACGGTAGCAACGGCACAGAGGTTCTTGGTAATTCACGGCCTTGTTCGCAATCTCATCAACTCGCGTAGGCACGCGATGAGCGCGGCAACCTATCGGTATTTTCGCGCACGTTCGTTCAACGAATGGGCGACGGCTACTTACGTCTAAAATCAGGGCGCGCCGTCACTTCTTAACGCCTCTCGATGTTTGTGACAAAGCCCGCTTGATGGTACCGCGCCCGATCACCGCGCGGGTTTATCGACTCGCACGCGCGCTTACGTTCAAACATTACACCTGGCGACATCATTGCGCCGGACTGTTTCAGACCCCGATGGCGGCGTGACTACGAATTCGCCACCCACACGCCAGTGGCGATATCACGACCCACTACTCAGCTGCGGAGCTGAGTGAATTGCTGGACGCGGTGGAGAAGATCGTAGACCGGGGCATTGCGCAGGCCCCAACGCTCACTGTGATCCGACGCAAGAGGAATGTTGTCGGAAAACTGTCGGAAAGTGAGATTGGGTTAGATGCTGAAGCTGGCTAACCCATTGATTTAATGTCGCGCCCGGAAGGATTCGAACCTCCGACCACCTGGTTCGAAGTCTTCCACCTTGGTTCGCGTATCCTTTTGTTGCAGCAACGAAATTGGGGAAATCGCTGTCCAATAAAATCGTTCCGTTTGGCTCTATTGCGCTCTGCGTATTCCGGACCCTATGTTACAGTCAGCAAACGTAGTATCTGGAGTGGTCAGAATGGACTACGAAAAGTATTTTGCGCGTGATCCCGAGGTTTGCGGCGGCGAGACGGTCCTCAAGGGGACACGTGTCACGCTTCGTACGGTCCTGGCAAGTCTCGCCGAAGGCGCCGCCATCAAGGAGATTGTAGAGGACTTCCCCACGCTGCGGGAGGAACATGTTCGGGCGGCCATCGCCTTTGCAGCGACGTCGGCCGAAGAAGACCTGCCTGTACCCGGCGTACCCGACGTTGCATGAGGATCAAACTGGACGAGAACCTTCCGGTTGTTCTCACTGGGGTCTTGCGCTCATACGGTCATGACGCGGATACAGTCGCGGACGAACGACTGGTGGGACAGCCGGACGAAACTATATGGCAGGCAGCTCAGAGGTCGGAACGTTTTCTTATCACGCAGGATCTGGATTTTTCCGACATCCGAACATTCGCTCCGGGAACGCACTATGGTGTTCTATTGGTTCGGTTAGCAAAACCGGGGCGACGTGCATTGTTAGAGCGGGTTCGTAGTCTTTTTGAAAGAGAGGACGTCTAGGCCTGGCGTGGCTGTTTTCTGGTTGCGACCGATCGTAAGCTGCGTATTCGCCGACCCTAGCGCAGAGTCGAAACTCACGAGTCCTTAAGCCACTAGAACATGTCTTGCCGGGAGCGCCAGAGATTGTCGCCGGAAGGCACAGAGACCGGCGTGGCGCAGCCTCCGAACAAGGCGAATCGTCTCTTGCCCCAGCGGAGCTGTCGATCATCAATATTGATCCGTCGCTTCATGCGCCAACGAAGAGAACTTGAACTCAACGGGTGCGGCCGAGCGGGGAGGAGAGCCGGAGGCTCGTCGGTAAATCACTGAGCCATCGGAAGGTAGTGATGATGAAGTCCGTGGACCGCTGGATGCTCGGTCACGTCGCCCGCTCTAGCCGAGCGAATCGGGCGCCCATCCGGTGCAGCCCTCATCAAGGATTGGTGCGTCCGCCAAGGATGATAGTAGTCCAAATACGATGACAGCAGTCGCTTGAGATGACGCTCATTGAGGACGACCACGTGGTCGAGAAGCTCTCGACGAAGGCTCCCGATCATTCGCTCCACATAAGGATTTTGCCAGGGCGAGGCCGGCGCCGTGACGATCTCGTCGATGCTTAGAGAATCAATCCTTCGCCGAACCCGATCACCGTAGATGCCATCACCATCTCGTGACAGATAGCGCGGAGCGGTATCGAAAGGAAACGCTTCAACGAGCTGCTGGGCTGTCCACTGTGCGCTCGGATGCTCCGTAACATTGAAGTGGACTATCCGCCGTCGGTTATGTGCCAACACGAGGAAAACGAACAGCACTTTGAATGTTGCCGTGCCAGTCGAAGGGGTCGGAGCAAGCCAATCAGTCGACGGGGTCGGACCAAGCCAATTGATTAATTTGTATCAATATTATGGGCAGTTTCAGGCGGTTCTGGCGCTTAGAGGCCGCATTTGGGTACCGAAAGAACGCGTGTAACTGGGTCGGGTCGTAGGCCTACGCACATAGTCTTAAGAGGCGCGTTTTCGCCGGCGAAAATGCTCCACTAAGCTCGATTCGGCTCGCCTGTGGACTACCAACTCGATTTGTTTCAACGGATTGCCGTGGTCCGACCCCGCTCTGCCTCATGAACACAACGCCGCTACGTACGCCGTCTACTCAGCCGGGCAGTCGCGACGATGGGGATGTTGGGAGTGGGGAAACCTGGCCTGAACTCTATGCCGACACCGGCCGTTTCAAACCGGCCAGATCACTACAGTTTCGGAACGTCGATGGCACCGCCGCCCCGTTTCGCGACCGCGTCGTCCATCACGCGCTCATTAACGTCATCGAGGCGCCCATCGACCGCAGCTTTATCCACGACAGCTACGCATGCCGAGTCGGGAAGGGTGTGCACAGGGCAGTGGACCGGTACCAGGGTTGGGCGCGCCGATACCGATACGTGCTCAAGCTCGATGTAGCGCGTTATTTTCCGTCCATCGACCACGACATTCTGAAGGAGAAGATACGCCGGCATCTGAAGGACCGCCCAACGCTCGAACTCATCGACACGATTATCGATTCCAGTCCCGGCTATCCTGAGTCGCCGCGCTACTTCCCGGGTGACGATCTTTTCACCCCAATAGTTCGAAGGGCCGGTATACCGATCGGCAATCTGACCAGTCAGTTCTTTGCCAACCTGTACCTGGATGCCTTCGACCATTTCGTCAAGGAGCGGCTGGGAGCGAAAGCGTACCTGCGCTATGTCGATGACATGGTGCTGCTCGACAACGACAAGGGCCGACTGAGTGAGCTTCGGGATGCGATCGGCGCCCGCCTGCAACTCGACCGTCTGCGGCTTCACCCGCGCAAGGCCGAGATCATGCCGGTCCGCGTGGGTGTGGATGTGCTGGGATACCGGGTCTTTCCCAATCACCGGCTGCTGCGCAACGACAACGGCCATCGCTTCGCACGCAAGCTGCGCCGCTATGCGGACGGGTACGGCGCCGGCCGCTTGAACTTCGCGGATTTCGACCCGTCGGTGCAGAGCTGGCTCGGCCACGCCCGCCACGCCGACACCCGCGGGCTGCGCCGGACGATTTTCCGAGCTATACCGTTTCGTAGGGGAGCGGGACAAGACGGCGACCAGCGCGTGATCCGCGGCGGCTCCTGGAACAACGAACCGGAGAACCTCCGGTCGGCGAACCGCAACAACAGGAACCGCGACAACAGGAACAACAACATTGGTTTTCGTCTTGCCCAGTCCGCCCGCCTGTGACCCGGAGCGCCGGTGTTCAAGGATGCCGGCGGCGTGGTGTGCGGGTGTCCATGATCCCGCTTCCCGGTATCCGACGGACCGGATGCCAAATAGAACCGCCAGGATGGCCGCGCGCGGGGGTAGTAGGCTGTGCCGAACCCCCCGCGGGCTTCGCTGCATTCAGTGAGGCTGGTGAGGCTCAGGGTGGCACGCCGCAGGCGGTCGAGGGTGTGCACTGACTTGCTGTCGCTCGTCGGGCAGCTTTTAGCCAGCGCGACCAAAAACGCGACCATTTTAAGAGGCGGGCCAAAATAGGCGCACCGAGTGGGCACGTATGTTATTGATTTAACTGGCGCGCCCGGAAGGATTCGAACCTCCGACCAC